>NZ_JALLIX010000039.1 GCF_023242365.1 Pseudomonas sp. MWU13-2100
GTAGTAAGCACATGGCATGCCAAGGGAAAGAGTTATAATTTTATTGTTTAATAACAGAGAGTTAAGTATCTACCCAGCAAGATCGGGGATGCTTGGTCCAATCAACATACTGCCAACTCTGCCAGGTCGGCAGTCATTGGCAGTCAGTCGCTGAATGAGGTTCAGGACAAACCTAGCGCCTTCAGTCGTCGGTACAAAGTACGCTCGCCAATGCCCATGTGCTTGGCCAGCTCACTGCGGGTGCCTTTAAAAGTAGCCAATACCTGTGCCAACGTGCTGTTGTCGAAAAGAGCTGGAGTGGAAATCCGCGGAGACATCTCGGCGGCTGTCCTGGGTAGATGTACCGCGCGGATGATGCCATCGTCGGCGAACAGGCAGGCTCTTTCCATGACATTACGCAGTTCACGGATGTTACCGGGCCAGGCAAACCGCTGCAGTTGCATCAGAGCATCAGCCTCTATAGTCAGCCTACGTTTGCCAGTACCCGTACGTTGTAAAAATGAATTCACAAGCAAACCAATGTCTTCAACCCGATTACGCAATGGCGGCAAGTGGATGGGAAAAGCGCTGATTCGGTAATACAGGTCCTGCCTGAACGTCTCCGTCTCCATCATTTTTTCCAGTGGCTTGTGGGTCGCGGCAATTAACCTGAAGTTTGCATGAAGGGTCTCGACGCCACCGACCCGACGATAGGTGCCAGACTCGATCAGGCGCAACAGTTTCACCTGCATGGCCAGCGGAACGTCGCCAATCTCATCGAGAAATAACGTGCCGCCTTGTGCGGTATCAACCAACCCCGGCTTGCGCGTGATGGCCCCGGTAAACGCACCCTTTTCATGGCCGAACAGCTCGCTCTCAAATAGCGTTTCGGTCAACCCCGAGCAATCAACGACTACAAACGGCCCAGTGGCGCGCTCGCTCGTTTCATGCACGGCGCGGGCGAACAACTCTTTGCCGGTACCGGACTCTCCCAACAACAATACCGGCAACATTGACGGCGCCACCCGCTGTAGTGCTGACAAGGCAAGGTTGAAAGCCGGCGAACAACCGACCAACCCCGCCTTGCTCGGTCGTGCCGACGCACTGCGAACCATGGTAAGCCGCTCCACATAAGCGGTAATCACACCATGTTCATCCAGAATCGGGCGCAGCTCGACTTCAACGTGCTCAGGGCCACGGTGCGTGTGGTGAATGTGCAGCACTCGATCCAGACCGCGCATTTCCTGGGCCTTTTTCATCGGACAATTCTCACCTGCCTGATCACAAGGGACGTCGTAGTGGTGGGAGATCCGATAACACTTATGCCCGATAAAGGGTTTGTCAGCACTGCCAAACTGCCGTTGATAGGCAGTGTTGGCAGCCAGGATGTTGTAATCGGGATCAAGCACGATCATCGGATGGGCTTCGTACTCAAGAAACGACACCAGTGATTGCACTTGGTCCCGGCGTGGGAGTGAGCTGGCTGGCGTGGGCAGGATGTTTGTCATCGTGGCTCCTAGGAATCCATTTATCCTGTCGTGGCACTGCCACTTATGTCAATACGCACTAGCAATGGCAGTGCGTTTAGGAGGGCAAAAAAAATATCAACTCGAGACAGAAGAATTAATCCAATACATTCAACTAGATAAGATATTTTTCCAGCGCAGCTTCGCCCTGGCAGACTTATTGCGTATGTCAGTCCCTAGTGTGAGTGGCTCGGTAGAAGCCCCCCTAAGGAGACAGATCATGAGCATGAAACTTCACGTCGAAGGATTCTTCGATCCGGCTACCCATACCATCAGTTATCTGGTGCTCGATGAAAGCACCCGCCACTGTGCATTGATAGACAGTGTGCTGGATTACGCTGCTGAATCAGGCCATACAGCCACAACATCTGCCGACAAACTGATTGCAAGAGCGGCCGAACTGAAAGCGAAGGTCGACTGGATTCTTGAAACCCATGTCCACGCGGACCACCTAACGGCGGCGCCATACCTGAAGGAAAAGCTCGGCGGAAAAATAGGCATCGGCAGCCAGATTTCGACGGTGCAAGAGGTCTTCGGGACCTTGTTCAACACAGCGGACGACATGGCGCGTGACGGAAGTCAATTTGATCATCTGTTCGTCAATGACGAACCCTTCACCATCGGCACACTGCACTGCCGCGCGCTCCATACGCCGGGCCACACACCGGCCTGTATGACTTATGTGATCAGCGATGGCAGGGAAACCGCCGCATTCGTCGGCGACACCTTGTTCATGCCCGACTACGGCACCGCGCGCTGCGATTTTCCCGGCGGCGATGCCCACACACTGTTCCAATCAATCAACAAGGTGTTGAGTCTGCCGGCTGATACATTGCTCTACATGTGCCACGACTACCAGCCTGGTGGCCGCGAGGTGCAATTTGTCAGCACCGTTGCTGATCAGCGCGCCCACAACATTCATGTGCGAAATGGCATCAGCGAGGAGGCGTTTGTGGCGATGCGCAACAAGCGAGATGCATCGATGCAACTGCCGTTACTGATCCTGCCATCGGTTCAGGTCAACATGCGGGCCGGGCACTTCCCCGAGCCTGAATCGAACGGAACGCGCTATCTAAAAATTCCGCTGAACGTCACCTGACGTTGCCCGCCTCTCTCCAGAAACTCATAAGAAATATACCTATACGGAGACACTTATGGACATTCGCCGCCTTGCGCCTGGACTATCAATATCAGAACAGATTTTCCCCAACCAATTGGCAGAACTGAAAGACGCCGGTTTTCGCGCCATCGTTTGCAACCGTCCGGATGGCGAAGGCGCTGATCAACCTTTGTTTGCCGAAATCAAACGCACGGCCCAGGCAATTGGCATTGAAGCGCACTATCTTCCTGCCGAATCAGGAAAAGTAACCGATGAGCAGGGCATTGCCTTCGGCAAGCTACTTGAATCACTTCCAAAACCGATATTGGCATATTGCCGATCGGGCATGCGTTCGACAACGATGTGGGCACTATCACAAGCGGGCAAACTGCCCCTGCCACAAATCGTCGAAACCGCAAAAAAAGCCGGGTTCGACATGAAAGGGGTCATCCGCCGGATTGCGAATCAGGGGCTCACACCTGTTGAAGTTGCAGAGGCGCAGCACACCGTGGTCATCATCGGTGCCGGCGCGGCGGGTATCGCGACGGCATCCAGTTTACTGGCACGAGAACCCGGGCTCGACATCGTCCTTATCGACCCCGCAGAGGTGCACTACTACCAGCCTGGCTGGACACTTGTCGGCTGTGGTGTCTTCAGCGCCCCTCAAACTGCCCACACGATGGGCGCGACCATCCCCCGTGGAGTGCATTGGATCAAGTCGGCGGTAGCTGCTTTCGAACCCGAGAGAAATGCTGTCATTCTTGATGGGTGCAGAGTCGTCAAGTACGAACAACTGGTGGTATGTCCTGGCCTCAAGCTCAATTGGCATGCCATTGAGGGTTTGTCAGACACCCTGGGGCGCAACGGTGTGAGCTCAAACTACCTGTATCACCTCGCCCCCTATACATGGGAAATGGTGCAGCAACTGCGTGGCGGCCGAGCAATTTTCACACAACCCCCCATGCCGATAAAATGCGCGGGGGCTCCCCAAAAAGCCATGTACTTATCTGCCGATCATTGGAAACGTACCGGTGTATTGGACAAAGTCGAGATCGAGTTTTACAGCGCCGGGGCGGTGCTGTTTGGAGTTCCCGACTATGTCCCAGCGCTGATGGAATACATTACGGCTTATGGTATCGACCTGAATTTCGGCAACACGCTGACCTGTGTGGATGGACCTGCGCGAACCGCCACATTCAACTGCGTTAATCCAGATGGCAGCGCCCATCTTGTTACTCGTGACTTCGATCTGCTTCATGTGGTGCCGCCGCAGATTGCACCGGATTTTGTTCGAGTCAGCCCCCTTGCTGATGCGGCAGGCTGGATCGATGTCGACCCTGACACTCTGCGTCATAAAACCTGGACAAATATTCACGCACTGGGGGATGCGACCAACTCCAGCAACGCCAAAACCGCGGCGGCAGCACGCAAGCAGGCTCCCGTTGTTGCCCACAATGTGTTGGCTGCAATGGGTAAAGCAAAGGGCAGCGCCCATTACGACGGTTACGGCTCCTGTCCGCTGACCGTTGAACGCGGCAAGATCGTACTGGCTGAGTTCACCTATGGCGGCAAGGTCGCCCCGAGCTTCCCGTCCTGGCTGATTGACGGCACCAGGCCATCAAGACTGGCATGGCTGCTCAAAGAGCGAATTCTTCCACCACTATATTGGAAGGGCATGCTGAAGGGCCATGAGTGGATGGCGAAACCTGAGCTGGCCGACCTATGAAATCAGACGTGAAAGCAGGGAAACTGAGATGATCATAGTCTTACTGCTCGGGCTGACTGTTGGCGTCATTCTGGCACTGACCGGTGCTGGCGGAGGAATACTGGCTGTTCCATTGTTGGTTTTTGGAGTGGGATTAAGCATGGCCGAAGCCGGGCCAATTGGTTTACTTGCTGTCGGTTTAGCCGCGACCCTGGGTACGGTAATGGGACTCAAGAACGGCACCGTCCGCTATAAAGCTGCACTTTTAATTGCAGGAGCGGGGATCGTATGTTCTCCACTTGGCCTTTGGTTGGCGCAGCGTACACCCAACCGTCCGTTGACGATAATTTTTGCCTTTGTACTGATGTACGTGGCACTCCGAGTATTTCAAAGATCATTGCGCTCATCCGCCGAGTCAAAGATACCGGTCACGAACAAACCACCACCCTGTCTATTGGACGCAAATAGAGGAAAGCTAAACTGGACGGCTCCGTGTGCATGGGTACTCACCGTTTCTGGTATCGTCGCCGGAGGGCTTTCCGGTTTGCTCGGTGTGGGCGGTGGCTTTGTGATGGTGCCGATGCTCCAGCGATACACCAATCTGACAGCACAGTCAGTGCTTGCAACATCTCTAGCCGTTATTGCGCTGGTTTCAATTTCCGGCGTTGCGGCAAGCTCGGCAGCTGGGCACTTACAGTGGGCAATTGCCATTCCGTTTTCCATTGGAGCATTAGCCGGCATGATTTGCGGACGCCTAGTTGCAGCGAAGCTGTCGGGACCACACTTACAAAAGGGATTTGCCATTGTATCTATGGTGGTTGCAGTGGCCCTGCTGGTAAAAGCTGTTTAGTAGACCAAGTCGACGGCGGATTGACTTCCACCGTCTTATCACACCAGCTTTGATCCGGTTACACACACAGTAAATCAGCTTACTGCCTGTGCTTGTACTCCTAGTTTTTCAGTGTTGACTCGGCCCCAAATAGAGTCCCCGGTCACGCTCAGAACACCAACTTGTACCCAATCGAAAACAGCATGACTGCCAGAAACGGTCGCAGGACGCGATCAGACACCCGCCCGGCCAGATGACTGCCGATATAGATCCCCGGCAGCGAGCCCATCAACAGAAAGCCCAGCAGCTCCCAGTTCATATTGCCCATGCTCGCATGCCCCAGGCCCGCGACCAGGGTCAACGGCACCGCGTGGGCGATTTCCGTGCCCACCAGGCGCCGGGTCGGCAGGAACGGATAGAGGATAAACAAGGCCACCGTGCCCAGGGCGCCGGCACCGATGGAGGTCAGAGCGACCATGAGACCAAGGATCAGGCCGGTCAGTACCGTCAGCCCGTTCAACTTCGAGTCACTGATCTGCGCGTGATCGACCCCACGCCGATGGGCAAATGCCAGCAACTTGCTCTTGAACAGCACCGCCAGTGCCGTCAGCAACAGCACAAATCCCAGCGACTGCTTGATGACGCTGTTCAAGGCTTCAGGCGCGGTGTGCAGGCGGCTCAGGAACCACAAGGTCAACAACACCGCCGGCACGCTGCCAAGGGTCAGCCAGCCGGTAATTTTCCAGTCGATATTGTCGTTCTTCCGGTGAACCAGAACGCCGCCGGACTTGGTGATCGCGGCGTAGAGCAGGTCCGTGCCCACGGCCGTGGCCGGGTTGATGCCGAACCACAGCAGGATCGGCGTCATCAACGAACCGCCACCGACACCGGTCATCCCGACAATAAAGCCGACCACCAAGCCTGCGACGACAAAACCGATATTACCGACATCCATTGGCAAGCCCTGTGAATTCAGCCCGAGCATAAAAAATCTCAGGGCAGCATAGCGCTTAACGTTATGAACCTTTATATAAATATAATATAACGTTATAACTATCGCGACTGGCGACTGGGTGAATGGCTGTGTACCTATGGGCGCAGCATCCTTCATTCAGCGCGTCGACTGCCACTCCGGATACTCGGCCATTCCCTCATATGCAAGCCACGGTACGTCATGAGAGACCCAGATGTGCTCCTCGGCGATCACGCCCGGATCGTCATCCAGGGTCGCGACCCGTACGATCACGATGGGCAAGTGTGGTCTCTCGGCCATCAGATGCGAGCCGCACTGCGAACAAAAATGTCGCAGTTTGCCCGGAGAGGCTTCATAAGCCGCCAGCCTTTCCTGGCCCTTTAGCCAGCGAAAATGCTCGCGTTTGACCCCGGCGGTGGTCGTAAACGCCGCCGCGTGGGTCTTGCGACAAGTACGGCAATGACAATGCCCGATCGGCATATCGATAGCGTCGATTTCATACGCGACGGTCCCACACGCACAACTACCCTTCATACCCGTTCCTTGACCATGAACCACGACAAGGCATGATCCTAACCAGCGGGCGTCAAGCTGGCCAGTCGATATCAGTCAAGGCGCATGCAGCGATAGGCTTCGGTCCGATAAGGAAAGGCGATGGTTTCCTGGCCGCGCAAGGCCGGATGGGTATGAATCAAGGCATGCAGTTGCTCGATGACCTGTGCCTTTTCCGCCGTCGGCAATGCCGCAATGAAGCTGACCGATAGAAAGCGGTCGATGATGACTTCCTCGGGCGTGCCCACATGGCTGTACTCAAAGCAACTCAACTCCGGCGCCGAAAAGTAGTGACCGTTGAATGGCTTGCGCCAGGCACCCGTGTGGAAACGCGGGGTATCGCCCTCGTAAGGGGTAATGATCCGGGTAATGGCCGCTACCCAGTCAACCGACTCGTCACGCACATTCCACACCAGTCCAAGCCGTCCGCCCGGCTTGAGGACCCGGTGAATCTCGGCGAGCGCCGCTTCATGGGCAAACCAGTGAAACGCCTGGGCACACAGCAGCGCATCGCCAACCTCGGAGTCCAGCGGTATCGCCTCGGCAGTCCCGGATAGCGCCCGAACCGCCGGCAGGCGCGCGACCAGCTCGGCCCGCATCGCCTCGACCGGCTCGATGGCCGTCACCGTGGCGCCGGTTGTCGCCAGCAGCCGGGTGAACTTGCCAGTGCCGGCCCCCAGGTCGATAACCTGCGCGCCCGGCCCGACAGCCAGGCTGTCGTGCAACCACGGCAGCAGCTCGACCGGATAGTCAGGGCGACCATGGGCATAGGTTTTGGCTTCAGCGCTGAAACCGACTTGTGCTGCCTTGTGAATACCCGACATGGCCGTGCCCCTGTGGATTAATTCCGATGAAGACAACCGAGGATCAGTCCTCCAGATCCTTTTGCGGCGCAGCCTGCTTGCCGGCCTTCTCGGCCTTGGCACCTTTTGCGCCCTTCGCCTGCTTGGCTTCCGGTGGTGCCGCTGGTGCAGGCGCGACGGCGGCTTTCTCCGAGGCCGGCAAGGCATCGACCGCACTGAACACATCCTTGAGCGCAATCGGCCCATCGTGCTCCAGGATCTTCTGTTCGCCGTCCTTGCCCACCAGGATCACCGTGGACTTGCCCTCCGGTGTGACCCCCAGCTTGAGCCCGCGAATCAGCGCCATGGTAGCCGGTTGTTCCATCCATTTACCCGCGCGCTTGCCGACGGTCTGAGCCACTTCGTAGAGCACCAGTTGACGTTCGTCGATGTCCTTCTTGTTGGCCGGATCATCGATCGCCTTCTTCAGGCTGACCAACGTGGGATCCGCCGTACTCGGCGCAATCACGATCAACGGACGGTTTTTCCCCAGATCCTGCGCCAGCGGAGACACCTCATCGGCTGCCCAGACGGGACTTGCAGCAACGACGGACAGTACAGCGAGGGTCAAAGACCGGATGAACATACACACCTCCTTCGGATATTCATGGGGTAATGATTGCGCATCGCTGGAAAAGGTCCACACGCAACGCAGTTATTTTTCGAAATTCAAGTAACTTAATCTTTCCTCCTGCAATACATCAAACAATGCCTGGGCCGCCGCCGACAGCTCATGGCTGGGTTTGGTCAGCACACCGATGGCCCGTTCGACCACCGGATCGCACAAAGTAATGCAGCGCGCGCCCAGCTCGCGCATCTGCCCGACGCACAATGCCGGCACCGCACTCACCCCCAGCCCGCTGGCGACCATGCGCCCCACCGTGGCCAGTTGATGGCTCTCGAACTCCACCGGCAAGCTCATGTCCCGCGCCCGCAGATGCTCCTCCAGCATCACCCGCACCGTGGATGGGCGCTGCAGGGTAATGAAGGGTTGCGTCAGCAAGGTGGGCCAATCGATCTGCGCCTGATCGACCCAGGGCGAATCCGCCGGCACCACGGCGACGAAACGGTCGATATACAGCGACGTGAACACCAGCGACGAGCCCTGCGGCGGTTCGAAGGCCACGCCCAGTTCGACCTGGCCATCACGCACCATCTCCAGGACCTGCTCGTTGATCACATCGTTGACCGTGACATTAACCTGGGGATAGCGTGCCCGGAAGGTCTTGAGGAGCGGTGGTAGCAGGTTACCGGCGAATGACGGCATCGCCGCCAGGGTCACCCGGCCGCGCTGCAGGGTGAAACGCTGGCGCAGTTCATCTTCGGCATTGTCCCAATCGGCGATCAGGCGCCGGGCCAGGGGCACCAGGACCTCGCCTTCCGGGGTCAGGGCGACATTGCGGGTATTGCGACTGAACAGCCTCCCGCCCAGGCCTTCTTCCAGGGCCTTGATGGTCAGGCTCAGGGCCGATTGCGACAAATAGAGACGCTCGCCCGCCACGGCGAAGCTCAGACTCTGGGCAACGGCAAGAAAGGCCCTAAGCTGTTTAACGGTCATGAGCGAGGTCTCGACTGAGGGGAAAGGCATTCTTGATCTTTATCAATCAATCGACCCTAAAAATCAACTTAACAAATATATCTTCCAGAGCAACACTCACCTCCAACGGCGAGTCCGACAAACAACAAGAGGATGGTGCATATGGCAGGTTTCGATAAACGCGTGTATTCCTACGAAGAAGCCCTGGCAGGGCTCGAGGACGGCATGACGGTCCTGAGTGGCGGCTTCGGCCTGTGCGGCATCCCCGAGAACCTGATCGCCGAGATCAAGCGCAAGGGTACTCGCGAACTGACCGTGGTTTCCAATAACTGCGGCGTCGACGGCTTCGGCCTCGGTGTGCTGCTGGAAGACCGGCAGATCCGCAAGGTGGTCGCCTCCTATGTCGGTGAAAACGCCCTCTTCGAAAAACAGCTGCTCAGCGGTGAAATCGAAGTGGTGTTGACCCCGCAAGGCACCCTGGCCGAGAAAATGCGCGCCGGCGGCGCCGGTATTCCGGCCTTCTTCACCGCCACCGGGGTCGGTACTCCGGTCGCCGACGGCAAGGAAACCCGTGAGTTCAACGGCCGTCCGTACCTGATGGAAGAGTCCATCACCGGCGATTTCGCCATCGTCAAAGGCTGGAAGGCCGACCACTTCGGCAATGTCATCTATCGCCACACCGCGCAGAATTTCAACCCGCTGGCCGCCACCGCCGGCAAGATCACCGTGGTCGAAGTCGAGGAAATCGTCGAACCCGGCGAGCTGGAACCCTCGCAGATCCACACCCCGGGCATCTACGTCGACCGGGTCATCTGCGGCACGTTCGAGAAGCGCATCGAACAGCGCACCGTGCGCAAGTGACCCCCGGCCCTTCCCTCGACTAACGGAGAACAAGAACATGGCACTTTCCCGCGAACAAATGGCCCAGCGCGTCGCCCGCGAAATGCAGGACGGCTACTACGTGAACCTGGGCATCGGCATTCCGACCCTGGTCGCCAACTACATCCCCGCCGGCATGGAAGTCATGCTGCAGTCTGAAAACGGTCTGCTCGGCATGGGTGCCTTTCCTACCGACGACCAAGTCGATGCCGATATGATCAACGCCGGCAAGCAGACAGTCACCGCCCGTATCGGCGCGTCGATCTTTTCCTCCGCCGAATCCTTCGCGATGATTCGCGGCGGCCATATCGACCTCACGGTGCTCGGCGCCTTTGAAGTCGACGTCGAGGGCAACATCGCCTCCTGGATGATCCCCGGCAAGCTGGTCAAGGGTATGGGCGGCGCCATGGACCTGGTGGCCGGCGCGGAGAACATCATCGTCACCATGACCCATGCGTCCAAGGACGGCGAGTCGAAACTGCTGTCGCGCTGCAGCCTGCCGCTGACCGGCGCGCGCTGCATCAAACGCGTGTTGACTGACCTCGCCTACCTGGAAATCGAAAACGGCGCGTTCATTCTCAAGGAGCGGGCGCCTGGCGTCAGCGTCGAAGAGATTGTCAGCAAGACCGCGGGTAAACTGATTGTTCCCGAACATGTGCCTGAAATGCAGTTTTCCTGATGAGGAATGAAGCGATGCAAGACGTAGTGATTGTGGCCGCCACCCGTACCGCGGTAGGCAGTTTTCAGGGTTCGCTGGCGAATATCTCCGCCGTGGACCTGGGCGCCGCGGTGATCCGCCAATTGCTGGAGCAGACCGGCCTGGACGGTGCGCTGGTCGATGAAGTGATCATGGGCCAGGTGCTCACCGCCGGCGCCGGGCAGAACCCCGCGCGCCAGGCCGCGATCAAGGCCGGCCTGCCCCACGCGGTACCGGCCATGACCTTGAACAAGGTCTGCGGTTCGGGCCTCAAGGCCCTGCACCTGGCGACCCAGGCGATTCGCTGCGGCGACGCCGAGGTGATCATCGCCGGCGGCCAGGAGAACATGAGCCTGTCCAACTACGTGATGCCCGGTGCCCGCACCGGCCTGCGCATGGGCCATGCCCAGATCGTCGACACCATGATCAGCGACGGCCTGTGGGATGCGTTCAACGATTACCACATGGGCATCACCGCCGAGAACCTGGTGACCCAGTACGACATCAGCCGTGAGGCGCAGGATGCGTTTGCCGCCGCCTCCCAGCAGAAAGCCGTTGCCGCCATTGAAGCCGGGCGCTTCGTCGACGAGATCACCCCGATCCTGATTCCCCAGCGCAAGGGCGACCCGGTGGCCTTCGCCACCGATGAACAACCGCGTGCGGGCACCACCGCCGAGTCGCTGGGCAAGCTCAAACCGGCCTTCAAGAAGGACGGTACGGTCACCGCCGGCAACGCTTCGTCGCTGAACGACGGGGCTGCTGCGGTGATCCTGATGAGCGCCGCCAAGGCCAAGGCCCTAGGCCTGCCGGTACTGGCGAAGATCGCGGCTTATGCCAACGCGGGCGTCGACCCGGCGATCATGGGCATCGGCCCGGTCAGTGCCACCCGTCGTTGCCTGGACAAGGCCGGCTGGTCCCTCGACCAGTTGGACCTGATCGAAGCCAACGAAGCCTTTGCCGCCCAGGCCTTGTCGGTGGGCAAGGAACTGGGTTGGGACGCGGCCAAGGTCAATGTCAATGGCGGTGCGATTGCCCTGGGTCATCCAATCGGAGCTTCGGGTTGCCGGGTGCTGGTGACGCTGTTGCATGAAATGCTCAAGCGCGATGCGAAAAAAGGTCTGGCGACCTTGTGCATCGGCGGCGGCCAAGGCGTGGCGCTGGCGATCGAGCGCTAGTTCCCGACAAAGCCGATGATGGCGGTGAATCTTACATCGCCATCGCCGGCAAGCCGGCCACAATCTCTGTGCCGAACCGAAAGTCTGCATGCAACCGGAAACCTGTGGGAGCGGCGCTTGTCGGATCGCCGCACCGCCGCGAAGCTTTTGGCGGTCTCAAGGGCCTCTTCGCGGCGGTCCGGCGCTCCGGTAAATCCGGTTCCCACAAGGATCTGCGCCGAACACAAAATTTGCGTAAGACAACAGTCCTGTGGGAGCACACCGTGTTGCAACATATCCTACAGACTTCATAGCGTTATCCGGCACGGCCAGGTAACGATCCTGCTGCTATCCTCGATCTCTACCCCGTAGAAATCGAGCCGCCCGCATGATCCTTGTCCTGCTCCCCCACTCCGACTACGACCCCACCGAAAGCAGCGTGCCCTGGCAGGCCATGCGTCGGGCCGGAATTGAGGTGCGCTTTGCCACCCCCTTGGGCGCCCCGGCCTACGCCGATCCGCGTCTGGTGGAGCAAGGCTTCGGCCTGCTGAACCCCATGCTGATGACCCGCGACAGCGATTTGCAAAGCTACAAGACGATGATTGCCGACGAACACTTCCGCCAACCGCTGGCCTACGCCGAGGTCGACCCCGGGCAATTCGAAGGTTTGCTCGTACCAGGCGGACATGCCGAAGGCATGCGCAGCCTGCTGGAGTCCGACGAGGCCAAGCGCATCGTCCTGCACTTCTTCAAAACCGGCAAACCGGTCGCCTCGGTGTGCCACGGCCCGCTGCTGCTGGCCCGCACCCTCGACCCCGACAACGGGCGCTCGGTGCTCCACGGGCGCAAGGTCACCGCGCTACTGTCCACCACCATGGAACTGGCCGCCTGGCTGATCACCGCACCATGGCTCGGCCGTTACTACCGGACTTATCCGCGAACCGTAGAGTCCGAGATCAAGGCGGCACTGGCCAGTCCAAAAGACTTCTCCCAGGGCCCACCCGCGCTGCTGCGCGATTCCGCAGCCAAGCCGGGCCGTGGCTTCGTAGTCCGCGACGGCAACCTGCTGACCGCGCGCTGGCCGGGGGATTGCCATCGCCTGGCGGCCGAGTGGATCAAGCTGCTGAGACCCGCACAAGCCGCGTAGAAGCCGATTGGCCGGCGCTGACTGTCACCTCAAGCCTGCCTGGTTGCAGAACAGCGATGGATGAAACGAAGGTTATAGCTGAATCCATCAGGGCTGCGCGGATCCTTGCGCCCCGCGCGAACGAAAACTCCCGGGGCTCTCCCCCGTCCACTGCTTGAAGGCACGGTGGAAGGCGCTGGGCTCGCGAAAGCCGACTTCCTGGGCGATATCGGCAATGCTCATGCTGGTGCTGCGCAGCCGCTCGAAGGCAATGGCCCGGCGCACCTCGTCCTTGATTTCCTGATAGGAAAAGCCCTCACGCTGCAACGCCCGGCGCAGGCTGGCCTGGTGGATATCGAACTCCACTGCCAGTTGCTCCAGGGTCGGCCAATGGTCGTAACCACAGGCGCGCAAGCGCTGGTGGACCCGGGCGCTGAAACCCTCGCGATTACGGAAGCGGATAAACACCGACTGCGGCGCATCCCGCAGAAAGGTGTAAAGCGACTTGCGGTCCTGCAACACCGGCAAGCGCAAGTATTCGCGCTCGAATTCGATCTCGGTCACCGCCGCGTCGAACTCCACATAGGCGCCCCACAACAGATGCTCGTCGCCGTGCGGCGGACGAGCATGGGCGAAACGGGCACGGCTGATGGGAATACGCCGTCCGGCCAGCCAGCACATCAGGCCGACGATCAGGATCAGGAAGGTTTCGGTGATCACCGCTTGCAGGTAAGGGTCCCGGGTCTCGGTGCGCATCACCACGACCACCCGCTTGCCACGGATCTGCAGCTGGGCGTCGATATCACGCAGGAACAGCGCGAAATACTCCAGCGACAGGCCCAGGGCCTTGCCCACGGTCGGCGCCTGGATCAGTCCCCGGCAGATCAGGGCGAAGCTGCCGATGGGCATGCCATGGGAGTCGAAACCAAAGAATTCGTCACCCAGCTCGCGGATCACCGTCAGCCAGAGTTGCGCCAGCAGCCGGGGCGCAACCCGCTCACCCAGTTCGTCCAGCGAGCGCTCGGCAAAGCCCGCGGCCTGCAGCAGCTCGGCAATGCGCTGCGGGCGGTCGAGAAAACGCACCAGCAGCGCTTTAATGAAGTAGGACGATACCGAATGTTTTTCTTTCATGAATCCCAAGCTGCATATGGCAAAAAATCACAGGTTTACTGAGCAGTTTCGGCATAGGCCGAGTGGACCGACGGTCCTAGACTGGCCGCACTGGATGAACGGCCTCCCTCCTACACGGATCATGCAAGCTGATCCCCACAATAATCAGGACTGCCCCCATGTCAAAGCCCGAAGTGTATATCGTCAGCGCCGCCCGTACCGCCATCGGCACCTTCGGCGGCTCGCTGAAAGACGTTCCCTTGAGCGAACTGGCCACCACCGCGGTCAAGGCCGCCCTGCAACGCAGTGACGTCGATCCGGCGCGGGTCGGCCATGTGGTGATGGGCAACGTGATCCCCACCGACACCCTGGACGCCTACCTGTCCCGGGTTGCCGCGATCAACGCCGGCATTCCCAAGGAAACCCCGGCCTACAACGTCAACCGCCTCTGCGGTTCGGGCTTGCAGGCGATTGTCTCGGCAGCGCAGACCCTGTTGCTCGGCGATGCCGAAATCGCCATCGGTGCCGGCGCCGAATCCATGAGCCGCGGCCCCTACCTGCTGCCCTCGGCTCGTTGGGGCGCGCGCATGGGCAATGTGCAGGCCATCGACTATATGCTGGGCATTCTCCATGACCCGTTCCACGGCATTCACATGGGCATCACCGCCGAGAACATTGCCGAGCGCAATGGCATCACCCGGCAGATGCAGGACGACCTGGCCCTGGAAGAACAACGGCGCGCCAGCCGCGCCATCGAGGAAGGCCGCTTCACCTCGCAGATCATCCCGGTGGAAGTGCGCAGCCGCAAGGGCACACAGCTGTTCAGCGTCGACGAGCACCCGCGGGCGACTTCGCTGGAACAGCTGGCGCAGATGAAAACCGCTTTCAAGAAAGATGGCACCGTCACTGCCGGCAATGCCTCGGGCCTGAATGACGGCGCCGCCGCCCTGCTGCTGGCCACGGGTGCCGCGTTGCAAAGCGACGGCCTGAAACCCCTGGCCCGCCTGGTGGCCTACGCCCATGCCGGGCTCGAGCCGGAACTGATGGGCCTGGGCCCGATCCCCGCCACGCGCCTGGCCCTCAAGCGCGCCGGCCTGACGGTGGCCGACCTGGATGTGATCGAAGCCAACGTCGCCTTCGCCGCCCAGGCCTGCGCCGTCAGCCAAGAGTTGGACTTCGACCCGGCCAAGGTCAACCCCAACGGTTCCGGGATTGCCCTGGGCCACCCGGTGGGCGCCACCGGCGCGATCATCGCCACCAAACTGATTCACGAACTGCATCGCACCGGTGGCCGCTACGGCCTGGCCACCATGTGCATCGGCGGCGGCCAAGGTATCGCCGTTATCTTCGAACGGGTTTAAGGACAACGAACATGAGTATTCAACGTATCGCCGTGATCGGCGCCGGCATCATGGGCAACGGGATTGCCCAGGTCTGTGCGGTGGCGGGTCTCGAAGTGTCGCTGATCGACGTTTCGCAGCAGGCCCTGGACAAAGGCCTGGCGACCCTGACCGGCAACCTTGACCGACAAGTGCGCAAGGCAGTGATCAGCGCCGAGGACAAACAGACCGCCCTCGGCCGCATCAGCCTGAGCAGCGACTACGCGGTGCTGGCCCGGGCCGAACTGGTGATCGAGGCGGCCACGGAAAACCTCGAACTGAAAAAACGCATTCTCCGGCAGGTGGCCGAAGTGGCCAGCGCCGAATGCATTATCGCCACCAACACCTCGTCTCTGTCGATCACCGAGCTGGCGGCGGCCATCGACCAGCCCGGGCGCTTTATCGGCCTGCACTTCTTCAACCCGGTGCCGATGATGGGCCTGCTGGAAGTCATCCGTGGCCTGCAGACCAGCGATGCCACCCATGCCCAGGCCATGGCCCTGGCCGGGCAGATCGGCAAGACCGCGGTCACTGCCCGCAACCGCCCGGGCTTCGTGGTCAATCGCATCCTCTGCCCGATGATCAACGAAGCCATCTTCGTGCTCCAGGAAGACCTGGCCAGCGCCGAGGATATCGACGCCGGTATGCAGTTGGGCTGCAACCAGCCGATCGGCCCGCTGGCCCTGGCCGACCTGATCGGCCTGGACACCCTGCTGGCGATCATGGAGAGCCTGCACTCCGGCTTCGACGAACCCAAGTACCGTCCGGCGCAGTTGCTCAAGGAAATGGTTGCCGCCGGCTATCTGGGTCGTAAAAGCGGCCGCGGCTTCCATACGTACGAGCGCTGATCGCCATGCCCCGCAGCGCCCTCGCCGCCGTGCCTGAAGCCGAGCTTCAGGCCAGGACCTCGCGCCATCTGCAAACCCGCGAAAAGGCCGTGGCGCTGTTTGCCCAGCGCGGGTTCGCCCAGGTCGGCCTGCGTGAGCTGGCCGGGCACCTGGGCATCCAGGCGGGCTCGATCTACAACCATATCGAGAGCAAGCAGGCCTTGCTCTTCGAACTGATCGAAAGCCTGCACCTGGAGCTGTTGGGGATTGTCACGCAGCCGGTGCGTAGCGCACGGTCGGCGGAGAAACGCCTGAACGAATTGATCGCCGCGCACCTGGACCTGCATCGCGCCAAGGGCGATTTCTTCCGGGTTGCCGAGCATGAGTTCCACTGCCTGGAAGCGGCGCACCAGGCGGCGATCCTGGTCTTGCGCAGGCGTTATGAAAGTCACCTGATCAAGTTGCTGGGGCCGTTGGGATTGTCGACCGACACCACCCTGGCCCTGACCACCGTGCGCACCTTTCTCTGCCTGCTGAACAACCTGCCGGCCTGGACCGAGGAAGCCGGACTGGATGCGGCGACGTATCGGGGGTTGATGCACAATATCGCGCTGGGGGCGGTCAAGGGTGCGCTGGCCCACCCTTGCGGAGAAACACGGTCCCTGCAGGAGCCGGTTTGCCGGCGATGACGGCCGAAGAGTCGATGCAGGACTCACGGGCCTCATCGCCGGCAAACCGGCTCCTACAGGGGATGCGGTGTCTCCAAGACCGGTGGCGTTACAGGCAGGTCGCCACCGCCGCCAGCCTTCTCGTGCCAATCGGCTTGCTGGTGGTGGCGTAGTAGTCGACCCGCGTGTCCGCACCTTCGTGGCGCACGTCGGCAAAGAACTCCGAACCACGGGTATAAACGGTCGAGCCGCTCTTGTAGCCGGGTTGCAGATAAGCCGCCGCATCCACACCGAACACCGCCTCGTCCTGCCAGGCAAACTGAATGCACTGGACCACGACATCCTCGGCCTTGCTCGACGTGAAGCTCTTGGTCGGCCCGGTACTACGGGTCTGGTTCATGGCTGGCCCCATGCAGCCCGCCAACGCCACTACCGCCAACGTCCCGATTAACATGCGCATGACCGTTCCCTGCCGAAAAAAGAAGCGACTTTAGCATTGTGGCGGCCCAATACGAATCACTACGGCGTGAACAGCGCCTGCGCATCCCGCCCGGCACCGTCCATATGACTGAAGACTGTGGGAGCGGAGCTTGCCCGCGAAGCTTTTGCCGCCCTCAAGGGCCTCTTCGCAGCGGTCCGGCGCTCCGGTAAATCCGGCTCCCACAATGACCGTGCTGGCGAGTCAGCACGGATCAGACTGCGGTTCAGGCATCCTCGAGAATCAGGTCCGCGCCCTTCTCCGCCACCATCAGCACCGCCGCATGGGTATTGCCCGACGTCACGTTGGGGAAGATCGACGCATCGACAATCCGCAGCCCCTTCATCCCATGCACCTTCAGGCGCTTGTCGACCACCGACACCTGCGGGTCCGAACCCATCGCGCAGGAACCGCACAGGTGATAGATCGAGCCGCTGTTCTCGCGGAAATACTCCAGCATCGCCGCGTCGTCATTCACCGCCTTGCCGGGCAACACTTCATCGACGGTAATCGCCCGCAACGCCGGCGCCTGCATGATCTTGCGAATCAACCGGCTGCCCTGCAACACCTCGTCGATATCCTTCTCGGTGCTCAGGTAATTCGGGTCGATCAGCGCTGCATCCGCCGGGTTCTTCGAAGCGATCCGCACGCTGCCGCGACTGGTCGGCCGGCAGGGGTTGAAGCACAGCAGGAAGCCCGAATAGGGTTCCGGCTTGAGGCTGGCCTTGTTGTTCTTCGGAATCTGGTACGACAAGGGATTGAAGTACATCTGCAGGTTCGGGTGCGCCTGCTCTTCACTGCCACGGAAGAAACCGCCGGCCTGGTTCACGCTCATGGCCAACGCGCCCTTGCGGGTCAGCAGGTATTGCAGGCCCAGTTTGAGCTGGCCGAACAGCGAGCTCAGTTCATCGTTCAAGGTCGGGATATTGGCCTTGTAGTAGTAGCTCACGCACAGGTGGTCCTGCAGGTTCTGCCCCACCGCGGGCAGATGCTTGACCAGCGGCACCCGGTGTTCGCTGAGCAGTGTCTGCTCGCCGACCCCGGACAGTTGCAGGATCTTCGGCGTATCCACCGCACCGGCACACAGGATCACTTCCTTGTTGGCCTTGAACGAGCGCGCCACGCCGTGCTGGCTGATGGAAATGCCGATGGCCCGCAGGTCGTTGTCGAACAGCACCCGCTCCACCAGCGCATGGTGCTCGACGGTGAGGTTCGGCCGACTCAGCGCCGGGTGCAGGTGGGCGAAGCTGCTGGAGCTGCGCTGGCCGTTGCGGGTATTGACGTCGTAGACCCCCGCCCCTTCGAACTTCGGCCCATTGAAATCGTCGCTGCGCTGGTAACCCAGTTGCTCACAGCCCTTGAGGAACACATCGCAGATCGGGTGCGTATGCCCCTGCATCGGCGTGATGCTGATCGGCCCGCTGCCGCCGTGATATTCGGTATCGCCCAGCGGGTGATTTTCCAGCTTGCGGAAATACGGCAGCACGTCCTTGAACGCCCAGCCGTCATTGCCATTGGCCGCCCAGTCATCGAAGTCATGGGCCTGGCCACGCACATAGACCATGGCGTTGATCGAGCCCGAACCGCCCTGGACCTTGCCCCGGGGGGCGTAGATTTCCCGGTTGTGCAGTTGTTTCTGCGGCTGGCTGTAGTACATCCAGTTGAAGGTCGGGTTGTAATACATCTTGGCGAAACCGACCGGGATCTTGAACCAGAACGAGGCGTCCTTGCCGCCCGCTTCCAGCAACAGGACCGTGTATTTCCCCGAAGCCGACAAGCGGTTGGCGAGGATGCAACCGGCGGCGCCCGCGCCGGCGATGATGTAGTCGTATGTCATGCAGGTTACCGCTGATTCGTTGAAAACGCCGCCCTGTCCCAGGGCGGCAGGATGGCTCAGCCCCTGGCCGGCGACGTGTCTTTCACATCGGCGGGGGTCGGCGCCATTTGCAGGTGCAACCGTTGGCCGGTGTAGGGCGTGTGCTGGCGCACCACGTCCATGTTCAGCTCGACGCCAAGGCCCGGCTCGCGGGACGGGATGATGTAGCCGTCTTCCCATTGCAGCGGCTTGGTCAGCACTTCGGCGTGGAAACCGCCCCAGGTCATGATGCTTTCCTGGATCAGGAAGTTCGGCGTGCAGGTCGCCAGCTGGAAACTGGCCGCGGCGCCGATCGGGCCGTTGTACAGGTGCGGGGCGATCTGCGCGTAGTAGGCCTCGGCCATGCTGGCAATCTTCTTGGCTTCCAGCAGGCCGCCGCAGCGCGCCACGTTCATCTGCAGGATCGACGCGCCGCCGGCCTGCAGCAGCTTGAAGAACTCGTATTTGGTGGTCAGCCGCTCGCCGGTGGCAATCGGGATCGTGGTCTTGGCCGCCACTTGCGCCATCGCCTCTTCCTGGCCGGGCGGTACCGGCTCCTCGAACCACAGCGGATCGTATTTCTCCAGGCGCTTGGCCAGGCGAATCGCCGAGGACGGCACCATTTGCCCGTGGGTGCCGAACAGCAGGTCGCACTTGTCACCCACCGCTTCGCGGATCTTGCGGCAGAAGGTTTCGCAGCGCTCCAGCACTTCCAGGGAGATCTGGTGGCCGGAATAGGCGGTGTAAGGTCCGGCCGGGTCGAACTTCACGGCGGTAAAGCCCAGCTTCATGTTCTCTACCGCGCATTCGGCGGCGAGGTCCGGGTCGTCGTAGTCATACTCGCCACGGCTGTTGACCGGGTACAGGTAGGTGTAGGAACGCAGGCGCTCGTTGACCTTGCCGCCCAGCAGCTCATACACCGGCTTGTTCGCCGCCTTGCCGATGATGTCCCAGCAGGCCATCTCCAGGCCGCTGACCACGCCCATCATGGTCAGGTCCGGACGCTGGGTGAAACCGCTGGAATAGGCCTGGCGGAAGAAGCGCTCGATATGGTGCGGGTCCTGGTCCTGCAGGTAGCGCTCGAACACGTCCTCGATGATCGGCACCATGGCCTTGGGGCCGAAGGTGGCGGCGTAGATCTCGCCGACGCCCTCGATGCCGCAGGCGGTCTTGAGCTTGACGAACAGCCAGTACATGCCGCCGATATGCGGCGGCGGTACGGCGACGATATGGGTTTCCAGGGAGACGATTTTCATATCAGGCACCTGCCTTTTTATTGATCAGCGCACGCAGCGCCAGGGCCGCCAGGGTTCCAAGCCCGCCGATAAAGGCGATGTAGCCGAAATACAGTTTGTAACCGAGGGCGCCAGGGAAGTTTTCCGTGAGATAACCGTTGATCAACGGGATAAAGGTGTCCGGCAGGTAGCCGACCACCGAGACAATGCCGATGGCCAGACCGGTGATCCGCAGCGGGATCTTGCAGGTGTCGAGGATCGCCCAGTACAAGCCGCGAATGGCGTAGGTCATCAAGCCGATAAAGATCACCGTGGCCACCAGCAGGCCGATGCTGCCCAGCGCCGGGAAGACGATCAGCCCGAGGATGCCGAGGGTCGCCAGCAGCAGCGCGACGATCAGCACCGAGATATTCGAGAACTTGTCACCCAGGTAGCCGCCGCCGAGACCGCCGATGGGGCGCATCCACAACTTGATGGTGGTGATGGTGCCGGCCATGACCGCGGTCATGCCGCTGCCTTGCAGGTAGTCGGAGAAACTGTAGGTGGCCCAGAAGATGTGATAACCGCAGAACACGATGGCGGTCACCAGCCACAACTCGGGAATCTTCACCAGGAAGGCCAGGTCGCCGAGCAGGCTGTGCGAGGCCTTTTCTTCCTGGGTTTCAACGGCCGCCACGGACTGGGGGTCCTTGAGCGACACCAACACGCAACCGATGGCGATACAGGTGAAGGAGTACAGGTAGACCACATGCTTGAAGCCTTCGGCGGCCGACTCGCTGCGGGTCTCGGTGGCGTAGGCGAACAACCCCAGTGCCACAGTGGCGAGCATGGCTTCCACCAGGCCGCGACCGCCGTCGAGGATGCCGAAAAAACGCCCCTGCTCGGAGGCCTCGGCGATCATCTTGACCCGCTTGAGCACCGAGGCCCAGAAGGTCAGGCCGGTGGTCAGCCCCCAGCAGCCGAAGATGATCATCAGACCGGTCATGGACGGTGCGGTGGAATACCAGATACCCAGCAAGCCGGTGGCCACCAGCGAGAAGAAGATCAGCAAACGCGGCGCCAGGCGATCCGCCAGCCAGCCGCTGGGCAGGTAGCTGAGCAGGAAGAGGGTACCGAGCATCGAGTACAGGTAACCCAGCTCGCTGTGATTGATATGGAACACTTCGAGCATGGTGGTCTGGTAGACCTGGCGCAGGTAGAGGATCGGGTAGATCGCCCCGGCGGCCAGCACCAGCAACATCAGTTGGAAATAACGACTGCCCTTGTCGCTTTTGGCGGACGTGGCGGCGGCGTGAACCTGAACAGCAGCAGGCTTGGACATGTACAGGGACCTCGGGCGATCCGGCAGTGCACGGTCGCCCTTCTCTATCGATTGTTGTTATTGGAGTAGCGTGTCGCGTAACGCCTGCCTCAGTACTTCATGACCACCAGCCGGGTCTGGGTGAACTCGAGCATGCCGTGCTTGCCGTCATCGCCACCCAGGCCGGAACGCTTCCAGCCGGCGTGGAATCCCTGGTAGGGGTCGGCCGGGGTGCGGTTGACATAGAGCTCGCCGGACTCGATGGCATTCGCCACTTTCATCGCCGTGCGGTAGTTCTCGGTATAGAGCACCGACGACAGGCCGAACTGGTGATCGTTGGCCATGGCCAGCGCCTCGTCGATATCACGGTACTTGAGCACCGGCAGAACCGGGCCGAAGATTTCTTCCTGGACGACCTCCATGTCCTGGCGGCAACCGCTGAGCAGGGTCGGCGGGTAGAAATGCCCGGCGCCTTCGGGGATCACGCCACCGGTTTCCAGCACCGCACCCGCAGCCACGGCGCGCTCGACCATGGCGTGGATATTGCGCCGTGAACTGGCATTGACCAGCGGTCCCATCAGGCTGGCATCCGTCGCTCGATCACCAAACCGCACCGCGCTGATTTTCTCTTTCAGCAGGACGAGGAAACGGTCGTGCACGCTTTCGTGGACATAGACCCGCTCCACTGCCGTACACAGCTGACCGCAGTGGGTGGTCTTGGAGGCGACGATGGCGCTGGCGGCCTGTGCCAGGTTTGCATCGGCCTCGATGATCGCCGGGGTCTTGCCGCCCAGTTCCAGGGACGGCTTGGCGATATTGGCCTTGCAGTAGTCGAGCACGATGCGCCCGGCGTTGACGCTGCCGGTCAGGGTGATCAGGCCGACGGCCTTGTGGGTACAGACGCTGGCGGCAGTATCGTGGTCCATGGTCAGGATATTCACCACACCGGCGGGCAGGCCGGATTGCTGCACGGCCCGGGCGATTTCAAATGCCGAGATCGGCGTGTTGTTGCTCGGACGCACCACCACGGTATTGCCGGCGATCAGCGCCGGGGCGATCTTGCGCAGCAGGGTGTAGACCGGGTAGTTGAACGGAATCAGGCAGGCGACGACGCCGATGGGCTCGCGCTGCAGGAACAGGTTTTCATCCGGGGTATCGCTGGGAATGATCTCGCCTTCGATGCGCCGTGCCCATTCGGCATGGTAGCGGGTGATCTGCGCGGCATAACGGGCTTCATTGCTGGCGTCGGCGACGCTCTTGCCGGACTCCGCCGCCAGGGCCTGGCCGATGTCTTCGGCGCAGGCTTCCAGGGCGCTGGCCAAGCTGCGCAGATGCTCGGCGCGCTCGATACTGGTGAGTTTGCCCCAGAGTTTCTGGGCGGAGGCGGCGGCCTCGACGGCCTCGACCGCTTCGCCGCAGGTGGCGGCCGGGACATGATCGATCAGGGTTTCGGTGGCCGGGTTGTAGACCGCGATCCGGGCGGAGCCGGCGGGCTCGACGAACTGACCGTTAACAAAATTGCGCTGGGTGGACATCTACGGGTTCTCGTACTTTTCTTATCTGAGAGCCAGCAGTCTTGTCATCCGGCGCGGGATGAACAAACGATTAATTCAAGCGGTAAACATTCAAAAAATGCAGGTTACCTGCTATGTCATAGATAAATCGCACTTGTGGCGAGCGGGCTTGCCCGCGCTGGGGCGCGAAGCGGCCCTGAAACCAGGCAATTCAGCACATTCAGACAGAATGCGTCAGACGGTTTTACGACTGCTTCGCAGCCGAGCGGGGGCAAGCCCCCTCGCCACCAAAACAGCCCTGCCCCCTCTTTAACGGGCAGGCATGATCACCGGGGTAGAAGGCTCCAATTGTCGCCGCGCCAGTTGCAGTTCTTCCTGCAGCCACTGGCTGAAAATCTGCAACTGGGGGATCTGCGTCTGCTCCTGGCGGGTCACCAGCCAGTAGGACTGGTGCCCGTCGACATGCACATTGAGCACCTGGGTCAACTGCCCGCAGGCCAGTTCGCCGGCCACCATGTGCCAGTCGGCGATGGTGATACCCAGGCCGTCGATAGCCGCGCGAATCGCCAGGTCCAGCAGATCGAACTCATAACCGCTCAAGGTCTCCACGCCACTGATCCGCGCCGCGTCCAGCCAGTGTTTCCAGGTCAGGTAGCGCTGGTCCTCCTTGGCCAGCACATGCAGCAGGGTCAGGCGGTTCAGGTCGATCTCTTCCTGCCCGCTCAACTCTCGGGCATACAGGCTCGGCGAACACACGGCAATATGCCGCTCATGCATCAACAACGAACTGTCCAAGCCATCCCATTCGCCATCGCCGAAACGGATCGCGCAATCCAGGGTACTGGTCTCGGCCAGGCTGTCCTGCAGCCGCGTGGTGATGCTCAGTTCCAATCCCGGATGCTGCTGACGCAAACGCCCCAGGCGCGGTAGCAGCCAGCGGCTGGTAAAGGTCGGCGGCGCATTGATGCGCAGGCGGTTGGCGTGGTTCTTCTCCTGGATGCCGCGCACGGTCATCTCGATCTTGTCGAAAGACTGATGCAGCGCGCGCAGCAACACCCGCCCGGCACTGGTCAATTCGAGGTGGTGATGACGACGCTCCAGCAGGCTTTCGCCCAGTTGCTCCTCAAGCTGACGGACCTGGCGGCTGACGGCGCTCTGGGTCACGTTCAGCAGCTCGGCGGCGCGGGTAAAGCTGCCGGTGCTGCCAGCCACTTCGAAGGCTTTGAGCGCATTGAGCGCGGGCATTTTGCGTTTCAAGAAAAGGCACTCACCAAGGGCGGACAACCACAAGCATCGCATGGGGCCAGGGGTGGGTAACATTCCTTTTTGTCTATCGTCCTACAAAAATCAGAATCCTGTACGCCGCCTCAAAACACGAACCTGCCGCAGATCCAGAGCACGACACACATCCTGTGGGAGCCTGGCGAGCCAGCGAAGGGGCCCTCAAGATCGCTAAAAGCTTCGCTGGCAAGCCAGGCTTCCACAGGTTCCGTTGTGCTCTCAAGATCAGCGACGAAGCAGGTTGCGATCAAATGTCGCTTTTGTAAGAAAACCGTCGCTGCAAGATAAATAGCACGCGTATTTCGCACACCCCTCATGAGTATTCAGCACTGGTTCTTTTCAACTTATAAACGCTACCCTGCCCTGTAACTTTAAATGAAAAATTTCCACGCACTTACATTGGGCGCCACAGCCACTTTCGCCCCATTGTGCAGCACCTCTTTCCGATAACTTACTTTTCCAGGCCACGCAATGACAGTGATTAAAAACACGCCAACAAGAACTCTCGGCCTGCTCGCCTTTATATTTACCTGCTGCAACGCCAGCACCCACGGTTTCAGTGTCTTCCTTTATTCCGCCTTGTTACCCGAGATCCGCCAGCACTTCTCCCTGAGTTACAGCCAGGCGGCCTCAATTGCCGCGTTGCTGCAACTCTTCTATATGGGCGCCTCGATTGCCAGCGGGATCGCCGCTGCCTGGATCAGCCCCCTGAACATGGTGCGCCTGACCATGCTGCTCAGCCCGGCGTTGCTGGCGCTGGCGGTCGCCACGCCCTGGGCCCTGCCCTTCGCCCTCTGCCTGGCGCTGGTTTCGGCCTGCGCGGTGTCCAACTGGAACGCGATTGCCGCCCTGGCCGGCGAAGTGATTCCCGCGTCCCACCGCAGCCGAGTGCTGGGCCTGGCCTCCTCCGGGGCGGCCTTCGCCATCTGCCTGAACGGCATCCTGATCGCCGTGCTCCAGGGTATTTCCCTGGGCGCTTTCTGGCTGATCTGCGCCGGGCTCACATCGATCGTCACCCTGCTGACCCTCTGGGCCCTGGCGCCCCTCGGCCGCCAGCCGGACACCCGCGCCACGGCGGGCACCTCATTGGGTCGGGTGCTCCGACAGTGGCTGCGCTTATGCGTGGAGCAACCCGTCGCCCTGCATATCCTGCTGCTCAGTGGCTTTATCGGCAGCATCAGCGGCCCGTTCCTCAATTTCCTCTCGGCCTTCGTCACTGAACGCCTGGACGCCGGCCCGCAGGTCACCGGCTCGCTCTGGACCTTGATCGGCGCCTGTGGCGCATTGGGCGGGATGTCGTTGGGATCACTGGCTGACCGCTGGGGGGCGTTGCGGGTGATGGCTATCAGCATCGGTGCCTTCGGCCTGGCCATGCTCGGCCTGCTGCTGCACCCCGGTCTGCTGCTGATCTGGCTGGCCGCCGGGCTGTTCGCGCTGTTCTACTTTCCAGTCTGGGGGCTGATGGCCGCCTATCTCAGTGCTCGCCTGACACCGGTGCAAAGCCTGCAAGTGGTCAGCCTGAGCATGGTCGGCTACGGCCTGGGCAGCGCCAGCGCGAACTGGGCCAACGGTTTGTTGCTGCAAGCCGGCGGCTCGTTCGCCATCATCCATGCCTGGATCGCCGGCTGGGTCCTCGCCAGCCTGCTGTTACTGCAGGTCATGGCTCGCCACCAGCGCCGTCGACCGCTGCTCCAGAAACCGATCTGAACGAAGCAACTGGCGCCCGAGCATCTCCACCATCGCGTCGAGCCCCGGTTCCAGACAGGCCGACGAACGCCAGAGCATCAAGCGAGCCGGTTCGATGGCCGGGAAGCCGTCCCGCTCATCCAGAATCCGCCAGCCTTCCGGTACCAGCCGGCGGGCGGTCACCCCGACCGTTTCACCGCCCTCGATGGCCACGCCGATCCCCCGCGGACTCTGGCTGGTGTAAACCACATGCCAGGAACGGCCAGCCTCGGCCAGGGCGTCGATGGCATTGGCGCGAAAGGCACAGCCTTCGGCATAGACCGCCAGCGGCAGCGACTGGTCGTCGGCCCAGGAACGGGCATCTGCAGTCACCCAGACCAGCGGCTCATCGCAGAGAAATTCACCTGGCTGCAGGTTGGCGTGCTGCACCCCGAGTACCAGGTCCAACTCACCGCGCTGCAAGCGCCCGACCAGGGCCACCGAGGCTTCGCAGCAAACGTCCGGACGGACCTTGGGAAAGTGTTCGCGAAAATCGCGCAAGACTGCGGCCAGGCAATATTGCGCGTAATCCTCGGGCATCCCGACATGGATGCAGGCGAGGTCATTGGGTAGATGGGCGGCGTTGATCGCCTCGTTGTGCAGCTTGAGGATGCGCCGCGCATAGATCAGGAAGGTCTCGCCGCTGGGGGTCAGGCTGATACTGCGGCTGGTGCGGTGGATCAACGGCGTGCCCACCACCTCTTCCAGCCGTTGCAGGCTCTGGCTGATGGTCGACTGGGTTTTATGCAGGCGCGCGGCCGCCGCCGAAAACCCCTGGCATTCAATAATGGCGACAAACACCTTGAGCAATGTTCCGTCCAGATGACCTGACATAACTATCGCTCCCACCGATGGATTCGATCGTAACTCATCATTTCTATTATTCCTGTTTTTAAGCAACTATCGATTCAACGCCGAGACAACTTCGAACCTTGCACTGGCGACCAATGATCGTTAACTTCAGGAGCCCGAAATGAGCCTTCAACTTGCCGATGCCGAAGTCGGTGATATCTGCGATATCGTCAACACCGAACGTTATCCCATTCATGATTCGGGCCATGTCCAATTACAGGCGCTGATCGATCACGCCCGCGCCGAACTGGCCGTCGACGGTTGCTGCCTGCTGAAGAACTTCCTGCGCCCCGAAGTGCTGGAACAGGCCCGCCTCGAAGGCCAGGCACTCTCGGACAAGACGTTTTATTCGGTACGCAAGGTCAACGCCTACTTCACCGAAGACGATCCCTCGCTGCCGGCCGAAGACCCGCGCCGCACCTTCATGGAGCGCACCAGCGGCTTCGTGACGCGCGACATGATCGCCCCGGACGCGATTATTCACCGGCTCTACGTCTCGCCGATGATGAAACGTTTCATTGGCGCCTGTCTGGGGGAACCGGAGATTTTCGAATACGCCGACCCCTTTGCCGGCCTGGTGATCAACGTGATGCCGGAGGGCACCCAGCAGCCGTGGCACTTCGACACCAACGAATTCATCGTCAGCATGATGACCCAGAAGCCCGAGGCCGGCGGCCTGTTCGAGTACGCGCCGATGATCCGCTCGCGCACGGCGGAAAACCTCGGCGCGGTGGGCCAGGTGGTACGGGGCGAGGATCGCAGCCGGGTGAAATACCTGGAACTCAATCCCGGTGACCTGCAGATCTTCAAGGGCCGCTTTTCGGTGCACCGGGTGACCCGTGTCGAAGGCGCAATCGAGCGCAATACCGCGATCTTCGCCTACTCGGAAAAGCCCGGAATCATTGGCCGCGCCGAACGCACCAAGCAGCTCTACGGGCGGCTCTCCGAAGCCCATCTGCAAGCCGAACGCAGCCGGGTGCGCAGCGACCAATTGCTCGACTGAACACACGGGCTCCTACAGGTTTCGTTGCGCCTTCGAGACGCCGCCACGCCCAGAAAGCACCTCAGTGCTCACAAGAACCTATTTTCATCACCGACCGGTATCAGCGAGGAACACCCCATGAGTCTTTCCGGCCCCAACCGCCACCCCGCCGACTGCGAACCCACCTACGCCGAGATCCAGCAGATCCAGCTGGACCGCCTGCAACGGGTGCGCAACGAGCTGAAAAAGCGCGACTACGCCGCCTGTGTGCTGTTCGACCCGACCCATATGCGCTACGCCACCGGTTCGCGCAACATGCAGGTGTACTCGGCACGCAACCCGGCCCGCTACGCCTTTATCCCCGCCGAAGGCCCGGTGGTGGTCTTCGAATTCGGTGGCTGCCTGCACCTGGCCGAGTCGTTGAACACTGTCGATGAAGTACGGCCGGCCAAGGCCATCTCCTACTACTTCTGCGACAGTTTCCTGAGCAATGTCACCGCCGACTGGGCCGCCGAAATCGACGACCTGGTACGCCAATGCGGCGGCGGCAAGCGCATCGCCATCGAGAGCGCCACCTCGGCGGCGGCCTTCGAGTTGCAGAAGCTCGGCTACCAGGTCTTCGATGCCCAGGAACCGCTGGAACGCGCACGCTGCATCAAGGTAGCGAACGAGCTGAAGATGATCCGCGCCAGCCTGCGCGCCACCGAGGCCGGCGTGAGGCTGATGGAAAGCAAACTCCAGCCCGGCATCAGCGAAAACCAACTCTGGTCGCACCTGCACCAGCATGTGATCGCCACCGACGGCGACTACGTGGAAACCCGCCTGCTGTCCTCCGGACCGCGCACCAACCCCTGGTTCCAGGAATGCAGCACGCGACCCATCGAAGCCGGCGACCTGGTGGCGCTGGACACCGATGTGGTCGGTCGTTTCGGCTACTACGCGGATTTCTCGCGGACCTTTCTCTGCGGTGAACAGGCCGCCACGCGCAAGCAGCAGGAGTTGTACAAGCTGGCCTATGAGCAGGTGCAGACCAATATGGAAATGCTCAAGGCCGGACGCAGCTTCAAGGAGTATGCGGAGCTGGCCTGGAAAATCCCCGACCACTACAAGGCCAACCGTTATTTCGCCCTGGCCCACGGGGTTGGCATGACCGGTGAATACCCCTACGTGGTGCACCGCGAGGACATCGATGCACTGGGCTATGACGGGGTCTTCGAGGCGGGCATGACCATTTGCGTGGAAAGCTACATCGGCCACGACGAAGGCGGCGAAGGGGTCAAGCTCGAAGAGCAGATCTATATCCACGAACACGGTATCGAGCTGCTCTCGGACTATCCGTTCGACCCGCGCCTGCTGCCGAGTTGAACCCTGCGGCATGGATTCGTGAAACCACCAGGAGCGTGTCTGGCGCGGGCGGACAATCAGTAATGTGCGTTTTAGGAATTTTCCTACGCTGAATTTATCGTTTGTTCATCCGCAGCCAGATGACAAAACTGCGAGCATCTCAAATAAAAACAACACGAGAACCGCACCATGTCCTATCCCACGTCCCGCCTCCTGAATGCTCCGCGCTTTGATCTGCCGTCGACGTTTTGCCTGACCGATCACGGGTCCGCCCTGGATCGCCAGCGCTAGCTGCCAACCCTCTGTTCGCAGTGGCACCCAAAAGACGCACTTACGCCCCAGTATCGGAGAGGCTCATGAAAGACCTGACTACCCTGGACGGCTCCGCGCCGCATCCAGCCGTGGATGACCTGTGCACCCAAGCCAAGCGCGGCCAGATCAGCCGCCGGCAATTCCTCCACACCGCCACCCTGCTCGGTATCACCGCTGCCAGCGCCGGCAGCTTCCTCGGCCCGGTGCTGTTCGGTGATTCGGCCCAGGCCGCCGAGCTCGCCACCCCACGCGGCGGCGGCAGTCTGCGCTTTGCCTGCGCGATCCAGGAAATCCAGGACCCGATGCTCATCACCTGGATCGAAGCCTCGAACCTGATGCGCAACAGCCTGGAATACCTGACCTGGGTCGATGCGCAGAACATCACTCATCCCTACCTCGCCGAAAGCTGGAAGCCCTCGGACGACCTCAAGGAGTGGACCTTCAACCTGCGCCAGGACGTCAAGTGGAGCAACGGCGACGCTTTCAACACCGACGACGTCGAACACAACTTCCAACGCTGGACCGGCGCCGAGTCCAAGTCGGTCAATCGCACCGCGTTCCAGGACATCGCTTCATTCGAAAAACTCGGGCCTTACCAGTTCAAGCTGGTGCTCAAGCGGCCGATCCTGGCAATTCCGGAAATGCTCAACGCCTTCACCTGCGCCATCGTCCATCGCAGCTTCAAGGCCGGTGACGACTGGTCGAAAAACCCGCTCGGCACCGGTCCTTTCGCGCTCACCTCGTTCGCCGTGAACAAGCAAGCCACCTTCGCCAAACGCGCCGACTACTGGGGCAAGCCGGCCTACCTGGATGAGCTGCGGTATGTCGACATGGGCACCGACGTGTCCACCCAACTGGCCGCCCTGCAAGCCGGGCAAGTCGACGTGCTGTACCGCGTCACCGTGGCCGAACTGGACCTGGCCAAGCGCCTGCCCAACGCCAAGCTGCTGACCTGCAAATCGGCGCAGACCGTGGTGATGCGCATGGCCGTGGACCAGAAGCCGTTCGACGACCTGCGCATCCGCAAGGCCGTGGCGCTCTGCGCCGACAACGCGCAAATGCTCAAGATCGCCTATCGCGGCATGGGCACCCTGGGCGAGGACCACCATGTGGCGCCGTCGCACCCGGAATACTTCCCGCTGCCCAAGCGCGCCCGCGACGTGGCCCAGGCCAAGGCGCTGCTGGCCGAAGCCGGACACCCCAAGGGCATCGACATCGACCTGATCGTCGGCAACACCCAGGGCCGCTACGAGCAGGACACCGCGCAGATCCTCCAGCAGAACTGCCTGGAAGCCGGCATCCGCATCAACCTCAAGGTGATTCCCGCCACCCAGTACTGGCCGATCTGGGACAAGGCCGCCTTCAGCCTCACCTACTGGGCCCATCGCCCGCTGGGGGTGATGTCCCTGGAATTGGCCTACCGCGGCGGCGGTGCCTGGAACGAAAGCCACTACCACGACCCGGCCTTTGATGCCGCCCTGGACAAGGCCATGGGCATCGTCGATCCGAAACAGCGCGCCCTGGCGATGCAAAGTGTGGAGCAGATCCTCCAGGACGCCTGCGTCATCATCCAGCCGTTCTGGGCCGACAAGTTCACCGCCACGTCACAGAAGGTCCAAGGCTTCCAGGTCCACCCATCGGACTTCTACCCGATGAACGAAACCTGGCTCAGCGCCTGATCCGACCTCTGAAACAATGAGCTCGCCCACCCCGTGCGGCGAGCCGGCAACTGTATAGCCGGAGCATGCAAACATGGCTGATTTTCTGTGGCGCAAGCTACTGGCCCTGGCAGCGACTTTATTGTCGGTGTCACTGATCGTTTTTTTCGCCCTGGAGCTGAACATCGAGGACGTCGCGATCAACGTCCTCGGTCCCTACTCCGCCGCCGACCAACGCGCCGCCTGGCTCACCGAGCACGGCTACGACCAGCCGTTCCTGTGGCGCTACCTGATCTGGCTGAAGGACTTCGTCAGCGGCCACTGGGGCACCTCGGTGCACTTTCGCGAGCCGGTGATGGACCTGCTGCTGCCCAACCTGGGACAGACCCTGATGCTCGCCGGTCTCGCCTTGCTGATCATGGTCCCCGTGGCCCTGACCCTCGGCGTGCTGGCCGGGATTCGCCAGGGTTCGCTGCTGGACCGCCTGGTGTCGTTCCTGTCCATCGTCACCACCTCGATCCCGGACTTCGCCAGTGCGGTGTTCGTCTCGGCGATCTTCGTCTTCTGGCTCAACTGGCTGCCGGGCGTAAGCAGCATGAGCGACGGTTTCAGCGCCCTGCAACTGGCGATGCCGCTGATGGTGCTGTGCCTGTTCGGCGTCGGCTACCTGGCGCGGATCACCCGCGCCTCGATGGTCGAAGTGATGCAGGCGCCGTACATCCGTACCGCCCGCCTCAAGGGCGCCTCGACGGCGCGTATCGTGCTGCGCCATGCGCTGCGCAATGTGCTGATCGCGCCGATCACGGTGATCATGCTGTACATCCCGTGGCTGCTGTCCAACGTCATCGTGGTCGAGGTGTTCTTCGCCTACAAGGGCTTCGGCTCGCTGCTCTACACCGCCTCCCTGAACCATGACGTCTACCTGATCGAGGCCTGCGCCATGATCAGCGCGCTGGTGGTCGGCGCGACCAAGATCTTCTCCGACCTGGCCTATACCTGGCTCAACCCGCGCATCACCTTGCGCAGCCTCGGCGGGAGTGCCCGATGAATCTTCTGCATGCTTTCAAGAACCCCTTGGCGGCCCTGGGCCTGTGCCTGGTGGGCGGCTGGGTGATCCTCGGGATCTTCGCCCCGTGGCTGGCGCCCCATGACCCGCTGGAAAGCTTCACCCCGCTGCTGACGCCGTTCAGCGACGACGGCAGCGGCCAGACCTTCCTGCTCGGCACCGATGTACTGGGCCGCGATATTCTCTCGCGGCTGATCTGGGGCACCCGCACGGTGCTGCTCTGGTCGACCCTGGCGACCCTCACCGCGTTTGCCTTCGGCATCGCCATGGGCCTGTGCGCCGGCTACTTCAATGGCTGGGTCGACTCGGTCCTGTCCTATATCGCCGACACCGTGCTGTCGTTCCCGGTGCTGGTGCTGTACATCGTGATCATCATCGCCCTCGGCGCCTCGGCGCTGAACATCCTGATCGCGGTGACCTTCACCAGCGCCCCGGCGATCTTCCGGATCATGCGCGCCCTGACCATGGACCTGCGTTCACGCGACTATGTACTCAGCGCCATCACCCAGGGCGAAGGCGCGCTACGGATCATGACCGTGGAAATCCTGCCGAACTGTGGCGGCCCGCTGATCGTCGATTTCTGCCTGCGCATCGGCTACACCGCGATCATGATCGGTGCCCTCGGCTTCCTCGGCCTCGGCCTGCCACCGCCGACCCCGGACTGGGGCGGCATGATCAACGAAGGCCGCAGCATGGCCATCGCCTTCCCGCACCTGGTGATCTTCCCGTGCATTGCCATCTCCACCCTGATGCTCGGCCTCAGCCTGCTGGCGGACGGCCTGGACGAACACGCCCAGAAAGGCACAAGGAGTTGAGTATGAGCAGCCAACAAGTATTGCGCGTCGAGGGGCTGTCCATCGAACTGCCGCCAGGCGCGGACCGCCGCCATGCGGTAGAGAAGATCGACCTGGACGTGCGCAAGGGTGAAATCCTCTGCGTGATCGGCGAGTCCGGCTCGGGCAAATCTGTGCTCTCCGGCGCCATCATGGGCGACTACGCCAAGGGCCTGCGCCACAGCGAAGGGCGGATCGATTTCCTCGGCGAGGACATCTGCAACATGCCTGAAGCGCAGTTGCGCGGCCTGCGCGGCAACCGCATCGCGATGATCTTCCAGGAGCCCATGGCGGCCCTCAATCCGGCGATCCGTATCGGCCGGCAAGTGGAGGAGATCTTCGAGATCCACGCCCCGCGGATGGGCGCGGCCGAGCGCCGCGAACGCATGCTCGCGTTGCTCGAGTCGACCCAGTTGCCGGAGCCGCCACGGATCGCCCACAGCTTTCCTCATCAACTCTCCGGCGGCCAATGCCAGCGGGTGGTGATCGCCATGGCCCTGGCGATGAACCCCGACCTGCTGATCGCCGACGAGCCGACCACCGCCCTGGACGTCACCACCCAGGCCCAGGTCCTCAAGCTGATCCGCGAACTGCGTGGGCGCGGCCAGCACGGCATCCTGTTCATCACCCATGATTTCGGCGTGGTGGCGGAAATCGCCGACCGCATCGCGGTGATGGAAGGTGGCCGGCTGGTGGAGATCGGCGAACGCGACCAGGTCCTGCAGGCGCCCCGCCACGCCTACACACGCAAGTTGATCGCCGCGGTCCCGGCACTGAACCCGGAGCTGCATGCACCCTGCGCCGACGGTGAGATCGCCCTGCGCATCGAACACCTGAACAAGACCTACCACGTCGAAGGCCGCCAGGTCTGCGCGCTCAAGGATGTCTCGCTGCAACTGCCACGGGGCAAGACCCTGGCGATTGTCGGCGAGTCCGGCTCGGGCAAGAGCACCCTGGTCAAGGCGGCGATCCGCCTGGTGGACAGCGACAGCGGCCATGTCTGGCTCGGCGACAGCGACTTCCTCGCGCTCAAGGGCGAGGCGCTGGCCCGGGGGCGGCGGCAGATCCAGATGATTTTCCAGGACCCCTACGGCTCGCTCAATCCGCGCCATCGGGTCGGCGACATCATCGCCCGCGCCGCGCAATTGCGCGGCCTGTCGGCCAAGGAGGCGTGGATCGAAGCCGGCGACCTGCTGGAGCAGGTCGGCCTCAAGCGCGACGCGCTGAAACGCAAGCCAAGGCAGTTCTCCGGCGGCCAGCGCCAGCGCATCGGTATCGCCCGCGCCCTGGCCATGCGCCCGCAGGTCCTGATTGCCGATGAAAGCGTTTCGGCACTGGATGTCTCGGTGCAGAAACAGGTGCTGGAGTTGCTCGCCGAACTCCAGCAGCGACTGAACCTGAGCATCCTGTTCATCACCCACGACCTGCGCGTGGCGGCGCAGATCAGCGATCACATCGCGGTGATGCGCCAGGGCGAAGTGGTCGAGTACGGCAGCGCCGAACAGGTGCTGTTGCAACCTCGGCACGCCTACACCCAGACCCTGCTGGCCGCCGCGCCCGGGGCTTCGGTGCGACCGCCAACCCAGGCGGGACCGGCAGCGGGCCTGAGTGCCGCCGGCGCCTGACCCACGCGGCCCGCTACCACCTGGAGGCTGTTCGCAAGCTTCGTCGTAGCGGGCCCTACCCCTTTCATCCAGACCGCGCTTTTGCCGTGGCCGGGATGGCTGTTGCCAACAATAAACCTAGAGAAGAGACGGAGCGACCATGAACTTGAACACCACCCGGGCCTTGCGCTCATTGACCCCGCTGGCGCTGTTGGGCGCCCTATCCACGCCCGCGATGGCGATCCAGGTCACCGACAACCTGGACATCGGCGGCGCCATCCGCTATCGCTGGGACTACGCGCCGGATCGCGATATCCAGAAGTTCAACTTCGACACCGCGTTCATCACCGCCAAGTACAACTCCGACACCTGGATCGCCGCCGCCAAGTACCGTTTCTACGGACGCTCCTACCCCTACCAGTACACCGATCGCATCGGCGCGGTGCAGTTCGCCGAGACCGCCTGGGTCGGCTATAAATTCAACCCGGACCAGCAGGTGCAGGTCGGCCTTAACCAGATTCCATTCGGCCTGCAACCCTACTTCGGCAGCACCTTCTATGAAACCCTGGGCAACGTGGTCGGCCTGGAAGACGTGGAACAGGTCGGCGCCAAGTACATCCAGCAGAGCGGCGACTGGAACCTGCAAGCCGGCTTCTACCTGCGCCCGGCCCTGCAAGGGCGTGGCACCAGCAACGGCGACACCTACTCCAGCGTGGTCTCCCGGGCCGACAGCTATGTGACCGATGGCAGCAACAACCAGGAGCACAACACCGCGGTGGTGCGCCTGGCCAAAGCCATGCAACTGGGTAACTGGAAGTCCGAGGTGGGGATCTCGGGCCTGACCTCGACCCTGGAGAACCGCGACACCCGCGAAGACGGCCGGCGCAATGCCGTGGCCATCCACTACCTGGGCAAGGACGGTCCGTGGGGCCTGCAATTGCAGGCGGCGCGCCAGCAGATGTCACCACGCAATCCCGGCAGCAACGAGGTGGTGACCTTCGGTGGCTATGACGGCACCTTCAACGTCGCCAGCCGCGGTAACCTCTACGTCGCCGACTTGAGCTACGACGTCGACGGCAAATACCTGCTCGACCAGATCAGCGGGATCAAGCTGTACGCCAACTACAGCGCGTTCGACAAATCGGCGGACGACTTCAAGACCTCCCAGCGCCTGATCCTCGGCACCTCGTTTTCGCTGAGCAAATTCTGGGTCGCCACCGAATGGCTGATCGGCAAGAACGATCCTTACATCGGGGGCAGCAGCTATACCCAGAGCCTCGCGGCCGGTGGTACCGATCTCTGGAAAAACCAGTTGTATGTGAACATCGGTTATTACTTCTGATTGTTCTGCCTGATGTGGAGCTGGCTTGCCAGCGATGAGGCCGGTGAGTCTTGCGCCGTCTGTTCAGCCTTCATCGCCAGCAAGTCGGCTGCCACATATCACCTGCTCATTTCATTGCGCATCTTTGTGGGAGAGCACCTGGGCTCTCCCACCTTTTTCCATTCCCGACGTTTTTTTTCACTCACTCCCGTCAAGCAATGCTTGCATCGTCCCCCCGCTGATAGTCAGATATCCCCTACAGAAAAAACACTTCCGAGAACAACAATAAACCGACTCCGCACTGGTCGACCCCGTGCTTCAACACGGTGTTTTCAAGGTGTGTGCCAGCCGGCCCGGAGTATCCATTTCATGCGTCAACTGCCCTCGCTGAACATGCTCCGCGTGTTCGAGGAAGTCGCCCGGCATCGCAGCTTCAGCCAGGCCGCCGCGTCCCTGAACGTCACCCAGGGCGCGGTCAGCCGACAGATCAAGCAACTGGAGGATTATCTCGGCGTCGCGCTGTTCGTGCGCACGCCCCGGGGCTTGTCGCTGACCGAATCGGGAACGGCCCTGGCCCCTCGGTTGGGCGATGCCTTCGACCATGTCGAGCGCGCCCTGCAAGCCGTGCGCGTACCCAACCTGCGCCAGCGCCTGCGTATCCTCGCGCCACCGACCTGGGCCACCCGCTGGCTGTCGGCGCACCTGCGGGCGTTCTGCCAGCGCTACCCTGATATCAGCCTCAGCGTAACCAACCAGGCCAGTCATGACAGCCTGGCCGAGGTCGACTGCCAGATCCGTTTCGGCCTGGAGGCGGCGGCGCATTGCAGCAGCCAACTGCTGGTGATGGAGCGACATATTGCCGTGGCGAGCCCGGAGTTGTTCGAACACGGCGAGGCGCCGGACCTGCGCCACTCTCCCCTGCTGCATATCCTGCATGACGGCAAGCGTCTCAAGGTCTGGGAAAACTGGCTGGCGGCCATGGGTCGTGAGGATGTCGATGCCCGGCAAGGACTGGAATTCAGCACATTGGACCAGGTGATCAACACCGCGCTGGCCGGTGGTGGGCTGGCGGTGATCGATCGGCAGATGATCGTCAGGGAGCTGGCCAATGGCAGCCTGCTGCCCATCACCCCGGTGGAGGTGGTCGGGCCGTATGGCTATTGGCTGGATGTGGCGAACGACAAGCAGGGACTGTCGAAAGTGCGGCTGTTTACCGAGTGGTTGAGCCTGGTGAGCAATCCCTGAGTTTTTCAGTGTTTGTGAGTTCCCCTTCGCGGCGGTGCGGCGATCCGACAAGCACCGCTCCCACATCGGAGCCGGGTCGAACACCTGATGTGCAGACGACACAAAACCTGTGGGAGCGGTGCTTGCCCGCGAAGGGGCCTACAGGGTCGCCGCCTTCATCGGCTTGACCACCTCAGCGGGCACAACCGCCTCGACCTTGAGCGCCCCACCCCACAGGGAAAGACTGGTGGCGTATCAGAGACCGCCCATCAACAGATATTTGATTTCCAGATAGTCGTCCAGGCCATAGTGCGAACCTTCACGTCCCAGGCCCGATTCCTTGATGCCACCAAACGGCGCCACTTCGGTGGAGATAATCCCTTCGTTGATCCCCACCATCCCGGCCTCCAGACCCTCGGCCATGCGCCAGACGCGGCCGATATCGCGGCTGTAGAAATACGCCGAGAGCCCGAACGGCGTGTCATTGGCCCGACGCAATACCTCGGCCTCGTCCTTGAAGCGGAAGCACGCCGCTACCGGACCGAAGGTTTCCTCCTGGGCGATCAGCATGCCGTCGCCGACCTCGGTGAGGATGGTCGGTTCGAAAAAGGTCCCGCCAAGGGCATGCCGACGCCCGCCGCACAACAGCTTGGCGCCCTTCTCCAACGCATCGCCGACATGCTGCTCGACCTTGCTCAAGGCCGCGCTGTTGATCAGCGGCCCCTGCTCGGTCTCGCCGTCCAGCGCATGGCCGACCCGCAGGGCCTTGACCGCCTCCGCCAGCTTGGCGGTGAAGGCCTCGTACACACCGTCCTGGATAAAGAAGCGGTTCACGCAGACACAGGTCTGCCCGGTATTACGGAACTTCGACGCCATCGCGCCCTTCACCGCCGCGTCCAGGTCGGCGTCGTCGAAGACGATAAACGGAGCGTTGCCGCCCAGCTCCAGCGAGACCTTTTTCAAGGTGTCGGCGGCCTGGCGCATCAGCAGCTTGCCGGTGCGGGTCGAGCCGGTGAACGACAGCTTGCGCACCACCGATGAGGCTTGCAGCGCGCCGCCGATAGCTACCGCATCGCCGGACACGACGTTGAACACACCGGCCGGGATCCCCGCCTCTTCCGCCAGTACCGCCAGGGCAAAGGCCGACAGCGGCGTCTCCTCCGAAGGCTTGAGAATCATCGTGCAACCGGCGGCCAGGGCCGGGCCGACCTTGCGCGTGACCATCGCCAGCGGGAAGTTCCACGGGGTGATCGCCGCGACCACGCCGATGGCTTCCTTGGTGACGATGATCCGCGCATCGGCCTTGTGGCTCGGGATCACATCGCCATAGGCACGCTTGGCCTCTTCACCGAACCACTCGAGGAAACTGGCGGCATAGACCACTTCGCCCATGGCCTCGGCCAGTGGCTTACCCTGCTCGCGACTGAGCAAGCCGGCGAGCTCGCGCTGATTGCTCAACATCAATTCGCTCCAGCGCTTGAGGCGCACGCTGCGCTCCTTGGCGGTCAGCTTGCGCCAGGCCGGCAAGGCGCGCTCGGCGGCGGCAATCGCCAGGTTGGTTTCCTCGCCGCCGTCGCGTTGGACATGGACGATCAACTCGCCATTGGCCGGGTTCAGCACCGGATAAGTGGCTCCGCCGCTGGACCATTGGCCGTCGATGTAGTGACCGGTACGGATCAACTCGCTCATGCCATGGCCTCGGTCAGGGTGAAGGCTTCCTGGGCCGGACGAGCCGAGCGCAGGATACGTTTGCCGGCGGTGTAATCGTTGATCACATCGCACGGGGTGTAGTTGCGTTCCAGCTCGTACAGCTCGTCGGCGTCCAGGCGGGTCTCCAGGGCCGCCAGGGCACTGTCGAACTGCTCGGTGGTGTCGGCGCCCACCAGCATGCAATCCACGCCCGGGTGATTGACCACCCAGGCCTGGGCGATCTGCGCATTGGAGACCCCGCGACGGCGGGCGACACGCTGCACCGAATGGGCGATTTCAAAGGAGGCTTCATCGCTATACATCTGCTGGGTGAAAAAGTCGGTCTGGTTGCGGGTCGACTGCGCATCGCCGGTCAACAGGCCACGGGCCAGCGGGCTGAACACCGAGACGCCGAGGCCCTGGTCACGGCAGAACGGCAGCATCTCGCGCTCTTCTTCGCGATAGGCGCAGTTCAGTTGCAGCTGCATGTTGATCGGCTTGACCCAGCCGTTGCGCTCGCAGGCCATGAGGATCTTCGCCAACTGCCCGGTGAGCATGGTCGAGACCCCGATATAGCGAGCCTTGCCGGAACGCACGATGTCGTTCATGGCACTCATGGTTTCCTCGACCGGGGTGTTCACGTCGAAGTAATGCAGCATGAAGACATCGACATAGTCCATGTCCAGGCGCTTGAGGGAGGCGTCGATGCTGTCCATGATGTGCTTGCGCGAGTGGCCGCTGGCGTTGATCCCGCTGCGGGTGCCGTAGCCGACCTTGGTGGTCACCACGATGTCCTCGCGACGGGCCAGGCGCTTGAGGATGCGCCCCACCACCTCCTCGCCGACTCCGGCGGAATAGAAGTCCGCGAGGTCAATGAAGTTTACGCCGTTGTCCAGCGCGTGCCTGACGATCGGTTCGCTTTTCTTCTCATCGAAGATCCATGGTTTCCAGTCCGGCGTGCCCATATTCATGGTGCCGAGGCACAGCTTGGAAACCTGCAGGCCGGAATTGCCCAGACGAATGTATTGCATGGCGCGGACCTCAGGCTTTCGGGGTGTAGAAAGGGTTGGCGATGTGCTCGACCACATCGGCGAGCTGGGCACGCACCGGCAGGCCGGTCAGGGCGGCGCGGATCGCGGTGCGGCAGGCGTTGTAGTTGTTCAGGTAGACGGCATCGAGGTCATCGCAGGAAGGGTTGACCCAGTTGGCGGTGACGATGGCCCACTCGTCCTCGGCTTCGGCCGGCAGGCTGCCGTCGAGCAGGGCTTCGAGCACGGCCTTGGCGATCCCGGCCTGGGACGCACCCCAGGTGGCGTTGCCGTGGAAGTCGCTGTCGATGGCGGCCTTGTTGACGTAGAGGGTCATCGGCTTGACCGGGATATTCGGCTGGGCGATCACCATAAATGGGCAATGCCCCTGGCTCGGCGACGCCAGGCTGTTGGCGAACGCCTGGCCGGCCGGACCGTTGCGCGGGCCGATCAGGATATTGATATGGGCAGCGTTCACGCCGGGGCCTTCGAAACCTTCGCCGATGTACAGGTCTTGTTCTTTCATGGGTTTTATCTCGCGGACGCAGGGAATGGAGGGTGATCAGAAACGCGTACGCACCCTGGGGCACGAACGGTCAAAATCGGGAAACGCAGAGCGCAGCAGGAAGCTGGCGAGGACGCGGCAGTGGGGCTGGGTCATGGTGCAAACGCTCTTTGTTTTTATGAGTGAGCTGGTGTTTGCGCTTTTTTATCACTGGGGTTGGCGGGGGCTGTAACCATTAAAAGTCATGGAGGCATGAGGTTTAGTCATCCCCCTGAAAACATTCGGCCGATACTCCGAAAAACACCTGACGTCCAAGCGCGCAATACCCACGGCCCTGTTCGGAGGCTACCTTCGTTTCGGCGTTTCCAGGCCTTGGAATGCTGCGAGCTGACATCGCCCGGAAAACTCCAGGCAAAAAAAAGCCCAAGCGGCTGATGGACGCTTGGGGCTAAAAAATGCATAAACCGTGGTAGGTGAACGCCGAACCATATTACCTCACTGCGACAATCTGTAACAAGATGCTTTTCGGATTCTTATTGACATAAGCCCTTCAATAGCCACATGTTTTTCATGGCTTGGCGTGAACCAGAATGGGGCACAAACAGTGTTCTTTATTCCAGAAAGAAGCGGTGGACCGATTTGATATCACCGACAACAGTATTTGCTTCGCTAACCGCGGACGGCGACAATTGTCGCTCCATTTTCTTTCGAGGTTTGCAACATGCGTAAAGCACTTACCGTCCTGGCTCTCAGCGCCCTGTTTGCCCAAGGCGCCATGGCGGCGGGCGGCACACAGGCCGCGGTCGGCGGTGGTCTGGGCGGCGCCCTGGGCAACGTCTTGGGCCAGAAGATGGGCGGCAGCACCGGCGCAGCCGTCGGTGCGGGCCTGGGTGGCGCGGCCGGTGGCGCGGTTTCAGCCAAGAAAGGCAAGAAAACCAAAGCCGCCATCGGCGGTGGCCTCGGCGCAGCCGGCGGTTCGCTGCTGGGCAACCAGTTGGGCGGCAAGACCGGAGCAGCCATCGGTGCCGGCCTCGGCGGCGCAGCCGGCGGTGCCCTGGGCGGCAAGTAAAATCACGCGCTCATTGTAGGAGCCGACTGGCTCCTACACGTTTTGCGGTATTTTCCAGTTCCCATTGCCTTTGCCCAGTATCGATCACGCTGATATCCGCTATCGGCAAGGATCCGTTCTACTGGCACCGGTACCGTTCGTAAAATGGCGCCACTGCCTCACTACCGTCAGGTGAGGGGATGTCTTTCCGGAGACCGCCATGAAATACCTTCTGTTTGTCCTGCTCTCGCTGTTCAGCCTGGTTGCCAGCGCTCAAGGCGATGCAAGCACTACTCCCCAAGGCCAGGGTGCAACAGCCAGCGCCAACGCCGAACCCTATGATTATTCCGAAGACCTCGACATCGCCAAGGCCGTGCGCGCCGACAGTGCCGCCGCGTCCGATTGTGGCCCGGTGCAGGGGCATGTGATCTACGTCGACCCCCAGGGCGTACGCCACGAACTGAACTTCATTCGCCTGGGCAATGCTTGCCAGCACGGCTGATCAGCCGCCCGATGCAAGACACAAGCCGGCTTGCTGGCGATGAGGCCCGCACGTCCTGCGTCGACTATCCGACCGTCCTCGCCGGCAAGCCGGCTCCCACAAGGTTGGGCGGCGCTCCCAAGATCCCATGTCCCCGTGTGACCCCGTCCTGCACAAATCTCCCCTCCGCCCTCCTGATCCCCCGTCTGAAAATACTTGCAAGGAGTGACTTGCAAATTGAAAGTCGCCAATATACATTGCAGTCATAATATTACACCCGTAATACCAGGCACATTACGAGGCCCTGACGATGAAGAAGACCAGCTTGGCCCACCTGCACTGTCCCGTGGCACGCAGCCTTGAACAGGTCGGCCAGTGGTGGAACATCCTGATCCTGCGGGACGCTTTCTACGGTCTCAGCCGTTTCGATCAGTTTCAGGAAAGCCTCGGGATCGCTCCCAGCATCCTGACCCGCCGCCTGAATGACCTGGTGGAACGCGGGCTGCTCGAACGCCAGGCCTACAACGATGCCCCGCCGCGCTTCGACTACCTGCTGACCGCTCGCGGCCGGGACTTCAGGCCCGTGTTGCTGACCCTGATGGACTGGGGCAACAAGCACCTCTCGCCCGAAGGCCCCGCCACTCAACTCGTCGACGACGGCAGCGGCGAACTGGTCGAACTGGCCCTGATCGACAAGCGCACCGGCCAGGCCATCAGCCGGCAACACAAGGTGGTGGCCGGCCCGGCGGCTGACGAGCCCATGCTTCGGCGCTTTGAAAAACGCCGCCAGCTGGCGGCGCGACAGCCCCCTGATATCGCCCACCCCCTCCCCGCCAACCGGTAACTCCGCCATGACCAACCTGTCCTCGGCCGCTGCTTCTGAACTGGCCGTTCAGAAAAAACCACTACTTCTCAAGCGCCTTCTGCTGCTGACGGTGGCCACTGGCGCACTGGTTTTCGCCGCTTTCTACGGCCTGCACTGGTGGACCGCCGGGCGCTTTATCGAAAGCACCGACGATGCCTATATCGGCGCCGATGTGACAGTGATCGGGCCGAAAGTGCCGGGCTATATCGCCGAGCTCAAAGTCACCGACAACCAGTTCGTCCATGCCGGCGACCTGCTGGTGAAGATCGACGACCGCGACTACGTTGCCGCCCTGCAAAAGGCCGAAGGCGCGGTAGCGGCCCAACAGGCGCTACTGGCCAACCTCGACGCCACCGAGCAGTTGCAACACGCCGTGATCAACCAGGCCCGGGCCGGCATCGATGCGGCCAATGCGGAAACGGTACGTTCGCGCAACGACCACGCCCGTTACGAAAGCCTGGTGGGCCGCTCGGCGGTGTCGGTGGAAAGCGCCCAGCGGGTCGATGCCACCTTCAAGACCGCCCAGGCCAACAGTGCCAAGGCGCAAGCCACGCTGCTGGCCAATCAACGCCAAGTGGATGTGATCGAGACCCAGAAATTGCAGGCCAAGGCCGCACTGATGCAGGCAGTCGCCGAACGCGACTTGGCTCGCCTAAACCTCTCCTACACCGAACTGCGGGCGCCGCTGGACGGCGTGATCGGCAATCGTCGGGCCCGGGTCGGTGCCTTTGCCGCGGCCGGCTCGCAGTTGCTTTCCGTAGTGCCGCAACAGGGTCTCTGGGTCGACGCCAACTTCAAGGAAGACCAGTTGACCCACATGCTTCCCGGCCAGGCCGTGACCATCCGCGCCGACGTGCTTCCCGGCAAGGTCTTCCACGGCCACCTGGACAGCCTGGCCCCGGCCACCGGCGCCCAATTCAGCGTGTTGCCGCCAGAAAACGCCACCGGCAACTTCACCAAGATCGTCCAGCGGGTGCCGGTCCGGGTCATGCTCGACCAGGCCGACGGTGTGCTCGGGCAACTGCGCCCAGGGCTTTCGGTCACCGCTGAAGTCGATACCCGGCACAACACCAGGGGTGTCGCCGGTCGCCCCGCCGACGAACGCGCCGCCAGCCAACTGGTCAGCACACCATGAGTACCCGCGCCCCGGCCATACCTTTCGACGCGGCGTCGATGAGCACCTCGGTCAAGGTGTTCGCCTTTGCCACCCTGTGCGTGGGCATGTTCATCGCCCTGTTGGATATCCAGATCGTCTCCGCTTCGTTGCGCGATATCGGCGGCGGACTGTCGGCCGGTACCGATGAAACCGCCTGGGTGCAGACCAGCTACCTGATCGCCGAAATCATCGTGATCCCGCTGTCGGGCTGGCTGTCGCGGGTGTTTTCCACGCGCTGGCTGTTCTGCGCCTCGGCGGTGGGTTTCACCCTGGCCAGCCTGCTATGCGGCGCGGCCTGGAATATCCAGAGCATGATCGTGTTTCGCGCCTTGCAGGGTTTCCTCGGCGGTTCGATGATCCCCCTGGTCTTCACTTCGGCGTTCATGTTCTTCAGTGGCAAGCAGCGGGTTATCGCCGCCTCGACCATCGGCGCCATCGCCTCCCTGGCCCCGACCCTCGGGCCGGTGATAGGCGGATGGATCACCGATATATCCTCCTGGCACTGGCTGTTCTACATCAACCTGGTGCCTGGCGTGTTCGTCGCCGTGGTGGTGCCGATGCTGGTGCGGATCGACGAGCCCGACCTGCGCCTGATCAAGGGCGCCGACTACCTGAGCATGCTGCTGATGGCGGTATTTCTCGGCTGCCTGGAATACACCCTGGAAGAAGGCCCCCGCTGGAACTGGTTCAGTGACAGTACCATCCTCGCCACCGCGTGGATTTCCGGCCTGGCCGGGCTTGCCTTTGTCAGCCGCAGCCTGATGGTGGCCAACCCGGTGGTCGACCTGCGCGCACTCAAGGAACGCAATTTCGCTCTGGGTTGCTTTTTCTCCTTCGTCACCGGTATCGGGCTGTTCGCGACCATTTATCTCACCCCGCTGTTTCTCGGTCGGGTGCGCGGCTATAGCGCGCTGGACATCGGCCTGGCGGTGTTCTCCACCGGTTTGTTCCAGTTGGCGGCGATTCCGCTGTACGCGTTCTTTGCCAACCGGGTCGACCTGCGCTGGTTGATGATGGTCGGGTTGGGCCTGTTTGCCGTGTCGATGTGGGATTTCTCGCCGCTGACCCATGACTGGGGTGGCAAGGAGTTGATGCTGCCCCAGGCACTGCGCGGCATGGCCCAGCAATTCGCCGTGCCGCCCACCGTGACCCTGACCCTCGGCGCCCTGGCACCGGCACGCCTGAAACAGGCCTCGGGCCTGTTCAATCTGATGCGTAACCTGGGCGGCGCCATTGGTATCGCCGCCTGTGCGACGATTCTCAACGATCGGACCAACCTGCATTTCAACCGGCTGGCCGAACACCTGAACAGCACCAACGAAGCGTTGAACCAGTGGATGACCACGGTCGGCGGTAACTTCACGACCCTCGGCCAGACTGGCAGCGAAGGCCTGACCGCCAGCCTGCAGCAACTCTGGCAACTGGCCTATCGCGAGGCGCAGACCCAGAGCTATGCCGATACCTTCCTGGTGATCATGGTCTGTTTCATCATCGCCACGGCCCTGGTTCCGCTGATGCACAAGGTGAAACCGCCGCCTGCCGCGGCAGCGTCACCCGATGCACATTAGAACCGGTGCAAACACCGATACGCATGACTCAGAACGCGAAACACGAACAGCCAAAAGCACCCCAGAAACCCTGAAAGTCACTGACCGGCACACTCGACATCCGCGCCCGCTCGTGACCATGGGCATGCACCCCGCAAGGACCGCTGCACTGGTGCACCTGGGCCTGCAACGGCGAGTTCGGCCGCCAGTGTCCCGGCACCTTGACCACCGGCGACCAGTCGGGTGTCACCGGCAGCGTCGGCGGCGCGAGTTTGTCGAAATCACCCGCCGCGTGTACTACCTTGCCGTCGACCACCGTCAACACCGACTCGATCCACTTGATAGCCTCGGCCTCGACACTGAAATAGTCCGCCGACAACGCCACCAGGTCCGCCAGTTGCCCGACCTTGATCTGGCCTTTCTTGCCCTGCTCCGAGGAAAACCAGGCACTGCCATGGGTGTACAGCTCCAGCGCGGTTTCCCGTGGCAGCCCCTCGGGGTAGAGCTCAAGCCCACCGACGGTGCGCCCGCTGACCATCCAGTACAGCGAGGTCCAGGGGTTGTAGCTCGACACCCGCGTGGCATCGGTGCCGGCGCCCACCGGCACGCCTTCGGCCAGCATGCGCTTGATCGGCGGCGTGGCTTCGGCGGCCTTGGCACCGTAACGCTCGACGAAGTATTCGCCCTGGAAGGCCATGCGGTCCTGAATGGCGATACCGCCGCCCAGCGCCCGCACCCGCTCGATATTTTTCGGCGTGATGGTTTCGCAGTGATCGAAAAACCACGGCAGGCCATTGAACGGAATATCCCGATTGACCGCCTCGAAGACATCCAGCATCCGCGAAATCGATTCGTCATAGGTGGCGTGCAGGCGGAACGGCCAACGCTGTTCCACCAGATGGCGGACCACCGGTTCCAGTTCCTGTTCCATGGTCTGTGGCAGGTCAGGGCGCGGCTCGAGGAAATCCTCGAAATCCGCCGCCGAGAACACCAGCATCTCCCCTGCCCCGTTGTGCCGCAGGAAGTCATCACCCTGGCCGTAGGTCACCTTGCTGGTCCAGTTCTTGAAGTCCGCCAGTTCTTCCTTGGGCTTCTGGGTAAACAGGTTGTAGGCGATCCGTACGGTCAGCTGTTGCTTGGCGGCCAGTTCGTTGATGACTTCATAGTCGTCGGGGTAGTTCTGGAAACCACCGCCGGCGTCGATGGCGCTGGTGACGCCCAGGCGGTTGAGTTCGCGCATGAACTGGCGGGTCGAGTTGACCTGATACTCCAGAGGCAGCTTCGGCCCTTTGGCCAGGGTCGAGTAGAGAATCATCGCGTTGGGTCGGGCAATCAGCATGCCGGTCGGCTCGCCCTTGGCGTCGCGGACAATCTCGCCACCCGGCGGGTTCGGCGTATCGCGATTGTAGCCAACCACCCGCAGCGCCGCCCGGTTGAGCAAGGCGCGGTCATACAGGTGCAGGACAAACACCGGGGTGTCCGGCGCCGCCTTGTTCAGCTCTTCCAGGGTCGGCATGCGTTTTTCGGCAAACTGGAATTCGTTCCAGCCGCCCACCACCCGCACCCATTGCGGTGCCGGAGTCCGCTCGGCCTGGTCCTTGAGCAGACGTAGCGCATCCACCAACGAGGGTACGCCTTCCCAGCGCAGTTCCAGGTTGTAGTTCAGGCCACCACGGATCAGGTGCAGGTGCGAGTCATTGAGGCCGGGGATGACGGTGCGGCCCTTGAGGTCGATCACCTGGGTGGCGCTGCCGCGCAAGGCCATGGCCTCGCCGTCGTTGCCCACGGCAATAAAGCGACCGTCCTTGATCGCCACCGCCGTGGCCTTGGGTTGGGCGCGGTCGACGGTGTACAGGCGGCCATTGTGCAGAATCAGGTCAGCGATCACATTGTTCATATCAGTTCTCCTTGCTTGACGGAATGTAGCGGTCAGCGAAATCAGTTGTTTGCCGGCTGCAGCCAGCGGCTGAACAGGCGAGTCACACGGGGCATGAACACGTAGACCACCAGCAGCACGATGCTCAGGGTGATCAGCACGTTGGCCTGCACGTAGCCGCCCAGCCAGGGCAGCAGCGTGAACAGCGGACGCCACAACAGCGGTACGACAAAACTCAGCGGCAGGATCACCAGGAAGGTCACGCAGGCCTGTTTCCAGCGCGGCACCGGACTGGGCGAACCGACTTCGGCCGGGGTGAACCAGAACTCGCGGTCGGCGTTGATCTCGGTCTGGTCGCCGTCGGCCAGCATCGATTGGGCCTCTTCCACCAACTCACGACGGTCATTGGAGTCCAGCCAGTGTTGCAGTTGTTCGGTAGAGGTGAACCGCAGTACGCTGGTAAACAACGTTTGCCCTTGGCTGTGCCCCCGCACCACATCGACCCCCAGGTGCCCCGGATAACTGCGAGCCATGGCGACGATGCGCCGCAGCCAGGCTTCATAGGCCTGGTCCTGGCCTGTCTTGATCCGGTGGCGGACCAGCAGGGTCACCACACCGTCGAGCATTTCGATATTCATGGGCGAAGGCTTCCCGGATGAGTGAAGGCTGCGAAACGCCGATCCAGGGCGATGCTCCCGGAGCCACCGATCAGTACGGCGCCAAAGACGATCAACAGCAACCAGGCGAATTGCCCTTCGGTCAGGCTCCACTCCGGGTGCACCCACACCAGCGAAACCAGCAGCAGGAACAATACCGGCAGCGTTGCCAGGCGGGTCAGCAGACCAAGGATGATCAGCAACGGGCACAACACTTCGGCGAAAATCGCCAGGCTCAGAGTCAGGTGCGCTCCCAGGCCGAAAGGGTCTTCGATCAAGCTCAACTGGTGCTGGAAGTCCAGCAGCTTGGGCAGGCCATGAACCCGCAGCAGCAACGCCGAACCGGCCAGGCGCAGCCAGAGCAGCGCCCAGTCCGCCGAAGCGCGAGAGAACAACAAGGGGCGAGTGACCATGTCAGGTCTCCCTGTGAAGGCTCGATGAAAGAAGATGTCTGGCGCTGGCGGCGCAGCGTGCCACGCCGTCGGCAAGGGATGTCACTCCCCCTGGATAAAGGCCAGCAGATCCGCGTTGAGTCGGTCCTTGTGGGTATCGGTCAGGCCATGGGGCGCCCCCGGGTAGACCAGTAGCTTGGCGTTGCGAATCAGTTTGGCCGAGGCCAGGCCGGCGGCTTCGATCGGGACGATCTGATCGTCGTCGCCGTGCACCACCAGCGTCGGCACATCGAACTTTTTCAGGTCCTCGGTGAAGTCGGTTTCCGAGAAGGCCTTGATACTGTCGTAGGCATTCTTGTGCCCGGCTTGCATGCCCTGCACCCAGAACCAGTCGATCATGCCTTGGGACACCTTGGCGCCGGGGCGGTTGAAGCCGAAGAACGGGCCCGAAGCGATGTCCTTGTACAACTGCGAACGGTCGGCCAGGGCTGCGGCGCGAATGCCATCGAATACTTCCAGTGGCAGACCGCCCGGATTGGCCGAGGTCTTGAGCATCAACGGGGGTACGGCCGAGATCAGCCCGGCCTTGGCAACGCGCCCGGTGCCATGGCGACCGATATAACGCGCGATTTCCCCACCGCCGGTGGAAAAGCCGAACAGCACGGCGTCCTTGAGGTCCAGGCGTTCGATCAGTTCGGCCAGGTCGTCGGCGTAGTGATCCATGTCGTTGCCGTCCCACGGCTGGCTCGAACGGCCATGGCCGCGGCGGTCATGGGCGATCACCCGATACCCCTTGGAGGCCAGGAAAAACATCTGCGCCTCCCAGCTGTCAGCCTGCAACGGCCAACCGTGACTGAAGACCACCGGCTGGCCGCTGCCCCAGTCCTTGTAATAGATTTCGCTACCATCGCGCGTAGTGAAAGTGCTCATTGGAAGTCTCCTTGCTTTCAATCGATGGGGTTCAGGCGTCGGGCGCGGCGAGCGCGCCCGACTCACTTCACTATTTGGCTTGGCGCTGCGGCGCGTTGTGCACCATGGTGTAGGCGTAGTCCACACCCATGCCGTAGGCGCCGCTGTGCTCGCGCACCAGGTCCATCACCGCGTCGTAGGTTTCCTTGTGTGCCCAGTCACGCTGGAACTCCAGCAGTACCTGCTGCCAGGTCACCGGTACGGCACCGGCCTGAATCATCCGCTGCACGGACATGTCGTGGGCTTCCTGGGTCGTGCCGCCGGACGCGTCGGTGACGATATAGACCTCGAAACCTTCAGCCATGGCTTCCAGGGCCGGGAAGTTCAGGCACACCTCGGTCCACAGCGCGGCCATGATCAGTTTCTTGCGACCGGTGGCCTTCACCGCCTCGACGAACTTCTTGTCTTCCCAGGAGTTCATCGAAGTGCGTTCGATGGGCTGCTGGTCCGGGTGCACCGCCAGCAGTTCCGGCCAGATATAACCGCTGAAGCTTTTGGTTTCCACCGAGGTGAAGATCGTCGGAACGTTGAAGATCTTCGCCGCCTTGGCCAGGCCCACGGTGTTGTTCTTCAAGGTCTGGCGATCGATCGATTGCACGCCGAAGGACATCTGCGGCTGGTGGTCGATCAGGATCAGGGTGGAGTTGGTTGGGTTGAGCAGTTCACGGATAGACATTGCAAGTACCTTTGGCTGTCGAAAGTCTGAGTAGTCTGGTAGCTCGGCACATTCTGCGCTTGGACGTATGTGCTGCCGGCTTGGAATGAACTTTAGGCCACCGACATAATCAGGACAATCCACCAAAATAAGGAATCATTGTTTCCATATAAGGGACAAACGTACATTTCGATCTGCGTCCAATTCCACCCCGCTCACTGACAGCAGCGTCTATTTGGCACGGCTCGGCGGAAAAGTCGAAACAAACTGTATATACATACAGATAAAGGTTGCCCGCCGCGCCAACACTGAGCATCCTGTAGTCCTTGCCAGATGCTGATGAAACAAGGTGGTTATGCGGTTGTTCCTCTGTGAGAAGCCCTCCCAGGCCAAAGACATTGCCGCCGTGCTCGGCGCCACGCGGCGTGGCGACGGCTGCTGGGTGGGTCCGAATGCCACCGTCACCTGGTGCATCGGCCATCTGTTGGAAACCGCCCCACCGGATGCCTATGACGCCCGCTACAAACGCTGGGTGCTGGCCGACCTGCCGATCGTTCCGGAAAAATGGAAGATGCAGGTCAAGCCCAAGACTGCCAGCCAGTACAAGGCGGTCAAGCGCCTGCTGGGCGAGGCTACGGAACTGGTGATTGCCACCGATGCCGACCGCGAAGGGGAAATGATCGCCCGTGAACTGGTGGAGCACTGTCGCTATCGCGGGCCGATCCAGCGACTCTGGCTGTCGGCTCTGGACGACGCCTCTATCCGCAAGGCGCTGGCAGCACTCAAGCCTGGTAGCGAAACCTTTTCGCTCTATCACTCGGCCCTGGGCCGCTCGCGGGCCGACTGGCTGATCGGGATGAACATGAGCCGCCTGTTCACCCTGCTAGGACGCCAGTCCGGCTACCAGGGCGTGCTGCCGGTGGGGCGCGTACAAACCCCGACCCTGCGTCTGGTGGTGGACCGCGACCGCAGCATCGCCGACTTCGTGCCGATAGCTTACTGGGCGATCGACGTACATCTGCTGCACGACGGCCAGCCCTTTATTGCGCAGTGGCGCGCACCGCAGGACGCCTGTGACGACCAGGACCGTTGCCTCGACCAGACCCTCGCCCAACAGGCCGCGAGCGCCATGGGCGCGGCTTCCAGCGCCAGGGTGGTGAAGCTCAAGACGGAGCGGATCCGCGAGGCTGCGCCCCTGCCCTTCGATCTCGGCACCTTGCAGGAAGTCTGTTCGAAAAGGCTCGGGCTGGGCGCCCAGGAGACTCTGGACATTGCCCAGGCGCTGTACGAAACCCACAAGGTCATCACCTACCCGCGCAGCGATTGCGGCTTTCTGCCCTTGAGCCAACACGGCGACGCGAGCCGGGTCCTGGCGGCACTGGAACGGGCCGATCCGAGCCTGGACAAACTGGCGCCGTATCTCGATCCGACGCGCCGCTCGCGAGCCTGGAACGACGCCAAGGTCACCGCCCACCACGGCATCATCCCGACGGGCAGCGGCGCCAGCCTTGAGCGATTGCAGGGCAAGCCACGCGCCGTCTACAGCCTGATTCGCGCCCGTTACCTGGCGCAGTTCCTGCCCAATCACGAATACGACCGGACCCAGGCCGATTTCGACTGTGCGCAGCAGGCATTGCGGGCCGTGGGTAAACAGATCGTCGAACCGGGCTGGAAACGTGCCCTGCCTGAAGCGCTGGCACCGGCCAAGGGCCGCGAAGCCCCCGAGCCGCAGGCCTTGCCGGCGTTGCGCGAAGGCACCGAGTGCGCGCTGAGCCGGATCGACCTCAAGGACCTCTGGACTCAGCCGCCAAAACCCTTCACCGAAGGCGACCTGATCAAGGCGATGAAAAACGTCGCCAGGTATGTGGAGGACCCGCGCCTCAAACAGAAACTCAAGGACACCACCGGCATCGGCACCGAAGCCACCCGCGCCGGCATTATCCAGGGCCTGCTCGATCGCAGCTACCTGGTCAAGCACGGCAAAAGCCTGTCAGCGACCCCAGCGGCCTTCAGCCTGATCGATGCGGTACCACGGGCGATTGCCGACCCGGGCACCACGGCGATCTGGGAGCAGGCGCTGGACATGGTGCAAAGCGGCGAGATGAGCCTGGAAGAGTTTGTCGCCAAGCAGGCGGCCTGGATGAGCAAGCAGGTGGGACGCTGCGTCGAGCTGAAGTTGCAGATTACAATGCCGGCCGGCATGGCAGGACAAGGCGCGGCACCCTGGAAGAAGAAGCGCAAGGCGGCGGGAGCCAAGACCACAAGGACCCGGCGTACACCGAAGTCGGCGGCCGGTTCCTGACGAATCGAGCGTTCCCACACAGGAGCGTGGGAACGGTCCAAGCAAGTGTCCGGGCTTAAGTGAGAGCTATCGGAGCACTCGTCACTTCACCTTTCGGCTCAAATCATCAACGCTACGCTTCAGGTTGTTCAGATCGCTCTTTTGATCACTGACATCACGCTTGAGGCTGGACAGGTCACTGGCACTCGAACTGGAGCTTGAGCTGCGCTTGAGATCGTCCACTTCGCGACTGAGCTTATCGATACTGCGACCCTGATCGCTCACGCTACGTTTGAGACTGGACAGCTCGCTGCTATTCGAACTGGAGCCGGAGCTACTGTTGCGCTTGAGCTCCTCGATGGCACGGGCCTGATCGTTGATGATCTTGTTCAGGCTATCCAGTGTCTCGGCATTACGTTTCTGCAGGTCCTGCATCTTCTGTAAATCGTCAACCGTGAAGTGGGTGTTGCGCACCTCATAACCGAGCCCCGCCACGCCATGGGTCGCAGCGAGGTGATCGGAATACTCGGCACTGGAGTCGCCGACATCGACGGCGGCCTGAGCCGGTAGCGCCAAGCTGCCAAGCAGCAGTACAAACAAGCCGGTGGCGGGAAGCGTGAGAGAGGGATTGAAACGAGCGAGCATCACTAGCGTCCTTGTGAAGTGCCGAGATGGCACATAGCTATGACTCACTTTGCCTGAAGTGGTTCCGTAACCGACACCCCGCTGAAAGCCCACCCTCGTCGCAGAAATCGACGGCTTTCAGCGTTAGGTCTGACAGCGCCCCCAAAAAAGAACGCGGCAAAAAAGTCCTCGGCGGTCGAACCCAACCGATCGGATGGCCATGCTCGTCAGGTGATATCCAACAGCTGTCGCATATTGCGATGGCGTGCCGCAAAAATGCGGTTCATATAGGCATCAACCAACAGCCACTCCAGCGCCGCACCGCCAATGGCCTGGTAAGTGACCCGGTCGGTATACAACGTTCCACCCTCGACAGCCTCGACCCGATGCTCATGGCGAAAGGCACGGAGCGGCCCCTTGATCATCTCGTCAATGAAGTGCCGGCCATCCTTGACCTCGCAAATGCGCACCGTCCAGTTGGCGGGGATGAAGCCGAACATCCAGTGCCGGAAACGAAACTCACGCCCCTGCTCGATACGCAGGTCGGCGATGTCGATCTTGCCCAGCGCTGTGACACGCTCCGGAAAAATCTTCGGGAAGTTGGCGCCGTCCAGGCAAAAATCAAACACTTCGGCGCAACTGCGCCCCTTGATCAACGTGTTCTTTTCCAATGTGGGCATGTAGCACGTGCTCTTCAGATCGATTGGGCAACCGAATGGAAAGGGTCTCGGAACAACTGCGTCCTGTAATGGAACAGCTCAACGATGAGAATAAGAATCTATCACACTTATATTGAGTAGATACAAATCACTGAACGGCCCCTCTTACCTGAGAGTCTGAGAGTGATTTCTCAGAATGGAACTGATCAAGTCGTTATCATATCGGGCCGCCGATAGGGGCGGTTCGACAGGCGTCCGGGACCATCAGGGTCGACGAGGCAGCCTTCGAAACCATTGGCCATGTCAACGGGGGCGATCCCTGAACACGCTGGCAGCATGCTCAGGGATGGCTTGCTCGTTCATCAAAGGAACGAAATATGACCCGCAATATGATCGGCAGCGTGGCTGCCGGTGCAGCTGCACTGATCCTGCTCATCGTGTTTTTCGGCAGCTGGTACACCGTGGATGAAACAGAGCGCGGCGTACTCCTGAGAAACGGCGCACTTGTCGGTGTAGTGGACCCGGGACTGTCGTTCAAGACACCCTTTATCGAGACCGTCAAACTGATCAGCACCCAGAGCCAGGTCTCGGCTTACGAAAACCTCCAGGCCTACAGCAAGGACCAGCAATCGGCGCAACTCAAGGTCTCGGTATCCTGGCACGTCGCCCCCTCGGATGTGGCCAAGGTGTATACCCAGTTCAAGGATATCGAGGGCATCCGCGATCGGCTGATCAGCCGCCAGGTCCCGACCCAGGTCGAGAACGTCTTCGGCCAGTTCAACGCCGTGGCGGCCGTGCAGAACCGCGTCCAACTGGTCAATGATATTTCTGCCGCGATCAAGGCGTCGATCACCGGACCTGTGATCATCGACAGCGTGCAAGTCGAGAATATCGACTTCAGCGATGCCTATGAAAAAGCCATTGAGGCGCGCATGGCCGCCGAAGTGCAGGTCAAGACCCGCGAACAGCAACTGGCCACCGAACAGGTCCAGGCACAGATCCGTGTAACCCAGGCACAAGCCGAGGCTGACGCCCAATTGGCACAGGCCAAGGCCGATGCCCAGGCCACCGAGCTGCGTGGTCGGGCCGAGGCCGAAGCGATCAAGGCCCGCGCCCAGGCACTGGCAAGCAACCAGAACCTGGTGGAGTTGACCAAGGCGGAGCGTTGGAATGGAGTGTTGCCAACGACGGTATTGCCAAGTGGCACCCTGCCCTTTATCGATGTCCGGCAGGACCGCAAGTCCGATTGATTGCAGGAGTCAGCCTGCCCGCGATGGACGTCAGGGATGACGGGCATCGCGGCATTCCCAGCCCATCGACTTGGCGAGTGACGGCAGCTACGGGACTTGGGCCTCTCCATCGATCCAGCCTTTGAATGCCTCCAGGGCTGAAACGATTTGTTGGCGAATCTGCGGGTCCGCCGCAATGCCCGCTTCATCCATATCTTTGGCCAGCAGATTCACGGTAATCGATGCTGGTTCGACGATAGTGGCTGACATCGTTTCCAGCACCAGCCTGAGCGCCGCCTGGGCATGACTCGCCCGCGGTGATGCATTGAACAACGCCACGGGTTTACCGGGAAATTCGTGACTGGCCACGAGCCAATCCAGCGCGTTCTTGAACGCCCCTGGAATACCCCGCGCATATTCGGGACAAGAAATCAGAACGCCATCCGCCCGACCGATCAGTTCGCGCAACGCCAGCACGATTTCCGGAGGTTTGTCGGCCAGGTCCGGGTCGAAATGCGGCAACTGCCCCACATCCAGATAATGCTGGATCACCATTCCTTGCGGACTGAGCCTCTCGGCGGCACGAAGTAGCGAGGAATTTGAAGAGGCCGCCCGAAGGCTCCCGGAAACTGCCAGTAACCGAACCATTGATACCCCGATGCAACCGAAAGGCCCAGGAAAGAAAAGTCCGCTCAATGGCGGGCACTTGTGAAGCTCGACACTCATGAGCCCATTGTCCGGGAGTCTGCGAATATCGACCAGCGCCGGAACAGAAACTAGAGTTTCGTCCCCAGCCAAAAGGTACAAAGTCGAAAAGCCGGTGATCGCCGCTCCAGCCCCCAAGCCAGCCACCGAGTCAGACACCCAGCGAATCGTTTTATTGTCCATGCCGCATACTTGCGTAAAACGTAGCAGAACGCGTCTACCCTGACGCCCACCACCGAAGTCCATTGAGGGTAAGTAAAAAGCCCAACGTTTGAGAATGGATTTTTAGAGAAAGATGGGCGGCGGTCAACCAACCGAATGTGTGGCGGTATTTCAAGAAAGGCGTGGCTCGACTACCAAACCGCTGCAGGGACGGCCTGCCAGGTACGGATTCGATGTGCGAGAAAACTCGTCATACACGAGACGCAAAAAAGGGCCAACCTTTCGGTTGACCCTTCCAGACCGCCCAGCAGAGCGGATTTTGTTTGGTAGGCGCGATTGGACTCGAACCAACGACCCCCACCATGTCAAGGTGGTGCTCTAACCAACTGAGCTACGTGCCTGCTGTGAGGCGGCATTCTACGGATTTCCGAAAGGCTGTCAACCCCTTTTCCTTCCGCTAAGCCTATGAATATGCGTATTTTTTAGTGAACACCCGGAAAACGAAAAGGGTCAACCTTTCGGTTGACCCTTTCTGACCGCCCAGCAGAGCGGATTTTGTTTGGTAGGCGCGATTGGACTCGAACCAACGACCCCCACCATGTCAAGGTGGTGCTCTAACCAACTGAGCTACGTGCCTGCTGTGGGGCGACATTTTGCGGATTTTCTCAAAGGTGTCAACCCCTTTATTTCGCTAACCCTTTGAATACGCGTATTTTTTACTGAATCGCGGACAAACCGGCTTTTTCCCGGATGGCTGGCGAGGGTATTTCATCTAAGGTACGATCTGGCCACTCGTAAAAAATATAAAACAGAGGTTGCAGGATGGCGAACACCCCCTACCCCCAGTCCTATTACGCTGCTTCGGCGAACCCGGCTCCTCAACGACCTGCCTTGCAGGATGACGTCGAGACCGATGTGTGCGTGATCGGTGCCGGTTATACCGGGCTGTCCAGCGCGCTGTTCCTGCTGGAGAGCGGTTTGCGGGTCACGGTGCTGGAGGCCGCCAAGGTCGGCTTCGGTGCGTCGGGCCGTAACGGCGGGCAGATCGTCAACAGCTACAGCCGTGATATCGACGTCATCGAACGCAGCGTCGCTCCCAAGCAAGCGCAGTTACTCGGGCAGATGGCCTTTGAAGGTGGCCGGATCATTCGCGAGCGGGTGGCCAGGTACAACATCCAGTGCGACCTCAAGGATGGCGGCGTATTTGCCGCCATTACCAAAAAGCAGATGGGTCATCTCGAATCCCAGAAGAAGCTCTGGGAACGCTACGGCCATACCCAACTGGAGCTGCTGGACGAGCGGCGTATTCGCGAAGTGGTCGGTTGCGACCAGTACCTGGGCGGCATGCTCGATATGAGTGGTGGCCATATCCACCCGTTGAACCTGGCCCTGGGCGAAGCGGCCGCGGTCGAGTCCCTGGGCGGGGCGATCTACGAGCAATCGCCGGCAGTGCGTATCGAACGCGGTGCCAACCCCGTGGTGCATACCCCACAAGGCAAGGTCAGGGCCAAGTTCATCATCGTCGCCGGCAACGCCTACCTGGGCAACCTGGTGCCGGAACTGTCCGCCAAGTCGATGCCTTGTGGCACCCAGGTGATCACCACCGAGCCGCTGAGCGATGCGCTGGCGAAATCGCTGCTGCCCCAGGACTACTGCGTCGAGGACTGCAACTACCTGCTGGACTACTACCGTCTTTCCGGCGACAAGCGCCTGATCTTTGGTGGCGGCGTGGTGTATGGCGCACGGGACCCGGCCAATATCGAGGCGATCATCCGGCCGAAAATGCTCAAGGCCTTCCCGCAGCTCAAGGATGTGAAGATCGACTACGCCTGGACCGGCAACTTCCTGCTGACGCTGTCGCGCCTGCCGCAGGTCGGGCGCCTGGGGGACAACATCTATTACTCCCAGGGCTGCAGCGGTCATGGCGTGACCTATACCCACCTGGCGGGCAAGGTGCTGGCCGAAGCCCTGCGCGGCCAGGCCGAGCGCTTCGACGCCTTTGCCGACCTGCCGCACTACCCCTTCCCCGGCGGCCAATTGCTGCGCACGCCATTCACCGCCCTGGGAGCCTGGTATTACACCTTGCGGGACAAGCTGGGGGTTTAGCTGCCCGTAGCAAAGACTGCCATCAGTGCCCGGCCAGGGCCTTCGTTGCCTGGGCCGCCGCCTGCTCCTGGCCGGCCTGGGCCAGGTCGCCGGCAGCTTTCAGCCAGCGCTGCCGATCAACCTGGGCCGGCAATTGCGTCGGCGCCTGGATCAGCACCGCCCAACTGCCGGCATCCTTCCAGGCCGAAGCAAACGCGCCGAACTTCATCGGTGTCCGAGGACTCATGCCCGAGCGCAACAGTACGGTCTGCTTGGTTCGGTTGTAACCGATCAGCACCGCATAGCGCGGGGTCGACCAGACCCGGCCCTCGCTGAACCGCACCATGACCGGATAGCCGGCCGCCACCTGGGCCAGCAATGCCGACAACTCAGGGTCCAGTGGATACACCACCATACCGTACTCGCGCGCCAGGACCTGCATGTTGCGCTCAAGACCGTCCTCGGCCCCCGGCAACTTCAACGGCTTCTCCAACAACCCCGGTGTCACACTGACACTCTGCTGCGAGAGCATAGTGGCCAGTGCCATGGTGCCGCCTTGATAGGCCTCACCACGGAAGAACGGCACGGCATTGAGTTCAACTCGCTCCGGCAGTTGCCGGACGTCAGGCGAAACCCCACCGCCGGCACAACCGCCCAACCCCAGCAACAATGCGCCCACCAGCCACAAGCGCCGCCCCGGTACCGTTCGCAAACCTGTTGATCCCTTGAACATCTTCACTCTCTTGGTCAATCGCCAGGCCGTTCAACACCTGGCAGGGCCCTTGATCATAGGTCGCACACGAACGAGGGTATAGCCTTTCATTGCAGATTGGCTGACGCGATAGAGCGAAATGACTGACCCCACACGACCTTTGATCAATGGACTGAAACACAGCAACGTCTAGACTGGGCATATAGGAAGACGGCGTGAGTGAACCCGAACGGGCGAAGGAGGCACTGATGAGCCTTGTAGCGATAATTGCACTGTTGGTGCTCGGCTGGGTGAGCGTCGCAGCGGCCATGTTGTGGGGAGTCCTGAGAATCTCCCGTCGTCACCACCCCCCTACCCTGCCTGCGCAGCCCAAAGCCGCGGAACAGCCCCAGGCCCGTACTGTCACTGCCCACTGATGGTTTTTAACGAGAAAGGCCGCCTGAATCCAGGCGGCCTTTTTATTGACGCAACGGCAATCAGCCTTCTGCTACCTGACGCTTGTGCCGGGCACGCCGGGCCAGCATGTTCAAACCTTCGATCACCGCGGAGAAGGTCATGGCCGCGTAGACATAGCCCTTGGGCACATGGGCACCGAAGCCTTCGGCGATCAGCGTCATGCCGATCATGATCAAGAAGCCCAGGGCCAACATCACCACCGTCGGGTTGTCGTTGATGAACTTCGCCAGCGGCTCGGATGCCAGCAACATCACCAGCACCGCCACCACCACCGCGATCACCATGATCGGCAGGTGCTCGGTCATGCCCACTGCGGTGATGATGCTATCGATGGAAAAGACCATGTCGAGCATCAGGATCTGACCGATCGCCGCCGCGAACCCCAGGGATATGCCAGCCGTACTGGCTTCGACCTCCTTGGCCTCGGGGTCCATGCTGTGATGGATCTCGGTGGTAGCCTTCCACACCAGGAACAGGCCACCGGCGATCAGGATCATGTCCTTCCAGGAGAACGCCTGGCCGAACACCTCGATCACCGGCGCGGTGAGCTTGACGATATAGGCGATGGTGCCCAACAAGCCCAGCCGCAGGATCAGGGCCATGCCGATCCCGATGCGCCGCGCCTTGGTGCGAAACTGCGCCGGCAGCTTGTTGGTCAGGATCGAGATGAAGATCAGGTTATCGATGCCCAGCACGATTTCCATGACGATCAGCGTCGCCAGGGCAATCCAGGCGGTGGGGCTGACGGCGAGTTGCAACAGGTATTCCATGGTTCAGTCCTGATTCGGGAGTAAGGCGGCCACGTCCTGGCCCACCGATAGCGCAGCATTCTAGGGAAACGGACACTTCAGGAAAATTCGTATTTTTAAGCGTTATACTTCGGTTTTAACGAACTGAATGGAGCCCGATGCTCAACTATCGCCAGTTGCACTATTTCTGGGTCGTGGCCAGGACCGGCAGTATCGTCAGGGCCTGCGAGCAGTTGAACCTGACGCCACAAACCATCAGCGGCCAGATCAGCCTGCTGGAACAGACCTTTGGCGTGGAGTTGTTCCGCAAGGTCGGACGGCAGCTGGAACTGACCGAGGCCGGGCGCCGGACCCTGCCCTATGCCGAGCAGATGTTCCAACTGGGCAATGAACTGGAAGCCATGTTGCGTACCCAGCCGAACGAGCAGCAGCGACTGCTGCGGGTCGGGGTCGCGGATGTGGTGCCCAAATCCATCGTCTATCGCCTGATCGCGCCGACCATGGAGCTGGATGAGCCGATCCGTATCACCTGCCGCGAAGACAAGCTCGAGCGCCTGCTCGCCGACCTGGCGATCCAGCGCCTGGACCTGGTGATTTCCGACAGCCCCATGCCCAGCCATCTGGACATCAAGGGCTACAGCCGGAAGCTGGGAGAATGCGGGATCAGTTTTTTTGCCACGGCGGCACTGGCGGCGCGCCATGCCGATGATTTTCCGCGCTGCCTGCACGGCGCACCGTTGCTGATCCCCGGACAGGAAAGCGTGGTGCGCAGTCGGCTTCTGCGCTGGTTCGCCGAACAACAATTGCACCCGCGGATCGTCGGCGAGTTCGACGACAGCGCCCTGATGCAGGCGTTCGGCCAATCCGGCAGCGGGATTTTCATCGCCCCGAGCGTGATCGCCGAGGAAGTGTGCCGCCAGTATGGCGTCGAGCTGATCGGCCAGACCGATGCGGTAAGCGAGTCGTTCTACGCGATCTCGGTGGAACGCAAGGTCAAGCATCCCGGCATTGTCGCCATCACCGAGGGCGCTCGACGCGAGCTGTTTACCACGCCGGAAGACTAGGCGCTGACCGTCCGGGATCTGGCGCTCATCAGCATCAGGGCCAACAGGATCGACAGCAGGATAAAACCGGCGGCGGCAAACCCCAGGCTGCCCAGGCCCAGGTTATCGATTACCCGCCCCCCCACCAGCGCCCCCAGGCCAATGCCCAGGTTGGCACCGGCAATGTTCAGCGACGCCGCGAAGGCCGGTGCATGGGGTGCGACCTTCATCAGCCGCACATGGCTGACCAGGAACAGGGCCGCCTGGGTCACGCCCCAGACCCCCATGGCCGCCGCCAGGCCAAGGGTGGAGTGAATGCTCGGTACCAGGGCGACCATGCCGCCGATCATGAACGCGCAGAACACCATCGAGGCGATCAGCGGATGATGATCGACCATGCGCCCGCCCAGGGAGTTGCCGATCAGCCCTACGGCACCGAAGCCCATCAGGCACCAGCCGACCACCGTGCCGTTGAAACCGGCCAGGCGTTCGAGGATATCCGCCAGATAGGTGTAGGCCGTAAACATGCCGCAGAACACCAGGATCGACAGCAGCACATGACCGATCATCAGCGGACGACGCAGGATGCTGAACTGCGAGCGCAAGGACACCTGCTCCAGATGCAGGCGTGTGGCCGGCAAGTAGCGCCAGAGCAACAAGGCCTTGACCAGGGCCACCACCGCCAGGATCGCAAAGGCACTGCGCCAGCCCCAGGCGTCGGAGATCAAGGTGCCGACGGGAATGCCGAACACCGTCGCACAGACAATGCCGAAACCGATTTTTTCGATCGCGCGTCCGGCGTAGTCGGGGCCGACGATGTCCACCGCTGTTTCACTGGCCAGGGCCCAGAATACTGGCAGCCCCAGTGCCGGCAGCAAACGGGCGATGGCCATGACCCCGATATTCGGCGCCAGTGCCGCCACGGTGTTGGCCAGCCCGAACATCACCAGGATGCTGATAAACAGGCGCCGGCGCTCGAAACGCGAAAAGTACGCGGTCAGGAAAGGCCCGAATGCGGCGACGGTGAAAGCGAACAACGTCACCAGCAAACCCGCCTGGGGGATGCTGACGTCAAGGTCACGGGAAATCGCAGGCAGCAGGCCGACAATCACGAACTCTGTCGTCAGCACGGTAAATCCGGCGGCTGACAACAGCAGAATGGGCAACAACATGAATCACTCCAGAAACGACAACGCCAGCGACAGCCCGAGGGCCCGCTGAATAAGACATGAGATACAGAGGGGAAGTGAGCACTATAACAGAAGGGTTGTGGCTATGCGCGCAGGTGCCGGGCTGCCAGAAAGCTCTTGTGGGAGCCTGGCTTGCCAGCGAAGGGCCCCCTGGGGACGCCAAAAGCTTCGCGGGCAAGCCCTGCTCCTACAAGACCGACGAGAACTTGCCGGAATCGCTATCCCGGCAGATTTGAATCGCTATCAATCCGTACGAAATCAGAACGCACCCATGTAGTCACGCTTGCCGATTTCCACGCCGTTGTGGCGCAGGATCGCGTAGGCAGTGGTCACGTGGAAGAAGAACTGTGGCAGGCCGTAGCTCAGCAGGTAGGCCTGGCCAGTGAAGCGCTTCTCTTTCGGGGTGCCCGGACGGGTGACGATCTCGATGCCTTCCTTGCCGTCGATCTGGGCCGGGGTGATGCTGTCCAGGTGTGCCAGCACCTTGCTGATCAATGCCTGCAATTCGGCGAAGGTGGTTTCGCTGTCCGGGTAGGACGGCACTTCGATCTCGGCCAGACGCGAAGAAACGCCCTTGGCGAAATCGACCGCGATCTGCACCTGACGGTTCAACGGGAACATGTCAGGAGCCAGACGGGCTTGTATGAAAACGCTCGGCTCGATGTTCTTTGCCACCGCATGGGCTTCGGCCTTGTTCAGAACGTCGCTCAAAGCATTGAGCATTTGCTTGAAAACCGGAATGGAAGCTGCGTACAGGGAAATGGTCATGAGGATCTCGCAGTGAAAATGGCAGGAGTGAAGCTGGACGATTATAGCCAGGGTGAGGCGTATCGCGGCTTGTCTTTTTACGGCTGAAGGCCCTACGCTTACGACCTTTCAACGCACAGGGAAAAGCACAATGGGCAGCGAGCAAGAGACTTGCGTCGACCAACCACAATTGAGCAGCACGGAAATTCGCATCCTGGGCTCCTTGATCGAAAAACAGGCTACCAGCCCGGAAACCTATCCCCTGACACTCAATGCCCTGGTGCTGGCCTGCAACCAGAAAACCAGCCGCGAACCCGTCACGAACCTCAACCAGGGTCAGGTCGGCCAGAGCCTGCGCGCCCTTGAGGGCCGCGGCTTCACCCGCCTGGTGATGGGCAGCCGCGCCGACCGCTGGGAGCATCGGGTCGACAAGGCACTGGAACTGGTGCCGGCCCAGGTGGTGCTGATCGGCCTGCTGTTCCTGCGCGGTCCACAAACGGTCAACGAACTGCTGACCCGCAGCGGCCGGATGCATGACTTCGAAGACAGCGAGCAGGTCGTGCACCAGCTGGAGCGCCTGATTGCCCGCGGCCTGGCGCTGCTGATTCCACGCCAGGCGGGGCAGCGGGAGGACCGCTACACCCACGCCCTGGGCGACCCGGCGGATATCGAAGCCATCCTCGCGGCCCGTCAGCAAGGACCTGAACGCAATGCGGCCGGCGCGGTGTCCGTGGAGCGCATCGAAGAACTCGAAGCCCGGGTCGCCGCGCTTGAAGAGCGTCTGGCGCGATTGGAATAACCCGCGCCAATTCGTCATTCAACTGCGCGCAAAGGCCACCGCCTTCTGGAACTGTTCTTCGCTGGGCCGCACACCGGTGTACAGCACGAACTGTTCCAGCGCCTGGATGGCAATTACTTCCAGCCCGGTGATCACGCGCTTGCCCTGGGCCCTGCCGGTTAAAATCAGCGGGGTTTCCGAGGGCACCGCGACCACATCGAACAGCGTATCGGCCGCCTCCACCGCCGCAGCCTCGAAGGCCAGTTGATCCGCCTCCGGGCCGCCACTCATACCGATCGGCGTGACATTGACCAGCATCTGCGGGCGCAACGCCCCCAACTGCGCCTGCCACTCATAACCGCAACCCTGCGCCAGCGCCCTGCCCGCCACTTCGTTGCGGGCCACGATCACGCCATTACGGTAACCGCCATCACGCAGGGCCGACGCCACCGCCTTGGCCATGCCGCCGCTGCCGCGCAACGCGAAGCTGATGTCCTTGGGCACCGCGTGGGTCTCGAGCAACTGCGCAATGGCGATGTAGTCGGTGTTATAGGCCTTCAGATGACCGGCGGTATTGACGATGGTGTTGATCGACTGGATCGCTGCGGCGGACGCATCCAGTTCATCCACCAGGGCGATGCACGCCTCCTTGAACGGCATCGACACCCCGCATCCCCGGATACCCAGGGCCCGAATGCCGCCGACCGCGCCGGGCAGGTCCTGGCTGCTGAAGGCCTTGTAGTAAAAGTTCAGGCCTAGTTGCTCATAAAGATGATTATGGAAACGCAAACCGAAATTCCCGGGGCGCCCCGACAACGACATGCACAATTGGGTGTCTTTGTTGGGGTTCATCTGCATGTTTCATCTCCTGAAGGGTGTTTTCGGATAAATGGGATAGGCATTCACCCGACTTTCGTCGATCATAGCGACCAGCTGCAGGGCTCTGGCACCTGGCCTCGGCTACCTGTCAAAGAAGCCGTGCCAAGAACCTTACACAAAATTTACTCAACGGCTTGGCAATTTTTCAGAAAGTCGTTGTCATAGAAGTATCCCCGCGACAGTCCTTGAGTCTATTGCAGACAACAAGCGCTGGGGTTGGAACCCGAGGAATAATCATGATTCGTACAATCCCCAAGATAGCCTTGCTCGTTGGTGCACTCGCTGTCGCAGGTCAAGCCTCTGCCCACGGTGGCAACTGGGTCGGCCCTGCCTTGTTGGGTGGCGTGATCGGCGGAGCCATCGTCGGTTCGGTGATGTCAGAAAGCCGCCCGGCTTATGTTCAGCAGCCCGTGTATGTGCAACCGGCTCCGGTCTATGTACAGCAGCCGCCTCCGGTCTATGTCCAGCAACCGGTCTATGTCCAGCCGGCCCCGGTCTACGTCCAGGGTGGCTACTATGGTCGTCCTGTGTACTACGGCCACCCGCATCATTACTACGGCGGCCCACGCTGGTAATCGACAGGCAAAATACCCAGGCCCTGCTCGCAAGA
>NZ_JALLIX010000004.1 GCF_023242365.1 Pseudomonas sp. MWU13-2100
GCTGATCAAGATGAAGCGCCAGCGCTATATCTGGGTGACCTTGCTGCCCGCCGCCTGGTTGCTGATTTGTACCACCAGCGCCGGTTTCATCAAGCTGTTCGACGCCAACCCGGCCATCGGTTTCCTCGCCCTGGCGAAGAAATACAGCGTAGCGCTGGACGCCGGTCAGGTGATCGCCCCGGCCAAGGACATCACCCAGATGCAGCACGTGATCTTCAATGCCTATACCAACGCTACGTTGACCGCGCTGTTCCTGTTCGTGGTCTTCAGCATCCTGTTCTATGCCATCAAGGTCGGTGTCGCCGCCTGGAGCAGCAAGGAACGTACGGATAAGGAGTCGCCGTTCCAGGCTATTCCCGAGGCGTAATCAAGGTTTGTCCCGGTAGATAAAAAAGAATGCCCCGTATCGAAAGATACGGGGCATTCTTCGTTAGAGAACCGCAACAACTCGTTCCTTTGGCGCAGATTCGCTACTATGGATGCCCCGCTTTTCTTGTCGGCGGTTTTCTTCATTGTGGAGCCCGAATGCCTAGCCAAAAGGACATCGCCGCCGAAAGCGGCGCACCGATGATTCCTGAACAGCGCCGTGAATTGATGCTGCGCCAGTTGCGCAAGCACCAGGTGCTGAGCGTTCATCAGTTGATGGAAATGTTCGAGTGCTCGCACATGACGGTGCGCCGCGACATTGCCTTGCTGGAGCAGGAAGGTCGCGCCTACTCGGTCACTGGTGGCGTACGAATCGCCAGCCAGCTGCACAGTGAGCCCAGCCATCAGCTCAAGGCCGTGGTCGAGTTGCCGCAGAAACAGGCCATGGCGAAACTCGCCGCCCGGCTGCTGCATGCCGATATGACCATCTACCTGGATGCGGGCACCAGTACGCTGGAGATCGTACCCTACGTCAAGGCGCTCTGCGGCATGACCGTGGTGACCAACGATTTCGGTATTGTCCAGGCCTTGATGGACGCGCCCCAGGTCACGGTCATCCATACCGGGGGACAGCTGGATCACTCCAACCATTCCTGCGTTGGCGGCCTGGCGGTCGCCACCTTGCGCCAGATGGTCACCGATATCGCCTTTATCTCCACCAGTTCCTGGGATTTGCGGCGCGGCCTGACCACGCCTTCGGCGCTGAAGGTCGAGGTCAAGCAAGTGGCGATGCAATCGGCCGCGCAAACGGTGCTGGTGGCCAGCAGTTCGAAGTATGGCACCTTCAGCATGTACCGGATCGCCGGCCTAGAGCAGTTCGACATCATTCTCAGCGACGACGCGCTGACCGCCGCCGCGGCCGACGGCATCCGCAAGCAAGGCGTGGAACTGCTGTTGCCTTGCGCCTAGCGCGCCTTCCAGTCCCGCAGCCACTGCAAGCCCGCCGAGGTGTCAGCCTTCGGCCGGTACTCGCAGCCGACCCAGCCGTCATACCCCAACTGGTCGACCAACTCGAACAGATAGGGATAGTTGAGCTCTCCCAGGTCCGGCTCATGGCGGTCCGGCACACCCGCAATCTGGATATGACCGATACCCTCGAAGTCCCGGCGCAATTTGCTGGCCAGGTCGCCTTCGACGATCTGGCAGTGATAACAATCGAACTGCACCTTCAGGTTGCGGGCGCCAACTTCCTTGCGGATGGCCTGGGCCTGATCCTGGCGATTGAGGAAGAAACCCGGCATGTCACGGGTATTGATCGGTTCCAGCAGCACCGTGACCCCGACCTTGGCGGCCTCGGTGGTCGCGTACGCGAGGTTTTCCAGGTAGATGCCGTGATGCCGGGCCCGGTCGCTCTCCGAAGGCAGCAGGCCGGCCATGACGTGAATGCGTGAATTGCCCAGCACCGCGGCATACTCCAGGGCACGGTCAAAGCCGCCACGAAACTCACGCTCGCGCCCCGGCAGCGACACGGTGCCGCGCTCGCCCGCCGCCCAGTCACCGGGCGGCGCGTTGAACAGCGCCTGCACCAGGCCGTTGTCGCTCAAGCGCTGCTTGAGCTCTTGCGCGCTGTAGTCGTAGGGAAACAGGTACTCCACCGCCTCGAAACCGTCGGCGGACGCCGCGGCGAAGCGTTCCAGAAACCCGTATTGCGGGTAAAGCATGCTGAGGTTCGCAGCAAAACGAGGCATGGTAGCTCCCAGGATAAAGGCTCAGACAAACGGCCAGATCAACAAGGTAATACAGAAACCCAGCATGCCGAGCAAGGTGGTCAGCAGCGTCCAGGTGCGCAGGCCATCGGCGACATTCAGCCCGGCCAGCTTGGTGAAGATCCAGTAGCCGGCATCGTTGATATGGGACATGGCCAACCCGCCACCACCCATCGCCAGGCACAGCAGGGCCATATGGTTCGGCGTGAGGTTGAGGGTCGCGATCAACGGGCTGATGATACCGGCGGTGGTTACCAGCGCCACGGTGGTCGAGCCCTGTACCGCGCGCAACAGCAAGGTCAGCAGAAAGCCCAGGGCAAGCACTGGCAGTCCGGTGCTGCGCAACATATCGGAGACCACCGCACCAATGCCGGTGTCCACCAGGACCTTGCCGAAGACCCCACCGGCCCCGGCAATCAGGATCACCATCGCCACTCCGGGCAAAGCCGAACCGATCACATCGGACACTTGGCTCCGGCTCCAGCCCCGCCGCGAACCGAGTAACCAGGCACACAGCAGGGTGTCGAGCAGCAGCGCTACCAGCGGCGCGCCGAGTACGGTCATGATGCTGCGTAGGGTCGAATCGGCGGGCAATAACGAGGTGGCCAGGGTGCCCAGCAAAATCAGCAGGATCGGCAGCAGGATCAGGCCGACAATCAGTCCAAAACCCGGCGGCGGTGCCGGCGGCAACTTGGCGACGAGGTTGCTGGTGGACTCTTCCAGGCCCATGTGCGACACGGCAACGGCAGCTTGCACAGTGCCGCTGTCGTTGCCATTGGCCCAGGCGGCCAAGTCTTCGTTGGTGACATGCGGGCCGTAGACCTCGGCACGGATATCATCGGTCATCGGGTACACCCGACGGGTCATGTGCCCGGCCACGCGGTAGCCGACATAGCACAGCAGCGCAGTGATCGGCAGGCCGAACATCAGCACACGCCCGAGGTCGGCGCCCAACTGGCCGGCAGCGGCCACCGCACCCGGATGTGGTGGCAGGAACGCGTGCACGGTCAAGAGCGCCGCGCACATCGGCAGCGCGAACACCAACAGCGGTTTGCGCGCACTGCGAGCGACACCATAGGCCAACGGCATCAGGATGATCACGCCGACCTCGAAGAACACCGGCACCCCGACCATAAAGCCGGCAATCGTCAACGCCAGGGGGGTGCGCCGGTTGCCGAAACGGCTGATCAGCGTCTTGGCCAGGGCCTCGGCACCACCGGAGAGCTCGATGATCCGCCCGATCATCGCCCCCAGGGCGATGATGATCGCGATATGCCCCAGGGTCTTGCCCATCCCGCCTTCAATGGTAGCCACCAGCTCGGCCGGCTTCACCCCGGCCACCAACGCCACCAGAATGCTCACCAGCATCAAGGCGACAAAGGGCTGGAACTTGTACTTGAGCACCAGGAACAACAATAGCGCGATGCCCGCTCCGGCGGTCACCATCAGGATTAACGGGCTCATTTGCGCAACCCTCCGCGTTGGGTGCACGCAGCGCGTGCGCCACTGGATCTGAAGTTGCCGCCGTGAAGGTCAAACATGCTTGGATTTCCTGTTGTTATTGTTTTTTTGGCAAGCCGGGGCCATCAGGAGTCGCTGCGCGTCTCCCGGACAGGGCCTGCGTTATCGATCTGTTGTCGGGCTAAAAACCGCGTTCTACCAATGCGCGCCGAAGGTCTCGCGCAGCTCGTCCAGCGCCGCCTGATCGAGCGGCTCGGGCCTGGGATTGCTCATCAGCCAGAGCCGCGCGGTTTCCTCGAGTTCTTCCAGGGCATAGCTGGCCTTGGACACCGAAGTCTCCCAGACCACCGGGCCCAGCCGTTCAAGCATCACGCCGCGCACGCGGTTGGCCAGTTGCGCGACCTGTTCGGCCACTTTCGGCGAGCCGGGGCGCTGATAACCGATCAACGGGATATGTCCGACCTTCATGACCTGATATGGCGTCAGCGGCGGCAGAATGTCGTCCGTTTGCCAGACGCCCGCCAGGGTCAAGGCGACCAGATGGGTGGAATGGGTGTGAACCACACCGCCAACACTGGGGTTACGGTCATAGACCTGGCGATGCAGCGCCAGGGTCTTCGAGGGTTTGTCCCCGGACAGCCATTCACCGGCCAGGTTGACCTTGGCAATCATCGCCCGGTCGAGGCGACCAAGGCAGACGTCAGTCGGCGTGATCAACCAACCATCGTCCAGCCGCGCACTGATATTGCCCGCGCTGCCAACGGTATAACCGCGCGCGTAAAGGCTGCGGCCGACCTCGCAGATTTCGTCACGCAAGGCGTTTTCATGAGTCATTGCGCCTCTCCAGTCCGAGCAAGCTGCTTCAAGGCCTTGTAGAAGAAGTCGCGTCCGCCGAAGTTGCCCGACTTGAGGGCCAACGCCAGCGGTTCAGCGGTGCTGCTGACCGTCGCCGGCACCCCGGGATCGATCTGCGCGCCGATGCGCAGCAGCTGCACGCCCAAGGCTTGCACCACCGCGCCCGAGGTTTCGCCACCGGCAATCACGAAGCGCCGCACACCGCTCTGGAGCAGCCCATCGGCGATTTCACCAAAAGCGTTTTCCACCAGGCTACCGGCCCGTTCGCCCCCCAGTTGCTGTTGCACCACCTTGACCTCTTCCGCTGAACAGGTGGCATAGATCAAAACGGTTTCCTTGTGCGCACGGGCGAACGCCAAAGCTTGCGCAACTACCGGCGCACCGGCGGCCAAGGCCAGTGGGTCGATACGCAGGGCCGGCCGCGCGGCTTCGAGCCAGGCCGCTACTTGTCCGTTGGTCGCCAGCGAAGCGCTACCGGCCAGTACCACTTCGCCGCCCGGAACCGGCGTCAATTGCGCCGCATCAAGGTTGCGCAACTTTCCTGTGCGACGGAAGTTTTCCGGCAAGCCCAAGGCCAACCCGGAACCGCCGGTCAGCAATGGCAGGTCGGCGCAAGCCGTGCCCAAGGTGTACAAATCTTCGTTCGACACGGCATCGGCAATGGCGATGCCAACACCTTGCGCACGTAATTCGCTGATGCGCGCACGAACCTGTTCGGCGCCCCGGGCAATACTGTCATAGCGCAGCAGGCCGACATTCAGGCCGGTCTGCGCTTGCAGCACCCGCACCAGGTTGGCATCGCTCATCGGCGTCAGCGGGTGATGCTGCATACCCGACTCGTTGAGAAGTTGATCCTGAACGAACAAGTGGCCGCGAAAGATCGTCCGGCCATTTTCCGGAAACGCCGGGCACGCCAGGGTGAAGTCGCTGCCCAACGCCGCCAGCAGAGCTTCGCTGACCTGGCCGATATTGCCGACCGCCGTGGAGTCGAACGTCGAACAGTACTTGAAAAAGATCTGCTCGCAGCCCTGTTCGCGTAGCCAGGCCAGCGCCGCGAGGCTCTCCCCGACCGCCTCGGCGGCCGGTGTGGTGCGTGACTTCAAGGCAATCACGATCGCATCGGCATCGATCCCGGCGGCGACTTCGCGACTCGGGATACCGATGCTCTGAACAGTGCGCATACCGCCACGCACCAGCATATTGGCAAGGTCGGTGGCCCCGGTGAAATCGTCGGCGATGCAGCCCAGCAATGGTCGGTTATTCATTGTGCGCTCCTCAAACCGGCACGGTCCTGGCCGTGGGCAGCTGGATGCCCGGGAAAATCTTGATCACCGCCGAGTCGTCCTCGCGGCCGAAGCCGGCGCTGGAGGCCTGCATGAACATCTGGTGGGCGGTCGCCGACAGCGGCAGCGGGAATTTGCTGGCCCGCGCGGTATCCAGTACCAGCCCCAGGTCCTTGACGAAAATATCCACCGCGGACAACGGCGTGTAGTCGGCCTTGAGAATGTGCGGCACGCGGTTTTCGAACATCCAGGAGTTACCGGCGCTGTGGGTGATCACTTCGTAAAGCGCGTCGGCATCGACCCCCTCGCGTAAACCGAGGGCCATGGCTTCGGCAGAGGCCGCGATATGCACCCCGGCCAGCAGTTGGTTGATGATCTTGACCTTCGAACCCAGGCCATGGGCATCCCCCAGGCGATAGACCTTGCCGGCCATGCCCGCCAGGATCGCCTCGGCCTTGGCGTAAGCCGCCAGCGGGCCCGAAGTCATCATGGTCATCTCGCCGGCGGCGGCCTTGGCCGCGCCACCGGAGATGGGGGCATCCAGATACAGCAATCCTTTCTCGGCCAGGCGTTGGCCAAGATCCACCGCATAGGTCGGGGCCACGGTGGCGCAGCCGATGACCAGGCTGCCAGGACGCAGCGCCGCTACGGCGCCCCCTTCGCCAAACAGGACGATCTCGGTCTGCTCGGCATTCACCACGACCGTAATGAGCACATCACACTCACCGGCCATGTGCGCGGGCGACGAACAAGCCACTCCACCCTCGCCGGCAAACTGTTGCGTTACCGCCGCCCGCACATCGCAGGCATGCACATTGAAACCGCTGCGCAACAGCGAGCGGGCAATGCCCAGCCCCATCGCGCCCAGACCGACTACACCGACATTTTTGTTATTCATGGGAGGACTCCATCAGGTTGAGCGGATATTCCCCCAATGATCAGAATATGTGAAGCTGTTTTTCAAAATAACATTTTTTAACATCGCGACAGAACTTCACCCCACAGGCAAAGCTCCGCCGCCCGCGCCCGCTTGTTCAGGTTCTGAAACACGCGACTGTCTTGTGCAGGGCACCGGCCATCTGCGCCAACTCCAGACCGGCGGTATGAGTCTGCCGGGCGCCTTGCGAGACCTGCTCGGACAGATTACGAATCCCCACCAGATTGCGATCCACCTCGCGAGCCACCAAGGCCTGCTCTTCCGTGGCGCTGGCGATCATCAGGTTGCGCTCGTTGATCTGCGAGATCGACCGAGTGATTTCTTCCAGTGCCTCACCGGAGCGTTGCGCGACTTCCAGGGTGGCCTGCACCAACTGGCGGCTGCTGTGCATGGCATTTACCGCCTGCCCGGTGTCCTGGCGCACATTGCCGATCATCTGCTCGATCTCCCGGGTCGAGACCTGGGTGCGATGGGCCAGCGCCCGCACCTCATCGGCAACCACCGCAAAGCCACGGCCGGCCTCACCGGCACGGGCCGCTTCAATCGCCGCGTTGAGGGCCAGCAGATTGGTTTGCTCGGCAATACTGCGAATCACGTCCAGCACCGTGCTGATATCCTGCACGCGCCCGGCCAATTGCTGGATACGCTGGGAGGTATCGGTCATGCCGTCCGCCAGCGTGCCGATCGAGGCCACCGTTTCCTGCACCTGTTCACGGCCGCGCCGGGCGGTTTGCTCGGAGATCCGTGATGCCTCGCTGGTACTGACCGCATTGCGCGCGACTTCATCGACCGCCGCGGTCATTTGATTGACCGCCGCCGCGGCCTGCTCGATCTCCTGGCCCTGCAACTGCAAACTGTTGCGGGTCTGGTGGCTGACCACGCCCATCTGTTCTGACGAACTGGCGACGCTATCGACCGACGCGGCAATGTGCTTGACCATCGCATTCAGGCTTTGCTGCATCCGATGCATGTTCATCATCATGCTGCCCTCGGTACTGGCCTGCACGGGCACCTGGATCGTCAGATCGCCTTGGGCGATTTGACTCAAGACTTGCGCGGCCATATCGGGCTCCCCCCCCAAGGGCCGGGTGACGCTGCGCGTGACGATGACCGCCGCGGCAGTGACCGAGACCAGGCAGAGTACAAACAAACCGAGCATGTTCCGGCGCGCATCGCTGTACAGTTCGCCGGCCGAACGTTCACGATCGATAAAGATCTGCCCTTGCAGCGCCATCAAGGCATCCAGGCTTTGATAAACCTGCTGTTCGGCGGGAATGACTTGCTGTTTCAACTGGGTCATCGCCGCCTCGGGAGCGCCTTGCTTGATCAACACCTGCACCTGGGTGAACGCGGCGACATAAGCCTCGCGATTCTTTTTCAGGTTGGCATAGGCGACCTTGCCTGCTGGCGTATCGAGCAATGGCTCAAGGACTTCAAAAGCCTGGCTGATGCGTTTTCTGGTGCTATCGATGGACTGCTGTGCTTGCTGGTTGTCTTTGTCGAGCAGCAGATCCCGGGTGTTCCTGCCATTGTCCCGTACCCCCGTGGCAATCACCATGATCGGGGCGATCTTCGGCCAGTCCTGCTTGACGATCACCATCGACTGGTCCTTGAGCGTTGCCAGATCGTGCAACGCGTACAACACCAGGCCCGTCAGTAGCAACGGGGCAATTGCAAAGCCGATGACAATACGTTGTGCCGTGCTTAGCTTGGCCATATCAAATGTTCTCCGATTAATACCTGCCCGCCGGGCAGCACATTTGAAAACTTCGTGCCCCAGAAACCTTCGATCCGTTTGCTCCAGGATCGCTTCAATGTCCGCGAATGTAGTGCTCCAGCTGCCGGATCAGGTCGGCCTGCTCGGCGATGGCCTCCTTGACCAGATCACCGATCGACAACAGGCCAATCAATTGCCCGCCGTCCATTACCGGCAGATGGCGCAGATGACTGTCGGTCATCACCGCCATGCAGCGCTCGATGCTCTGCTGACTGTCGGCCGTCACCACGGGCGCGCTCATGATGTCCCTGACCGCTGTCCCCACCGAAGACCGCCCCTGTAGAACGACCTTGCGCGCATAGTCCCGCTCGCTGATCACCCCGATCACCTGCCCCGCCTCAATGACGGGTAGAGCGCCGACGTTCTTTTCGGCCATCAGCTTCAGCGCTTCGAGCACCATCTGGTCGGGCGCGATGCTATGCACCTGCTGGTTTTGCACGATCTTGAGCTTCAGCAGCTGTGCGGCGGTTTTCATAGGAGACTCCGATACTGTTCACGATTAAAAAGGCAAAAAAAAACGCCTGAAACCTTGCGGTTCCAGGCGCCTTTGCCTGTTCTTATGCTATGCGTGTTGAAAATTGCCCTGGCCTATTTGGCCAATCGATCGTCGTTGACCGAGGAAGCTGTTCGCGGAAATACATTCCCGGTGAACCTGGAGCGAGCCTTGCAGCCTTTGTGCCAGTCGACGGCACAAAACGCTAAGGCGAATTGCCGGGAAAATCAATCGGGATTGCCATGGCTGAGCGCCTCCGACTGGTGCAAAGGTCGACTGCTGGCGCTTTATAAAAGTGCGGAGATCCGCTGCGTGACCCATCCGGCATATCGAAGCCGGGCGGGGGATCCCGCCGCTGCAGGCGCTACCCAGCGAATTGCTCGGCACTTGCCTGATAGCCATCGACTTGAGCGACGACTGAGCGCGGCGCACCTTGTTTGTCGCGGTCAGGGATGCGGTGCAACCGGCCCCGGAGGCAGCCAAGTTGTTTGAGTATCTGAGTAGCATGCGCGACTGAGGAACAGGCGATGTGCGTCTGTAGTCTATAGTTCCTAGCGGATCAGTTGATAATCTCTTTCGCTCGGACGCTACAAGGAGCATCGATTCCCCCTCCTCGCGCCCTGATCCCGTCGGATACCCGCTAGCCTAGAGTGTTGGTACAACGCAGGGAGCACTGCATGTCGATCCAACGGACAAACGGACTGAGGTCGGCTCCCGGTAGCGCAACGCCCGTAGACACCCCTTCCAAGCCCCGCAACAACCTCTTTCGGCGAGCGCTGGAGCCGATCAAGGAAGCCTACATCTTATTCCCGCTACTGGCCGCCCTGCTGGTGCTGGCCATCTGGTCGGCCAGCCTCTATCTGATCAAGCTGGAACAGACCCGGGCGCAACGCGGCGCCGCCACCGCCAGCCTGGAGATCAGCGCCACCTACGAAGCGCAGATGTTGCGCGCCGTTCGTGAAATTGACCAAACCCTCAAGCTGGTCAAATACACCTATGAAACCGAGGGTGAGCGTAATCCACTGCCCAGGCTCAAGGAACGAGCCTTGTTGCCGCCGGCCCTGTTGTTTGACGTCAGTGTGGTCAACCCGGATGGTGAGCCCGTGGCGAGCACGCGCGCCAACGAGGCGGGAACTATCACCGAACCGGATGAACAGCAGACGCTGCGGCACAACGATACGCTGTTGATCAGTCGCCCCTGGAAAAACCCCTTGACGGGAGAGTGGCGGCTGCGCTTCAGCCGGCGACTCAACGCGGCGAACGGCACGTTCTCGGGCATTGCCCGGGTCGAGGTCGATGCGGCTTACTTCGTCAGCAGTTATGACGACTCGAAACTCGGCGACCGCGGCGTGCTCGGACTCCTGGGCACCGATGGCATCTTCCGGGTACGACGCAGCGGGGAGTCGGTGCTGGCCGGCGACGCCGTCGACTACGCGACACTGGCCCCCAACACCGAGGACACCCAAGCGCGGCTCTCTACCAATGCCTGGGATGGCGTACGGCGCTATACCAGCGTACGCCAGCTCTATGACTTTCCCCTGGCGGTGATTGTCGGACTGTCCGCCGAAGAACGCCTGGCCGCCGTGACCCGGCAAGCGCAGACCTACCTGTGGCGGGCCGCCGCCGGCAGTCTGCTGCTGGTGCTCCTGGCCGGCCTGCTGAGCCGTATGAACTGGCAGCTGGCGCAAAGTCGCTTGCGCGCCGCCGAAGACAAAGTGGCCTATGCCGAGCGCGTCGAGTACCTCGCCTATCACGACGGTCTCACGGCGCTGCCCAATCGCAGTCTGTTCAGCAAACTGTTGAGCCAGAACATCAGTGAAGCGCGCCGTTATCATCGACAACTGGCGGTGCTGTTCCTGGACCTCGACCGCTTCAAATACATCAATGACACGTTGGGCCACCATGCCGGTGACCAACTGCTGCAGGAAGTCGCGATCCGTCTCAAGGCCTGCCTTCGCGCCAGCGATACCGTCGCCCGCCTGGGTGGTGACGAATTCGTGGTCTTGCTGCCGGAACTGTCCGAGGCCAAGTATGTGGCGAACACCGCGCAGAAAATCCTCTCCGCCATTGCCAAACCCTTCAACCTTCAGGGGCGCGAGTACCGGGTGACCGCCAGCATCGGCATCAGCCTCTATGCGCAGGACGGCCTGGACGAACAGACGCTGACCAAACATGCCGATATCGCCATGTATCAGGCCAAGCAACAGGGTAAGAACAACTTCCAGTTCTACTCCGAGAAACTCAACGCCGAGTCGCTGGAACGGTTGACCCTGGAACTGGGCTTGCGCCACGCCTTGGAACGTCACGAGTTCCGCCTCCACTATCAGGCCAAGCGCGATATCCGCAGTGGTCGGATTACCGGCATGGAAGCGCTGTTGCGTTGGGAACACCCGGACCTTGGGCTGATAGCTCCCATGCAATTTATCCCCGTCGCCGAGGAAACCGGCTTGATCATCCCCATCGGCAAATGGGTACTGAGAACCGCCTGCCTGCAGAACATCGCCTGGCAACAGCAGGGGCTGCCGCATCTGGGGATCGCCGTGAACCTGACAGCCCGTCAGTTTGTCGATGACAATCTACTCACCGACCTCGCCGCGATACTGACCGAAACCGGCATGGAAGCCGGCTTGCTGGAACTGGAAATTGCCGAGAGCCTGCTCATGCAGGATGTCAAACGAGCGCTGCGGGTGTTGAACGGGCTTAAAAAGCTGAAGGTCCGGATCGCCATCGATGATTTCGGAATTGGCTACTCTTCGCTCTCGGCGCTCAAGCAGTTCCCACTCGACTCGATCAAGATCGATCGTTCGTTTATCCGTGACGTCACCAGCGTGGAGGAAGACAAGGCCCTGACCGAGGCCATTATCGCGATGGGGCGAACCCTCAGTCTGACGGTGGTCGCTCAAGGGGTGGAAACCCGCGAGCAGGCCGATTTCCTGCGTGACAACGCCTGCGACGAATTCCAGGGTTTCTACTTCAACAAGCCGGTGCCCGCCGATCAGTTCGGGGAATTGCTCCAGGCGCAGGCGGCCAACAAGGCGCCCGGCAGGTAACGTCATCATGGGGCGGGAGGCAGCACCCGGACGCTCGCATCCACTTCACCGGCCTCGATATAACCGATGCTGTCGGGATTCCCGGCAATACGCTTTTTCACTTCCGCGCTATTGGAAAGCGCTTCCGGCGGCTGGCCCCGGCCGGTAAAAATGATTTTCGACCAGTGTGCCTTGAGCTGCGCCGCCGACTTGCCGGTGAAGGTGCTATAGAACTCATCACGGACCGCGGAACCTTCCGCCTGGTCGATTGGAATGGCCGGCTTGCCGCTGGGAAAACGATTGCTCTTGCCCAGGAAGATGTCCGCTACCTGATTGCGCGTCAACGCCTGCACCGGGCCGGCGGCGGAGACAACCACCACCACCTCGGCCATGGCGAGCGTGCTGCACAGACACAGGACGCCCCCTGCCACCGTGCAACCGGCACGTTTGAGAAATCCCATGATCGGCGCCATCAGAAGACAAAATCGACAGCGAGGCTGATCAGGTTGAACGAACCTCCCGGTTCATAGCCCGGCTGGAGATTGATCAACGGGCCAATGGCGTTGCTGTTCAGGCGCGTGTAGTCGTACTGCAACTTGGCATCCATATTCTGCATGAAATCCCAGCGCATGCCGACGGACAGGGTGTGCTGGCCGCTGTTCGATACCAGCAGGGTGTTGAGCGCACTGTTGAGGTCGGTGGCGGCCCCCGCCAAGGCGGGCGGCAACGTCGAGGTGGGCAGGCCTGTGGTGGAGGTTTCGCTCACTGTCTTTGATCGCGCATAAGTGACATAGGGGGTGAACGCGTTGATCCTGTAGCCACTGCTGACATACCAGGCGCTCATCGCTCCGATGACCGAATGACTGTCGAAATGCCCCCATTCACCCATGACGAACCACCTGCCCGGGTCATAGATCGCCCCCACACCGACGAATTCAAAGGGCTTGTCCTTGGAATCATAGTGATCCGCGATAGCATTGCCCTCCTCGCCAAAGCCCCTGAAACTGTCGAAAAGTGGATTGAACGACTCTACGGTCAGGTGGGTTTTCTGGTAGGTGATGCGGGTGGTCAAGGCCCCGTATTCGGTCAAATTGGAAATGCCCCAGGCGTCCCGGCTCAAGGTCCTGCCCGTGTTGGCGGGCATGCGAAAATCGCCCTGGCCGACATTGCCCTGCACGGTATTGGTCAGATCCCCGAAGTGCAGCCGGTAGCTGAGGTCGACGCCATCGGTGCTGGTGACCGGTATCAGGCTATAGACCTCTCCCGGCGGGCGCACCCATGGCAGGGTGTATCCCACCTTTCGGCTATCGGAGAGCAGGAACGCCGGCTGCACTGTACGCCCGACACGCACGCTGAAATCGGGAGAAAACTGATACTTGAAGTTCGCCCACTCGACGGCGGGACGGTAGCTGTCATCGTAAAGCTGCTCCGAGATGACCTGTAGCACCGCCGAGAGCTGCGGGGTAAAGTTGGCGCTCACCTGCGCACCGATCAAGCTGTCGACATCGGCATCCCAGTTACGGGTGTGACCGGCACCGTTGGGTTTGTAGAAGCTGGAGGTGAAGTCGGCGTTTTTCTCGCTGGAGTGAACGATACCGACCGTACCGAAACTGCTGAGTGAAAACGTCGGCAGCGTGGCGTCATCGGCGTTGGCGCCGGAGACATACAACGTCATCACCGCCAGGGCCAGTCTGTTGAGTCTTGGCATCATGGGATCAACGCAGCCGTATCAGGGGAGCGAAGATATCCAGGCAGGCTTTCGCCCTGGAAAGAGTCCCGGGATTGACTGATGGGTTGCAGAAGAGGACTGCGGCCATTCGTTCTATTCCTTGTAACGTTGGCTCAATAGAATCCAGCGATGCCACGAACGAAATTGTAGACGACAAAACCCCGTACGCCCGGCTTATGCAAGCGCTGTCGGGGTCCAGGCCTTGAGGGGCAGCTCCAGGGTGAAGATCGCCCCTTGTCCCGGCCCGTCGCTGTGGACCTTCAAGACCCCGCCCATCTCCATGGCCGCCAGGATGCAACTGTGCAATCCAAAACCATGACCTTCCTTGCGTGTGGTGAATCCGTGGGCAAAAATCCGCGTCAGATTCTCCGCGGCAATACCCTCGCCATTGTCGATCACCTTGATGACCAGGGTCTGCTCCGGCAGCACCTCGGTATGCAGTGTAATCAGCGGAGGTCGGTCGGCAGGATTGTCCATCGCGCCGCCGGCATTTTTTATCAGGTTGACCAGGATCATCAGCAGGCGGTGCTTGTCCAGTTGCAAACCGGGCGTTTCGGCAAACTCTCTCACCACGGTGACCTGGCGGGCGGCGAGGTAGCTGGCATTCATGCGCAGCGCATCCTCTATCAACTGCGGGACCTGCACGGTCTCGGCGAAACTGGAGGCCCCTGAATAAGACTGCTGGGCCGCGACGATTTCCTTGATGTGATCGATGCTTTGGGTCAATTGCTCGAGTTCGTCGGCCATGCTCTTTTGTTCGACCGCCAAAGCGTCCACCAACTGGTTCAGATAGCCCGGCAGCAGCTTGCCTTTCTCGTCCTGGGAAATGAAATGCCCCAGGTCCGCGGCATGCGCGTTCATCAACTGCACCGCTTTGCTCAGCCCCAAGGCTTTGCTGGTGCGCAGCTTGCGGGTAATCACTTCGGCGGAGACATTCACGCTATTGAGCACATTGCCCACGTTATGCAGGACATTGGTGGCGATTTCCGCCATGCCTGCCTGGCGCGCAACGGCGACCAGTTGGGCCTGGGCTTCGGCCGTACGCAAGCGGCTTTGCGCGAGCTGCCAGCTCATCCGGCTCAGCAGGCCGACCAGCAACACCAGCAGCAGGCTGCCGCCGGTGGCCCGCCACAAATAGGTATGTGCCTGCCCGGTCACCGTTGCCAGTTGTTCTTCTTCGGACAACCCGACAATCACTGCCAGGGGCAGGTCATAGAGCTGGCGGGCGCTGGTGTAGCGGCGCACGCCGTCCCAGGTATTGGTTGCCAGCAGCGCCTGGGTGTCCTCGGTGTCCGGAACCAGCCCCGCATAATCGACGCTGTCGCCGGCCAGCAGCGAGTCCCCGCTACGCCGCACCCGGAAAATGCCGTCGGTGCCCAACAGGCCGAGTACGCCCCGGTCACCGAGTTTCGAGGCGTCATAACTGCTGACGAAATAGGCCGCGTCGACCTCGACCCTGGCGATGCCCGAGAACCTGCCGTCCGGCGCATTGAGGCGACGACTGAAGCGCAACCGCCATTCCCCGGTCAGCGGGTTTTTCCAGGGGTGGCTGATCAACAACGTATCGTTGTGCAGCAATGCCTGCTGCTCATCCGGGTCAGGGACAGTATCGGTTTCGTTGGCCCGTGTGCTTGCCACCAGACTGCCGTCCGGGTTGGCCACACTGACGTCAAACAACAGGGGCGGCGGCAACAACGCCCGCTCCTTGAGCCTGGGCAGTGGGTTACGCTCGCCCTCGGCCTCATAGGTATATTTGACCAGTTTGAGGGTTTGATCGATCTCGTGAACGGCACGCAGCATCTGTGCCTCGTAGGTGGCGCCGATCTCCAGGCTGGCCGTGGCCGCGCCGCGCTGTGCCCGCGCCAATTCACTGCTGATGAGGTACAGCGTTGTCGTCCAGATGACCAGCAACAGGCCAACCGCCAGCAAGGGAAACAGGATATAGGCTTCCCTGACCTGATCGAGCCCATGCCGAAAAAGACGGTGGGTACTCCTGGCAACGGCGTCTGCCAACCTGACTATACGAGGAGCCAACCCCAGTCCGTTTGGTCGTTGGATCGACATGCTCTGCTCCCTGCGTTGTACCAATACTCCAGGCTGGCCGGCATCCGACAGAATGGGGCTCAAGGAGATGACAGGTGCTCCTGATAGCGTCCGAGAGAATGAGATTCTCATCGGATCCGCTAAGAACTATAGATCACAAACCGGGTGAGCGAGCTCGATTGCCGAGCGCCAAACTCATTACACCATGTCATCAATAATGTTCCAAACCCCACCTTTATCCATCCATTACAAGCTAATAAATTGACCCCACTGCCTGCCATCATGCCGATGGCAGGTCACTGGAGACTTGTCATGCCTTTTGTCAGCGTGCGCATCACCCGTGACGGTGTCACCTCGGAGCAGAAAGCCCGGGTGATTGCCGAAATCACTGAAACCCTGCGACGGGTGCTCAACAAACGTCCGGACCTGACCCACATCGTGATCGAAGAAGTCGACACCGATAACTGGGGCTATGCCGGTATCAGCACCACCCAGTACCGCCAGCAACTGGGGCAAGCCCCGTCATGAGCGCGGATTTTTTTAGCGACGGCGAGAACCTGAGCGAGCGCGAAACCCTCCGAAGCCGGACTGGATGCTCAGGGAAATAGGCTCCGCTGCCGCTTGATTGATCACGCCCTACCCCATTTATTTGTCTATTCGAGGTTTCATCATGAGCAATACGAGAAAAGTCGTTGTAGTCACCGGCGCTTCCCAAGGTATCGGTGCTGCGCTGGTCAAGGCCTACCGTGATCTCGATTATCGGGTAGTCGCCACCGCCCGCTCGGTCAAGCCGTCCACTGATCCGGACATCCTTATCGTCGCCGGTGACATTGCCGACCCGGCTACCGCCGAGCGTGTCATCCGTGAAGGTGTTACCCGGTTTGGTCGCATCGACAGCCTGGTCAACAACGCCGGGATATTCGTCGCCAAGCCGTTCACCGCCTACACCCACGAAGACTACGTCAAGGTGCTGTCGGTGAACCTGAACGGGTTCTTCTACATTACCCAGTTGGCGATCACTGAAATGGAGAAACAAGGCAAGGGTCATATCGTCAACGTCACCACCAGCCTGGTGGATCATGCGATTGAAGGGGTGCCTTCGGTGCTGGCGTCGCTGACCAAGGGCGGGCTCAATTCGGCGACCAAGTCCCTGGCGATCGAATACGCCAAGCGCGGGATTCGGGTCAATGCGGTCAGCCCCGGGATCATCAAGACACCAATGCATGCTGAACAAACCCACCAAGCGCTGGGCAGCCTGCATCCGGTTGGGCGGATGGGGGAAATCAGCGACATCGTCCAGGCGATTGTCTACCTGGAGTCGGCCGGGTTTGTGATGGGTGAGATCCTGCACGTGGATGGTGGGCAGAGCGCCGGGCACTAGACCTTTGAGCTGAAGCCCGCCGGCAAGCGGGCTTTGCCATGGCCTGGAAAGGCTGATCAGATCTTGAACCTGGTCACCAGGGACGTGAAGAAAACCGCCACTCTTAAAATTCCAGACCATTGAGTTGACAGTAGACACTCCACTCTACATCGACCATTTCCGCCAATTCCTGATGGGCCTTTAGCCGCGACGCCAGTAGCTCACAAGGAGTGTCTGATTCCAGTATCAAAATCAACTCCCAGGTGGCAAGGCCGACTGCCACAGCCTCATCGTCGAGCAAGCGACCGATATGAAATATTTGATCGTCATCGAGCACGGCCCTGGAACTCACAGTCCTGACCTTCAGTTCCTGGAGTTTTTGATCAACCCAGGGGCGTTGAGCAATAAATTTCAAAATGGCTTTATGAGAAATATTATTCGGTCCGTACATATTCCAGGCTCACTCAAATGACGCATCCTTTCGAAAGTTTATTAAAAACCCTCTCTCACGCCACAGCGCGGCAAGGCCATTTGACTTGAAACTTCCCTGGATTCATGACCCACGATACACCGCCCCTTCATCTGAAGCTCAGGCAACTTCCTGCTGCTCCGGAGAATGATCCAGATAACGCATCGACGTCTAGAGAAAAATCAACAAAACCGGAGTTCATAATACAAATATTCACCCGGTCATATATTTCACAAACGATACAATCCATCCCATGACACGCCGCATCCAACACGCGAAAACTCATGTCAAAACAATGAATTCCGCAGGTTTGAATTAACGGTGCCTTGAAAAGAGGGGGATTTTCAGGTTGGCCGGCACCCAATAGATTGATGCGCCATAAGACTTTTGTAGACCATCCCGACAGCGGTTCACAGAGCGATGACAGGATCCAACCGACGGCGAAGAGGCATCAGGGCGATGACCGCCAACGGTCATCGCCAAGCGGTTCTTGTGGATGCTTCAGACGCGAGCGGGCGACACGATGATTTTCACATTGTGCTCCTTGTTATTCACCAACTCCTCGAAGCCCTGTCCAACGATCTGCTCCAGTTGAATACGCCCGGTGATCAGCGGCGTGATGTCGAGGCGACCGTCGGCGATAAAAGCGATGACATCAGCAAATTCACCGTTGTAGGCCAGTGCGCCGAGCACCTGCTTCTCGGTCGCGACCAGCTCGAAGAAATTGAATTGGCTGGGCTCCTCGAAAATACCCACCAGCACACACTTGCCGGCCTTGCGGATCAGGTCGATAGCAAGCTTGGCCGTGTGCTTGTTGCCGATGCACTCGAAACTGACATCCGCCCCCAGCCCGTTGGTCAGTCGCCGCACCTCAGCCAGGGCGTCGCACGCCTTGGGGTCGAGCACCTGGCTGGCGCCGACTTCCAACGCCTTGGCCTTGCGCGCGCCGGACATCTCCAGGGCAATGACCTGAGCCGCGCCCGCCGCCTTGGCGCACATGATGGTGCACAGACCGATGGTCCCCGCGCCCACCACCACGACATTTTTACCCAGCAGGCTGCCAGCCTTTTTCACCGCATGCATGCCCACCGCCAAGGGCTCGATCAGCGCCCCGGCTTCAGCGGGAAAATTGGCCGGCAATTTGTAAAGCAGGTTGGCCGGTACGTTGACCAACTCGGCGAACGCGCCATTGTTCATCAGACCGGTGAACGCCAGGTTTTCGCAAATGTTGTACAGCCCATGGGTGCAGTAATAACAGGTCCCGCAGTGCTGGCAGGCATCGGCGGCCACCGGTTCACCGACGCTGAAACCCTGGACGCCGGCACCGATTTCGACGATTTCGCCACAGAATTCATGGCCGAGAATGCACTGGCCCTTGATCCCGGTGAGCGGGTGCGGTGCGTCCACCGGAATGAACACCGGCCCGGCCACGTACTCGTGCAGGTCGGACCCGCAAATCCCGCACCACTGCACACGAATCTGCACCCAGCCGGCGGGCGGTGACACGGGCAGCGGAACGTCTTCGACGCGGATATCATTGCGGCCATGCCAGACAGCGGCACGCATGCTACGGAGCGGATGGGTTGAAAGTTTCATCGCACAATCTCCTTGAAAGCGTTGGCCCGGCCCCCACAAGGGGGCCGGGGACTTGTCAGTGCTGCTGCACAAAATCCAGGATCAACCGGTTGACCTGCTCGGCGGCCTCCATCTGCACCATGTGGGCCTGTCCCGGGAGGATCTCGATCCGGGCCGTCAGCCCCTCGCCGTGGACCGCCGGAATGATCGCGTCATCACTGCCCCAGATCAGCAGCACCGGCTGCCGGCCTTCCTGCACCACACCGCGTAGATCCTGCGTTTGCCGGCCATCGGGAAACAGCTTGGCAACCAGCAAGCGCAGGGCTGCATCCACCCCCTCCAGGCGCTTGTACTTGAGCATGTCTTCCAGCATCTGCCGATTGACCATCTGCGCATTCGAGAACAGCTGTACCAGCGACGGCTTGAGGGCATTGCGGCTGGCCGCCTCGACAAAGCCTTGCAGGTACTCATCATTGATATGCTCTCCCAGGCCGGCGCTGCCGATCAGTGTCAGGGAACGCACCCGCTGCGGTGCCAGGCGTGCGGTGTTCAGCGATATGGCACCGCCCATGGAGTGCCCGACCAGATGCACCACCGGGATCTGCAGATGGTCGAGCAGCGCCAGCAACACTCCACTCAGTTCATCGAGGTCGCCACGCTGCAGCTGTTTGCTCGACTCGCCATGACCCGGCAGGTCGAGGGCAATCACCCGGCGCCCGGCGGCCAATGCCTCGTGATTGAACAACCAGTTGTTCAGATCACCGCCAAACCCGTGCACCAGCAGCAACGGCTCGCCACCCTCGCCACGTTCGAAGAAGCGGATCAGCCGCCCGTCCAGCTCGACCTTTTGCGGTCTGGGTCCACCGTCTTGCTCAGCGGCATCGGCCGGCACAAACATGGCCTGGAACTGCTCGACCACCGCATCGATCTCCGTCTCGCTGGCTTCGCCTTCGACCACAATGCCAAGCAAGGCGCCGACGGCGAGCGTCTCATCCTGGCGCGCGATCTGCCGACGCAGCACGCCGGAAAACGGCGCCTCGACGCTGCTGGAAATCTTGTCGGTTTCCACATCCAGCACTTCGTCGCCCTTGTCGATCGCCTGCCCCTCCTCCTTGAGCCAGACATCGACACGGCCCTCGGTCATGGACAAGCCCCACTTGGGCATGGTCAGGGTATGGATCCGGCTCATCAGCGCTTGCTCCATTCGATCACTTTGAGCACGGCGTTTTCGATCTTGGCCGCGTCAGGGATGTAGAGGTCTTCCAGGGCATCGGAGAACGGTACCGGTGTATGCGGCGCGGTGACCATTTCAATCGGTGCCTTGAGCCAGGCAAAGGCCTTTTGCGCAACCAGCGCCGAGATATCGGTGGCCATGGAGCATCGGGGGTTGGCTTCGTCGATCACCACCAGGCGCCCGGTCTTTTCCACGCTTTCAAGAATGCTGTCTTCATCCAGCGGGCTGGTGCTGCGCAGATCGATGACCTCGCAGTCGATGCCGCGCCCGGCCAGGCTGCGGGCGGCGTCCATTGCCGTGTTGACCGTGCGCCCGTAGGAGACCAGGGTCACGTCCTTGCCATCGCGCAGGAAGTTGGCCTCGCCGAACGGGATGCCATAGAGCTCTTCCGGCACCTCGCCCTGCATGCTGTAGAGCAGTTTGTGTTCGCAGAAAATCACCGGGTCATTGTCGCGGATAGCCTGGATCAGCAGGCCCTTGGCGTCATAGGGTGAGGACGGACAGACGACTTTCAGGCCAGGAATGTGGGTCCACAGCGAGGTGAGCATCTGCGAGTGCTGGGCGGCCGCGCGCAGGCCCGCGCCGACCATGGTGCGAATCACCAACGGTGTGGAGGCCTTGCCGCCGAACATGTAGCGAAACTTGGCCGCTTGATTGAGGATCTGGTCCAGGCAGCAACCGGCAAAGTCGACAAACATCAACTCACACACCGGGCGCACGCCACAGGTCGCCGCGCCTACCGCGGCACCGACATAGCCCAGCTCCGACAGTGGCGTGTCCAGCACGCGCCCGGGGAATTGATGATAGAGGCCCTTGGTCACCCCCAGCACCCCGCCCCAGGCGTCGTTTTCACCGGGTGCACCGGCACCGCCGGCGACATCTTCGCCCATGATGAACACGCTGGGATCGCGGCGCATCTCCTGGGCCAGGGCTTCGTTGATTGCCTGCTGATAGCTGATTTTTCTCGCCATGATGATGGTCTCGATTCTTGTTATAGGGGTGTTCAGGGGTAGGAGACGTAGACGTCGGTGAGCAAGTCGGCCGCGCTCGGCTTGGGGTCGGATTTGGCCTTGCGCACGGCGTTTTCGATCAGTTGCCCGACCTCGCCATCGATGTCGTCCAGCTGGCCGGAATCGACCAGCCCGGTGCGGGTGGTTCGCTCGCGGAACTGCATCAGGCAATCGTTGTGCTCACGGAAATACTTGACCTCGTCCGTCCCCCGGTAAGTCTGGGCGTCGCCCTCGAAGTGGCCGTAGTAGCGGGTCAGCTTGACCTCGATCAGCGAAGGTCCCTCGCCTGCCCGGGCTCGCTCGACGGCGGCACCGGCGGCTTCGTGAACGGCGAAGAAGTCGAAGCCGTCTACCGTGACCCCGGGCATGCCAAAACCGGCGGCGCGGTCGGCAATGTGGTCGCAGGCCACCGACCAGTTGGAGGCAGTGGCCTCGGCATAGCCGTTGTTCTCGGCAATGAACAGGCAGGGCAGGTTCCATACCGAGGCCATGTTCATCGCCTCGAACACCGCGCCTTCGTTGGAGCCGCCGTCGCCAAAGAACACCACGGCGACAGCGTCGGTCCCCTTGAGCCGGGCGGCCAGCGCCGCCCCCACCACCAGCGGCGCACCGGCACCGACAATGCCGTTGGCGCCGAGCATGCCTTTCTCGAAATCGGCGATGTGCATGGAGCCGCCCTTGCCCTGGCAGACCCCGGTTTTCTTGCCGTAGATCTCGGCCATCATCCCGTGCACATCAACGCCCTTGGCGATGCAATGACCATGACCACGGTGGTTGGAAGCAATGCAGTCATCATCCCGCAGGTGCGCCATGACCCCGGCGGCCGAAGCCTCTTCACCGGCATAAAGATGGACGAAGCCGGGAATTTCGCCGGTGGCGAACTCCACATGCAGGCGCTCTTCAAAGACGCGGATGGTGCGCATCACCCGGTAGGCGTGGAGCAATTGTTCAGCGTTCAGCGGTGTCGACATTTTTATTCTCCAGGGTGTCTTGGGACTCAAGGTTCAGAGGGTGTTGCGGATGCTCGCGGCCGATGGCCAGCAGCCGCTGGCGGGCGGCATGGGCCAGGGCCGCCGGCACGTCGATGCTCAGCGGCCCGCCGGCGTCGAGGGTCACGCTGGGACGGTCGAAGGCGTTGAATTCGATTTCCCGCTCGCCATCCAGAGCGAGGGTGCCGCTGCTCAGGCACAGGTGGTGGGCGACCCCGGGCTCGAGGCTGCCGGCGGCGAGGACACCGCAGCCTTGCAGCAAGCCCGGTGCCAGTGGCACCAGCAGGGCATCGGGGGCGTGCGGATCAAGACGCATCCAGGCACCGCCCGGGGCTTGGCGCGAGACCGGAAACCACAGGCCACAGAGGGCCGAGATGCCAATGGACTGGGGTTCGGCAAAGGTCACGAACACCTCGGCCAGATCGATTGCGCGACTGATTGCCCGGGCCCCGACAAAGGCCAGCGAGGACACAGCCACATCCACCAGCGCCACTTCGCAAAGGCCGCGACTCGGCACCTGCACCCGCAGGCGCTTGTTGCGACGCAAGGCAATCTCGGGAGGAATCCGCCCACTGGCGAACAGCCCCCCGGCCAATCCGGCGCTGGTGGCTTCACGCAGTTCCGGGAAGGCATTGTTGGTTCCGGTGGACAGGGTCAACAGTGGAATGTCGCCGACCTCGGCCGCCACCGCCTTGTGGGTGCCGTCACCACCGAGCACGGCGATCAGCGACACACCGCGTTCCGCCATCCAGCGTGCGGCCTGGCGGGTGTCGGCCACGCTCTGGCGCAAGGTGAGGTCGAGGAACTCCAGCGTCGGCCAGTGGCTGTCGCGAGCCTGGCGGCCATGGCTGTTCCTCTGCACCGCCGCGGCGATACCGGTCATGTCGGTGGGCATCAGCACCCGCTCGACACCGGTAGCGCCAAACGCCGCCAGCAACCGCTGGATCACCGAGACCTTGTCGGTGCTGGAAAACAGCCCGGCATTCGCCGTCAGCCGGCGGACATCCCGACCGGACGCCGGGTTGGCAATGATGCCGACTGTCAGCGGCACGCGACTCATGTTGCCACCGCGGGTGGAACGGGGAATGGGTCTCGGAAGGAGGACATGGGGCACCTCTTTTTATTATCGGGTTGCCAGTCACACTGGTTGCAAGGGGTAGAGCAAGGCCGGTGCCAGGTCCGCGAAAACCTGCGAAGATGGCTGTTCCAGAGCGCTTTTCAAGGGCTGTTCGGCTGTTCGGAAGCAGCCTCGCTTGAGACGCTCCCTATCAGCCGGCAAGGGCTGGCGCAGAGACCGTGAGACGTCGCGTCTCATCGGCGGCGTTGATGAACCTGCGCTTGTCGCCCCGCCATGAACGGCGCTTAATAGCCGCACAACTACAAGAAGCTGGATCCGGAGGCCCTAATGCTTTGCGCACATTCAAAGGCGCATGTGGATTGCGTCAGCCGTGTTCTGAAAAACGCCGCGCACCTGCCGCAGCTGCCGGTGTCGGACCTGATACTCGATTCCTGGCGCCGCTCCATGGAGCAACACCATCTGGACCCGGGCTCGTTGCAAGGGCCGCGGATCCTTTCGCAGAGCCTGCTGCGCGAGTGCCGCGAGCGCTCCGAGCTGTTCCTGCGCATCGCCAGTGAAGAGGTCGCCCGCCTCCACGGCCGCGTGCGTGCCGCCGACTACTGCGTGCTACTCACTGACGCCCAAGGCCGGACCATCGACTACCGCGTGGAAAGCGCGATCCGCAACGACTGCCGCAAAGCCGGCCTGTATCTGGGCACCTGTTGGTCGGAGGGCGAGGAAGGTACCTGTGGCGTCGCCGCGGTACTGACCGCGCGGACACCGATCACAGTGCACAAGCGTGATCACTTCCGCGCGGCGTTTATTGGACTCACCTGCTCTGCCGCGCCGGTCTTCGATCCTCGCGGCGAACTGCTCGGGGTACTCGACGTTTCGGCGGTACGCTCACCCGACGACCGGCGCTCGCAACACCTGATCCGCCAGATGGTGGTACAGAGCGCAGAGGAAATAGAGCAAGCCTTTTTCATGAGCAGCGCTCAGGGGTACTGGGTGCTGCGGGCCCACCACAGCCCGGGCTACGTCGACAGCCACCCCGACTACCTGTTCGCCTGGGACGATGACGGCCAGTTGCAGGCACTGAACCCCGCAGCGCGACAATGGCTGCTGCATAGCTTCGGCCAACTACCGGAACATATCGGGCAGGTATTCGAACAGCGGTTGTTGCATCGCGCCAGAGACGGCGCGCTCTGCCTGCTGCACTGTCACAGCGACGATCATGTCGTGCATGGACGGCTCAGCGCGCCACGTCGGGCAAAACCTCATGCCTCGCGTCTGCTGCCGCCCGCCACCGAACTCGACCCGAGACTGGCAGAAAGCCTGCGCCTGGCAATCCGGGTCAAGGACCGCAACTTGCCGATTCTGATCCAAGGCGAGACTGGCTCCGGCAAGGAAGTCTTCGCCCGCCAGTTGCATCGGGCCAGTCTTCGCCGTGAACAGCCCTTTATCGCGGTGAATTGCGCGGCAATTCCCGAAAGCCTGATTGAAAGCGAGCTGTTCGGTTATGTGGCCGGAGCCTTTACCGGTGCGTCGAGCAAGGGCATGCAAGGACTCCTGGAACAAGCCGATGGCGGCACGCTGTTTCTCGATGAAATCGGCGATATGCCGTTGGCCCTGCAAACCCGGCTGCTCAGGGTACTGGCCGAAGGCGAAGTGTCGCCCCTGGGGGCGTCACGCAGCAAAGCGATTGACATTCAGGTCGTCTGTGCGAGCCATCGCGGTCTGGAAGACTTGGTGCAGGCTGGCGCGTTTCGCGAGGATCTGTACTTTCGTCTCAGTGGCGCACGTTTCCAGTTGCCCCCCTTGCGTGAGCGCAGTGATCGGCTGGCCTTGATCAACCAGATACTCGATGAAGAAGCACGAGCCTGCGGGGTATCGATGCGACTGGGGGTCAGCGCACTGGAGTGTCTGCTCGGTTACCGCTGGCCGGGCAATGTGCGCGAGCTGCGTCATGTGCTGCGCTACGCCTGCGCAGTGTGCGAGAGCGACCTGATTGTGTTGAGCGACCTGCCCGGGCAACTGCTGGGTGGCGGCCCCGATGTTCCGGCAACCGATGGCGCGGTGGAGCCCTGCGCCAGTCCGGAACGTCAGGCACTTATCGATGCCCTCGTGCGTCATCGCTGGAAACCCATCGCCGCGGCCAAGGCCCTGGGTATCTCCCGGGCAACGCTGTACCGACGGGTGCAGCAACATGCCATCGATATGCCCGGCAGAGGTCTGGGGTAAACCCCATCAACATCTGTTTGCCCTCTGTGTGATCTAAATCAAGCACGTCGAACGCCTTCACGGGGACAGTAAGTAGCCGTGTCCCCACGGTTCCGTATCGATTGGAAGTCGCGGTCGGGAAAACCGACCTTGTCAGGACTGTCGAATCGATCCCGCTTTGCCGGGCGAGACAAGCGACCTGGACGCTTGCCCAGCCAGGCTCACCCAAGAGGAGATGTGACGATGGCTAATTCCGTGAAAAAAATGCCGCTGCAGACCGAAGACAAGGCCAGCCACCACCCGGTAACCACTGACCTGTGGCGCCCTCTGGAAAAACTGCGGCAACAAGTGGATCACCTGTTTGAAGACTTCACCCATGGCTCCGGACTGCCCTCCTTTGGACGTGGCCTGTTCGATGTGGAGCCGTTCTGGCGTCGGGAACTGATTACTCACGCAATGCCGGCCGTGGATATCGTCGAGAAAGACAAGAGCTTCGAAATCACTGCGGAACTCCCCGGCATGGATCAGAAAAATATTGAAATCAAACTGTCCAATGGCAGCTTGATCATCAAAGGGGAGAAGAAAGAGGACAAGGAAGAAAAGCGCAAGGGTTATCACATGACCGAACGCCATTACGGCAGCTTCGAGCGTGTCTTCAACCTGCCGACCTCCGTCGAGGCGGAAAAGATCGAAGCCCACTTCAGTAAAGGTGTATTGAACATTTCCTTGCCGAAGAAAGCCGAAGCCATGAAGGCGGAAAAAGTCGTACCAATCAAAGGCGACTGACTGGGTAAGTACTTTGCCCCTGCCGGAATGCCGGCAGGGGCTTTTTACTGCTCGCCAATCGGCTGATAGCCCCGTTTTTCGAACCGGATGCACCACGATCGACCAGGACTGTAGAGCAGAGCGGCAACCCAGCCTCCCTGGCCGGATTGCAAAACCGCCTTACTTGCGGACGGCTTTTTCCAGCATGCGGTTGGCCCGTTCATTGGCCTCGTCAGCCGTGCGTTGCGCCTGAGCGGCGGCGGCCATCGCCTGGTCGGCCTTCGCATAAGCTTCATCAGCCTTCGAGCGGGCCGACGCGGCATTGCTTTGCGCGGAATCCAGACGCGCATCCATTTCACGAACATGTTGCTGGCTGCAACCGGCGGTCGCCGCCAGCATGACACCCAGTACCGCAACAGATAGGAACTTGTTCATGGTATTGCCCTCGATGAAGTGCACTTGAAAAACCAGAATGTCCGGAAAGTATCGGGGCTTGAAAAAACGGAACGCTGATCTTTATCAACTAACGGTACGAACGCCTGATTCGAGCCTTCGCCACCAGGACAGCCCCCGCGGACTACAGATCCAGGCATTGTTGATATAACTCAATGATTTCCCGGCCCTACAGCGTAAAAAAAACAGGTGTGACCGGCCTGGTGCGGTCTGTCATGAACAACCCACCCGCCCGTTAGATAAACCGGGTTTGAAAACGTCGCCCTCCCATCTCTTCCTCCCTGGGCCAAGGTCATGAAAAAGACTCATCAATGGAACCTGTCGTATTTTTTTGTTGCGTTACTCGTGTTTGCCGCGCTGCAGATGTTCCTCGGTCAACAACACACCGTTGAAAGCCTGCCCTACAGCCAGTTCCTCCAACTGCTGGATGCGCACAAAGTCAGTGAATTGCAGGTCGAAAAGGATCAGATCAGCGGCAAGTTGCAAGAGCCCATCAATGGCCATGACCGGTTCACCACGGTACGCGTCGATCCCGCGCTGGCGACCGAACTGGCACAATCCAATGCCAGCTTCTCTGGTGTCAACGAAAACACCCTGCTCACGGGTTTGATTGGCTGGCTGCTGCCCTTTGTCATGATCATGGTGGTCTGGCATTTCCTGTTCCGCGGCATGGCCGAAAAACAGGGCCTCGGCGGAATGATGAATGTCGGCAAGTCACGGGCCAAGATTTTTGTCCAGCGCGATACCGGGGTGACCTTCGCCGATGTCGCCGGCATCGACGAGGCCAAGGCCGAACTGGTGGAAATCGTCTCCTTCCTCAAGGACAAGGAACAATACTCGCGCCTGGGCGCCCATATTCCGAAGGGTACGTTGCTGGTCGGGCCCCCAGGCACCGGCAAGACCCTGGCAGCCAAGGCGATTGCCGGTGAAGCCGGCGTGCCATTTTTTTCCATCTCGGGTTCCGAATTCGTCGAGATGTTCGTTGGCGTGGGCGCTGCCCGTGTCCGTGACCTGTTCGAGCAGGCACGGCAGGCCGCCCCCTGCATTATTTTCATCGACGAACTGGATGCTCTGGGCAAGGCACGCGGTGTGGGAGCCCTGGGGGGCAACGATGAAAAAGAACAGACGCTCAATCAGTTGTTGGCGGAGCTCGATGGCTTTGACCCCCGTGAAGGGGTGGTTCTGCTGGCGGCGACCAATCGTCCGGAAATTCTTGATCCGGCCCTGCTGCGTGCCGGTCGCTTTGACCGGCAGATCCTGATCGACCGTCCCGATCGCAAGGGGCGCCTGGCCATTCTCAAGGTCCACCTGAAAAAAATCACCATGGACCCCGGCACGGATGCCGAACGCATTGCCGATATCACCACTGGTTTCACCGGCGCCGACCTGGCCAACCTGGTCAACGAGGCCGCAATCGTCGCCACCCGCCGCGCAGGCTTGAGCGTCAATCTGCAAGACTTCACCAACGCGGTCGAACGCATCGTCGTCGGCCTTGAACACAAAAGCAGCCTGCTGCATCCCGAGGAACGCCTGATCGTCGCCTATCACGAGATGGGGCATGCCCTGGCAGCCGCGACCTTACCCGGGATGGACCCGGTGCACAAAGTGTCCATTATCCCTCGTGCCGCCGGCTCGCTGGGCTACACCTTGCAGCGCCCGACCGAGGATCACTTCCTGATCAGTTGCCAGATGCTCAAGGATCGAATTGTGGTGCTGATGGCCGGACGCGCGGCCGAATATATCGTCTACGGCCAGATCTCCACCGGCGCGGCCGACGATCTGGCACGCGCCACCGATATCGCCCGGCAGTTGATCACTCGCTTCGGCATGAGCGCCGAGCTCGGCCAATCAGTGCTGGAACGGCAGTCGCCCACTTATCTGGGCGAGCGCCTGCCTGGCATGGGTGAAAAAGACTACTCGGAACAGACCGCCCGGGAAGTCGACCTGGGCATTCGCGCCTTGCTCGCCGAGGCCTATGAGCGGGCCAAGACACTGCTCAACCAGCGGCGCGCCGAGCTGGATAGCGGTGCCAAGCTGTTGATGGAGAAGGAAACGCTCACACCCGAGGAGTTCCCTGCCCTGATGCCCTTGGCTCCCACCGCCGAGTTGCGCCACATTATCGTCTCCGACAGCCCCTCAGGCGTCGCCACGGACGCGACGAAGATAATCCCCGAGCTGCACCAGCGAGCGGGTATTGAGCACCTGTGATTTCTCCAGCCAGGCTCGGCGGGCCTGGCCGACCCCATAAGGCAGGTAGCCAAAGTCAGCGCCAATCCGGGCGTCGGCGCTGATACTGATCAGCACGCCATGATCGCGAGCGTATTGGCACTGCAGGTCGAACAGATCCATGCGCTGGGGCTGCGCATTCAGTTCCAGACAACATCCACGCCGCGCCGCGGCCTTGACCACTGCCGGAAAATCCATGGCCAGGGGCCCACGCTCGTTTATCAAGCGGCACAATGGATGGGCCAGGAGGGTGAAGTACTGATGTTCCATGGCGCGCAGCAGGCGGCGGGTCTGCTGCGCTGAAGGTAACGTGAAATGCTTGCGCACCGCCCCGACCACCAGGTCCAGGTGCGCCAACAGACTGTCAGGCACATCCAGGCGACCATCTTCGAGGATTTCCACTTCGAGCCCCTTGAGCAAGGTGATACCCGACAATCGCCGGTTGATGGCATCAATCTGCTCGATCTGCTGCTCCAGCCGCTCGAACTCAGGCCCCCGCTCGCCCTGCAGGAATGCCGAATCATCGGTGATTGCCAGATATTCCAGACCTGCGGCGCGCGCCGCCAGCGCCATGTCTTCCAGCGCGCGGGGACCACCGTCGAGCGGAGTATGGGCGTGCAAATCGCCTTTGATATCCCCTGATTCGATCAGACAAGGCAGTTGCCCATTCAGCGCGGCGAGGATCTCACCGCGGTCCTCGCGCAGCTCGGGCGCGATCCAGGGCAGCCCCAGGGCCAGGTAGACCTGCGTCTCGCTGGCCCTGGCCAGGCACTGGATTCCGCTGAAAAGCCCATACTCGCTGAGCTTCAGGTTATGCTTCTTGGCCCGCTGACGCAGGGCGATGTTGTGCGCCTTGCTGCCGGTAAAGTACAGCAGCGCCGCCCCTTCGACTGCGGGGTCGACCACGCGCAAGTCGACTTGCAGACCGTCGTCGAGGATCACGCTGGCCCGCGTCGGTCCTTGCTGTAGCTGCGTCTTGATGGCGGGGTAGCGCAGGAAATGGGCCATGACCGCTATATCGGGAGGCGCCGTCACCAGCAGATCGATATCGCCGATCGTATCGCGCATGCGACGCAGGCTGCCGGCCACGGCGGCGGTCCGCACCCCCGGAAAGTCTTGCAGGTACTCGCACAACCGCTGGGCCAGCGGCGCCACCCAGGCCAACGGCAAACGCCGTTCGCCCACGGAGCCTTGTGCCGCTTTGAGCAGGCGGTTTTCCGTCTCCGCGCCAAAGCCGCGCAAATGCCGGATACGCCCCTGGCTGGCCGCCTCGCTCAGTTGCTCCAGGGTCTGGATGCCCAGTTCCTGATAGAGATGCTGCACCCTTTTAGGCCCCAATCCCGGAATGGCCAGCAGTTGCACCAGCCCCGGCATGGATTCGCGCAGGCGCTGGTGCAGGGCGCAATCACCGGTGGTGGTGATCTCCTGGATCTTGCCCAGCAGGTCCTTGCCGATGCCCCGCAGCTTTTCCGGTTGCTTGCCCTGGGCAATCAGTTTCGCCAGCTCGTAGGTCAGCCCCCGGAGCGTCCGTGCGGCGTTGTGGTAGGCACGGATTCGGAAAGGGTTGGCGCCCTGGACCTCCAGCAGTTCGGCGATATCGTCAAAGATCAGCGCGATGGTCTCATTGGCCGGCCATCGAGCCGGCGCATGGGGCTGAACTGACGGGGCCACGACAGTTTTCTTCAGACGTGCTGCGTAAGGACTCATGGGAGACTTCCTCCAGGGAGAAGGTGTCCAGGCAGCATGGATCAAAGTTTCGGCCAATAACTGATCTGGATCAGATCCGCGCGTAAACGAGGTGTGTGTCCGGGTCTACAAGGCCTATGCTCCTACGAGCAATGCGCAGCGCCCGCTCTTGCTCAACCAGGGCGGCCTCAAGACCACTGCCTATGGAGAATCCTCATGCATGCCATGGTCCTGCACTCCCCCGGCCAGCCCCTGCAATCGGAGGAACGGCAGATTCCGCATCCAGCGCAAGGGCAACTGCTGATCAAGGTGTTGGCCTGTGGTGTGTGCCGCACCGATCTGCACCTGCTGGACGGCGAATTGCCCCAGGCTGTGCTACCCAGGGTGCCCGGGCATGAAATCGTCGGCGAAGTGATCGCTGTCGGCAGCGATGTCGCCTCCAGTTGGATCGGCCAGCGGGTCGGTGTGCCCTGGCTGGGCTGGACGTGCGGGGAATGCGAGTTCTGCCGCTCGGGCCGGGAAAATCTTTGCGAGCAAGCGCAATTCACCGGCTGTCACCTGGACGGCGGCTATGCGCAATACACAGTGGCCGATGCAAGATTCTGCTTTGCCCTGCCCGAAAGCATGAGTGCCACTGAAGCGGCCCCCCTGCTCTGCGCCGGCTTGATCGGCTTTCGTGCCCTGCGCTTGGCCGGCACGGCGCCACACCTGGGTCTCTACGGCTTCGGCGCGGCGGCCCATCTGGCGATCCAGGTGGCGCTGGGCCGGGGACAGCAGGTCTATGCGTTCACCCGGCCCGGGGACACTGAAGGCCAGGCTTACGCTCGGGCACTCGGCGCGACCTGGGCCGGCCCCTCGGACCAGCCGCCACCCCATCTGCTGGACGCGAGCCTGATCTTTGCCCCGGTCGGCCCGCTGGTCCCACAGGCGCTGGCCTCCACTGTCCGGGGCGGCTGTGTGATCTGTGCCGGTATTCATATGAGCGATGTGCCAGGTTTTCCCTATCGGCTGCTGTGGGGCGAACGTTGCATACGTTCGGTAGCCAACCTGACGCGCGACGACGGCACGGCATTTTTCGACGAGATCCGACGCACACCGGTGCATTGCGACGTCACGGTTTTTCCCCTGGGCGAGGCCAACCAGGCCTTGGCGCAACTCAGGGCCGGAGCGGTCAAGGGGGCGATCGTGCTGACCCCCTGGCCAACCAGCGCACCCGACAGCTCGTCAGGGCAGCGCTCTCCCGCCGACGGGCTCAGTTGAGTTCGACGCCGTCGCGATACTCCGGCACCGACACCGACCAGCCCAGTTCCTGGCTGATGCGTTGACGCAACACATCCGCGGCATTGGGCTCGCCATGGACCACGTAGGTATGCTTGGGCGGCCGCTGGAACCCACGCAACCACTGGATGATTTCATCGGCATCGGCATGCGCGGACAGGCTGTCCATCTGCACCACTTCGGCTCGGATCGGCACATCCTGGCCGTGGATACGCACCGACGGCGCCCCCGCGACAATATGCGCACCGCGCGTGCCGCCGGCCTGGAAGCCAGGGATCAACAGGGTATTGAGCGGGTTCGGCGCCAATGACTTGAGGTGGTGCAGGACCCGCCCGCCGGTAGCCATGCCGCTGGCGGCGATGATCACCGCCGGGATGCGCTGCTGGTCAAGATCGATGGACTCCTGGGTCGAATGCACGAAGTGCGTGCCCTCGCACATGCCCCGGCATTCTTCCGATGACAAACGGTGTTCATCGCGAAAGCGCTCATACAGGCGCGTGACATCCGTTGCCATGGGGCTGTTGAGGTAGATCGGCAAGTCCGGGATCGCGTGTTTTTGCTTCAACCGATACAGGTAATACATCAGCAACTGCGCACGCCCGACCGCGAACGACGGTACCAGGGTGATACCGTGGCGCAACGCGGTACGGGTAATGACCTCGGCCAATTTCTCTTCCGGGTCCTCGACCGGGTGCCGACGGTCGCCATAAGTCGACTCCACCAGCAGATAGTCCGCCTGCTCGATGGTTTCCGGCGCGAACATCAACGGATCGTTCGGCCGCCCGAGATCGCCCGAACACACCAAGGTCACGCCATCGGCCACGATTTCCACGCTGGCGGCACCGAGGATATGCCCGGCCCCGCGCAACCGCAGGCTCAGCTGCGGGGCGATATCGACCTTGTGGTGCAACGCCAGCGGTCGCAACAGCTTCAACGCCTGCTCGGCGTCCTGCTCGGTGTACAACGGCAGCGCCGGGGCATGCTTGGAGAAACCATGGCGATTGGCGAACTCGGCCTCTTCTTCCTGCAAACGCCCACTGTCCAGCAGCAGGATCTTGACCAATTCGCAGGTCGCGGCGGTGGCATAGACCGGGCCGCGATAACCATTGCGCACCAGCACCGGCAGGTAGCCGCTGTGATCCAGGTGGGCGTGGGTCAGCACAATGGCATCCAGATCGCGCACCGGCAGGCCGAAAGAATCCCAGTTATGCAGGCGCAGCTGCTTGTAGCCCTGGAACAGGCCGCAATCGATCAACACATGTTTGCCGTGATGTTCCAGCAGGTACTTGCTACCTGTGACCGTACCCGCCGCACCAAGAAATGTCATTCGCATGGTCGTCTCTTTGAACACAGTTTAAGTGTTCTATTCATCCTCTCTTGACGGGCATGGGCTGTTGATATTTATCAACGGGGAGGCTTGCAGCCCCACCCGAGCAGCCCGCCCTTCAGCCCCTGAAAATATCGAAAGGCTCGATTCTCAGGACCTTGCGGATACCCACATAGCTGGAGACCCCGGCGATCAGGAGCACCATGACGAAGGCCAGCCCGAGATTCCAGAACGTGATGATGGCCGCATAGCTGGGCAGGTTGGAACGCGCCACGGAGATCATCAGCGTGACCAGGCCGATGCCCAGTCCATAACCGGTCATCGCCGTGAACGTGGCCATGAACAGGATCATGTAGATCAGTTCACGGCTCTTGGCGCCAATGGCCTTGAGCGCGGCGAATTTGTCCAGGTTTTCCAGGATGAAGGTGTAGAAGGTCTGGCCGGAAATCGACAAGCCGACCAGAAAGCTGATGATCGTCATCATCAGAATATTGGTGCCCACCCCGGTCTGATAGATGTAGTAATTGGCGATCCGCTGGTTGAACTCGTCCTTGGTCAAGGCGATGTAACCCAACTTCGAGACCTGTTGCTTGATCTGGCTCACGGCCGCTTCATCGCGGGGGTCCAGGAGGATATAGGAAATGGTGAACCGGGTGGTCGGCAGGTATTCGATGGCACGCCTGTAGGTGGTGTAGAGCGTCGGCACTCCGGTCAGGCCGCTGGTGAGTACCTTGGCAATGCCGACGATGGTGCCGCGATGATCATTGAGCTCGAAGGCGGTGCCTATCCTGGGATTCTCCAGCTTCGAAAACTCGGCATCGTGGACCATGATGAACGCGTTTTCGGCATAGATATCCTCGATGGCTCCCTGCTCCAGTTCCGGCCGGCCAAACAGGCTGGTGTCGTCCAGGCCGATCACACTGACCGACTGGTAAGTGCCGCTGGCCAGCCTGACCTGGGCGCCGCCGATGAAAATCGGCACGGCATAGCGCACCTGGTCCATGCTGCGCACCGCGTCAAGCAGGTAATCCGGCAGCGGGATGACGCTGGTCGGGGTGTTCACGGCAGGGTCCAGGACCCACATCGCCGCGCCGATATTGGTCACTGTCGAGTAGGCCCGGTTGAGGATCCCGGCAAACATCGCCGTCATCTGCATCATCAGGAATACCGAAAAGGTAATGCCCACCAGCAGCGCGGAAAACTTTGAGCGGTCATTGACCAGGAGTTTGAAGCCTATGCGCAGAATGCCGAAGTGCTTCATGGGCCGGGCCTGCTGCTGGTAGCGGCGGCTCGATTCCACCAGCCGCCCCCCAGGGCAACGAACAGGCCGACGGTGTCCTGATGACGTTGGGCGAGCGCCTGCAAATAGGCGATGTTGACCTGATGCAGTTGCACATCGGCGGCCAGCAGATCCAGATAGGTCACCAGGCCCGAGCGATAGTTGGCTTGCAACAACCGCAAGGCCTCTGCGGCGGCGGCCTGGGCTTCGGCCTGCTTTTGCAAGGCCTGGGCATCGAACTCCAGCGCCTTGAGGGTATCGGCGACCTGGGCGAAAGATTCCAGCACCACTTCCCGATAACTCGCCGCGGCCTGCTGATAGGCATCGATCGCGGCCTTGCGGCCAAACCACAGGCGGCCACCTTGGAACAGCGGGATATCGATCGACGGCCCGACACTCCAGAAGCGCCCCGCACCGGCGAACAGTGATCCGGGGCTCGACCCGGCAGTGCCATAGGTGCCCGTCAGGCTGAAGCTGGGAAACATCGCCGCCGTGGCCACCCCGATAGCGGCACTGGCCTGGTGCAGTTGCGCTTCGGCGGAAAGGATGTCCGGGCGCTGGCGGACCAGTACCGAAGGCAGACTGACCGGCAGATCCTTGGGTAACGACAGCCCGGTCAGCTGGATATCCGGGAGTTTGACCTCAGACGGCACAACGCCTTCCAGGGTGGCCAGCAAATGCTCGGCCTGGCTGACTTTCTGCCGCAGGGCCGGCAACAGCGCCTCGTTGCTGGCGATCAGGCTTTGCAAGCTGAGGATCGCCGAATACGCTGTCGTACCGCTGCGTACCTGCACCTGCGTGGTTTGCAACTGCTGTTTTTGCAGTTCGATCAGTTGCTCAGTGGCCTGGATCTGCGCGGCATAAGCCGCGCGGGCGATCGCGGTGTTGACGACATTGGCGGTCAAGGTGAGGTAAGCCGCATGGGTCAGCCAGGTCTGGTGGTCGACCTGGGCCTGCAGGCCCTCCACGGTTCGCCGTTCGCCGCCGAAAATATCGAGGGTGTAGCTGATCGTGCCACTCAAGGTCACAACGTTGAAGATCGCCCCCTTGGTACCCAGACCTTGCTGGATGGGTGCACTGCGCTCACGGTCGGCTCCCGCGTGAACATCCAGGTGCGGGTAGAAAACCCCATAGCCGGCCAACAGCGTATCCTGACTTTGCCGCAAGCTGGCCTCGGCCGCCTGCAGGGTCATGTTGTTGGCAATCGCCTGATGTACCACCGCATCCAGCGAGGCGGACTGGAACAGCCGCCACCAGTCGGCCGCGACCTCGGCCCCCGACAAAAAGCGCTGCGCCTGCCCCTGCGCGGCCACGGTAGCGCTGACCGGATCGCGAATATATCCCTCCTGCGCCGGAGCTGCCGGGCGCGAGAAATCCGGCCCCAGGGTACAAGCACTGGTCAGCGTCAACAGGCCGAGAATCAGCCAGCGGCCACCGGGCCGTATCGGACGAAACACGCACGGCTGGTCCATTATTTCCGCCCTATGAAAACATCGACCAACTGCCCCGGGTACACCATCGGGAGGTCTTTTTTCTCAAAGCGGAAAATCACCGGCAAGACCCTCAGGTCGACTTTCTCCTGGCGCTGATCGGATAACTCGATTTTCGGCGACACATAGGGCTGCACCCGCACGAACTCCAGCGGCACCTTGATCTCCGTCCCACGGATCTGCATCTGCGCGCGGATATGTTCAGGGGCCGGCAAGCGGGCAATCAGGATCTCGTCGATGTAACAGCGCACAGCCAGATGATCCTGCTCGGAGCTCATGATCAGCAACGGCGTGAAACCCTCGGTGTAGGTGTTATAGGCGCCCTGGGACGACACATAACTGCCGACGGTGCTGTTGATGGCCAACACCACCCCATTGGCGGGCGCCTTGAGCGCATATTGCGCCAGCGTCGCCGCCGCGGCCTTCAATGCCGCCTGGGCCTGGGCCGCCGTGTCCCTGGCGGTGTCGAGGGTATCCTTGCTGATCGACTTGGGGTCCATGCCGTAGGAGGCCAGACGCTTGTTGTACTGGTCCCGGGCCGTGCTCAGATTGGCCTGCGCCAACTCGTAATTGGCCCTGGGTACGGCATCGTCAAGGGTGACCAACGGCGTCCCCAGGGTCACCTTCTGTCCCTCGTGCACCAACAATTGCGTTACCGGCCCAGCCACCTGCGGGTAAATCACGATGTCGGAACCGCCGGACTGTTCGCTCTCGATAATGCCGTTGGCATAAATCGCGGTCTCATAGGGACTGCTCGCCGGGGCGAAGACCGGCGGCGGCGTCTGCGGAACGCGCCCAAACAGATAGGCGGCCACCAGACCGGCCAGGACACCGAGTACAGCCACACCGAACAGCAGGCGGTTTTTCATGAGGCGACCCGTTCAAGTTCGGTGATGCGCCCGTCTTCCATGTGAATGATGCGATCGGCGTACTCGTTGATCCGCGCATCATGGGTGACGATCAGGATGCATCGCTGCTGGTTGAGGATATGGGTCTTGACGAAGGCGATGATCATTTTCCCGGTATCGCCATCGAGGGACGCGGTCGGCTCGTCGAAGATCAGAATCTGTGGCTCGCCGACAATCGCCCGGGCAATGGCCACGCGCTGTTGTTCGCCGCCGGACAGCTTGACCGGCAGAATATCCCCGCGATCCTTGAGACCGACCACTTCCAGGCTCTGCCTGGCCCGGACGATGGCATCGTTCCAGTCGTGATGCTGGAGAATCAGCGGAATCGCGACATTCTCGGCGGCGGTCAAGCGTGCAAAGAGGTGATAGTCCTGAAACACGAAGCCGATGTTATTGAGGCGCAGCTCGGCCAGTTGGTCGGTGTCCAAACTCCAGATATCCTGGCCATTGATGCTCACCGTGCCGGCATCGGGGCGCAGGATGCCGGAGATCATGCTCAACAAGGTAGTCTTGCCGCTGCCGGAAGGACCGACGATAAACACCATTTCGCCAAACCCGGCGACCAGTGCCACTTGATCGACCGCCTGCATGCGTGCACTGCCTTCGCCAAACCATTTGCTCAGGCCGCTTGAGGCGATCGCCGGATGATCGGCAGCAACGACTGGATCCGTACTCATGATCTCTCCTGCCCGACATGGCTTGGTATGGAAATGGCTACGCGGGGCTTGCCAGCCTTGGCTACATCGGTTGTGACGGAGCGCTTCCCGGGGTTCAGCTGGAAGCTCCCGAGGGTGTGGCAAGTATCTGGCGCTCTTGCCAATGGCCCCTGATCTTTATCAACAAACGGCCATCTATCGACCCGCAAAAGGCACTATTGATTTAGCTCAATGATTTTTCGTCGCCTCAGCGTAAAAAGCACTGATCGGTACCAGGCTTGAGGACGGTAGGCGATCATTTTTCCTCTATTGCCGGAGGCCGACCATGCTGGCAGTCACACTGATCAATACACTGGTGGTAATCATTGCCGTAATGATCCACTACGAGTGCCTCTTGAGGCTCAACGACTGGCTGCCCCGACTCAAGCTCTCGAACCGTTTCAGGATTGTCATCGGAGTATTCGGCGCGCTGATGGCCCACGCAGCAGAAGTCTGGTGCTTCGCGCTGGTCTATTACCTGATGGTCAGCTCCGGCAAATGGGGAACCCTGGCGGGCCAGTTCGATGGCACGTTCATGGACTGCGTGTACTTTTCCTTCACCACCTACACCACGATCGGCTTCGGCGACATTTCCCCCATCGGCAACCTCAAGTACCTGACCGGGTTGCAGGGACTGACCGGCCTGGTGCTGATTTCCTGGACCGCCTCGTTTCTGTTTCTCGAAATGCAGAAATACTGGAAGAACAAATAGTCTTCCTCGCCCGCGTCTTGCCCTGGACTTGATTTCCATCAAGTCCCAAAGCCGAAGTTCAAGCTCAATGACAATGCAGCTTGAGCATGGGGCTGCCGGTTGTCATCGGCTCCCGCGCCGACGTCGTCGCGGATCAATGATCATGTTCGCCCAGAGCTATCGCACCATGACCAACACTCTTGAGTCCCCGGCCATTTCCATCCGGGCTTTGCGCAAGTGCTTCGACCACTTCGTGGCGCTCGAAGGTTTGGACCTGCAAGTGCCCCACGGCTGCATCTTCGGTCTGCTAGGTCCGAATGGCGCCGGCAAGAGTACCGTGATCAAGATGCTGACCACCCTGCTCGACCCCACTAGCGGCTCGGCAACGGTGGCCGGTTTTGATATTACCCGTCGACCGATCGAGGTCCGCCGTCATATCGGCTATGTGCCACAGATGCTCTCGGCTGACGGGGCGTTGACCGCCATTGAAAACTTGAACCTTTCGGCCCGTTTGCAAGGCCTGCGCGGCGCCCGACGGCTGGCGCGGGTGCAAGAGGCGCTGGCGTTCGCCGGCCTTGAAGAGACGGCGTCGAAACTGGTCCGGACTTATTCCGGCGGCATGATTCGCCGCCTAGAAATCGCCCAGGCCACGCTGCACTACCCACAAGTCCTGTTCCTCGATGAACCGACCATCGGTCTGGACCCCATCGCCCGCCGGACCGTGTGGGAACGCTTGCGGCAATTGCGCCAGAGCAAAGGCACGACCATCCTGATCACCACCCACGACATGGAGGAAGCCGACGTGCTGTGCGACGAGCTGGCGATTCTTCACCAGGGGCGCCTGGCCGTCGTCGGCAAACCCGCTGAACTCAAGGCACAGGTGGGCAAGCAGGCCAGCCTGGACGATGTGTTCGTTTACTTCAGTGGCGTCAGCATCGAACAGGGCGGCAACTATCGCGGTACTCGCGACGGCCGCGACGTCGCCCAGAGGTTGGGATGATGAGTCTGTTCGACTACCTCAATGAAACATTTGCGGTCTGCGATGCCGAGGTGCGCAAGCTGATTCGCGACCCTACCGAGTTGCTCTCGCGAGCCGTCCAGCCGGTGCTGTGGCTGGCGGTATTCGGGCAGGTCTTCAGCCAGGTCCGCGGCATCCCCACGGGCAACCTGCGTTACCTGGACTACATGGCGCCGGGCATCCTGGCGCAAAGCATTCTGTTCAGCGCCATTTTCTATGGCATTGCCATTATCTGGGAGCGCGACCTGGGGATCGTTCACAAGCTCCTGGTGACCCCGGCGCATCGCAGCGCCCTGATCATGGGCAAGGCCTTTGCCGCCGGCCTGCGCGGGCTGGTGCAGGCGGCCGTGGTCTATCTGGTGGCCATCGCCTTGAAGGTCGAAATCCGCTGGGAGCTGCTGCCGATCCTCACGGTTGCCGCCGGGGTGTTCATCGGTTCGTGTATTTTCTCGACCTTTTCCCTGGTGATCGCCTGCATCGTCAAGACCCGGGAGCGCTTCATGGGGATCGGCCAGGTCCTGACCATGCCACTGTTCTTCGCCTCGAACGCCATTTATCCGCTGGAGCTGATGCCCGGCTGGCTGAAGGTCATTGCAGTCTGCAACCCGCTGACCTACCTGGTGGATGCCTTGCGCGGCGGCATGATTGTCGGTGGCAACAGTGTGTATGCCTTGAGTACGAGCTTTGCCGTGATGCTCTCCGTTTTCGCCCTGCTTTTACTGCTGGCGGCCCGGCTGTATCCCGGATTGGCGCGCTGAGAAAACATTCATCAATGCACTTGCGGTCGTCTGACATAGATCAGATTTACCCCCCAGCCCCACTCCTATTCTCGACCTGACAATCACGGTATCGGCAGGGGCTGAAGATGAAAAAGTCAGGTTTGCTCGCTCAATGCATGTTGGTGGTGGCCAGCGCTTTTCTGTTGCCATCCACCCACGTCATGGCGAATCCACAAATGTCAGGGTCAGGGGGCATGTTCAAGCTCCACTCGGAATTCGACTGGATCAAACATACCCAACTGACCCTTGACGACCTCAAAGGCAAACTGAATCTGAAACCGGAGCAATTGCCGGCCTGGGAGACCTGGTCGTCAGGGGTCCTGGCCGATGCCAAGGAGCAACTGCACAAGGGCAACGGCCAAAGTGACAAAGGCAGCGCCCCCCCGAAGGCGCTGGTTGACCAGACCACCCCGGAAAGAATGGCCAGGGGCATAGAGCGCCTGCGCGCGCAGAACCAGTGGATGCAGGCCCACCTGGTTCGCCTGGATGCCGCGCAGGTACGTACCCAAACCTTCTACGACAGCTTGGCCGCCGAACAGAAGACCATTTTCGATTTGTTCTGGACCGCCATGCACCACCGGGCCTGCGCCGCCGATGGTTGGCAGATGCCCATGCAATCGCTCAACCCGTCGCAGGCAGAAAACCGCGATGAAACCGTCGAACAATAAGCGCTACTGAACGTTCCATTATTGGACAGACATCATGAATATCGGCTCGGTAAAACGTTGTGTTGTCATAGGCATGCTTGTAGTCGCCAGCAGCCTTGCGGTATCGGCCAACGCCGCACCGCGTGGAGGCGGCTATCGCGCAGGCGTGGGTTGGTGGGGGCTGGCGCTTGGCCTGGGCCTGGGTTGGGAGGCGGGACGTCTCAGCGCTCCGTATTACGCTCCGGTTTATCCGGTCTACTACTACCCCGTCCCTCAGTATTACTACCCTGACATCCCGCCCTCGGTGGTGATCGCAGCCCCTCCGGTGGTCACAGCTCCCGCCGCCACGCCCGCTGCCGCAAACTGGTACTACTGCCCGTCAGTCAAGGGCTACTACCCTTATGTGCGCGAGTGTCCGGAAGGCTGGCGGGTGGTACCGGCGACTCCCCCCGCCCCCAAGTAAGACCAGCGGTCTGATCGTCCGATTCAGCCAATCCAGCGGATCTGTGCCGGGTTGTGCTGGACCGGGGCCGGCACGGACTTGGGATGTCCCAGGATGATCGGCGCAACCGGCAACCATTCGGCGGGAAGCCCCAGCAGACTCTTGCCCTCCGGCGTATCGAGAAAGCGCTGGGCAAATCCGATCCAGCAACTGCCGAGCCCCTCGGCGTAGGCGGCGAGCATCAGATTCTCGGCAGCCAATGCGCAATCTTCGACCATCCACTGTCCTTGGCTGCTCCCCGAAATAAGGATGAGCACCGGTGCCTGATAGAAGATCTGGAAGTCCGCATCATTGAGCACCGAATGGAAGTGCTCGGACTGGGTTCCCGCAGGCATGGTCGCGAGCATGTGGGCCTTGGCGCCGCGAGAGATCCGATCCAGCACCCCTTGATCACGTATGACCGTGAACGTCCACGGTTGCTGGTTGACCGCGCTGGGCGCCTGGATGGCGGCATTGATCAAGCGCTGAATGAGCTGTTCGTCAACGGCTTGCGTGGTGTATTCGCGTATCGAGCGACGACCCGAGATCGCCTCGTTGATATTCATGAACGTATACCTCCGATAGTGTCCTTTCACACAGTCACGCGCCAACGATGGGCTAACCTTGATATAGATCAAGTCAACACGCCGGGCAGCACCATGTAGCACGGCGTTGACTTTCATCATATGGACGCAGCCGTACTCAACACACACTGGATACGCCTCGCATTCGCGAGACGGATGACGCGAGTGAGCATGACTCGCGCAGGAGTACTCAGATGTGCGGAAAATTCATGCTGTGTGTCGTGCTGGCAGCCCTTTGCGGGCATGCCTGGGGCACGGGCACGGACGGCGTCACACAGCACGCGCAACCCCGGGTCGCGATCCTGGTTTACCACCGTTTCTCGGAAACGGCGGACGACTCGATGACCGTGCGCATGAGCACCTTCGAGGCCCAACTACAGGTCCTGCACGAGCGTGGCTATCACATCGTACCGCTGCGCGAGGTGGTCGATTGGCTGCGTGACCCCAATGCGACGCTACCGCAGAAGCCGGTGGTGATCACGGTGGATGACGGACACCGCTCGGTCTTCGAAAAGCTGCGGCCCATCGTGCTGCGCGATCGGTTTCCGGTGACACTGTTCATCTATCCGTCGGCGATCTCGAACGCCTCCTATGCGCTGACCTGGGAGCAATTGCGAACCCTGAAACAGACCGGGCTCTTCGATATCCAGTCGCACACCTACTGGCATCCCAATTTCAAGGTCGAACGCAAACGGCGTACAGCCGAGGATTTCCAGCAGTTCGTCCGCACGCAACTGGACAACTCACGTCGCCGTCTCGTGGCACAAACGGGGGCGTCGATCGACATGCTCGCCTGGCCCTACGGCATCTACGATGACGAACTGCTCGCACTCGCCGCCGAAGAACACTACGTGGCCGCCTTCACCCTCGACGCCCGCAAGGCGGACCGCCACGCATCGCTACTGGCCCTGCCACGCTTCCTGATGATCGATGCCTATGGTGCCAGGGCGTTCGCCCGTCTGCTCGGCGAACCGGACACCCCACCGATACCCGCAGCGGGGAACACACCATGACCCTCCGCCCCTCAAGGCGCTACGCGATTGCGCTACTGCTCGGCATCGCCGCCTTGCTGACAGGTCAAGGCGCCCTGGCCGTGAGCGGCGTCGTGCTCGACTCAAGCACGCGGGGGCCGCTGGTCGGCGCAATCATCACCACATCGGCCGGGGTCACCCGCACCGACGAGCAAGGGCGGTTCGAGACCACCGAGGCGGTCAGCACCGTCGGGGCGCGCGCTCCCGGGTATCTGCGCGCGGAAGCCAAGGTGTCCGACGAAACGCCCATTACGCTCGTATTGACCCCGTTTCGTCCGAAAGCAGTCTATCTATCGGTGTACGGTGTGACCAGCGCAACCCTACGCAACCGGGCCGTCAGCCTTTCCCAAAGCACGGTCATCAATGCCTTGGTGATCGACGTCAAGGGCGACCGCGGCCTGACGCCCTATCACAGCGTCGCTCGCGAGAAGAGTGGCGCCACCACCCATCTGGCCGAGCGCGCCCCCCAGTTGCAGGATTTTCCGGCACTGCTGGCCAGGCTGCACGCCCAACACCTGTACCTGATCGCGCGCATCGTGGTGTTCAAGGACGACCCGCTTGCCAGCGCGCATCCGGAATGGAGCGTGCACGATGCCGAAGGCCGGCCATGGCGCGATAATGAGAAACTGCAATGGATGGACCCGTTTTCCCACGAGGTCTGGCAGCACAATCTCGATATCGCCGAAGAGGCAGCACAAATGGGCTTCGATGAAGTCCAGTTCGACTATGTGCGTTTTCCCGACAAGGGAGGGCTGCGCTTTGCCCTCCCGAATACCCGGGGCAACCGGACAGCGGCGATTGTCGGTTTCCTGCAAGCCGCCCGCGCGCGACTGGCGCCCTACAACGTATTCGTCTCCGCCGACATCTTCGGCTACGTTTGCTGGAATCTCGACGATACCGCCATCGGCCAGCAGCTCGAAACCCTCGGTGCACCGCTCGACTATATTTCACCGATGCTCTACCCGTCCGGCTTCACCTGGGGGCTGCCGGGCTTGCGCAACCCGGTCACCGATCCCGGCCAGATCGTCAGGCGCTCCCTGACGCAAGCCATGAAGCGCACCCACCTGCCAGGCGTGCGTTTTCGTCCGTGGCTCCAGGCCTTCCGCGATTATGCATTCGATCATCGCGTATTTGACGCCGCCGCGATCAGTGCACAGATAAAGGCCGCCGATGCCGCCGACAGCGATGGATGGATGTTATGGAACCCGCACAATCACTACGACGCCGCCGATTTACCGCAGCGTTGATCGGGGCCCTGAAGTGCTCGGCGATCTTCGCCGGCATGGCGACGATGCAGATCGCCGGGGCCGCCGATCTCGATGCAGTGGCTCGCCTGCAAGCCGCACGTATCGTCGAGGGGCAGATCGCCGCAGGGCGTATCCCGGGGGCTGTCGTACTGATCGGGGACGCCGGCCATGTGTTCTATCGCCAAGCCTTTGGACAACGCGCGACACTGCCGGTCGCGGAGCCGATGACGCTGGACACCGAGTTCGATCTCGCCTCGCTGACCAAGGTGATCGCCACCACCACGGCGATCATGCAATTGGCCGAAACCGGCCGCCTCGACCTGAACGCCCCTGTGGCGCGCTATTGGCCGGCCTTTGCGGCCCACGGCAAAAACACAGTGAGCGTGCGTGACCTGCTGGCGCACACCTCCGGGCTGCGCGCGGACCTGCCGGCACGACCCGCGCAGCCGGGCCGCGAAGGCGTATTGAGCGCCATCGCCGCAGAGCGTCCGCGCAGCGCGCCCGGTGAACGGGTCATCTACAGTGACCTGAATTTCGTGGTGCTTGGCGAACTGGTCGAGCGCATCAGCCGCCTTCCCCTCGACGCCTATTGTCGGGTGCACATCTTCGGCCCGCTCGGCATGCGCGACACGCTCTTTCTCCCGGACCTGGGGCGAGCGGCACGCAGTGCCCCGACAACCCCGGACCAGGCCGGCATGCGCCAAGGTCACGTGCACGATCCGACCGCCCAATGGATGGGTGGTGTCTCCGGCAATGCCGGGCTGTTTTCCACGGCCGACGACCTCGCTCGCTTCGCGCAGATGCTGCTGAACGACGGGCGCGCGGGCAGCACCCGGATCCTGCGGTCGCAGAGCATCAGCGCGCTCGCCACGGCCGCCTCGCCCCTGGCGAACCCGCCGTGGCGCGGACTCGGCTGGGAACTGGCCGCCCCCCTGGTGGCGAACCGTGATCGTCTACCGCCGGTTGGCATGCTCGGCCACACCGGATATACCGGCACGGGCCTGTGGGTCGATCCCCTGACACAGCAGTTCATTGTCATCCTGAGCAACCGCGTGCATCCCAACGACCGCGGCGACGCTCGCCCGCTACGGGCCCAGTTGCTCGCCCTGCTGGCCAGCCGGGCCGCACCGACCAGCGCCGGGCAAATCGCTCGATTGCAGCCGTCGGCATTGTCGGCGTTGCGGGCCGCCGATCAGTTGCCGACCTCGACCGGCCCGGTGCAGACCGGTATCGACGTACTGGAGGCACAGCAGTTTGCCGCGCTCGCCGGCCTGCGCGTGGGCCTGATCACCAATCGCAGCGGCTTCGACGCCAACGGCCGGCGCACCGTCGACGTACTCGCCCATGCGCCGGGCGTCAAGCTGGCAGCACTGTTCTCGCCAGAGCATGGACTGAACACCGATCTCGACGAACGGGTCGGCGACACGCTCGACAGCGCCACGGGCCTCACCGTGCACAGCCTCTACGGTGCGACACAGCGCTTCCCGGCCGGTTCACTCCAGGGACTGGATGCGCTGGTCTTCGATATCCAGGATGCCGGCGTGCGCTTCTTCACCTACGAGACCACGCTGGGCTACGCACTCGAGGCCGCGGCGGCACGCGGTATACCGCTGTTTGTCCTGGACCGGCCCGATCCGCTCGGCGCGCAACGCTTCGGCGGACCGCTGCTGGACAGCCGCCACAGTTCATTTACCGGTTACTTCCCGCTCCCGTTGCTTCCCGGCATGACCGTCGGAGAACTGGCGAATCTTTTCAACCGCGGCAAGTCTATCGGCGCGGATCTGCGGGTCGTGCCAATGCTGGGTTACCGGCGCGCGATGACCTTCGCCGACACCGGGCGGGGCTGGGTGCCGCTCTCACCGAACCTGCGCACACTGTCGCAGTTGGACCTGTACCCGGAGGTCGGTTTGCTCGAAGGTGCGAATCTGAGTGTGGGGCGCGGTACCGCACATCCATTCGAATGGATCGGTGCACCGTGGATCGACGCCACCCGACTGGCAAACGCGCTGAATGTGCTGAATACAGGCATGCATTTCGAAAAGATCGATTTCGTCCCCACCGAGTCGACCTGGCGCGGTCAACTCTGCCATGGCGTCAGCATCGTGCGTGACACCACCGCCGTGCCACGTCCCGTCGCCAGCCTCGGATTGACGCTGCTCGCCACCCTGCATGCGCTCTACCCCGACACCTTCGATCTGGCGGCGACCCGGGCTTCGGTCGGCTCACAAGCGGTATGGCAAGCGATACACGACGGCGCGTCAGCGGACGCCGCCCAAGCGCTCGAGGCTACGTCGCTCGAGCGCTTCGCCCGACTGCGCCAGGAAAGTTTGCGCTACTGAGTCCGCGCTGCCGACTCGGCTGCACCTTGATGTCTGCTCAGCCTATACGACGCTGAGTAGCCATCCGAGCAAGCCGCAGCCGAGGACAACCAGCCACGGCGGAACCTTCCAGAACATCAGGGCGAGCAGGGCCAGCAGCGCCAGACCGAAGTCCTGGGGTTTGAAGATTGCGCTGCTCCAGACCGGGTTGTACAAGGCCGCCAGGAGCAACCCCACCACCCCCGCATTGATCCCCGCCAGGGCCGCCTGGGTGCGAAAGCTGTGTCGCAACGGCTCCCAGAATGGCAGCACGCCGATCACCAGCAGGAACGAAGGCACGAAAATGGCGACGAGGCACAGCATGGCCCCCGCCCAACCGGAAGGCTGGAGGGTCATGGAGGCCCCGAGAAAGGCCGAAAAGGTCAGGAGTGGGCCCGGTACCGCCTGCGCCAGGCCATAACCGGCGAGGAAGGTGTCGTTGGCGACCCAACCATTGGGCACCGTGGCCGCCTGCAGCAACGGTAGCACCACATGGCCGCCGCCAAATACCAACGAACCGGCACGGTAGAAGGCGTTCACCATGGCAAGCCGGTGTGAAGGCCAGACCGCCATCGCCAATGGCAAGCCAACCAACAGGGCGAAGAACAGCACCAGAGAGATCAACCCGACTGTCCGGCTGACCGAGATCGGCAAAGACTCCGCCGCTTGGCCTTGAGCGGGTTTGAACAGCAGCAAACCGATGACGGCGCTACAGACGATCACCCCGATCTGTCCCCAGGCGTTGGGCCACAGCAATGCCGCGCAGGCAGCGAAGGCGGCGATGGTCACCCGCGGCACATCGGTGCAAAGATTGCGCGCCATGCCCCAGACGGCTTGAGCCACCACGGCCACCGCGACGATCTTGAGGCCGTGCAGCAGGCCAACGGGCAATGCACTTCCCCAAATGGACATACCCTGGGCGAACAGGATCAGGGCGACAGCCGAGGGCAAAGTGAACCCCGCCCACGCCGCGACAGCGCCGCCAAATCCGCCACGCAACAGCCCAACCCCTATGCCTACCTGGCTACTGGCGGGCCCCGGAAGAAACTGACACAGGGCGAGCAGATCGACGTAGCTGCGCTCGCTGAGCCATTGGCGCCGGGTCACGAACTCCTCGCGAAAGTAGCCCAGATGCGCGATCGGGCCGCCGAAAGAGGTCAGTCCCAGGCGCAAGAACACCAGGAACACCGACCATGCAGAGTCGGGCCGGCCCCCATTGGTACTACTGGCTACTGACAATATGCATGCTCCCCGAAGTGGCCACTGCCGTTTGCGCGCTGAATTCCATCAAGGCGCAACTCTACTATCAGGGCCTGCTCATCGGAAACCTCTATGCACCAGGCGAGGTATCCGCAGGCATGACCTGCACCTGCGCCAGAGCCTCCATCAGTTGCAACTGACTGTAAGGCTTGAGTATCCGCGGCAGCCTGACGGCCAGACCGTCCAGATGCTGGGCATAACCGGTGGCCAGAATGATCGGCAGCTCGGGGTGGAGTTTTCGCACGGCCTCGGCCAACTCGGCCCCATTCATCTGCGGCATGGCCACATCGGTGATCATCAGGTCGATGCCTGGGTATTGTCTGAAGCATTCCAGGGCCTGCGGACCGGAAGCCGCGCAAATCACCTGATGCCCCAGGTCCTCGAGCAACAACAGGGTGCTGTTGAGCACCAGGCTGTCATCGTCGACCACCAGGACTGTCATGGGCTTGAGCGACATCCTGTGCTTGTCTCCTGATGACGACGGCAGTCCCGGCGCGGCCCCACTGTCCACCGGCAACCAGAGTTCGGCAGTGGTGCCCTGCCCCTTGCTGCTTTTCAGCTGCAGTCGCCCCCCCAACTGCTCCGCCAACCCGTGGACCATCGACAGTCCCAGTCCGGTGCCCTTGCCCACGCCCTTGGTGGTGAAGAAGGGGTCAGCTGCGTAATCCAGGGTCTGCTCATCCATGCCTTCGCCATTGTCGACAACCGACAAACACACGTACTGATCGTGCGCCAGCGTAGCGAGCTTGTCGCGGACCTCGGCCTTGATCCAGAGCGTGCCGCCAGCCGGCATCGCGTCGCGGGCATTGCTCACCAGATTGAGCAATGCCAGCTCCAGCTGGTTGATGTCGGCGTGCACCGCAGGCAACCCATCTGTCAGCTCAGTCAGAACCGTCACCTGGGGCCCCACCGAACTGCACAGCAGGTCGATGAGATTGCTCACCAACTGCGGCAGTTGCACTGCCTCGGTCCTGAGTTCCTGGCGCCGGGCGAAGGCCAGCATACGCTGGGTCAGCGACACCCCGCGTTCAGTACCGAGCAGCGCGTTGTCCACCAGCCGTGAGAGTTTCGGGTCGCCGTCGACGCGTTTGCGCAGCAATTCGAGGTTACCCTGGATAACGGTCAGCAGATTGTTGAAATCATGGGCGACGCCGCCACTGAGTTGACCGACGGCCTGCAGCTTCTGCGACTGGAACAAGGCCTCGCGCGTGAGCTTCAGGGCTTGTTGTGCTTCGACTGCGTCACTGATATCCCGGGTGATTTTGGCGAAACCGAGCAAGTCGCCCGCTGGATCACGGATCGGATCGATGACCACATGACACCAGAAGCGTGTGCCATCCTTGCGGACTCGCCAACCTTCGCCCTCGAAGCGCCCCTCCTCGGTGGCGGTGCTCAAGGCCCGTTCGGGCAAACCGGCCTGGCGGTCTTCGGGAGTGTAGAAACAGGAAAAGTGCCTACCGAGGATCTCCGCCTCCTGATACCCCTTGAATAGCCTGGCCCCCGTATTCCAACTGACGATAATGCCTTGGGGGTCGATCATGTAGATCGCATAGTCGATCACGGCATCGACCAGCAAACGGAAACGGTTATCGTCGAACAGGCTTCGAAGTGCGGGCTGATCAGGCATAACGGCCTCCGATATTGTTTTTTGATGCCTGGTATCGGCTCCGTCAGTATGACTTAAACCACCCCTTGCACCACGTGCATCGACTTCCCTTTCGGCACCCGAAATCACTGACACTCAAATCAGTAGGCAACAGCCTGCAAATCACAGAGAAACATCCGTCTATCGCTCCCAGGGGGCTGGAGAGACTATTTGAGCATTCGGGGCGTCACACGCAACACGGAGCCCATTACCGGGGCGACTTACAAGAATCTGTCACGCCGGGCATCGACTCGCTGCAGAGTCATGCTCGGCGTTTCATCGAACAGTTTGCGGTATTCGCAGGAAAAGCGCCCCAGGTGACTGAACCCCCAGCCCATCGCGATCACAGAGATATTGTGGGCCGAACGATCTTCAAGGATTTCCTGGCGTACCCCCATCAAGCGATATTTCTTCAGGTAAGCCATGGGCGACATCTCGAAGTACTTCTTGAAGTCTTCGAACAACTTGAAACGCGACACCCCGGCGGCGGCTTCAATATCGTCGAGGTTCAGCGCATCGCGGGCATGGGCATGGATGAAGTCCTTGGCGCGAACCAGGTAGTGCGGCAGCTTCACCCCAAGACGCTCGCGCAGCTCAGCGGAATAGTTGTGCGGCTGGGACAGGATCAGGCCCTTGAGCAAGGCGCTCTCCAGATCACGATTGAACATCAGTTGGCCGTACAGTTCGCTACGCTCCATCTCCTCGATGAAATGCCTGACCGTGCGCCACCAGGAAGCGACGGCACCGTCCACCGCATCCATTTCTGGCTCAAAACGCAAGGCGCTGCCCAGCGGATGCTGCAACATGTCCTCAAGGGTCTTGCGCATGGCGCTGCGGGTGATCACCACCTGCAGCTTGCGACAATCGCCGGTGATACTCAATTGCTGGCTCTCGTTGGGCGAAACGATGACGCCATGGTCGCGATCGGAGCGCAGCAGCGTCCCGCCCCGGCTCAGTTCCTGCTCGCCACTCAACGGCAGGCTCAGGCTGTAGCTGTTGAAGCTGTCAAGGTCGGTGACCCCCACCGTGACATCGGTGCCGTACTCGATGATGCCCAGGGTGGTCGACATCGACTTGAGCACGTTGCCACTGTGGTGGAACTGGATGCGCTCGGGTTTGCTCGCATAGAGCAAATGGGGACCGCAGATCGTCGACATCCATGAGTGCGCCCCTGCCAGGTCGAAGTGATCGGCATGGATGTCTCGGAAATGATGTTCGCGCTTGCTACTCATCGGCGTTACTCAACAAGGCTGTTATCGGTACGCGCTCTGACGGCACGTTCGCGGGTACAGAAGCAATCCCCGCGCCAAGTCATCCTTGCATAATAGGCCGATCGCAGGTGTTGCCTCGTGAGTAGACGACCCGGTTTCCGACATTTAGTGTGCGATTACCGGCCACGAATTTTCCGGACTGTCTTCGCCAACTATGTGGATAGACCGAAAGCTCGACGCGCACCTTTAATGCAGGTACCGATTCGCCCGATGAAACAGGTACCGACTCATGCATTATTCGAAAAGCGTCGCCCAATGGCAGACCTTCATCCAGGGTTGCCTGGACTTCCGTCCGGTCGAGGGCATCTACCGTATCGCCCGGGAAATGTTCACCGAACCTGAACTGTTCGATCTCGAAATGGAACTGATCTTCGAGAAGAACTGGATCTACGCCTGTCACGAAAGCGAGATCGCCCACAAGCACGACTTCATGACGATGCGTGCCGGTCGCCAGCCACTGATCATCACCCGCGACGGTGAAGGCCGCCTCAACGCCCTGATCAACGCCTGCCAGCACCGTGGCACGACCCTGACCCGGGTGGGCAAGGGCAACCAGTCGACCTTCACCTGCCCCTTCCACGCCTGGTGCTACAAGAGCGACGGCCGCCTGGTCAAGGTCAAGGCGCCGGGGGAATACCCAGAGGACTTCGACAAGGCCACCCGCGGCCTGAAAAAAGCCCGGATCGAAAGCTACAAGGGCTTTGTCTTCGTCAGCCTTGATGTCGACGGCAGCGACAGCCTGCAGGACTACCTGGGCGACGCCAAGGTGTTCTTCGACATGATGGTGGCGCAATCGGCCAGTGGCGAACTGGAAGTGCTGCCCGGCAAGTCATCCTATACCTATAACGGCAACTGGAAGCTGCAGAACGAAAACGGTCTGGACGGTTATCACGTCAGCACCGTGCACTACAACTACGTCGCCACGGTGCAGCATCGCCAGCAAGTCAACGCCGAGAAAGGCAGCGCTTCGGGCGACACCCTGGACTACAGCAAGCTCGGCGCCGGCGATGCCGAGACCGATGACGGCTGGTTCTCCTTCAACAACGGCCACAGCCTGCTGTTCAGCGACATGCCCAACCCGGCAGTACGTCCCGGTTACGCCACCATCATGCCGCGTCTGGTCGAGGAATATGGCCAGGACAAGGCTGAATGGATGATGCATCGCCTGCGCAACCTGAACGTCTACCCGAGCATGTTCTTCCTCGACCAGATCAGCTCGCAGTTGCGGATCATTCGTCCGCTGGCCTGGAACAAGACCGAGATCCACAGCTTCTGCCTGGGGGTCAAAGGCGAGTCGGATGCCGATCGCGAAAACCGCATTCGCCAGTTTGAAGATTTCTTCAATGTCTCCGGCCTCGGCACCCCCGATGACCTGGTGGAATTCCGTGAAGCCCAGCGCGGCTTCCAGGCGCGCCTGGAGCGCTGGAGCGACATCTCTCGCGGCCATGACCACTGGCTCAGCGGCTCGACCCGCAACAGCGAAACCCTCGGTATCGAACCGGTCCTGACCGGCACCGAGTTCACCCACGAAGGCCTCTATGTCAACCAGCACGGCAACTGGCAGCGCTTCCTGCTCGAAGGCCTGGCGCGCAAGGCCGCCGAAGAGCACCCCCTGCAACTGCGCGAGGTGCAGCCATGAATTCGCAACTGCAATACCGTGTCGAACAGTTCTTTTACCGCAAGGCCGAACTATGCGACGCCCAGGATTGGGACGCCTACCTCGACCTGTTCAGCGAGGACAGCGAATTCCACCTGCCGCAATGGGATTCGGAGCACGTCTACACCACCGACCCGAAGAAGGGCATGTCGCTGATCTACTACGCCAACCGCGGCGGCCTGGAAGACCGGGTGTTCCGCTTGCGCACCGGCAAGGCCGCCTCGACCATCCCGATGCCACGCACCTTGCACATGCTCAACAATATCCGCATCACGGCGCTGCAAAACGATGAGCTGGAGGTCAGGCTCAACTGGCAGACGCTGTACTACCGCATGGCCACCTCCGAGCAATTCTACGGCCGCGCCACCTACCGCCTGCGGCCCGACGGCGACAGTTGGAAGATCGCCCGCAAGCATGTGCTGCTGCTCAACGACACGATCAATTCAGTGCTCGATTTCTACCATTTATAAGCCACGGAGTACCGGCTGATGAACCACAAAGTGGCTTTCAATTTTGCCGATGGCAAGACCTCGTTCTTCGAGGTCAAGGCCAACGAACTGCTGCTCGACGCCGCCCTGCGCCACGGCGTGAACATTCCCCTGGATTGTCGCGAAGGCGTCTGCGGTACATGCCAGGGACGCTGCGAATCCGGCCAGTACACGCAAGACTATGTCGACGACGAAGTCTTCAGCGAAACCGACCTGGCGCAAGGCAAGATGCTCTCCTGCCAGACCCGCGTGCAGTCCGCGGCGTCCTTTTACTTCGACTTCGATTCAAGCCTGTGCAATGCCGGCGCCACCCGGCGCATACAGGCCGTGATCGCCAAGGTCGAACAGATTTCCGACACCACGGCCATCCTGCATGTCGACGCCAGTTCCAGCGAACGGCTACTGGACTTCCTGCCCGGCCAATACGCGCGCCTGAAGGTGCCGGGTACCGATGCCTGGCGCTCCTACTCGTTCGCCAACCGGCCCAACCCGCACAACCAGCTGCAGTTTCTGATCCGGCTGCTACCGGATGGCCTGATGAGCCACTTTATCCGCGAGCGTTGCGAGCCCGGACAAGCGCTGGAACTCGAGGCCCCGCTGGGCAGTTTCTATCTGCGCCAGGTCAACCAGCCGCTGCTGATGGTGGCCGGCGGCACGGGCCTCTCGGCGTTCCTTGGCATGCTCGACGAGATTGCCGACAAGGGCGGATGCCAACAACCAATCAAGCTGTTCTATGGCGTCAGTCGGCACACGGATTTGTGCGAACTGAATCGCCTGGCGGACTACCGAAGCCGCATCGAAGGTTTCGAGTATCACCTGGTGGTCAGCCAGCCGTCGCCGCAATGGCCAGGCAAGACCGGACGGATCCCCGAACACTTCGATCGCCAGGCCATGAACGCCAATCCGTTCGATATCTACCTGTGCGGCCCTCCGCCGATGGTGGAGGCGGTCAAGACGTGGTTGACCGAGCAACGTATCGATGGCTTCCATCTGTATTACGAGAAGTTCATCGACAGCAACTCGGGGGGTTGACTGCAAGTGCGCGCCGGGCCCGCATCCCACTGCCCGGCATCCTTGCCACTCAAGAGACCAAGCAAGGGACTATACAATTCAGGGAAACATCCATCTATCTCATCCCATGGCTTTGGATCGACTATCCGGACTGGGCACCTTGGGCGTTGGGCCTGGCTGTTCGATCAAGGAGCTGCAATCGCCCTGTGGGAGCAGGCCGCGGACCAGCGTTCCTCTATCCGGGTACTGCAATGGAGTATCGGGGTGACATTCCTCTGTGTGGCGGCGCCGCTGATCCGAAATGTGTTCGGGGGGGGAGGTGCAGCAGGGCTGGCCTCACCCCTGGAGGAGATCCCCCTGACCGGCCGCCGCCCCGCCGAGTCCGACCTGTTCCAGGTAGGCCTCCAACATTGCCACCTCCCCGGCTGCGAAAATGGCCCCCATGTAGCCATCCGGACGCACCAGCAGCCAATCACCGACCGCTGGATTGTAGGCATCGAAAAAGTGGCCCGCCACATCGAACAGGTCTCCTTGCGGACCGAAAGCATGGATATGCAGGCCCGGGCGTGGTTGCACCGAACCACGCTCGACCTGATAGCCGAGCAATGTCCAGTGCCCGCCGCGGAACAGCTCGAACAGTCGGCTCGAACAGTCGGCTCGATTGACCGGCGGCCCCACGGACCGGGGCATCCGGGGCTCGGTCACCGGCGACCACGCCACTGACAGCGACGGCCTTTCCCTGCGCCAACGAGGAATCGGGATAACCGATATCAAGCTGCTGCACTTCCCGGCCACGACGCATCTGGCCTCGCGTCTGGGCAGCAAGAAGCCGTGTTGCCAACCCAAGCATCGCCGCCGCCACCGGCCATCGGGCTTGTGCAGCCTCCTGTAGGAATCCACCGAACGTTCGCGACAACGACCAAAGGCCCTGCCCTACCAAGCCTCGTACAGAAGACTTCGACATCCATAAAGGCCAATGGCCACATGGGCTTTCCAACCTTCACAGCCCCCTGGCAGCCCTACAACTGGCGTCCCTATTTCCCAGTACAGACGTAGGATAAAACCTTACGATTGAATGTCGGATATCATCAACCGACAACGGCGCCCCCCAGCATGGAGCTACTTTTCGAACAATTATTATCACGGAAGATAACAGCATGAAGCCGACGCACGACCTCACGCACGGCCACGATCCGTACCTCTATCTGCGCTTGGGCGAGCTGGTTTCCAGCGCCGCCGAGGACGCCTTTGCCGAGCACATGCTGGCGTTCGTCAACAGCCTGGTGCCGATTCACGGACTGGACCTCAGCGAATGGACCCTGGATGCGGACCGGAGCAGTGTCAGCCCGAGCAAATGCCTCGGCAGCGCCGGCCAGCCGCATGACCTTTGCGCACCGGACACCCTGCCCCATCCGCTGCTGCAAAGCGTCATGGAGATGGACGCCCCGCTGCTCATCCAGCTCAAGACACCGCCGAGCCTGCAACACCCAAAACGCAGCGCGCACCAGTGCAATCTGGTCTCGGCCAGTGGCGATCTGCGCTGGGTCATCTGCTTCCATCGCCTGGCCAGTTTACGGGCGTTCTCCGTGGCCGAACTGACGCTGCTCAAGAGCCTGTCCGATACCTTGCTACCGCTGGTGGCGCATCGCGCACAACTACTTGCACAGCCCGGAACACGTTGGACCGGCACGACGCAGGCCGACTCCGAGCTTGAGTCCCTGCATCAGGCCTTCAATGGACGGCTGGCTCAAGATGCGGTCAACCTTTCCGCCCGCGAGCAAGAGGTTTGCCTGGGCCTGCTGACAGGCATCACCGTGTCGGAAATGGCCCAGCGCCTGAACGTCAAGAACAGCTCGGTGGAAACCTACCTCAAGCGTGCCACCACCAAACTGGGCGTCAGTGGCCGACATGGTTTGACGCGCTGGATGGCATTTGTGCCCAGTCGGGCGAAGCATGTGCCTGCGGCTTCATCTGATACTCCTGACGAGTCGACGGGCAAGACCGGACCATGCAAGGATCACCACGGATAAGAAAGGTACCACGGCCACGCTAGACGACTGGTCTATTTGTTTATATAGTCAAGCCCACGAACACGCCCATGACTGCCCGCAGACCCCAGTGCGAGCAGACCAGCATCCCCCCTCAACCGACAGGTAACCATCATGAAGATTCTCATCGTCCTGACGTCCCATGACACCCTTGGCAACACCGGCAAGAAGACCGGCTTCTGGCTCGAAGAGTTGGCTGCCCCCTACTACGCCTTTATCGATGCTGGCGCCGAACTGACCCTCGCGTCGCCCAAAGGTGGCCAGCCACCGCTCGATCCCAAGAGCAACGAGCCCGACTTCCAGACCGAAGCCACCCACCGTTTCGAGGCCGATCCGCTCGCTCTGAAAGCGCTGGCCAATACCCGGAAGCTGGACGAGGTCTCCAGCGCCGACTTCGACGCCGTGTTCTATCCCGGTGGCCATGGTCCGCTGTGGGATCTGGCGGAGGACCCCCACTCCATCGCCCTGATCGAAGCCACCATCCGCACTGGCAAGCCGGTCGCGGTTGTCTGCCACGCGCCCGCCGCGCTGCGCCATGTCAAGGGTAGCGATGGCCATCCGTTGGTGGCGGGCAAGGCGGTCACCGGCTTCAGCAATAGCGAGGAAGCCGCCGTGGGGCTGACCGAGGTCGTGCCCTTCCTGGTGGAAGACATGCTCAAGGCCAATGGTGGGCGCTATAGCAAAGGCGCCGATTGGCAGTCCCACGTCGAAGTCGACGGACTGCTGGTCACCGGCCAGAATCCAGGGTCGTCCGAGGCCACCGCCCATGCGTTGCTCAAGCTGCTGGCCTGAGAAGGTGTGTATAGCCCCGCGCCCTGACGCTATAAAATAGACCAGTCAACTATATTCGATCAGAAGAATATCCGCCTCTACAGGCGGATATTGCATTTCAGGGCAAGTCAGATCCCCAGCATCGCCTTGGTCGTGGCCATGGCATTCTCCAGCGGACGGCCATTGCGATGCAGCTTGCTCATCAGGCTCGCACCAAGCCATAGCTGATACAACGCCGTGGCCGTGCGATGGGCGTTGCCCGGCGAGAGTGAACCGTCACGCCCGCCCTGCTCGATGCAGTCAGTGATGTGTTCGATGATCCGCTCGGCGCCATCACGCAGGGTAATCCGCATGGGCTCCGAGAGGTCCGCCACTTCGGCGCTCAACTTCACTACCAGGCAGGTCTGCACGGCGCAGGGCTCGCAATAGCTGTCCAGCCAATTCTGCCAATAGCCCATGAGGCGTTCGCAACCGCTCTGCCCCACCACGGCGAAGCGTTGCTCCATGTCGGCCAGGTAGTTGCGCAAGTAGTCTTCCAGCAGAGACTGGCCGTACTGCTCCTTGGACTTGAAGTAGTGGTAGAACGACCCCTTGGGCACGCCCGCCGTCTGCAGGATTTCGTTGAGGCCGACACCGGTGAAACCTTTGGCCGACATCATCCGGTGGCCGGTATCGAGCAGGTGTTGGCGAGTGTCATCGTAGCTGGGTTTCATGGTGCGCAGGGTATCCAGAACTAGACCAGTCGTCTATATAGCATTTCAGTGAGCCTATTATAAGCGTGATCTGCGCCATTGCGCTGAATCTGGGCTGGGGGTATTGCCAAGGAACGCGGTGTGGGGATCAGAATGCCTAGTCCAACCAGATCTTTAAACTCCGCGGGTGCTTAAGAGCGTTAGATCAGCTCTCAGAGGAAATGATTGATTCGTTAGCGGACTCAGCCGCCAGTTTCAACCGGTCAGCTTTACTGATGTATTGGTTTTTTTTAACCGGTGCCAATTTGGCGCTGGCCTTTTTGGCGTTAGCCTTTAATAACTGGTTTATTTTTTTACGACGATTCATGTTTTCCGACTCGGTTTGTCAACTGCTGAATGATATCAGCTTATCGATTGACCGATCAGTCGACTGAGAGGCTGCCTTGGACCCCAAGGCAAAATTGGAGGGATCGAACCGCTCGCTCGTGTCCATCCGAATATTTCGCAGGTTCAGCGTTTCCAGGTGTGACGCGTACAGGACCTCCGAAAAATAGCTGATCAGGATCGAGCGACGGCGTGCGCCGACTGAGTTCAGGCTGCCCGCATGCACCAGATCGACATCAAATACCAGGATGTCACCCGCAGAGCCTGCAAGCCGCACCGAGCGGGACTCGTCATTGAAGTCGAATGGCGGCTCTCCCGGCGCGGGGCGATGGCTGCCGGGGACAATACGCGTCGCGCCGTTCTCGGGGCCATAATCGTCGAAATAAGCCAGGGCAGCGACCATGTCGCCGGGGCGTTGGGCCGACAGGTCGCGGTGCAGTTGCTGCTGTCCGCCACCGGCAAGGGGCTCGCGGCCCTCCACCTGCGAGAGGAAAAAGCGCTCTGCGATCAACTCCCCCACCACCGTCAGCAGCTGTGGCAGCCGACACACCGCCTGCACCGTCGAATCAAGGTCCAACAGCGAATGGCGACAGTCCATGCCCCGCGGCACTGGCCATTGGTCCGAGGGCTTCACGCCCGCATCGAACACGGCACGAAGATCATCCAGCCACTCAGCCGGGATCGCGCGGCGCAGCAGTACATAGCCCTCTCGATGGAGTTGTTCACGGTCAGTCATATTCACCATTCAGTGCAGAGGGGTCAGGCCGAGTCGAGTTTTTCAACAGCATAGGCCGAAAGCGGACACTCAATAACATGAATCTACCCGCGCTCACAGCACCCGACTGAACTCAACAAGCGTGGCTTTCAAATAGTCAAGCTGGGCACTGGTAAAACCAAGATTATGATCCAACCCTCGATTGCGAATTTCGGTGATCTGGCTGTCCTTATCAATATTTCCAATTTGAGCAAAGCCCTCGCGATGAAGAGCAATAACGTGTGGATTACCTTGAACGCCTGCCTCTTGATGAGCTTTTAACACAATACCCACAGGGTGCCTTATATCAGCCGAGAACACCAACTTTATGATGATACCGCTGGCATCCGTGGCGTTTTCATTGCCGAACTCTCTGACCTTGCCCAGAGAGGATGAGATCCAGTAGCGATAGTTTGCCGTATTATGGTGATCAAACACCGGCTTAAACGGGTTAGGCGCGCCATTAATAGCGTTCCATTCAGCCTGGGATATTTTTCGATAATACGTATTAGGCACGCAGACGCCGGAGACTTTGAGCATTTTATCAAAAGCAGACGAGTTAAATAATTTATTGCTCAGCCAAAAATTTTGCAGCTCATCCCTGGTTTCCTTCAGCATCCGCTTCTGGCTTTCAGCATTACGCCACTGTACGTATAATTCTTTCTTAATATGGGGATTGCTAGCAATATGGCCTTCGTTATGCACTTCCGTCATCGACGGATTCCATTTCTTTGTCTTGTTACCTATGCGCATATGGCGCCCCTCTCCAAAGTGCAAACCATCATGAACGTTTGTTTGTTAAAGTCTTTTATTATTTTTCATAAAGCTGAGCCCGCCTGACAAATTCTAGCTTCAAATTCACGGGCTCGCTATGCGGCTTTTGCTGGCTTCAGGCGCCGCCATTTGAAATGCGCGGCATTGCTCGATAGAGTCGCGCCCCGATCCGGGCAAAGGTGCCGGATGCTTGTGGTGAAAAGGGGTTGCCGTTGAACGAACAGAGATTGTCCATGCGCCTGGAGCGCGTGGCGGCGCATGTGCCCGCAGGGGCGCGCCTGGCCGATATCGGCTCGGATCACGGCTACCTGCCGGTGGCGTTGCTGCGCCGTGGCGCCATTGCCGCGGCGGTGGCTGGCGAGGTGGCCTTGACGCCGTTCCACGCGGCCGAACGCACTGTGCGCGAGAACGACCTGCAACAGCGGATCAGCGTGCGCCTGGCCAATGGCCTGGCGGCAATCGAACCGGGCGACGGCATCACGGCGATCAGCATCTGCGGCATGGGCGGCGAGACGATCCGCGACATCCTCGACAGCGGCAAGGCCCGCCTGAGCGGCCAGGAGCGCCTGATCCTGCAGCCCAACGGCGGCGAGCAGCCACTGCGCCAATGGCTGATGGAAAACGGCTACAGCATCCTCTGCGAGGAACTGCTGCGGGAAAACCGCTTCGATTACGAAATCATCGTCGCCGAGCGCGCCGGGCCGGTGATGTACAGCGCCGAGGAGCTGTACTTCGGCCCGTTGCAGATGCGGGCTCGCAGCCCGGTGTTCCTGGCCAAGTGGCAGCGCCTGCTGCGCGAGAAGCAGAAGACCCTGGGCAATTTCGCCCGGGCGCGGCAGGCGGTGCCCGAGGAGAAGGTGCGGGACGTTGCAAGGCAGGCGCGGTGGATCACTGAGTTGCTGGCTTGATGAGTGATGGCTCCACTACCCAGGAGTGGAGAAGCAGCATTCGGCCAGAACCTATAATTTTCGACGGGCAGTTTCCAACCATAGCGGTTATTCGGACGCTTCCAGAAACCGCGACAGCGATTTCGCCAAGGCATCGAACACCAATGCGATACGCCTTACTCGCCGGAGGTCTTGGTGCATTGCAATCCATACACCTACTTTAAAATCGACCAGTTTCGGTAGCACTCGCACCAGCCCATGCCGACTCGCCAACTGGCTAGAGCACATCCCAATTCCCAGTCCTGCCCTCAGCGCCGCAAATTGGGCCAGATGATCGTCAGTACGAATGACCGCGCGTTCCGCCGTGCACAAATAGCCCTGTTGCCCCAAGAATGCTACCTCCGTCAGATTGCGATCCGGACCAATCAGCGAATACTTGTCTAATTCGCTTTCATGGCGAGGAGTGCCATTCAGCGCTACCAGTTCTTCGGTTGCGTACAGCCCTAACCGAAGATCCCCGACATGGCGGGTCACCACCGCAGACTCGGTGGGGCGATGAATACGCACCGCGACATCGGCCTCTTGCATCGCTAGATCCTCTTGGCGATTGCAGACGCTCAGTTCCAGCCTCAACTCCGGATGCGCATTACGAACATCTCGCAACAGAAGAGGCAATACTTCAACACTCATTAAACGACTACTTGTTACGCGCACGGTGCCCCCTGGCACGCTGGCTTCGGCGGAAGCGGCACGGGTGAATGCCTCGGCGGCCAAAGCCATGGACTCGGCATGGCCAACCAGCCCTCTCGCAGCGTCAGTCGGCATCAACCCCTTTGGCGAGCGTACAAACAGGCTCATCCCGACGCTTCGCTCCAGTTCGTCTATACGGCGTCGTGCAGTGGCTTGCGCCACACCCAGTGCTCTTGCAGCGGCGGAAAGGCTGCCGGTTCTAAGGACTGCCAGGAAAACACGCTGAGTTTCCCAATGAAGCTGCGGTGTATTCATACATTTCCTATGAGCTGCTAGGTAAGTTTGATTAGTTTCAATCATACCCAGACTCGCGCATGCTTTCCCCAACCCTACTTTGCCCATCCAGCGCCCATCCGCGCACCACGAGATAAAGCTGATGATACTTTCGGGAACCTGCCGTTGCGGACACGTCACTTTTGAGACCGATTGCCCACCTGTCATGACTACTGCTTGTCATTGCGTCGGATGTCAAAAAATGTCCGCTAGCGCATTTTCTCTGACGGCACTTTTTCCTGCTGCAGGCTTTGCAGTGACCCAAGGCGAAACGGTCATCGGTGGTCTACATGGCCCGACTCGCCACTATTTCTGCGCACACTGTCTGACTTGGCTATTCACCCGGCCCGCCGGAGTCGACGAGTACGTAGGTGTGCGCAGTAGCCTGTTGGAAAACCCGCAGCACTACCCACCGTTCATGGAAACCTGGACGAGAGAGAAATTACCTTGGGTGACGACCGGGGCTTCGGTCAGTTATGAAGCACTCCCGGAACCGCAGGATTATCCAGCACTGATGTCTCAATTTCGATCCGGGGATAAGTAAGCGCAGCTGCGTTGCCGTTTTGAAACCCTATCCAGTGGGGGCCTTGTGAATGTTGTCCCAAGCAAACAATATTCGTGTCCGGTGAACCTACCTTGCGCAGTTAAACGGGCGCCCACTCATGCGGCAGCAGCTCCATAATTTCACTCGCCCGCTGCGTCGGTGGCTCGTTTTCTGCCTGATGCAAGAGGCAGAGCGGCGATGATCACGCCTTTGGCCGAGCGCAGCAGGCGCGCCGTGCTGTCGTGAGGCAGGAGCATGCTGCCCATCGGCGTCAGCGTAGCGGCGGCCGTGGCCAGCAACTTGGGGTCCAGACCGAACAGCATGGCCGAGCCGCTGGCCCCACCGAGCAGGCCCACGCCCCCTTCAATGAACACACAAGCGCCTTGGAAGTCCTCGCGGAGCAGACTGCGGGCGGCGATCGAGTCTGCAACCAGCACTTTGTCGAACGACGTAAAGTCTTCGCTAGCGCCCGCTGCCCCGACGCTCTTGCCCCGCATGTGCAAGTTGACCTTGCCGAACCGCGGCAGGCGCGCGCCGACGCCCATGCCGACCCCGACCGAGCCATAGCGAAACTGCTGGTCGCCACCCCTTGGGGTCGGTCAGTGTCAGTGCCCCGCCAACGGCGGCCGCGAACACTACGGTCAATCCGCCACAGCTGGCAGTCTTGTAGCGCCAGTCACTGACAGTTACAGGTAATGGGATTTGCATTTGAATATCCTTATTTGGGCCGCGCCATCTGGCGCCGGCGCATCCATGCGGCCATGTGGTAGCCGCCCCCTGCGCTGAACACGATTGCGAACAGGCCCGCCAGCAGGCTCGCACCCCATAGCGCGCCATGGTCTTCAATGATCGCGGTGCTGGAGGGTGCATCGGCGCGGTAGAGCACCGTCACTGAGTCGCCCACCGCGTAGCCGAATATAAACCCGCTCTCGGGGTAGCTGACCGCCTTGCCCGTGGCGTCGGTGAAGTCAATTTGTGGGTGGCTGCCGCCCGCATTCAGGGCGCTGACATGCCCTTCGGCGCGTTGCGCCAGGGCCAGAAAGCCCAGCCGGTCTTCGACCAGCCATAGGGTGAGGTAGAGCAGACACAGGCCCAACGGGATGAAAATCAGCGCGCGGGGCAGATCGCCCCGGCCAGAAGATGGCGTCTTGGTCATGGCAGGTCCCTTGCGTCGTCCGTAAACGCCGGCTATTACAATGAGCGGGTGGGTATCTGTCAATCGGATGGGGAAGAACTGCGCCTGGCGCTACCAAACCTCACGCAGTCCACCGCCGCGCTGACCCTTGGGGGCGGCAACGTTCGCGTTGCCGCTGCGGCCGCCTCCATATAGACCCTCCCTTCGTAAAGAGCGGTCGCTTGACAGAAAGCCTACCTACTAGTAGGTTTACAGCGCCTGGCCGCCCGCTGGTTGACTCCTCCTCCCAGGGGGCCAAGCATATCCGGCGTTGCGCGGTAACTTTATGGGATTGTCTATGAACACAGAACTGTCTGCGAAGGCGACCGAGATTGCCGATTATGCCCAGTCGTTGCTGGCACTCGGGGGCTACAACAGCTTCAGTTATGCGGATATCGCCGAGCGGGTGCGCATCACCAAGGCGAGCATTCATCACCATTTCCCCAGCAAGGCCGAGTTGGTCCGCGTCGTGGTCGCCCGGTATCGCGAGCAAGCGCGGGAAGGCTTGGCGGCGCTAAGCCGACAGATTGCCGATCCATTGGCACAGCTCAATGCCTATGTCGATTATTGGTCCACCTGTATCCGTAATGGCAGCTCGCCGTTCTGTATTTGCGCAATGCTGGCCGTCGAACTGCCGACGATTCCTGAAGAAGTCGCGACCGAAGTTCGCGGGCATTTCCAGGACCTGACGGATTGGCTCGCAGCGGTCCTCGAAAAGGGCACCGCCACCGGGCAATTTCACTTGCAGGACAGCCCGACGATCGAGGCAAAGGCCTTCATGGCCAGCGTGCATGGAGCAATGCTGGCCGCACGAGGGTTCGCTGATCCCGAATCCTTCAAGACGCTTGTTCAGTTGTCCATCAGCAGGCTGACTTCAGCTCGCTGATCCGTCTTGAGAAGACCGGTGCAGGCCGGTCTTTTTTTCACCCTCACACCCAACCAACTAGTAGAGAGACATCCACCATGACTCACCCTATATCGTCTTTAGGCGCCATCCATACCGTTATCAGCCTGATTCCGGTTATTGCGGGCGCCTACAGCTTTATCCGCTATGACAAGATCGACCCGAAGACGCCCGCCGGCAGTCTCTACCTCATCAGTTTGACGCTAACGGTCGCCACGTCCTTCGGGGTCTCCAGTACCGGTGGTTTAAATGCCGGGCATGCGTTTGGCCTCTTTGTACTGCTTGTCGCCTATGCCGGTGCGTGGGCGCCAAAGATGAGTTTTCTGGGGCGCGCCCGTCCGTATCTGGGCGCCTTCGGACTGTCGTTCAGTTTCCTCCTGTCATTCGTGCCTGCTACCAATGAAACCCTGACCCGCCTGCCCCTCTCGCATCCGCTGGCCGATCATCCGATGGCACCCGTGGTGCTGAACACGCTAGTGGTGTGGCTAGGCTTCTTCATCGTGGGGTTTGTTGCACAATGCCGGCAGATTTATTCACGGAACAAGGCCTTGGTACAAACATAACGCGGGATCATCAGACAGTTACGCGGCTCAAGCACGGTATCCCCTCGGCATCATCGCCAGCAGCAATCCCAACGAGCCGCATACCAGCAAAGTCAGGCCCAACGCCTGGGACCACGCCGCCAGCAACATCCCCACCCCCATCAGCAAGTAATACAACAAGCCGAACAACGCACCGGCGGTGCCCAATCGATCAGCATAGTTCGAGAGCGCCGACCCCAGGACATTGGGAATCGCCATGCCAAACGCCAGCACCACCAGCAGCATCGCCAGCACAAACAGCGCGCTGTCCTGCAGCAGCCATACGCCCACGCCGCCCGACAATCCCGCCAGCGCAGCCATACGGATCAACTGGGCACCGCTCAATCCTCGGCGCAACAAGCGTTTGTTGAACCAGGCACCCAGGCCCGACCCCATGGCCAGCACCACACCACTGTAACCGAACAGACGGCCACTCGACCCCAGCGTTTCAAACATGAAGGGCGCGAGGCTGTAGTAGCTGAACAGGGCAATGTTGAACACCGCTACCAACAGCGCCGAGCGCCAGAGTTCCAGGTCCCGCAGCATGCGCCACAACGTCTCGAACAGACCGGCAGTGACCAACTGCTGCGGCCGGGTTTCCGGCAGCGCTCGCCAGGACCACAGCGCCAACCCCAGGGACAACAGCAACAGACACCCCAGCATGCCTCGATAACCGAAGGCCTGCACCAGACTCGCCCCACCAAACAGGCCGATTGCCGGGCTGGCGGCCAACGCAATGCCCACCAGCGAAAACACCTGCGCCAACTGCGCACCGCTGAAGCGGTCGCGCAGCAGGGTCTGCGTGACCACCGAGCCCACCGCCGCACCAAACGCGGCCAACACCTGGGCAACCAACAGTGCCTCAAAGGTGCGGGAGGCCAGCGCCAGCACCGACGCCGCGGCGTACAACAACAGCCCCGCGAGCATGGCCGGCCGCCGCCCGATCCGATCACACAGCCGCCCCCACAGCACCACACCGAAGGCGAAGGACAGGAAGTACACCGACAGGGTTTGCGCCGCCTGCCCCGGCCCCACGGCAAAGGCCCGGCTGATATCCGCCAGCGCAGGGCTGTAGAGGGTTTGCGCGATTTGCGGGAACATCAACAGGGCAATCGCCAGCCCCAACCACTTTGTTGACTTCATCACGGCTGCACTCGCCAGAAAAACAGGCGGCCAGTTTGAAGCGTGTCAAATGTCGTATTATCAAGACTCGGACAACTAATCATTGAAATCGGACAATCGATGGCCTGGCTCGACGCCCATGACGCGTTCAACCCCGACCGGTACCCGGCGCCGGTGATTGGTCTCGCGTCCACGCTGGGCGATCACGACTCCGGCCTCCATCAACATCAACGAGGTCAGCTGCTGTTTACTCATCAGGGCTGCACACGCATCACGCTGGCGCAGCAACTGTGCCTGCTGCCGCCCTCCCGCGCCGCCTGGATCCCCGCGGGCGTGAAACACCGCGCCGTGATGCAGCAGGCCGTGGACTATCGATCAATTTATCTGTCAGCCGAGTTATGCGCCGAACTGCCACGGCAGGTCTGCGTGATCGCCGTCACGCCGCTGTTGCGCGCCGTCCTGGAGCCCATCGCCACGGCCGACTTCGACACCGATTGGCGGCAAGGCAAATTCGTCCATTTGCTGGGGCTGTGCCTCAGCGAAATTCGCGACGCGGTGCGCCAGCCCATGCTGTTACCCCTGCCCCGGGACCGGCGCTTGAAGCCACTGCTGGCCATGCCCGAACAACTGCCGCCGAGTGTCCAGACACTCGAGCAGCAAATCGGCGCCAGCAGCCGGACCATCGGCCGTATTTTCCAGCGCGAGACCGGCATGAGCTATCAGCAATGGCGGCAACAATGGCGGTTGATGCGGGCCATCGAGCTGCTGTCCACCGGCCGCAGCCTCAGCTACAGCGCCTTCGAACTGGGCTTTTCCAGCGACAGCGCGTTTATTGCGTTCTTCAGGGACCTGACCGGCACGACACCGGGGGCGTGGCTCAAGTAACCCCGCTCAACCGTACCGATGCGCCGATGGACGCTGAACGAAATGAAGCGCTAGTTAGGCGCTGAACTGGAGAAGGTCACCCATGGCCGGACGGGCGGACCACGCATGAAGTCTCGCCAATCGGCTGTGGGCAACCTAAGCACATCTACGCGCAGCAAGCGACGCCACTTCCTACATTTAACCCGGAAGCAACTGGCTATCTCGACCCATTGAGAAGGAGACATCATGAATAGATCAACGGTGGTGTCTGACGCGTTTTCAACCATCAGCGTGCCACCGGAAAAAACGGAGTCGCGTAGAGGCTTGGGAGGCCGAAGTGCAAAACCTGGCATCAAAATCCTCTCTGACACGAACAGAGAAACAACGGCTCCAAAAAACCGAAGATCTGGGTCGAGAACTGCATGGCTCGATCAGCGAACTGCGCACCGAAATCAAAGATCTCAGCGAATCGGTCGAAGCCCAAAGTGCACAGATAAGCGCTCTTGGCCTGGCCGCGGCTAATCACGGAAACGAGCTGCGCACTGAAATCAGAGAGCAAGGCAGCGAATTTCACTCGGCAATGGAAAAACAAAGCAACGAGCTTCGTGCCGAAATCAGAGAGCAAGGCAACGAATTTCGCTCGGCAATGGAAAAACAAAGCAACGAGCTTCGAGCCGAAATCAGAGAGCAAGGCAACGAATTTCGCTCGGCAATGGAAAAACAAAGCAATGAGCTTCGAGCCGAAATCAGAGAGCAAGGCAACGAATTTCACTCGGCAATGGAAAAACAAAGCAACGAGCTTCGTGCCGAAATCAGAGAGCAAGGCAACGAACTTCGCCTTGCAATAGAAAAACAGAGCCATGAGTTCTGGATGGCTATGGAAAAGCAAAGCAATGCGCTTCGTAACGAAACCAAGGGCCAGGGCGTCGAGCTACGGGTTGCAATCAAAGAGCAGGAAACTGCTCTCCAACTGCTCGCTGTCAAACTAGAAGCCTCCAACAAAGAGGTCGAGTCGAAATTCAAGCTCGTGTACTGGCAGCTCGGCATTGTCCTCGTCACTGTGGCGCTTCCACTGACCAAAACAGCCTTCGACTACATCGTAGGCAAATAGCTTTTTGTTGATCGCAGCAGCGCGTCAGAACAGGCACGTATTGCGCCAGCCTACGCCGTGCCGGCAAGAGCCACTGCGATGCAGGCACAAATCCAGGCCGGCAGCCCCCTTCTCGACATACGAAGCCCGTCAAGCCAAGCGCCGTGCGTTCATGCGCTCTTCAAAGACCTGAGCGCCCCTCCTCGGGCGCCGGGCAAAAAAATGATCGATTCAAGCAAAGCAACCCCAATACTCAGCCACGAAAAAGCTAATTAATGATTTTTTCAGTCATTAACTCTTGCTAATCACGATCACTTCAATCACTCTCGTTCCAATTACAACAAAACGAGAGACCCTCTTCATGAAATTCCACGGCATCGTTCCCGCTTTAGTCACCCCGTTTACCGCCGACCAGCGTTTGGACGAAAAGGCCCTGCGCGGCCTGGTCGAAAGCCTGATCGAAGCCGGTGTTCATGGCCTGTTCGTGCTGGGCACCAACGGCGAATTTTTTGCCCTGTCCGATGAAGAAAAACTCGAAATCGTCCGTATCACCCTCGACGCCTCGGCGGGCCGTTTGCCCGTAATGGTCGGTACCGGGGCGTTCAGCACCCACGAAGTGATTGAAATGAACAAACGCGTCGAAGGCATGGGCGCCGATGCGTTGTCCGTTATCACCCCATACTTCAATGCCGTCAGCCAAGCAGAACTGATCAAGCATTACGAAGCCATCGGTAACGCCACCTCGTTGCCGGTGATGATGTACAACATTCCGGCCAAGACCGGCATGTCCATCGGTATGGGCGCCGTGGCCACCTTGTCGCAACATCCACAGATCAAAGGCATCAAGGACAGTGCCGGCAACTTCGACAACCTGGTGCAGATGATCAAATACCGCAGCGACGACTTCGCGGTATTCGCCGGCACTGACTCCCTGATCTACTGGAACCTGCTGGCCGGCGGCGACGGTGCCGTGGCCGCCACCGCCAATGCCGTGCCTCATGTGGTCATGTCCATCTGGAATCAGTTCCAGGCCGGCAACCATGACGCCGCCAAAGCCGCCCAGGAACTATTGCGTCCGCTGCGCGATGCTTTCGCCCTGGGCACCATGCCCTCTGTGCTGAAAAAAGCTACCGACCTGTTGAACGTGCCGGTCGGCCCCTGCCGCGCGCCGGTTACGTCCCTCGATGCGGCGACCACGCAAAAACTCGAAGAGATCCTGGCTGTTTACCACCAAAACGCCTGAGGGGGCTGACATGTCCGCGACCTATCACTTCCAGACCGTCAAGAACATCATCCACGGCCCCGGCAGCCTGGAGCAGTTGGGCGAAAAACTTTATCTACTGGACACCCCGCTCAAGCAGGTGCTGCTGGTCACCCAGCAGTCCATGCACCGCCTCGGTGTCACCGCGAAGATCAAAGAGCAGCTCACCAGACGTGGCATCGCCGTGCAGACGATTGATAACGTCGAAATCGAACCGACCCTGGAAAACATCGAGCGGGTCTTTCACGAGCAGGTCGCCCCCTTTGCACCGGACGCGTTGATCGCCGTGGGCGGCGGCAGCGTGCTCGATGCGGCCAAGCTGTTCGCCGTGATGCTGACCAACGATACCCCGCTCAAGGCGCTGCTCGGGATCGACAAGGTGGGCAACCCCGGCAAGCCGATGGTGCTGATTCCGACCACCTCGGGCACCGGCTCCGAAGTCACGCCCAACGCCATCGTTACCTTGCCCGACGAAGAATTGAAGATCGGTGTCGTCAGCCGTCACTTGCTGCCAGACCTGGTGATCCTCGACCCGTTGCTGACCCTGAGCCTGCCCAAGGCGATCACCGCCGCTACTGGCATGGATGCGTTTACCCACTCCCTGGAATCGTTTATTTCCACCAAGGCCAACCCCATCAGCGACACCTTTGCCCTGGAATCCATGCGCCTGATCGCCGGCAGCATCGTCGAGGCCTATCAACAGCCCGACTCGGTGCGGGCCCGTGGCGATATGCTGCTGGGTTCGATGTACGGCGGCCTGGCACTGACCGGAGCCGGCACCGCCGCCGTGCATGCCCTGGCCTATCCGCTGGGCGGCAAGTTCCATGTCACCCATGGCGTCGCCAACGCGATGCTGCTGCCCCATGTCATGGCCTTCAACCTGGACAGCTGCGCCGGTCGCCTCAAACGCGCCGCCTGTATCTGTGGCGTAGCCCTGGAAAGCGACAGCGACGAAGCGGCCGCCGGCAAACTGATCGAACAGATCAGCGAGTGGACGGCGACCCTGAACATTCCGCAGAACCTGCGCGAATTCGGCGTGGCCGAAGAGCATCTGGCCGACATGGCGGTGGCCGCGTCGAAGGTGACGCGCTTGATGGCGAACAACCCCAAGGCCCTCAGCCTCGACGATATCCAGCAGCTTTATGGGTGCCTGCTGCCATGAGCACCACGCCCATGCCACGCCTGCTGATCATTGCCGATGACCTTTCCGGGGCGGCTGACTGCGCCGCCGACTTCGCCGGGCGTATGGTCACGCAGGTGATTCTCAGCCACGTCGGGCTGGAGGTCGGCGCGTCGCTGGGCACGGAGGTGATCGCCCTCGATCTCGACTCCCGGCGCCTCGATGCGCAAGCCGCCGCCGCGGCCCATCGCGATGTATTGAGGATGGCGCAGGTGGCTGAGCTGCCACTGTACAAAAAGATCGACTCCACCTTGCGCGGCAATGTGGCAAGCGAAGTGGCCGCGTTGCAAGCCCTTCGCGGCATGGCTTTGGTGGCGCCGGCGTTTCCGTTGATGGGCAGGACCACCGTGGACGGGGTTCAACACCTCGATGGCGTTCCCGTCGATCAAACCGACGTCTGGCGCAATGAGCGCCTCGCGGGCACGGCCAATCTGCTGGAGCAGTTGAGTACCCAAGGTCTGCGCTGTGCGTCGCTGTCTCTTGATGCCGTACGCGACACAGAGCGATTGCAGGCCGATCTGCTCAGGCATTTGGTCGCCGGGGTACAGGCACTGGTGTGTGATGCGCAAACCGAGACGGACCTGGCGAATATCGCCCAGGCGTCGGCGGCGCTGCATACGCGGCTGTTCTGGGTCGGCTCCGCCGGACTGGCCCGACACCTGCCACAGGCGTTGGGTTTTGCGCCGGTCTCACCTCGGTTGAATGGTCCGATCAACGGACCGGTACTGAGCGTGGTGGGCAGTATGTCCTGTCACTCCCAGGTGCAAGCCGACTACCTGGCTGAACACAGCGATCAACTGCGCGTGCGCCTTGCCCCTGCCACCTTGTGCGCGGGACCGGCGACGGCCGAATGGCTATCCATCGCCGCCACAATCGAGACGGCCCAGCAACAGGGTCGGCATGTGCTGGTCAGCCTGCAACAGGGGCACCGCGATCCCGGCCTGGCCGCGCAGTTGAGTACCGCCCTGGCCCAATTGCTCCAGCCCGCCCTGCTCCGCTCTGGCGCGCTGATCGCCACCGGTGGCGAAACCGCCCGCGCCATGCTCGGGGCCGCCGGCATTCAGCGCCTGGACCTTCAGGGCGACCTGGCCCCCGGTGTGGTCTTCTCCCGCGCCCGCTGGCGTGGACGTGAGCTGGCCGTCGTCACCAAAGCTGGCGGCTTCGGCCAGCCCAGCAGCCTTTTCGATGCCTGGCGGCAATTGACCGCCACGCCGCACCCCTAACAAAGGAAGACCACTATGTCTGAGCGTCCCGTTATCGGCATCACCATGGGCGATGCCACCGGCGTCGGTCCGGAAATCATCATGAAATGCCTGGCTCACGCCGCGCTGTACGAAACCTGCCGGCCGCTGGTGATCGGCGATGCCGCTCGACTGGCCGATGCCAACCGTATTGTCGGCGGCAGCCTGAAAGTGAACAGCATTGAACGCCCCGCTCAGGCACGCTTTGAGCACGGTGTCGTCGACTGCATCGACCTGGGGCTTATTCCCGCCGATCTGCCCTACGGCAAGCTGTCGGCTATCGCCGGCGATGCCGCCTTCCGTTACATCGAGCGTACGGTGCAACTAGCCGAAGCCAGTGAGCTGGATGCCATTTGCACCGCGCCGCTGAACAAGGAAGCCTTGCATGCGGGCGGCCATATTTTCCCAGGCCACACTGAGCTGCTAGCGCACCTGACCGGCATCGAAGAGGTCTCGATGATGCTGATGACGCCGACGCTGCGGGTCATTCACGTCACCACCCATATGGGCATTATCGATGCCATCGCCAAGATCGAGCCCGGCCTGGTGAAACGCACCATTGAGCGCGCCCGCGAAACCCTCGTACGCGCCGGTATCGAAGACCCACTGATCGCGGTCTGTGGCATCAACCCCCATGCCGGGGAAAACGGCTTGTTCGGTTACGGCGAGGAAGCCACCAAGATCCAGCCTGCCATCGACGAGCTGCATGCGCGCGGCTGGCGTGTGGAAGGACCGCTGCCGGCGGACACCCTGTTCTTCCGCGCCGGGCGCGGTGACTTCGATGCGGTGGTTGCGATGTATCACGACCAGGGCCATGGCCCGGTAAAAGTCATGGGCCTTGAAGCCGGGGTGAATGTCACGGTCGGCCTGCCGGTGATCCGCACCTCCGTCGACCACGGCACCGCCTTCGACATTGCCGGGAAGGGGATTGCCGACGAACGCAGCCTGACCGAAGCGATGCGCCAGGCCGTGGAGCTGGCCGCCCACAAGCGCAGCCGTACGGCGGCCTGATTGCCCACGAACGCCTGAGTCAGCAAAACCTATAAAAACAATATGAGGACATCACCATGAAAATCGTCTGCACCTCACCGTCTTTTGCCAAGTATTCGACGGTCCCCCTGACATTGCTGGGCGAGCAGGCCGTCGAATGCGTCAACCTGCCGGCCGACATCGGCGAAGACGAGTTCATTGCCCAGGCCAAGGGCGCACAAGCGGCCATCGTCGCCTTCAACAGCATCAACGCCCGCGTGCTCGATGCACTGCCCGAGCTGCGTATCGTCTGCAAGCACGGCGTCGGCGTGGATAACATCGACCTGCCCGCCGCCCGTAAACGCAAGGTGTGGATCTGCAATGTCCCGGACTCCAACAAGCATGCGGTGGCGGACTACACCTTTGCCCTGCTGCTGGCCTCGGCCCGCAAGATCGCGCTGGCCGATCAACAGACCAAAGCCGGTGAATGGCCGCGTTTGTTCGGCGCCGATGTCCACGGCAGGACCCTGGGCATCATCGGGCTGGGCAATATCGGCAAGGAGGTCGCGCGGCGCGCGGCAGGCTTCTCGATGCAGGTGATCGCCCATGATCCCTACCCGGACCAGGTCTTTGCCGAGGCCAACGGTATTCGGTTGGTGGCGTTGGACGCGCTGCTGGCCGAAGCCGATTACGTCACGCTGCATATCGGCCTGAATGACGCGACCCACCACCTTATCGGTGCCGAACGCCTGGCCTTGATGAAACCGCACGCCCACCTGATCAATGCCGCACGGGGCGGCATTATCGATGAAAACGCCTTGTTTGCCGCGCTGCAAAACGGCCGCCTCGGTGGTGCCGCGCTGGACGTTTTCGAAGAGGAACCGGCCACCCGCCACCCACTCTATGCCCTGCCGAACGTGATCGCCTCACCACATATCGCCGGCTACACGCCAGGGGCACTGGACATTCTGAGCCTGACTTGCGTGCGCAACATTGTCGCGGTGCTGAAAGCCAATGCACGCCCCGAACACGTGGTGAACGGCCTCTAGCTCGTCCGCGCCGCCGACCTCAAGCCACTCAATGTGCTAGGCCATCCGGCCTGCCGTGGGCGCAATCACGCTGTTGCCGAACACCCCGAACACCGAACCCGGAGTTGGAACCATGCATAACAATAATAAGGCTTCCTCGGTACGTTGGCTGATCGCCGGATTGATGTGGACCGCCATTGCGGTCAATTACATCGACCGTGTCGTGCTTTCCGCCGCCGCCCCCATCATCAGTAAAGAGTTCGCCCTGAATACCGCGGAAATGGGCCTGATCATGTCGGCGTTTTTCTGGTCCTACGCCCTGCTGCAGTTGCCGGCAGGTTGGTTGGCCGACCGTTTCGGCCAGAAACTCACCCTCGGCGGCGCGGTACTGTGGTGGTCGGTGGCCACCGCCATGACCGGCCTGGCAAACGGCTTCAATTCCTTGTTCGCGCTGCGGGTCGGCCTGGGCGTGGGTGAAGCGGCGGCCTATCCGAGCAACGCCGGGATCTCCTCGCGCTGGTTTCCGGATAAGGAGCGCGCCACCGTCGCGGGCATCTTCGACAGCGGCTCGAAATTCGGCGGCGCGATCGCCATGCCCTTGATCGTCTGGCTGATCGCCCTGGTGGGCTGGAAGATGACGTTTGTCCTGAGCGGCTCCATCGGAATTGTCTGGGCACTGGTCTGGTTTGCTTTTTACAAAAACGATCCCGAACAGCACAGCGGGGTCAACGCAGCCGAACTGAAGTACATCCGCGAAGGCCAGCGGCGCCAGGAAGGCACCGGCGACAAGCCGACAATGCGCTGGTACGACCTGCTGCGCTACCGCAACGTCTGGGCCATGTGCCTGGGGTTTTTCTTCATCAACTACAACTCGTACTTCTTTATCACCTGGCTGCCCACCTATCTGGTGAAAGAGCGTGGCATGGACCTGATCTCCATGGGCTTCGTCGCGGCGCTGCCATTGCTGATCGCCATGCTGGTGGAAATCTTTGCCGGCTGGCTGTCCGACCGTATCTACCGCCAGGGGCGCTGGTCATTGACGCGGATTCGCAAGACCTTCCTGGTGGCCGGCCTGTTGATGGCCTCCTGCATCGGCTTCGCCGCCTTCGCCGAGTCGTCGTGGCTGGCCATCGTCCTGCTGTGCATCGCCAAGTCCGGCACCACGGTCGCGGCCACTCAGGTCTGGGCCCTGCCCGGCGATGTCGCGCCACGGGGCATGACCTCGATGCTGGCCGGCCTGCAGAATACCGTGTCGAACATGGGCGGCGTGGTCGGTCCGATCATCACCGGGTTTATCGTCGCCGCCACGGGGTCCTTCATTCCCGCCCTGCTGTTTTCCGCCGGATTGATTGTCGTGGCCATTCTCAATTATCTGTTTCTGCTGGGTGATGTCGAACCGATCCAGGAGCTGCCGCAAGCCCCGAGCCCGCAACCCGTCTGAACCCTTGATCGATAAAACGCTCGGACGCTCAGGGCGTTTTACCCGCTGACTTTCCCGGGCGACCTTTTACGGCCTCGTTGAAAAACCGTATAAAGGCACTCGGGCCAGATCTCCAGGACATCCATGAAAGTTGCCACACGCCGCCAAGCCATTCTGAACCTCGTGCTGTCAGGCACTGCGAACGTCGAGGAGTTGTGCCTGCATTTCGGCGTCTCCGAGGCCACGATGCGCCGGGACCTCACCGCCTTGGCGGAAGAAGGACTGATCTTGCGCACCTATGGCGGGGCCGCCCATGTCGGCCTGCGTGAGCCGGAGACCTCCGTCGAGGAACGGCGCTATCAGCACAGCCAGGAAAAGCTCGCCATTGCGCGTGCGGCGCTGGCCCATGTGCGGGACAACGACACGCTATTGCTCGATGGCGGCACCACGACCTGTGCATTAGCGGAGCTATTGGTGGCGCGGCGCGGTTTGCATGTGATCACCAACAATATCCTCGCACTGCCGGCCCTGGCTCGGCTTCCGGAGGCCAAGATCACCCTGCTCGGTGGCGAACTGCGGGCCTCCAGCATGTCGACCTTCGGTGCCGCCGCGCAGGCAACCTTGGAGCACTTGAGTGCCGACAAGATCTTTCTCAGCGCCGATGGTGTTGTGGCCGAATTGGGGCTCTGCGAAGCCAGTGCCGATCAGGCTTACCTCAAGGCCAACATGATCGGGCGCTCGGCCCAAGCCTTCGTGTTGGCTGACGCGACAAAACTGGGGCGCGCACTCCAGCAACACTGGTCGCCCCTGAAAGGGCCGTGGACGCTGATTACCGACTCGCTGGCGGATGAGTCGCTGCTGGCGCCGTTCCGGGTCAACAAACTGATCAGCATTGAAATAGCCAACGACTGACTGTTTCTATAACAAGGCCAAGGCGTCCGCACCTGCAGCAATGCGAAACGGCGCTGATGGGGCGTTGGCCGCCCGCCCCGGGAGTACCAGGCTCACGCGTTATGCGCAGAGCGAGGCGGACCCGCTCATGGCCGGCTGAGGTTATCCGTGATCGCCGTCACCACCATGCAGCCCTCGTCCACGCAACGTTCGGTGTCACCCGCCATGACCCATTGTGCAAACGCCTCACCCGGCAGCGGGATCGAGAACAAATAGCCTTGCCCGACTTCATAGCCCTGCGCCATGAGGATGTCGCGCTGGGCGACCTGTTCAATGCCTTCAGCCACCACGTGCAAGCCAAGCCCCTTGCCGATGCCAATGACGGACTCACTCAGGGCGCGGCAGGAAGCATCGCGCTCCAGGTCGTCGACGAAGCTCTTGTCCAGTTTCAACTCGCTGATCGGTAGGCGCCGCAAATACCCCAGGCTGGAGTAGCCGGTACCAAAGTCATCGATGGCCAGGCGCACGCCCAAGGCGTGCAAATCGCGCAGGGTTTGCTCGGTACCTGCGCTATTGGACAGCAAGACGCCCTCGGTCAACTCTACACACAGGTCGCTCGGCTGCAAGTCGCAAAATTGCAATTGCCGGTCGATCAACTCGGCCAAATTGCGATTGTGGAAGTTGATCGGCGACAGGTTGATCGACAAGGAAGGGATCCCCAACCCTTGCCGACGCCACTGCGCCAGTTGCTCGCACGCTTGCTCCAGTACCCATTGACTCAGCGCATTGATCAGCCCGCACTCCTCGGCCAGAGGAATGAACCGGTCGGGCCCGATAGGGCCCAGCGTCGGATGCACCCAACGCGCCAGCGCTTCGGCCCCCACCAGTCGTCCGCTGCGCAGATTCACCTGCGGCTGATAAACCAGATACAGCTCATCGCAGGCTAAGGCCCTGCGCAAGTCCGTCTCCAGCATCAAGCGCTCCTGGGCGGTCTTGTTCATCTCCTCGAGAAAGAAACTGAAGCTGCCGCGTTCGACTCGCTTGGCCTGGTACATGGCGATATCGGCGCAATGCAGCAGGCTTTCCATATCCTGCCCATCCCTGGGGAACAGGCTGATGCCGATACTGGCCGACAACACCACGCAAGTCCCGGCAACGGTGGCCGGGACGCTGAGGGTCAGCAGCAGCCGCTCAAGAAAGAACGTGACCTGGGTCGCGCCCATCCGTGGCAACACCAGCACGAACTCATCTCCGGACAAACGCCCGACAATGTCCGACTCCCGCAGCACACTGCGCAGCCGTTGCGCCATGACTTGCAGCAGTTCGTCCCCCGAGGCGTGCCCCAGGGCATCGTTGATCTGCTTGAAACGGTCCAGGTCGACAAAGAGTACCGCCAGTTCGGTCTGCTCTTCAGCCGCTTCAAGCAGGGTCCGCTCGGCCTGGGCCAAGAGGAAATTACGATTGGGCAAGCCGGTCAGGGCATCATAAAAGGCCAGCCGCAGAATGGACTGCCGGGCCTCTTCCCGCTCCAGCGCCAGCAGGCACAGGTGGATACCTGCCGTCACCAGATGGGTATGAAGAGGATCAGGTCCACGAGGTTCCCTGAAGTAGAGCGCAAAGGTCGCCGCGACCCGTCCCGCAGCGTTGTGCACCGGAAACGACCAGCACGCCCGGAAACCCGACTGTTGCGCCAGGACCCTGTAGTCGGCCCAGAGCGGATCGTGGAGGATGTCCGTCACCAGAACCGGCTCGCCCCGGTAGGCCGCCGTGCCACAGGAGCCACTGGCCGGACCGGCTGACAGGCCCTCAATCGCCCTGGAGTAGTCCGGCGGCAAACCCGGGCTGGCCAAGGGGTGCAGGATTCCGCTCTTGTCCACACTGAGGATCGAAACCGCGACCTCGGGGGCAATGTGTTCAATCTCCTGGCACAGCAAGGTCAACACGCTCTCCAGCGACGCCTCTTTCAACAGCGCGCCGATGATTTTGTCCTGCAACACCTCATGCAGCTTTGTCCGGGTAATGTCGGTCAACACGATCACGATGTTTTCGACCTTGCCCCGGGCATCGAACACCGGCGTCGAGGAAACATGCAGCCACAGCCGTTGGCCATTACGCTTACCGATCAGCGCGCTGGTTTCATTGGATTGACCGCCGAGGAGTTTTTCCAACACCTGCTGTGCATTCGCCTCGGCTTGGGTACCCGGGGTAAAGAATATCAGCAGTGACTGACCGATCACCTCTTCACGGGAATAGCCCAACAACCGAACGAACCCGTCATTGACATAAATGAGGTCGCCATTCGCATCGGCGATACAGGTGGCCGAACGGGTGGCATTGACGGATATCGAGAGCAGGCGGTGCTCGATGTCCTTCAAGCGTGCCTGGGTGATGTCCTTGAGAAAGGCGGCGTAGAGAATGCGGTCCTGCAAGGTGATTTTCGAGATGGACAACGAGCCCCAGCGTTCTTCGCCATCCTTGCGCACAATACGCAGATCCCGGCTGGAGCCGACAATCTTGTTGACCCCGGTCTCGCGGTTGGCGCTGATAAAACCGTCATGTTGGGCATAGACAGCCTGAGGCACCAACGTATTGACGTTGTGGCCCAGCACCTCGTTGCGCGGGCACCCCCAGAGCTGCTCGGCCGCCCCATTGAAGAACACCACGCAGTTGTGATCATCAATGACCACCACTGCATCGATAGCCTGCTCCAGTGTCTGCACGAAAAAGGGTTCCGCTTCTTCGCCACTGATCAATCCGACGCTAGAGTCCATTTTTTTACCACTGACGGATACAAACCGTTCTTGACGTGTCAGTTTAACGGCTCTGTGTATTTACGCTGTAGACCGCCTGAGTTTTTTGCAAAAAAAGTTAAGCCCGCCGGTCGCCGCACACAAGGCACACGCAATGGCTGCCATTTTTTGAGGGGAGGTCATATCACTGGAATCCCCCCTGGCATCTTCGACGAGCATTCGCCCCTCGTCGGTCAAGCTCATGGCACGTGTAGTGCGGTTCAAAAGACTGACGCCGAAATGGGCTGCCAGCGCCGCGAGCCGCTCCGATACGGTGGTCGATGACAGCCCCACCTCGCGCCCCGCCGCCGCGAGGCTGCCTTTCTCAACTATTTGCATGAAAAGCGCGATGTTATCGAGCAGCATTAAACGGATTCTCCGGATTATGTTTCCGTAGATAGCCGGTTTTTCCGTAAAAGACAAACACCTAACCTGACCTCGCCTTCAATAAGCGAGAAACGTTCAAATGACAGCGCACATCCGCATCGGCCATATCGACCTGTCCTTTCATGAGGCAAGCGCCCTGGAGGTCGGTCGTGTCCTCATCGAACAGGGTCACACGGTGAGCTATGCCTCGGCCGCTCACGAGGCGGCATTCGAAATGCTGGGACGTGGCGAAGTCGACACCCTTGCATCCGCCTGGCTGCCGTCCAGCCACGAAAAGTATCTTGATCCGCTGCTCGCTCGGGTCGAGAAGGTCACCGTGCTCTATGAGCCCTATTGCATCTGGGGAGTCCCGGACTTCGTAGCGGTGACTGACGTGAAAAGCATTGAGGATCTTCTGCGAGAACCCGCTTTAAGCCGTATGGAACGTTTGATCCAAGGCATAAATCCGGGTGCTGGCATCAGCCGGTTTTCGACTGAAATGATCGCTGATCGTGCGCAACGACGCCCGCGAACGAATGGGTACTCGCGCGATGGAAGCGCTGTCGCGGCTCTACATCGGCAACTCGAAGTTGAGCGCCCTCGAGGACGCGTTGCGCAAACAGGCTTCCAGCTGACCACCGCGGTATATTCATCTCTGGACCGTAGCTGGGTTTTCTCTAAGATAGTCTCTGCCCTCTCCGTCGATCCCCACCCAACAACCAGGAATTGCAATGTCCACCCTCAGCTTTCGTAATGCCGTGCCGTCAGACGCTGCGCGCTGCTATCAAATCGAGTCCTGCGCCTACGAAGGCGACGAAGCCGCGACCCTGGAGAAGATTTCCACGCGCATCGGCCAATACCCGCAGGGTTTTCTGATTCTGGAGGATGGCGGTGAAGTCATCGGTTTCATCAACAGTGGCTGCGCCCACGAGGTGGTGATGTCCGATGAGGCCTTCAAGGAGCTGGTGGGGCATTCAGCCGATGCACCAAATATCGTGATCATGTCCGTGGTGCTGGATCCCGCGCAGCAGGGCAAAGGTCACTCCACGCGGATGATGGGCGAGTTCGTCCAGCGCATGAAGGCGCTGGACAAGAAAACCATCCACCTGATGTGCAAGGAGCAGCACGTGGCGCTGTATCAGCGCATGGGCTATCGCTACGTGCGGCCCTCGCCTTCCGACCACGGCGGGATGGCCTGGCATGAGATGGTCATGGAGCTCTAACGCCTGCTCACCCTGTACCCGAGATCAAAAACGCGGCTTGAGCGCCTTCCAGTCCGGCTTGTAACGCTGCATCTGCCGCACGTCATCGCGCTGGCGGATACCGCAGCTCAAGTACTGGTCATGCAGCTTGCCCAACTGGTCGTGATCCAGCTCAAGACCCAACCCGGGGGCGCGGGTAATTTTCACGCAGCCGTCGACAATCGGCAGCTTGCCGCCCCTGATCACCTCTTCATCCGGTTCCTGCCAGGGGTAATGGGTATCGCAGGCGTAATCGAGGTTGGGCACCGAGGCCGCGACATGGGCCATGGCCATCAGGCTGATTCCCAAGTGCGAGTTGGAATGCATGGACACCCCCAGACCGAAGGTCTGGCACATCTTGGCCAATACCTGAGTGTCGCGCAGGCCGCCCCAGTAGTGGTGGTCGGCGAGTACGATCTGCACGCTGTCCAAGGCCACGCTGCGGCGAAACTCATCGAAGTCGGTGACCACCATATTGGTCGCCAACGCCAGACCCGTGCGTTTGTGCAGTGCGGACATGCCCTCCAGGCCCGGTGTCGGGTCTTCGTAATATTGCAGGTCATCGCCCAGCAGTTCGGCCATGCGAATCGAGGTTTCCAGGGACCAGTTGCCGTTCGGGTCGATCCGCAGCGGATAACCCGGGAACGCCTTTTTCAGCGCTTTGATACACGAGACCTCATGTTCCGGATCCAGCGTGCCGGCCTTGAGCTTGATGCTCTTGAAACCATAGGTCTCGATCATGCGCCGCGCCTGGGCCACGATCTGCTCCTCGTTCAGGGCTTCTCCCCAACTGTCCGGCTTGTAGGGCGAGTCGACATGCTGGGCGTACTTGAAAAACAGATAGGCGCTGAACGGGATCTCGTCACGGATCGCACCGCCCAGCAGATCCACCAGCGGCACATTCAATGAGTGTGCCTGCAAATCGAGAAAAGCTACTTCGAACGCCGAATAGGCGTTGCTCACCGCCTTGCTGGCGTGGGAACCCGGCGCCAGCTCCGCACCGGCGAGGCGGGTGGTTTTGTTCGCCGCCACAGTGGCCTGCACGATGGCGCGCATTTTATTGAGATTGAACGGGTCGAGGCCGACCAACTGGTCTTGCAGCTGCTGCTGGATCGCCAGCGCCGGGGCATCGCCGTAGCTTTCGCCCAGGCCGATATAACCGTTGTCGCTCTCGATCTCGATGATCGAACGCAGCGCAAAGGGCTCGTGAATACCACTGGCGTTGAGCAACGGCGGATCGCGAAAGGCAATGGGGGTGACGGTGACGCGTTTGATTTTCAAGAGACTGCTCCCTGTGGGCCTAGGCTCAAGGCTTGATGACTGATCGGTGTTTTGGCGGCCGGGCTCTCGGCGGGTTTAGCGGGCTGCGCGCGCGGGGCATTGCCACGGGGAGCAGTACGCACGAAGAAGATCACCACGGCCGCCACCAGCGAGGTGGCCGCCAGGCCATAGAGTCCGCCTTCGATGGAGCCGGTGGTCTGCTCCAGGAAACCGAAGGCGGTCGGCGCGACGAAACCGCCGAGGTTGCCGATGGAGTTGATCAAGGCGATCACCGCCGCGGCGATGCGGGCGTCCAGATAGCCTTGCGGAATCGGCCAGAACAACGCGGAGGCGGCCTTGAAACCGATCGCGGCAAAACAGATGGCGACGAACGCGAAAATCGGCCCACCCGTGGTGGACATGAACATCCCGAACGCGGCAATCACCAGGGTCAATGCCACCCAGGCCTGCTGGTGCTTCCATTTGCTGGCCATGGCAGCGAAACCATACATTGCGACGATCGAGATAAACCACGGAATCGAGTTGAAGAGACCGACGTGGAAGTCGCCGATATTGCCCATTTTCCTGATCATGCTCGGCAACCAGAACGTGGCGCCATATATGGTCAGGGCAATGGAAAAGTAGATGAAACAGAACAACGCGATCTGCCTGTCCGCCAGCAGTTTGAACATCGACGGCTTGACCGTCAGCACGGCTTCGCGAGCCTGCTGTTCCAGTGCAATGGCACCAATCAGCGCGGCCTTTTCTTCTGCGCTCAGCCATCTCGCCTGGTGCGGATGGGACTGCAACCAGAACCAGACAAAACCGCAGAGCACGATGGAAGCAAAGCCTTCAATCAGGAACATCCACTGCCAGCCATGCAGGTTGAATCCGTTGACGCTCAGCAGCGCACCGGACACCGGGCCGGAAATCACCGACGCGATGGCCGAACCGCTGAGAAAGATCGCCATGGCCTTGCCCCGTTCGGTCGACGGCAACCATTGGGTGAAGTAGTAAATGATGCCCGGAAAAAACCCCGCTTCAGCCGCACCGAGCACAAAGCGCAGCACATAGAAGCTGGTTTCGCCGCGCACAAAGGCCATGGCCATGGCCGCCGCGCCCCAGGTGAACATGATGCGCGTCAGCCAGGCCCGCGCACCGTAGCGTTGCAGCAGCATATTGGAGGGGACTTCGAATATCGCGTAACCGATGAAAAACAGCCCGGCACCCAAGCCATAGGCCGCGGCGCCAATGCCCAGGTCGGTTTCCATGTGGCTGCGCACAAAGCCGATGTTGACCCGGTCGATGTAGTTGACGATGAACATCACCACGAACAGCGGCAGCACATGGCGCTTCACCTTGGCCGCGGCTCGGGCCAGCAGATTCGGGTCCGGCGGACTCTGGAGGGTATTCAAGGGCGACTCCCGATCATTGTTTTTTTAGGGACAAACCGATCATGGACGCCAGCATTGATCCCGTCTAATCTAACTTGGCATTCGATTGATACCTGGATTAGATCAATGTTCGAGCTCACCCAACTGCGCTGTTTCACTACCGTGGCGACCGAACTCAACTTCCGTCGCGCCGCCGAACGGCTGAACATGACGCAACCGCCCCTCAGTCGACAGATTCAACTGCTGGAGCACCACCTGGGCGTGGAGTTGTTCACCCGCACGACCCGCAGCGTCGCCCTGACCGCCGCCGGCCGCGCCTTCTTCATTGAGGCGCAGAACTTGCTGGAGCGCGCCCAGCAAGCCGCCGCCAGCGCCCGGCGCTTCGCCGTAGGGGACATCGGTTCGGTCAATATCAGCTTCGTCGGCAGTGCGGTGTACGAATTCCTGCCCAAGGTCATCGCGGAAGCACGGCTCAAACAACCCCATGTCAAAATCGAGCTGTCGGAGATGAACACCTACCAGCAACACGAGGCCCTGCGCGCTCGCCGTATTGACCTGGGCATCGTCCGCGCTCCGTTGCTGGAGCCGGGCTACGCCACCGAGTGCCTGGTACGTGAGCCGTTCGTCTTGGCCGTGCCCAGCAATCACCCGCTGGTCAGCGCTGAAAGCGTGTCCGTCCAGGATCTGGATGAACAACCCTTTCTCATGTATTCCCACGCGGCCTACCCGCCCTTCAATGAACTGCTGACCGGCATGCTCCGCTCGGCTCGCGTCGCCCCGCAGTACGTGCAATGGCTCGGCTCCTCGCTGACGATCCTGGCGCTGGTCAACGCCGGGATGGGTCTGGCCCTGGTGCCGCGCTGCGCCACCAGCGTCGTGTTCAAGAACGTGGTATTTCGCAGCATCGATCTGGGCGAAGGCGTGCAGAGCGAGCTGCATCTGATCTGGCGCGAGAACAATGACAACCCGGCGTTTGCGATGCTGTTGGAGGGGATTCGAAAAGCGGTGCGCGAGGGTTGGGGAGGATGAAATCCGGCCGGCCGTTCGATCAATGAATCGCTACGTGGGCGCCCTGCTGATACTCCCGCGGCGTACAACCGAACTCACGACGGAATACCGTGTGCAGGTATTGCGCCGATTTGAAGCCGCAATTCTGGGCGATATCGGCAATCGCCGAATCGGTGTGTTCCAGTCCGTTGGCCGCCGCCGCCAGCTTGAAGCGCAGAATTTCGTCGTGCACGCTGCAGCCGCGCTCCTTGCGAAAGTGCGACTCCAACGATGAGCGCGACACACCCACGTACCCCGCCACCTGCGCGGTCTTGATGCCCTGGCAGGCGTATTGGCGGATGAAGAGCAGCGCCTGCATGACGTAGGGGTTGCCCAACGGTTGATGCAGACTTGAGGCCTGCACGTTGATCGCATCAGGGGCTATCAGTATCTGCGTACCCGTCGACGGCATGCCGTGCAGCATCTGGTGGAGCAGCTGCGCGGCGGTCCGCCCCATGGTTTCAGTGCCTTGAATCACGGAACTCAACGGCACCCTCGTCAGGCTGCGGGTCAGTGGGTCGTTGTCAATGCCGATCAACGCTACCTGCTCCGGCACGGCGATCCCGGCGGTCAGGCAGGCTTGCAGCAACTGCCGGGCACGCGCGTCACTGACGGCGATGATGCCGATGGGTTTGGGCAAGCTTTGCAACCAGGCGATCTGCTGTTCGACGGCGCTGTCCCAGAGCGGCGCGCTGGTGCCCATGCCGCGATAGACCTCGACAGGCAAGCCATCGCGTTTAAGCAGCCGGCGAAAGGCTTTTTCCCGCTCCTGCGCCCAGCGATTGGCTTGCGCTTCAGGCAGACTGAAACAGGCAAAGCGGGTCAACCCGGCCTCGATCAGATGCTCATAGGCCAATTTCATCAGCGCGTCATTGTCGGTGGCGACATAGGGAATGCCCTTCGGATAGGCGCGCTCATCCTGATAGGAGCCGCCCACCGCCACCACTGGCAACTTGATCCCGGCCAGCGCCTCGCCGATCAGCGGGTCGTCGAAGTCGGCAATGATCCCATCACCCTGCCAGCGCTCGATCCCTTTCAACCGACAGAGAAAATCCTCTTCAAGGAACAGGTCCCAGGATGCGCGGGTGCTGCTCAGGTAGTTGCCGATGCCGCTGATAATGCCGCGATCGTAGATCTTGCTGCCATTGAACAACAGCGCAATGCGGTGGACGGGTGGGACGGTTTTCATTGTTTTGATCCTGGACCGGTCAACACAGACTAGGCGCGCAAACGATGAATCTCAATACTCAAAATCGCACTGCGCATTGGTGATTTTCATAATTTTCAGCCACTGGGCCGTTGCTAGTATCGAGGTACAGCCAAGAACAACAAGGACATTCCAATGCCGTTCTTCCCCGTTGTCGACAAGATTCGCTACGAAGGTCCCAGCAGCGACTCTCCCTTAGCTTTCCGCCACTACGACGCCAACAAGCTGGTCCTCGGCAAACCCATGCGCGAACACCTGCGCATGGCAGCCTGCTACTGGCACACCTTCGTCTGGCCGGGGGCGGATATGTTCGGTGCCGGCGCCTTCAAGCGCCCGTGGCAACACGCCGGGGATCCAATGGAGCTGGCCATCGGCAAGGCCGAAGCAGCCTTCGAGTTCTTCTCCAAACTGGGCATCGACTACTACAGCTTCCACGACACCGATGTCGCCCCGGAAGGCAACTCGCTGAAGGAATACCGCAACCACTTCGCGCAGATGATCGACCACCTGGAGCGCCATCAGGAACAAACCGGGATCAAACTGCTGTGGGGCACCGCCAACTGTTTCAGCAACCCGCGCTTTGCCGCGGGCGCCGCCAGCAACCCCGACCCGGAGGTGTTCGCCTGCGCCGCCGCCCAGGTATTCAGCGCCATGAACGCCACCCAACGGCTTAAAGGGGCCAACTACGTACTGTGGGGCGGTCGTGAAGGTTACGAAACCCTGCTCAATACCGATCTGAAACGCGAACGTGAACAATTGGGCCGCTTTATGCGCATGGTGGTCGAACACAAGCACAAGATCGGTTTCAAAGGCGACCTGCTGATCGAACCCAAGCCCCAGGAGCCGACCAAGCACCAATACGATTACGACAGCGCCACGGTCTTCGGCTTCCTGCATCAGTACGGGCTGGAAAACGAGATCAAGGTCAATATCGAGGCCAACCACGCGACCCTGGCCGGGCACAGCTTCCATCACGAGATCGCGACAGCCGTCTCATTGGGGATCTTCGGCAGCATCGACGCCAACCGCGGCGATCCGCAGAACGGCTGGGACACCGACCAGTTCCCCAACAGCGTCGAGGAGATGACCCTGGCCACCTACGAAATCCTCAAGGCCGGAGGTTTCACCCATGGAGGGTTCAACTTCGACTCCAAGGTCCGTCGCCAGAGCGTAGACGAGGTCGATCTGTTCCACGGCCACGTCGCGGCAATGGACGTCCTCGCCCTGGCCCTGGAGCGCGCGGCGGCCATGGTGCAGAACGATCAACTCCAGCAATTCAAGGATCAACGCTACGCCGGCTGGCAACAGCCGCTCGGCCAAGCGGTGCTGGCGGGTGAGTTCAGCCTCGAATCACTGGCCGAACATGCCTTCAGCCACGAGCTGAATCCGCAGGCCGTCAGCGGTCGGCAGGAGATGCTCGAAGGCGTGGTGAACCGTTTCATCTACTCCTGAGGACAGGCAAGCCCCGGCGTCGCGGTGACATTCTCACGACAAATCCATGCTCGCGGAGCCCTGCGACGCTCTACAGTTCCACCGGCAACTTATGCATCGTCAGGCAGTGTCTTTCAAACAACAATAAAAGGACGCACCATCATGAACCTACTAAAACGCACCCTGCTCGCCAGCGCTCTGGCCCTGCTCTCGCTACCGGCCATGGCCGATGCCGCCCACCCGAAGATCGGTTTCTCCATCGATGACCTGCGTCTGGAACGCTGGTCACGAGACCGTGATTACTTCGTCGCGGCGGCGGAAAAAATGAACGCCAAAGTCTTCGTACAGTCGGCCGATGCCAACGAGCAGAAGCAGATTTCGCAGATTGAAAACCTCATATCCCGTGGTGTCGATGTGATCGTCATCGTGCCGTTCAATGCCACCGTGCTGACCAATGCCGTCGCCGAAGCCAAGAAAGCCGGGATCAAGGTGGTCTCCTACGACCGGCTGATCCTCAACGCCGATATAGACGCCTACATCTCCTTCGATAACGAAAAGGTCGGCGAAATGCAGGCCAACGGCGTGCTGAAAGCCGCCCCCAAGGGCAACTACTTTCTGCTCGGTGGCGCGCCCACGGACAACAACGCCAAGGTCCTGCGCGAAGGTCAGATGAAAGTGCTGCAACCGGCCATCGACAAGGGTGATATCAAGATTGTCGGTCAACAGTGGGTAAAGGAATGGAACCCCACCGAAGCCCTGAGCATTGTTGAAAATGCCCTGACCCGGAACAACAACAAGATCGATGGCATCGTCGCCTCCAACGACGCCACCGCCGGCGGCGCCATCCAGGCACTGGCCGCGCAGCAAATGGCCGGGAAGGTGCCGATCTCAGGTCAGGACGCAGACTTGGCAGCGGTCAAGCGGGTGATCGATGGCACCCAGACGATGACCGTCTACAAGCCGCTGAAACTGATCGCCTCCGAAGCGGCCAAGCTCTCGGTGCAACTGGCGCGCAACGAGAAACCCACCTACAGCTCGCAATACGACAATGGCAGCAAGAAAGTCGACACCATCCTGCTCACCCCGATCCCGTTGACCAAAGACAACATCGACCTGCTGGAAAAGGACGGCTTTTATACCAAGGCGCAGATTGCCGGACAGTGACCCATCGAGCTGTACAGTGTGAGTACCTCGCCATGTCCGACTACCTGCTGCAAATGAACGGCATCGTCAAAACCTTTGGCGGTGTCAAAGCCTTGAATGGCATCGACCTCAAGGTCAAGCCTGGTGAATGCGTGGGGCTGTGCGGCGAGAATGGCGCCGGCAAATCCACGCTGATGAAAGTCCTGTCGGCGGTCTACCCCCATGGCACCTGGGAGGGAGAAATCCTCTGGGACGGGCGGCCCTTCGAGGCGCATTCCATCAGCGACACCGAAGCCGCCGGGATCGTCATCATTCACCAGGAACTGACCCTGGTCCCCGATCTGTCGGTGGCCGAAAACATTTTCATGGGGCATGAGCTGACACTGCCCGGCGGGCGCATGAACTACCCGGCGATGATCCACCGTGCCGAAGCCCTGATGCGTGAACTCAAAGTGCCAGACATGAACGTATCGCTACCGGTTTCACAGTACGGCGGTGGCTACCAGCAACTGGTGGAAATCGCCAAGGCACTGAACAAGCAAGCGCGTCTGCTGATCCTCGATGAACCCTCGTCGGCCCTGACCCGCTCGGAAATCGAGGTGCTGCTGGACATCATTCGCGACCTCAAGGCCAAGGGCGTTGCCTGCGTCTATATCTCCCACAAACTGGATGAAGTGGCCGCCGTGTGCGACACCATTTCGGTGATCCGCGATGGTAAACACATCGCCACTACCGCCATGACGAACATGGACATTGCGCAGATCATCACCCAGATGGTCGGACGGGAAATGAGCAGTCTCTACCCCACTGAACCCCATGACATCGGCGAGGTGATTTTCGAGGCGCGCCATGTCACTTGCTACGACGTCGACAACCCCAGACGTAAACGGGTCGACGATATTTCGTTCGTCCTCAAGCGTGGGGAAATCCTCGGCATCGCCGGGCTGGTCGGCGCCGGACGCACGGAACTGGTGTCGGCACTGTTCGGTGCCTACCCTGGTCGCTATCAGGGTGAGGTCTGGCTGGACGGCCAGCCGATCGACACCCGCACGCCACTCAAAGCCATCCGCGCCGGTCTGTGCATGGTGCCTGAAGACCGCAAGCGCCAAGGCATCATTCCGGACCTGGGGGTCGGCCAGAACATCACCCTCGCCGTCTTGGACAACTACTCGAAAATGACCCGCATCGACGCCGAAGCGGAACTGGGCTGCATCGACAGGGAAATCTCGCGCCTGCACCTCAAGACCGCGAGTCCGTTCCTGCCGATCACCAGCCTCTCCGGCGGCAACCAGCAAAAAGCCGTGCTGGCGAAGATGCTCCTGACCAAACCCCGCGTGCTGATTCTCGATGAGCCCACCCGCGGGGTGGATGTCGGCGCCAAGTATGAGATCTACAAGCTGATGGGAGCGCTGGCGGCCGAAGGCGTGTCGATCATCATGGTGTCCTCGGAACTGGCCGAAGTGCTGGGCGTTTCCGACCGCGTGCTGGTAATCGGCGAAGGCCAGTTACGCGGTGACTTCATCAACCACGAGCTGACCCAGGAACAGGTGCTCACCGCCGCGCTCAACCACCCCGATGACCATAACAATAATGATCGGAAAACCGCGTAGATGAATCAGGTCAAACAATTTTTCACCCGCTACAAAATGCTCGCGCTGGTGATCGCCGTAGCGATTATCTGGCTGTTCTTCAGCTGGCAGACCGACGGCGGGTTTCTTACCCCGCGCAACCTCTCCAACCTGCTGCGGCAGATGTCCATTACCGGGATTCTCGCCTGCGGCATGGTGCTGGTGATCATCAGCGGCGAGATCGATTTGTCGGTGGGGTCATTGCTTGGCCTGCTCGGCGGCCTGGCGGCAATCCTCGACGTGATCTATCACGTACCGCTGTTGGCGAATCTGGGTATTGTCGCCGTCTGCGGATGGATGATTGGCTTGGCAAACGGCTTTATGACAGCCTACCTGCGCATTCCGTCTTTCATTGTGGGCCTGGGGGGCATGCTGGCGTTCCGCGGGATTCTGCTGGGGATCACCGGCGGCACCACCATTGCCCCTGTATCCGCGTCGCTGGTCTATGTCGGCCAGGGTTATTTGCCACACACGGTAGGCGGCGGGCTCGGCGTACTGCTGTTCGCCTTGACACTTTTCCTGACCTGGAGGCAGCGCCGCAATCGTGCCCTCCATGGCCTGGCGGCCCACTCATTGGTTCGTGACGTGTTACGCGTGGTGTTGATCGGCGCGGTGTTGGCCGGGTTCGTCTATACCCTGAACAGCTACGACGGCATCCCGGTTCCGGTGCTGCTTCTGCTGATTTTGCTTGGTCTGTTCAGCTACGTCACCAGCCAGACCGTGTTCGGACGCCGTATCTACTCAGTGGGCAGCAACATGGAAGCCACGCGCCTGTCGGGTATCAACGTGCAGGCCGTCAAGCTGTGGATCTTCGGTATCATGGGCCTTATGTGCGCCCTGGCCGGGGTGGTCAATACCGCGCGCCTGGCCGCGGGCTCACCCTCGGCCGGGAACATGGGCGAACTGGACGCCATCGCCGCCTGCTTCATTGGCGGCACCTCCATGCGCGGAGGCTCGGGCACCGTTTACGGCGCCCTCCTCGGCGCGCTGGTCATCACCAGCCTGGACAACGGCATGTCCATGCTCGATGTCGACAGCTACTGGCAGATGATTGTCAAAGGCAGCATTCTGGTGCTGGCCGTGTGGGTGGACGTGAGCACCCGGACCGGGCGCCGCTGATCGTCTGCCGCCCCTGACATCAAGGCCGTCCACCGGAATTACCGGCGCCGCTCAGCCAGCCCTCAATTAAGCAATCCGAGGATATAAGCTTTAACCGCGGCCTCGGTCTTGTTGGCCGCATTCAACTTGCGCATGGTATTGACCAGATGAAATTTTACGGTGCGCGCATCAATCGACAGGACGCAGCCAATCTCACTGTAGGTCTTCCCGATAGCCGTCCATTTCAGCACCTCCTGCTCACGCGAGGTCAGTTCTTGAGTGGCTTCGGGCACCCACTTGGGGGTGATCAAGTTAGCCATCGTGGAGTGCACATTCATCGCGACCCACATCATTTTTTCTTCATTCGACAGCATTTCCTTTTCGCTCAAGCGATCGGCCGAGCGCATCAAGGACAATAAGCCGATCGAACCAAAACCGCCATGTACCGGCATGCTCCAACCGTTACATAACCCTGCCTGTTGCGCCTCTTCCCAAAACTCCGGTCGTCCAATCGGATTGGTCGCGGACCAGATCAGTGGAGTGCTATTTCTCAACCCGTGCTGGACCGTAGGATCGATTGCAAAATAATTATTACTGACGTACTTCTCTTCCCAGCCTTTCGGAAAATCCGACAAGAGATAAAAACCAGGATCAGTGACGGGAATAGGTATACGCATGCCATAGGAGCAATGTTCAAACCCCAGCTCGGACGTTATCTGCTTCAACCCTTCAAACAGAACAAGCTCGGACTTTGATTCCGTGCACAAGTTAAAAATCCTTTCGCGAAACTCGTCCAAAATTCTCATCCTGTTACACATTGGCACTGAGGTGCCATTCCAACCCCGTGACACAGTGCGTAGGATTCTCCATCGTGCCCCTATCACGGCACCAAAAAACTTGATGCTTCATCACTGAGCTCCCATCCTTGTGAGTAGCGCGATCATTTCGCAACCTATAGCTATCAATCGAGAACGACTATGCTGACTCCAGACGGATACATTCGCATGACATTCAGCGATTTCTGCACCCTGTCGCTGAAGCAGGATATTGCCTGGCCTGACCCCTCACTGCTGGAAGAACTTCGAGGCCTGGGCGTCAGCGTCGAATCGGCCGGGTACTGCGAGTGGGCCGGGGATCGCACAATACCACGGGTCAGTCTAGGTTGGGGGTGGTTGCGGCGCGCCAATACCGCCACCCTCGTATTAGCCCCCGGCGGCATCAGCTCCAACGTCATGTTGCGCACCCCCAACGGCTATGATCTGGGCGCCAAATTGACTGAAGAACTGCTCGCTTCCTGGCTCCACAGTCAACCCTGGCAAGTTGGCGTCCCTCAGCCCTGCTGAGCGCCCCCCCCCTGCCCAAAAGGGCAGCTTATCCTGATCAACCTCTTGTGACTAACTAAGGATTCATTTTCAACAGTCCGAGAGTCGCATGCTACAGACCATAACCGGCACCGCCAGGGAGCTAGGCTCTCGCGTAGAGACGGCACTGGCATCATATCGTCATAAGATTTTCCTCGAAAAACTGGGATGGCCGCTCCCCTCCAAAAACGGAGAGGAAGTTGACGAATTTGATCGAGCCGATACTGTTTATGTTGTTGCAAAAAACCCACTGGGTGACATTTGCGGGTGCGCCCGACTCCTCCCCACGACACGCCCTTACTTGCTCAGTGAGGTGTTCCCCGAACTGATGGGTGACACCCCTCTGCCACACGCCGCCGATACTTGGGAGCTCTCTCGCTTTTCCGCAACAGCGCTTAACGAACCCAACAGCAATACACTCCAATCCTGGAGAAACACCTGCACCCTGGTGGCAGAAACTGTCGCGGCAGCGATTCAACTCGGGGCCGCACGGTTAATTGCCTTCTCCGCAGTGGGCAACGAACGTCTCTTGCGGCGTATGGGTGTCACGGTTCACCGGGTGTCAGCGCCGCAGTTGATCGATGGAAAACCAGTACTGGCATTCTGGATTGAGATTGATGAGCAAACGAAAAGCGCACTCAATATAACCTACCCACCCTCCTCGCACCCGCTTAAAACAAACTCATAGTTTTCACGAAAAGCCCCTATCTTGCTTATCGCGCGCTACATACGGTTTTGGCCATATCACAATATTCCAGTTGCCTATCTGTAAAGCTGTCCACGTCAACAACCAGAGATCACAACTTCGATTTTTTCAGTATTGAACATATCGACTTAAACCGCGCAGGAAGCCTTTGAAGAATGAACAGCCATCATGACCCGCTCCTCGGCAGCTCCCAACCTGTAACCCCCCTCCCTTTATCCACTGCCCAGCGCGGGGTGTGGGTAGCACAGCGCATAGACCCGAGTAACCCTCGCTATAACTGCGCAGGATACCTTGAGATTGTGGGGCCTGTTGAGGTTGAGCTCTTTCAGCAAGCCATCGCCCTTGCCTTGCAGGAGACAGAAGCGCTACGGGTACGATTCGTTGAGAAGCAGGGTGAACCCTGGCAGGTCATTGAACCGCACGACGCTCAGCCACTGATGGTGATTGACCTGAGCGAACAAGCCGATGCTCGGCAGGCGGCCCAGTCCTGGATGAAGCGAGACCTGAGTACCGCCCAGGACCTCACCCACTCACAACTGCACCTGCATGCACTGTTCAAGCTGGGTCCTGAGCATTCATTCTTTTACCTGCGTTATCACCATATCCTGATGGATGGGTACGGCCAGACGCTCTATTGGCGGCGTATCGGCGAAATATACAGTGCATTGTCGGCGCAACAGGAATGCCCCGTTTCCAACGCCAGCCCCTTGTCCGTGATTCTTGCAGACGAAGCCCAATACGAGGCAAGCGCCAAGCACGAGGAAGATCGACAGGCGTGGCTGGACAAGTTGCAGCAACCGCCGGCGTCCTTGCAACTGTCCGAGAGCGTCACGCTTTCCAACCGCGGCATGCGCCGCCTGAGTACGCCACTGCCGGCGCTGATGGAAACTGGCTTACAAGCATGTGCCAGGTCCATCGGGACACGCTGGTCGGTACTGATCATTGCTGCAATGGCGATCTACATCCGCAAATTGAGCAACAGCAATGACCTGCTGCTCACGCTGCCTGTTTCAGCCCGGCTGGACGCCGCGGCACGCTCAACACCCACCATGCTGGCCAATGAACTGCCGCTGCGTCTCCATGTAACGCCCCATTCGTCTTTCAAGCAGCTGGTCCACGACGTCACACGTAACCTCGGCTTCGTTCTGGCCCACCAGCGTTATCGTGGCGAAGCCCTTCACCGGGATCAACAGCGTGGCGGTGCGCGCACGCGTCTGGGCGGACCGGTGATCAACGTCATTTCGTTTGACCAGGAAGTTCGCTTTGGTGATTGCGTGACGGTGCCGCACTACCTGTCTACCGGCCCAGTGGAAGATCTGCTGATCGGCTGTTACGGGCGAGCCGATGGCAGCGGGCTACAACTGTTCTTCGACGCCAATCCGGAGCGCCATAGCCAAGCGGACCTGAAAACGCATCAAGATCGGTTTCTGCAAGTATTGGGTGCGCTCCTGGAGGCGGAACCCGACCTGCCCGTCCAAGGGATCGATGGCCTGTTACCCGTTGAACGAAGCCTGCTGGCGAAGTGGAATGCGACTGAACGCCCCTATGACCTGACTCGCAGTCTTGATGAGCTCTGGGACGAACAGGCACGGCGCACACCTGATCGCATCGCGCTCGCAGGTCCTGCAGGCACGCTCACCTATAGCGAGTTGCAGAGCGCCATCAATCGTTTGACCGCTCACCTGGTCGCCTTGGGCGTGCAGCCTGGGCAGAGAGTGGGGGTCTGCGACGTTCGCTCGCTAGAGATGGTCATTTCCCTGTTCGCCGTACTTAAAAGCGGTGCCGCTTACGTCCCACTCGATCCGGAACTGCCGAGCGAGCGCCTTGCCTTTCAGGTCGCTGATGCGCAGTTGGTAATGGTCCTGACCCGCAGCACCCTGACCAGCACCCTCGCGGAACTGCAGGACAGCGAATGCATGATCCTCTGCGTGGATCGAACGTTGCCTGATTTACCCCATCCGGCCGTCCCGTTGAAGCACCTCGCCAGCCCGGAACAAGCCGCCTATGTGATCTACACATCGGGGTCGACCGGGCAGCCCAAAGGTGTCGCGGTCCCCCATCAAGGGGTGGTGAATCGCATTCTGTGGATGCAGGAACAGTACTCGCTTCAAGCCGACGATTGCGTACTGCAAAAAACCCCCTTCACCTTTGATGTCTCGGTCTGGGAGTTTTTCTGGCCATTGCTGTTCGGCTGCCAACTGGTCCTGGCCGAGCCTGGCGCTCACCGAGACCCGCGTCACATTGCCCAACTGATTCGTGACTACAAGGTGACCACCCTTCACTTCGTGCCCTCCATGCTCGATCTCTTTCTCGAAGAGCCCGGTCTGTCGGATGCGAGTCCGTTACGTCGCGTTTTTTGCAGCGGCGAGGCCTTGCGCGCAGGTACCGTGAAGACTTTCTTCGAAACCTTCACACCTGCGACTCAAGTCGCCTTGCTCAACCTCTACGGCCCCACAGAGGCGTCCATCGACGTCACGCACTGGACCTGCTCCGCGGCCGATACACAGGGCTCGGTACCCATTGGCTACCCCGTTGCCAATACCCAGTTGCATATCCTCGATGAGGCCAGGTGTCCGGTGCCGATCGGAACGGTGGGTGAGCTGTACATCAGTGGTGTGCAGGTTGCCTTGGGCTACATCAACAGGCCGGAAATGAGCGCCATGCGTTTCTTGCCCGATGCCAACGGCCGGGGCCAGATCTACCGCACCGGTGATTTGGCGCGCTATCGACGAGACGGCGCCATCGAATTCCTCGGACGCCTGGATGACCAGGTCAAGATCCGCGGATTTCGTATCGAGCCCGGAGAAATTGAAAGCGTCCTGATGAGTCATCCCCGCGTCGCAGTGGCTGCCGTCACAGCCTGGCAACCTCCCGTGGGAGAGCCCCGCCTGGTGGCCTATATCGTAAACACCACCGGTGAGACCTCGTCGACGAAAGAACTGGTCGAGCATCTGTCACTCAGCCTGCCTGAGTACATGATTACGCAGCATTTTGTGTTCCTCGACGCGCTGCCCCTTTCGCGAAATGGCAAGCTTGACCGTAGCGCGTTGCCGGCACCGCTGATCGAGCAAGTCCGTGCTGCGTTGCCCCTCGAGACACCCGAGGAACACCTGCTTGGCGATATCTGGCAAAGCCTGTTGGGCATCGACTCGCCCGATCCCGAGCTGTCATTTTTTGCGCTGGGTGGGGATTCAATGCTCGCCATTCGCGCCCGTTCACTGGCCGAGCAACAAGGTTACAGCTTCGACGTCCAGGACGTTTTCAACTACCCGACCCTGCGCCAACTGGCCACACGCTTGCGACCGTTCAACAGGGAAACGCCGGTCACCCGTGCTCAACCTTTCGATCTGTTGCGCCCGCAGGATCGCTCGCGGCTACCTTCCGGCCTGGTGGATGCCTATCCCTTGTCCGCGATGCAAGGCGGGATGATTTACCACGCGGAACTGGCCAGCGACAGCTCGGTCTACCGCGTGGTGACCAGCCTGCATATCGCGACCCGTCTTGATGAGACGTTGTTGCGCAACGCCATCGACGCCACCGTGCAAAGGCACCCGGTACTTCGAACGCGCTTTGACCTTTCAACGTTCAGCGAGCCCTTGCAGTTGGTGCAGGAGCACGCCACAGCGCCACTTGAAGTGATCGACAGCCTGCTGGGACAGCCGGCGGAGGCCATCGACAGGCACCTGGCGGCCTGGGTCGATAACGCCAAACACCATCATTTCGAGCTTTCCAATGCCTCATTGATGGCCTTTACCGTCCACCTGCGCGAGCCCAATGCCTTCCAACTATCGGTCATCGAGCACCACGTCATCCTCGATGGATGGAGCGATGCGGCGATGCTGGAAGAAATTGTCGAACGTTATGCCGCCGCACTGGAAGGCCAAGACCTCTGGCTGCCGCAACTCCCCTCGTCCTACCGCGACTTCGTGGCTGCCGAGCGCGAAGCCATGCTGGACCAGTCGGCCCGTGACTTCTGGCGCAAAACCTTGGCCGGCAGCGAACCCACCCTCCTGCCACGCGCCAGTGACAAGCCCTTGGGCAGCAACACCAGCCGACACCGAGCATTCGAAGTCAGCGTAGCACCTGCGCTGCTGGGCCAATTGCAGCAGTTGGCGCGCACACAAGCCCTGCCCTTGAAAAGCTTGCTGGCGGCGGCGCACCTGGCCGTTCAGCGCCTGGTGGGCAACGCCGAGCACGTAGTCACCGGGATGGTGGTCAATGCCCGACTGGAAGAGGATGGTGGTGATGCCGTACTCGGGGTGTTCCTCAATACGCTGCCGCTGAGCGTCGACACCCGCGAGCAAAGCCTGCTCGAGCTGGCCCAGCGCGCCTTCGCTTTCGAGCGCGATGCCGCCCCCTACAGGCGCTTTCCCTTTACCGAGATAGAACAACTGGCCGACGGCCTGCAACTGGACAGCTATGTCAACTTCATTGATTTTCACAGCCTATGGAAACGCCGAGACGCAAACGGGGCTCTGATTCGTCACGGCATCGGTGTGGCAGAGACCAACTACCCCTTGGCAGTGAACTTCCTCATTGATCCGGTCGAGGGGCATTTGCGCGCATGGCTGGACTGTGACCTGAATAGTCTGGATGAAGCGTTCTGCGACCGGCTTGCCGGTTATTACGCCAAAGCGTTGATCGCCTTGGTGCAACAGGGTGACTGCTACGTCGCTGAGCTGGCACTGATGGAGCCTGCCGAGCACGTCAGGCTCGATGCCTGGAACCAGACGGACGTCGACTTCGACAGAAGCGCCACCGTGCACAGCCTGTTCGAGCAGCAGGTGGACCTCACCCCTGATGCGATCGCACTGGCCCACCGCGATAGCGACATCAGCTATCTGGCACTCGATACACAAGCCAATCGCCTGGCTCACCAGCTCATCGCCGGAGGGCTCAAGCCTGGCAGTCTGGTAGGGGTCAGCCTCTACCGAGGCATCGACATGGTGACAGCCATCCTTGCCGTGCTCAAGGCTGGCTGCGCCTATGTGCCACTCGACCCGGAGTACCCCTACCAGCGTCTTGCTTTCATTGCCGAAGACTCCGGCTTGGCAGCCCTGGTAGCGGAACGCAGCTGCCAGATAGTCGACCGGGTCCAGCACTGTGTGCTGATCGACCGCGACAAAGCGGCTATCTCACAGCGCTCAAGCCAGCGCCCCAATCTGGAGCTGGAAGCCGAAGCCACGGCCTATGTGATCTACACGTCCGGCTCTACCGGCTTGCCCAAAGGCACGGTCATTCGTCATCGCAACGTCACCAACTTTTTCGAAGGCATGGACCGACGTATCGGCTGCAAGGCGCAAGACACCGTACTGGCGCTCACCAGCATGTCCTTTGACATCTCCGTACTGGAGTTGCTGTGGCCACTGGCGCGAGGAGCCAAGGTGGTTATTGCCGGGGAGCGGATCATCCAGAACCTGGTGCCGGATCCCCAGGCCGCGGTCCGTCCTCTTGGACTGAGCCTGTTCTTCTTTTCGGCAGGCGCTGCCGATGATCAACGCCAGGAAGGTTATCGCCTGGTGCTGGAAGGCGCAAAAGCAGCGGACGCCATGGGACTGGAGGCCATTTGGACTCCGGAGCGGCACTTCCATGAGTTTGGCGGACTCTACCCTAACCCTTCAGTCATGTCCGCCGCGCTGGCGGCAGTGACCCAGCGGATCGCCATACGTTGCGGCAGCATCGTGGCGCCCTTGCACGATACGCTGCGAATGGCCGAAGAGTGGTCGCTGGTCGACAACATCTCACAAGGACGGGTTGGACTGGCCTTCGCTTCAGGCTGGAATGCCAATGACTTTGCCTTGGCGCCGCAGGCGTATGCCAATCGCAAACAGCAGATGCTTGAGCAAATCGACGAATTCAAGCGTCTCTGGCGAGGCGACTCGGTCGAACGGATAAATGGCAACGGTGACAGCGTCGCATTGCGCATTTTCCCAAGGCCCGTTCAGTCGCAACCGCCTATGTGGCTGACGTCGGCCGGCGCCATGGAGACCTTCGAACGTGCGGGGGCAAGCGGCGCGAACCTGTTGACCCACCTTCTGGGTCAGGACATCGACGAACTGGCACGCAAGATCAGTACCTATCGCAACGCCCGAAAAGCAGCAGGACACGCCAGTCCCGGACACGTGACGGTAATGGTGCACACCTACCTCGACGAAGACGCCGAACTGGCGCGCAGCAGGGCACGCGGCCCCTTCAGGGAATACCTGCGGACCTCCACCGAGCTGTGGCGGCTGTTGTTCTCCAGCATGGGCGTCGAGTACCCCGAAGTCATGACCGAGGAAGACATCGACTCGGTTCTGGATATGGCGGTTGATCGCTATTTCGACCGATCAGGCCTGTTCGGCTCTCCGGAATCGGTGAGCCCCACCTTGCGCGCCCTGGCCAGTGCCGGTGCGGATGAAGTGGCATGCCTGGTGGACTTCGGCATTGCCACCGATGACGCGTTGCAAGGCATAGCCGCACTGGGTCGGCTCAAGCAATTGCACGATGCCCAAGTGGCCGATGCCAGACATTGCTTTGCGCAACTGTGCCGTCGGCATGAGGTGACGCTGGTGCAAGGCACCCCGTCACTGATTGCCGCGGTCTGTGCGGAACCGCAAGCACTGGCAGCCCTGGAAAGCACCCGGGCAGTACTGGTCGGTGGGGAAGCATTCCCCGCGGGGCTGGCTGACCGTTTGCTGGCAGCCCTGCCCCACACACGCCTGTTCAATATGTACGGCCCTACCGAAACAACCATCTGGTCGACCGTGCACGAGTTACAGCGCCACCAGCATGGCAGCCTGATCCCGATTGGCAAACCCATCGCCAACACCGAGGTGTTGATATTGGATGCCCAGATGCGGCGTCTCCCCATCGGGGTGGCCGGCGAGCTGTGGATCGCGGGTGAGGGTGTATCCGGACTGTACCTTGGCCGCCCGGACCTGACGGCCGAGCGCTTCCCTGCCCATCCGCAGGGTCGCGGGCAGATTTATCGCACGGGCGATCGGGCACGCTGGAGGCCGGACGGCACGCTGGAGCTGCTCGGTCGTATCGACCGTCAGGTCAAGATTCTCGGACACCGTATTGAACCGGATGAAGTGGAAAGTGTGCTATCCCGGCATCCGGATGTCACCGCAGTGGCTGTTGTTCCCGTTGAAACCGCGACCGGCTATGAACTGATCGCCTATCTCTCCATGCAGGCCAATCCGGCCGACGCGCTGGCGCAAGACCGCCACATCTCGCGCTGGGGCGATATCTGGGAAGGCGCCTACGCCAACCCACAAAGCGGCGTCAGTCATGTTCCAGGCAGCGAGTTTGCAGGCTGGGCAAGCAGTTACACCGGGCTCCCCATCCCGATCGAGGAGATGCAAGAGTGGTTGGATCACACCGTTGCACGCGTGCGCAACCTGCTACCGCGCTCACTGCTAGACGTCGGGGTCGGGGTCGGCTTGTTGCTTCGCAACCTTGCGCCGTCGGTTGAGGCCTACCTGGGTATCGATGTGTCACAAACCGCATTGGCGGCCGCCAAGCAAAGCCTGTCAACGGTTGAGCATGCCCAGTGTCGGGTTGAACTGATCCATGGCGATGCCGGTGAACTGTCTTCGGTCACTACCGGAGCGGCTGATACGGTCGTCATCAACTCGGTCATCCAGTACTTCCCGAGCAGCGAATACCTGGAACGGGTAGTGACCGAGGCCGCGCGAGTTGTCAGCCCCCACGGCCAGGTGTTTATCGGCGATGTTCGCCATCTCGGCCTGCTGGAAGCCTTCCACGCTACTGTCCAATTGGAAAAGGCCGCGCCGCTGACAACGGCGGCCGAGCTGATCAACAACATCGCACGCAACGTCAAGGAAGAAGGTGAGCTCTGCCTGGCACCCGGTCACTTCATCGAACTGGCCAATCGGCTGGGTGGCTTCAGCGAGACACGCATCGAGCTCAAGCGCGGTCATGCCATCAACGAGCTGACCACGTTCCGCTATGACGTATCACTGATTGGCCGCGCCAAGCCGCAACCACACGAACCTGGCGTGAGCCGTGCGTGGGGCAGCCCCGAGCAACCCGCGAGCTTGGCCGCGCTGGAACAGTCGCTGTCCCGGATCGGCCAGGCGCCATTGACCGTCACCGGCATAACCAATCTGCGCCTGGTCAAGCCCCTGGCCCTGCTTCGCTTATTGGCCGAAATGCCATCCAGCACCATTGCCTGGGAACTGCAGCGCCAATTGTGGCTGGTCGAGGATCCGCACGCGCTCAATCCAGAAGACATCGCCAGCCTGGCTGAACGTATGGGCCTGGAAGTTCGACTGTTGATGCCGGAGCAAGAGCGGATGGATCGTTTCGATGCCTACTTCTCGCTACCCACGCCTCGCACTCAGCCCACAGAACGAACGGATGTTCAGTCCGCAGCCGTGTCCTTGGAGCAAACCTCTTGAATACGTCGACACGAACCAACAACCCCCTCGCGTCTATCACTCAGTCGGCCCTGCGCACCCAGTTGCGCCAGTTCGCCCGGCAACACCTGCCTGCCGCGATGCTGCCCTCGCGTTTCGTGCTGCTGGACGCGTTACCCAAGCTGCCCAATGGCAAAGTGGATCGCAAACGCCTGCCTGCGATCGAATTGACCCAGGAGGGCCGCGCCACGGGCGCGCAGGTCTACCAGCCGCCAGGTACTGCGGATGAGTTCCAACTGGTGCAGATCTGGCGTGACTTGCTGGGGGTCGAAAAAATCGGCATCACCGACAGTTTTTTCGACTTGGGCGGCAACTCGCTCAGCGCGGTGCAAATGATGGCCCGGGTGCGTGAAAGCTTCGGCACCTCGCTCAGTTTGCGCCAACTGTTCGAGAAACCGACGGTGTCCGCGCTCGCCCTGATGCTCGATGTGTCGCGCTCTGGAATTGCCGCATCGGCCTCTGGCGAGCGCAGCATGGCCCCCTCCGCCCTGCTCGAAGAGGCCCTGCTACCTGCCGATATCGTGCCTGTGGCGTTCATACCCGGCCAACCGACGGGCCCCTACAACAGGGTGCTGCTGACCGGCGGAACCGGATACACCGGTGCCTTTCTGCTACGCGAGTTGCTTGATCGTTCACAAGCCAGCATTGATGTGCTGGTGCGCGCCGCCGATACCGAACAAGCCAATCTCCGTATTCGCCAGAACATGGCCGAATACGGTTTGTGGCGTGACGCCGATGCGGCTCGCCTGCACGGTATTGCCGCAGATATCGGACGGCCATGGCTCGGCCTGGATCGTGCGAGCTACAGCGCACTGGCAGAGTCTGTCGATCTGGTGGTCCATAACGGAGCCCTCTCCAACTATGTACAGTCCTATTGGCAGCTCAAGCCTGTCAACGTACTGGGCACACTGGAGGTACTGCGCTTCGCCTGCCATTCGCGGACCAAGCCGGTTCACCACATTTCATCCCTGGCGGTATTTCCGGTGCTCAACGGCGAGCATCACTACAGTGAAGGGCCCCTACACAGCCCCGAACACGTGCTGGGCGGCTACCAGCAAACCAAATGGGTAGCCGACCGCCTGGTTACCCAGGCCGGCGAGCGTGGCCTGCCGGTCTGTATCTATCGACCCGGCCAGATCTGTGGCTCGCAAAGCAGCGGTGCGGCCTCCAGCGATACCTTTCTCAATGCTGTCATCAAAGGCTGTATCCAGGCTGAAGCGGCCCTGCCCTTCGACATCACCCTGGAGATGGTCCCCGTCGACTTCTGTGCCGCCGCCGTAGCTCATATCGCTCTCAACGGTCGACACCACGGACGCACGTTCCACCTGACAGGCGCTCGCCGCCTGCACTGGCAGGACGTGATCGACATGATCCGTGACTGTGGATTCCCCCTGCGGGACCTCTCCTACCAGGATTGGTACCGGGCAGTGGTCGGCGCTGTCGAGCGCGGCGAAGACAATGAACTGGCCAAGTACCTGATGCTGTTTGCCGAACATGAACCGTCGGCGGATGTCGGCCAGACCGGGGCGGCCTTGAGCTTCGACACTTCGCAATTGGATGCCGCCCTTTGCGGATCGGGGATTCATTGCAGGCCCCTGGACAGCGCGATGATGGCGACTTACCTGGACTACTTCCAACGCAGCGGCTTTCTGAAACCGCTGCCCGCCTTGTGAAACCCAACTGTCTCTCACCGCATATGAGCCGCCCGCTGGCGCGCGACTGGAGGATATGAACATGGTCAATTTGCAAAACACACCAACCGTACTGGAACTGATGCGCCACCACGCCTTGAACCGAGCGGATCAGGAGGCGGTCACACTGGTGCAGGACATCGAGAATGATGAAGCGCTGACGCTCAGTTATCGACAACTTGATGCCGCCGCCCGCGAATTGGCGGGCTGGTTGCAGGCCCGCTTCAGCACCGGCGAACGCATCCTGCTGCTGTACCCCGTGGGCCTGGATTTCAGCATTGCGTTCATGGCCTGTATCTACGCCGGGATGATCGCGGTCCCGGCACCGCTGCCCGGGCAATATCGGCACGAGCGCCACCGGGTGAAATCGATTGCGGTCGATGCCGGAGTCAGTGCGATCCTCACGGACCAGGACAATCTTGAAAAGGTCAAGACCTGGGGCAACGAAGAAGGTTTGCGCGGCTGTACCTACCTGGCCACCGATCAGCCTATCGAGTCAGATGCCAGCTGGCGCGCGCCGCAGATCGATCGCCAAACGGTAGTGCTGTTGCAATACACCTCGGGGTCAACCGGCGACCCCAAGGGCGTCATGATCACCCATCAAAACCTCTTGCATAACGTAGACAGCTACCGCCAGGCGCTCGGGTTCGACGAGAACACCCGTTTCGGTGGCTGGATCCCCCTGTTCCACGATATGGGGCTGATGGCGCAGTTGCTGCCCGCCCTGTTCCTCGGCAGCAGCTGTGTACTGATGACTCCCCAGGCGTTTGTGCTGCGCCCCTACAGCTGGCTGCGAATGATCGACAAGCACGACATTCACTATTCGGCCGCGCCAAACTTCGCTTTCGATCTTTGCTGCCGGCGCGTCACCGACGAACAATTGAGCCGACTCGATCTCTCTCGCTGGGCCTTTGCCACCAATGGCTCCGAGCCGATCCAGGCGGCGACCCTCAAAGGTTTCAGCACGCGCTTTGCGCTTGCCGGTTTCAACCCCGAAACCTTGTGCCCCTGCTACGGCATGGCCGAAGCGACAGTCTATGTCTCCGGCTATGGAAAGCGCGGCCCGTTGATCCGGAATGTGGACCTCCAGGCGCTCGCCAGCAAACGCTTCGAACTCGCCCGTGATGGCCAGCCTTCACGCCAACTGGTCAGTTGCGGTGTCCCGGTGGGGTTTGACGTTCGTATCATATGCCCCTCCTCACACGCTGCATTGGCCGCCGACCAGTTCGGTGAAATCTGGCTACGTGGCGACAGTGTTTCACCCGGGTACTGGCGCAAGGAAGCGGCCACGCAGACCACGTTCAACCTCACCACTGCCGAGGGCGAGAGCGGCTTCATGCGTACGGGGGATCTGGGCGTGATCCACCAGGGCGAGCTCTACGTCTGCGGCCGCATCAAGGAAATGCTCATCGTCCGGGGTCGTAACCTGTACCCCCAGGACATCGAGTTCGAACTGCGCCGCCATCATCCGGAATTGGCCAGTCGCCTGGGCTCCGCCTTCGGTGTGATGCTGGAGGGTGGTGAAGCGCTCGTGGTCACCCACGAAGTGCGCGGCCTGCCCGACACAGAGAAGCTGATCAGTCTCAGCCAGGCCATTCGCGGCACCGTCATGCGCGAGTTTGGTATTTACGCCGTGGGCGTGACATTGCTGCGTTCAGGCAGCGTAAGGCGGACCACCAGCGGCAAGATCCAGCGAGGGGCAATGCGTGAGCTGTTTCTGGCCAATGAACTGCCGGCGCTGTACGAGTCCCTGGATGCCACCGTTCAAGAACTGCGCCTGATGCAAGCGAAGAACGGTCTCATTGCCCAGGACCCGGCAATGGCCGGTGAATCAGCATGACGGGGCAAACCTCCTGTACTGAACCGGTAAGCCCAGCGGCGATTGGCTTGCTGTCGCCGGAACCCGTCGATCAGCAACTGGCCCGCCTGCTCAGAGCCTCCCAACGTTCCCGGGGGGCGTTTGCCGACGACCTATTGGCCGACCTGGACAGGCAGGAGGTTTTTCCATCAGCCGCGTGCCAAGTGCTGAATGATTTTGGCCTGCCTGCGTATTACGTTCCCCTGCAACACGGGGGGAAGCTCAACGACATGACCGAGTTGATGCAACTTTGGCGCGCGATCTCCCGTCACGACCTGACAGTCGCCATTGGCCATGGAAAAACCTTCCTGGGTAGTGTCTGTTATTGGCTGGCAGGCAGCCCGGATCAGCAGCTCCGGGCGGCCAACGAGGTCATCACTGGCAGTGTCTATGCCTGGGGGTTGACCGAACGCTCCCATGGCAGCGATTTATTGGCCGGGGAGCTGACGGCCACGCCGCAGGATAATGGCTGGACGCTGGAAGGTGAGAAATGGCTGATCAACAATGCCAGCCGAGGTCAAGTGATGTGCCTGCTGGCACGCACCTCAGCCGCCGGTGGTTCGCGGGGGTACAGCCTGTTTGTGTTGGACAAGCGCTTGCAGCCCGACACGGCTTTCAGCCTGCTGCCCAAGGTGAAAACCCATGGCATCCGTGGCGCGGACATCAGCGGCATAGCCCTGCACAAGGCCTTTGTGCCCCAACAGGCGATGATTGGTGCCCCAGGTGCAGGTCTTGAAATCGTCCTCAAGGCCTTGCAACTGACCCGTACCGCGTGCGTCGGGTTGTCATTGGGTGCGGCAGATCAGGCGTTTGAGATTACCGTGGATTTCATGCGGGCACGTGCCCTCTACGACCACCACCTGATCGATCTGCCTCTTGCCCGTGCCACCCTGGGCGAAGCGCTCGCCATGCACCTGTGCGCAGAACTGGTCGGGCTAGCCGCTACCCGCAGCGTCCACGCATTGCCCGAGGAGATGAGCGTGATCTCCGTGGTTGCCAAGGCCTTTGTTCCCGGCACCGTGGAGAGCCTGATCAAGCGGCTCGGTGAAATGCTCGGTGCCAGGGCTTTTCTCGATCGCGTGCATCGCGACGGGATGTATCAGAAGCTTGAGCGCGATCACCGTATCGTGCCGATTTTCGATGGCAGCACGGTGGTTAACCGCAGCAGCCTGATCACCCAGTTCCCGCTACTGGCCAGTGCCTGGAAACGGCCTCGGACCAGCACCACCGGCCTGGAGATCGTGTTGACCCCTGGCCTGGATCTACCTGCGCTCAACCCCGCACAGCTGCAGTTGATTGCATTGCAAGGCTGCAGTGTCCTGCAAGGACTGCCCAAGGCCTCAGCCCGAATCATTGCGCTGGCGACGGCGAAAAAAATCCCCAAACCCGTGGCCAGCCAATGCCGGCGCCTGCTTGCTCACGTTGAAGCACTGTACCGCGAGCTCGATCAGTACACCCCCACAACAGAGGGTGTTCCAGACGCCGCGTTCGAATTGGCAGGCCAGTATGAACGTTGCTTCGCCGGCGCAGTTTGCCTCCAGTTCTGGTTGTTCAATCACACCCGCGACGATGGCCCCGCATTGCGGCGCAAGCCGCAATGGCTGCAAGCGTGCCTTGCCTGGGTGCTGGGCACGCTGGGCGACCGGACAGAGGGTGAAGACAACGCCTTTGAAGCACTGACGTCGCTGCTGCTGGACCACGGGACAGCGTGGCCCGTTAACGGCATCTCCTTGCTGCGTGACACACCAGAAGAGGCTCATCCATGAACCCGACGCTACAGCCAAACGATGTCTCGCAACTCGAGGCACTCCTGGGCGATCCATGGCAAGTCCACAACACCACCGGTTTCAGTGCGGTCATTGATGCAGATGAACGCCAAGAGCTGTTACCGGCCGGAGAAACACTACTGGACCAATACCAACTCAATGCTCAATTCGTGCCGTTGGAATTGGGGGGACGCCTGGTCAGCCTCAATCGGCTGATCGCGGTGATGCGCTGTATCTTCCGGCGAGATCCGAGCCTGGGATTGGGATACGGTGCGAGCTCATTCCTCGCGGCCGTGAACGTGTGGACTGCTGGAAACCCCACGCAACAAGCCCAAGTGGCAGACGTACTGCTCAGCAACGGCAAGCTGGCGTGTGCTTATCATGAGCTCGAACACGGCAACGACATCTCCCGTGTCGCATGCCGCGCACAGCTCGGGCAGGAACGACTCACACTTGAGGGCGGCAAGCAGGTGATCGCCAACGCCGCGAGGGCCCGGGCACTATTGGTCTATGCCAGGACAGCCAGCGGCACAGGCGGCAGAAGCCATTCACAAATACTGTTTGAACGAGCGCAGGCTTCAGCGGGGAGCCTGGTGGACCAGCCGCGCTACAGCACTTCGGGGATGCGCGGGATCGCACTGGGTGGGGTCGAATTCAAGCAATGCGAGCTCCCCGTCGACAACCTGGTCGGAAAGCCGGGTCAAGGTCTGGAAACCACGCTCAAGGCGTTCCAACTGACCCGTGTCGCATTGCCGGGAATGTTCAGTGCCATCCTCGACAGCGGCCTACGCCTGACATTGAAACATTGTCGTACTCGCAGGCTGTACAACAAGCCCGCCAGCGAGCTGCCACAGGTTCGCGCCCGATTGGCAGAAAGTTTTGTCGACCTGCTGCTGTGCGATGCATTTGTCAGCGTTGCCGCCAATGCCGCCCATGTGGTCCCCGCCGAGCTGAATCTGTATGGCAGCGCCGTCAAGGCCCTGGTCCCGGCCGTCCTGGTAACGGCAATGGACTCATTGGCCAGTGTCCTGGGTGCGCACTCGTACGTGCGTGAAGGGGAAATGGCGATCTTTCAGAAGCTGCTACGTGATTTGCAACCGGTAGGTTTTGGGCATGCCGCGCGTATCAGTTGCCTGATGACTTTGCTACCGCAACTCCCCCTGCTGGCCAAGACCGGCTGGAACAGTGCAGCACCTGCTCCAAAGGGGCTCTTTGCGCTTGATTGGCAGCAGTCCCCGTTACATTTTGATCGTCTGGCGCTGTCCAGCGGCGGGCAGGACACCTTGCTCGCGTTCTTGCTGACGCTCTCGACCCAAGAGACACCCGAAGGTCGTTACGAAAGCGAGATTTTTCACTTGGTACGTCTGTTTGCCGACGAACTCAAGGCCCTTCGCGAACAATGTGCCGCCCTGCCCGCCCAGGAAACAACCGCGCGGGCGAGTCCGCAAAGCTTCCGCCTGGCCAGCCGCTACAGCGTCCTGCTGTGCGCCTCGGCCTGTCTGGGCATATGGCGGACACAGCAGGAGAACACCCGCGATCCGTTTCTGGCCGAGCCCGCCTGGGTCCTGGCCGTGCTGCTGCGCTTGGCTGCGCTTTGCGGACTGCCCCGTCAACGCCTGTCCGCGGCACTGACTGAAACGCTGCTCGACGAACTGACGCGGCGCTACTTGTCCCGGCAGAGCTTCGATCTGGCCCGACTGCCGTTGGCCGCGACGGCGGGTTGGCACTGACGCCCGATACACCCTAGGCACAGCTCACTCCACCACCACACAGGATTTTTTCGATGTTGACGCAAACATGTCCCACATTTTCCGCAGATGAATTGAGTCGTTGGCTGGCGACCCGCATTGCCGACTACGTCAACCTTCCCCTGGATGCCATTGAGCCTGATGTGCCTTTGAGCGAATACGGACTCGACTCCGTCTACGCGCTGACACTGGTAGGTGAAGTCGGCAGCCATCTTGGCATGGTTGTCGACCCGACCGTGATCTGGGACTTTCCAACCCTGCGCGCGCTGGCTCAAGCATTGGCCGGCAATGCGGGCAGTTGCTGATGCAGCACCTCAAGGACTCAATGGAGAACACCATGGACGCGGCGCTATACGACATTCCGACACAACGAACCTGCCCCTTTGATCCGCCACCCGAGTACCGGCATCTGCGTGTCGAGCAGCCGATACTTCGAGTGAAAACACCGCGTGGCGACAGTACCTGGCTGGTAACGCGCTACAAGGACATTCGCGCCGTCCTGAGTGACAAACGCTTCAGTTCAGATCCTCGTCGACCAGGATTCCCCTCCTATCTGACCGGTGATATCGCCCCGCCCCCCGGTTTTTTCCTGTTGATGGATGACGCTGACCACAAGCGCCTTCGCGCCTTGATTGTCGGTGAGTTCATCGGACCTCAACTTGAGGCGCTGAACCCGCTGATGCAGAGCGTGGTCGCACGGAACATGGCAGCGCTGGAATCACTGACGCCGCCCCAGGATCTGATTACGACCTTCGCCCTGCCGATTGCAGCCCAGGTGATCTGTGAGCTTCTGGGGGTTCCGTACGCCGACCACGGTTTTGTTCAGGAGCGCACCGATACCATCCTCGACAGAAGCCGCTCCCCGGAGGAGCAAGAAGCCGCCGTGGTCGAATTGATGGGGTATTTCGACCAGCAGGTGACCCTTAAGGAAAATGCGCCCGGAAACGACCTGATCGGCAGACTGATTCAGGACCCGGTGCGCTACAGCCAAGTCAGTCACGATGAGCTGGTCGGCCTGGCGGCTTTGCTCTTGCTCAGCGCCTACGACACGATGGCTCAAGTCATCGGGCTGGGGACCGTGGTCCTGCTTCAACAACCGGAACAGTTGAACGCCTTCCTGGAAGAGCCGGCCTTGGCGGATAACTTCATTGACGAAATGGTCCGCTATCTTTCGGTCAACCACACCGGCCTGCCCCGGGTAGCAACCGCTGATGTCGAAATCGGCGGCCAGCTTATCCGGGCTGGCGAAGGTGTCGTGGTCATGCTCAACTCAGGTAATCGGGACGAACTGATCTATACCCAGCCCGACCAGCTCGATATCCACCGCAAAGCCAGGAACCACCTGGGCTTTGGTCATGGCCTGCACAAGTGCATCGGCGCCCATTTCGCCCGGGCCGAGCTGAAAATTGTCTTTCGCAGCCTTTTCAAGCAACTGCCTACCCTCGCATTGACCTGTCCCATCGATGCCCTGCCGTTTCGCCACGAAATGGTGTTGTATGGTTTGAAACGACTACCGATCACCTGGACCGATGGCCCCAGGCAAGCCGCTACCGAGCCGGTCCATAGCAGGCCTGTCCAGGTGCCACCGAACGAGGCAACGCAGCGAGGCTGCCCTTACACGGGGAGCCCACTATGATCCATGTTCTGGCCTTGTCCGGGAGTTTGCGAGCAGCCTCGGTGAACACCGCATTGCTGCGCGCCTGCGCTCGGCTTACCCCTGCGGACATGAACGTCACATTGTTCGAGGCCATGGAGCAAATCCCTTTGTTCAATCCCGACAATGAGGGACATGAGGCCCCCGCCGTGCTGTCACTGCGTGAAGCGCTGAAAAATGCCGATGCGGTCATTATTGCCAGTCCTGAATATGCCCATGGCGTGACAGGTGTCATCAAGAACGCATTGGACTGGATCGTGGGCAGCGGCGAACTCGAGGCCAAACCCCTCGCCCTGCTCAACGCCTCGAAACGCCCGACTCACGCCCCCGCCGCGTTGAGGGAAACCTTGACCATCATGGGCGCCCACGTACTGGACTCAGGCTCCCCGACGTTATCACTCTCCAGCAATCAGGTGAGTGAGGAGCAGGCCCTGGCCATGCCAGACATCACTACTGCACTGAAAGACATGCTCTCGGCCCTGGCCCAAGCCATCGGGGCCAGGGCACTCGAGTGCGAGCCTGCTGAGTACCCCAGGCCGTCTTCGATCACTTTTGATTCACCAAAGAGATAAAAACCATGAGTCTCTCCACACAAACACCACTACACACCGGACAATCACGCCCGGCCTTGATCCTGCTGGCCATTCTGCTGGCAATCTTTGTCATCCCGACGTCGATTTCGGGCACGGCCGTCGCATTGCCAAATATCGCCCTGCAACTCAAACCCGAATTAACGACCTTGCAATGGGTGGTGACGGCATTCAACCTGACATTTGCCTGCTTCACACTCGCCTGGGGCGCCGTGGCCGACATTATCGGGCGTAAATTGGCCTTTACGCTGGGTGCCCTCATTTATGCCGCCGGCGCCCTGATCAGCGCCACGGCGACAGACATCCTGGTCCTGGATTGCGCCCGCGCAGTTGCCGGCATCGGTGCAGCGGCGATTTTTGCCGCGGGCAGCGCCATATTGGCAACGGAGTTCGATGCCGCCGCTCGACTGAAAGCCTTTGCCATGGCCGGTGCAGCGGTCGGGATCGGCGTGGGTATCGGCCCGACGCTCTCCGGGTTGCTGGTGGAGAGCATCGGGTGGCGCTCCATTTTCTACGTGCATGCGGGCATCATTGGCGTGGTGATCGCCATTATTCCTGCAATGCGACTGCAGGCACCTCATTTCAGTAATGCGCGGATCGACTACGTCGGCATTACGCTGTTTGTCCTGAGTGCATTGCTACTCGTCACCGGCATTGTGCAAGGCTCCCAGTGGGGTTGGGGCAGTCGGGACACCATCGGCTTGTTTGTCTTGTCCATGGTTTCGTTCACTGCCTTTATCCTCGCCGAGCGGTACCAGCGCCAGCCCATGCTGGACCTGTCGATCCTGCGTAACCGGCAATTCGTTGGGTGGTGCCTGGCCACCGTCACCCCGTCCTTCGGTTTTTTCACCTTGCTCACCTACCTGCCCAGCTACTTGAGCTCGGTCGCCGGATACAGTGCGGGGACAACTGGCTTGGCCATGTTGTTACTGGCCTTGCCACTGTTTATCTGCCCGGTGATTTCCGCAAAGCTCGTAGAAGCCGGCATCAAGGCCAAGACTGTATTATTCGTGAGCCTTGGCGTCCTGATCGTGGGTGATATTTGCCTTCTGTTCATCAGCACCGGTGCATCACTCCTTGCGTTTGCAGGCCCCATGCTGCTCGTCGGCGCGGGAACTGGCCTGTGTGCGGGCCTGGCCGACGGCCAGGCACTAGGCAACGTCGCACCAGAGAAGTCCGGCCTGGCAGCCGGCTTCTTGAACACGCTTCGCCTCGGCAGCGAAACGATTGCCATTGCATTTTACGGCTCTTTGCTGGCGACCAACTTGCATAAGGTCATGAGCGCCGATTTACCGGATTTTGCGAGGGCACTGGATATCAAGCTACTGGCCAACACGGTTGCGACAGGCAATCTGACAACGCCGCTACAATTGGTCGATGCCAGCCATGCCGAGCTGTTCCGGACGTTCATGGACTCGAGTTACAACGCCTCCTTCCACGATGTCATGCTGGTGCTCATTGGCATCTGCATCCTCCTGTCCCTCGTCATAATCAAACTCCTCAGCCCCTCTGCAAACACCAAGCCTCGCTTGGCCACAGCATCTGATCAAGCCTAGAGGGCATGAGGGATTGGCGTCCGGAGAAGCCCGGGCACACCGGGCGCCGAATAAAGGGCGCGCAGCCCGACGATTTTTCTACCTGATCACCGTCGGCGAACGGATTGCCCAGGCCCCTCGCTTCAAGGGCGCATTTCAGCGCCCCGGCTCACCACACGAAGCAGCGACGGCGAAATATCGCCTGTCCCTGCTTCCCCCTACAGACATCGATAAATGTGCAGGTTTAAATAATCTGCTCAAATCAAATCGTTTGAGTGATGCACTGAACAATCAGATGTGACAGTGGAATATTGATATAACAAAAACCAACAAGACATTATTCATATTCAACTCGCTGACACTTCGACTGTTCGGAACAAGACAACGCCCTCCCGCCGTCCCTGCTCTATCACCCTTCAGCAGGGAAACGAACAGCCACAGATGGAAAACGGCTCCCACCGTAATGGATAGATCTGGGACCGCCAACAGCACGATCACTCAAGAAGGACTCTTATGCATGTGATCATTACCGCCATCGGCTCAGCCGGTGACGTTCACCCCTTTGTCGGGATCGGCCGCACACTTGCCGCACGCGGGCATCGGATAACGTTTTGCGCCAGCGCCGCGTTCGCCCCGTTGATCGAGCGTTGTGGCTTCACGTTCTTGCCCTTGGGTACCCGGGAGGAATATGACAAGGTCATGGCCGACCCGGCGTTGTGGCATCCTCGGACCTCGCTTCCCACCCTCTGGAAAACCATCGCCAGTACGTTGCGCGAACAGTATCGGCTGCTGGAGCAAGCGTGTGACGATCAGACCGTGATGCTGGGCTCCTTGTGGGCATTTTCCGCACGTCTGCTGCAAGAGAAACGCGGCATCCCGCTGATCACCGCGCAAGTCTCGCCATTCGGCTTCTGGTCGGCCGCCGCGCCCTCCACCCATCCACCGGGAACGAACTTGCCGGCCTGGTTTCCCTATCCGGTCAAACGCACCTTGATGAGTGTCATCGAACGCCTCTTTCTGGATCGGGCCATGGCGCCGGAACTCAATGGTTTCCGCAGCGAGTTGGGCCTGCCACCGGCCAAGCGCATTATCAGCCAGTGGATCTCCTCACCCGATCGGGTATTGGGTCTGTTTCCAGAATGGTTCGCCCCCGTGCAACACGACTGGCCCACCCAGACCGGACTGACCGGGTTCCCGCTATTCGATGAATCCAGCTTCCAGGAAACCGATGCCGAGCTCGATGACTTCTTGAATGCGGCCTCACCGGTGGTGTTCACCCCGGGTTCGACCATGGTCGATAGCGGCCAGTACTTTGCCGCGGCGGTGGGGGCACTCAAGTTGATCAACCGTCGCGGTGTGTTTCTGACCAACCAGCCGGTAGACCCGACGGTGGCCGCCGAAGGACGGATTCTGGTACGCCGTTACGTACCGATGAGCCGCATCCTGCCGCAGAGCTCGGCTCTGGTGCATCACGGTGGCGTCGGGACTACGGCGTTGGCGATAGCCGCCGGGGTGCCGCAAATCGCCACGCCTTTCGCCCATGATCAGTTCGACAACGCCGCGCGAATGGAGCGTTTGGGTTGCGGCTTGCGAGTCTTCCCTCCGGCTTCCGCCGAGTCGCTGGCGAAGGCGCTGGACCAGGTGTTGAACAGTCATGAAGTGCGCGCAAGCTGTGACCGCTATCGCAAGTTGATACCCAGCGGTGAGTCGGCGTGTGAAGCCGCGGCACTGCAAATTGAAGCACTTGCCTGGCGCTGACAGGTATCGCAAAGCCTCATCAGGGATGATCAGTGACAGGGAGTGAACGGCCGGCCGTTTGCTTTGCCTGTCGACTTTCGACAAGGACGACGAATATGCACAACAACCCTATGACCCAGGTCACGCCCTCTTCGACTGGAGAGCCTGCGCTTTACCCACTGACCGCCCCCCAACTGGATATCTGGCTGGACCAGACGCTGCATGGCGAGACCCCTTTGTACAACATCGGCGGTTATGCCCGAATCAACGGCGTGGTGGATGCGGCAAGGCTACAACAGGCCATCGATCAGGTCGTCCGCGACCACGACGCCCTGCGAATCCAGTTGGAACCCGGATCGCCCGATCATCCCCTGCCGCGACAACGTTTCCTGGTGTCGGTCAGCGTGCCGCTGGCCTTGCTCGATGTGTCAGGGCAAGACGACCCAGAGGCCGCCGCGCTGGCCCTGATGCAGGAAAACCTGCAGACCCCGTTTTCCTTTGATGGCGGGCTGTTGTTGCGCATGGTCCTGCTCAAGGTTGGCGAGGGCCTCTACTACCTGTTCGTCAATTGTCATCACCTGATCGTCGACGGTTGGGCCTTTGCCATGCTCGGCCGAGCGGTCAGCCAGGCCTATACCGTACTCCAGAACCAAGGGGAAAGCGCGGCATGCGCGCCGACTTATCGGGCGTATATCGAGCGGCAAAAAACCGACCGGGACTCGCCGTCCTTTCAGCGCCAACGCCAGTACTGGCTGGATAAATACCGCAGCCTGCCCGAGCCGCTGCTCACGCCCCGCCATGAAAGCCGATTCGGACAGCGCCTGGCCCCCAGCCAGAACCATGCCTGGCGCTTGCCTCGCGCGCTTTACAATCGCCTCGGTGAACTGGCGAAGGCCTCCAGCCAGGCGACCGTGTTCCATGTGATGCTCGGGGCGTTGTACAGCTATTTCACGCGGGTCGCCCAACGCGATGAACTGGTGATCGGCCTGCCCGTCCTCAACCGCGCCAATGCCGCACACAAAGCCACCCTGGGTTTGTTCGTCGGCATGAGCCCGGCACGTCTGAGCCTGGGCACCGACCTGGGCTTCAGCGAGTTGGTCAGCAAGATTGCCCTGACGCTCAAGCAGGACTACCGCTATCAACGTTTTCCATTGAGCGAGCTCAATCGTGAACTCGGGCTGCAGAACCTGGGCCGGGGCCAGTTGTTCGACCTGGTGCTGTCCTACGAACTTGACGCTGACACCTGGTATGGTGCGGCCCCCGCGCAGCCGGTCAAACTCAGCAATGGATACGAACAACGACCGCTGGCGCTGCATGTGCGTGAGGCGGCGCCGGATGCCGATGTGTGGATGCACTTCATCTACAGCGAGGTCTATTTCGACGCGGCGCAGATCGAGGCGCTGCAACAGCGCTTCATGAATATCCTGCACGGCGTGGTCGCTGATTTTGACGTACCGGTAAAAGCCCTCGACCTGATGCCGGCACCTGAACGCCGGCAGATACTGGAAGAGTGGAATCGCACCGACGTCGACTACCCGAAAGAGCCTTTGCTTCATCAGTTGATCGAAACCCAGGTCGCCGCTCGCCCCGAGGCGATCGCCGTACGCTTCGAAGAGCAAACGCTGAGCTATGGCGAACTGAACCGTCAGGCCAATCAGTTGGCCCACAGCCTGATTGAAGCGGGCATCCGCCCGGACGCTCGCGTCGCTCTCTGCGTGGAGCGCAGCCTGGAGATGGTGGTGGCTCTGCTGGGCATTCTCAAAGCCGGCGCCGCCTACGTGCCGATGGACCCGGGTTATCCAGCCGAGCGCTTGCGCCATATGCTCAGCGACAGCGCGCCGAGCACCCTGATCACCACCCGCGCGCTACTGACTGGCCTGCCCGCCGTGACGGTACCGGTACTGTGCCTGGATACCGACCATGCACGCCTGGCCCGGCAACCGCAGCACAACCCGGACGCCACCGCGCTCGGCCTGACGCCCCAGCACCTCGCCTATGTAATTTACACCTCCGGCTCCACGGGCTTGCCCAAAGGGGTCATGAACCAGCATGACGGGGTCGTCAACCGACTGCTCTGGGCCCGCGATGCGTATGGCGTCGATGAGCACAGCCGGATCCTGCAGAAGACCCCGTTCAGTTTCGATGTGTCGGTCTGGGAGTTTTTCCTGCCACTGCTCAGCGGCGCGCAACTGGTGGTCGCCGCCCCTGGCGGGCATCAGGACCCGGGCTATCTGATGGACATCATGGTGAGCAGCGGCATCACCCTGTTGCATTTCGTCCCATCGATGTTGCAACTGTTTCTCGACCAGGTAGAGCCGCATCGCCTGCCTGAGTTGAAACAGGTCCTGTGCAGTGGCGAAGCCTTGCCTTATGCCTTGCAGGAACGGTTTTTCGAACACTTGCCCAAGGTGCGGTTGCACAACCTCTATGGTCCCACCGAAGCGGCGATCGACGTCACGTCCTGGCATTGCCGCCCCGGTGCACACCCAGGCATCGTCCCCATCGGCAAGCCGATCGCAAATACCCAATTGCATATCCTCGACGCGAACCTGCAACTGCTGCCGCCGGGGATCGCCGGAGAGCTGCACATCGGCGGGATCGGGGTCGCCCGGGGTTACTTGAATCGCCCGGAGCTGACGGCCGAACGCTTTATCCGCGACCCCTTCCAGGTGGCTCCCCAGGCGCGCCTGTACAAGACCGGCGACCTGGGCCGTTGGTTGCCCGATGGCAGCATCGAGTACCTGGGGCGCAACGATTTCCAGGTGAAGATCCGTGGCCTGCGCATCGAGCTGGGCGAGATCGAAGCGCGACTGGTGGCTTGCGCGGGCGTCAAGGACGCGGTAGTGATCGCTCGCCAGGCGTCGGCGGACGATACCTGCCTCTGTGCCTATCTGGTGGGCGAACCGGGATGGCTGCTGTCACCGCAGGTGCTTCAGGAAGCCCTGCGCCAACAGGTCCCCGACTACATGGTGCCCAGGCATCTGATCCAGCTTGAGCAACTGCCGTTGAACGTCAACGGCAAGCTGGATCGCAAGGCCCTGCCCGAGCCCGAAGCAGACTTGGGCAGTCGCGATGCAACCGCGCCACGCACAGCCTTGGAACAGTCGCTGGTCGACCTCTGGCGGGACAATCTCAAGCGCGCGACGCTGGGCATCCACGACAACTATTTCATGCTCGGCGGCGACTCCCTGAAGGTCATTCACTTGCAGGTCAAGGCCCGTGAACAGGGGATCATGCTGACGCTGGCACAGATCTACCAGCATCCGAGCATCGCGCAGCTGGCCCAGAGCGTGGAGGCCCAAGAAGGTCTATCGACGAATCTGCCGCCCTTGCTGCGTACGGCGCCTTTTGCCCTCGTGCCGCAAGCCATCCGCCTGGCCAGCGAGGAGGTGTTCGAAGACGTGTTTGCCGCGTCGCAGTTGCAGGTCGGGATGATCTACCACGCGATGATGCACCCGGAGTCAGCGATCTATCACGACATTTTCCGCTACCGCCTGCGCCTGCGTTGGGATGCCGCAGCCTGGGAGCGGGCTTGCAACGCCTTGATCCGGCGCCACCCGGCCTTGCGCATGTCGTTCGATGTCGCTCATGCCGATGCCCCCATGGCCCGGGTGCACAGGACGGTCGAGGCGCCTGTGCGGATCATCGACGCCGTCTCCCTGAGTACCCTTGAGCGCTCGAACGCCGTGGCCGCCCATGTGGAGGGGCGCAAGCGCTACCGCGCCGACTGGCAGCGGGCACCGCTGTACCAGCTCTGCGTCTTTGTCGCGGCGGATGAAATCGACCTGGTGTTCAGTTTTCAACATGCGCTGCTCGACGGCTGGAGCGTCGCCACCTTGATGCGTGACCTGATCACGCTGTACACCTCGGCGCAAGGCGCGGACGCACTACCGGCCTTGACCAGCACACCTGCCGACTTCGTCAGCCTGGAGCTGGAGGCTTTGGCCAACGAGGCCCATGGCCGGTTCTGGAGCGAATACCTGCACGACGCACCCGTCGCCTCCATGACCAGTTGGGTCCCTGCGCTGGCCCCTGACTCAACGCCGCACCGCTCGGCCTATCGAGAAATGCCCGTCGCGGATCTGGCCCGGCTCGAAGCCTTCTGCCGCGAACAGGACCTGCCGTTGCGCGCCGTCTTGCTGGCGGCTCACGGTTTCGCCCAAGCCATCCTGTCCAATCAGCAGGAAGTGCTGTGTGGCGTCATCAGCCATGGTCGACCTGAGTTCGAGGACGCCGCCTCGGTGCTGGGTCTGTTCCTCAACACCCTGCCCGTGCGCTTCAGCACCCTGGGCCAGAGTTGGCTTGAGCTGATCCGCGGGGTGATGAGCCAGGAGCAACAGGTGTTCCCCCACCGGCGTTACCCGTTCGCTCTGATTCACCGCGAAACCTCGGTCAGCTTGAACCTGGTGTTCAACTACGTCGATTTTTATGTACTCAACGACATGCTGGCGCAGGGTAAGGAAATCCTCACCGACTGGGAAACCACGGAAGCCAGTAACTACGACCTGCTGACCACCGTGGGTCGTCACCCGGCCAACGGTTCGCTGATGTTGAAAATGGACTACCGCCCCGCACGCGTCGCGACCCTCCAGGTCGAGGCCTATGCCGATTACCTGCTGCGCACACTGGAGTTGATGATCGCCGCCCCCCAGGCCACGCCACGCATACCGGCCTGGCGGCCAAGCCTCGAGCAAGGCACGCCGACAGCGGTCACGGCTGTCCCCCGGCGCAATCTTTCGACCCTGTTACTGGACAGCTTCACCCGCCATGGCGAACAGATCGCCGTGAGTTTCGAACAGGCCCGGCTGTCGTACCGCCAACTGGCAAACGCCAGCGCACAACTGGTGAGTTGGCTGCACCAGCAGGGTATCGGCCAAGGCGATCGAGTCGCCATCTTGATGCCGCGCTCGCCCGACCTGATCGTCGCGCTGCTGGGTGTGGTACAGGCCGGCGCCGCTTATGTACCGATCGACCTGAGCTACCCGCAGGAGCGCATCCGACTGATTCTCGAGGATTCGCAACCGCGCCTGGTGCTGTTCGCCGATGCCTCCGCGAACCTGGTGACGGCGCTGGCCGGCACGCTGGACCAGCGTCACTGGGACAGCGTGGCCGCCGAGTTCAGCGACGACCTGCCGGGCAGCCATGCGCGGGTCGCCTCGATTGCCGCCGAAATTGCCGCTGACGACAACGCCTACTTGCTCTATACCTCAGGCTCGACCGGACGCCCCAAAGGCGTGGCCATGCCGCACCAGGCATTGACCAATATGATCCTCTGGCAAAACCGCCGGCAGGCAGAAGGCTCCAGCACGGCGGCAGCGCTGAAGACGCTGCAATACTCGCCCATTTCGTTCGACGTCTCGTTTCAGGAAATTCTCTCGACCCTGACCTGCGGTGCAGAGCTGGTGATGATTGATGAGGAGCTGCGCTATGACTTCATCCGGTTACTGAGATTTATCGGCACACAGGGCATCAATCGGCTGTTCCTGCCCTACGTCGCCTTCCAGGGCCTGGCCGAAGTCGCCCTGCAACTCGGCATCCGTCCCGCCTCGCTGCGCCAGATCAATGTGGCCGGCGAGCAGCTGAAAATCACCGCCGAAATCCGCGCCTTGGTGGATGGTCTCGACGACTGCCGGGTCGAAAACCACTATGGTCCGACCGAAGCTCACGTGGTCAGCAGTCTGAGACTGGAGGGCGCCACGGCGACCTGGCCGAGCCTGCCGTCGATCGGCACGCCGATCGACGGGGTACGCCTGCATGTCCTCGACGCAACGGGCAACGCCTGCCCGGTCGGGGTCGTTGGCGACCTGTTCATCGAAGGCTGGTGCCTGGCGAACGGTTACTGGAATCAGCCCGAACTGAGCGCGGAACGATTTGTCCAGCGCCAGCTGGAGGGGGAGCCCCGGCGCTTGTACAAGACCGGGGACATCGGGTTTTACTTGCCCTCGGGCGACCTGGTCTATCAAGGCCGTAGTGACGCCCAGGTAAAAATTCGCGGCTATCGCGTCGAACTGGGCGAGATCGAAATCGCCATGCTCGGCTCGCCTCAGTTCGGTGCCGATATTCAGCAGGTAGCGGTGATCGACAAGCTTGCCGCGGATGGCGGGCGCTATCTGGTGGGCTTCGTCCAGGTCATCGAAGGTCGCCAGCTGGACCTGGAGCGACTCAAGGCCGAAATGCGCCTGACGCTGCCCGATTACATGCTGCCCAACACCCTGGTCGGCATCGCACAGATACCGCTGGGCCCCACCGGCAAGATCGATCGCCAGCGCCTGCAAAAGGTCGACGTTGAACATACTTTGCTGCGTCCGTTTACCGGCCCCAGAAATGCCTGTGAAGACTTGCTGCAGGCCTATTGGCAAGAAACCCTGGAGCTGGAGGACATCAGCATCCATGACAACTTCTTCGAGCTGGGGGGCAACTCGCTCAAGGCGGTCCGGCTGATTGCCATGCTGGCCAGGCATCAGGACTTCGAGCCGTCATTGTCCGACTTCATCCAGGCCCCGACGATTGCCGAATTCGCCAAAGTCTTGCAGCCGAGCGAAACGGACCTCCCGGAAACCGGCACGCTGGTGGACTTCAAAAATGCCACGCGGGCACCGACGCTGTTCCTGGTGCACCCCATCGGCGGTCACGTGCTGTGTTATGCCGCGTTGGCGCAAGTTCTCAAGAACCAGGTCCACCTCTATGCACTGCAAGCGCCGGGCACCTGGGATAGCCGCGAACCCTTGCCATCGGTACAGGCCCAGGCGGTGCACTACGCCGATGCCATTGAACAGGTCGCACCACAAGGTCCGCTGAACATCGGCGGCTGGTCCTATGGCGGCGTCGTGGCGTATGAGCTGGCGAGTGAGTTGAAACGCCGTGGGCGGCGTCTGCATAACGTGTTTTTGCTGGACACCATCGTGCGGGTCAACCAGGGCGAGGTGCAAATAGAACGCAGCGAGTTCATGAACTGGTTCATGTGGGAATTGCTCAGCGGCGATGGCCAGGAAGAGTACGACTACCACGCCCTGGACTTCTCTGCGATGGGCGACGCACAAGCCTTCGAGGCGATCAAGCAGCACGGAGTCAGCCAGGGCATCTTCAACGCGAGCATCACCGTGGTGACCCTGGATCAACTGTACCGGGTTTTTCACGCCAACTGGCAATCGCTACTGGATTATCGATTCCCGCCAGAGGACTTGCCGCTCACGCTGTTCGCCGCGGACGTCGAGTTACCCGATGTGCTGCAAGCCCCCCACGAACTGGTGGGGACCGCCTTTCGCGATCCCTACCGTGGCTGGCGCTCGATTGCGCCACAGGTCGAACGAATCGCCGTGGAGGGCGACCATTTGACCATGATGCGCCAGCCGAATATCGAACGGGTGGGTGCCTTCATCCAGTCACGCATTGACGCGGCGCTGGCCGGAACCACTCAAGCCATGGCGGAATCCGCGTAGCCGTCACGGGCGCTCGCAGTGACGCAACGGGATTAACGACCCCGCTTGACTCAACGCCCGGTCGTTCCGGGCCCGATTAAAGGTGAAACAGCATGACAGAACCCAGGAAAGCCATAGTCGCGGGGGCCGGTATCGGCGGACTGACCGCGGCCATCGCGCTGCAGCGGGCCGGCTGGCAGGTCAAGGTCTTCGAAGCGGCCCCGACGCTACGGACCAGTGGCAGCGGCTTGTCGGTCATGGCCAATGCCATGGCGGCGCTGCATTCGATCGATGCCCATGTCCCGGTGGAACAAGCCGGCCAGGTGATCCAGCAGTTCTTTTTCAAGAAACACAATGGCGACCCCATCACCAGCATGCCCATCCACGCGATCGGCGAGCAATTGGGGCATCCCAATATCAATATCCAACGCCCGTTGCTGCTGCGGGCCCTGGCCCGGCAGCTTACACCGGACACCCTGACCACGGGGTTGCGCTGCGTCGGTTATGCCCATCGCCCGGATGGGGTCGAGGTGTCGTTCGAAGACGGCAGCACGCACCAGGCAGACCTGCTGATTGGCGCCGACGGCCTGAACTCGGTGATCCGCCAACAGATGCTCGGCGAAACCCCCACCCGTCCCTCCGGCTATATCGCCTGGCTGGCGCTGACGCCACTCAGCCACCCGGTCATGACCGAGGGCTATGTCGCGCATTACTGGGGACGCGGCAAGCGCTTCGGGCTCTGCGACGTCGGGGATGGCCAGGCGTACTGGTGGGGAACCTGCAACCATGATAACGCCGCACAGGCCGCCTTGAGCATCAGCAAGCAAGAGGTGCTCGGTGCCTACGCCGGCTGGGCACCGGAAGTCATTGCAGCCATCGAGGCCACCCCCGAGAGTGCGATCCTGAAAATGCATGCCCGGGATCGTGAGCCGGTGGAGCAGTTCTGCGAAGGCCATGTGGTGCTGTTGGGCGATGCGGCCCATCCCATGCTGCCGAGCCTGGGCCAGGGCGCCGCGCAGGCGATTGAAGACGCCGTGGTGCTGGCCGAGCACCTGGCACGAATACCGGACCTGCGCAGCGCGCTGGCGCAGTACCAGGCGCGGCGGCACCCGCGGGTCAACGGGATCGTCAATGCCGCACGCTTCATGAGCGGCATCGAACAGGCCGAGTCGAGGCTCCTCTGCTGGTTGCGCGAGTGGTATTTCCGCCTGACCCCACAGAGCAGTTTTCGCAAGAAGAACGTCGACATCTTGTCGTTCAAACCCATCGCCTGAACCGGCGGTGATCCAGCGGCCTCACCAGGCGAACCTGCGTGCCTGATCGGCGATCAAAAGTTCGCCGGCGTGTTGGCGCTGATGATTTCGGCTTCATCCTGGCCGATGTTGCGAAAGCTATGGGGCAGCGTCGTCGGGAAGTAATAGCCGTCCCCGGCCGTCAGCACGCTGATCTGGCCGTCCACCGTCAACTCGATGGTGCCGCGGGTGACCAGCCCGCACTCTTCACCGACGGCATGCACGATCGGTTCTGCACCAGAACCTGCCCCGGGAGCGTACTGCTCGCGCAACATCCGCATTTGCCGGCCCGCCACTGGAGCGCCTACCAGCAGCAGTCGGAGTCCGTCACGGCCCAAATCCGGTTGTTCATTGGCACGGAAAATATAGCGCTGCTCCTCCACCGGCTGATCGAAAGAGAAGAAGTCCGCCAAGGTCATGGGAAACCCTTCGAGAAGCTTTTTCAACGAACTGACGGAGGGACTGACGCGATTTAATTCGATCAGCGAAATCGTTCCGTTGGCCAGGCCGCTGCGCCTGGCCAGCTCCCGCTGGGATATCTTGTAACTTTCTCGCACTAGCTTGAGTCGTGAACCCGTATCCATGACAGCCCTATCTAGAACCTGAGGATGGCGAGGGATGGCCTGCAGGTGCCGTACGAAAATATTTCCGTGCCCCCGAAAATTTGTCGCCTGATTAGATCATGTTTGCAGGCACAGAACCTAGCCAAGCGAGTGCGGTTATCGAAACCCACGAGCAAAAGCGCCACTCGATTGAATGACGCTGCGCCCGGCGCAATGCGAGCCGCACCAGGCTGACCCGATCGCCAGCCCGTGCCAGGTTGACCATTGCGTTCTGATTGAGGACGGCACTGGGCCCCGCCCCTCACGGCTCGACGAACGACATGCAGGACGGTACCGCCAGATGTTTTCGTTTGAATTATTGGGAGATGCTGTCTTCCAGCCACAACAAGTCGGTATCTTTGAACCCATAGCGTTGGGCAGGCACACGCGCGCAGATCCGGTCTTTCTGCAACGGATCACTCAGGTCCACGAGTTTTGGCGTTATATGGACATTCAAGACCGGTATATAGAACAGCTTCACCTTGGGCGTCAAAAGCGATTGACTGTGCTGCTCGACAACGACGCCAATGCCGCCACTCTTCAGTTGAACAAGCGACCCCACAGGATAGATACCCACGCACTTCAAGAAAGCTCGAAATACTTCATCATCAAAGTGCCCCTCCCAGGATGACATTTTCTGGATCGCGACGGCCGGATCCCATCCCTCGTTATAGGAGCGATCGGAAGTGATTGCATCATAGACGTCGCAAACCGCGGCCATCCGGGAAAAGAGACTGATCTGTTCGCCTGCCAGTTGATGCGGGTAGCCCTTGCCATCGACCCTTTCGTGATGGTGCAGGCATACATCCACGACCATTTCGCACACCTGCGACGTGGCCAACAGCTTTTTTTCTCCTTCCAGAGGATGGGTACGAACCAACTGCAGTTCCTCGTCGGTCAATCGCCCCGGTTTGTTGAGGATGGATCCAGGGATGGCCATTTTTCCAATATCGTGCAACAGGCCGGCGAGTCCCACCCTGCGTATCAATGCTTCAGGCAGGCCCAGTTGATTACCCAAGGCAATCATGAGGGCGCAGACGGCGACCGAATGCATATAGGTGTAATCGTCGAGACTTTTCAGCCGAGCCAGGCTGATAAACGCGTCAGGATGACGTGAAATCGAACTGGCAATGTCATCGACAAGTGCGCTGATGTTTTCCAGTTCCAGGGCACGGCCCATGCGCGCGTGTTTGAACATCTCGACCACGGCGCCGTGGGATGTTGCACAGAGTTTCCGGGCGGCAACCAACTCATCACTCATCGCTATTCGCGGGATATGCTGGGAACAGGAAGAGCCCTGGGGAGGGACCGGGAGTGATTCTGACGTTTCGCTGGAGCAACCCAATGCGCAACGAACATCCGGCTCAAGGTGAGTGGGGCGATCTCGCCAGAAAGGCCTTGCCTCGCTGTCGGGAGCCACCTGATAGAACTCATGACATTTCAACATGACCTGCCCCCGTCGATTTTTTATTCTATGGCACTTCTTGTAGAGCCGCCTTGGCAGCAGTGTCAAAGCCGGGGGTGGGTAATGCCTGTTGGCCCACCACCGCTCTTTCGGTCGAGGTACATCCGGGTCGGCTTGCGACGGTTCGACTGCTTGGAAGGGATACTGGCTTAACAGTGGCACCGCCACCATCGGTGAATCCCTATTCTGGGGTAGGGATACCGGAAACGGGGTAGGAGGATCCCTACATCACTATGGAAGTCAGGCTTATTCGTCAGCCTGGGAGACAATCCGCTTATCGATAAGCCGTAAATCATCATCGAAGGTATACAGGTGGGGAACACCGGTCGCCAACTCGTAGTCGATGATCTGCTCCGGCGTCATTTGCTCGATGTGCATGATGATGGAGCGCAGGGAATTTCCGTGAGCGGCAATCAACACGCTCTCACCATGGCGAAGATGCGGAACAATTCGTGCCTGATAATAAGGCAGGGTTCTGGCCGCGGTCATTTGCAGGCTCTCGCCATTGGGCGGTGGAATATCGTAACTGCGGCGCCACAGATGCACCTGCTCGGCGCCGTAATGCTGGCTGGCCCAGTCTTTTTGCAGGCCTTGCAGATCGCCGTAGTAACGCTCGTTGAGCTTTTCCGAGACGTGGATTTTCAGTTCGTTCGCATCGCCGTCGGTCGGCAGGAAATGTTCATACCATTCACTGCTCTGTTCATGTACCCGCACATACTGCGCGCAACGGTGATTCTGCCTGAGGATCTCGTACAGGCTGTCCTGTGCCCGCAACAGGGTGGAGGTAAAGGCCACATCAAAATGTTCGTTCCTCAGCAACGCCCCCGCCTGTTGCGCCTCGATCACGCCCTGCTGGCTGAGCGAAACATCCACCCACCCGGTAAACCGATCCTGCAGGTTCCAGATCGACTGGCCATGCCTGACCAGGAACAACCGGCTCACGATGCTTGCCTCTGCGGTTCAACCTGCGGGTTCATGATGTATTCCCCCAAATGGCGCTACGCTTTGCGATTGAGTGACAGGCGCTGTTCCACCGCCAGAACATGCTGGGTCGTGGCCAGTACCGCGTCCGGATTGAGGCTGATCGAGTCGATACCAATCTCGACCAGATACTCAGCCATCTCAGGATAGTCGGACGGTGCCTGTCCACAAATACCGGAGTGACGGCCGTTGCGCCTGGCCCCCTCCACCGCCAGGCGAATCATCTGTTTCACTCCCGGATCGCGCTCATCGAAATCAAAGGCGACAATTTCCGAATCGCGATCCACACCGAGCGTCAACTGGGTCAGGTCGTTGGAGCCGATGGAAAACCCGTCGAACAGCTTGGCAAAGGCATCGACCTGGATGACGTTGTTGGGAATCTCGCACATGACGTAGACCTCCAGCCCGTTTTCCCCGCGTTTGAGGCCATGGCTGGCCATCGCCGCCAGGACCTTTTCGCCCTCCTCGACGGTGCGGCAAAAAGGGATCATCAACTTGACGTTCACCAGACCTATCTTGTCGCGCGCCCACTTCATCGCCGCGCACTCCAGCGCAAAACCTTCGGCATAGGCCGGATGAGTATAACGGGAAGCGCCACGAAAGCCGATCATCGGGTTGCCTTCCTCCGGCTCGAAAAACTTCCCGCCCAGCAGCGTCGCATATTCATTGCTCTTGAAGTCGCTCATGCGCACTACGCAGGGTTTTGGATACACTGCCGCCGCAAGGGTGGCGACGCCTTCGGCCAAGGTCTTCACAAAAAAATCCGTCGGATCCTTGTAGGCAAGACTCAAGGCAGCGATCTTTTCACGTGTCAGGTCATCCAACTTTTCCGGGTGCACGAGCGCCATCGGATGCACCTTGATATATTCACTGATAATGAACTCCATACGTGCCAGGCCGATGCCATCTACCGGTAGCGAGGCAAGACTGAAGGCCTGGTCGGGATTACCCAGGTTCATCATGATCTTTGTTTCAGGATGTCCCAATTGACTGAGATCGGTCTGTTGAATGTCAAAACCCAGAATACCTTCATAGACATTCCCGGTTTCGCCTTCGGCGCAGCTGATGGTAATCGGTGTACCGGTTTTGATCTGCCCTGCCGCGTTCACGGCGCCCACGATGGCGGGAATGCCCAGTTCACGCGACACGATGGCGGCGTGGCAGGTACGCCCGCCGCGGCTCGTCACAATCGCCGCGGCGGTTTTCATGACGGGTTCCCAGTCCGGTGTCGTGCTATCCGAGACCAGCACCTCGCCCGGTTGAAACTCACTCAGGTGCTTGGCATCGTTGATGATCCGCGCCTTGCCCGCGCCAATTCGGGTCCCGACCGCCTTGCCCGTGAGCAGGACTGTCGATCTTTGCTTGAGATGATAGATCTCAAGCTGGTTCCCCTTCTTTTGCGACTCGACCGTCTCCGGTCGTGCCTGCACCATATATAACTGCCCATCGATCCCGTCTTTGGCCCATTCCATATCCATGGGCTTGTAAACACCGGCTTTGCTCGAATAGTGCTTTTCAACCTTGATGGCATAGTTGGCCAGCACCATGACATCCGCATCGGAGATGCAAAAACGGGTTCGTTCGTTGCTCGGTGTATCGATATTCCTGGTGTATTCCAGCGCAATATTGCCGCTGTTGAGCGTGTCGGTGAAAATCATCGTCTTTTCCTTGCTGCCCAGGCTGCGCTTCAGGACAGCACGATACCCCTCGAGAAAGCTGGGCTTGTGCACATAGAAACTATCGGGGATGACCGTGCCCTGCACGACATTCTCACCAAGCCCCAACGCAGCATTGATGAACACGACATCCCTGAAGCCGGTTTCCGTGTCCAGTGAGAACATCACGCCACTGGCGCCTATATCGCTACGCACCATTTTCATGACCACGACGGCAAGATAGACCTTGTAGTAATCAAAGCCATTGTCGTATTTGTAGTGAATGGAGCGGTCGGTAAAGTTGGAAGCCAGGCAACGTTTGTAGGCATCGAGCAGGGCATCGTCACTGGTGATGTTGAGATAGGTGTCGTTCTGCCCGGCAAATGAGGCCTGTGGCGAATCTTCGGCGGTCGCCGAGGAGCGCACCGCCAATGAAATGTTTTCGCCATACTCCTGTTTGAGTTGGGCATAGCTTTGCAATATCGCCGTCTTCAAATCCTCCGGCAGCGCACAGCCGTATACAATCGCCCTCGCTTTTTCCCCCCGCGCCTGCAAGTCCTCGATGTTGTCCGGATCAAGTCCGCCCAGTGCCGCATGCAGGGGCTGCCAGGCCCTATTATGCTCAAGCACATACCGATACGCCTCGGACGTAATGGCAAAACCGTTCGGGATGCGTACCCCCTCAGCGGCCAGGCTCTGGTACATCTCTCCCAACGAAGCATTCTTGCCACCGACCAGCGCGACATCGTTGAGGCCCAACTCTTTGAACCAACGGATATGAATAGGTGAATGCGTCACGATGTCTCTCCACTTGATGGGAAACGGTTTTGTCGGCAGCTTGCGTAGTCATGGATTACGGATAGGGAAAATCTCCTGACCGGGTGTTCCGGATACACGCTGCATCGGCGGAAATTACGGGAGCGGCACCTCCACGCCCGCCCTCAACAACTCCAGGTACAGCTTGCTGTAGGGCTTTACCGCCTGATGCCAGTTGAACGGTGCGCCCATGGCACGACATCGCATGGCATTGAGCAATCGGGGATTGGCGAACACCTTGATCGCCCGCGTCAGTGCCGCGGTATAGCTTTGCAGCGTCGCCTCTTCGAACAGAAAGCCGGTCACGCCATCTTCAATGGTGTCAGCCAACCCGCCAGTCTTACGGGCCACCGGCAAGGAGCCGAAGCGCTGGGCATACATCTGGCTCAAGCCGCAAGGCTCATAACGCGACGGCATCAATAAGAAGTCGCTACCGGCAAACAGGCGGCGTGCATCCGTTTCGTTGAATCCGATATGCGCACCGATCCGCCCCGGAAAACGCAGGGCCAGTGCGCGAATGGCTTCCTCTTCCTGCGGCTCACCACGACCCATGATCGCAATTTGTCCGCCCTGACTGACGATATGCTCGGCAACACCGATGGTCAGGTCCAGGCCCTTCTGGAAAACCAGCCGCGATACCACGGCGAATAACGGGCCGGCGCAAGGTTCAAGCTCGAACAGGCTGCGGATGTGATCGGCGTTGATTGCTTTGCGCGGCCATTCGTTCGGGGCAAACCGGCAAATCAGGTGCTCATCGGTTTGCGCATCCCAACTGGCATCGATTCCATTGGGAATCCCGCTGAGCAACCCTTGCCTGGCCTTGCTTTGCAGAAAGCCTTCCAGGCCACAGCCAAAAGCCGGCGTGGTGATTTCCTTGGCGTAGGTCGCGCTCACCGTGGTGATATGGCTGGCATAAGCCATGCCCGCCTTTATAAATGAGAGCTTGCCGTAAAACTCCATGCCGTCGACACCCAGCGCATGGTCGGGAATACCCAGTTCGCGGCTGCAGCTGGAGCTGACCATGCCTTGATAGGCAAGGTTGTGGATGGTGAAGATGCTGGGTGTCGACTGGCCACGCCAGCGCATATACGCCGGAGCCAATCCAGCGGGCCAATCGTGGGCATGCACCAGCTCCGGACACCACGAGGTTTTCACCGCGCCAATGGCGAAGTCGGCGGCGGCAAGGCCGAGACGGGCGAAGCGGATATGGTTATCAGGCCAGTCACGGCCGTTGTTATCGACATACGGTGTGCCTTCACGTTCGTACAGTTCAGGGCAGATCAGCACATAAATGACCAACCCGTCCTTCATCTCCATCCGTCCGATCTTGCACGCTGGCAGGGCCGCATAGCCCCCCAGTTCACCGACGATATGCATCGGGTTATCGCCGGCGAGCACTTGCGGGTAGCCAGGAATCAGCACGCGGACATCGTGCTGATGGCGCATGGCTCGCGGCAGCGCGGCCGATACATCGCCCAACCCCCCGGTTTTCACCAGATCAGCCAACTCCGAGGTCACAAACAGAATCTTTCTTCTGTGAGTCAGGGCCGCGGTACTTGGCGGTGACGTCAGTAGTTGCAGCAGTGGAGCACTCGTCGAAGCGCAGACCGGTAAAGAGGTCAGCTCGCTGGCCGACAGGTTGAAACGCTCTCCCCGGCGGGAGGTGACTGCAACGCCCATGATTTTTCCCTTCCGCTATCAAGTCGGTAGAACGTTGTTGTCCGGCCAGTATCCGGAGCCCTTGCCAGTGGCTTCTGATCTTGATCAACAAATGGCTATCTATTGATCCGCAAACGCTACGACACCATGCAGAAGGAAGACACGACGTCGGGATCGGCCTCAACAAGGCATAGTTGACTTAGCTCAATGATTTTCCGTGGCTCAGGCGTAGAAGAGATTGACGGGTTCCCGCGACCCTCCCCCGAGCATCAGTCAGAGGACACCATCATGAGCGATTTGAGTCTGCGTAATACCATTTTGGAAGCGCTTGAATTCCAACCTGAAATCGATGCAGCCAACATCGGCGTGGCGGTGGAAAACGGCGTTGTCACACTCTCCGGCCATGTCAAAAGCTACGCTCAGAAAGTCAGCGCCGAGCAGGCGGTGAAAAGCGTCAAGGGTGTGCGCGCACTGGCCGAAGAAATACAGGTCAGACTGGCAAAAGGTGCCGGCATGGACGACGACACCATCGCCACCCGCGCTTTGCATATCATCTCCTGGAGCTCCGATATTGCCGACGACGCAGTCAAGGTCATTGTGCAGAAAGGCTGGATCACCCTGGAAGGCGAAGTGGACTGGCAGTATCAGAAAGAAACGGCAGAACGGGCCGTGCGCAAGCTGTCCGGTGTGCTGGGGGTGAATAATCAGATCACCCTGCGGGCGCGGGTGGACGTGGTCGATATCCAGCAACGTATCGAAGACGCCCTCAAGCGCAACGCCGAGATCGATGCCAAGGGCATTCACGTCAAGGTCGATGGCGATGTGGTGAAGCTCGAAGGCAAGGTTAATCTATGGCGTGAACGCCAGTTGGCCGCCCGGGCAGCCTGGTCGGTGCCAGGGGTGAGGAAGGTACAGGATCACTTGTTGATTGCCTGATTCACATGCCTGGAGGACAGCTATGCTGGGAGCATTCGCTCACTTCAGCCGTGTCACTATTGAACTCGGCCGGGACTGCGGCATCCCGGTGATTGGATGCTTATGGGCAAGACCATGAAAAACATGGCTGGCTTCTCGAATATGGGGCTCATCGTTTCAGTACGTGGCAGCGTCGTAGACGTTCACTTCGAGTCGCAGCTTCCGCCCATACACTCGCTGTTGCATACCGGGGTGGACGGCAAGGTTTTCATTGAAGTTTTTGCCCAGCTCGACGCACACCGTGTGCGGGGCATCGCCTTGACCCCCACCCAGGGACTTGCCCGGGGTATGCCGGTTACTGATAGCGGTGGGCCGCTATTGGCCCCCATCGGCAAGGAAATCCTGTCACGGATGTTCGATGTCTTCGGCAACGCCATCGATCGGCTGCCGGCGCCCGAGGTGGGTTGGCGCAGTGTGCATTGCCCACCTCCGCCACTGGCGCACCGTACGACCCAATCCGAAGTGTTCGAGACCGGTGTCAAGATCATTGACGTGCTGATGCCACTGGAGCGCGGCGGCAAGGCCGGTTTGTTTGGTGGCGCGGGAGTCGGCAAGACGGTGCTGCTGACCGAGATGATCCACAATATGGTCGGCCAGCGCGAGGGGGTCAGCATCTTCTGCGGCATTGGCGAGCGATGTCGCGAAGGCGAGGAGCTTTATCGCGACATGAAGTCGGCCGGCGTGCTCGACAACATGGTGATGGTGTTCGGCCAGATGAACGAGCCGCCAGGGGCGCGCTTCCGGGTCGGGCATGTGGCACTGACCATGGCCGAATATTTCCGTGATGACGAGCACCGTGACGTGCTGTTGCTGGTCGACAACATCTACCGTTTCATTCAGGCCGGCATGGAAATCTCCGGGCTGATGGGGCAGATGCCGGCCCGCCTGGGCTATCAGCCGACCCTGGGGACCGAGCTGGCGCAACTGCAGGACCGTATCGCCAATACTGACTCCGGCGCCATCACTTCGATCCAGGCGGTGTACGTGCCGGCGGACGATTTCACCGATCCGGCTGCGATGTACACCTTCTCGCACCTGTCGGCGTCCATCGTGCTCTCGCGCAAACGGGCCAGCGAGGGGCTCTACCCCGCCATCGATCCGCTACAGTCAAACTCGAAAATGGCCACGCCCGGGGTTATCGGCGCGCGACATTACGCCTTGGCCCAGGAGATCCGCCGCACCCTGGCGCAATATGCCGATCTCAAGGACATCATTGCCATGCTCGGCCTCGAACAATTGTCGAGCGAAGACCGCAATGTGGTGGCGCGCGCGCGCCGGCTGGAGCGTTTTCTCACCCAGCCGTTTTTCACCACGGAGCAATTCACCGGCATGCAGGGCAAGCTGGTCAGCCTCAAGGACGCCCTGGACGGATGCGAGCGTATCCTGCGAGACGAGTTCAAGGATGTGCCGGAGACGGCGCTGTACATGATTGGCAGCATCGACGAAGCCATGGACAAGCACGTCCCGGAGGGGAGAAATGCCGTCAACCAGCATGCACCTTAGGATTCTGCTGCCTTTCAAGGTCTTCGCCGAGGAGCTCGAGGTCCTGCGCATCGTTGCCGAATCACTCAGCGGAGCCTTTGGCCTGCTGCCCAACCGACTCGACTGCGCCGCGGCCCTGGTGCCGGGCATCCTGACCTATGAAACGAGGGAGGGAGGCGAAGTCTGCCTGGCGGTTGATGAAGGCGTGCTGGTTAAAACCGGCGGCGAAGTCCTGGTCTGCGTGCGCGATGCGATCGGCAACATGGACCTTGCACAGCTGCGCCAGGTGATCGAACGGGAGTTCCTCAGCCGGCACGAGCAAGAGCAAAGCATTCGCTCGACCCTGGCCAAGCTGGAAAGCAGCTTTATTCGTCGCTTTGCGGCCCTGCATCATGAGTGATAACGAGAAAAAGCCGACACCCGGCGAAAAAGCCTTCAGCCAACAAGTCGCCAGCAAGGCCGCCCGCAAAATCAAGGCTCAACGCCATAGGACGCGGACGGTCTGGTCAGGCCTGGGGATGATGGGGCTGATCGGCTGGTCGGTGGTGATTCCGACCCTGCTCGGCGCGGCCGCCGGCCTGTGGCTGGATGACCGCTACCCGGGCGGGCGCTCGTGGACCCTGGCACTCATGGCCGCCGGCCTGGTGCTGGGCTGTTTCAATGCCTGGCACTGGGTGGCCAAGGAAGAGCGCGAAATACGCGAACAGGAGACCGATGACGATGAATGAGCTAAGCCTCCTGGCGCCCCTGCTGGCCGGTGTGGTGCTGGGTATCCTGTTCTTTGGCGGCCTGTGGTGGACTGTTCGACGGGCGATCGCGTCGCAGTGGGTCGGGTTGTGGTTTTTTGCCAGCCTGCTGGTGCGTACAGCCATCGTCCTGGTGGGTCTCTACCTGGCCTGCGGCGACACCTGGCAGCGCTGGCTGGCCGCCTTGTTCGGCTTTGTCGTGACGCGCCTGTTCATCATGCGACTCTCGCGCCCGACGCCGGTGAACCCGGAGGGTGACCATGCACCTTAGTCCGGATGACATCGTGCTGTGGCAATACGGCCTGTTCAAGATCAACGCGACCATCGCCTTCACCTGGGGGCTGATGCTGGTGCTGACACTGGGCTCCCATCTGATCACCCGGCGTCTGGCGACAGGGCTGGAGCGCAGCCGCTGGCAGAACCTGCTGGAAATTGTGGTGACCGGCATCGTCACGCAGATCGGCGAAGTCGGCCTGGTCCAGCCGCGCAAATACCTGGGTTTTCTCGGCACCCTGTTCCTCTTCGTGGGAGCGGCCAGCCTGTTCACCATCGTGCCTGGCTACGAGCCACCGACCGGATCCCTGTCGACCACCGCGGCGCTGGCCATTTGTGTGTTCATTGCCGTGCCGTTGTTCGGTATTGCCGAAAGCGGCCTGGCTGAATACCTGAACGCCTACCTGAAACCGACGGTGATCATGCTGCCTTTCAATATCGTCAGCGAGTTGTCGCGCACCTTGGCCCTGGCGGCCCGGCTGTTCGGCAACATGATGAGCGGCACGATGATCCTGGCCATCCTGCTGACCATCACCCCCTTCATCTTTCCCGTGCTCCTGAGCGCATTGGGACTGTTGACCGGCATGGTCCAGGCCTACATTTTCAGCATCCTGGCGGCGGTCTACATCGCCGCGGCAACCCGCTCGCGCAAGTCGCCCAGAACCCCCGAACCAGCCTCAACCACATGACCCCCCGGAAGGCGTGACCATGGACAGCATGACAATTATCGCGGTGGCATCGATCATTACCTCGGGCCTGACCATCGCCATCGGCAGTATCGGCCCGGCGCTCGGCGAAGGTCGCGCGGTAGCCACCGCGCTCAGCGCCCTGGCGCAACAACCCGACGCATCGGCGACCATTACCCGCACCCTGTTTGTCGGCCTGGCGATGGTCGAATCGGTGGCCATCTACTGCTTCGTCGTCTCGATGATCCTGATTTTCGCCAACCCATTCTGGAGCCACGCCATCGCTCAGGTCGCTGGAAAGTAGATCATGCTTATCGACTGGTTCACTGTCGGCGCACAGATCCTCAACTTCCTGATTCTGGTCTGGTTGCTCAAGCGCTTTCTCTATCATCCGATACTCAATGCCATCGACGCCCGTGAACAGCGTATTGCCAAGGAACTGGCGGACGCCGACGCGGAAAAAACCGAGGCCGGACAGGAACGTGAAGCATACCAGCGCAAGAACGCCGCCTTCGACAAGGAGCGCGCGGCATTGCTCAGCCAGGCAACCGACGCAGCGAACAGCGAGCGCCAGCGCCTGCTCGATGCCGCACGCCAGGAAGCCATCAACCTGGGCGCCAGGCAGCAGGACAGCCTGCGCAGTGAAGCCCAGGCCCTGCATCAGGAAATCTTTCGCCGTACGCAACAGGAGGTCTTCAGCATTGCGCGCAAGGCATTGAGCGACTTGGCCGGCGCGACACTGGAAGAGCGAATGGTCTCCACCTTCATAGCGCGTCTGCGGTCCCTGGGTGCCGCCGACCAGCAAAGGCTGGCCGGCGCCCTGCAGAACAAGGCCCTGCCGATAGTCGTGCGTAGCACCTTTGAGCTATCGGCGGCGCATCGTGCCAGCCTCGAAGCGGAACTCCAGGCACTGCTCGGGCGTGTCACCACGGTCAGCTTCGAAACGGCGGCGGAGCTGGTCAGTGGCATCGAGCTTTGTACCGACGGACAACAGGTGGCGTGGAGCATCGCCCACTACCTGACGGAGTTGGAAAGCACCGTCGGCGATCTGCTCACGGTCAATACGGCGACCAATGCCGTCTCCGGAAAGGAAGACAGCCATGCCTGATGAGTCACTGGGAAATGTCCTGGAGCAGACCTTTTCCCGTATACGGGAAGCGACAGAGGCCTTTGTGCCGTCGCTGGCCCCCCAAGAGATCGGGCGGGTGCGTAGCGTCGCACCGGGGATCGCCAAGGTGTCCGGCCTGCCCAGTGTCGGCTTCGAGGAGGTGCTGATATTTCCGCGTGGGATCAAGGGCATCGCCTTCAATATCGACGAAGAGGAAATCGGCGTGGTCCTGCTCGGCGATTACTGGGAGCTGCAGGCCGGCGACCCGGTCAGGCGTGGCGGGCATGTCGTTGATATACCGGTCGGTGACGCGCTGCTCGGGCGCACCATCGATCCGACGGGACGGCCCCTCGATGGCTTGGCGCCGCTACCACCTGGCTCGCGCCTGCCGCTGGAACGACCGGCCGCGCCGATCATGGACCGGGCTCCGGTCAGCGTCCCACTGCAAACCGGCATCAAGGTGATCGATGCGCTGATTCCGGTCGGGCGTGGGCAACGCGAACTGATTCTCGGCGATCGACAGACCGGCAAGACGACCATCGCGCTCGATACCATCATCAATCAACGCGACAAGAACGTCGTCTGTGTCTATTGCGCCATTGGCCAGCGTGCCTCCGGCGTCGCCAAATTCATCGACACGCTACGGGAAAAAGGTGCCCTGCCCTACACCGTGGTAATCGTCAGCGAAGGCAACAACGCGCCCGGGCTGGCCTATATCGCCCCCTATGCCGCAACCAGCATCGCCGAGTACTTCATGGAGCAAGGCCGTGACGTGCTGGTGGTCTACGACGACCTGACCCAGCATGCGCAAGCCTATCGGGAACTGTCACTGCTGCTGCGCCGGCCCCCCGGACGCGAGGCTTTTCCTGGCGATATTTTCTATATCCATTCGCGTCTGCTCGAACGCAGCACGCATCTGCGCCCGGAACTCGGTGGGGGTTCACTGACCGCCTTGCCGATCATCGAAACCGCCGCCCAGGACATTTCCGCTTATATCCCGACCAATCTGATTTCCATCACCGACGGCCAGATCTATCTGTCGCCTTCACTTTTTGAACTTGGGGTGCTGCCGGCGGTGGATGTCGGCAAGTCGGTTTCACGGGTCGGCGGCAAGGCGCAAAGCGCTGCCTACCGTGCGGTCGCCGGCGACCTGAAGCTGGCCTATGCGCAGTTCGAGGAACTCGAAACCTTCGCCCGCTTTGGCGCCCACCTCGATGAGGCCACTCGCCAACTGATCGAGCATGGCCGGCGTATTCGCGCCTGCCTCAAGCAGCAGGAGCTCTCGCTCCTGTCGACCGCCGTGCAAATCACCGTTTTGCTGGCCTTGACCGCGGGACTCTTCGATCCAGTCCCCCTGGCCCGCATGGTGGGGGCCGAGCAGGCCGTCTGGGCCGCGGCAGCCAAGCTTCCCGCCGCACTCGGCGCGAGTCTGGCAAGCGCCGAGAAACTGAGCGATGCCGACAAAAAGTTGATGACCGAACTCGCCCGGCAGGCCGTGGCGCGATTCCTGGCGGCGCCCGATGACCAGGTGCCGTCATGAGCGACACCGGCGCCAGCCTGCGGCGCAAGATCGCCAGTGCCGGCGATCTCGAATCCGTGGTGCGCACGATGAAAGCGATGGCGGCGTCGAACATCAGTCAATATGAGAACGCCGTGCGCTCGCTGGCGGACTATGACCGAACGGTGCAACTCGGCCTGCTGGCCTGTTTCCGCCAACGCCACGGCGGCGCCTTGGGCCGGCGCAAACAGCAGGACGCGGGGACGGTCTGTGCGGTGGTGTTCGGCTCCGATCAGGGACTGGTCGGCCAGTTCAACGATGTGCTCGCCGAGTTTGTCCTGGCAACGCTGGGCGCTTTACCGAACAAAAAAATGCTCTGGGTGGTTGGCGAGCGCATCCAATCACGCCTCGCCGACAGCCCATTGAGCATTTCCAGCGACTTCATCCTGCCGAACGCCATCGTCGAGATCGCCCCCCTGGTCAGCCAGGTTCTGCTTGAGCTTGAAAGCCGACGCGAGCGAGGTGAAATCGATCAGGTCTACCTGTTTCACAACCGCCCCAAACCCGGGGCGCTCTACGAATCGGTCAGCCAGCGCATGCTGCCATTGGACGATGCCTGGCAGCGCCAGTTGGCCAGCAGGCCCTGGCCCACCAATAACCTTCCCGAAGTTCAGCAAAACGGCGAACAGGTGTTGCTCGCGTTTATTCGCGAGTATCTGTTTGTCTCGCTGTTCCGTAGCTGCGCGGAGTCGTTGGCCAGCGAAAATGCCAGTCGCTTGGCGGCCATGCAGCGGGCGGAGAAAAACATCGGCGAACTGCTGAAAACCCTGGGGGACGATTTTCACCGACTCCGCCAGGACACCATCGACGAAGAGCTGTTCGATGTGGTTTCCGGCTTCGAGGCCTACGACCACTGAACTGGCCTCAACGTTGCCATGCGATCAGTGCGTTTTCCGCCGGCAGAAAGGCCTCCGGGTGCCAGGCGCGCACCCGTGGGGTGTAATCATCCAGGGGCCGCGTGGCAGCCAGCGAGAGGGAAAAGATATAGCCGTGGACGCTGCCGGGAATCGGGCCGGTGGCATTCATCGGCAGGCATTGCGCCGGGAACTCGTCGCGCGGGGCAGCACAAAGTTCTACCCTTACCCATTCCAGGGCGATCTCCCCCAGATAGACGGGCACGCTGATATGTAGCCGAGCGCCGTCAAGACTCGCATCGAGCGTTCCAAAATGTATTTTGTCCCATCCCGCGGTCAATCCCGTCTCCCACACCAGAAGCTCGCGTGCGAGCCCGGCCTGGTCCTCGCGGCGGCGGCGGAACGCTCGAATCGCTGGTTGGTAAAAACCATCCAGGTATTCGAGCAGCATGCGGTTACTGCTGAACTGCGGCCCCAGTTGCGACATGCTGGCACGCATGCGTTGCACCCAGGCACGGGGAATGCCCTGGGTGTCGCGGGCGTAGAAGGATGGCACCACGGCATCCTCGAGCAGGCGATACAAGCACTCGGCATCGGCCACATCGTCGCTGGGCGCGTCAGTGCCGATGGCCCAGCCGCAATCGGGCCGGTAGGCCTCCGCCCACCAGCCGTCGCGTTCGGACAGGTTCAATCCGCCATTGACCAATACCTTCATGCCGCTGGTGCCGCAGGCTTCCCAGGGGCGTCGCGGCGTATTGATCCAGACATCGACGCCCTGTACCAGGTGCTGGGCCAGTTCGAGGTCATAATCTTCCAGGAACACCACGTGCCGGCGCAGACCGGGACAATGAACGAATTCCATCCAGGCCTGGATCAGTTGCTTGCCCTGCTCGTCATCGGGATGGGCCTTGCCGGCGATGATCAGTTGAACCGGACGCTGCTCATCGGTGAGCAGACGTCGCAGGCGCTGCGGGTCATGCAGCAACAGGTTCGGGCGCTTATAGTCGGTGAAGCGCCGGGCGAAACCGAGCGTGAGGCAGTTGGGATCGAGCACCTGCGCGGCCTCTGCAACCCGTTGCGCGGACTCGCCACGCTGCCCGAGATGCCAGGCCAGACGCTGGCGCGCGTACTTCACCAGATCAAGGCGTTGCTCGCCGGCCATGGTCCACAGGGCCTTGTCGTCACTGTTGGAAAGTGGCCCCGGGAGCGACTCCACGCTACCGAGCCAGCGCTCCTTGCCACAACTGCTGGTCCACAGGTGATCGGACCACACGGAGTCCCAGGAAGGCACATGGACGCCGTTGGTCACATGCCCCACGGGTATTTCCTGAAATGGCCAGCGTGGATAGAGACCGCTGAACAGTCGACGACTGACCTCGCCATGCAGGCGACTGACTGCATTGCACTGGGCACAGCCACGCAGGGCGAGAAAAGCCATGTTGAACGGCTCGTTGTCGTCCAGCGGATCACGCCGGCCCAATGCCAGCAGTTCGCGCAATGAAATATCACCGTCTTCAAGGTAGCCGCGGGCGTACTTGCCGATCAGCGCGGCGGGAAAGACATCAAACCCCGCCGCCACCGGCGTATGCGTGGTGAAGACATTGCCGGCACGCGTGGCCCACCAGGCTTCCCGGAACGATATGCCCATCTTGCGCATGAAGCAGCGGGCACGCTCCAGCACCAGCAAGGCGGCATGGCCTTCGTTCAGATGGCACACGTCCACGTCAATCCCCAGGGCCTCGAGCACCGTCCAGCCGCCGATACCGAGCACCACTTCCTGGAGCAGACGCATTTCCGAACCGCCGCCGTACAATTTGGAGGTGATCCCGCGGTCGCCGGCGCCATTGAGCAGATCGTTACTGTCCAGCAGATACAGGCGCGTACGTCCGACGATGGCCTGCCACACCCGCAAATACAATGTGCGGCCCGGAAGCTCCAGCGCAACTTTCAGCCAGGCGCCGTCGCTGCCGATGGCCGGCTGGATCGGCAGGCTGGTCGGGTCGTTATAGGGATAGGCCTCATGCTGCCGACCGGCCAAGTCGATGCTTTGCCGAAAATAGCCTTCCTGATAGAGCAAGCCCACTCCGACTACCGGAGCGCCCAGGTCGCTGGCCGTCTTAAGATAATCCCCGGCCAGCACACCGAGTCCGCCGGCGTAGAGCGGAAAGGCCTCGCTCAGACCGAACTCCATGCTGAAGTAAGCGATCCGCGCCGACTCGGCGGGCGCCGGCAGTTGGGCATACCAGCCCGGCTCGCCGAGATAGCGCCGGTGCTCTTCGATGGCCTGCGCGAACTTGTGCGAGAACGAGGCATCCCGGCAGAGCTCCTCAAAACGCTGCGGCGACGCGTTCTGCAGGATCATCCAGGGATTATGGGTACGTTCCCATAGCATCGGATCAATCGCTTTCCAGAGATCGTCGAGCGCATGATTCCAGGTCCAGCGCAGGTTGAGCGCCAGCTCGGTCAATATGAAGAGTTGCTCCGGTAACTCGCGTGGCAAGAACGCGTACACGTCGACACCTCAAGGCAATGATAATCAGATCAGCGCTCTGACCGCGAGAATGCTGCCCGGCACCGAATACAGTGCCCGCTCGGTATTGCTACCGATCAATCTATCGACCCCCACCCGATGCACCGTTCCCATCACCACCACATCGGCCAGGTACTCTTTGACAAACTCACTGATCACCGGTACCGGCAGTCCCATGACAAAATGTCGCCGGTCGGGTGGGATATCATAGCGATCAGCCAGGGTGACAAAAGCCAGGTGCAGGGATTCACGCAACTCCTCGATAAAGTCCTCGCCCCAGCCACCCTGGATCAGCGGCGCATCGCCATTGAAGGCTGGCGACAAGTCATAGGCGTAAAGCAGATGAAGTGGAACATCGCATTGCAAGGCCAATGTGTTGGCGGTATGAATGATCGTGTCATTCAGACCACTGATTTGTGTCGATGGATCGAGGGGGTCGACCGCGGCCACGACCCGGTGTGGCAGCCCATAACGAGCCTGATTGACTAAATGTACGGGAATCGGACATTCGCGCAGCAAGTGACAATCGAGTGGTGTGATAAACACTCGCTTGAGTAGCAATTCCATGGTGACATCCTTGATCAACAGATCGGGCTTGAGCTCTTCGATCGTCTGCAAGATGTCCAGCAGCGGATGGGTCGTACAGATCACTTGCACCGTCACCTCCAACCCCTGGCCCCTGAGCCGTTCAACCTCATCAGCCTCCCAGCGACGATAGCGGCGCAGATAACGTTGTTGATCGATTTCGCCGTCATTCCCTTGCCAAAAATGAACCATCGGCAGAGGTCCGACAATGGCCCGTATATCCAACGCCGCGCCGCTTGCCTTGGCCAACGCGAAAGCACGACGCATCGCCGGCGACTGCTGCTGGGTTCCATCGACGATCAATAATAAACGTTGATATTGACCCATCACACACCTCGGTTCGACGCCAGAGTTCAAGTACCGGCACACCTCCAAGACTGCGCCCGCAGCCCCCTCCCCCAGTTTGATTTAGCTCAAGCACGAGGCAATGAATGCCTGCCAGCACGAGTCTCTGAGCCATTCCGTGAACCGCGGCCATATGTCAGACGGTTTGCCGTCGTCCACCTACGGTGAAACGCTCCTCCCAGGCCTTTTCGTAATCTTCACGAGAAAAATCGTCAGGGGACACGCCCTGCTCGAATGCCCTGAACACCTCCCTGGCGTAACGCAGGTTTTTCGGGCACATAGGTGCCGCGGGCACGTACATGACGTTCCCCCAGCCTTGTTGATTGTCCACGGGCGCAACGCTATGGATTACATCGCAATGCCACCAAACCGAGTCGCCGGCCTGAACATCCGATGGAATGCCGATACGCTGACGCAGGCCATCTCGGCCAACGCGGGAATAGCGAGTGCATGTGCATAGTGGCCATGCACGTATTCCAGGACTCGGTGGATCCGCGCGAATAGCGTCCAGGAGGTATCAACCTCCGTGGGTACTTTCTCGTAACGCTTGAGACTCAGATCACTTTGAGACAGGCATCGCAAACTCGGCCCCCTGTTCAATGCTCTCCGACCAGCGCTGCATGATCGACTTCTGCTTGGTGTAGAAGCGCACGCCCTCCTCTCCATAAGCGTGCATGTCACCGAACAGGCTTTTCTTCCAGCCGCCAAAGCCATGCCAGGCCATCGGCACCGGAATTGGCACGTTGATGCCGACCATGCCCACTTCGATACGGCGGGCGAATTCGCGGGCGACATTGCCGTCGCGGGTGAAACAACTGACGCCATTGCCGAACTCATGTTCGTTGACCAATTTCAACGCTGCGACGAAGTCAGGTACGCGCACGCAGGCCAGGACCGGGCCAAAGATCTCTTCGCGGTAGATACTCATCTCGGCGGTGACGTGGTCGAAGAGTGTCGCCCCCAACCAGAATCCGTTCTCCAGGCCTGGCTCGGCCGGTACAAAGTCCCGGCCATCGAGCAGCAACTGCGCGCCAGCCTCCACGCCTTGAGCAATGTAACCGCTGATTCGCTCACGGGCGGCCCGCGAAACGATCGGCCCCATCTCCGCCTTCAGGTCGCGGCCGTCGGTGATGTTCAACTCACGACCGCGCCGGGTCAGTGCCGCGACCACCTGGTCCGCCACATCGCCGACCAGGACCGCCACCGAGATGGCCATGCAACGTTCGCCGGCGCTGCCGAACGCGGCACCGATCAGCGCATCGACGGTACGCTCGATATCCGCATCGGGCATGACGACCATGTGGTTTTTCGCGCCGCCCAGGCCTTGCACGCGTTTACCGTGACGAGCGCCGGTTTCGTAGATGTATTGGGCGATAGGCGTGGAACCCACGAAGCTGATCGCCTTGACGTCGGGGTGCCCGATCAGTGCATCAACTGATTCCTTGTCGCCCTGCACGACGTTGAAGACACCTTTGGGCAACCCGGCTTCGCGAAGCAACTCAGCCATGAACAGCGCGGCGCTCGGATCAGTCGGGCTCGGTTTGAGAATGAAGGTATTACCGGCAGCGATGGCAACCGGGTACATCCACATGGGCACCATCACCGGGAAGTTGAAGGGCGTGATACCGGCGACAACACCCAGCGGCTGGCGCATGGTCCAGTTATCCATGCCTCGGGACACCTGGTCGGAATGATCGCCCTTGAGCAGGTTTGGAATACCACAGGCGAACTCCAGAATATCGATACCACGGTCCACTTCACCCTGGGCGTCAGTGAAGACCTTGCCGTGCTCGGCGACGATAATGCGGGCCAGATCGTCCTTGCGCATGCGCAGCAGGTGCAGGTACTGGAAAAGTACCCGCGCACGGCGGATGGGTGGAGTATCGCTCCACGCCGGGAACGCCGCCTTGGCCGCCTCGACAGCTTCGCAAACGGTCTGGCGGCTCGCCAGCGCAACGCGCCCGGTCACCTCACCCGTGGCTGGGTTGTAGACGTCCTGATAGCGATCATCGCGGGAAACGCGTTGATCATTGATGAAATGCTCGATCGAGGGGGTCATGGCAATGGGTCCAGGTTGAGAGTCGGGCCGGCAGCGTTGCAAGCCAGCGGTGAAACTCACGATAGGCTTTCAGTTTGTTCAAAACCAGAGCAGAATCCAGAACTGATTGTGCATTTATGAGAACAATAAAATCGTGGAAAAATCTGAAATCGAAGGGCTCTGGAGCCATATCCACTGGCTATCGGTACTGGAGGAACAGGGCACCTATACTGCGGCGGCGACACGCCTGGGTGTCAGTAAATCCGCAGTCAGCCAACGTATCAGCGATCTTGAAAAGGCCACCGGCACACGCCTGGTGACCCGCACCACACGCAGCGTGCGGCTTACCGATGCCGGGCTGTCATTGACCCGGGAAGTGCGCAGCGCCTATGAGCAGATTGCCCGCAGTTTTTCCTCGGTGCGGGACTCGGCCGGGGAAATCCGCGGCCTGCTACGTCTGACCGCGCCCGTTGCCTTCGCCCGGCAGCAACTGGTGCCTCACCTCGCTGAATTCCTCCAGCAGTACCCGCAGGTGCGCATTCAGCTGGATGTTTCCGATGCCCTGAGTTCACTGGCCGCCGAGGGATATGACCTGGCAGTGAGGCATGGTTTCCAGGTACCGGAAACACATGTGGCCTGGAAGCTCTGCGACACCGCTTCCGTGCTCGTCGCCACCCGGGAATACCTGCAGCGCGAGGGTGAACCCCGAGAGCCTGGAGAGCTCCCCGCACACAATTGTCTGTATTACCCACGCGGCACTGATCAGCCCGCCTGGACCTTCGAACGAACCAAACGAAGCGCAAAAGATGTAGAACGCATCACGGTGCCCATCACCGGCAGCTTTGCCACCAACAACAGCGAAGCGTTGCGCGACTCGGCGCTCAGTCATCTGGGCATCGCCCTGCTACCTGACTTCAGCGCCCATGCCGCGCTGTCCAGCGGCAAGCTGGTGCAGGTGCTCAGGGGCTGGACGTTGACGGGGGCCTTCGCCGACGAGATTTATCTCATCCGCCCCTACTCGCCCCATGTCCCTAAATCGGTGACGGCTTTGGTCAGTTACTTGAAGCAGAAGCTGTCAGGCGGATTTCAAACCGTGTGATCGCGTCGGCGATGATCCGTTATTGATGGCGCTTGGACTGCGGCCCACGCACTGGGCCGCGGTTCTCGCATCAGTGCACCAGCAGGCTCGCTTCAGGCTTTTTTGCGAAGACCTTGCGCGGCAGCAGCAACCAGGCCAGTGCCGGCAGCAGGATCAAGGCGCCGAGCATATTCACCAGGAACATGAAGGCCAACAGGATGCCCATGTCGGCCTGGAACTTGATCGGCGAGAAAGCCCAGGTCGACACTGCTACCGCCAGTGTCATACCGGTCAACAGCACCACCTTGCCAGTGAACAGCAGTGCCTGGTAATAGGCCTGGGCCAGGCTGTCACCGACACGCATCCGCGCCAGGATCACGCTCAAGACATAGAGCGCATAGTCAATGCCGATGCCCACGCCAAGGGCGATCACCGGCAGAGTCGCGACTTTCACCCCCATCCCCAATGTCACCATCAGCGCCTCGCACAGAATCGAGGTGAGCATCAGTGGCAGCATCGCGCAGAGGGTGGCACGCCAACTGCGGAAGGTCAGCAGACACAGCAGGCTGACCGCGCCATACACCCAGAACAGCATCTCGTGCATGGATTTTTTTACCACTATATTGGTCGCGGCTTCGATGCCGGCACTGCCGGCGGCCAGCATGAACTTGACCTCAGGCACCGGATGCCCGGCGATAAATTGCTCACTGGCCGCCACCACCCGGCTCAGGGTATCGGCCTTGTGATCGGCCAGGTAAACGTACAGCGAGAGCATCGAGCAGCCCTGGTTGAACAGCTCCCGTGGGGCCCGAGTCTGTACCGCGCCCAGCGCGCCGTCATTGGGGATCAGCTCATACCATTTGAAGTTGCCTTCGTTGTAACCGACTGTTGCCATCTTGCTCAACGCCGCCATCGAGGAGGTCGACTCCACTCCGGGCAGTTGCTCCAGCCGCCAGGCCAACTCGTCCACCGCGGCCAGGCTGGCATAGCGTGTGCACTGATCCTCCGGAGTCTTGATCATGACCACGAAAATATCCGAGCTGGCCGCATAGTTGCCGGTCATGAACTGCGCGTCACGGTTGTAGCGCGAGTCGACTCGCAACTCCGGGGCACCGGGATCGAGATCGCCGATCTTCAGTTGCAGGCTCATGGCAAAACCGAGCGCGGCCAGCAGCAGGCCGCCGAGCAGCACGCCAATGGCCCAGCGGCGCTGGGTGAACCGATCGAGAAAGTGCCACAATGGATGCTTGATCCGCGTCTGCAGCCCGGCGGTTTCCGAGCTCAGGCTGCGTTTTGCCGCTGCCGAGCTGACACCGACATAGCTGAGCAGGATCGGCAGCAGGATCAGGTTGGTGAAGATCAGCACCGCCACACCGAGGCTGGCGGTGATCGCCAGGTCCTGGATCACCCGGATATTGATCAGCAGCAACACCGCGAAACCCACCGCATCGCAGAGCAACGCGGCCATCCCGGCGGCGAACAGTCGACGGAAGGTATAACGCGCGGCCACCACCCGGTGGGTACCGCGACCGACGTCCTGCATGATGCCATTCATCTTCTGTGCACCATGGCTCATGCCAATGGCGAACACCAGAAACGGCACCAACGCCGAGTAAGGGTCCAGCTCAAAACCCAGGGTCGCCAGCAGACCCAGTTGCCAGAGCACCGCCACCAGCGAACAGATCACCACCAGCAGGGTGCTACGCGCGCACCGGGTATAACCATAAAGCACTACCACGGTCACCAGTACCGCCACCACGAAAAACAGCAGGACCTGGGTTAAGCCCTCGATCAGATCGCCGGCAATCTTGGTGAAGCCGGTGATATGGATGCGCAGGTCTTCGGTCTGGTACTTGTTGCGCAGGGCTTCCATCTGTCGGGAAAATTGGCCGTAGTCCAGGGCTTTTCCGGTCTGCGGGTTGATTTCGAGCAAAGGTAAGAAGATCACGCTGGACTTGAAGTTGCCGGCCACCAACTGGCCGACCTCACCGGAGCGGGCAACATTGGTGCGCACTTGCTCGATACTGGCGGCAGACCCGTCGTAGTCGTCAGGGATCACCGTACCGCCATCGAGGCCCTCTTCCGTCACCGCGGTCCAGCGCGTGGTCGGAGTCCATAGCGATTTCATGTAGGGCCGGTCCACGCCCGGCAGCAAATAGAGCTCGTCGTTGAGCTTGGCCAGCGTGTCAAGGTAGCCCTTGGTGAAAATGCTGCCCTGCCTGACCTCCACGGCAATCCGCAACGAGTTGCCCAAGCCACTCAGCTCACTGCGATTGTTCAGGAAGTTGGCAACATAGGGGTGGCCGCTGGGAATGGTTTTCTCATAGCTGGCGTTGATGCCGATGCGCGTGGCTTGCCAGCCGAGCAGCAGGGTCACCAGCAGACACAGCAGGATCACCCACGGACGGTGGTTGAAGATCGCCCGCTCGGCGAAGTTGCCCGAAGCCTGGTCGAAATCCTCCAGGCGACTGATCACGGTTTGCGTTTTGTCGTCTTTCAAGTCTGACTCCTGTTGCACGGGCCATGGCCCGATAGCGCTACACCGTGAAGTTTCAAGGTTTGCCGGAGGCCCGCGAATCCTGGTCGGCGGCCACGCCAGTCAAACCGACACTGGCCAGACTGCCGTCGGCTGCCTGTTGCACGGCCGCGACCGTCGCGCCGTCGCGGCTCTGACGTTTGTCGAAGCTGCGACCCTGGTCATGGCTGAGCAGCAGTTCCCCGCTCTGGCTGGCCAGCAGCAGGCTGCCATCCCGTAGTTCGATGGCACTCGCCAGCGTTGACTCGACACCGGTGTCGAGGCGTCGCCAACTGTTGCCACGGTTATCCGACCACCAGGCGTTACCGCGCAAACCATAGGCAATCAAGGCGCCCTCACGGGTGCCGAGCAGGCCGAAAAAACTACCTTCATAAGGTGACTTCAGGGCCTGGAACGAATCCCCGGCGTCGCTCGAACGCAGCAACAGGCCTCGCTCGCCTACCAGCAGCAGATCGTTGCCTGCCGCACGAATGCCGTAGAAGTTCAGGCCTTGTGGATTGTCCACATGCCACATCCAGGGCTGCCAGCTTCGCCCACCGTCGTCGGTGCGATAGATCTGGTTGTAGGCGCCGACGACGTAGCCGTGCAGCCGATCACTGAAGTACAGATCGAGAAACGGCTTGTCCGGTCCGTCACCCAGTAGATGCCGGGCCTGCTCCAGGTTGCTGGCACCACGCGGTTGCTCGGCATCGCGCTGCGCGGCCTGCACCGCCAGCGCGGCGGCAGCTTCGCCGTCGAGCTGTTTGTGCCAGGTTTCACCGCCGTCCTCACTGTGCAATACCACCCCCAGATGACCGACTGCCCAACCCTGCCGGGCATCGACGAATTGCACCGCCGTCAGGCTGACGTTGACCGGCACACTGGCCTGACGCCAACTTTTCCCCGAGTCGTCCGAGAGCAGCACGATGCCGCGCTCACCGACCGCCACCAAACGCTCCCCGGCCCGGGCCAAGCCGAGCAATACCGCGCGCGGGGCCTTGGTGGTGGGCAGTGCCGGTTGCTGCAGTACCGCAAAGGTCGCGGCCTGCGCTGCAGTGGACATGCTCGCCCACAGGTACAAGACCAAGGCACAGGGGCCCCATCGCCGGCCAATACGCGCAAAGATTCTTTCAACATTCATATTTTTATCCTGCTTGGAAAGTCACTGGCGACCGTGACGGGCTGCTCGCCCGCCACGGCTGCCCGTGGTTCAACGCATGTTTTCGTTGGCCATGGCGTCCGGCGTGAAGAAGGAGGCAGAAGGTTTCGCGACTTTCTGGTACTGCACCGCCAGGTCATTGCTCGATGAGTTGAGGAAGTAGGCGCCGGTGTCGAGGTTGTAACTGCCCCACATGACCTGCGCGGTCAGCACCGGCAAGTCCGGCGCCAACAGCGTCAGCGAATACATCTGGCGCCCCAGCTTGCCCTGGGCGTCATAGCCGTCAGCCATCAGGATCTGCCAAGAGTCCTCGTCGATGTAGTAGGTCCGACGCGGCACCACATGACGCTTGCCGGATTTGAGCGTGGCCTCGACCACCCAGACCCGATGTTTCTCCCAGCGCACCAGGTCGGGATTGAGGAAGTTCGGCTTGACCAGATCATCGCTCTTGGCCAGGCCGGCGCGGTTATTGTTGTAAGCGACGATCAGTTCTTTCTTGCCCATCAGCTTGAGGTCGTAGCGGTCGGTCGGCCCGAACAGCATGAAGGCTTCGTCGAACAGGCCGACACCAGAGGTGACGAAGTCCGGGGTGTCATAGGCAATATTCGGTGCCCGGCGCACCCGGCGCTGACCGACCAGGTACTGCCAGGCCGCACGGTTGGCCGGGTCCAGGTCCCAATGGGTCATCAGGCCTTCACCAGCCTTGGACGACGGCAGCTCGGTGAACAGTTTGCCAATCAGGTATTTGCCGGAGAAATTTTCCGGGCTGCCGCTTTCGATGTAATAGGGAAACTGGTAGGTATACAGCGCCCGGGTGGCCTGGACTTTCTTGCCGCCCGCGGTCATCAGCCAGGTGTCGAAAGGTGAACTGATGGTGTCACCGCCCTGCCAGGACAATCGGTAGTTCCACAGGACTTGCGCGCCGTTGTCGGGAATCGGAAACGGGATACCGCCATAGGCGCCGGTGACTTTCTCGCTCTCGACGTCCAACGTGGCACGGACGGCATTCTTCGCAGTATTGTCATACACCCATTGCGGGGCGGCGGCCGAACGGTGGGTCGGATAGACGTCCAGGCGATAGTCCGGGTATTTCTTCAACAGAATCTTGGTGCCTTCGGCCAACTCGTTGGCGTACTGCGCCATATTCGCGGCCTTGATCGAGTACAGCGGTTTCTCCCCGGCGAATGGATCGGCACGCTTGTCACCAGCTTTGTAGCCGGGCGCGACCTGGGTATAGCCGCCATTCCAGGCCGGGATGCTGCCATCGGCGTTGCCGGCGCGCTCGCCGCCAAGGGGTGTCAGTTCGGATTTCAAGCGGGCGGCCTGTTCGGGCGACACCGCCGCCTGCGCCAGGCTGATGCCGGCCAGGGCCAGGGTGAGGACGCAGGTATTGAGAAAAGCGTTGTTCTGCATGGCGAATCCACCTTGTTAGAATGAGGTTTTCACATAGAGCGAAACGAAGTCGCGGTCGGCCAGCGATTGCCCGTAGCTGAAATTGCCGTCCTGACGCAGCCCGGCTTTCGGTGCGCCGAAGAAGTTCACGTAGTTCAGGCCGACATCCCAGCGCTGCAGATAGGTGGCCTTGAGCCCGACACTCCAGTCGCCGGAGTGGGTATTACCGAAGCCCGATTTGTTCACCGCCGAAGAACGTCCGTCGAGCACCACGCCCATGCCGATCGGCACGGTCAGGTCGACCCCATCGACAATCTGGAAATACGCCGGCTCCACCAGCACCCGCAGCGCCGTGGCATCGCGGGTGGTGTTGGAGTCCAGGGCCGCAGCGTTCTCGGTGATACTCAGTGTGCGGTTCCAGGCCAGCTCGGCCAGGGCCGAGCCGCCATCCCAGAAGGCCGTCGGCGACAACAGATAGATCGCCGACAGGTTGGCGTGGGCGGTTTTGCCGCGGGCAAACAGCGAGTGGTCGCCGCCGTCCGCCAACATGCCCGGGGTCACCACTTGCAGATTGCTCACCAGCGGCGCATTCCAGCGAATCGAGGTTTCACCGGCAAAGTTGAACGGGCCCCGGGCCGTGGAGAAGCTCATGCCAGCCGTGCGGATATCTTCGGCGTAGACCTGACGATAAGCGCCCAGGATCGGCAACCTGCTGGCCGCGGCGGCCGGGCCGTCGAGGTAGGCGTACAGGCCGATCGGAGTTTTGTCGTGATATTGCGCGGCGTAAAAACCCAGTTCCAACTCGGTCCCGCTCGGTTTGAAGCGAATCTGCATACCGCCCTGCCCCGAGTTTTTCGGTTTCAGATCACCCGCGTTCACCGTGTCATTACCGAACACCTCACGCAGCGAACCGCTGCCGTAGCCGATGGCGTCGGTATCGCTCAGGTAGCTGCCGGCACCCGGCAGGTTGGAGCGCTCCCACTCGAACTGGTAGTAGGCGCCCACCGACAACTGCGGGTTGATCTGCAACTGCCCGGAGATCTGGTTGACCGGACGCAGGATCTCCTTGAACTGGGTCCCTGGCACACTGAGCAACTTGACCACATCGGTCGGGCCCTGGGCATTGGCGATACCATTGCCGCCATAGAACAGGCTTTCACCGTAGACCAGGCTATGCCGCCCCAGACGCACCACGCCCTGGGAGTCTTCACCGAGATCCCCCCGCAGGAACACGAAGGCATCAAGGATTTCGGCGTCGCGACCATTGAGCTTGCGAGTGTCACTGAGGAAATGCGGTTGTTCGCTGCTGTCGGTTCCCTGGTTGTAGATATCGTCGTACCAGGCCGCGCCGCTCACCCGCAGCCCGTAGTTCTGCCGACTGAGGTCCATTTCGGAAAACAGGTCCAGGCGGTTGGAAACCAGGCCGGTGCTGAAATTTTTATCACCCTGGCCCTGGATCGAGGGGTACAGGCCGTTGGCGGTTGGTGCATTGGTCAAGCGGCTGTCCTGCCCCTGCAGACGCCAGGCCTGGCTGTACTTGATGGTGTTGTCCCAGCGCAGTTTCCAGTCGGAATCGCCGAGATCCAATTGCATCGCCTCGGCCCTTTCAAGCATCGCGCCTGCGCTGCATAACACCAGAAACAGGGCACCGTGCCTGAAACGAAAGCCACCTGTTACGTTGTCCATGGACGCTCCTCATTATTTTTATTTTTGGCATGGCTTTGCACGTATGGCGCCAGCCAACACGCTCGGGTAGCGGCCTGCGCCGCTGTTTACGGGTTTGTGTTTCAGATGTAGGTAGAAGCCAATCCGCCATCGACGGCCAGGTTGACGCCGTTGATCCAGCGCGACTCGTCGGCACACAGGAAAGCGATCACCGCCGCCACCTCATCGGCATAACCGGGACGCTTCATGCGATGGGCATCGGCCTGGGTCCGGGCCTCGCCGAGCATGCTCACGAAGTCGCCGAGGATGGGGGTGAACACCGGGCCTGGCGCCACGCTGTTCATGCGCACCGAATGCTCGAGAAACCAGGGCTGGGCCTGCAGATAGTTCCAGACGATCAAGGCTTCCTTGAAGTACTGGTAGCAGGTCTGGTCCGGGACCGGGTGCCCGGCCAGCCAGGCTTGCGCGGCGGCAAAACCCTCGATGCGCGCCAGCTCCTTGTGCAGCTCCAGGCGCAGCGGCCACTCGGCACCAAGGATCGAGGCGATATTGACGATGCTGCCCCCCGCCGTGATGCGCGGCAGCAGCGCGCGGCTCAGGTGACGCAAGCCGAGGTAGTTGACCTGCGCCAGCAGTTGCGGGTCGGCGGTACCCGGGACTCCGGCGATATTGCACAGGCTATCGATCCGTGCGGGTAGCTGCGGTAACAGCCGGTCGATACTCTCGGCGCTGCTCAAATCGCCCAGGACAAAGCCATCCAGGGTCATGTGCGGAGCCTTCAGATCCACGCCGATCACCTGGGCGCCGTGGTAGCGCAGCAGGCTTGCCGTGGCGGCGCCGATACCCGAGGAGACCCCGGTCACCAGCACAATCTTGTTATCAAGCTTCATGTTGTGTCCTCTTATTGTTTTTGTGTGTTCACCAGGCTGGCCGATCGCTCGCGTCGGCCTGTCTTTCTCAGAACGGGTAGCGCGGCGCGGTGTCCTTGACCGTCACCCACTGCCATTGGGTGTATTCGTCCCAGTCGGCCGGACCACCCACGCTGCCGGCATTTCCCGAACTGCCACGCCCGCCGAACGGATTGATGCACTCGTCAGCCACCGTCTGGTCGTTGATATGCAGCAGGCCGCAATTGAGTCGCTCGCCCATCGCCATCGCGCGTCCGAGTGAAGGCGAGATGATTCCCGCCGACAAGCCGTACTCGGTGCGATTGGCCAATTCGATGGCCTCCTCGTCGTTGGTGAAACTCACCACCGTGGCCACCGGGCCGAAGATCTCCTCGTCGAACGCGCGCATGCCCGGACGCACGCCGGAAAGCACCGTGGGTTGGTAGAAGAGCTGGTCAAACTCGCCACCCGCCTCCAGCCTTGCCCCCCCCCTCAAACTGTCCGTGACGATTTCATGCACGCGTTGCAACTGGCGCTGGTTGATCAAGGGCCCGAGCACCGCCTCGCCACGAGCGGCATTGCCGACCGTGATCGTCCGGGCTTTTTCGGCCAAGCGGCGAACCAGCTCCTCAGCAATCGATTCATGGACCAGGATGCGTCCGGTGGCCATGCAGATTTGCCCCTGATGCAACCAGGCGCCCCAGGCGGCATTGCTCGCCGCCAGATCGAGATCAGCGTCTTCGAGAACGATCAGCGAGTTCTTACCACCCAGCTCCAAGGCCACTTTCTTCAGATGACGACCCGCCACCTCCGCGACCTTGCGACCCGCGGCGGTGGAACCGGTGAACGCGATCATCCGCACATAGGGGTCGCGGCACAGCGCCTCGCCGGCCACTGCCCCGCCCGGCAACACCTGCAACAGGCCTTTGGGCAGGCCGGCAGCCTCGAACAGCCGGGCAATGATGAAACCGCCACTGACCGGGGTTTGCGGATCGGGCTTGAGCACCACGGCGTTGCCGGCCGCCAATGCCGGTGCCACCGAGCGCAGTGAGAGCACCAGGGGGAAGTTGAACGGCGAGATCACCCCGACCACGCCGTGGGGCAGGCGACGGGCATAAGACAAGCGCCCTGCCTCACTGGGCAGAACCAGACCATGGGGTTGCGACAGCAGACCGGCGGCCTGATGCAGCAGGACGATCGCCTCCCGGACCTCATGTTCGCCCTTGAACAGACTGCCGCCACTTTCCCTGGCGATGTACAGCGCCAACTCGGCAAAGTGTTGCTGGGCCAGTGCGGCGGCCTTGCGGAAGATCTCCGCACGTTCCCGTGGCCCCAATGCCGCCCAGGCCGGCTGCACGCGGGCAGCGGTGAGGCTGGCAAAGGCGATGTCAGCCGCATCGGCCAGTCCGGTAATCGTCAGCACTTCACCGGTGGCCGGCTCACGCACACTATTGCTGCCACCCAACGGGCGTATCCAGTCGCCGGTGAAAATGCGCTCACACCACAACTCGTCCTGCAGGAAATCAGAGGGTTCACTTACCGCCATTTCGGCCTCCCGGCTCTTGTGTTTGTCATCGCCCGACGCAGCCTCGCCGAAGCGCTGAAGTCGTCTGCGTGGTGAAAGCACTAGAGCAAGGGCCATGCCGATTTCCCGCGCTCCGTCGCTCTTTGGACAGCGAAGGCTCTGGCTTGAGGGTTCGAGAGAGGAACCCGCGGATCGAACAGCAGCACCGGCGCGGGCCCGACACGGCGGTACTTGTTCAAATGATAAAGTTATGCTTAATAACTATTTCGACGTTGATCATTTCGATCAGTCAACGCGCTCAGGGGCATAACAATGAACAATCCCCATTCGCTGTTCCCGGATCTCGCGATGCTGGAGGAGCATTTTTCTCCCCGAGGAGACAGTACCCAACTGGTCGAGGGCAACTCACCGACCCTGGCCGAGCTGACCGAGTGCCTGTTCTTCTCCCCGGTCGACGGGCGCATCTGGCTCAATGACCAGCGCATGCTGCTCTTGCACAGTTCATCCTTCGGCGCGTTACGTCGGGAGATCATTGATCGCCAGGGGCTGGAACAGACCCGTGGCCTGTTTACCCGCACCGGCTACCTGTCCGGCGCACGAGATGCCCGACTGATCCGTGAGCGCTGGCCGGACGCCGAGGCCGCGGCGATTTTCTCCGCCGGTACGCGCCTGCATACCCTAGAAGGCATGACCAAGGTCGAACCCCTGCATTTCAAGTTCGACGCCGATTCCGGCTTTTACCAGGGCGAGTTCCTCTGGCATCACTCCTGCGAAGCCGACGAACATATCGCTGCCTACGGGATCGGCCAGGACCCGGTGTGCTGGACCGAACTGGGCTATGCCATCGGTTATGTCAGCGGGCTCTTCGGGCGCCTGGTGATCTTCCGCGAAACCGAATGCCGGGGTATGGGCCATGAAACCTGCCGCGTGGTCGGCAAGACCGCCGAGCAATGGGGCGATGTCGAGCAGGACCTGAGTTATCTCACCGCATCACCGGCCTACTCCCCTTTGAGACAGCGCCAGACCCCGGCCCCCGCGCCCCAGGATGACAACGAAGTGCCCGGCGGGCCCAAACCCATTGGCGCCAGCGCCGCCTTCAATGCCGCCACCCTCGCCTTGCAACGCGTGGCGCCGACGCCGGCAACGGTGCTGTTCAGCGGCGAATCCGGGGTCGGCAAGGAGCTGTTTGCCCGCCAGTTGCATCAGTACAGCCCACGCCATCAAGCGCCTTTCGTGGCTCTCAACTGCGCCGCAATCCCGGATAACCTGATCGAAGCGGAGCTGTTCGGCGTCGAACGTGGAGCCTACACCGGCGCGACCCATTCGCGCCCCGGACGCTTCGAACGGGCCCATGGCGGCACCCTGTTTCTCGATGAAATCGCCAGCCTCAGCCTGCCCGGACAAGGCAAGTTGCTGCGAGCCTTGCAGGAGCGTGAGATCGAACGCGTCGGTGGCGGTCAGCCGATCAAGGTTGATGTGCGGGTGGTGGCGGCTACCAATGTCGACCTGCGCAAAGCAGTAGCGGCCGGAGAGTTTCGCGAGGACCTGTTCTACCGCCTGAACGTCTTCCCCATCACCCTGCCGCCGCTGCGCGAGCGACGCGACGACATCCCGTTGCTGATCAATGCGTTCCTGCGGCGCTTCTGCCTGGACTACGCGCGCAAACCCGCCGGGCTGACCATGCGTGCGCTCAAGGCGCTGCTGCGCTACGACTTCCCCGGCAACGTGCGGGAACTGCAGAACCTGGTGGAGCGCGGCCTGATCGCCAGCGAAGATGGCCAAGCCATCGACCTGGTCCACCTGTTTCGCAACGAGCCCATCCCCCGGGAGCTGTACTCTCTGGACGATAACGGCAGCTTGGCGGCCATCGACCAGAGTCCCACCGGCACACAGCCGCGCCCGGCCTTGCTGGAAACCCTGACCCGGCTGGAACAGGGTTTCTCCATCGAAGGCCTGGAGTCACGCCTGATCGACGAAGCGCTGCAACACAGCGCGGGCAATCTGGCGGCGGCGGCGCGCCTGCTGGGGTTGAGCCGGGCGCAGTTTGCCTATCGCCTGAAGAAGTACCAACAGGCATCGACCTGACTCAGGCCCGCGCCTCTAGACTCAACCACCCGAAGTTGCCTCAGCTCGCGCCGGAACCGGCCAATTGATAGTCCTGTGCCGGGCCTGGAAGGCAAGTGTGGATAAGCTTTATTTAATAAAGTATTTTTGCGACAAAGATAATCGATTATCCTGCAGGCTTTCTTACCTGCCTATCCAGAAGGACCTCCCGTGACTGGACTGCGTGAACGCCAAAAAGCCCTACGCCGCCAGGCCATCAGCAAGGCGGCAGTGGAGCTGTTCGAGCGCCAGGGTTTCCAGAACACCACCATCGAACAGATCGCCAACCAGGCCGGGGTCTCGGCACCCACGGTGTTCAAGTACTTCGGCAACAAGCAGGAAATCATCCTCGAAATCCTCCACGCCGCCGACCAGCGTGCCCTCAAGGACACCCGCAGCCAGATCCCCGAAATGGATGATCCGGTCGACACGTTGTGCTACCTGGAACAGCTCTTGACCCGCTACGCCCTGGAAGTCATGCATCCCAGCCTCTGGCGTGAACTGCTGCCTTTGATCCTGTTTGGTGGTGACAACGAACTGCCCGCGGGCTACCGCGCCATGAACGATGCGTTGCGCGCGGAAATCAGCGGCCTGCTCAGGGACCTGCAACAGGCCGGCAAGCTGCGCGCCGACCTCAACGTCGAGACAGCCGCGTTCCTGCTCAATGACTATGCGCACCTTCAGTTGCTGCGCCTGGTCAACCAGGCGCAGCCGGACCTGGAGTCCCACTCCAGCCAGGTACGGCGCATTACCGCCCTGCTGTTCCAGGGCATGCATGCCTGAGCGGCAGCCGCGTTGATCAGCGATTGGTCTTGATGTTTGTCCAGGTACGGGTGCGAATCCGTTCCATGGCTGCCGGCATGGGTTGCAGGGCGAACAGCGTTTTGCGCGCCGCGTCCGGAACATACATATTGGGGTTGTTACGGATGTCGGCATTCACCAACGTGGTAGCGTCCTTGTTCGGGTTGGGGTAACCGATCTTGTTGCTGATCCGGGCGATCACATCCGGTCGCAGGATGTAGTTGATGAACTCATAGGCCTCCTTGGCATTCGGTGCGTTGGCCGGCACCACCATCACATCCGACCACATCGGCGCACCTTCCTTGGGTAACGCCATCTCGACCTTGACGCCCTTGCCGGCGGCATCGGCCAGTTGCTTGGCCAACGCCACGCCACCCGACCAGCCCACCGCAACGCAGATATCGCCGTTGGCCAGGTCCATGCCATAGCGCGACGAGTTGAAGTAGGTGATGTAAGGACGAATTTTCATCATCGCCGCCTGAGCCTGCGGATAGTCCTCACGTTTCTGGCTGTTGGGATCGAGGCCCTTGTAGTGCAAGGCGATGGGCACGATCTCGTTGGCCGCGTCGAGAAAGCCGACGCCGCAACCGGCCAGCTTGGCGAGATTCTCTGCCTTGAAGATCATGTCCCAGCTGTTCATCTGCACATTGGCACCCAAGGCCTGCCGGACCTTGTCGACGTTGTAGCCGATCAGGGTGGTGCCCCATAGGTATGGCGCCGCGTAGCGATTGCCGGTGTCGCCTACCGCCTCCAGGGACTTCATGAACTCGGGGTCCAGGTGCTGCCAGTTGGGCAGTTGGCTGCGGTCCAGAGGTTGGATGGCACCGGCCTCGATCAAGTGGCTGATATTCGAGCTGCTCGGGTACACCACGTCATACCCGGAATTGCCGGTCAGAAGCTTGGACTCCAGGGTCTCGACACTGTCGAAAACATCGTAGATCGGACGGATACCGGTTTCCTCCTGAAAACTCTTCAGAATCTCCGGCGGCAGGTACTCGATCCAGTTGTAGATCCGGACCGTCCGCTCTTCAGCCAGACACAAACCACTGGCCAGCAACGAAACGACAGCACCCAGCAAGGTGTTACGCAAAAGACGGTTCATGATGAAACACTCCAGCGCGGCCGCGAAGGCTCGCGGCACTTAGTAGCGGTAGGTGAAATACAGTTCCAGCGCGCTGAATTTCTGATCGTCGCCGAACACTTGCCTGGCTGCCGCCAGCGGCTTGACCCAGTTATAGGACAGCGAGGTGGACAATGACTTCGAAGTGGCCCAATCCAGGAAGATGACACTCTCGTCGGCAAACCGCCGATCATTGACCGCTGCGCCCTGGTAGTTTTTTTCATCCAACCAGAACTGGTAGTGAATCGCACCCAGGGTCAGGGTTTCGTTGAGATGGGTCTTGAGCGAAAACTGTTGAACATTTTCGTTACTATTGAACAGCAGGTAGTTGCCGACCACATCGCCAATCAACCAGGTGCTCCAGTCGACGAAGCCCTTGCTCAGCGGATCCCAGGCCTTCTGCCGATTATCGGTGAGGTTGTCGTCGCCGGAGAAACTCGCATAGCGATAGCCGATGACCGGGGTCAGTGGCAAGGTATTGAAAGCGTAATCCGCCTGGCCATACCAGGCATTGGCATCATAATCGACGCCCTCGCCACTCCCCCGTTCCAGGGCATATTCGCCATTCAGGGTCAGGTTCGCTATGCCCGGCACCTTGGCATTCAGCGCCCTGAGGTTGTACACCAGCATCCCGTCCCGGCGTTGAGGCAGGGTGCTGCCCTTGGGGCCCAGCGCATTGACCTTCATCGCCATGGCCCCCAGCGTCACCTGATCGTCGAGGTTGTAATCCAGGTTGACGCCCGTCATGCGAAAGTCCCCCAGGTCGGCATCGGTACGCAAGGTGAAGGCCTGGGCCTTCACGGCCGCATGCTCCCAGGCCAGGATCGCCGAATCCCTGAAAGCCGTTCTCGGGGCAAGCCAATAAGCACCATCCTTTTTCTGGTCGAGGTTGCCGTCCATGACGATGAAGCCGGTGCCGATCAGGTAGTTCTGCCGACCAGCAGTCAAGGTCCACTCGCCGCTGCGAAATCCACCGTAGAGCTCTTCTGTTGCCACCTTACCGTCGGAACTACGGGTGAAACCACCGGCATCACCATCGCCCAAGGTCTTCGCCGCCACCAGCGAGCCACCGCCCAGCAGGCTGAAGTCCGGCTGCACGGCATACTCCAGCTTGACCCCGGGTTTTACGTAGAACTCCTGCCAGTCAACGCTGCTGCCGTCCCTCCGACCATTGCGGATATCAACCCGGCCGCGACCGAAGTTGACATTGCGGGTGAACAGCGTAGCCCCGCCCGCCGTGAGGTTGACCTCACCCTTGAGGTCACCATCCTCGAAGGTGTAGCCCGCCAGCGCCGCCTGGGTAGCCAAGGGTAACCCGACTGCCAATAGCGTTCGGGTAAAACGCATCATGGGAAACATAGTGAAGCTCCTGTGTGATTTATTGTTGTTACAGGGCAGATGAACGGCGGCGCAGTACGCCGCCAAGACCCCTTCGGGTCGGATGAATCGACAGGCAAGGTTGTTGTTTTAAGGGAACTTCAACGACTCAGATGAGTGGCGATGGCGCGCAGCATGCGCACGCTGTCAGCATCGAATGGACTGACGGCATCGACCAGCGATGACTGCTTGACGATCACCACGCCGGAGCACTTGTCGACGAACAGGTATTGGCCATGAATCCCGCCCGCCATAAGCGCCTGGCTGTGGTCGTTGAAGACGTACCACTGGCTGCGATAGGAAGCCCCGGGTGTCCACTGGGAGAAGTCCGGGTCCGCAGCGTAGAGCGCGGGATCGGAGCCGGCGGCAATGCGCGCGACGGTCTCGCTCGACAGCAACTGCAAGCCGTCGTGGCGGCCATCGTTGGCCAGGAGGCGACCGAAACGGGCCATATCCCGCAGGGTGGCGCTGAAACCGGCACCGGCAACACTGCGCCCCCAGGGGTCGGCCATGAAGTAGCCGTCGCGCTCACAACCCAACTGGCTCCAGATCTCTTGCAGCAACTGGTCGCAGGCCTTGCCCGAGGCACGTTCCATGACCCAGGCCAAGGCTTCGGTAGTGGCGGTCACATAGTGGAAAAAGCCACCATGCTCACCGCGCTTCTGCAGGGACGGCAGGTACTGGTATAGCGACTCGAACCGGGCATACCGTGCCGGTGCCGGCTGGAACCCGCAGGCGTAGCCGTACTGCGAACTCTCGGAGTCGGGATCGTCATAGACCTCGCTGTAGTCGATGCCCACGGCCATGTCGAAGAGCTGCCGCACGCTGGCATCGGCAAACGCGCTGCCCTGCATCTCCGGCACGTAATGCACCGCGGGCAATGCCGGGTCGAGGAGTCCCTCGCAGACCAATTGCTCGCCCAGGGCGCCAATCAGCGACTTGGTGACCGAGAACATGACGTGCCGGTCCTGCGGTTGCTGGCCGTTGAAGTACCGCTCGAACAACACCGTGTCGCCCTGCATGACCAGGAAAGCATCGGTGTGACTGGCCACCAGGTGATCAATAACGCTGACGCCCAGACCGCATTCGCTGGCGAAATGCAGCTCATCCAGCGCCAGCGGCGCCTCCTTCAACACACTGGCCGGACCTGTACCGGCCTGCACGTCGACGGACGGACGCAGGCGTGCCAGGTTGCGAAAACCCCACTGGTTGAATGGCGGATGCATCCAGTTGGACCAGGTGACACGGCGTTCTGGTTCGGCCGGAAAGCCTTGCATGAGTGACGGCGCGATACGCTCACCGGCTGAAGACTCATTGGTCTCGACATAAAGACCGGCCAGCAAAGGCAGGTGGTTCTGACTCATCGGGTTGACCCTGGAAATGACTCTGCGTGAGAGCAGATGCAGGCAAATAATTAACCGAGACTATTTGTTTAGTCAATAAAATATTTAATAAGATCAATTAAAGTCTCGACACCGCGCGGCGCAGATACTCATCAAATGATTTAATGGATCCACTAAAAATAAAAATGGCATTTTTTATTTGACTTGATCGTTAAAAACAAACCTAATGGATCCACTAAAGACAAAAAAAACTGGGAGAATCGCCATGTATCTCAAGAACACCTGGTACGTCGCCTGTACGCCTGATGAGCTCGACAAGCCCCTGGGCCGTCAGATCTGTGGTGAAAAGATGGTTTTCTACCGTGGGCATGAAGGCCAGGTGTCGGCCGTCGAGGACTTCTGCCCCCATCGCGGCGCTCCGCTGTCACTGGGATACGTCGAAAACGGCAATCTGGTGTGCGGCTATCACGGCCTGGTCATGGGTTGCGATGGCAAGACCGTGGCAATGCCGGGGCAGCGAGTCCGGGGGTTCCCCTGCAACAAGACCTTCCGCGTGGTCGAGCGCTATGGATTTGTCTGGGTCTGGCCCGGCGATCAGGAACAGGCCGACGCAGCGCTGATCCCTCATCTGGAATGGGCAATCAGCGATCAGTGGGCCTATGGCGGAGGCCTGTTTCATATCCAGTGCGACTACCGCCTGATGATCGACAACCTGATGGACCTGACCCACGAAACTTACGTGCATGCATCCAGCATCGGCCAGAAGGAAATCGATGAGGTCGCGCCGATCACGACGGTCGAGGGCGACGAGGTGATCACCGCCCGCCACATGGAAAACATCATGGCACCGCCCTTCTGGCGCATGGCTCTGCGCGGTAACAATCTGGCCGACGATGTGCCGGTGGACCGTTGGCAGATCTGCCGCTTCAACCCGCCCAGTCATGTGCTGATAGAGGTCGGTGTGGCCCATGCGGGCAAAGGCGGTTATCACGCCGATCCGCAGTTCAAGGCGTCGAGTATCGTCGTCGACTTCATCACCCCGCAAACAGAGACTTCGATCTGGTACTTCTGGGGGATGGCGCGCCACTTCAACCCGCTGGACCAAGCCCTGACCGCGAGCATCCGCGAGGGCCAGGGGAAGATTTTCAGCGAAGACCTGGAGATGCTCGAGCGCCAGCAGCAGAACCTGCTCGACCATCCTCTGCGCAACCTGCTCAAGCTCAATATCGACGCTGGCGGCGTACAGTCGCGCCGGGTCCTGGAGCGTCTGATCGCTCGGGAACGCGCCCCACGGGAGTCGCTGGCATGATCGAGGTGCGGGTGGTCTCGCGCCACAACGAAGCCCTGGACATCTGCAGCTACGAGCTGGCCAGCGTCGATGAACAAGCCTTGCCGGCTTTCAGTGCCGGCGCCCATATCGACGTGCACCTGCCCGGCGGCCTGGTCCGGCAATACTCCCTGTGCAACCATCCCGAAGAACGCCACCGCTACCTGATCGGCGTGCTCAAGGACCCAAGCTCCCGGGGCGGTTCACGGGTCATGCACGAGCAGATCGAGCCGGGCACTCAGCTGTCGATCAGCGAACCGCGCAATCTCTTTCCGTTGGTCCATGAGGCCAGGCGCAGCCTGCTGTTCGCCGGTGGGATCGGCATTACCCCGATCCTCTGCATGGCCGAACGCCTGGCGCACAGCGGCGCGGATTTCGAACTGCATTACTGTGCCCGTTCCCGGGACCGCGCGGCCTTTGTCGAACGTTTGCAACACGCGCCATTTGCCGAGCGGGTGTTCCTGCATTTCGATCAGGAACCCGAGACTGCACTGGATGCGGCCAAGGTCCTGGCCACGCCTGAACACGACACTCATGTGTATGTGTGTGGCCCCGGTGGCTTTATGCAGCACGTGTTGGACACGGCCAAGGTCGCCGGCTGGCAGGAGCCATGCCTGCATCGCGAGTACTTTGCCGCCGCCCCCATCGACACCGGCGCCGACGGTCGTTTCTCGATCAAGCTCGCCAGCAGCGGCCAGCTCTTCGAAGTACCGGCCGACAAGAGCGTGGTACAGGTGCTGCAGGACAACGGCATCGAGATCGCCATTTCCTGCGAACAGGGCATCTGTGGCACTTGCCTGACGCGAGTCCTGGAGGGCGTGCCGGAACATCGCGACCTGTTCCTCACCGAGGATGAACAAGCCGCCAACGACCAGTTCACCCCTTGCTGCTCGCGCTCGAAAACACCGCTGCTGGTGCTCGATCTCTAGTGATCAGTCAATCAATCCGTGAGCGTCATAAAACGGATAGGGTCCGGGATATTCGCCAAACACGCCGTTATGGGTCACCAGCGCCTGCTCATGCCAGTGATGCAACAGATACCCCGGCGGTTCCAGATTGAAATGCGCCGGGGCGGTTGGTTGCAGATCCAGCACGATTTGATGTGAGGTGCCGGGGCACACACAAATCAGGCTAGCGCCGAAGCGTCGCTGCATCGGCCGATGCAAGTGCCCGCACAACAAGCGCTCCACCTGCCGGTGACGGGCGATGAGCTGCTCCAGCGCCGGCGCATTGATAAACGGCTCGCGGTCCATATGGCCAATGCCGCTGATAAACGGCGGATGATGCAGAACCAATAGCGTCGGAGCCTCGGGACGACGGGCCAGCTGTTCATCGAGCCAACGTAGCTGGCTGTCCTGCAACTGGCCGCCATGGGCACCGGGCACGCTCGTGTCCAGACCGATAAGCCGCAGCGGATGATCCTCCACCACCCAATCCAGTGGTTCACCGGCCGACCTCGGCAGGTAGGTGTGGTCGGCGAATGCCGCCAACAAATGTTCCCGATTGTCGTGGTTACCGGGCACCAGGTAGAAAGGCATGCGCAGGCGTGCCAGTTCGGGGCGCAGCACGGCATATTCATCAGGACGCCCGAAGTCCACCAGATCGCCACTGACTACCACGATGTCGGGCCGCGGATGACGGGTATTCAGATGATCGACCGCGCGCCGCAACGCACCCAGGGTATCGACGACGCCATAACTCAGCCGCTCAGCGGCTTTGAGATGCAGATCGCTGATCTGCGCAATGAGAAAAGGAGGGTTCAAAATAAGCTCTCTGGAAACCAGGACGTTGGGATTACAGGGTGAACAGCACTTGCGGCTCGACGGCCAAGGCAATCAGCGCGCCGGTGGCATGGATGACGCCATCGGTACTGTCCACCAGCAATGGCTGTGCGGCGCCGACATCGACCAGCAGGCGGCTTTGCGCCCCCTGGAAAAACTGACCGACAAGACGTCCGCGCAGGTGCCCCTGACACTCCATCACCCGCAGATGCTCAGGGCGGCAATACACGGTGGCGGGCAGGCTGGCGCCTTTCCAGGGCAATTCGCCGCCGCTGACTTTCAAACCATCGCGCGTGCGCTCGATCACCGGAAAAGCATTGAGGTTGCCGACAAAACTGGCGACAAAAGCATTGGCCGGCTGCTGGTAGATTTCCCGCGGGCTGGCCAATTGGGCGACGCGACCGTGCTCCATGACCAAGATGCGATCGCCCAGTGCCATGGCTTCGCCCTGATCGTGAGTGACAAACACCGCGGTGATTTTCAAACTGCGCAGCAACTGATCCAGCTCGCCACGCAGGCGCTCACGTAACTGTGCATCCAGCGCCGCCAAGGGCTCATCGAGCAGCAACACCTTGGGCCGTGGCGCCAGGGCACGGGCCAGGGCGACCCGCTGACGCTGACCGCCGGATAACTCGTGAATACGGCGTTTGCCGTGATCAGGCAGCCCGACCAACTCCAGCAACTCCGCACAGCGCTTGTTGCGCTCGGCGGGTGACAAACCGCGGATTTTCAGGCCATAAACGATGTTGCCGGCCACATCCAGGTTCGGAAACAAGGCATAGTTCTGAAACACCATGCCCACGTCACGACGCTCGATGGGCAAGGGTGTGACGTCGCTGTCGCCAAATATCACCCGTCCAACGTCCGGGCGCTCAAGACCTGCGATCAGGCGCAAGGTGGTGGTTTTACCGCAACCGGAAGGCCCCAGGATCGCCAAGGTTTCCCCGGCTTCGATGGTCAGGTTCAGATCATGTACGGCAACGGTGCCATCAGCGAACGCCTTGCGACAACCTTCTAGGCGAATGGTGGTTCCGGTCATCGTTTTTCTCCACGGGAAAGACGGCCGCTGATGGCCTGCAACGCAATGAGCAGCGGTACGATCATCAGCAGAAATATGAGGGTGTAGGCACTGGCGACTTCCAGCCGGGCCGAGGCATAGCTGTCGGCCAAGCCCACCGGCAATGTCTTGGTCATCGGGGTATGGAGCATCCAGGTCAGGTTGAACTCGCCCAACGACAGGGTGACCACCATCAACACACCGGCGAGAATCCCCGCCCGGCAGTTGGGCAGCACCACATTGAAGAAACGCCGGATCGGCCCGGCGCCCAGGCTGGCTGCCGCCTCTTCCAGAATCGGCAGATGCTGGCGCTGCATCACCGCCATCACCGGGCGCACCAGAAACGGCAAGGTGAACAGCACATGGCCGACGAGAATGAATAACCAACTGCCGCGAAACCCGCCGAACCGACCATAGGTGAGCAGCAGTGCCAAAGCGCTGGCCAAACCGGGCATCGCCACGGGCAACACCATCAGCTCCTCGAACGCGCGACTGAAGCGATTGTTCATCCGTACCAACGCATAAGCCGCGGGTACGCCAACCACACAGACACACAGCGCGCAGGCCACTGCCAGTTCCAGGGACAGCCAGACGGTGGGCGAATAAGCCTGCCAGACTTGCACCAGCCAATCGAACGTCAGACCGCTGGACATTCCCTGGAAATAGTTACGCGTCAATCCGGCCAGCAGCGACATCAACACGGGGACCAACATGAAAGCGCAAACCAGCAGGGTAAACACCAGTTGCCCGACAAACAGTGTTGAACGCTTCACAAGACCGCCCTCGAAGGTTTCACCAGTGTGCGGGCCAGCAACAGCACCAGCCAGGTCAGCACGCCCAACACCACCGACAGCGCGGCGGCCAGGGCAAAATTGGCGTAGTTGGTGAACACGTTATAAATCGCTACCGGGGTTACATTCAGCCGCGTGCCCAGGGTGAAGGCGGTGCCAAAGGCGCCCATGGACGTGGCAAAGCAGATCGCCCCGCATGACACCAGCGCCGGCGCCAGACCTGGGACGATGACATCGCAGACCACTCGCCAGTGGCCCGCACCCAGCGAATGGGCGGCTTCTTCCAGGCTGCGATCCAGGCTTTCACACGCCGCCATCACAGTGAGAATCACCCGCGGAATCGAGAAGTACAGGTAACCGACAAACAGTCCTGTCAGCGAGTAGGCAAAAATCCAGCGCTCACCCGCCAGCTCAAGACCCAGGCTGGCGAACAGCCCTTGGCGGCCGGCCAGCAGGATGACCAGAAAGCCGACCACCACGCCGGGAAATGCCAGTGGGAAGGTCAGCAAGGCGACCAGTGCCGAACGGCCGAAGAAGCGCTGGCGCGAGAGAAACACCCCGCTGAAGCCGCCTACCAGCAGCGCCGCGAGAGTCACCACCAGGGCCAGCACGCAGGTCTGCGCCAGACTGCCCAGGTATTGCACGCTGCTCAGCACCTGCCAATAACCGCTGTCGCTGCCCTCGCGACGTTGCCCGCCCAGCACAATCAGGTGCGCCAGTGGCAGTAACCAGAACGCGAACAGCACGGCCGCCGCCGGCGCCAGTGCCCAGGCGAAGGTCGGCCGCAAGCGCGGCACGAAGGTCCGGCCCGAGCGGCCTTCGCGGGCTTTGACTTGCGAAGCCATCACTTACTTGACCTCACTCAGATAACGTGCGGAAAAGACTTCCTGCACCGCCGCCATATGCGCGTAATCGACCACGCCGGCGCGGGCATAATCACTGTCCGGCAGAAACTGCGCGGCGACGTCCGCCGGCATCTTTATCGCTCGCACTGGCCGCAGGTAGGCCTTGGCCCACAGTGCCTGGCCTTGATCGGAGAGGACGAAATCCAGCACCTTCTCGGCATTGACCCGATGCGGGGCATTGCCGACCATGCTCATTACGTAAGGCACGCTGATGCTGCCTTCCTTGGGAATCACAAACGCCACGTTGGCATTGTCCTTGTAACGCGCCCGATAAGCGTTGAAGTCGTAATCGACCAGAATCGGCAACTCACCGGACAGCACCCGGGCGTAGGCCGTCTGCTTGGGCACGATGGGTGCGTTTTTCGCCAGTTTCTGGAAGTAATCGATGGCTGGAGCGAAGTTATCCAGGCTGCCGCCCATGGCTTGGTTGATGGCCACCGCCGTCACGTAACCGACGAAAGCACTGGATGGATCGAGGTAGCCCACCATGCCTTTGTATTCCGGTTTGAGCAGGTCGCTCCAGCTTTGTGGCACTGGCAAACCACCCAGTGCATCGACGTTGACCATAATGCCCAACGTGCCGGAATGAATCGCAAACCAGTGACCTTCCGGGTCTTTCAGGCCGGCGGGAATCTCCTCCCAGCCCTTGGGTTTATACATGCCGACCACGCCGGCCTTTTGCGCCTGCAAGCCGAAGGTGACGCCGTAATACACCACGTCAGCCACCGGGGCGGCCTGTTCGGCGACCAATTGCGCCAGTGACTGGCCGGAGTTCTTGTTGTCCTGTGGAACCTGCACGCCCGTGGTGTCGGCAATCGCCTTGAGTTGCGTGCCCCAGTCCGCCCACTCCGGCGGGCAGTTGTAGCAAATCGCCGTTTGCGCGGCCTGCGCCAGGTTGACCACGCCGCACAGCAGCAACGCGGCCAGGGTTTTACTGATGCGGATCATCAAATGTCTCCTCGTAGGGTTGAGTACTTTCGCCTGGCCGGATATGACAAGGCAGGCAATGGGAAGCCGGTGCGGCGCCGGCGATCTGCGCCAGCAACTGATCGATCACGGTATAAGCCAGCGTCGCGATGGGTTGAACGACGCTGCACAATGTCGGGTGTATCTGGGCGCCCATGGCGATGCCATCAAAGCCGATGACCGAGAGCTGTCGAGGTACCTTCCAGCCGTTACGTCGCAGCTGCGCAATCAGGCTGATTGCCAGCAAATCGTTGGAACAGACCAGCGCACTGAGCGCTTGCGGGCCGTGTAGAAACGGCTCGATAGCGGCAAAATCAGCCTGGGTGTGGGCGGGCATTTCGATCACAGGCAAGCGGTCAAGACCGGCCTCATGCATCGCATCGCAATAACCGGCGTAACGCAGGCGAGCGCGGTCGGACTGCAAGGCGGGACCGGCGACCATACCGATCCGCCAATGCCCCGCTTCCAGCAGATAACGGGTGGCCAGCGCCATGCCCGCGCGGTTATCCACGGACACGCTGCTGTAGTCAGGATTGCCGGGCTGGTGGTAGGCCAGTACAAAGGGCGTGTCCTCCCTGGCAAGGCTTTGCAGTACCCGGCTCCGCTCGGCATCCGTGACCGTCAGGACCAGACCATCGACGCGCTGACGCAACAATTCCTCGACCACCGCGCTTTCACGTTCGCTGCTGTAGTCGGTGGTAGCCAGCAACAGGTTGTAACCGCGCAAGCGCGCCGCGCGTTCCATCGCCTGGAATTGCTCGGCGAACACCGGGTTGAGCAGATTGGGCACCACGACACCAATCAGTTTGGTGGTTTGCAGACGCAGTTGGCGGCCAAGACGATTGGGCCGGAAACCCAGTTCACGCGCGGCGGCGAATACTTGTTCTCGAGTCGCTGGACGCACCACTTCAGGGGAGGCAAAGGCTCGCGCCGCGGTCGCCCGCGAAACACCGGCCAGTTGTGCAACCTCTTTCAAATCAGTCATTTTTGCTCGCTTGAGATCGATCTCATTGAGCGCGACATTACTCAAGGAACATGGCGTTCCCGCGACCAAAAAATGACAATTGGATGTCAGGCGCCCCTCGCCCACCTCGACGCCGTCCGAGGCCAGTGCTCAGGTGCCCATCAGTGCCGCCGGCAAGACCGGAATCAAGAGCGGAGAATAACCTTCATCCGCTGTTCGGCCGCCGTCGAGCCGAAGATCTCGGCATAGCGCAACGTGGCGTTGGCGTGCTCGCGCATGATCGCTTCGGCACGCGCGCCCTGGCGGTTGACCAGGGCATCGAACACCGCATGGTGTTGCATATGCGCGTAGTTGAAACGCCGATACTCGCGAACCATGTCGTGACGGTCCACCGCCAGGGCGGTCACCGAGGCAAAAGGCAAGTGGTCGTTGCGCGCCAGGGCGTCGGCGATGGCCGGGTTGTGGCTGCCTTCGACGATCACCTGGTGAAAACGCATGTTGAGGTCGTGATAGAGCTCAAGGTCCTCGACGGTCACATAACCCTTGTCGAACAACTGATCGCCTTGCGCCAGGCACTGTTCAAGGGTCGCCCGGGCATCGTCCGAGAGTCCACGCTCGGCGGTCTGACGCGCCGCCAGACCTTCAAGCACACCCCGCACTTCGACCGCCCCGGCGATATCATCGGGGTTGACGGAGCGTACCTGGAACCCACGCCCACCAAAACGCACCAGCAAGCCTTCCTGCTCCAGTGTGCGGAACGCCATGCGCACCGGCATCCGCGAGACGCCGAAAAGCTCCGCCGTGGGGTTTTCCATCAGCCGTTCGCCAGCCGCCAATTCGCCGGAGGCGATCATCTTGCGCAGCGCGACCAGCACCGTTTGACCGGGCTTACTCATCCAGGCAACTTCCAGAAAGGTGGGTCGCCATAGTAACGCAAGGTTTGGGCTAACAGCAGGACGCTCTTTCCTGGCGGACACGGCACTGCGGGGCCGACGGTCGAACATCAGACTTGCGTAACGGCGCCTCGCCACTCTGGCGCCTTGCCCTCCTCCCGCGCGCCCCCCCCCCACTCATGCCAGGAAAGGCAGCGGCGCGCGAGCGGCATGAATCGCGGCGATTCGCAGGTCCGCTTCCGGCAGCAGATAGGCAAAGAAGAATCCGGCACTTTGCAGTTTGTCCGCCCGCTGTGAATCGGTTTCGGGTAACGCCCGGGACACACGCGCCGAGCGGGTCCAGGCAAATGCCAGCAGCGCCAGGCCGCACAAGCGCAGAAAGTCACCCGCGGCCCGATAAGGGTACTGAGCGTCCTCGATCGCCTGTTGTGCCACTTGCCCTTGCAGGCGCTCGAGTTTGTCGCCGAGCGCTTGCAGTTCGGCGGCGATACCCGCGCACTCCGCGCAAGTGGCGGCCTGCTCGGCCTCTTCGCGCATGATCGACAGCAACTCGGCAAAAGCCCGGCCCTGATCACCCAGCACCTTGCGCAGTAACAGGTCATTGGCCTGAATCTCGTTGCTGCCCTCGTAGATCATGGCGATACGACTGTCGCGCAGGGTCTGCTCGATGGCGAACTCGGTCACGTAGCCGTAACCGCCGAAGACCTGCAGGGCCTTGCTGGCCAGCGTAAACCCCTGCTCGGTGAAATAGGCTTTGATCACCGGGGTCAGCAGTTCGCTCAACTGCCCGGCACGCTGCCGGCTTTGAGGATCGGGCCCATGCTCGGCCTGATCCAGCAGGTGCGCGGCCCAGTAACCAATGGCGCGCATGCCCTCGGTGCAGGCCCGCAGTTCAAGCAAGGTACGGCGCATGGCCGGGTGGAAATGGATCGGATCGGCCGCCTCGGCGTCAACCCCCGCCGGGCGTCGCGGGGCACGCATCTGCTTGCGCTCACGGGCATAGGCAAAAGCGTTCTGCCAGGCCGCTTCGGCGTGCCCGAGACCTTGCAGGCCGACATGCAAGCGCGCCGAGTTCATCATCACGAACATTGTCGCCAGGCCCCGGTTGGCTTCGCCGATCAGCCAGCCCCGAGCCGCCTCGAACACCAGGGAACAGGTGGCGCTGCCCTTGATACCCATCTTGTGCTCGATACCATCGCAACGCACGCCATTGGCCTGCCCCGGTTCCAGCAGCTTGGGCACCAGGAACAAGGAAATCCCGCGGCTGCCCGGCGGTGCGCCTGGCAGCCGCGCCAGCACCAGATGGAGGATGTTCTCGGTCAGATCCTGTTCGCCGCCGGAGATAAACAGCTTGTTGCCGTTCAGGCGGTAGCTGCCGTCACTCTGCGGCTCGGCGCGACAGCGCAGCAGCCCCACATCGCTGCCCGCCTGGGGCTCGGTCAGGCACATGGTCGGCAGTGCTTCGCCGCTGATGATCGAGGGCAAATAGTGCGCCTGGATCCACTGCGGCGCATGGCTCTTGAGGCACAGGTAAGCACCGTGGGCGATACCGCTGTACATGGCCCAGGCGTGGTTGCTGGCATAGAGCATTTCCTGCAAGGCAGCGTCCAACAGTTGTGGCAGCCCCTGGCCGCCCAGGCTTTCCGCGCAGGCCAGGGCCGGCCAGCCGCCTTCGACAAAGGTCCGGTAGGCCTCGGCAAAACCATCCGGCGTACGCACCCGGCCTTCGGCGAAGTGGCAGCCCTGGCGATCACCGCTGCCGTTGAGGGGCGCCAGCACCGCGCTGCTGAAGCGCCCCGCTTCTTCCAGGACCTGCACGGCCAGAGGCAGATCCAGGCTCGCGAAGGCGACGCTTTGATGCCACGCCAGCGGGGCTTGCAGCCAGTGTTCAAGAACGAATTGCATGTCGCGCAATGGCGCCTGGTAGTGCCACATGGAAAGCCTCGTTTCAGAAAAAAATGTCCACCGCCGGTCAGCCGCGCGACGCCACGTCAGCCTTGATACGCCGGGTTCTCGATCAACAACGCCATGCCCTGGCCGCCACCGACACAAGCGGCCGCAATGCCGTAGCGCAGATTGCCCTCGCGCAGTTGCCGGGCCAGGCTCAGCACCAGGCGCAAACCGCTGGCGGCCAAGGGATGGCCCAAGGCGATCGAGCCGCCCCGCCGGTTGAGCCGGTCGCCATCCAGTCCCAGCGCCTGGGCCACGGCCAGCACCTGGGCAGCCTGGGCCTCGTTGATTTCCAACAAGTCGATATCGGCCAGGGTCAGCCCGCTGCGCTGCAGCAGCAACTGGATCGCCGGTACCGGCCCTATGCCCATGAATTCCGGTGCCACGCCCACCACGGCACTGGCCAGCAGATGAGCCAATACCGGACGACGGGCCGCGGAGGCTCGCCCCACCAATGCCGCCGCGGCGCCATCGACCAGCGCGCAACTGTTGCCGGCGGTTTGCACGCCGCCGTCATGCACCGAGCGCAACCGGCTCAAGCTCATCAGGTCGGTAGGTCGCGGGTGACTATCCTGGGTCACCCGGTCCACGCCCCGTGGCAACTGGATGCCTCGCGCTTGATAGCCGGCCAGCTCAAAGCGCTCATTGCCCAGCGCCACCAGTTCCGCTGCAAACCAACCGTCTGCCTGGGCCTGCAGCGCCAGTTGATGACTGTCCAGGGCATAACGATCCACCACTTCGCGACTCAGCCCATAGCGCTGGGCCAGGTTCTCGGCGGTGGCGATCATATCCAGGCCTGGCGCCGGGTCGTAGAGCGCTTCCCAGAGAAAATCCTTGAATCCCACTGGTGCACCGAGACGGAAACCGTCGCGGTGGGTGTAGGCGGCGATCGGATTGCGCGACATGGATTCAGCCGCCACGCACAGGGCCAACTGCAGCCCGTCATCCAGTTGCCGGGCGGCTTGCCGCAAGAGTTCGAAACCGGTGGCGCAGATGCGCTGCACCGCCAGTGCCGGAACCCCTTGCGGCACGCCACTGTAAAGGCCGATATGCCGTGGCAGCAGATAGGCGTCGAAACTGGCCTGGGCCATTGAGCCGGCGAGCACGCTGTCCACATCAAGGGGGTCCATGGCCGCCCGAGCCAGGACTTCGCGCCCGACCTTGATCCCCAGGTCGATGGGCGAAACCTGAGCCAAGGCTCCGCCGAGATCGACCCAGGGCGTGCGCAGGGCCTCGAAGATCGCCACATCGGCAAAATCCGAGTATTGCCCGGCGCTGCTCACAAGCCTGACCCGGCACGCAGGACCGACGGTTCCAGCCCGCGATACAGCGCCTCGACCTTGGCCGCCCGCCACTGCAACACCGCGCGCTGGTTGATCGAGCCCTTGTCGGTGATTTCGCCACGGTCGATGGAGGGCGGCTCGTCGAGCAGCGCAATCCACTCCAGGCGACTGGAATTGCCGCTGGCATCACGGTTGAGCCGTTGCAGCCAGTCGGCGAACCATTGGCGCACCGGCGCGCTGGCCAGGACCTCGGTATCGCTGGCATCCGGGCCCAGGCCCGCCAGGCGTCGGCACTCATACAGCCGGGGAAAGACCAAAGCCCCGAGGCATTCGCGATCCGGCGCCGCCACCACCAGATCCTGGACATAGGGTGAGCCTTCGAGCACCGCGCGATTACGCAGAGGGCCGACACTGACAAAGACCCCGGAACTCAGCTTGAAATCCTCGGCAATACGGCCATCGAACATCAGCCCCAGTTGCGGGTCCCGAACGTCAGCCAGCTTCAAGGCATCACCGGAACAGTAGAAACCCTGGTCGTCGAACACCTCGGCGGTCTGCTGCGCTGCGCGCCAGTAGCCGGGCATGATGTGCGGCCCGCGAAAGCGCCCTTCCAGCTTGCCGTCCACCGGCACCAGCCGCACTTCACAACCCGGGGCCGGCAAACCGATATAGCCGGCCATGGACAGCGGCCCGGTGGTGAAGGTGCAGGACGGCGCCGCCTCGGTCATGCCGAGCCCGGCCATCATGCGGATGCGTTCGCCGCAGTGCGCTTCGGCGATCCGATCCAGGCGATCCCAGACGCTCTGGGACAAACCGGCCGCGGCGAAGAAGAACAGCTTGATCCGGGAGAAAAAACGCTCGCGCAGCTCGTCGTCCTGCTCAAGGGCGCTGACCAGTTCCTCCCAGCCCTTGGGCACGGTCAGGTAGGCGGTGGGCGACACCTCCTTGAGGTTGCGCAGGGTTTCAGCAAATCCCTGGGCCGTGGGCTTGCCGTCGTCCAGGTAAAAGGTGCCGCCGTTGTAGAGCACGATGCCGACGTTGTGGCTACCGCCGAAGGTGTGGTTCCACGGCAGCCAGTCCACCAGCACCGGCGGCTCTTCGCCGAACACCGGAAAGGTCTGCAGCAACATCTGCTGGTTGGCGCAGAGCATGCGCTGGGTGGTGATCACCGCCTTGGGCAAGCGGGTCGAGCCGGAGGTGAACAGAAACTTGGCGATGCTGTCTGGCCCGGTGGCGGCAAAGGCGCAATCGGCTTCGGCCCCCCCGGGCTGTTGCAACAGGCTGGCAAAGCTCGCCTGAGACCGCCCGGTTATTTGCCCACGCACGCTGATCAGCGGCGTCTCGAGTGGCAACACCGCATCGATCGCCCGCTGGAAAGCCGAAGCCTCGCTGACGAACACCAGCCCCGGTTGCAGCAGATCGCAGACATGCCGCAGCTTGGCGAAATCCTGGGACAACAACGAATAGGCCGGCGATACCGGGCAATAGGGAATACCGGCATACATGGCGCCGAGGGCGATCTGCAAATGCTCGATGTCGTTGCCCGAGAACAGCGCCAGGGGCTTCTCGGCCGACAAACCATAACCCAGCAGGCTCCGGGCAATAGCCCGGACACTGGCGAGCATCTCGGCGTAGCTCACTCGACGCCAATCACCGCCAGCCTGGCGAGCAGCGATAAAGGTTTGTTGCGGGCGCACTTGGGCCCAGTGCACCAGGCGATCCAGCAGGCGCTTCGGCAACTCGCCCAGGGGCTCCAGGGAGCGCATCCGCAGGATGCCCTGCTCTTCGCTGACCTCGACCGCGGGGTGACCGATGGACACCTGGCGATAGCGCGGCCGACGGGTCTCGGTGTGGGATGGCGATCTGAATTCGGAACTCACGTGCTTGTCCTCCATCAAGGCACGCCGGCACCGCTCCGCACGGGGCGGCTCGGGAAGCGTGGCAGCCGCTGGCTGCAGCCTTGTTATTGTTATCTCTGGCCTGCACGCGGGGCGGTCTCCCGAGGGAGCCGACACCCGACAGTGCGACGGATGCTCAGATCGGGTAGTGCCGCGGTCCATTCTGCAAGGTGACCCAGCGCAACTGGGTGAAATGCTCGATGGATGCCTTGCCGCCAAAACTGCCATAGCCGCTGGACTTGACCCCACCGAAGGGCATTTGCGCCTCGTCGTGCACGGTCGGACCGTTGATATGGCAAATGCCCGACTCGACTCGCTGGGCCAGGGCCAGGGCGCGACCGCTGTCGCGACTGAAGATCGCCGCCGACAGGCCGAACTCGGAATCGTTGGCCAGGCGCAGCAGATCTTCGTCACCCTCGCCGCGCAGCAACACCGCCACCGGGCCAAAGGATTCCTCGCGGTACAGGCGCATGCTTTCGGTGACACCATCGAGCAGGGTCGGTTGCAGAATACTGCCCGCCAGTTGCCCGCCCGCCACCAGCGTCGCACCTTTGTCCAGGGCATCGTCGATCAACAATTTGATGCGCTCGCCGGCACTGGCATCCACCAGCGAGCCGAGCACCGAATCCTCGGCGCCCGGGTCGCCGGCAGGCAAGCTGGCGATCTTCGCCGCCAGCTTGGCGACAAAGGTATCGGCCACCTTGGCATCGACGATCAGGCGCTCGGTGGACATGCAGATCTGCCCCTGGTTGAAGAACGCACCAAAGGCCGCGGCCTCCACCGCCGCATCCAGATCGGCGTCTTCCAGTACCAGGAACGGTGCCTTGCCCCCCAGCTCCAGCAAAGCCGGTTTGAGATGGCGCGCCGACAGCTCGCCGACGATGCGTCCGACATGGGTCGACCCGGTGAAGTTGACGCGGCGCACCGCCGGATTGGCAATCAGCCGCTCGACAATCGCCGCGGCATCCTGGGGGGCATTGCAGATGACGTTGACCACGCCATCGCCCAGCCCCGCGTCCTGCAACACCTGGCCGATCAGCCGGTGCGCCGCCGGGCTCAGTTCCGAGGCCTTGAGCACCACGGTATTGCCGCAGGCCAGGGGCATGGCGATGGCCCGGGTGGCGAGAATCACCGGAGCGTTCCATGGGGCAATGCCCAGCACCACGCCGCACGGTTGGCGCAGGGCCATGGCAAAACTGCCAGGCACATCGGAAGGGATGACTTCGCCGTTGATCTGGGTGGTCATCGACGCCGCCTCACGCAGCATATTGGCCGCCAGCTGCACATTGAAGCCGTACCAGTTGGCCATGGCGCCGGTCTCGCCGGCAGCGGCGATAAATTCCGCGCCGCGGGCCTGCAACTGCTCGGCCGCCCGCAGCAGGCGGATGCGTCGTTCGTTGGGCGCCAACGCCGCCCAGGCAGGGAACGCCGCCTTGGCCGCGGCCACGGCGGCATCGGCATCTTCCAAAGTCGCGGCGGCAACCCGCGACACCACCTCGCCAGTCACCGGATTACGGCGCTCGAAGGTTCGACCGTCGCGGGCGGGGCACGACTGGCCGCCGATCAGCAGGGGCACGTCCAGCATGGTGATTCCTCTTTATTGTCTTTATCGGGAATACAGTCGAGGGCGCTACAGTAGCGCCATGGCGCCTGGGCGAACAGTTGGCGGGCGCTCGATCGCCCGGCCAGTCGCCCTGTCAGCAACGCCGCGGCTCAGCGCTTGTAAGCCTGCAAGCCGGGCTTGATGCTCTTGTCATCGAGGAACTGTTTCATGCCCTGTTCGCGACCGCCTTCGGTATCCAGCAGGCGCGACTGGTCGAGCTTGGCGTACAGGTAATCCTCGTTCTGCTCCCAGGTCAGTTCGCGGCAGCGTTTGAAGCCATGCTTGGCCGCACGCAGCACCACCGGGTTTTTCTCCAGCAGGTTGCGCGCCAGTTCAACGGTGACTTCGCGCAACCGCGCCAGTGGAACGCTTTCGTTGACCAGGCCCATCTCGGCGGCCTTCTGCCCGCCGAAGGTCTTGCCGGTCATGATGTAGTACAGCGACTGACGATGGCCCACGGTGTCGGCCATGGCCTTGCTGACCAGGTTGCCCGGCGGAATGCCCCAGTTGATTTCGGAGAGGCCAAAGGTCGCTTCGTCGGCACAGATCGCCAGGTCGCAGGCCACCAGCGGGCTGAAGCCGCCGCCGAAGCACCAGCCGTTGACCATGGCGATGGTCGGCTTGGCGTACATGCGCAGCAGCTTCCATTGCCACTGCGAGGCTTCACGACGGATTTTTTCCTGGAGAATTTCCGGGCCGGCATCCACTTCGCGAAAGTATTCCTTGAGATCCATACCCGCGGTCCAGGCCTCTCCGGCACCGGTCAGCACCAGCACGCCAGCGGCCGGGTCCTGCTCCAGGGTTTCCAGGACATCGATCATCTCGCGGTTCAGGGTCGGGCTCATGGCGTTGCGTTTTTCCGGGCGATTGAGAATGACCCAGGCGATGCCTTCCTCGATTTCAACCTTGACCGTTGTCCAGCGACCTTCGTAGTTGCTCATGACGATTACTCTCTTGTTCTTGACTTGACGATGAGTGAAAACTAAACCGGCAACATAGTTATGTCAATTAACCATTAATGAAATTAACAAAATATTTTCCCCGTGGATCCCGCCCCAGCGCCCATGGATATGACAGCGGTCATAGCTATCCCCGGCCGACCTCGGCAAACTAGATAGCCTTATTAACCGCCAGCCCGAGGATTCCCCCTGCAATGGCCAAGTCTTCCAAGATTGCCGCCGCCCCCGAGGCCCTTGTCGTCGCCGCCGAACCCCAGGCGCCGCTGGACTCCGCCCTGGACGACCTGATCGGTTACGCCATGCGCCGGGCTCAGTTGAAACTGTTCCAGAACCTGATCGGTCGGCTCTCGGCCCACGACCTGCGGCCGGCACAGTTCTCGGCCCTGGCAATCATCGATCAGCACCCCGGGCTGATGCAGGCCGACCTGGCCAAGGCCCTGGCCATCGAACCGCCCCAGGTCGTACCGCTGCTGAACAAACTGGAAGAGCGGGCGCTGGCGGTTCGGGTGCGCTGTAAACCGGACAAGCGTTCCTATGGGATCTTTCTCAGCAAGACCGGCGAGTCTCTCCTCAAGGAGCTGAAACTGATTGCCACCCAAAGCGACCTCGATTCCACGGCCACCCTCGACAGCCAGGAACGCGAGGAACTGCTCCGACTGCTGAAGAAGGTCTATCAGCAATAGCCGCAAGCGCTGGCACGCCCCCGGCGGAGCGACCGACGCAAGACCTGGCGCAGCGGGGCAATCACCAGATCGGCAAGGTGTAGGTCACCAGGAAGCGGGTCTGGTTTTCATCGCGGAAGGCCGCGCCAGTGGGAAAGTCATTCCGGTAAATCGACTTGCGCGCCAACAACCCAACGTTCTTCAACGGGCCACTCTGGACCACATACCCCAATTCCATCTGGAACTCGCGCTCCTTGCGGTCTTCGGCGTTGAAAGCCGCCAACTCGATATGGTCGCCGCGCACATAACGCAGCCGGCTCTTCAGGCCCGGCAGGCCGGCCGCCGCGAAGTCATAGTCGTAGACGGCCTGCCAGGTTCGCTCCTTGGCATTGAGAAAGTCCGAACTCATGGTCAGCTCGCTCATGCCCATCAATTCGGTGCCGGACACATAGGGCGTTGCCGTATCGCCACTGGCATGCATGTAACCCAGGCCCAGGCGGTGGCCGCCGAGACGATAGCTGAACAGCGCGGAGAGGTTGCGGTTATCCACTTTACCGGCCTTGGCGCTGCCGTCTTCATCACTGAAAAAACTGCGCAGATCGGTGGTCAGCACACCGTCGCCCAGGCTCAGGTTATGCAACAAGGCCAAAGTGTTCTGCTGGTACAGATCCGTCACCTCGGCATGGTAGGCACGCAGGCTGAGGTCCTTGTTGACCTGGTAATCAGCACCGACATAGGCCATATGGGACGTGGTGGCGGCGCCATTGAAACGTTGATTGGGCGAGGCGATGCTCATGGGTTGGTAGTCGGTGGAATCGCGCTTGGCGATGCGGTCGATGTAACCGGTGTTGAACGTCAGTCCGTCGATTTCCTTGGAACTGAGGATGGTCCCACGGAAGGTCTGCGGCAGCAGCCGCGACGGACTGGCAAAGGCGAATGGCAGGAAGATCGATACATCACCGGTCTTCAGCGTGGTTTCGCTGAAACGCATCTTGCCGGTCAATCCCAGGCGCGCATACTCGTCCGCCGCGCGCTTGCTGCTGCTGGACACCGGTAGCAGCTCGGTGCCGCTGCGATCCGGCGACGAGTCCAGCTTGACCCCCAGCAACCCACGGGCATCCAGGCCCAAGCCCAGTTTGCCCTCGGTGTAACCGGACTCCATGTTCATGAAGAAACCCTGGGCCCATTCCCGGGCGGCGGTTTTCGCGCCGCCATCCTTATAGTCCCGATCCAGGTAGTAATTGCGCAGAGTCAAGGTGCCATGACTGTCGTCGACGAAGCCCGCGGCCAGCAATTGAGTGGAAAACACGCTCAAGCCCAGCAAGGTCAGGCAACGAGCGTGATCCGGAGTGCGGACAGGTGTGGCTGAGGTCGCCGCGAAGGCTTCCCGGGGGAGGTTTGGCATGTTCGATGTCCACTTATTGTTGTTGTTTTGAACGAGACCCAGCACACGCTGGCAAGGTCCGTGGACAGAGAATGGAAAGAGCCGGGGGAGTCCGTCAACCTACAATGACCGATAATCGAACATTAATATAGTTAACCATTTAACAGGTAACGCATACAAAAAATAATAACTATTTGTTTTACATAGATAATTTTCTAATTCTCATCAGAAATCAGGCAGCATTCATTTTTTAGTTATATTTGTTAATCTTAATCTCAACCTGAGACAGCCGCCCGCGCTGGCCAGGCCCAGCACTACAACAAAAACAATAATGAGGCTCGCCCATGGACAATCCATCACGTCGCACGACGCTGACCATTGCTTTGTGTTTTATCGTTGCACTGATCGAAGGCTTCGACCTGCAGGCGGCCGGTACCGCCGCTGCGGGCCTGCGCCAGACCTTCGCCCTGGATCCGAAAATGATGGGCTGGGTCTTCAGTGCCGGGATCATCGGCCTGCTGCCGGGCGCATTTTTCGGCGGCTGGATCGCCGATCGCATCGGTCGCAAGAAAATCCTGATCGGTGCGGTATTGCTGTTCGGTGTTTTCTCCCTCGGCACCGCTTACATCAGTAGTTTTTCCAACCTGTTGCTCGCGCGTTTCATGACTGGCCTGGGCCTGGGCGCCGCCCTGCCCAACTTGATCGCACTCTGCGCCGAAGCGGTGGGCGAACAACGCCGCGGCACCGCTATCAGCATCATGTATGCCGGTGTCCCCTTGGGTGGCGCTCTGGCGGCGGCGGTGGCGATGCTCTTCACCGAGCATTGGCAGACCACCTTCATCATCGGTGGCCTTGTGCCCCTGCTGGTAGTCCCCTTGATGCTGGCGCTGCTGCCCGAGTCGACCGCCTTCCGGCAGCAACAAGGGGTCGCCGCCGCGGAGCGCGCCTCCACCGGCCAGGCGCTGTTCGGTGAAGGCCGGGGCCGCACCACCCTTGCGCTGTGGGTGAGCTACTTCTTTACCCTGACCGTGATGTACATGTTGCTCAACTGGCTGCCTTCGCTGCTGCTGGAACAAGGTTTCAGCAAGCCGCAGGCCAGCTTGGTGCAGGTGCTGTTCAACATCGGCGGTGCGCTCGGCTCCCTGCTTGGCGGCCTGCTACTGGATCGCTGCAACGGTATCAAGGTAGTGCTGTTCGTGTATGCCGGGTTGCTGGCAGCGTTGGCCGGAGTCGGCCTGTCGCTGGGCATAGTGCCAATGGCCGTCGCCGGGTTTGCCGCGGGGCTGTTCGTGATGGCCGCGCAATTGGTGCTCTATGCCCTGGCGCCGCCTTCGTATCCGACCTCGGTGCGGGCCACCGGAGTGGGTGCGGCCGTTGCGATCGGCCGCCTGGGATCAGTGACTGGTCCCCTGGCGGCGGGACAGATTCTGGCAGCCGGGGCGGGTACCACTGGGGTGTTGCTGGCGGCTTCACCTGGCTTGGTGATTGCCGCGTTGACCATCATCGGCGTGATCGCACGAGCGGCCCCGCTGAACGTATCGATGAAAAACGCCAAGGCCTGATATCCGTGATCAAGGTGGAACCGAACCAGTGGGAGCGGGCCCGCTCCCACACGCATCACGCTTAACCGTTGAGAGCGCTCTGGCAGGCATTCACTGGCGGCACACACTGGCGCCAGGGCTGGGCCTGTTCCAGTTGCGCGGCCAGGGCCAGCAAGGTCGCTTCCTCGCCAAAGCGGCCGGCGAAATGCGCGCCCATGGGCAAGCCTTGCGCGCTCCAATGCAGCGGCACCGACATCGCCGGTTGTCCGCTGGCGTTGAACAAAGCGGTAAACGGCGAGTAGCTGTGGAAGCGCTCGATCAATTCATCAAGGCTCAGGCTGGCGTCGCGCAGATCCAGCTCGCCGATTGACACCGGTTCACGGGTCAGGGTCGGGCTGAGGATCAGGTCGTAATCCTGCATGAACAGCGCCAACTGCCGACCGAGGGCATGGATCCACTCCACGGCCGCCGCATATTGCGCGCCGCTGACCCCACCCTTGTCGCGCAAAATGATGCGTGTGCGGACCTCCAGCTCCTCGGGCCGCACCGGCGCGCCACGCATCTGTCCCAACAGCTCGACGTAGTTGCGCGTGCTGGCACCGATGATGGTGAACACCTGATCGAGAAACTCGGGCAGTACCACCGGTAACCGGGCAGGCTCAACCCGATGTCCCAGGGACTCGCACAGGCTCGCGGCCTGATGCACCGCCGCCAGACTTTGCGCGGAGGTCGGCCAGGGCCCGAGCTGATCCACCAGGGCGATCCGCAATGGCCGTGGTGCCTGCTCCAAGGCCGTCACATAAGACCGTGCCTGCCGCGGCGCGGCATAGGGCGCGCCCAGATCGGCCCCAGCCGTGGCATCAAGCAGCGCCGCGCTGTCGCGCACCGACAAGGTGATGCAGTGGTTGGTCCCCATGCCCGCCCAGCCCTCGCCGATCATCGGTCCGGAGGGCAGCAAACCACGGCTGGGCTTGAGCCCGAAAACCCCGCAACAGGACGCCGGCACCCGCAACGAGCCACCGCCGTCATTGCCATGGGCAAAAGGCACCACCCGTGCCGCCACCAACGCCGCCGCCCCACCGCTGGAGCCGCCAGCACTATGCTGGGTATTCCATGGGTTGCGGGTGGCGCCAAAGCGAGTCGACTCTGTGGAGTAGGAGGTACCGAATTCCGGTGCCGTGCTGGTGCCGACAATCAGGCAACCGGCGCGGCGCAGGCGGGTCACCACCTCAGACTCGAAATCGGCGCGAGCCGCGCCCAGGGCCAGGGAACCATTGGTCATCGCCGCTCCTCGCACCGGCGCGAACAGGTCCTTGATCAAGGTCGGCACACCGGCAAACAGCCCCTCGCGAACCCCGGGCTCGAGTGCCGCTTCGCGGGCCTGCTCGTAGAGCCGCTCGGCCACCGCATTGAGCTGGGGCTCGACCCTCTCCAGACGTTCGATCACCGCGTCGAGCAGTTCCACCGGCTGCACGTCGCCGCACCTGACCAGCGCGGCCAGGCCGCTGGCGTCTTCTTTGTCCAATAGCTGCTGAATGTCTTGCATGCTTGATACTCCGACTCTATTTCAATGACGAGGGGGTGGATACGGCGACAGCATTCGAGCGCTGACGCGCCAACGCGGCGATCCCCCACAGGAACGCGGCAGCGACACTGGCAAGGGCCAGCCATGCGATGGAATGGCGCAAGTCACCCGTAAACGCGCCCAGAGCCACCACCACCAAGGGGCTGACGAACTGACCGAAATACAGGCAGGCGGTGAAGCCGCCCAGTCCGCGACCACGGGTTCTGGCACTCAGGGCCTCCATCACCGGCGCCATGACATTGGGTACCAGCAGCCCCGCGCCCAAACCATGGATCAGCACCGCCAACAGCACTTGCTCATAGCTGTGCCCGCGCATCAGCAACCACAGCCCGATCCCCAGCAACAGCAGCAATAGCCCATTGGTACCAGCGATCCCCAGGCGCCGCCGCAGCAGCGGCCAAGCCAGGGAGCCGCCCAGGGTGGCCAGCAGGCTCAGACCGGCGGACAAACCGATCAGGGTGCTCGACGTTACGCCGAGACCGACCAGCAAGATGGGGGTTTGTACCGGCACCACAAAGCACAGCACCATACCGCCGAGGATCAGCAGATAACCCACAACCAGCGGCAGGAACGCCACCCGCTGCGCGCCTTGCGCCTCGACGGACGGCTGGGCACTGACCGGTTCCCAGAGCAGCTTGAGCATGGCTGGTACCAACAGCAGCGGTAATAGATAGAGAAGGAACGGCAAGCGCCAGGAATGCTCGCCCAAAGCGCCGCCCAGGACGTAGAACAACGCACCGACCAGGCCGATGGTGACCACCTGGCGATTGATGTAGTGCAACCGTTCCTCACCCTGCCAATAGTCGGCGATCAGCGCCGCGCAACAGGTCATCACCGCTGCCTCGGCCACCCCGAACAGCAGGCGTACCGCAACAATCGAGAGCAAGTCGCCGAGCAACGCCGGCAGCGCGCCGAGCAAGGCATAGAGCACGGTGGCAAACACCAGCAGCGCCTTGCGTCCGACCCGATCGGCGAGCCAGCCGGCCAGTGGCGCGCACACGGCAATCGCCAGCGCCGGCCCGGTCACCGCCAATGGCAGCAGCACACCGGCCTGGGGATTGAGTGGAGCGAACTCGGCCCCCAGTTTCGGCAGGATCGGCGCAACCATCGCCGCGCCCATGATGGTCAGACTACTGCCCAGCATCAGCACCAGCCCTTCACGGCGCCCCGTGGCCTGACGCGTGACGGGCGTGGCCAGAGTCGAAGCAGAATGCACATCGGTCATGATCCGGCCCTCAGAAGCTTTGGGAAACGCGCAAGGCGACGGTGTAGCCTTCGGCGCGGTTGCTCGCGCCCTGCTCTTTGTAAACGTGCAGCCAGATCGGCGGCAGCCCCGGTTTGAAGTAGCTCAGCGCCGGCCCCACGGCCAGTACCCGGGCCCGATTGCCGCCGACCAGGGCTGGGGCATCGTCATCGGTGAACTGGCGGTAGTAGTAGCCGCCAATGCCAGCGGTCCAGGGACCGAAGTGCTGGCCCACGGCGAACTCATGCCGGTACTCCACGCCGTTCTTGTAGTGGGTGGCCGGGTTGCGCGTGTTGACGTCCAGCTCAAAGCTCGACGACACCTCGAAACCGCTGTCGCTGATGTAGGTGCCGTTGACGATGGGGGAAAACGTCCAGTGATTGAGTCCTGGAGAAATCAGTCGGTTCTTGTCGTAGTCGCCAGTGGGCGTCTGGATCTGCAGTTGAGTGTTGATGAACAGGTTGGGCGACAGGTTCCATTGCAGAATCAATGGCAGCAACTGCACATCGGCCATCCGGAACGGATCGGCCGCAAGCTTCAACGGACCGCCCGGTGTTGGCACCTCCAGAGAGGCATCCATCTTGAAGAAAGGCACCACCGCGCCAAAGCCGTATTTGGCGCCCAACACGCTGTAGTTCGTCATGCGCATATAGGCCAGACCAAGGGACAGCACGTCCAGGGAGAACTTGTTATCCACCGAGCGCCCATGGCTGTCTTTCTGCACACGGGTCGAATAAAAGGCGGTACGCAGGCCCAGGGTGCCGAATGGCGTGGCCGGCGGCATCATTCCCGCGCCGAAGTCATAGACCCCCACGGCGGTGGTCGGTGCACCGTTTTCAGTGGCCTGCGCGGCGTCGCACAAACCGAACAGCGCCAAGGTGAGCACGGTGACGCGGCGAATGCTTGAATTATTGTTGTGGTGACTCATCGAATGCCCCTCCCAATCAAATGGTGTGGGCCATCCTAGTAACGGTCCCGGGTAGCGGGTTATCCGTTTTCAGCACAGTTGATGGCGACGCAAGGTCTGCGATGGCGTCTCGCCGAACAGCGTCCGATAATCGCTGGCAAAGCGACTCAGGTGCCAGAAGCCCCAGCGCGCCGCCACCTCTTGCACCCCGTGCTCATAGGGGCTGTCACGCAGCTCACGGCGCACCGCGTTGAGGCGCAGTGCCCGCAAGTAGGCCACGGGATTGATACCCAGGGTTTCCTGGAAACAGTACTGGAGTTTGCGCCGGCTGGCGCCGATGTGATTGCACAGGTCGAGGATCGACAGGGGCTCGTCCAGATGCCCCAGCGCATATTCCCTGGCACGATCGACCATGCGCTTGCGCGCCGTCGGATTGAGGGGCGGCGCCTGATCCGGTGCCACCAGTTCCAGCAACTGCACCATCACCGCGTCGCGGATCCCATGACGAATCGCCTCATGACCCAGCAGGTTATCTTGCCCCTGATCGGCAGCGGCCAACTCATCGAACAACAGCGTCAGTTCGGCTTGCACCGAGGAAGTGCCCAAACGGTAACACCTGGGAAGATCGGTAATTCGAAACCGGCTGGCCTGGCGTTCCAGAACATGCTCCAGGGCCTGGATTTCAACCGTGACGGCCAAGAGGTCCAGATGCTCGGGGATGCGCAGATCGGGCAAATGCTCACCATGAGCCACCAGCAGGCTCTGCTCATGGATCGGATGCCCGGCGCAAAACACCGGTCCCTGTGAGCTCAGTGGCACGCTGAAGGTGATGGCCCCCGCCCAGGCGCTACCGCTCTTGAGCATGGACTGATTGGTGCGGTCGCGCACCAGCTGCATCCAGCCGGCACGGAACTCGATCAGCTCGCCCTCGAAGAGCCCCGGCGTCATCTGGTCGTAACGCACCTGCCAGCCACCCATGTTACGCGCGTGCTGATCGATATCATGGGTGTGATATCGCTGAATCGCTGAAGGCATACCCGAGGTTGCCGTGGTGGTTTCCACGGCTGAATTATTGTTGTTCATGGAAGGATCCTGTTGAGCACACAAGGCTTACAGGCAGTTGCTTACGCAAGTTCCATTCCGCCACATCGACCACTGGCGCTATTGTGCCGAAAATGGCTAATGGCGACGCCGCAGCCTACGCCGGCCACACCGCAGATCCAGCATCGCTACCTCACGACTGGGCGTCCATTTCCTCCCAAACCGCCTCAGCCAGATGGAAGGTGGCGTTGGCCGCGGGAATGCCGCAATAGATCGCGCTCTGCATCAACACTTCCTTGATCTCGTCGCGGGTCACGCCATTGTTTTTTGCCGCACGCAAATGCAGGCGCAACTCCCCTTCGCGGTTCATGCCGATCAGCATGGCGATGGTGATCAGGCTGCGGGTGTGCCGCGGCAATCCGGGGCGGGTCCAGATATCGCCCCAGGCATGCCGGGTGATCATCTCCTGGAACTCGCCATTGAACGGGGTCAGCTTTTCCAGACTGCGATCCACGTGGGCATCGCCGAGCACTTCGCGGCGTACTTTCATGCCGGCTTCGTAGCGTTGTTGTTCGTCCATTTCAGGATCCTGTTCTAAGGTTTGAAGGCGTGATGTTCGGCCAGCGCGCGCTGGACCCAGCGCTGTGACTGGCCCAGGTAACAGGCCGGGTCCAGCAGGCGGCCCAGCGCCTCGGCGGACAGTTGCGCGGTCACTTGCGGTTCGCCAGCAAGCACCTGACGCAGGTGCGCGCCCTGCTCCACCGCACGGCGGCAACATTGTTCGATCAGATGGTGCGCCGCATCGCGGCCAATACGTCGGGACAAGGCAATGCTCACGGCTTCCGCCAGCACCAGCCCTTTGGTCAACTCCAGGTTCTGCCGCATGCGCCCGGCGTCGACCTCCAACCCTGGCGCCACTTGCAAGGCCTGTTGCAGCGAGCCGGACACCAGGCAACAGAGCTCCGGCAAGGTTTCCCATTCGGCATGCCAGAGGCCGAGGCTGCGCTCATGTTCCTGCGGCATTGCGCTGAACATCGTCGCCACCAGCCCGGGGGCCCGGGTCGCCGCGCCGATCATCACTGCCGCGCCGACCGGATTGCGCTTGTGCGGCATGGTCGAGGAGCCGCCCTTGCCGGGTGCGGCCGGCTCGAACACCTCAGCGGCTTCGGTCTGCATGAGCAAACTGAGATCGCGTCCGACTTTACCCAGGCTGCCGGCGATCATGCCCAGCAGACTGGCGAACTCCACCAGCCGATCACGCTGGGTGTGCCAAGGCTGGTCGGGCAAGTGCAGATTCAATTCAGTGGCCAGCGCTTCGGCCACCGCAAAAGCCTGGTCGCCCAAGGCCGCCAGGCTGCCCGAAGCCCCGCCGAATTGCAGGCACAGCAAACGCGGCTTGATTTCCATGAGGCGCTGGCGATGACGAGTGATAGCGCCCAGCCAACCGGCGATTTTCATACCCAAGGTCACGGGTGTCGCCTGTTGCAGCCAGGTACGTCCGGCCAGCGGCGTGCTCGCGTAGCGCGTGGCCTGCTCGGCGAACGCATCGGCCAAGCGCGCCAGATCGCGCTCCAACAGCTCGATGGCGCAACGCAGTTGCAGCACCAGGCCGCTGTCCATCACGTCCTGACTGGTGGCGCCCATATGCAGGTAACGCTCAGCCGTCGGGTTGACCGCGGCAATCTTCTTGCCCAATGCCTTGACCAGCGGAATCGCTGAATTACCGGCATTGCCGATGGCCACGGCCAACTCGTCGATATCAAACAGCTGCGCGCGACAGGCCGCTTCGATATCGGCAACCACCTCCTGGGGAATCAGCCCGCTGCTGGCTTCGGCACGGGCCAGGGCGGCTTCGAAATCGAGCATGCCCTGCAACCGGCCCTGATCGGAAAAAATCGCCCGCATGGCCGGCTGGGTGAAATAGGCATCGAAAAGTTGATTCGTCGGTCTGTTCAAACCACTGCTCCAGGATTCATGAAAATCAGTGAGGCGCTCTCAGGCAGCATCCGCATGGCTGACCAGTCCCTTGATCACGACCGCCAGGGTCGCCAATGCCGCGGGTACCACCAGGGCGGTCAGCACCTGTTCGAAGTTCCAGCCCAGGCCCAATAACGTCGCCCCGGCCCAGGCTCCCAGGATCGCGCCGAAACGACCAATGCCGAGCATCCACGACACCCCGGTGGCGCGCCCCTGGGTTGGATAGAAGCGCGCGGCCAGTGAGGGCATCGCCGATTGCGCGCCGTTGATGCACATGCCGGCCAACAGCACCAGGGCGGCCAAGAGGCTGACATGGCCGAGGCTCTGCCCCACCAGCCAGGCGAATACGCCCGCCAACAGGTAGGCAGCGCCAATGACCTTGTGCGGATTGAATTTATCCATCGCCCAGCCCACACCCACGGCACTGAGCACGCCGCCGAACTGGAACAGCGCGCCGATAAAGGCCGATTGCTCCATGCTCGCGCCGCTGTCATGCATCAGGGTCGGCAACCAGCTGGTCAGCAGGTACACGATCACCAGCCCCATGAAATAGGTCAGCCACAACAACAGGGTCCCCGCGCTATAGGTAGCGGAGAAAATTACCTTCAACACGTTGCGACTCTGTACCACCATCTGTTCGGGCACGCTGAAGCCGGTGGCCGCCGCAACCTCCAGCGGTGCAATCGGTGCCAGCACCCGACGAATCCGTTCCACACCACGATTGCGTACCACCAGAAAGCGTGCCGACTCCGGCAACCGGAACAACAGCACCACCGCCAGCACCAGCGGCAAAATCCCGCCGAGCATCAGCAGGCTGTGCCAACCCAGCAGTGGAATCAGCTTCGCCGAGACGAACCCGCCGCAGGCCATGCCCAGATTGAAACCGCAGAACATGCTGGTCACCAGCAACGACTTGAGCCGCTCCGGGGTGTATTCGGACAGCAGCGTGGTGGCATTGGGCATCGCCGCCCCCAGGCCCAGGCCGGTCAACAGACGCAGGGCCAGCAGTTGATCGATATTGCTGCTGTAGGCCGACAGCAAACTGAACGCGCCGAACAGAAACACCGCCACCACCAGCACCACTTTGCGCCCGAAACGGTCGGCCAGGGGGCCGGAACCCAGGGCACCGAAGACCATGCCGATCAGCGCGGCACTCATCACCGGCCCCAGGCTGGCACGATCAATGCCCCAGTCCTGGCTCAAGGCCGGGGCAATAAAGCCCATGGCCGCCGTGTCCAGACCGTCGAGAAAGACGATCAGGAAACACAGCAGCACCACCCGCCATTGATAGCTGGAGAGTGGCTTGGTGTTGATCAATAGCTGAACATCAAGCGTGCCCACCACGGGCACAGGGGCGAATAACGACATACAGGCATTTCCTTCTTATTATTATCGGGTCGCTTGCATCGGCAAGCGCCCTACAAGCGCACGCAAGCCACAACCTTAGAAATCGAAGAACACCGTTTCCGCCTCGCCTTGAACATGGATGTCAAAACGATAGGCCAGCTTGCCGTCAACCGTGCAACGCTTGGCAACCAGGGTCTCACGGCGTTGCGGTTGTTCGATCAGGTTCAGTACCGGATCGAGCGCATTGGCCTCGGCTTCGTCGTCGAAGTACAGACGGGTCTGCAGGTGAATGTTGATGCCCCGGGCAAACAGCGAAACATTGATGTGGGCCGCCATGGGCACACCGGCGGCATTGTTCAGCGTACCGGGCTTGATGGTCTTCAGCAGCCACTCGCCGGTATCCGTGGTGGCGGTACGGCCAAAGCTGTTGAAGGCTTTTTCCAGGTTGTAATCGCTGTCGTAGACCCCTTCGTGGTTGGCCTGCCAGAACTCCAGGAACGAATCGCGAATCAGGTGACCATTACCATCGTAGACATGGCCCAACAGCAGGATATGCTCGCCCGGCGCACCGGGTTTGGCCATCTCGTTCCAGATTTCCTGCTCGCGCGGCGGGTTGCCGGCGGCCTCCAGCGCCAGGCCGATATGCACGTAGGGACCGGCGGTCTGCGAAGGGGTTTCAGGCAGAAGTTGAACGGGCATGCGCGTGCCTCCTCAGCGGTTTTCGAAGTGGGTCTTGCGCTGGCCGCGCAAAACGATATCAAAGCGATAAGCCAGGCAATCCATGGGATTGGCCAGGCTCATGTCGAGCCTGGCGATCAGGCTCTGCACCGCTTCCGGATTGGCGATCGACTTGACGATCGGGCACATCGGGATAAGCGGGTCGCCTTCGAAATACAGCTGGGTGATCAAGCGCGTGGCAATCGACGGGCCGCTGATGGAGAAGTGGATATGCGCCGGACGCCAATCGTTGGGACCATTGCGCCACGGGTACGGGCCTGGCTTGACCGTGCGGAAACTGTAGTTGCCGTCGCGGTCGGTCAGGGCCCGGCCGACGCCACCAAAATTCGGATCGATGGGTGCCAGGTAGCTGTCTTTCTTGTGCCGGTAGCGGCCACCGGCGTTGGCTTGCCACATCTCCACCAGGGTATGCGGGATCGGCTTGCCGTACTGGTCGCAGACCCGCCCGGCGACAATGATGCGCTCGCCGATGGGCAGGCCGCCATTGTTGAAGTTCAACAGCAGATCGTTATCGTGCTGGTTCATCTTCAGATGGGAAAAGTCCGGGCCGCTGGTTTCCGACAGGGACTGAGGAATGCTCACCAGGGCCTGGCGTGGCGAACGCAGGATCGAGGTTTTGTAATCAGGCGTCAGGGCTTTTGGGTGCCAATTGCGGTCACGAATGACGAAGCGGCTGTTGTCCGCGTCAGACATACCAGTCTCCTTATTGTTAGAGGTAAAGCTGCATGGCTAGCAGTCTGTGCCTCAGTCTCCCCTGATAGAGTCCTCTGCAAAACTGAAAAAACCGACCTTATCCATATCCAAATGGTTATGGATAACAACCCTCGCGGTAGGCCTGCCCCACCTCGCGCAGCACCTCCACGCACCATTGCGCCGCCAGTGGCATCGGCAGCGCCGGATTGCTGCACAACCCCACCGAACCGCCCGGTTCGCGAATCCCCAACTCCAGTTCGACCAGTTCCCCGCGACTCAGGTCCTGTCTGACCGCGTCGAACGGCGCGACCCAGATCGCCTGGCTGCATTGCACGTAGCGTCGACTCAGGGTCAACGACAGAGTCTCCAGGCGCTGGCGCGGCGGGCTGATGCCATGCTGCACAAACAGACTGTCGGCGAACTGGCGAATCGTCGTCCCCGCCAGCGGCAATACCAGCGGGTAGCCTTCGAGGTTTTTATGGGCCTGAGGATCGGCCAACAGTGGATGACCGCTGCGCACCACCAGGGTCATGGATTCGCTGTACAGATGCTCGAACGCCAGCCCGAGGATCTGCGGGCTGTCCGTCATGCGTCCGACCACCAGATCCAGCTCGCCGACCCGCAGTCGCGACAACAGGTACGCACTCGGCCCGGTCACCACGCTGATCACCAGTGCGGGATGGCGGGCGTGCAAACGGCAGACGACCTCGGGCACCAGCACGCTTTCCACGGTCGAGAGCACGCCGAGTCTCGCGGTGATCGGCTCGTGCTCGCCGGAACGCAGGCTATTGACCCCTTCGCGCAACGCCTGGACACTGGGACCGGCGTAACGCAGGAAGGCCACCCCGGCCTCGGTCAGCGCCGCACCGCTTTTACTGCGCACGAACAAAGTCGCGGCCAGGAGGGTTTCCAGCTCCTTGAGGGTCTTGGACAGCGCCGGCTGGCTGATCGCCAGTTTGTCCGAAGCACGCGCCAGGCTGCCCTGGCGCGCCACTTCGAGAAAACACACCAGATGACGGAATTTGATTCGGGTATCGATATTCACCGCAGTTCGCTGCCTTCGAGGTCGGGCATCCGCTAACGCTGGATACGGAATTGTTTCGGTGACAGCCCCGTGCCGCGCTTGAAAAAGCGCGAGAAGTAGGCCGGTTCGGAAAAACCCAGGCGGTCCGACACCTGGTTGATGGTCATCGCGGTGTAGACCAGGTCGCGCTTGGCTTCCAGCAACAGCCGCTGGTTGATCATCTGCAATGCCGATTGCCCACAGAGGCGCCGGCACAGGGCATTGAGGTGAGCGGTGCTGATGCCCAATGTCGCCGCATAGTGCTCGATGGGCAGGTGTTCGCGAAAGCGCTGCTCCAATGTCCGGGTGAACACCTGCAAATGCTCGCGCCCCCGCTCAAGCGGCGACGCGTCCGGTGCCGACAACTCCAGGCCGCGCCGAGCGAGCCAGATGGACAGCACCGTGATCAACGATTGCAGCATCGGATCACGACCGGGTTGCTGTTGGCTGTACTCCCGGGTGATGGCTGAAAACAGCGTGTCCAGATACGGATGCGCGGAGCCGATCGGGTAACAGGCCGCCGTGGTCAGCACCGGACTGTTGAGCGAAGCACCCAGCTGTTCGGCCAGGGGCAGCGCCAGGCTGAGCACGTGGCCTTGGATATCCTCGGAGAACTTGAAGGTGTGTACGCTCAGCGCCGGCACGACTTGCAGCGAAGGTGAATCGATGTGGTGAATCGCGTCTTCGACTTTCAGCGTCGCCCGCCCTGCCTGCACGTACAGAAGCTGCACCAGGTCGCTGTGCCGATGGGGTTTTATTTCCCAGCCGTGCAGTTGGCTGCGCTCGGGGATCGACTCGCAATGAATCAGGTCGGGCGTCGGCCAGACGCCGGTTTCACCGTAGAGTTTGAACACCGGAACAGGCACCGCGAAAGATTTCGACATTTCCCGCCTCTTGCGACGATCCACGAAAAGTCCATGGAATGCGTCGGATATTGCCTTCTTATCCGTGCTTTAGCCACTAAAAATACAGGAGACAAAAACAACAGCACCCCGCAAGGTCCCCGGCCTTCAGCGGTACCAGACAGGACTCTCTCTCATGAAAACCCAAGTCGCTATCATCGGCTGCGGCCCGTCCGGCCTTTTGCTCGGTCAACTGCTGCATCGCGCGGGCATCGACAACGTCATCGTCGAACGCAAGAACCCCGAATACATCCTCTCGCGCATTCGTGCCGGCGTGCTGGAACAAGGCATGGTCGATCTATTGCGCGAAGCCGGGGTCAGCGAGCGCATGGACGCCCACGGATTGGTGCACGACGGCTTCGAACTGGCCTTCGACGGACGCTGTGAACGCATCGACCTCAAGACACTGACCGAGGGTAGAACAGTCATGGTCTATGGCCAGACCGAAGTCACCCGAGACTTGATGGACGCACGTGCCGCCGTGGGCGCAATGACTGTTTACGATGCCGAAAATGTGCAGCCCCACGGCATGAAGAGCGACAGCCCTTATGTGACCTTCGAGCGTAACGGCGAGACCGTCCGCCTGGACTGCGATTACATTGCCGGCTGTGACGGTTTTCACGGTGTCTCGCGACAATCGATACCGCCAGAGACGCTGAAGATTTTTGAACGGGTCTACCCTTTCGGCTGGTTGGGTATCCTGGCCGATACCCCACCGGTCAGCCACGAACTGGTCTACTCCAACCATGAGCGTGGCTTCGCCTTGTGCAGCATGCGCTCGCCGACACGCACGCGTTATTACGTGCAGGTAGGTGCCGAGGAAAAGGTCGAGGACTGGTCGGACCAACGTTTCTGGGAAGAGCTCAAACGCCGCTTGCCGGCCACGATCGCCGAGCACCTGGTCACCGGTCCCTCGATCGAAAAAAGCATCGCGCCCTTGCGCAGTTTTGTCGTCGAGCCCATGCAATATGGCCGGCTGTTCCTGCTCGGCGACGCGGCCCATATCGTTCCGCCCACGGGCGCCAAAGGCCTGAACCTGGCGGCGAGCGATGTCAGCACGCTGTACCGCATCCTGCTCAAGGTTTATCGCGAGAGCCGCACCGACCTGCTGGAGAAATACTCGCAAATCTGCCTGCGTCGGGTCTGGAAAGCCGAACGTTTTTCCTGGTGGATGACCTCGATTCTCCACCGTTTTCCCGACACCGATGCCTTCAGCCAGCGTATCCAGAAGACCGAACTCGATTACTTCACAAGCTCGGACGCCGGACGCAAGACGATTGCGGAAAATTATGTCGGGCTGCCGTATGAAAACATCGAGTGAGACGCGCGGACCTGCTTTTTTTGCCTCCCAAACGCACAAGGCCAAGGTTTCCGGCAGCGCTCGGGAGCAACTCGCGAGAAATATGAGAACGCTTCAGACTGGGTGATCGGTCGTTTCAGAAGATAGGTTGCTTGTCCGGTTTCGAGATCGCTACCTGTGCCGGTGGCAGAGGAGCCTGGCGTTTTTTTGCGATCACACAACTCAACCCGTGGAAAGCTGCGCAATGAACTCTTGAAAACGCTGGTGACGCAACGCCTCTGCTTCATCTCCCTCACCCACCGCACTACCTTGACCAAACGTTCGCAGCCAATGCAGATAAAACTGCATTGGCATTGCATCAAGGTCGACATATGATTTGACGGAACCAGCTGTCGCGGCCTCTGGTACGCAACCAGATGTGAATCTCTGCACTCTCGGAAAATTGCGGCTCGGCATCAAACGCAATCAAGCAAGCCCCACCGTCAATTGCCTTGCCCATCAGAATATTGCGCTTGATCAGAACCGTATCCCCATCGCCAGGCAGTTCGTAGCAACCATCGAGTGTCGACACGAACCACTGCCGCTGAAACCGTGTGATACCCAATGGCTCTGCCGGAACCTGGGCGATAGTCCTGATCACCTCACCTACAACCGAGACCACGGAGCCGCCGGCAGCCACCGCCCATAGTTCACCCTGTGGACCTTCGACACCGGCAATCAGATTGACGAACGTATTGGCCTCTTCGGGCCATGGGCCCGGCACACGTTGCCATACCCCTTCGGCTATCCGACGCAGGATAAGGCCTGTATAGCCCAATGCGAACACCGCCTGAGCCGTCACCACAATATTGTTGATCCCGCCCATCGTGCCCACGACATGATCGTCATGCTCAAGCAGGGCGAAATCGCCCGACGTCCAACGATACAGGCGCCGCGCAAATGTACCGATCAGTAAGCTACCGCTGCTCCAACACAGGCAACCGGCGAGCTCGGTTTTTTCGCCGCCTGGCGTCAAGTAACCTATTCGCCGTGAAAACCAGCTGCTGCGCGCCTCAAGTTGCAGATGGGGCGTGAGCTTCTGCCATCCATCGTGCAGATCAAGGTCAGTGTTGGTGACCAATTGGTCTTCGCTGGTGATTGCCCATATCTGTCCATCGCCGTCACCAACGATTGCCTGGATGGCATCCGGCACCCACGTTTCGGGCTGAAAATGGAACTTGTCCCCGTTCAGTTCGCCACTGATGATCCAAGAAGACGTATGCCCATCATCGTCCAGCACGTGAACAGCAAACCAGGGGCGCCCACCGGCCATCGTCAGATCGGCCAACTGATAGCGCCTAGCGGAGTGGGCAACGAGTGGTTTGCTCATATCGTGGCTCATGTCGCAGGTACCGGTTGTTGATTGACCGTCGGTGGGACGTCGTGAAACAAGGGCAATTCCCTGTCCATCGTCCAACCCGCCGCAGAATAGAACTCGCGGGCTTCAATCAGCAGCGCCACGGCCACCGCACGACCGACCCCCTGGCGCTCCGTCCAGGTCATGAAACCTGCTTGCGCCAAGGAAAAGCCTTTGACGTTGAAGCGTTTGAACTCGCTTCCGTTAGCCAGGCCACTGCTCATGACCGCCACATCCACACCCAGCTCAGCCGTCGTGTAAACATGGGCCATCCATTCAAGAACATGCTGCAGGTACTCGCCCGTCGTTGGGTTCCTGGCAGGTTGCTTCGGATCTCCACGCATCAGTTTTCTGGTTTGCTTCTGCGCATCGGTGACAAACTTGTGCTGCGACCCACTGTTCTGCGAGTCCTGCATGAAGGTGGCAAAGCTGTGATTGAGACTGAAGGACTGCCCCCTGAGCAGCGATCCGCGCAGCACCTTGTCGGGGATCAGGTGGTCAGCATCGAATCCGCGATAGATGTTCAACACGTTTGCGTTCGCCGCGGACTTGGTCTGGGAGATGATCTTGTAGCCACCAGCCAGGGTCGGCATGCGCAACAGTTCGCGAACCGCCCTCTTGCTGTTGGCGTCCAGCGTATCGGTGCGCCAATCCAGCCGATTGATCTCGTTGGCCAACCTGATCGTTGCCTCGATTTCATCGCGCAGCACATCGTCCTGGAGCGGGTACGCGGCCTCAATGACACTGGGCCGCAGATCCGACACCGAATAGGCCGGGTTGGACAGGATTTTCGAGATAACCTCTCGCGCCTCGCGCTCACTCAGCTTGTGGCCATCGGTACGCGGATAGGAAATGCCACCGACGTCAAATGACTCGACGAAGGTGTTCTGAAGGGCCTGATGCGCGGCGGCGAACGCGGCCTGAGCGCTCTGGTCGGCGGGATCGCGCAACGCCGCGTCATAAGCGCGGCGCATCAGGCCCATGGCGTCGAACCCGTCATTCATCTGCAATACCCTCTGCGGTCACGGCCAGCGCGTTTCCACGCATCAGGCCTTCAATATGTTTGCCAAACGTCGATGGTCTGCCATGTCCACGCGCCTGCATCCAGGCCAACAATTGGTCGACTGTCGGCTCCAGCAGGGAACGAGTGCGTGTCGCATTGTCTTGGGGTGTAACTTGCAAGGTCGGTGGTTCGTCGGCGCTGAGCAAGGCCTCCACCTCGGGTTGAGCCCAGGAACCCGTGTGTCGACCCAAGCCATCGGGGTCGATGCCAAACCAACCGCCATAGGCGCCCTGCCGTCCCGTAATCACCTCAACTCCGATCTCAACCGGGCGGGTCGCAGGCTTGCCAGGCCACGTCAGCGGATAGATCCTGCGCACGGTGTGCATCTCGCCATCTCGTAATGACGAGGCCAGCATCAGCTTCGACATCATCTCGTAGAGTTGCCGCTGTCGTGGGGAGAATGCGGCCATCTTCGAACTGTCGGCTTCGATGGCGATATCCAGCGGAACCAGTGCCCCGTGTGCTCCGCAACGTCCACCGTCTACAGTGTCCGACGCATCAGCCGGAGGTGGTGTCATAGGCTTGGAGCACGCACTTTCGTCCAGGGACGGCGCAACGCTGCGTGACTCCCAGGTATTCAAGTCAACAACAGGCTGGTTGGAGAACAGCGCGACTACAGAACCCTGCGCATCGACAGTTTCCGCACAGGGGCCGGCAATGGGCGTCGAGCAATCCTGTGCCGGGCACTGGTCGTCGAACTTCGCCGCCCAGGTGCGCAGAAATTCGAGGTAGTCCTCCTCCCGGGCATCGGCACTCCAGGAAAGACGTGTCAGCGCCTCATCGAATGCCATTAGCAGCTCGTTGGCGCTGATTTGCTCCAACCAGGAATCCTTCAGCAGTTTCCCGGCCTGGGTTCGCCCGGACTCCGTCAGGAACAAACGCCCCTGACCATCCAATGCTGCCCAAGCATTGCCGTTCAATTGTGGCTCGGGATCCTCCGCGCCTGAACGCAACTCATACAGTTTCTGCAGCGCGCTCATGGTGCTGGACGGCAGCCAGCCAAAACGCCGGAACGCTTCCTGCAACACCAGGTTGGTACCCAGGCTTTCAGCGGGGGGCAGCAGGCAGGTTTCGCGCTCAGTCAGGCATGGCGTCGGTGAAACAACTGCATCCGCCAACATGGCAGACAAAACTGGGGCATCCTCTATCCGATCGCTCCCCCACGTTCGCCACCCTTCGGCTCCGCGAAGCACCATTAAACGGGCGGGCACTGCAGTACCGTTCACCAGCAGAGTTATAGCGATGCCAAATCGTTTACCGGGCAATCCCTCGGAATCACCATGGCCCGCCAAGGCCCTCAATAATGGGCCTTTGACCCGACCACCACCGGGAATGCCATGGCGCAGATAGACCGAACCGATAAGGTTATCCAACACCCGCAGGGCAATGGCGCCATACGCCAACCCCATGTTCAAGGCGCGACACATGCTGGCAGCACGTTGCTCTGACGTGGTTCCCTCGACTTGAACCAGCTTGCCCTCCTCGGATGCCCGCTCCATTTCCGGCTCGGTCAGCGAATGGAAACGTACGCGGCGCACCTGCCGGACGTGCATGAACCAGGGAGCGTCCTTGAGCACTTGAATCATGTGCCAGGCAATGGCCTCGCCCTGGGCGTCATCGTCAGTGCCAAGCACGAGTTCGTTGCATTGCAATAAACGGCTACCGGTGTTCCGCAGGGCCGTCGCGAGGTCATTGCCTTCGCGCTCGCTCAGTTGCCAACGAGGCTTGAGCCCGTCCCGCCAGCGAATCGCCCCGGCACCGGGCAGGTCGCGAATATGACCGCCGCAGCCAAACACCTGGGTTCCAGCAGGCACCAGATCCTGAATGATTCTCGCCTTGTGGGCGGACTCGACGACCATCAGGGTGGTGGGTCCCAACTTGCAGGCCGGCACACGTGGTGCGCCGGTCATCCGCTCATTTTCCGACTCCCGGACGCCTGCAAGGCACCTCCCGACGATGGCGGAAGGTAGATCATTGGCCGGATCCATGGCCTGCTGGGAAAAGAACAGGTCAGAGTGGCCGAACAGAATGAAACTCTTCTGCGCCCGGCTGATCGCTACATTGAGCAAACGACCATCGTCACGGTCGATGAACACCCGCTCGCGGTGATTGCTCTCGGTTCGACGGCTGGCGCGGCTTTCCCTGTTCACGGCACTGAACAACACCACTGGCTTTTCAGCCCCTTGCAGCGTATGGACGGTACCGATGGTCAAGCGCCCGCTCAGGTTGTCGTCGAAAGGATCGAGTTCCTCGCGCACCAAATTTCTGATGGCCTCGACCTGACCACGAAACGGCGTCACGATCGCGACAAGTTTCTCCAGCGCAACCGGCTGATCCGGGTTGCCTTCGGCCCGCGCCCCCCACTTCGCCAAGCGTGGCCCGTTGTGCTTGAGCCAGTGCACGATCGCCTTCGCCTCGCCGGGGTTCGACCAGGAGTCGCCCTTGCTGGGCTCATCGTTCGGCCCTCCGGTCTGATAGAACCCAAGGGGCGGCAGCGGGAAAGAATCTTTCATACGCTTGCGCAACAGCTTTTCCGAGGTGTTATCAAGCATAGGCAGTTCGGCGTCCGCAAACAGTCCTGGCTGCGGGTTGGGGATTTTTGGCACCAACTCCCGCTCAAGCAATCGCCCCTCAGCATCACGATCATGGTCGTGGTACAGCAGATCGATACAGACATTGATGATCGATTCGGCGCACCGATAGTGCTCTCGCAACAACAGCCCGTCCCGTAGCCGGCCATCTGGCATCGCCTCGGCAAAGGAGGCCCCGGTGGCCGCCAGCGTCATGATTGAACCGTCCGCGCAATCAGCACCACGCCGCTGCAGATCACCCAAACAAGCCGGATCAGACCAGCGATCCAGCACCTGCCGGGCATCCACCTCCGGCGTTACCGAGGACACCGGCGATAGTTGTTTCATGTCACCGACGACCACCGCTTTTCTGGCCAGGCTCAGCACCGGCACACCCAGCTCCGGCGCGGCCTGCCCGGCTTCGTCGATGATCAGCAGATCAAGAAAGGCAAAAAGCGGCTGCCGTGCTTCGGCCAACAAGCGCGGCGCACTGTGCAGGGTGGCGACAATACATGGGAACAGCATCGCTGCACGTCTTAGCGCAGCCTTTCGGCTGCCAGGTTCGGGTTCTGCGATGACACTGACCAACCAGCGAGTTTCCCAATAGCGTGCTGCCAACTGGAAAATGATCGGCCGCCAGACCACGTCCAGCAATTTCTGCTGCTGCGCCCGAAGATGCTCGGGGCCGGTCGCGGCACGTAACTCCGTCAGTATTTCCTCGGCCCAGCGAGAGGACCAGGCTTCGCTAGGAAAACGGGCAGCAAGTTCATTCGGGTCGGTCAGAAATTCGATATCGGTCTGGCGATCAATTGCCGAACACAAGCCGCTGCGCAACACGTCGGCAAGTGTCATCAAGTGTTTGCAGAGCACTTCCCGGGATTGCGACGGCACTGCCGATGCAGCCTTCTGCACAAGACGGATATGGCGTGTGGCGTCACTGACCTGGTGCTTTTGCTCAACGCTGAACAGCGAGCCGAACAGGGGCTGAAGTTTAGTGAAGGCATCTTCAAAATACCCCGCCAGCGCAAATGCCGCCGCTGCAAAGTCCTCATACGGCTGCTTGAGGCTGGAAGAACCGACGCCCAGGGTACGCAAGCGCTTTTGCCTGATTTCCAGCGTGGTGAATTTCTTCCGATGCGAGATGCTTTTGGCCTTCGAAGGTGCACTTGCCGTGAACCCCAGAAGCTTCTTGCCGATGGGATTCAACCAACGTCGCGCCAATGGGTGCCGGCTGCCCACGGCCCCGTCAAAGGTGCCCATAACGTTTTCGACGCTCTGGTTGGTCGCCCCACAGACAAAGGTCACCGGGCAATGCTCGTCGTTGTCATAAGCGGCCAACACCCACTGGTTGGCAATCATCGCTCGCAACATCGCCGTCTTCCCGGTACCCGGCGGCCCGCTTACGGCGATAACTCCGATTTCGTTCCCCAATCGTCCAAGGGACTGCAATGCACGGCGTTGCGAATCGTTCAAGGGGTCGGCACAACGCTTGGCGTCCGGCGTGTCGAGACTTGCAGCCTTGTCGACCATTGCCACGTGCCGGGCAACCATTTCCGCCGGGCTCAAGGCGCTCACCTGAACGGCTGATCGGTAGCGCCCGGCACTTATGAGTTGTCCAAGCGCTCCGATCGAATGTGCCCTGGGAATGGCCTTGTACACGTTCGATAGCGCCCGAGTCGCATATCCCGGCTGCCGTGGCACCGCAATCCATTGCCCGGAGATCGTCGTCAGGCCGGTCTCTGCTCCGTCGGCCTGAACACGATTGAACAGGGCGAAACAAGCGTCGACGTAGGTCCTCAAGTCTGGACTTTGATTCAGGGTCGCGATAAACGACTTCAACTCCTCCCGGTAACAATCGAAGTGACCGATGGCTGGGGGCAAGTCGTTGAAAGTGACCAGTGGCTGCGGCTCAAGCCATTGCCTGACCACCCGCGGTCGGCGGTCGCTGGAATCACGGGGGAGGCAAACCTCGTGGCGGTCGTTCAGTTCGAAGGGGAACCAGAACGCTATATTCAACCTGGCAGGTTTGAGACTTGCCTTTTTCTCTCCCTGCGCCGGTTTCTTATCCGGATCAGGCCAGGTGACCTGAACCTCATCAGCTGTGGTTGTGTGGTGGAACACCAGCGCCATGGGAATCCGCGGTTCTTCGCTCTGCTCGTCTAACTCATTTGCGCCCTCTGGATCCTGCTCGAGCTCATCAAGCGCTTCTGCCTCACGCTTGCGCTCGGCTTCAGCGGCACGCTCGGTGATGACCGCCAAGGCCAGCGCTGGCCGCTTCCCGAAACCGAGATCGAAAGCCGGCCACGCCAGACGGGCATAACTTTTCAGAGGGATGCGAACATCGGCTGACTGCAATCCGAGCAGATCGTCCTCGACCAGCGCTTTATGCCAGTAACCGAGTATATCGGGCGGTAACTGGGCGACGACCTCCTTGCGGTGTTCACTCTCGCTCGAATCCTGACTTTCATCTTTGAAAGTACGCGCGGTAGCTGAATCAAATCGTAAGCGCTTCCTCAATTCCATGAGTCGACTGAACATGCCTTGCTCCCTGAGCAGTCTGGCCAGCCTGCGAACAGCAGGCCGCCGAAATAAACAATGATGGCGTATTGCCCTGCCTGGCGCAATTTGAGGAGTGGAAACCAGAATACCTAGCTAATGCGAGGCTTGGGACTTAGATGCTCTGATCGCCCAGCACCCGAGAGCATTTCTCCATGGTGCTGATGGACACTGGCAAGGAGGTAGTAATCTCGGGGCTTGGGCTCAGGCCTGTTGGTTTGAAATTCTTAGTAGAAAAAGTGGCTAACGCTTCCATTCACATCCGTCCCTATCCAAATGAGTCAAGTTCTCATCCTACTCCACAGCACAGCACGCACGGAGCAAAAAACGCTCTGCGGAGCGAAACCTATTTCCATCTATGCGGCAGCTCAATAGCGTCCAAGAGGTATTAGCCTCCGTTGGCAGAACCGGATCCGACCATGGGCTCCTGGACGCAAGAACTGGCTCTTCGCAGGGTCGCTACGCAGCGGAAAACGGGCGGCGGCCATCATGAGTTTGATCCAGTCGGCGCGCATGAATGGGCATGATCCGTATGCCTATCTCAAAGATGTGCTGACGCGGCTGCCGACGCAGCGGGCAAGTGAGACTGGCCACCTGCTCCCGCATAAGTGGACGCCCGTTTAATCACGCAAGATGTGAGGGGGCAGAAGGATATGCATCCGACAGTGATGGATAAGCAACGGGAGGCCCGTGCGCGCTGACTGGCGGTGAAGGAACCAACGGCGAAAGCCGGATCCGAGATTGATCGGTTCTCGCGGTGGACTTATAAAGTGCTTCACGCTAATGTCCTATGCGGAAAAACTGACGCATTCCGGTTACTTAAAAGGAGATATTTATATGGAAGTACGTTGCACATCAATCGAAGAAGTTCGTCAGCACATAGACCGCATCGACCGCGATGTGGTTGCACTCCTCGCCAGGCGCGGCAACCTCGTCACCCAGGCGGAGGCTTTCAAGAAAACCACTGATGATGTGCGCGCTCCAGCGCGAGTTGAACAGGTCATCAGCAAAGTGCGCGGAATTGCAAACGATTCCGGTGCCTCACCTGATGTCGTGGAGCGGGTATACAGAGCCATGATCTCTGCATTCATTGACGAAGAGTTGAAAACTCACTCAGCCCTGAAAGATAAGTCTTAAAGTCGTCAGCTTTCATAATCACCGAGGCTCAGCGAAGCTGGAATTTCAGCCCAGCACGCCAATACATTGATCCTATTTTTGGCTGAGCGCCGCTATCGATACTCCCGAAGCGACGAAGGTGAGTCCTGCCCCTACGTTCAGGCCATTCACCAGTCGTGGCCTCTGACGCAAAAACCGGGAGAGTGCAGTAGCAAATACGCCCATGAGTGCGAATCCCACTGCCGTAAGTACCGCGAACCATATGCCGTACACCAGCATCTGCACGCTCACTGAGCCGCGTTGTGGGTCTACGAACTGCGGGATGAACGCAAGAACGAAAAAACCAGGCTTTGGATTGAGTGCTGCCGAGAGTAATCCTGTGAGAAAAATGCTCGGCAGAGATTGTCGAGTCGCTGGTCGGAAGCTAATCAGGCTACGAGAGCGTAGTACTTTGATGCCGAGCCAAAGTAAATAACCGGCGCCGATAAGCTTGACGACCCAGAAGGCTACTACGGACGTTTGCATAAGCAAAGTCAGTCCTAGCGAAGCAGTTGCCACATGAAAAAGAATTCCCGCCCCGGATGCCATTCCCGATACGATAGCGGCTATCCTGCCCTGACTGAGTCCTCGGCCTACGGCCAGCAGATTGTCCGGGCCTGGTGCGAGCACCAATAGCAAGCAGGCGGCAGTATAGGCAAGCCAGATATTGATCGGAAACACGGCATTCTCCTTAGGCCTCAACGAGGCATCCATCCTCATGTAGCGAAAGACTGTGCCCGCACCAGGCTGCAAAGTCAAAGCCACTGCATTTGAGAAGATGTGTTTGCCGAAAGGTTACCTTAATCTTGGACTTAAACGCACTGGATGGTACTGGATTTCAGTGGTTCCCGCCGGAACGAAAAAAGAACCCGAAGGTCCTGATTTCATTCACTTACAGAATTCAGTGGAACTCTGTATCGCTATATTTTGAGCGGAAAACGAGGCTACCGCCCCCCGCTACAATCCACTGATTCCGAACGCCTTTGTCGTGCAACAACCTTGCTTATAAGCGAGATGATGGACAGTGGGATTGGGGCTGGCAAGTGCCACCCACTTCAAGGTGAACTGACCTCTCAGTAGCCCGCCTCTCGCTGATGCCGGAACGCCAGTACATACACAACTTCTTCCGAGGGAACAAAACGGTAAAGCGCGACATAACCAGCGTCACCAAAGGCAATGACCAGCTCTCGCAACTCAGGTAATTCAGCAAACGGTCGACCGATGTTGGGGTCGGTTTCCAGGCGAGTCAGCTGCTGTTCAATGATTTGAGCCGCCCTGCGCGCCACCTGCGGGTCTTTCTCCAACAGGAAACGTCGGCAACGCTCCAGCCCTTCACCAGCACCTGCGGTGACAATCAGTCGTGGCACTTGGGAAGCTCCGACTCTTCCTCAGTCCCCCAGGTTTTCAGCCAGTCACGGGTCTCGGCTCCGGTCAAATGCTGGCCCGTTTCCTGGTAGGCCTTCCATGAAGCGAGCGCCTCTTGCTTGAAGCTTTCCCGGGCCTCTTCACGCTCTACATACTGAGAGAGGGCTTCACGCATGATCCAGTGAGCCGAACGTTGTCGGGCGCCTGCCAACAGCTGGATGCGGTGCTTCAAGTCCTCATCGATTTTGATCGACGTCGCCATGCTGGCCTCTCCGATATTCATAGGTATTACCTTTGAATAAGGTAGCAAGCACGATGCAGACTGTCTATTCAGAGGAGTGCCTTGAATGGGTTTCCAAGCTGTAGCCTGACGGATGGTCACAAGTGACAAATCCATCGTGCGTGCGATCATCCAGATGGCTCATGCACTTAACCTTTGTACGATAGCCGAAGGTGCCGAAGACGAAGCTACGCGTGCATGCTTACAACAATTGGAATGCGACGAAGTGCAGGGCTATTTGATCGCCAAACCGATGGTGGAAGATCAAGCGGCGACGTTTATTCGTGAGTACAGGGACGGTTGGCGTGGGTGAGGGGCAAACGCCGTTACGGTAGCACGTAAGGCGCGAAAGCCTTGGTCACCGCTACCGTGCCGAACACATTGACTTCGAATGGGCGACGCCTCTCTTCCATCGACGCGCCCTTCAGCTCAACTCACTTTCCCGGATGCGCTTCTTGTCGATCTTCCCTACGCTGGTCCTCGGAATCTCGGCGACAAACTTGAACTGCTTGGGAATCGCCCACTTATTGATCCGCCCCTGCAGGACAAACGCTTGCAAGTGCATCACCAGCATCTTGTGGTCGAGATACTGCCCAGGCTCGCACACCACCAGCGCCATCGGCCGTTCGCCCCACTGTTCATCCACAATGCCCACCACCGCGACCGACCTGACCGACGCATGCTCGCTGATCAGGCTCTCCAGCTCCAGGGAACTGATCCACTCCCCTCCCGTCTTGATGACGTCCTTGATCCGATCCTTGATTTCCACCCCGCCCAAGGCGTCGATAGAGGCCATGTCACCGGTGTGCATCCAGCCATTGCGCCACAACTCGGCGCCCTTTTCCGGTTCCTTCCAGTAACCTTGGGTCAACCAGGGCGCACGCACCACGATCTCACCCAAGGACTCACCGTCATGAGCGACGTCATTGCCACTGGCATCGATGATTTTCAGATCGACCATCGGCACCGGCGTCCCGGTCTTGATGCGCAGGGCCAACTGGATGTGCATGGGTAATGCCAGCGCCTCTTCACGCAGGTAAGTCGTGCACAGCAACGGACAGGTTTCCGACATGCCATAACCACTGTGCACCTCAATCCCCCTGGCGCTTGCTTCGCTGGCAAGGCCCAGGGTCAGGGCGCTGCCCCCCAGGAGCATTTTCCAGCCATCCAGGCGGGTCCCGGCCGCTTCCTCGCAGCCCAGGATCATTTGCAGAATGGTCGGCACACAATGGGAAAAGGTGACGTTCTCCTCACGATACAGCCGGACCAGGCTATTGGGTTCGTAACGGCCGGGGTACACCTGCTTGAGCCCCATCAGGGTGGCGACATACGGCACACCCCAGGCATGCACGTGAAACATCGGCGTGATGGGCATGTACACATCATCGCAACGTAGCAGCGGTAGACTGGCGCCCAGCGTTCCCGCCGCATTCAAGGTGTGCAACACCAGTTGGCGGTGAGTGAAATAGACCCCCTTCGGCTGCCCGGTCGTGCCTGTGGTGTAGAACAGGGTGGCCACCGAGTTTTCGTCAAAGTCAGGGAAGTCGTACTGGTCCGTTGCCTGGGACAACAGCTGCTCATATTCACCCAGCACCGGCAGAGCCGTCTCGGCTGCCGTGTCGTCAGTGAGCTGCAGGTAACCTTTGACCGTACCCAGTTGCCCGTGGATCGGCTCGATCAAGGGCAGAAAATCATCATGCACCAGCACCAGGTCATCCTCGGCGTGGTTCATGGTATAGAGCACCTGATCCGGAGAAAGACGAATGTTCACGGTATGCAGCACCGCGCCGATCATCGGCACGGCAAAGAAACACTCCAGGTAGCGATGGCTGTCCCAATCGAGCAGAGCCACCGTGTCCCCGGCCTTGACCCCGGCAGCCGTCAAGGCATTGGCCAGTCGGCGGATACGCTGGTTGAGCGTCTGGTAGCTGTAGCGCAGTTTGTCGGCATAGACGATCTCCCGCCCAGGCTCGTAGCGAACCCCTGACAGCAGCAATCGCTTGATCAACAAGGGATAGGTATAAGCGCCTTGGGCCGGAGGAATGATTTTTGTCGCCATCATATGGTTGAGGTTCCTTTTCCTTTCGATCAGAAGTGCGTTGCGTCCAGCTCGTACAGGCATTCGCTACCGGCCCTGAGCGAAGCGCTCAACGAGTGGATGCGTGGCAACAGGCGGGCAAAGTAGAAACGTGCGGTACCCAGTTTGCTGACGTAGAAGTCCTCCTCCGCCTGCTTGCCCTTGGCCGCTCGGGCCATCAGCGCCCACATGTAGGCATAAGCGGTGTAGCCGAACACCTGCAGGTACTCGACCGAGGCGGCACCGATTTCGTTGGGCGTGTTCGTTGCCCGATCCAGCAACCACTCCGTCAGCTGGTCGAGGGTGTCCACGGCGGCGTTCAAAGGCTTGCAGAACTCGCCGAGTCCAGCGCCGGCGTTGGCGGTGAAATGGCGGATTTCAGCGGCGAACAAACGGTAGAGCGCCCCGCCGCTACCGACGATCTTGCGCCCGGCCAGGTCCAGTGACTGGATACCGTTGGTGCCTTCGTAGATCTGCGTGATGCGGACATCGCGAACCAATTGCTCCTGCCCCCATTCGCGGATGTAACCGTGGCCGCCGAAGATCTGCTGGCCATGCAACGTGGTCTCCAGCCCCATGTCGGTGAGAAACGCCTTGGCCACCGGGGTCAGCAACGACACCAGCTCCTGGGCGCGAGAACGGGTTGCCGGGTCCTCGCTGTACTTGGCGGTATCGAGTTGCAGGGCCACATAGCTGGAAAATGCCCGCCCCCCTTCATTCAAGGCCTTCATGGTCAACAGCATGCGCCGCACATCCGGATGCACGATGATTGGATCGGCGGCCTTGTCGATGGCCTGCGGGCCACTTGGTGCGCGGCTCTGGATGCGCTCTCGGGCATATTCGACAGCGTTCTGGTACGAGCGCTCGCCCAACGCCAGGCCCTGAATCCCCACCCCCAGGCGTTCGTAGTTCATCATGGTGAACATCGCCGCCAGGCCCTTGTTCGGCGCATCGACGATCCAGCCGGCGGCCCCATCAAAGTTCATCACGCAGGTCGCGGACGCCTTGATACCCATCTTGTGCTCAATGGAACCGCAGGACAGGGCGTTGCGCTCGCCCAGCGAACCGTCGGCATTCACTAACACTTTGGGCACCAGGAACAGTGAAATGCCCTTGGGGCCAGCAGGTGCATCCGGCAGCCTGGCCAGCACCAGGTGAATGATGTTTTCAGCCAGGTCGTGCTCGCCGCCGGTGATGAAGATCTTGCTGCCGCTGATCCTGTAGCTCCCATCCGCCAAAGGCTCGGCCCGGGTTCGAATCAGGCCCAGATCGGTGCCGGCATGCGCTTCGGTCAGGCACATCGAGCCGGTCCAGACGCCGGCGTACAGGTTCGGCAGGTAACGCTCCTTGAGCGCCTGGCTGGCATGAACATTGATCGACAGGCAGGCACCGGCGGTCAACATCGGGTATAGACCGAAAGACAGGCTGGCTGAACTGACCATCTCCTCGACCTGGGCCGAAATGGCCTTGGGCATGCCCATGCCGCCGAACTGCGGGTCGCCGCCCACGCCCACCCAACCGCCTTCGGCGAACGCCCGGTACGCCGCGACGAAACCGTCCGGGACGGTCACTTTGCCGCGGCTCCATGTGCAGCCTTGTTCGTCGCCACTGCGGTCCAGCGGCGCAATCACTTCGGCACTGAGCTTGCCGGCCTCTTCGAGGATCGCGACGGCCGTCGCTTCATCGATCACCTCGGCCAGGCCAGGCAGCCGGGCCCATAGCCTGGGCGCCTCGAAGACCTCGTTGAGGACAAAGCGCATATCGCGCAAAGGGGCTCTGTAATCAGACATCGTTGGCTTACTCCGCAATGGCCCGGGCGTGATCCCGGCCTGGATGTTGGCTTGGGGCGGTTTCACCGGTGTGCCCCGCAGGGGCGGCCTCCGGCACGGGATGACGATCAAGCGACTCCCCCCGCAACAAGAAATACGACAGGGCAGGAATCAGAATCAGGGCGCCGAGCATGTTCCACAGGAACATGAAGGTCAGCAGGATGCCCATGTCCGCCTGAAACTTGATCGGCGACCAGGCCCAGCACACCACGCCGGCCGCCAGAGTAATGCCCACCAGGCCCACCACTCGGCCGGTAAACGCCACGGCGTTGCGATAGGCCAGCGCCAGCGGCAGGCCCTGGCGCTGGTAGTGCAACTGCACACTGAGCAGGTACAACGCGTAATCGACACCGATCCCCACCCCCAGGGCAATCACCGGCAGGGTCGCCACTTTTACGCCAATGCCCATGACCACCATCAACGCCTCGCAGAGGATCGAGGTCAGCATCAGTGGCAACAGCGCCACCAGCGTGGCGCGCCAACTGCGGAAGGTCAGCAGGCAGAACAGCGTCACCGCCGTGTAGACGTAGAGCAACATGGTGCGATTGGCCTCGCGCACCACGATGTTGGTAGCCGCTTCGATACCGGCGGTCCCGGCCGCCAGCAGGAACTGGCGATCCGGGCTGCTGTTGTCCTTGGCGAACTTGTCGGCGATACCAACTACCGCTTCCAGGGTCTGGGCCTTGTGATCCTTGAGAAAGGCAATCACCGGCATCAGCGAGCAATCGGTATTGAACAGTTCCGGGGAGTTGACCGAGGCTTGCTGCGCGGCGTAGTTCAGGACGTCCTGGTTACGCTGGATACTGTTGAGCTTGGGGTTGCCCTCATAGGTTCCGGCCGTGATCTGGCGCACGGCGTTGACCAGCGAAGTCGTTGCCTGCACCCCCGGATACTGCTGCAGCTCCCAGGCCAGGCGGTCGGCGAGGATCAGCGTCTTGTAGCTCAGGCAACCTTCGGCGGGCGTCTTGATCATCACCGCGAACAGGTCGCTGGACAGCGCGTAGTGCTGGGTGATGTAGGCGTTGTCACGGTTATAGCGGGAATCGACCCGCAACTCCGGGGCACCACTTTCAAGGTCGCCGATCTTCAGGTGCAGGCTGATAACAAAGCCACCGACGCCTATCAGAAGAGCGATCAGTACGGCGCCCGTGGCCCACCGGGCCGTGGTGAAACGGTCGAGCCAGTCCCACAGTTTGCCAAAGCCCCGATGACGGTCCGCGCGGTTGTCGATGCTCAAGGCACGCTCTGCCGCCTTGGCGCCGACGCCGACATAGGACAGCGCTACCGGCATCAGTAACAGTGAAGTAAAGATCAGCACCGCCACACCGATGCTGGCGGTGATGGCCAGGTCCTTGATCACCGGTATGTCGATCACCATCAGCACGGCGAAGCCCACCGCGTCGGCCAGCAGCGCGGTGACACCGGCAACGAACAGACGGCGAAAGGTGTAACGTGCGGCGATCAGCTTGTGGGTACCACGGGCGATGTCCTGCATGATGCCATTCATCTTCTGTGCCGCGTGGGAGACCCCGATGGCGAAGATCAGAAACGGCACCAGTACCGAGTACGGATCGATGGCATAGCCCAGCCAGGCGACGATACCCAACTGCCAGATCACCGCGACCAACGAGCAGCCGACCACCAGCAAGGTACTGCGCACACAACGGGTGTAGAGGAAAATGATGATCAGCGAGGTGACCACGGCCAGGCCGAAGAACATCATCACCTGAATCAGACCATCGATCAGGTCACCCATCAGTTTGGCGAAACCGATCACCCGGACTTTGTACGGACCCTTGCCCTCTTCTCCGGCCTTGCGCGCGGCACTGTCGCCGGCGAATTCGATCTTGTCGCGCAGCTGTTCTTCGAGCATCTGCGAGAACGCTTGGTAGTTGATCGGCTGGCCGCCGGCTACCGCCTTGTCCAGCAACGGGACCACCAGCATGCTCGACTTGAAGTCGCTGGCCACCAGGCTGCCGACGAGGCCGGCGCGGGAGATGTTCTGGCGTAACTGTTCGATCTGCTCGGGCTTGCCCTGATAGGTTTCGGGCATCACCGGCCCACCCTGGAACCCCTCCTCGGTGACTTCGGTCCAGCGTACCGCCGGACTCCACAAGGACTTCATCCAGGCGCGATCGACACCTTCAGTGAGGAACAACTGGTCGTGGGCTTGCTTCAGCACATCTAGGTACGCGGGGTCGAAAATGTCGCCTCGGGTGTTCTCGATCACCACCCGCACCGAGTTACCCAGGCCACGTAGCGATTGACGATTCTCCAAAAAATTCTGGATATATGGCTGGCTGCGGGGAATCATTTTCTCGAAACTGGGACGCAGTTCCAGGCGCGTGGCGGCCATGTAGCCCAGCACCACGGTGACCAGCGCCATCAGCAGCATGAACAGCGGGCGCTGATTGAATACCAATCGTTCCAGGCGGTTTCCGGAACGGCGGTCGAAGTCCCGCACGTCGCGGATCACCGGCATGGTGTCTTGCTTGATAGTGCCCATGTCTGGGTTCTCGCTCTAAGGGTTCGAGGTCTTATTCTTCGGGCAATGCCTGGACACCACGGTTGCCCACCACCACCAGGACACCATTGACCGCCTGGACGGCACCGGCCACCGGTAGCGGCACGGGCTCGCGCACCAGGCGCATGTCCGCGCCGCTCCCCTGGCTGAGCAACATCTGCCCGCCCTGGGTAAACAAGCGGTAACGACCACTGGCGTCGACAATGCCGGCGGTGATGCTGATGTGCAGGCCGCTGTCCAGCGGGATCCAACTGAGGCCGCCATCGGTGCTGCGCCACACGTTGCCGCGCAAACCGTAGGCGAGCACTTCGCCAGGTTTGCCGAGCACACCGAAAAAACTGCCCTGATAGGGCGTCGGCACCGCGGCGAAGCGCTGACGGGTGTCATCCCACTTGAGCAACAGGCCCTGTTCCCCGGCGATATACAGCCCGTCGCCGGTGGACACGATGGCGTTGAGGTGAAAGCCCTGCGGGTTGTCGGTGCGGTCCTGGAACGGGGTCCAGGTCTGGCCACCATCCTCGGTGCGCAAAATCAGGTTGAACACACCAACCACGTAGCCCAGTTTGTCGTTGGCGAACCAGACGTCGAGCAAGGGTTTGTCCGCGCCCTGCGCCACCAGCCGCTGCCCCTCGGCAACCAGCAACGGCCATTGTTCGTTGCCCGGTTCGGCCCTGGCCAATGCCCCATAGTGCTCGACCAGCAAGGCACCGATCTGGCGACCGTCCAGTTGCTTGTGCCAGGTCGCGCCGGCGTCGCTGCTGTGCAAGACCACGCCGTCGTTGCCCACCGCCCAGCCCTGCCGCGCAGACGGGAAGTTCACCGCGCTGAGATCGGCGCTCACCGGCACCGCGGCTTGCTGCCAGTGTTTGCCGGAATCGTCGGAATAGAGAATGTGGCCACGCTGCCCGACCGTAACCAAGCGCAGACCGGCGCGCGCCACGCCCAACAACGGGCTGCTGAGCGCCAGAGGGCTGGCTCGGGCCGGCAGATCCAGCACATCAATGTAAGCGCCCGCCTGGGCCAGGCCCTGCAACAGCACAAACACGGCGCCCAGGGCCAATTGCAGGTATTTTTTATACAAACACATACCGCGTCCTCTTCGAAAAGCTGCGCAGGAACACACAAGCGTGCAGTCCGACGTTCAAACTTCGCCGCCCAGACGAACAACCACGCACCAGCCCACTGCCTTGTCAGCAGTGGCCCGGAAGGACGTGTTGTCGTCGTGCGCTTAGCGAATGCCGCTGCCGGCCAGCGACTCCGGCGACCACTGCGCCTTGGAGAGCGGCTCGATGTACTTGATACCGCCGTAGGGCCCTACCACACCGTTGATGTTGTAGGAGCCGCCGACCAGGTCATAGATCATGAAGGGCGTGGAGTCCGGGATCTGCTTGTCATAGCTTTGGCTGAGGAACGCAAAGGAGCCACGGTACAACTGACCGCGGGCGTCGTACTCGTCGGAAGCCAGAGCGGTCCAGCTGTCTTCATCCAGGTAGAAGCGACGCTTCTGGTAGATGTGCCGAGCGCCGGCCTTGAGGGTGCCCTCCACCACCCAGACACGGTGTTTTTCCCAGCGCACATAGTCGGGGGCCAGGTGATTGGCGGTGGTCAGCGACTTGGGGTCCTGGGCGTAGGTCAGCTTGTAGGTGTTGTAGGGCACGATCATTTCCTGCTTGCCCACCAGCTTCCAGTCGTAACGATCCAATGCACCGTTGAACACAAAGACATCGTCATAGGTGCCCGCACCAGCGGTGCCAGGGTTAGGCGTGTCGTAGGCCAGATCCGGCGCCAGCTTGACCCGGCGCTGGCCTGGCAGGTACTGCCAGCCGCGGCGCGGCTGTTGCAACGGGTTGGCGGCGTCCTTGAGCATCACGGCCTCGCCGGCCCGGCGTGCGGGCCCGGTGTAAGACAGCTTCATCTGGTAATACACGTCGGTGCTGCCGATCGGCTTCTCCAGGTTTTCGTAAATTGGATAGGAGATGAACGCTTGCCCGGTGATGGCCAGGCTCGCAACGCCGGCGGAATCGACGTTCCAGGAGTCGTACTTGGAGCTGATGCTGACCCCCTGATAACGCAGCAGGAAGTTCCACATGGCCTCATTGCCCGTCTGTGGAATCGGAAACGGCACGCCGGGCAGCACGTTATCGATGGCCAACCCGCCTTCCAGGGACTTGGCGCCAGTGGCATTTTTCACACCGTTATCCAGCACGGCCTTGGGTAGCATGACGGTACGGTGAGTCGGATAGACATTGATATGGAAGGTCGGGAAACGTTTGGCCAGTTCGGCGCTGGTCGCCGTGAGTTCACCCTTGTACTGATCGACATTCTTGCCATCAATCACCAGCAGCGGCTTTTCATCGGCAAAGGGATCCGGACGCATACTGTCACCGGTCTTGAAACTGGCCGGCGGGGTACTCAGGCCACCCGAATAGGCGGGTATGGAGCCGTCGGCATTCCCGGCTTTTTCAGCTCCGACCAAGGTCAGGCTGCTGCCCAGTTTGGCGGCCTCCTGAGCCGAAACAGCGGCCTGTGCCTGAGCGGCGACGGCCATGGCCAGTGAAACGGCCAGCAATGTACGCACGAATTTCATCTTGTTGTTCTCCTGCCAGCGTGACTGGGGCCATACGTGAATCAAAAGGTGGTTTTCATCGTCAGATACACGGCGCCACGGTCCGCGGTGGTTGCGCCGCCTCCGGAAAAGGCCGAGTAACCGCCGGCATAACAGGCGTAGTTCTGGTTGCCGCTGAAGGCGTTCGGTGTCGAGCCGTTACCGCTACCGGCAGCGGCCGCGCCGCTACTCACGCCACTGACGTCGCACTTGTCGGTCTTGCCAAAGGAGTCCACGTACTTGAGGTCGACAAAGTATTTGTTGTACACAACGGCACCGAAACCGACGGCATAGTTGCCAGTGTCCTTGGCTCCTCCACCGGACACCGGCGACACACCGGCGATGCCGGCGTTGATGGACAACGGCATGTTCAAGTCGACACCGGGTAACACCTGATACCAGGTCGGGGTGAAGTTGACGGCGATGCCCCAGTTGTCCCGGGTCGGCGCATCGATACCGCGATAGCTGGCCTGGCCCTTGTAGAGCGCCGCATTCTTGCTATCGAGTTTGAGCAGGTTGCTGTAGTACAGCTCGGAGAGCAGGGTCGCCGAATCGAACAGCGACGTTTTGGGCAGGGTCATCAGACCGTTGAGCGTCCAGTGCAACGTATCACCGGTGGCGCTCATACTGTCGCCGTTGCTCGGTGTGTCATAGATCACCCCCGTCGCGGCCGTGCGCGCCGGCAGCAGGCCCAGGCCGGCCCCCAGACCATTGGGACTGGTGGAGCTGACAATCGCCGGGATACTGGCCAGAGGCATGTTGTGACGGATGCTCAGGTCCGAGCCCACGCTCACACCGTCTACCTCCTTGGACAGGCTCAGGCCGAAGATATGGATGTCGTCGGCATAGGCCAGTTGATAGGTGCTGGTGCTCAACGAGTTGAGAACGTTGACGACCGGGCTCGGCGACGGCCCTTTCGAGGTGATGCCGCGAGCATCGAGCCAGGCCTGGGGCAGGATGTCCGAGGTCTTGCGATAGTAGATACCCAGCGTACCGTCCAGCCAGTTGGGCGACCACTTGGCCATAACCCCCCAGTCGCCTATGTTGCTCGGCGTCAAGTCAGTCCCGCGACGCACATTCGTCAGTCCGTTACACGGCGCCAGGCCGCAGTTCGTCGGGGTGCCCACCGGAGCGTTGGTGTTGCCCAGCAGGAACGACTGCGCACCGGACCCGACCAGATCGGAACCGCCGTAGAAGGTCCCGGCTTCCGGCAGGCGGGCGGCATCCCAACGGAGGAAATACTGGGCACCGACCGTCAACTCGGGATTGACGGTGAACGACATCGACAGCTGGTTACGCGGAACGAACAGCTCCTTGGCTTCGGTGCCAGGCGAGGCCGCCAGCTTCGCCAGGTCCAGGCCCGACTGGCCATAGCTCATCGAATGCACCGGGTTGAGCACCGTCTCGCCCCAGAACACGTTGTGCTGACCCGCTTTAACACTCAGCAGGGACTCTTCGCCCACGTCAGTGCTATAGAACACGAAGGCATCCAGGATTTCACCGGAAGGACCGGTGTAGTAACGCTGGGCGTAGTTGCTCAGGTTCGAACTGCCATTGCCGACGCCCTTGACCCCCGTAGGCCGTGGATCGTTGGCCACCAGGCCGGACCTTGAGCCATTGCCGTTGACGAACGGATTGGCAGTGGAGCCGACATTTTCATAGGCCCGGTCATACCAACTGGCGGTACTGACACGAAAGCCCATGCTGTTCTTGTAGACCACGTCCATCTCGGTCAACAGGTCGACACGATCGGTGACCGTGCTCCCGGCCTTGCGGAAGTTGTAGTCGCCATCGTTGTTGTTCGGCGTGCCCAACATACGCTTGTCGGCGTTTTCGGTGCGCACCCCGTAGTTGTATTTGACCGTGTTATCCAGGCGCGCGCTCCAGTCCGGGTTACCCGTGTCCAGCTCCATCGCCTGGGCCGTCGGCAGGGCCGTGGCCAGAATGGCCGAGGCCAGCAAGGTGTACCGCGAGGGTGCGAACCCGAGACGCTTGTTGTTATGCATTGCGTTGTCTCCGCCATTTTGTAGTTGTTTTAAGCGCAGCCGCCCTCACGCAACCCCTTGTGCCAGAGGCAACGTTTTTCAGGAATGAGGGCAAATGCCGGTTGGCGTGGGGCCAGCCGGCGCCTGAATTAGCGATCCAGCTCCAGGACCAGGGCTTCGGCCTGCGGCCAGGGGCCAAAACCTGCCGCTGGATTGAGATGACCCACCGCGCCGAAGTTGCGCAGTTCGGCGCCCCAGCCTGCGGCCAGGCCGGTGACGGCCGAGAGGCTGGCCAGGTGATCGTTGCTGCTGGCGGCGACGATCGCCGGGAACGGCAACGGGCCTTGGGGTAGAGGATTCCAACCCTGGCGACGCAGGGTTTCAGAGCAAGGGTAGCCTTGCGGCCAGTCGGCATCGAGATCCGGTGGCGCGACCAGCAAGGCGCCCTTGATCGGGCGGGTGTACTGAGCCGCCCAGTGGGCAACCATCAACACGCCGGCGCTGTGGGCCACCAGGATCACCGGCCCGTCGATCTGCTCCAGTTCGTGCTGGATCGCCCGCACACGCGCCGCGCAGTCGAGCTTGTCGGTTTCCAGCGGCGGCACACTGCGCACCTTGCAAAGCCTGGCGGCCAGCAGCGTTTGCCAATGCTCGGCCACGTGCTCGCGCAGGCCCGGTACGATCAGAACGGTTGCGGCAGTTAGCAGTCTGTCCACTTCAACACCTTCGCTTTCTCGATGACTCGACTGGCTCTATCGCCAGAGGCTTTTTGTAGGACTGACATTAAAGAGCGCCCAACCCTGCCGCTTTTCATTGGACGTCAGGCACTTTTCTTTTGATGACAGATTTCCCGGCGCGGGCGTGCCGCGACCACCGGTCTCAAGACCCGGCGAGTGGGTCGCGGGTTGCCGTAATCATTGAGTGAAGGGCTCGGGCTCCCGTCAGTCGCGGTGATCCGGGACTGAACGGGGTGCGTTTCATCAACTTTGTTACAACTGTTCAAGTTCCGACGCGCTGGATATAGTCGACAGGCTCGTTTCCATCGCCACCGGCCCAGGAAAGACCTCTGCATGCCAAAGCTTGTTCGCGCCGCCGTCTTGACCAACTATCTGGAGGTCACCCAATACCTGGGCTTCAACCCGCGCGATGTGCTGGCCGGCGTCGGCCTGAGCAAGGCCCAACTGCAGGCGCCCGAACAGCGTATCGCCATCGATGCCGCCGTGCGCCTGCTGGAAGACTCGGCCGCCGCCAGCGGCTGCCAGAACTTCGGCCTGAGCATGGCGGAATCGCGCCAGCTCTCGGACTTTGGTGTGGTCAGCCTGCTGCTCAGCCACCAACGCACGCTGCGTGAGGCCCTGCAGGTGGTGGTGCATTACCGGCACTTGATGAACGATTCGCTGGCCATCTTTATTGAAGAGGCCGGCAAGATGGTGATCATTCGCGAGGAGGTGGTCACCGAATCGCCGATGCCCTCCCGGCAAGCCATCGAGCTGGCCATCGGCGTGATGTTCCGTCTATGTGCCGCGGTGCTCGGCACCCACTGGCGCCCCTACAGCGTCAACTTCACCCACCAGCCCCCCGATGACCTGCACCTGCATCGTCGTCTGTTCGGCTGCACTCTGGAATTTGGCAGCGAGTTCAATGGCATTGTCTGTTCCAATGCCAGCCTCGACATGACCAATCCCCATGCCGATCCGGCCATGGCCCGTTATGCGCAAAGCTATCTCGACTCGCTGCTCGGCCATGAAGGCCCGTCGATGCTGTTCGAAGTGCGCAAGGCGATCTACCTGTTGTTGCCGATGGGCCGCGCCACCATCGAGCAGATCGCCCAGACCCAGGGCATGAACGTAAGGACCCTGCAACGTCGCCTGAAGGACGACGGCTGCGCCTTCAACGACCTGATCAACGACGTACGCCGCGACCTGGTGCTGCGCTACCTGGATAACCCGAACTACTCGCTGGGACGGATCGCCGACATGCTCGGTTATTCCATGGCGAGCTCCTTCACTCGCTGGTTCATCACTCAGTTCGGCATGCCACCCGCCACCTGGCGCAGCACGCAAAAGCAGGCTGGCGGCAAACTCTCGAGCGACTCCACGCCGCCCAGATCCTCCTGAACGCGAGGCAAAAAAAACGGCAACTGCTGGTACAGTCGCCGCGAAAAAACCGGTGTGTGTGACACCGGTCGAGCACCCTGCGACGACGAGGTATCAACGCAGTGCCGCCTGGCCAGCAAGCACGTACAGCCGCGCTTAAAAGCCCCAGTGCAGCAATAGCAGCACCAGCACGGCCAGGAATACCGTCTCCCCCACCATCAGCAGAATGGGCTTGATACCGACAGAGGCCAGTTCCCTGAGCTGGGTTTTCATTCCCAGGGCGCTGATGGACACCACCAGACTCCAGCTCGACAGCTTATTGACCGCACCCTGAACCGCCGGGATCACCCAGCCGGTACTGTTGAGACAGGCCAGCAGCAGAAAACCGACAGCGAACCACGGTAGCAGCGGTGGACGCTTACCCGTCGGGTCGGCCCCCTGCAGACGAGTGACCATCGCGCCACAGACGATCACCGGCACCAACATGGCCACCCGCATCAACTTGACCACCGTTGCCGTATCACCGGTCTCGGTCGACATGCTGTAGCCCGCACCGACCACCTGAGCAACATCGTGGATCGTGGCCCCGAGGAACACGCCAGCCATTTTCGGTGACAACGACAGCCAGTTGGCAATCATCGGGTAGAGGATCATTGCGGTGGTGGACAGGGCCGACACCCCGATCACCGTGAACAGCGTGGCGCGTTCCTTCTGCGGATGATTGGGCAGCGCCGCTGCCAGCGCCAGCGCCGCCGACGCACCACAGATAGCGGTTGCGCCCCCCGTGAGCAGGCCGAACAAGCGCTGGAAGCCCAGCGCCTTGGCCGCCACCACCGAGACGCCAATGGTCACCACCACCAGAATCACCACCAGGGCCACGGGCTTCCAGCCCAGCGCGGCAATCTGTTCCAGGGTAATGCGCATCCCCAGCAGCGCCACCCCCATGCGTAGCACCGTACGCGCAGTGAACTCGATACCGGCCTTGCAGGTACCGTCACCGGCCAGGAAGTTCAGGCCCATGCCCAGCAGCAAGGCAAACAACATCACCGGCGCACCGTAGTGCTCGGACAAGAACGACGCGGCCGCCGCAACGATCAGGCTGACCACAAAACCGGGCATCAACTCACGCGTTCGGCTATGGATACGGATAATTGCAATAGCGCTCATAGCGCGGTCTCCTCGGAAACGATGACGATGAATGCCTGGCCGTCAATGACTTCGACCGGGTAGCTGGCGACTTTGAGCAGGGTTGAATTGAGCAGGTAGCCGCTGCGCAGATCGAAGCGCAGACCATGGGCGCAGCATTGAATCACCCCGCCCTCAAGGCGCCCGCCACACAGCGAGGCCCCCTGATGGGGACAACTGTCATCGATGGCGAATAGCTCACCGTCAATATTGAACAGCGCCAGGCTTTTCTCCTCGAATTCCACCAGCGCACGGTCACCCACCTGCGGGAGTTTTCCGGCAGACACGGGGACACGCCTGCTCATACGGCTTGCCACGCGCGCGGGTTTTCCTGAAGGGCCTCGCCCATGACACCCAACAACACTTCGGCAGGCTGGGCACCAACCGTCGTCAGGCAACCATTGAACTGAAAACTGGGCACACCGCTGGACGCCGCCGCGTCATTGCCTGAAAAGGGACTGGCGTCCCCTTTCAGACAGTCCGCCAATTCGTCCATGTCGTAACCACACGCTTGACCGATGGCCAGCAAGGTCTGCGGGCAACCCAGGTCCTCGCCAAACCGGAAATAGGCGGCGAACAGACGATCCAGCAACGCGTCGCGTCGAACGCTATCGCCCAGCACGCTGGCACGCGCCAGCAAGCGATGGGCATCGGCGGTATTGGGCATGATGGCGATGCGACTCAGGTCAATGGCCGCCCCCACCGCCATCGCGGCCCGTTGCACCTGGAGCTGACGCAGACTCACCGCTTCGTCACTGCCCAGGCGCTGGCGATAAAACTCGGTGAAGGGCTCGCCCTGCACCGGCAGGTGTGGCAATAACTGCACCCCATGCCACTGCGTGGTGATTTCCACCCCCGGTTGCTGGAGGCGCAACAGGTCCTGCGCACGATCCAGTTGACGTTTGCCGATCAGGCACCAGGGGCAGATGAAATCGAAAAACACATCAATACGTAAATGACTACTCACACCTTCACCCCTGATGTCGCTTCACTTTCCAAATCGTCGGCACGCTCGCCGGCCAGCCGGGCGATATCCTTGTGGTAATGGCACTTGGCATAAAAAAACACCGCCGCCGCCGCGATGCTCACCAGGGGCACCCACTGGAACGCGGCATGTAAGCCGATCACATCAGACAGCTTGCCGGTGATGAACGGCCCGGGCGCCAACCCCAGCAGGTTGTTGGCCAAGGTCAGCGTGGCAAAGGCCGTTCCATGGACCGAATAGTGGGTCAGGTTGGCGACCATCGCCCCGGCCGGGCCCGTGGTACCGGCGGCCATCAGCATGCCCAGGCAGATCAACAGCAGTTGCGCAGCCCCCGCCGACAAGGCGAACGCCGCTGACAGCAGCAGGCAACTGCCCAGGCAGTAAGCGATGGCCAGGGCTACCTTGCGCTCCGGGCAGTGGCGACACAGGCGGTCGCTGAGCATGCCGCACAGAATCATCCCTGCGCCGCTGCACAGCACGATGATCGCCGCGACGCCACCGGCCTTGTCCGTGGCCATGGCGTAATACCGATTGAGGTAGCTGGGCATCCACACAATCACAGTGCCGCCGACGAACAATTGCAGGCCGCTGCCGATATAGGCCGCGATCACCGAGCGGCTGGAACACAGCGTGCTCAGCGGACGCTGGACCGCTGCCGCCGCCTTGTTCACGGCCAGGCTCGCGCGTTGCGGGGCAATGCGCGCTTCGCGGACGATGATCGGGTAAAGCACCGCCAGCAGCAGGCCGAACAACGCCATGCCGGCGAACGACCAGCGCCAGCCCAGCTTGGCGGCGATGGCCCCGCCCAGGGCCATGCCCAATACCGAACCGAACATGCCACCCGCCATGAAGGCACTGGCCAGGGTTGCCCGCAGATGCTTGGGAAACACCGAAATCACCACGGCGATGCCAACGCTGCCGTAGGCCGCCTCGCCGACACCCACCATGAAGCGGGCGATAAACATCTGCGGGTAATCCTGGGCCAAGCCACAGCCCAGGGTCGCCAGGCTCCACAGCAAGGCCATCAGCGCCAGACTCTTGACCCGACCGAAGCGATCCGCCAGCAGCGAGAGAGGAAATGTCAGCAGGCCGACCATCAGGGCGACAACGCCACTGAGCAGGCCGAGCTGGCCATCGCTCAGGGCCCACTCCCCCTTGAGCAAGGGGAACACCGCGTTCAGGACCTGGCGCGACATGTAATCGGAAATCAACAAGCCGAACGTCAGTGCAAAAACGATCCAGGCATAGGTGCGCGTAACGCCGACGCCACTGCAGTCGTCATCGGCGGCGATTGGGTGAAAGGCCATGCAGCCTCCTCGAAACTCGGTTTTATTTGTTGTTATCGAGCGTGTTGCAAGGCACTGAACGGAAGGCCCTCGGCCTCCCGTCCAGGCTGCCGGTCAGCCGCGTTGCGGTACACCCTTTTGTCCAGCCTTGCGGTTGGGCGCCATACCGTTGGCCAACAGGGTTTCTTCGATACTCTGGTACTGCACACCGATACGGTAGATCTCACGGGCTTGTTTGCCCGTGGCGATGTCACGCCCCAGTTCATGGGCGATGCGCACGGTCTGCTGGATCTGCTGCACCGAGCTGAAGCGCTGGCCGTGGTGATCGATGATGGTGTCTTCAATGCCCACTCGCGGGTGCATGCCCATGGCCATTGCCATGGTGTTGAACGGCAGCACGTTCTTGAGCAGCGATTCGGACGTCAAGGTGCAGCCATCCGGCGCGCGGTGGACAAAGTTGAAGAAGTTGAACGGATTAGGCCCGTCGAAACCACCGCCAATGCCGATCCAGGTCAGGTTCAACGGCCCCATGTAGGCGCCCTTGCGCACCAGACGCTCAAGCGTCTCCATGGCATGCATGCCGGTCAGTTGAAAATGCGGCTGCACACCCGCCGCCATCAGTCGACGCAGGTGCTCCGCGACCCAGGCCGGCCCCGCAGGCACGGTCATCTCGCTGTAGGCCGCCTGATAGGCCGGGTTGGCCAGGGAGGTGCCTTCCAGGTATTCCGGATACAGCAGCTCCATGATGTTCATCTGGGTGGTGTTGATGGCCACCGTGACCTGGTCCGGTTTCGGCGTCAGCTCGGCCAGCATATGACGGGTATCATCAGACAGCCACTTGGCGGCTTCACCATCGCTTTCCGGCGCGAAGGAAATCGAACCGCCGACCTGGATGATCATGTCCGGTACGGCTTCGCGCACGCCGGCGATCAATTCGTTGAACTTGGACAGGCGCTTGGAACCCTTACCGTCCAGCTCGCGCACATGCAGGTGCAGGACCGTGGCACCGGCCTCATAACAATCGACCGCTTTCTGCACTTGCTCGGCCATGGTCAGCGGGATGTCTTCGGGAAAGTCTTCCGGCATCCACTCCGGGCCATAGGGCGCCACGGTGATGACCACCTTTTCCATGTTTTCCGGGTGCAGGGAATCGTCGAAGAATTGCATGAGTTACTCCTATTATTATGATTGTCCGCCTGCCCGGGGTCATACCGGGCAGGCGTGTCTGCGAGTGCGAATGCAGCGGCGGTCGATCAGAACGTCTTGTCGCCGATAATCCCGGCACGCTCCATCTTGCGATGGCACGGCGGGTAATCCATGACGGCGTAGTGCTGGGTACTGCGGTTGTCCCAGATGGCGATGCTGTTGGGTGTCCAGCGCCAGCGCACCTGATACTCGGGGATATAGGCCTGGCTGATCAGGTAGCGCAGCAACTCGCCGGCCCCTGGATTGGCGTCCTGGCCGAAGCGCACCCGTTCAGGGGTGTGGTAGTTGCTGAAGTGGGTGGTAAAGGCGTTGACGAACAACACCTTTTCGCCGGTTTCCGGATGGGTGCGCACCACCGGGTGCTCGGCATCCGGGTACATCGCCTTGAGCGCCAGGCGTTTTTCGATCGGCATGGCCGCGCCGAAGCTGGCTTCGATGCTGTGGCGGGCACGCAGGTCGGCAATCTTCGCCTTCACGTCATCCGGCAAGCGGGCATAGGCCTCCACCATGTTGGCCCACATGGTGTCACCGCCGACCGGCGGACACTCCACACACCGCAGCACACAGCCCATTGGGGGGGCCTCGCGCCAGGTGGCGTCGGTGTGCCAGGCGTTCTCGTAGCGGTCGCTTGGCTGATCCGGACTCTTGTAGATGCGTACCAGCCCCGGATGATCCGGGTCGCTGCCGGCCACCGGATGATCCTCCAGCTCGCCGAAGCGACGGGCGAAGGCCACATGCTCGGCACGCGTGATGTTCTGGTCACGCAGGAACACCACCCGATGCTTGAGCAACTGGGCACGAATCTCGGCAAACAGCCCCTCGTCATGCAAAGCATCGGCGAGGTTGACACCGATCAACTGCGCACCGATGTTGTAGGTCAATTGTTCGACTTTCATGGAAGGCGGCCCCCCTAGATGACGAAGATCGATGAACCAGTGGTCTTGCGTGACTCCAGGTCACGATGGGCCTGTACGGCATCCTGCAAAGCATAGTGCTGGTTGATCTCTATCTTGATTCGACCGCTGCCAACGTGGTCGAACAGCTCGCCAGCCAGAGCGGCTTTTTCCGCCGGGTCGGCGATGTAGTCTGCCAGCGCCGGGCGGGTCAGGAACAGCGAGCCCTTCATCGCCAGCAGTACCGGATCGAAGGCCGGGATCGGACCGGATGCCGTGCCGACGCAAACCATCAGGCCGCGACGCTTGAGCGAATCCAGGGAGCCCATGAACGTGTTCTTGCCGACACTGTCGAACACCACGTTGACCCCGACGCCGCCTGTCAATTCACGAACACGCGAGGCGACGTCTTCATGGCTGTAGTTGATGACATGATCGCAACCATGGGCCCGGGCGACTTCCGCCTTGGCCACGGTGGACACGGTGCCGATCACGGTCAGGCCAAGCAGCTTGGCCCACTGTGAAACGATCAGGCCCACACCACCGGCGGCGGCATGCAGCAAAATACTGTCGCCGGCCTTGAAGTCGTAGATACGACGCATCAGGTACGACGCCGTCAGGCCGCGCATGGTCATGGCCGCAGCCGTCTCGAAACTGATGGTTTCCGGTAGCTTGATCAGCGGCGCAGCCGAGATCAGTCGTTCGGTGCTGTAGGCCCCCAGGGTGTTGAGAAAACCGGTGTAGGTAACACGATCCCCCACCTGCACATGGGTGACGCCCTCACCGACGGCCTGCACGACACCCGAAGCTTCAACCCCTATACCGTTGGGCATCGGGATCGGGTAGGTGCCGTTGCGAAAGTAGGTGTCGGCATAGTTCAGACCGACCGCCACATGACGAAGACGAACCTGGCCTGGACCAGGTTCGCCCACTTCGACGTCCTCATAACGAAGGACTTCGGGACCTCCGGTTTCGTGAAAGCGTATGGCTTTGGCCATGTTTTCTTATTCTCCAGTCTGCAATATTGGCGTGCTGCGTCGATTTACGCTGATTGGACTGTAGGACTCCGGCATGCGCACCGCTTCTCATCAGACGACAATGGCTTTTCATTTGATGACAATTTTAGCGGGCAGGTATGCGCTATTCGCAGGGCAGCGTGTGAAGGGAGGGGCTTGGCGTATCACGGCGCGAATTGCGCTCCAGGTCCTGCAATCTTGCTTTTCCTCCCAACGTCGCCTTAGCCAATAGCGCGGTGCCACCATCATGAGAGAAGGGACAATCATGAAGAGAATTGGATTTCTATGGCTGGGGGTTCTGGTCTTGTCGGGTTGTCAAAGCGATCGCCCAGACCCAGGAGCAGTTGCCAAGGAATGGTCAACCAACACCTCTCAGTTGGGAATTCGCCCCATCTACCCGCCGCGGGAAGTCTATCCGAGCGACGTGTTCATCAGCGTCGGATATGACGTCGACTCTATCGACGAAATCCCTACCAAAGCCTTCAACATTTTGCCGATACGTTACGCCCACATTCCCAACCTGAAAGAAGTGGCTGCGCTGGAAAAGGACCGGCTGCGATTCCCTTTCCCGCCATGCGTGACTACAACTACCGCGTTTTGCTCGACCGCGACAGCCGCGTAGTGCCGCGTTACCCCGGCGCTGAGGAGAAGGTACTGTGGCTGCAACTGGACAACGGCCGGCTGGTTTCACAACGCGAATTCGCCAACGCCGCCGACTTGCGCACAGCACTGGATAACGTGGCAAATCCATAACGGCTTTGTCGGGCCGGGGCTGTTTATCGTTCGAGAAATCGCCAAGGCCCATGGCGGAAGTACAACGGATTGCTCGGATGCACGGAGTGTGCACGGCCTTCGACATCCCCTTTCCGATCATCAGCCCATCGCCCTGAGGCCTTAACAACCTCCCTACACTCTCTCTATTGAGCCACGCCCGACCCACGACCTACAATCGCCGGCCCTCACACGAGAGATCACACACCCATGACAGCACCTGCCTCCCCCATCGCCGGGTCGGACCACCGCTGGCTCGCCTTGATCGTCCTGTGCCTCGGGGAGTTGATGATCGTGCTCGACACCACCATCGTTAACGTCGCGCTGCCTTCGATCCAGACCGACCTGCACTTCACGCAGACCTCCCTCGCCTGGGTGGTGAACGCCTATATGCTGACCTTCGGCGGCTTCCTGCTGCTGGGCGGCCGGCTGGGGGATCTCTACGGGCATCGACGCCTGTTCCTGCTTGGCATCGGTTTCTTCACCCTCGCCTCGCTGGCCTGTGGCCTGGCCCACAACCAGGAGACGCTGATCTGGGCCCGGGCCTTTCAAGGCCTGGCCGCCGCCGTGGTGAGCGCCGTGGCGCTGTCGCTGATCATGGACCTGTTCAGTGAACCGGCCGATCGGGCCAAGGCCGTGGGTGTCTACGGTTTCGTCTGCGCCGGCGGCGGCAGCCTCGGCGCCCTGCTCGGCGGTGTGCTCACCAGCACCTTGAGCTGGCACTGGATCTTCCTGGTCAACCTGCCGATCGGGGCAGTGGTGATCGCGCTGAGCCTGCGCCTGCTGTCGAACAGCCTCAACCAACACCCGTCCCGTGACCTGGACGTCGCCGGCGCACTCACCGTGACCGCCTCGTTGATGCTGGCGGTCTATGCCATCGTCAATGGCAACGAGATGGGCTGGGGTTCGCTGCGCACCCTCGCGCAACTACTGATTGCCATCGGCCTGCTGCTGGCCTTCCTGGTCATCGAGACCCGCGTCAAAACCCCGCTGATGCCCTTGCGCCTGTTCCGCCTGCGCAACCTGGCGATTGCCAATATCGTCGGGGTGCTCTGGGCGGTCGCGATGTTCGCCTGGTTCTTCCTGTCGGCGCTGTACATGCAGTTGGTGCTGGGCTACACACCCTTTGAAGTGGGGCTCGCATTCCTTCCCGCCAACCTGATCATGGCGCTGTTTTCACTGGGAATCTCGGCCAAGCTGGTGATGCGTTTCGGCATTCGCCTGCCGCTGGCCGTCGGTCTGGCCCTGGCGACCTTCGGGCTGCTGTTGTTCGCCCAGGCGCCGGTCGCAGGCCACTTCCTGCGCGACGTCCTTCCGGGCATGGTACTGCTGGGCCTGGGCGCGGGCATTGCGTTCAACCCACTGCTGCTGGCGGCAATGAACGATGTCGCGCCATCCGAGTCGGGACTGGCCTCCGGGATGGTCAATACCGCCTTCATGATGGGCGGCGCACTGGGGCTGGCGGCACTGGCCAGCCTGGCTGCGGCACGCACCGAGCAGCACCTGGCGGCGGGCGGGCCGGCACTCTCGGCCATCAACGACGGGTATCAGATCGCCTTCCTGGTAGGTGCGGTGTTTTGCGCGCTGGGCGCCGGCCTGGCCGCGGTGATGATGCGCGACAAGACCGGTGAAGACCCGGACGGCGTCGAAGCCTAACTCGCGGCCTGCCGTTCAAGCCGACCGATATCGGCCATGAATTTCTCCGCCGGCAAGGGGTGCCCCAGCAAGTAGCCTTGCAGGGAGTCGCACCCCAGGCGGGTGAGAAAGTGCTGCTGCACGTCGGTTTCCACCCCTTCGGCAACGATCCGCAACCCCAACGCCTGACCCAGCGCGACAATGGCTGAAACGATCGCCGCATCGTCGGTGTCATGCTCCAGGTCGCGGACAAAGCCACGATCGATCTTCAGCTCGTTGGCCGGAAGGCGCTTGAGGTACATCAGGCTCGAATAGCCAGTGCCGAAATCGTCGATGGAAAGGTCCACACCCATGTCCGAAAGCTTCTGCAACACCTCCATGCTCGCATCGGCGTCATTCATGGCTGTGGTTTCGGTGATCTCCAGGGTCAGGCTGTTGGCCGGCAACTGGTGCCGGGCCAGGGCACTGGCCACGCTGTCGACCAGGCCCACATGACAGAACTGCAGGGCCGAGAGATTCACCGCGATACGCCAGTGCTGGTAGCCCTGCTCGTACCAAAGACGCATTTGCCGACAGGCTTCGTCCAGCACCCAGTCGCCGATAGGGATGATCAGGCCGGTCTTTTCCGCCAAGGTAATGAACTTGTCCGGCAGCAACAGCCCTTCCTCGGGGTGCTCCCAGCGCAACAGGGCCTCGGCGCCGACCGGCGTGCCCTTGAGGGCGTCGAACTTGGGTTGGTAAAAAAGACGGAACTGCCGCTGTTCCAGGGCCTGGCGAAGATCCTGCAGCAGTTGCAACTGCTTGCGCGCATTGCTGTTCATCGAGGCGTCGAAGAAACTGTGACCGTTCTTGCCGGCGCCCTTGGCGTGGTACATCGCGGCGTCAGCGTTCATCAGCAATTCCTCGGCGGTCTGGCCATTACCCGGGAACAGCACGATGCCGAGGCTGGCGGAGATCTGCAGGTCCTGCTCGCCCACCCGGAACGGCCGAGAGATCAGGCTGACCTGACGTGACGCCACTTGCAGCGCATCGTCCGGCTCGACCAATTGCACCAGCAATACGAACTCATCGCCGCCAATCCGGGCCAGGGTGTCCTGGCTGCGCAGATCTTCACGCAGGCGCAGGGCGACCTCGCGCAGCAACTGATCGCCCATATGGTGACCGAACGCATCATTGACCGGCTTGAAGCCGTCCAGATCGATGAACATCAGCGCAAAACAGCCGCCTTCGGCCGTGGCCTTGTTCATCGCCTGGTCGATCCGATCCGCCAGCAACACACGGTTCGGCAAGCCGGTCAGGGTGTCATGCAACGCCAAATGGATCAGCTCCTGGTTCGCCTGGCTCAGCGAGTCGGCCAGTATGGCCGTCCGGGCTTCGAGCCGGGCATCGAGCAACGAGGTCAACAGGGCGATCGACAGCACCGCCAGGCTGGTCACCAGCACCAGGTTGTCCAGGCCCTTGCCCGACAGCCCGCTGCCCAGCGCGCCACAGAAACTGCCCTGACTGAAGTTGGCGGCCGCCATGCCGGTAAAGTGCATGCCGACAATCGCCAAGCCCATGATCACCGCCGCCCCGCTACGGGCCACGCGCACATAGGGGGTACTGCGCCGCAGGCGGAAGGCGATCCACAAAGCCGCCGCCGAAGCGACCACGGCAATCGCCAGCGAGGCACCGAACAGGGTCGGGTCGTAATCGATACCGGGCTGCATCTTCAGCGCCGCCATGCCGCAATAGTGCATGGCACTGATACCGGCCCCCATGATCAGGGCACCAAAGGCCAATTGCGCCGCCGGCAGGCTGGGCTGGCTGACCAACCACAGGGCAAAGCCACTGGAAAGAATGGCGATCAACAGTGACAGAAACGTGAGCGGTCCGTCGTAGGCCAAGGCGATGGGCAGCTTGAACGCGAGCATGCCGATAAAGTGCATGGACCATATGCCCACGCCCATGGCCATGGCACCGCCGGCCATCCAGAGGTATACCGCTCGACCGCGGGCCGTGGCAATCCGTCCGGCCATATCCAGCGCGGTATAAGAGGCCAGGATCGCCACACAAAGGGACATGAAGACCAGCGCGGAAGAATAGCTACCAATGAGCATGACGAATCTCTGAAACATCGAACCGGGCAACCCCCGGAGTCGGTGAAAAAACGACGGATTGTACCTGCTTCCCTGCACAATGCATGGTGGAGTATTGGCTACTTGCCATTATTCAGGAGGCCTCGCTCGCCGTACAGCTCGGAGCCCCGGGGGGGCCGACCAACGGCACGGTTTATAGGTGATGTTCCAGATCGACCTCTTCGACACTTTTTTGACCTTCTGGTCATTAACCGATGATAGTCGATCATGGCCAAGTCGCTTCGGTCGTCAGGCTTGGTCAAGCCCCCTCCTTGGGATATTCACGCTTGATTCGCTCGATATAGCGCGACACCGCCGGGGCCTTTTCAAAACGCCGATAAATCAGCGACAACCAGGAACTCGCCGCGCAGCCGTGGATCGGCCGATACAGCACATTCGGCAGGTTAACATGGCCGATCACCGACTCAGGGACCACCGCCACGCCCCGGCCCAGGGACACCGCTGCGATCACCGCCACCAGCCCGCCGGGCTGTGGCCCCAGCTTCGCTGGGCGGCGACCTGCAGGGTGCCGCTGATCTGCTTGATCTGGGGTTTGATCGAGGCTAATCGCATTGGCTGGAACAGCCCGCTGATCTGTCCGCGTATCGGCCCCGGGAACGTGCCGGCATGGCCTCGGGGATGAGCACCACCATGCGCTTCAGCGCGATCATGCTGACCATCGGGGTGTTTGGTGCCTTGCTCGCCGGTCATGCCGAACAATTGCTCCAGGCCAGCCTCACCGCCCAGGCCGCCCCCTGGCTCGATCAGACCCGGGCGATTGCCTCGCGGGGGGTCGCCGGTGACATGCCGGCGGCCATGGCAACGCTGCCGGAGTCCGCGCGCCCGGCGGTCCAGCCCTTGGCGCGCGCGGCCTTCGTCGGTGGCTTTGGTACGGTGCTCTGGGTCGCGGGGTGGTTGGCGATGTCGGGGGCGTTGGTGGTGGGCCGCTTGATGCGCCATCCCCTGCCCGTCAGCCGATCGTATTCATTGGCCAGGGAATAAATCCATGCGGGGCTCGTCGTACGGGCACTGAAATTATTCAGCAGCCCAAATGAGAGCCCCATCATGAAAAATGTCCTGATTACCCTGACCCTGATCGCCATGAGCAGCATTGCCAGCCTCGCCAGCGCCGCTGAGCAGAACAGCCCGAAGGTCGAGGATTACAGCTACTCGACTCACCTGGATGTCGCCAAGGTCCTCGCTACTTCAGACACTCAGTACTGCGGCATCGGCCCACGGGAAATGACCTACGAAGACCATCAGGGCGTGGTTCACACCCTGCGCTACCAGGCCTTCGGCAACTATTGCAACAACGAAAATTGACCGGCCCCTACAGTGGCAACTGCGGTTGCGGGGACTGGATCGAAGCCAATACCCGCTCGGCGTTTTCCGTGCAACTGGTTCCTTCGGGTCGGTTGCGGATGCTGTTGACGATTCCCAGCAACTGCATCTTGCTATGGGCCAGGCGAGCCTGCATCGCTTCGATCTGATCGATCTTGCGCTCCAGGCTCTCGACCATGACCTCATGGCCCAAGCTCCCCGTCTCGGCCGCCGGCACCAAGGCCCGCAGTTCCTCAAGACTGAAACCTGCCTGCTGTGCGCATTGAATGATCGACAAGGTCTGCAACACCTCGGCCGGGTACTCACGGTAGCCGTTGGCCTGGCGCTGTACCTTGCGAATCAACCCCTGGGCTTCATAGAACCTGATCTTCGAAGCCGCCAGGCCACTGCGCAGGGCCAGTTCACCGATCTTCATAAAGAGCCTCGAATGGACGCTTGACATTAAAGTTAGGTTTAAGCTTAGCCTGAACTCCCCACTGACCCGGAGTCAAGCATGTCACCCTTTCAAGCGTTGCTTTTGCCCAACGGCGTCCAGATCCCGAATCGCATCGCCAAGGCTGCCATGGAAGAGAACATGGCTGACCTGGATAACGCGCCTTCCGTCCAGTTGATGGAACTCTACCGTGCCTGGGCCGACGGCGAACCGGGTTTGCTGCTGACGGGTAACGTGATGGTCGACCGTCGCGCCATGACCGGCCCAGGCGGTGTGGTGCTGGAAGATGAGCGCCACCTGGATAAATTCCGCCAGTGGGCCGCCATCGGCCGGGCCAAGGGTGCGCAGTTCTGGATGCAGATCAACCATCCCGGGCGCCAGACCATGGCCAATCTCGGCCAGATTGCCTGGGCGCCGTCCGCGGTCGCGCTGGACCTGGGCGGGTTCTCGAAGATGTTCGCCGAGCCTCGGCCCATGAGCGAAGCCGACATCGAGGAGGTGATCGGGCGTTTCGCCAACAGCGCCCGTCTCGCCGAGCAAGCCGGCTTTACCGGTGTAGAGATCCACGCCGCCCACGGCTACCTGATCAGCCAGTTCCTCTCGCCGCTGAGCAATCGGCGCAGCGACCGTTGGGGCGGCTCGCTGGAAAATCGCGCACGCCTGTTGCTGTCGGTGGTCACGGCGGTCCGGGCGGTGGTCTCAGCGAACTTTTGCGTGGCGGTCAAACTCAACTCGGCGGACTTCCAGCGTGGCGGCTTCGACGCCGACGATGCCCGCCAGGTGATCGAATGGCTCAACGATTTGCCGGTGGACCTGGTCGAACTCTCGGGCGGCAGCTATGAGGCCCCGGCCATGCAGGGCGAAGCACGGGACGGTCGCACCCTGGCGCGGGAAGCTTATTTCATGGAAATGGCCGGCGAGTTGGCGAAGGTGGCGAAAATGCCAGTGATGGTCACCGGCGGCATTCGGCGCTTGCCCATTGTCGAGCAGGTGCTGGACAGCGGCATCGCCATGGCCGGTATCGCCACCGCGCTGGCCGTGGATCCGTACCTGCCCCGGCATTGGCGCGAAGGCCGAGACAGCCATCCGCAACTGCCGCCGATCCACTGGAAGAAAAAGCCACTGGTGGCCTTGGCGAGCATGGCGGTGGTCAAGTTCCAACTGCAGCGCCTGAGCAAGGGCAAGCGCCCTCACCCCGAAGTTTCGGCGGCGTGGGCGCTGCTGCTGGATCGGTTGTTTATCGGGCGACGGACCAAGCAGTATCGCGCGGCGATGAAAAACCTGAGTACCTGATCGCGTTAGCGCCCGGAAAACCGCAACCGCGACAGCATCCTCAAATCACCTTCCTGGTAGTACCCATCACTCCAGCTGTTGTCCGGCGACAACGGCTGGACCTGCTTGAGTTCCAGCTTCTTCGCGTAATAGCGGAACCGGTAATGCTCGTAGAAGCGCAGGATCTCCAGCCCATAACGATCAGCCAGATCGACATCGCCACGGATCACCAGGTAGTTCTCGTCGTTACCGTCGCTGGCCCCGACACTGAGGTTGTGACTACCACTGATAATGGTCGGCGCATCGGTGGTGAAGTCGGTGACGATGGCCTTGGTGTGCACCAGCAGATTGCCCTTCTGGCCCAAGAGACCTTCCTTGATCCATCCCTCCAGGCCGGTGTTGAGCAGCGCCGTGGCGACGAAGTCATCGGTGCGGTCGGCGTGAATCCCCGAGATGCTGCTGGCGGTATTCTGCAGGCCGAAACGCAGCACATCGTCATGGGGCTTGCCGAGCAAGGCGTCGAGGATTTCCTGGGGCAAGGCGAAGGCCGTGGCAAACAGTACGTCCTTTTGCGCAGCGCTGATGATCTGCACGAACTCCTTCAAATCGCCCTGCCCGGTACGCGGGGAAAACCCGGCGAACAGCGGCTGGCTCGGGTCCATGGGATTGTTCTGGGTGATCCATTTGCGGGTCGCCGCCACATCCGCCGGCGCGGCCCAGATCTCCTCGAAGACCTGGGTGTACTCGCTGGCCAGACGGCTGTCATCGAGCACATGCACCACGTTGGCCTGGCGATACACGCCGTTGGCGGTGAAGTTGGTGCTGCCGCAGAGCACCGCTTCAGGCCGGTACTCGCCACCGGCATCGCGCTGGCTGAGGACGATGAACTTGTCATGGAAAATATTGCTGGTGACCCGTCCGCGTTTGTTCTCGACCGGAATCGGCGCCAGGCTCTGCTCATTCAGGGTGGTGTCTTCATCGCCGACCTTGGCGTGGTACAGCACGCGAATCCGCACACCGCGCTGCTGCGCCGCATTCACCGCATCGACGATCGCCTTCAACTGATACTCATAGATGGCGATATCCAGGCCCCACTGCACATCCGTCGCCCGGGCGATAAAGCCGAGCAGTTCCTCCAGCAGGCCGTTTTCCAGCCACAGGCGCGCCGCATCGGGCCAGGCTTCGATGGGCAGGTTCTTCTGGGTGGTGATCAGTTTGTCCAGGTCGGGAAACTTGCGTTCAAAACCCTGGCTGGCCGCCACCGCACGGTTGAAGATCACCCGCTGGCCCTTGGGCAAGCCATTGTCGGTGGTCACCGTTACCGCCAGTGACTCGCCCAGTTGCGGCGCATCGGGCGTGCCGTAGGCCAGGTACACCCGATAATTGCAGGTGCTCCCGGGCTCGACGTTATAGTCAGCCCAGCGGAATTTCTGCAACGGCGCCAGATTGCTCGGCGTTGCATGGTACTGGGGGAAAGTGTGCTCCTTGCCGGGGAACGTCAGGCTATTGAACAGGAACTCCCAGGGCTGGCTGCCCTCCTGGCGTTCGATGGCAAAACCGAGCAGGCCGGCCCGCCGCGATTCGGCAAGGTCGATGGCCAGCAACACGCCGCTGGTCCCGGCGTAGGCCTTGACCCGAAAATCGTCCTGGGTATTGGTCTGAAGTACGCGCATGCATCACATCCTTGGGAAGTCCGCTGAGGTGTTCGAGGGTAGCGAATTTTTATGACGCCGGGCGATTCACCCGCCGACTTGCAACATGAAATTTTCCACCCGAGGTTTCCAGCGTCCTGCCTTGATCGGCGATAAGCGCCAGGTTAACGTCTGGATCCATCCGTCGCTCCCGACGACCGAACCAGAAAGGACATGCCATGGACACACCCTTGCATCCCAGCGTAGGGCCGGCTCTCAGCTTCAACGGCGGCTTCGTCGACACCCTGGGCTTCCTCGCCTTGCAGGGCCTGTTCACCGCCCATGTCACTGGCAACTTCGTCACCTTGGGTGTGAGCATTGTCCATGGCACCTCCGGTGCATTGCCCAAGCTGATCGCGCTGCCGGTGTTCGTGCTGGTGGTGGGGCTGACGCACCTGGCCGCAGTGGCCATCCATCGACGAGGACTGGCACCGCTGCGCCTGCTGCTGGTCACCCATACCCTGTTGCTCGCGGCTTTTGCCTTGCTGGCGATTCTCTGGGGTCCCTTTACCGACGGTGACAGCGCCACCGCGCTGATCACCGGCATGACCGGGGTCACCGCCATGGCCATTCAGAACGCGATTTCCCGCCAGCATATGAAAGGTACCCCGCCAACCACGCTGATGACGGGCAACGTCACCCAGTTCGCCGTCGATGTGTTTGCCCTGTGGACCGAGCGGGATATAGAACAACGGACAATCATCAAGCAACGTCTGAAACCGATTTGCTCGACACTGCTGGCCTTTGCCTCAGGCTGCATCAGCGCCGCCTTGCTCTATCTTGCCTGGGGCTTATGGGCGCTGATCCTGCCGGTGGTGGTCGCCGTGGGCGTCTGCCTGGGTGTCCACCGCGGCAACCGGCGCAAGGCCTAGGGGCTGCCACAAGGTTTCTTCCCGCATCAAAAGGACAGGATCAATGAAACTTATCGGAATGCTGGACTCACCTTACGTGCGCCGGGTCGCCATCACCCTCAAGCACCTGGGCATCGCCTTCGAACACCAGTCGGTCTCGGTGTTTCGTGACTTCGAGCGCTTTGCGCAGATCAACCCGGTGGTCAAGGCCCCGACCCTGGTCTGCGACAGCGGTGAAGTGTTGATGGACTCCGGGCTGATCATCGAGTACCTGGCGCTGCTCGCCGGCCCGGGCCCGGCCTATACCAACCTGGCCGAGCAAGTGCGCGGACTGCGGCTGATCGGGCTGGCTCTGGCGGCTTGCGAAAAATCGGTGCAGATCGTCTATGAGAAGAACCTGCGCCCGGCGGAAAAACAGCACGGGCCCTGGTTGGAAAGGGTCGGCGGCCAATTGGCAGCCGCCTACACGCAAATCGAGCACGAACTGGCACGCCAACCGCTGCCGCAGGACGGCACGATTCGTCAGGAAGGCATCAGCCTGGCGGTTGCCTGGAGCTTCAGCAAGATGATGCTCCCCGAGCAATGCCCGGCGACACGCTATCCGCACCTGGAACAATTCACCGCTTATGCCGAACGCCTGGAGATTTTCCTGAGTACCCCGGCAACCTGATTCCCCCCGCGTTCTTGCAGCGGGTCGACGGTCAGTGACCTGGCCGTCGACCCGCCACCATAGTGGCAAACTGGCATTTCGGCGAAACTCGACAATACTTGGCGCGAAAGGAATTCGCAGTTCGTCTCTCCCCTCGAAACGGAGTTCGCCATGAAGTCGCAAGAGCTGGAACTTGACGTGGCTGTGGTCGGCGGTGGCGTCTCAGGCACCTACAGCGCCTGGCGTCTGCAACAGGTTCATGGCGATACGCAGAACATTGCCCTGTTCGAGTACGGCGACCGCATTGGCGGCCGACTCTTCAGTATCAACCTGCCGGGCCTGCCCAATGTGGTCGCCGAAGTCGGCGGCATGCGCTACATCCCTGGCCCCGACGGCCATGTGCTGGTGGACAACCTGGTCAAGCACCTCAAGCTGCCCAGCCAGGATTTCCCCATGGGCGCGCCCAAGCCGGTCTATTCGAAGAACAATCTTTTTTACCTGCGCGGCAAGCGCTTCCGTTATCGCGACTTCGTCGAAGCCCCGGAAAAGATCCCCTACGACCTGGCCTGGTCCGAGCGCGGCTTCTGCCCCGAGGACCTGCAAGTCAAGGTGATGAACTACGTGTACCCGGGCTTCGACAAGCTCAGCCTGTGCCAGCAGATGCAGGTCACGGTATTCGGCAAGGAAATCTGGCGGTATGGCTTCTGGGACCTGCTCTATCGGGTGATGAGCAACGAAGGTTATCAGTTCATGAAGGACGCCGGCGGCTACGACGCCAACGTCGCCAACGCCAGCGCCGTGACCCAGCTGCCCGCCACCGAATACACCGACACCACCAAGTTCCTGACCCTGAGCAAAGGTTTCCAGAGCCTGCCCCTGACCCTCGCGGCAAAGTTCGCCGAGCTGCCAGGCCAACTGCCGGGCAAGCAACGAGTACAGATGAACCAGCGGCTGACCGCCATCACCTACGCCAAGGACGGCGACTTTCCCTACCGCCTGCACTTCCAGGCCACCACCACGGAGGATGGCAGTACCCGCGACTGCGGCGGCCAGTCCGTGGTCAAGGCGAAGAAAATCATCCTGGCCATGCCCCGCCGTTCCCTGGAACTGATCGACTCGCCGTTCTTCAGCGACCCCTGGCTCAAGGACAATCTCGGCTCGGTGCTGGTGCAATCGGCGTTCAAGCTCTTCCTCGCCTATGAACAGCCCTGGTGGCGCTCCCTCGGGCTGGTGGCCGGGCGCTCGGTGACCGACCTGCCGGTGCGGCAGATCTACTACATGGGCACCGAATGCGAGCAGCAAGGCGGTGAACCGACCCTCAACTCGTTGCTAATGGCCTCCTACAACGACATCGGCACTGTGCCGTTCTGGAAAGGACTGGAAGGCGGTGCGCCGTTCGTTGGCCACATGCCCAGCAACCTGGCCGGGCTGCTCAAGACCGAGCCGGTGGTGCCCAGGACCCAGTTCACCGTCAGCGACGAAATGGTCCGGGTGGCGCAGATGCAGGTCACCCAGGTCCATGACCAGGTGGAACTGCCGCGGCCCTATTCGGCGGTCTATCACGCCTGGGACGCCGACCCCTACGGCGGCGGCTGGCATGAGTGGAAAGCCAATTACCGGCTCGACCAGATCATCTGCCGCATGCGCCGACCGGTGGAAAACCAGCAGATCCATATCGTCGGCGAGGCCTACTCTTATGGCCAGGGCTGGGTCGAAGGCGCCCTGACCGTGGCCGAATCGACGCTCCAGGACTTCTTCGGGCTCAAACGTCCGACCTGGCTATCCAGGCACTACGCCCTGCTGCCGGTGCCGACACCTGACGGTTGCGCCCTGGAACCGGGCAAGCGCCCAGCCTGCAAGGACTGCGCGGACACCCTGAATGAAGTGACTCAATTTGCCTATAAGGGGATCGACCATGGCAATACGTAGAGACTTTACCGTCGCTGACTACCTGCTGGCCCGGCTCCTTGAACTGGGTGTCCACAAAGTGTTTCAGGTCCCCGGCGATTATGTCTCGGAATTCATGGATGCCCTGGAAAAGTCCACCGATATCCAGCCGGTCGGCGAAGTCAATGAAATGAGTGCCGCCTATGCGGCCGACGGCTACGCCCGCTATGCCGGGATCGGCGCGGTGTCGCTGCAATACGGCGTCGGCACCTTCAGCGCGGTGAACGCCATTGCCGGTGCCTATGTCGAGCGCAATCCGGTGGTGGTCATCAGTGCCAGCCCGTCGGCGAAGAATCGCCAGATCATCTGGTCGGCGGACGTCCTGTTCCACCACTCCACCGGCGACCTGGAAGTCGGACGCAAGGTGTTCGAGAACATCACCGTCGCCTGCGAGCTGCTGGACGACAGCCGTACCGCGCCGGCGCTGATCGACCGGGCGCTGGTCGCCGCCATCAGCCAGCGCCGGCCGATCTACCTGGAAGCCTGGCAGAACGTCTGGGGCGAACCCTGCGAAGAGCCTGTAGGCGAACTCTCTGCCCTGCCGGCCGCCTGCGACCTGCTGTCGCTGGACGCGGCGGTCGAGACCTCGGTGCAACGCCTGCGCGAAGCGAAAAAGCCGTTGATCATGCTCGGTATCGAAATCGCCCGTTTCGGCCTGCAAAAGCAGGCCCTGCACCTGATCGAAGCCAGCGGCCTGTCGTTCACCACCTCGCTGGAAGCCAAGACCGTTGTCGACGAAAACCACCCGCAATTCATCGGCACCTATGCCGGCACTGCCTCACGGCTGTGGACCCAGGACCTGGTGGACCAGACCGACTGCATCCTGGCCATCGGCGTCATCTTCACCGACGACTATCTGCAACTGTTGAAGAAGGATTTCGGCCAGATCATCCTGGTCAACACCCAGCTGGCCCGCACCGGTTTGCAGTACTACCCCCATGTTCCGCTGCCGCAGTACCTGACCGCGCTGACCAGCGCCCTCGGCCTGGACCAGGACTTCCCGCTGCCCTTGCGTGCGCGCGAACCGCTCTCGCCGCTGCTCAAGATAACCGACCACGACGCCCCCCTGAGTTACGAGCGGTTCCTCGACACCCTCGCCGACTTCGCCCGCGAACAACGCCTGTGGGACAACAGCGCACTGATCCTCGGTGAAAGCTCGGCGCTGTATGCCGCCAGCAATATCATGGGCATGCCCGAAAACAGCTTTGTCGCCGATGCCATCTGGGGTTCCCTGGGGCACGAGACCGGCTGCGCCCTGGGGGTGGCCCTGGGCGGCCAGCGCCGGCCGCTGGTGGTCGCTGGCGACGGCGGCTTCATGATGATGTGCCAGTCACTGTCGACCCTGGTGCGCAATCGCGTGAACGCCGTGGTCTTCGTCATGAGCAACGAGGTCTACGCCATCGAGCAGGCCTTCGTGAACATCAATGCGTTCAAGGAACACGGCGAGTTCGCCCCATTCGACATCCTGCCCGGCTGGGATTACCTGGCCCTGGCCAAGGGCTTCGGCGCCAAGGGCTACAAGGTCTCGACCCTGGGTGAACTGCGCGAACTGCTGCTCAAGCTGCTGGTGATCGACGAGACCGTGCTGGTCCAGGTGGTCATTCCGCAAAAAGACCTGGCGCCGCAAATCGAACGACTCGCGTCCTGAAAGGAGCACTCATTGCATGGCTGTATTGCGTCTTGCTGTCGCTGCCCTGTTGCTCACCGGCCTGGGTGGCACCCGTTACCCGATGGTCAGCCTGAAGGACGCCGAACAGGTCGAAGCCTTCTATAGCCAGGGCATTGCCCTGCAATATGGCTTCAACTTCTCCGAAGCGATCCGCGCCTTCTAGCAGGCCAGCCGTTTCGACGAAGGTTCGGCCATGCCTTATTGGGGCATTGCCTTGTCGGCCAATTCCAATATCAACAGCGACGCCAACCGGGCAAGACGGTGCCGGCGCTGCTCGACCAACAACTGCAGAACGCCTGGCGCAACGCGACCATCGACGCCGCGCCACCAGGCTTCGTTACACAATGAGTACTTGGGCTTGCCCACGGGGCTTTTGGTGCTCTCACGGGCCTCTTCGCGAGCAAGCTCTGCTCCCACAGGGGCCGGTCTCGGCGATAGTTCGCGGCGAAACACGGATCTATTGTAGGCGCTGGCTAGCCGGCGATGGCGGCGCTGAATTCACCATCGCCATCGCTGACAAGCCCAGAACCCGGATCAGCCCGGCATGCACTGGAAGTCGCCGGTCTCGGCGACTTGCTTGCCATGGGAATCCATCAGGCGGGCTCTGACGTCCTGGCCCAGGCTCGACTCCACCAACTTGTAGTGCTCACCGGCCTTGAACTGGTTGTAACTGACTTCGCCCGAACAGTCCTGCTGGTTGCCATCGCCCCACGGCATCTCCACCAGCATCACGTTCAGCTTGTGGGCGCCAGGCGGCACTTGGAAGAAACGGCCGTCGTCGATTTTCTTGCCATCGACCTTCTCGGCAAGCATGTCGTTCGGCGCTTCATCTTGCAGACCGATCCAGGCCTCGCTCGGATCCGCCTTCGGCATCGGGCCGGCACACGCGGAGAGCAGAAAGGCCAGGCCCAGGGTTGGAAGCAGCATCAGGGGTTTGAATGTCATGGTGTTCTACCTCAAAGATGAAAAAGTCTGTCAGCTATCAAATGCAGGAAAACTTCCTGGACTGGGCCACGGTCACGCCACGGTCGTTCACCAGTTCAGCCCCAACATTGGCGCCGGCTCCCGACTCCACCAGGTGATAGTGTTTACCGGCCTTGAACTGGTCGTATTCCACCAGGCCGGAGCACTCGGGCTGATCGGAGTTACCGTTGGCGCCCTGGACCAGGAGCACTTTCAGATCGTGCTTGCCCGGTGCCACTTCGAAGTAGCGGCCGTCGTCGACACGCTTGCCATCCACACGCTCTGCCAGCAGGTCGTCGCTCGACCCCTGCCCCAGGCCGATCCAGGCTTCGCTCGGATCAGCCTTGGGCACAGGGGCCGCGCAGGCAGACAGCAGGCAAACCAGTCCAAGGGTCGAAATCAGCATCAGCGGCTTAAGTGTCATTGAATGAATTCCTCTCATATTCAAGTGCTATATCGCTGGACGGAAAATCCGTCTGATCGAGACGAAGAGTGGCGAACTAGAGGCGTTTGTACAAATGAACCCACATGAAGGGATTTTCAGCCGTTATCTAAAAGATCCTTCATGTTGGTGAAAGCCAAACGTTAAGTTCCAGACGCAAGACTGCCGGTGTTTGCAATTCCACTCCCCGGAGGTTCAGGCATGCTCGGGCTGGTAAAGACCGCACTGCTCAAGCCCTACACGTTTATCGTGTTGGCGATATTCATCTGCATCATCGGGCCGCTGGCGGCCGTGCGTACCCCCACCGATGTGTTTCCCGATATTGGCATTCCGGTAGTCGCGGTGGTCTGGCAATACACCGGTTTGTCTCCCGAAGACATGGCCGGTCGGGTGATCTACACCTACGAACGCTCCCTGAGCTCCACGGTCAACGACATCGAACATATCGAGTCGCAATCGCTGCCGGGCATGGGCATCGTCAAGATCTTCTTTCAGCCGGGCGTCGATATCCGCACCGCCAACGCCCAAGTGACCGCAGTCTCGCAGACCGTGCTCAAGCAAATGCCGCCGGGGATCACCCCGCCGCTGATCCTCAACTACAGCGCCTCGACGGTACCGATCCTGCAGATGGCGTTTTCCAGCCCGACATTGTCGGAAGCGAAGATCCGCGACCTGGTGCAGAACAACATCCGCCTGCCGCTGACCGCCGTGCCGGGCCTCGCGCTCCCCACCCCGATGGGCGGCAAGCAACGCCAGATCACCCTCGACCTCGACCCGCAAGCGCTGGCCGCCAAGGGCCTCTCGGCGCAGGACGTGGGCAACGCCCTGGCCGCACAGAACCAGATCATTCCGGTGGGTACCGCCAAACTCGGCCCCTACGAATACACCGTGCTGCTGAACAACAGCCCGAAAATCATTGAAGAACTCAACGACCTGCCGATCAAGACCGTCGATGGCGCCCTGATCACCATCGGCCAGGTGGCCCACGTGCGTGACGGCTCGCCACCGCAGACCAACATCGTACGGGTCGACGGCCGCCGCGCAGTGCTGATGCCGGCGATGAAGAACGGCAATATCTCCACCCTGTCGATCATCGACGGCATCCGCAACATGCTGCCGCTGATCAATGAAACCCTGCCGCCGGCGCTCAAGACTTCGTTGCTCGGCGACGCCTCGGTATTCGTCAAGCAGTCGGTGGGCAGCGTGGCCCGCGAAGGTATCATCGCCGCCCTGTTGACCAGTGCGATGATCCTGCTGTTCCTCGGTAGCTGGCGCTCGACCCTGATCATCACCGCCTCGATTCCGTTGGCGGTGCTCTCGGCCATCGCTCTGCTGGCCGCCAGCGGCCAGACCCTCAACGTCATGACCCTTGGCGGGCTGGCGCTGGCGGTGGGGATCCTGGTGGACGATGCGACGGTGACCATCGAGAACATCAACTGGCACCTGGAACAGGGCAAGGCGGTCAACGACGCGATCCTCGACGGCGCGAAACAGATCGTCGGCCCGGCCTTCGTCTCGCTGCTGTGTATCTGCATCGTGTTCGTGCCGATGTTCATGCTTCAGGGCATCGCCGGTTTCCTGTTCAGGCCGATGGCCCTGGCGGTGATCTTCGCCATGGCCAGCTCCTTCATTCTCTCGCGGACCCTGGTGCCGACCCTGGCGATGTTCCTGCTCAAGCCCCATGTGGTCGAAGGCGGCAGCGGTCATCATCCCGAAGATGAATTCATCAACCATCACGAAGGTGAACAACACAGCAAGCCACGCAATCGCCTGCTGCAAGGCATGCTGAATTTCCAGCAGGGCTTTGAGCGCGGCTTCTCCACGGTGCGCGACGTCTACCACGGTCTGCTGCAACTCGCGCTGGGTTGCCGCAAGCGTTTCCTGCTGGGTTTCCTGGCCTGTGTGCTGGCGTCCTTCAGCCTGCTGCCGAGCCTGGGCGAAGACTTCTTCCCCGCCACCGACGCCGGAGCCCTGGCCCTGCACGTACGCCTGCCACTGGGCACGCGAATCGAGGAAAGCGCCGCCACCTTCGACCGTATCGAAGCGCGGATCCGCGAGGTGATTCCCGCCGAGGAACTGAACAATATCGTCGACAACATCGGGATTCCGTTGAGCGGTATCGACATGGCCTATAGCAGCAGCGGGACCATCGGCCCGCAGGACGGCGATATCCAGGTCACCCTCAAGGCCGATCACCAGCCCACCGCCGACTACGTGAAAAAGCTCCGTACCGCATTGCCTGAAAGCTTCCCCGGCAGCCACTTCGCCTTCCTCCCGGCGGACATCAGCAGCCAGATCCTCAACTTCGGCGCGCCAGCTCCGCTGGACGTGAAAATCTCCGGACGCAGTGCCGAGGAAAACCGCGTCTTCGCCCTCGAACTGCAACGGCGCCTGCAACACGTACCGGGGATCGCCGATCTGCGGATCCAGCAATCGGTCGGCTACCCGTCGCTGGAAGTGAAGGTCGACCGCATGCGCGCCAAGGGCCTGGGCATCACCGAGCGTGACGTCACCAACAGCATGGTCGCCTCCCTGGCGGGCAGCTCCCAGGTGGCTCCAACCTTCTGGCTCAACCAGGCTAGCGGTGTCTCCTACGGCGTGGTCGCGGCAACCCCGCAATACCGCCTGGACAGCCTGCCGTCACTGGAAGCGCTCCCGGTCACCGGCAGCAATGGCCAGTCGCAGATCCTCGGCGGCCTGGCAACCATCAATCGGGTGCAGAGCCCGGCGGTGATCACCCACTATAATATCCAGCCGACCCTGGACATCTACGCCAGCGTGCAAGGCCGCGACCTCGGCGCGGTGGCCCATGACATCCAGAAGATCCTCGACGATGCCTCGTCCTTGCGGCCCAAGGGCGCGATTGTCAGCCTGCACGGGCAGATCGATGCCCTGCATGAAGCCTTCAGTGGCCTGAGCTTCGGCCTGCTGGGCGCCGTGGTGCTGATCTACCTGCTGATCGTGGTCAACTTCCAGTCCTGGGTCGACCCGTTCGTGATCATCACCGCCTTGCCCGCGGCGCTGGCCGGGATTGTCTGGATGCTATTCCTGAGCGGCACCTCGCTGTCGGTACCGGCCCTGACCGGGGCCATCCTCTGCATGGGCGTGGCCACCGCCAACTCGATCCTGGTGGTGAGCTTCTGCCGTGAACGCCTGGCCGAACACGGCGACGCCCTCAAGGCCGCCCTGGAAGCCGGCTATACCCGGTTCCGCCCGGTCTGCATGACCGCCCTGGCGATGATCATCGGCATGTTGCCGCTGGCCCTTTCCGAAGAACAGAACGCCCCTCTCGGACGCGCCGTTATCGGCGGTCTGATCCTGGCGACCACCGCCACCCTGCTGTTCGTCCCTGTGGTGTTCAGCCTGGTGCATGGTCGCCAACCTATTCGCGCCGTAGCTGGAGAAAACACCCATGACTGATCGCAAACCTTCGGGCAAACGCCTGCTTTACATGGGCATCGGCGGTCTGACCCTGGCCGCCCTGCTGGTTGCCAACGGGATTGCCGCGCGAACCCGCCATGAAAAGTCCGTGACCGCCTGGACCGAAACCGCCGCCATCCCCATGGTCAGCGTCTTCAAGCCTGCGCAGAACGCCGCCGGCGACACCCTGCGCCTGCCGGCCCACCTGGAAGCCTGGAGCAAGGCGCCGATCCATGCGCGGGTCAGCGGCTATTTGAAAGACTGGAAAACCGACATCGGCAGCCAGGTCAAGGCCGGCCAGATACTCGCTGAAATCGACAGCCCGGACCTCGACCAGCAAGTCGCCCAGGCCCATGCCCACCTGGTGCAGGAACAGGCCAATGCACGCCTGGCCGCCACCACCGCCACCCGCTGGCAGAACCTGGTGGAGACCCATTCGGTGTCGCGCCAGGAGGCCGATGAAAAAAGTTCCAACGCCGCCGCGGCCAAGGCCAATGTCGAAGCCGCGGCCGCCGACTACGCACGACTGTCGGCGCTGGAAGCGTACAAAACCATCCGCGCGCCGTTCGCCGGCACCATCACCGCCCGCAACACCGATATCGGTCAGTTGATCAAGGCCGACAACGACAGCGACCCGGAGCTGTTCGACATCGCCGACACCCATCAGTTGCGGCTCTACGTGCCGATCCCGCAAAACTACGCCAGCGTGATCCGTCCCGGTCTCGAGGTAAAACTGACGGTACCGGAACATCCGGGCCAGCAGTTCAGTGCGAAACTGCTGGGCAACTCCACCGCGGTCGACTCGCGCTCCGGCACCCTGCTGGCGCAATTCGTCGCCGAGAACCCGGACAACGTCCTGCTCCCGGGCGACTATGCCGAGGCCACGCTGCCGATCCCGGCGGACACCCACGGCGTCAGCATTCCCGCCAGCGCCTTGATCTTCCGCGCCCAAGGTACCCAGGTGGCCGTGCTGGACGCCCAGTCCCATGTACACCTGCGCGATATCCATATCGGCCTGGACCTGGGTGAGCGCCTGGTCATCGACCAGGGCCTGAAACCCGCCGATACCGTGATCGACAATCCGCCGGACGCCCTGCGTGAAGGCGACCCGGTGAAACTCGCCGACGCCGGAGGCCAACATGTCCCCAAGGCTTAAGCGCAGCGCCTGGCTCTTGATCGCGACCTTGCAGGGCTGCTCCCTGGCGCCGACCTACAAGCCGCCGCAACTCGAGTTGCCGGAGCATTACCGCGAGCAGACCAGCGACGGCCCCTGGCACCTGGCACAACCGGGTGACAAGCTGTCAGAGCAATGGTGGTCGCTGTTCCAGGACTCGCACCTCAACGACCTGCAGCAGCGCCTGCTCAAGGCCAACCCGGACCTGGCTGCCGCCCTGGCGCACTACGACGGTGCCCAGGCCTATGCGAGCCAACTGCATGCCGGGTTGTTCCCGCAGATCAGCGCCAGCGCACAGCCTCTGCGCCAGCGCCAATCAGACAATCGTCCGTTGCGCGGCAGCACCCAGCCGGCGGTGTATAACAGCAACACCGCAGGCTTCGCGCTGAACTTCGACCTCGACCTGTGGGGACGGATTCGCAACCAGGTGGCCGCCGGCGATGCCCAGGCCCAGGCTTCCGGCGACGACCTGGCCGTGGCGCGCCTGAGCCTGCAACAGCAGCTGGCGACCTTGTATATCCAGCTCAATGGCCTGGACGCCCAGAGTCGGATTCTCACCAGCTCCCTGGATAACTACACCCAGGCCCTGCAACTGACCCGCGATCGCTACCAGGGCCAGATCGCCTCGGAAATCGACCTGACCCGTGCCCAGAGCCAACTGGCCGAGGCCCAGGCGCAACTGGACGAAGTGCACGGCCAACGCAACCTGGCCGAACATGCGATTGCCGAACTGGTGGGCGAACCGGCCAGTGACTTCCAGTTGCCGACGACCCAGGCGATCCTGACGATTCCCAAGGTGCCCGGCGCCCTGCCCAGCGGCCTGCTGCAACGCCGTCCGGATATCGCCGCGGCGGAACGGCGGGTGTTTGCCGCCAATGCCGGGATCGGCGTGGCCAAGGCCGCCTGGTACCCGGACTTCAGCCTGACCGGCTTGCTCGGCGGCCAGACCCAGGGCAGCGGCAGCCTGCTGTCGGCGGGCAATCGCTATTGGGCACTGGGGCCACTGGTCAACCTGCCGATTTTCGACGGCGGCCGCCTCAGTGCCCAGGAGCACCAGGCCAAGGCCGAATTCGACGAGGCCTCAGCCCATTACCGCAGCCAGGTCTTGCGTGCGGTGCGCGAAGTCGAGGACAACCTGGCACAACTGCGCGATTTGCAGCGTGAGGCCCAGGATGAGCAGCAAGCGCTGAGTGCGGCGCAGAACACCCAGACCCTGGCGATGAACAGCTACCAGGCCGGGGCGGTGAACTACCTGGACGTGGTGACGGCGCAGACTGCGGCGCTGCAGGCACAGCGACAATTGCAGGCGCTGCAGACCCGGCAGTTGCAGGCCAGCATCGGCCTGATGAGCACCTTGGGGGGTGGTTGGAGCACTCAGGGCTGACACTGACGTATCCTGTGGGAACGTTCTCGCTACTACTCCCTTTTCGCTCCCACAGGGCAGTCTCTTATGGAAAACCAACACCTCCTATACGCAGGTCCCTTGATCTCCCTCGCCCTGCTCTGGGTCGTTGCCGCGGTCACGCCAGGATAAAATTTCTTTATCACGGCCCAACTCGCCGCCAGTAACTCGCGCAAGCACGGCCTGGTCTGCGCATTGGGTGTCGCCACCATCTTCGCCGCGACCATGCCAAGCTCCCCACCCGCCCCGCTGCTGGCCACGGCCGTCGCGATCATGACCAGCCTGTCCGTCTGTTGGTATTCCAGCGTCGCCCTGGTATTTGCCAGCTCGCCGATGTCAGCCTTCTATAGCCGCTGCCGCAAAGGCCTGGACCGCTTTGCCGGGACCTGCTACCTGCTGTTCGGCGCTCATCTGTTGGCCAATCGCTGAGTCAGGGACGCAGGATTTCACCGTCCACCGCGTCGCCGATTTTCAGGAAATGTCCGCCGGCGACGTGGTGCAAGGTACGCAGCTCATCGTGTCCCTCAAAATGCCAGCGCCCCTCGCTGAACACCCGCGAATCAGCCTGGGCGGAAATGACTTCGGCCAGGAACAGATCGTACTGTTCCTGGTTGTGCGGCTCCGCCAGCAAGCGGCACTCCAGCCAGGCGACACAGCCCTCCAGCATCGGTGCATCGATCTTCTCGCCCTTGAAAGTTTCCAGACCGTAGGCATCGAACTTGTCGCGGCTATGACTCTGGCTCAGCTCAAGGCCGGAAGTGCTGCCAACGGTTTGCACAACATCGGCCTGGGCCACGCAGGGCACGTTGATCACAAACGTGCCCGAGGCTTCCAGCAGACGCCGCGTCCAGGTGGACTTGTCGATCACCACCGCGACCTTCGGCGGTTCGAAATCCAGCGGCATGGCCCAGGCGGCCGCCATGATATTGCGCTGGCCGTCGTGGGCGGCACTGACCAGCACCGTAGGGCCGTGATTGAGCAAGCGATAGGCTTTGGACAAGGGCACGGCGAGACGCTGATCGGCGGACATAAGCGATGTTTCCTGACAAAAATACAGAAGGAACATCCTAGGTGAGCACGCCTGGGAAACACAGCCCCCCTCGGCCGAAGAAACTGCATCGTTGCGTGTCGGTCGCGGCCAGAACAATTCAACCGCAAGACTCGGAGTTTTCCTGCCTCGCAGCCCACATAAGCTGAGCGAGAACTGAATCTTCCGACAGGAGAACACCATGAATACCTCATCCCAAGGAAAACCCGTGGAAAAGGATCCCCGCTGGCAAGCGGTACTGGCGCGAGACGCAAGCGCCGACCGAGACTTCGTCTACGGTGTCAGGACCACGGGCGTGTATTGTCGCCCGAGCAGTGGCGCGCGTCGGCCCAACCCGGAAAATGTCGAGTTCTTCGATACCCCCGAACAGGCCGAAGCCGCCGGTTATCGGCCAAGCCGGCGTGCCGCCGCCGACCAGACGTCGAGCAATGAACAACATGTGGCCCTGGTGACCCGGGCCTGCCAACTCATTGAAACGTCCGATACCCCACCTTCACTCAATCCCCTGGCCGAACAACTGGGTCTGAGTCCCTTTCACTTCCATCGGGTATTCAAGGCGGTCACCGGTCTCACACCCAAGGCCTACGCCATTGGCCTGGATCTGCCGCTGGACCTACGCGGCACGGCCTTTCAGGAACGGGTCTGGCAGGCTCTGCGCAATATCCCGGTGGGTAGCACCGCCAGTTATGCCGACATCGCACGGATGATCGGTGCGCCGAAATCCTTCCGCGCCGTGGCCCAGGCCTGCGGCGCCAACAGCCTCGCCGTGGCGATCCCCTGTCATCGGGTGGTGCGCAGCGACGGCAACCTGTCCGGTTACCGCTGGGGCGTCGAACGCAAGCGCCAGTTGCTGGATCGGGAAGCGCAATAGGTTGCCACCCCACAGGGTGTGCGGCGCCCCAACGCCGCCTCACCCTGGCAACGCACGGGATCGTGCTCGCGCCCCCAAGAATAAAGATTGCAAGCTAACGATCTCCGCCTTTACCCTTCCCCACCCGCGTATCGCCAAGGCTTCGGCGTCAATAATGTCCTCCGTATCAAGCGTGCTGCTGCCTATCTTTGCCCTGATCCTGGTCGGTTTCCTCTGTCGTCGGACCAACCGCCTGGGACCCAATGCGGCCTCCGAGATCAACCGCATGGTGGTCTGGCTGTGCCTGCCGGCGTTGCTGTTCAAGGCCACGGCGACGGCGACCTGGGAGCAGATCTGGCACCCGGGGTTTGTCCTGGTGTTTACCCTCAGTACCCTGGCGATGTTCGTCCTGACCTTGTTGCTGCGCTGGCGCAAGGCCGGACATTTCGCCGACGCAAGCATCGATGCCCTCAGCGCGTCGTACGCCAACACCGGCTATATCGGGATTCCGCTGTGCGTGATGATGCTCGGTCAAAATGGCCTGGAGCCGGCGTTGATCGCCTCCTTGCTGGTGGTCTGCGTGCTCTTCGGATTGGCCCTGGTATGCATCGAGATCGGTTTGCAGACCGAGCGCCAGGTACACCGGATCGTCTTCAAGGTACTGCTGGCCCTGGCGAAAAATCCGCTGGTGGTTTCACCCTTGCTCGGCGCGTTCTGGGCCTGGGGCGGCACGCCATTGCCGGCGCCCTTCGAGAGGTTTCTCAGCCTGCTGGGCGCCGCGACCATTCCTTGCGCACTGGTTTCCCTCGGGCTGTTCCTCGCCCACAAACAACAAGGCCCACGCCAGGGCGCGACGATGCTGGTGCTGATCAAGCTGATCGCCCACCCGCTGCTGACCTGGTTCCTGGCCTTCAAGGTGTTTCATCTGCCGCCGCTGTGGGCCAATTCTGCGTTGCTCCTGAGCGCACTGCCCACCGGTACCGGACCCTTTATGCTGGCGGAGTACTACAAGCGCGAGGCCTCGGTGGTGTCGAGCACCATCCTGATTTCCACGCTGGGGTCGCTGGTAACGCTGTCGATCTGCCTGTATGTGATCGGCAACTGACCGGTTCTAGTTCGCGGATTTCAAATCCTGTGCCAGTAGCCACTCACGCGTGTCGCTGAGCACCTCATCGGCCAACCGCGGATCATCACAAACCCGCGCCAGCACCATGGCCCCGACCATCGCGGCCCAGCTACCAGTGGCGGCGCGGCGCTTTTCCTCAGGCGTGACGCCGGGCATGGCCTGGCTCAAGCGCTCGAGCTGACGACGAATGCTCGCGGTCATCTGCGCCCGTGCCTCGGCGGACTGGCGGCTGGTTTCCGACGCCAGCCCGGCCATCGGACAGCCACCGGCACAATCCTGCAGGTGCGCGGCACTCAGATACTGCGTGACATAACCGGCCACATCGCCCCCCGTCGGCACCGCCGTCGAAAACACGTGGGCCAGCGACTGGGCCACCAGATCGTCCTTCGAGGCGAAATACCCGTAGAAGCCACCATGGGTCAGCCCGGCCGCCTTCATCACCTCCGACACGGTGACCGCCTCATAGCCCCTGGCGCGAAACAGCCGACCGGCGGCCTCGAGGATATTGCGCCGGTTCTCCGCCACCTGCTCGCGACTGACCTTCATTGGAAACCTCCGCTAATAGGCTTGACAGTATACATGACAACCATCATATTTATTAAACATGACAGCCGTCATGAATAAATCATTCCGCTGAGGATTACCGTCATGACAGTCAAATCCGCCGTTTTGATTACCGGCGCTTCCACCGGTATCGGCGCTGTTTACGCCGATCGTTTTGCCAAGCGCGGTCACGCGCTGGTGCTGGTGGCTCGGGACAGGGCCCGCATGGACACACTGGCCGAACGGCTGCGGCAGGAAACCGGCGTTTCGGTGGATGTGGTCCAGGCCGACCTGACCGACGCGGGCGATCTGGCCCGTATCGAGTCGCGGGTTCGCGACGATGCGACTATCGGCATCCTGATCAATAACGCCGGGATGGCCGGAGCCGGGACTTTCCTGGAACAGACAGCGGATGCGGTGAGCCAGGTCATCAACCTGAACATCACCGCCCTGGCCCGTCTGACCAGTGCAATCACGCCACGCCTGGTCCAGGCCGGCACGGGGTCGATCATCAACGTCGCCTCGGTGGTGGGCCTGGCGCCGGAACTGCAGATGACGGTCTATGGGGCGACCAAATCCTTTGTGCTGTTCTTCAGCCAAGGGCTGAATATCGAGCTCGGTGCCAAGGGCTTGTATGTGCAGGCCGTCCTGCCGGCCGCCACCCGCACCGAAATCTGGGAACGCTCGGGCAAGCGGATCGAGGATCTGCCGGCGGTCATGGAAGTCGATGACCTGGTGGACGCGGCGCTGGTGGGTTTTGATCGCCGTGAAACCGTGACCATTCCACCGCTGCCCGATGAAGGCCAATGGCAAGCCCTGGAAGCCGCTCGCCTGGCGATGTTGCCGAACTACATGCAGGTCCTGCCGGCGGCGCGTTATCGCGATGGCGCCTGAGGTCGGCATTTCGGCGCGATAGCCCGCGTTTTGCCCCTGGACTCGCTACTGCGGCCAACGCGGTCAATTGCAGGAGCCGGCTTGCCGGCTCCTGCAATACCCAGTCTGAACGAGAGTTGGCGGTGTGACGCGATCCTGTGGGAGCGGAGCTTGCCCGCGAAGCTTCTGGCGGCCTTGCCGGCGCCATCGCCGGCAAGCCGGCTCCTACAATGCCCAGTCTGAGCGAGAGTTGGCGGTGTGACGCGATCCTGTGGG
>NZ_JALLIX010000040.1 GCF_023242365.1 Pseudomonas sp. MWU13-2100
TTTTTTCCTACCGGGCAGGCGGAGTGGGGCCATATACCGGTATGGGGCTTTGCCGATGTGCTGGTCTCGAATGTCGACGGGGTGGTGGTGGGAGAGCGCTTCTACGGCTACTTTCCGCTGGCCAGCCATCTGTGGATGAAACCGGAGCGGGTGACCGAGCGGGGCTTTTATGATGCCGCGGAGCAGCGCCAGGACCTGACCTCGGCCTACAACCAGTACACCCGTTGCAGTTGGGACCCTTACTACAGTGCGGGCACCGAGGACCTGCAGATCCTGCTCAAGCCGTTGTTCCTGACCTCGGCGATGCTCGCCGACTTCCTCCAGGACAACCAGTTCTTCGGTGCCACGCGCCTGGTGTTCTCCAGTGCGTCGAGCAAGACCGCCTTTGGTACGGCGGTGTGCCTGGAGGACCGGCCAGAACTGACCCGTGTCGCGTTGACGTCCTCGGCCAACCGAGCGTTTGTCGCCGAGCTGGGCTGTTATGAACAGACCTTGGCTTATGGTGAACTGGAGCTGTTGGACACCGACCAGCCGACGCTGTATGTGGATTTTTCCGGTGATCTGGCGCTGCGGGATCGGGTGCATCAGCGCCTGGGCCGACAGCTGGTCTACAGCTGCTTCGCCGGTTCCGCGCAAACCACGGGCGAGGCCCGGCTCACGGCGATCGAAGGACCGCAGCCGGTATTTTTCTTTGCGCCGATCCAGATTCGCAAGCGTAACGCCGAATGGGGACCGGAGCGGGTGAGCCGCTATATCGGCGAGGGCCTGCAACGTTTCTACCGGACGGTGAGCGAAGGGCCGACTCCGTTGCTGGAGGTGGTTGTCGATGAAGGTTACGAGGCCGCCCGGCAACTGATCGCACGGCTCTATCACGGGCAGGTGCCGCCGGCCCAGGGCAATATCATCAAGCTCTGAAACCCCGGTGTGGTGCGATGCTGTGCACTTGACCCGAACACAGGCCTGATGTGGGCGGGGAGCTTGTGTGTGGGAGCGGAGCTTGCCCGCGAAGGTGCCCATGAGGCCGCCAAAAGCTTCGCGGGCAAGCTCCGCTCCCACAAAAGCAGCCGCTCCCACAAAAGCAGCCGCTCCCACAAAAGCAGCCGCTCCCACAAAAGCAGCCGCTCCCACACAAGCACCTATTCCACATCAGTTGCCCTGCGGCATTTCCCCTTTCGCCAGGCGTTTGTTGATATCGACGATCACCTGCGGCAGATCGTTGAGGGTGTCGATCAGGTAGTGCGGCCGGGAGCCGGTGAACAGTTGGTGGATACGTTGGCGCTCGGCGTCCAGGGTTGCCCGGTCGAGGTTGCGGTACTGCTCGTAGGTCAGCCCCAGCGCATTGCCCGAACATACCAGGGCGACGGTCCACATGCCGGCCCGACGACCTTCGAGGATCCCCGGGACGGTGTCGTCGACCTTGACGCAGGCGGCCACATCGTCGATGCCCAGCGCAATTACGTTGGCCAGGGCCTGGGCCGGCCAGGGGCGACCGTTCGGCACTTCGTCGGTGGCCACCACGTGGTCGGCGACATAGCCGTTGCTGGCTGCCAGGGCCACGACCTTTTCCATGACCCGGGCCGGATAACCCGAGCACGAACCGATCTTCAGGCCCTGCCGGCGCAGTTCGGCGATGGTCTCCAGGGCACCGGGAATCAGTGCCGAGTGTTCGGCGATTTTCTCGATCTGCAGGGGCATGAAGCGTTCGTAGATGGCCGTGACGTCGTCATCGCCCGGGGCGCGGCCGAACGCCTTGCGGTAGCGTTCGGTGATCGCCGGCTGGTCGCACAGCGTGCGGATATGCTCCCATTTGCCCATGCCCATGGGGCCGCGGGCTTCTTCGATGGAGACTTGCACGTCGAACTCGGCGAAGGCCTCGACGAAGATCTGGGTCGGAGCGAACGAACCGAAATCGACGACGGTACCGGCCCAGTCGAGGATCGCGGCTTGCAGTTGGGCGGGGTTGCGATAGTTCATGTCGATCAGCCTTGAATACGATGATAAAAAATTGGAATACAGACCTGTAGGAGCCTCTAGATATCCAGCACTTCCATTTCCCGCAGGACCTGCGCGATAGCGGCGACCGCCGCCTGCATATCCCGGCGCCCGACCTGGCCGATGCAGCCCACGCGAAACGTCTCGACCCGGGTCAGCTTGCCCGGATAAAGAATGAAGCCCTTGGCCTTGACCCGTTCGTAGAACGCCTTGAACTGGTAACGCGGATCTTGCGGTGCATGGAAGGTCACGATGATCGGCGCCTGGATCGCCGCCGGCAGGAAACTGCGCAAGCCGAGCCGGGCCATTTCCTCCAGCAGTACCTGGCAGTTGTCGGCATAACGGCCGAGACGGGCGGGCAGGCCCCCTTCCTCGTGGTACTGCAACAGTGCCTCGTGCAGCGCCGCGACCACATGGGTCGGCGGGGTGAAGCGCCATTGACCGGTCTTGGTCATATAAGCGTGCTGATCGTGCAAATCCATCGCCAGCGAATGGGAGTTGCCGGCGGCCGCGGCCAGCGCGTCCTTGCGGGCAAAGACAAACCCCATCCCGGGCACGCCCTCCAGGCATTTGCCGGATGCGGCGATCAGCGCCTCGAACGGCACCCGGCGGGCGTCGATGGGCAAGGCGCCGAACGAGCTCATGGCGTCGATGATCAGGCGTTTGCCGTAGCGCGCGACCACCTCGGCGATCTCCGCCAACGGATTGAGGATGCCGGTACTGGTTTCGCAGTGGATCAGCGCGACATGGCTGAGGGTCGGGTCGGCGAGCAGCAGACGCTCGACATCAACGGCGGTGCTTGGCTGGTCCTCGGCGGTTTCGAAGGTGCTGAATGAACGGCCCAGCACTTCGCAGATCTTCGCCAGGCGCTTGCCATAGGCGCCATTGATCAGCACCAGGACTTTCCCGTCCCGTGGCACCAGGGTGCCGATGGCGGCTTCCACGGCAAAGGTGCCGCTGCCTTGCAAGGGCACGCAGTGATGGCTGTCGGCAGCGTTGACAATTGCCAGCAGTTGTTCGCAAAGGCTCGCCGTCAGTTGGTTGAACCCTTCATCCCAGGAGCCCCAGTCCAGGCTCATCGCCTGGCGAGTGCGGGCCGAGGTGGTCAGTGGGCCCGGGGTGAGCAGGATGTGGGCGGCAGTACGCATGCTGGTTTCTCGCGGCGGGGATCGTTGACGGGATACAGGGCATAAATTGCAGTTTGGCTTGTCATCAATCAAATTGTTTGTTGTTATGCGAGCTATCAGTGAGGCCGATAGTTATGAACCTGTTCCAACTGCGCGCATTCGATGCCGTGGCCCGCGAGGGCAGTTTTACCCGTGCCGCGGCCCGGTTGTTCATCAGCCAGCCGGCCGTGACCGGACATATCAAGGCCCTGGAAGAGCACTACCAGATCACCCTGCTCAGGCGCACGGCGCGGCGGGTGGAACTGACCGCCGAGGGTACGCGGCTGGCGGCGATTACCCGGGCGATGTTCGGCCTGGTCGAGGAAGCCCAGGCCATGCTCGAAGCCAATCGACAGCTGTTGACCGGGCGCCTGGAAATTGCCGCGGACGGGCCGCATATGGTCATGCCGATGCTCGCCCGGCTCCGGGCGCGCTACCCGGGGATCACCGTCAACCTGAGACTGGGGAATGCCCAGGAAACCCTGGCGGCGTTGTTGTCCGAGCATGCCGATGTGGCGGTGCTGACCGAGGTCGAGCCGCGCAAGGGCCTGTACCTGCAAGCCCTCAGCGAGTCGCGGGTCTGTGCGCTGGTGCCCCAGGGCCATCCGTGGCTGGCTGAACCGCGGGGCATTGCCCTGGAGCAACTGGACCAGGTGATCATGGTGCTGCGCGAGCCGAGTTCGATCACCCGGCGCACCTTTGACCAGGCCTGTGCCCAGGCCGCTGTGAGTCCGCGAGTGCTGCTGGAGCTGGACAGCCGCGAGGCAGTGACCGAAGCGGTGGCCGCGGAGCTGGGGGTGGGTATCGTTTCGTCGTTGGAAGTCAGCCCCGACCCCCGGGTACGGGCGCTGCCGATCAGCGGTGATGGCCTGGGCAACCGACACCAGATCGGGTGCCTGGAGCGCCGCAAGGAACTGCGGCTGATTCAGGCATTCCTTGGGCTGGTACCGGAAACATTCGGTGCATTCAGCCCGTCCTGAAGAAAGGCCTGGCGCTGGCGCAGGCTCCAGTGTCGCTGGATATACTCGTGCACGGCCACGCATTGTCCGGGGTAGAGCAGCCACAGTTGCTCCGGCGTGGCCGCCAACTCCAGGGCCAGTCGCCGTCTGCCTGCCGGACTCAGCAAGGCGGCGCCACGGCTGTCACTGCGGCCTTCCAGAAGAATGTCATCGCGACTCAGGCGCGCCAGTTCCTTGAGCCCGGGTCGGGGCATTCGTACGAAGTACCAGATGTTTTCGCACAGACAGTGGGCGGCGGCAGTCGGCAGTTCATAGGGTTGCTCGTACAGATAGAACTCTCCGGGATCATCGCCCGGTGCGGCATCGCTCTCTTGCCCCTCCCAGGGGGCCGCAGCGCCGGGCGGCCTGTCGGCCAGGGGCGGCGGGTCAAAGGCGGCGTGCAGGTCCCGATCGGTGAGAAAACCACAGATCAGCGGTTGGTCCGGCTCATTCTCGACAAAGTCGATCAGCACCTGGCTGCCGACCCGGGGGGCCCGGCCTTGCGCGACCCCGGGCGAGACCCAGCAACCCGGCGCGCAGTCCGCGGGCTGGATGCTGTCCGGCAATTGTACCCGCAGGCGTCCCTGGGCATCCGGGCGGGCGGTACCGGCCTGAGCACCGAGTACCGTGCCGACCTGGTAGCCCAACGCGGCCGGTTGTTTTTCCCGTAAGGAGGGACGAAACGGCGTTGCCCAGGGGATGGCCCTGAAGTGATTGCTGTAGCCGTCGCTGAAACACTCGTCATGCAGGCGTTCCTCATCCTCGATACAGAAGGCGTCGACGGGATATCGGTCCAGGCACTGTTCGCCCAGATGCTGCACCTCGGTGATCAGCCATTGATCATTGAGCGCCTGGCGTGGATGGCCGCCGATCCGCCGGACTTCGCCGCTGCGCAGGCTGTCCAGATTGCTGTAGCCCTGGATCTGGCGTTGTTCGCAGCGCAGCCGCTCGAGGGTGCGCTGGCTGCGTTGCTGTTCGTGGCGCTGGCGCGGTGTGGGGGGGGTGGTGTGCAGGCCATAGGCGTTGGCCTGGTTGGCGGCGCCATCGTCGGGCGCCGGGGTTGGCCACGCAAGCGTATGGCCGGGCACTCGGCGGTCATGACTGGCGAGCATCTGGTGACGCTCGTAGAGTTGGCTGATAAAGGGCTGTTCCAGTCCCGAGGCACTGTCGTGACAAGGCACTACACCGGCCCGATCGGGAAAGCTTTGCGGGTCTTCGGCGAACACCAGGACATGTCGTTGCGGTGCCTGTTCGAAGTGATAGTGGATGCCTTCTTCCTCACACAGCCGGTTCAGCAGCTGCAGGTCGTTTTCATCCTGCTGCAGGCACAGAGCCCGGCGCGGATAGAGGCCATGCTCGAGTTCGAAGCGGTAATCGGCGCTTTCCAGATCGTGGGCTTCAAGGAGCCGCAGGAGAATCGCCGGGACACTCAGGTTGCAAAAGGCCCGGCGTCGCGGGCAACGTGCCAGGGCTTGCAGGCGTGGCACCAACACCACCTGGTAATGATAGAGCCGTGGCTCCAGGTAGCGGCTGCTGATTTCCTGAATGATCCCATGCCAGCTGGCTTGCCCACGGCCCAGACTCAGTAGGGCCGGGCGATGCAGCAGGGTTTCCAGGTCCAGGGCGGTGTCGCCCAGCAGTTCCATTTCGAAGCGAAAGGGTTCGTTCAAGGCCTCGCGGCCCTTGAAGCGGATGACCGGCAAGGGGTCAGGGAGCAGGCCGATGGTCAGTGAGATCTGGCGTTCCTTGTCCTGAGGCATTTCGTCTCTTCTCCACGGATTTTGCGGCAGAGGGTACGAAAAGCCGCGGGTACCTGGACACTGCAAAACGATGTTTGGGAAATTGCCTACGAACATCAGGGTAGAGTCGTAATCTTCGTCAGGTTTTGGTCGATTGGCGGGGACTGGCCGTATAAACTGGGCGGCAAAGCGTCGGCCAATAAATGTCACGACGCCTCTGATCGAGAGAGTGAGTAATGGGCGCACAGTGGAAGGTTAAACACAAAGAAGCGGCGGCCAACGCCAAGGGCAAGATTTTTGGCAAACTGGTCAAGGAAATCACCATCGCCGCGCGCAACGGCGCGGACGTCGCCACCAACGCACACCTGCGTCTGGTGGTCGAGCAGGCGAAAAAAGCCTCGATGCCCCGTGAGACCCTGGAACGCGCCATCAAGAAAGGCTCGGGCCAGTTGGGCGAAACCGTGCAGTATCACCGCGTGACCTACGAAGGCTTCGCCCCGCACCAGGTGCCGCTGATCGTTGAATGTGTCACTGACAACATCAACCGCACCGTGGCGGAAATCCGTGTGGCGTTCCGCAAGGGCCAGTTGGGTGCGTCGGGTTCGGTGTCCTGGGACTTCAACCATGTCGGCCTGATCGAAGCTTCCCCGGACAGCCCGGATGCCGACCCGGAAATGGCGGCGATTGAAGCGGGCGCCCAGGATTTCGAGCCGGGCGAAGAGGGCGCGACCCTGTTCCTCACCGAGCCGACCGACCTCGATGCGGTCCAGAAAGCCCTGCCGGAGCAAGGCTTCACCGTGTTGTCGGCCAAGCTGGGTTACCAGGCGAAGAACCCGGTCAGCGGCCTGAGCGACGAGCAGATGGCCGAAGTCGAAGCCTTCCTCGAAGGCCTGGACAACCACGACGACGTGCAGGACATGTTTGTCGGCCTGGCGGGCTGATCCTGGCCCCCTCGTGGCGAGCGGCAAAGCCCTGGTGCCATTCGGTTGAGGTCTGATGCGCTCCCTGTGGGAGCAGAGCGTGCTCGCGAAGAGGCCCTTGAGGCCGCTAAAAGCTTCGCGGGCAAGCTCCGCTCCCACATTAGTCAGGTGGCGCTTTCAGTATCCCACACCCTTATCTGACGGGGATGGGCAAGCCTGCCCGCTACCTGATCGGTTACGCCAGGGTTGCGCAGATCGCCTCGAACCCCGGCCGAGCCAGCACATCCGGCTGGATGCAGCGCGACTGCAGGTCCTTGAGCGACTCCAGCACGCGCGCCTCCATCTCCCCGTCGATCCGCTCCAGCAACTCGCCGAGCAGAATCCCGAACGCACGCACCTCGATCCGTTGCAGCGCACGGGTTTCCAGGCTGTCGGCCGGTGCATGGAACGATGCGGCGCCAAAGTCCCCGAGCAGGCAATCCCCGGCTTCGTTGTAGAGAATGTTGTGTGCGTACAGGTCGCCATGGCAGAGCCCCAGGCGATGCAGGTGCGCACCCACCGAGGCGATCCCGCGTGCCATGCGCAAGGCCTGCCCGGCACTGAAACGGGTCCCGTCCAGGTACACATCACGGCTGCACGAGTCGAGGCTCGGCAGCGCCGCAAGGTTGGCGAACTGCGGGTCGATCAGTTCCATCACCAGGCCGGCCTGGGCATCGGGATGGCCGCTGATGCGTCCTTCGACCTTGATCAGGTTCGGATGCAGGCCCGCCGCGATGCAGGCATTCATTTCATTCAGGGGCGAACCGTCGCTGGTCATGCTGCCCTTGTACAGCTTGACCGCCACCGGCAAGGCCGGCGCCGCCGGACGGCTCCAGCAGGCCTGGCTGATTACCCCCGAGGCGCCTTCGCCCAGTCGCTGTGCAAGTTGCAGCTGGTTCCAGTCGATGCTCGGGGTGCTGTCGCCGACCAGCACTTCACCGGTGTGATCGAGCTTCGGGTTACCGGCATAGGCGATCCAGGCCAGTCCCGGCAAGGTCAGCAGCCACTCGGGCAACTCGTCCAGCTGGTTGGCGGCGATGCGGATCAGTTCCAGCCGATGACAGTCCGCCAGGCTGGCGGGCAGGGCGCGCAGGCGATTGCCGGCGAGCATGAGCTTCTGCAGCAGGGGCCGGCGCCCCAACTCCTCCGGTAGCTCGGTGATCCGGTTGTCGGTCAGGATCAGCCAGCGCAGCAGGGGCGGCAGGGCGGCGGGCGGAACCTGCTCGATGCGGTTGGCCTTGAAGGCGACCATGCTCAGTTTGGCGCACTGGCCCAGGCAGGTCGGCAATTCGGTGAACAGGTTGTCCGAGCAGAACAGGATGCGCAGGTGTGGCAGCCGGTGCAGGTCGTCCGGCAGGCTGCTCAGGGCGTTGCCGCTCAGATTGAGGATTTCCAGGGAGTCGGCCAGCTGGAAAATTTCCCGGGGGAACTCGGTCAACCCGCAGGACAGGTCGAGTCGCTTGATACCGGTCAGTTGGCCGGCGCGCAGTTGGGCAAGGGTATCCATAAGCGGGCGTGAGTACTCGTCGCGATCATCGAAAAAAGATCGCCATGATAGCAATGTTGTTCAGCTCCGGCGCTGTGATGAGCGAGTGCGAGGCGGGGTCAGCCCCGGTTGATGGTCTCGGGCCCGACTTCGAGCAACTGCCCCAGCCGGCTGCGGGTGCGCGCCAGGTCGATGGCGTTGCCGCCCAGGCTGTCGCGCAACGGCCGCTCACCGACCAGCAACAGGCGCTTGTCCTGGTCGTACAGCACGTCGATCAGGTTGATGAAACGCTGCTGGGCCGCGATCGAGCAGTCTTCCAGGTTGGGCAGTTCATCGACGATCCAGGTGTCGAAGCGTCGGCACAGTTCCAGATAGTCCATCACGGCCGTGGGCTGGTCGCACAGGTCGGCGAACTCGAAACGCACGGTGCGCTCGGCACGCAGGCGCACCTTCAGTTGTCGGGTGCCGACCTGCAGGGCAAAGGCCGGGGCCTGGCGTTGCGGCAATTGCAGGGCCTGGCGTTGTGCCGGGCTGCCCGGCCAGACGTACTGGCCCAGGCTGAATTGCTGTTGCTCATGACTGCGCGGCTGGCTGCGGTAGTCATGCGGGCCACCGACCTCCATGACTTCCATACGGGCGTTGATCAGGTCGATTACCGGCTTGAAGCGGGCGTGATAGAGCGGGTTGGGCAGCAAGCCTTCGGGCGGGTAATTGGAGGTCACCAAGAGCAGCAGGCCCCGCTGGAACAGGGCCTTGAACAGCCGACTGATGAGCATGGCATCGCCGATATCATGGACATGGAACTCGTCGAAGCACAGCAGTCGACAGTCCGTGAGCAGCTCATCCAGGGTTCGGCCCAGGGCATCCGGGGTTTCCCGATGGCGGAACATGCCCTGGTGCAGGTGGGTAAAGAAGTCGTGGAAGTGCACCCGCTGCTTTTCGGCGATCGGCACGGCCTGGAAAAAACCGTCCAGCAACCAACTCTTGCCTCGTCCGACGGCGCCGTGCAGGTACAGGCTGCGCTGGCGGCCCTGGGGTGCGCTGTGCAGCAGCGCGCTGGCCTGTTGCGCCATGCGTTCGATGACCCGCTGCTGGCTCGGGCTCAGGGTATAGCCTTGCTGGTTGGCCTTGCGCTGGAAATACTCGTGCACGTCGTGGGTCGGCGTTACGACGCTGGCCTTACTGGCGAGAGACTTGCCGAAGAAGCGGCGCAAGGCTGGCCAGCGGGATTTCACGCCAGGGCGATGAGGGGGTGGAGCGGCCAACGGAGAAGATCCCCTTGTGTAAAAAACCAGAGCGTCTGGGCCATGGTGGCGTGACAAGCATCGCACTCCGCGAAGGTCAACGCTATCTTGCAGATGGTCGCGCTAATTTAACCAATCCCCGGTGCGTCGGCCAGGCCACGCCGCCAGCCGGTCCCCTATCGACAACGTGATACCGGATTGGAGTGTGTGAGCAGGCCACCCCGTGATGGCCCTCTCAGGTGAGTGATTGCGGCCTCTAGCGCTCGATACTACGGTTCCAGCGGGCATTCCACTCCGGCCGCAGCAGGTTGACCTGATCCCAGTCGATCGCCACCGCGGTGTCCAGGTATTGCTTCATGGCCTCGACCTGGCCGCGGGTCTTGTCGGTGGTCGGGGTGTTGGGGTTGGACGGAATCTGGTCGCCATCCTCCAGTGCCGCCGCCTGGGCCTCGGGAGTCAGGAGGAACTCGGCGAGTTTCTGCGCCAATGCCGGCTCGGTGTTGTTGGCGATCGCACATTCGGCGACGTTCAGAACCACCGCGCCTTCCTTGGGTTGCGCGTACTCCACCGGAATGCCCTTGAGTTTGAGCGCGGTGACCTGGGTCGGAGTCAGCGGAAACAGCGCCGCCTCGTCGGTCTGGACCATCTCCGAGAGCTTGGCCGAACTCGGGATGTACTCCAGCACATTACGTCCGACGCTGCCCGGCCAGGCCTTGAAACCCGGCTCGACATTGGTCTCGCTGCCGCCCTGGATCCGGTTGAACATCAGGAAACCGTGCAGGCCGAAGGTCGAGGACGACAACGACTGGAACACCAGCTTGTCCTTGTACTTGCTGTCCGCCATGTCCATCCACGAGGTCGGCGCGGCCCAGCCTTTTTCCTTGAACAGCCGGGTGTTGTAGGCCAGCCCGGTCACCCCCAGGCTGACCGCCACGGCCTGGTCCTTGATCCGGCCCTTGGCCGGGATCTGCGCCAGGGTCGGGCTGTCTTCGAGCTTGCTGCACAGGCCCATGGAGATCGCCCGGTACATGATCCCGTCATCGAGGAAGATCACGTGCAACTGCGGGTTGTCCTTGCTCGCCTGGACCTTGGCGAGGATGTCGGCGGACGTGCCCGGTACAATGACCACCTTGACGTGATTGGCCTTTTCGAAGGGCGGCAGCACCTTGTCGCTGTACAATCGCTCCATGGTCCCGCCGTTCATGCCCAGGTACAGCGTGGGCTCGGCCTGGGCCGGCGCGGCGCCGAGCAGGGCCATGAGAGGCAGGCAGGACAAACCGATCAGGGCATTGCGTGGAGTCTTCTTCATGGCGCGATCTTCCTCTGGGTTCTGACGGCCCGCTCAAACGGCGGGAGTGGCGTGGAAACGGGTAATGGAAAAAGCTTCGATCGGCGTCGATGACCGGCCCTGGCATACCAGTTCGGCGAGGACTTCGCCCACTGCCGGGCCGATCTGGAAGCCCGCCCCGGCAAAGCCGAAGGCGTGCAGCAGGCCGGGTTGGGTACTGCTCGGGCCGATCACCGGTTGGCGGTCGGGCAGATAGCCTTCGGTGCCGCTCCAGGTGCGAATCGCCTGGGCCCCTTGCAGGAACGGATAGAGCTCGACGGCCTGGCGCAGAATCTCCAGCACGGCGCTCTGCCCCGGTCGGGCACGGGCGTGGTCAAGGGCAAAACCCTGGCCACCCCCCAAAACGCAGTTGCCGCGACTGACCTGGCGGGCATAGATACCACCGCCCTCGACGCCGGTGCTGGCGTCCATCACCAGGGGCAAGGGTTCGGTCACCAACATCGCCGGATGGCCGGAGTGCATCGGCACCGCTTCACCGAACTGCGCGGCCAGGCTGCCGGCCCAGGCACCGGCGCAATTGAGCAGCCAGTGGGCGCGAACTTCGAGGCCCTTTTGCGTGTGCAGGGCAAAGCGTCGGCCGTCATGCTCGACCTGGGTCACCTCGCTCTGCTCCAGCACCGTCGCGCCAAGCAGGCGCGCGGCCCGGGCAAACGCCGGAGAGACCAGTCGGGGATTGGCGTGACCGTCGTCGGGGCAGAAGGAGGCGCCTTCGGCGACCTGGCCTACCCATGGAAAACGCTGGCGTAGCTGCTCGCGATCAAGCACTTGCAGGTTGAGCCCGAAGCCCTGGCTGCTGTCGGCATAGGCTTGCAGGGCGGCCAGGTCGTCGAGGCTGCGGGCCAGCTTGAGATGTCCCGAACGCTGGTATTCGCCATCGATACCGATCAATTCAGGCAGGCGGGCCCAGATCCCGTGGGCGCGCTGGGACAGCGGCAACTGCGACAGCGGTCGGCCCTGACGGCGCACGCCGCCGTAGTTCACACCGCTGGAGTGCGAGCCGCAGAAGTCCCGCTCCAGCAGCGCCACGCTCCGGCCTTGGCGACTCAGGGCCAGGGCCGCCGAAGCGCCGACAATGCCGCCACCGAGAATCACTACGTCGACTTCGATCATGGTGCGACCTCCACGCCGAACGGCAGCGGCTTGATCGGCGCCTGGGCGCGCAAACGGCCAATGCTGTCCAGGCCCAGGCCGCTTTCACGGGCAATGATTTCCGCCGCCGCCGCGCCGCAGATCCGGCCCTGGCAGCGACCCATGCCGACCCGGCAATGGGCCTTGACCCGATTGATTTCCCAGTGGCCCTCGCGGACCACCGCCCGCACCTCGCCGACGCTGACTTCCTCGCAACGGCACAGCATCAGTGTGTCCGGCGCGTCCGCGGCCCAGCGCTCGGGGAAGGGGAAGGCCTGTTCCAAGCCTTGGCGGAAGCCATCGATCCGCTGCAGGCGACTCTGCAGAAACACTGTTCGAGGCCGATCGACGGCGCGTCCCAGGTCTTCCAGCAGGGCCAGGGCGGCGCGTTCGCCGGCCATTTCCGCCGCATCGGCACCCATGATTCCGGCGCCATCGCCGGCCAGGTAGACCCCGGCCACGCTGCTGCGCCCGGCGCTGTCGCGCTCCGGTAGCCAGGCGCGGTTCAAGGGGTTCCAACTGAAACGGCAGCCCAGCAGATCGGCCAATTGGGTTTCGCTGCGCAGCCCGTGGGCGAAGGCCAGCGCATCGCAGTCGATAGACCGCAGGACGCCGCCCTGGCGCCAACGCAATGACTGTATGCGGTGCTCGCCGTCGACCTGTTGCAGATGGGCGTTCTGGTGTACCGGGATGCCATGGGTTGTCAGCCAGCTGCGGTAATACAGGCCCTTGGCGAGGGTCAGCGGTTGCCTGAGCAAAGCGGGCAGGGCGCGGCACTGGGCACTGAAGGTCGAGCTGTCGAGCAGCGCCAACACCTTCGCCCCGGCCTTGGCGTATTGATAGGCCACCAGGTACAACAGCGGCCCGCTGCCGGCGAACACCACCCTTTGGCCGATGGCACAGCCCTGGTACTTCAGGGCAATCTGCGCGGCACCGAGACTGTAGACTCCGGGCAGGGTCCAGCCGGGGATCGGCAGCACCCGGTCGGTAGCGCCGGTGGCGACGATCACCTTCGAGTACTCCAGGCGCCCGGCACGACCTTGCTGCAAGGTGTCGAGGGCACCGTCCTCGGCGTTCCACACCAAGGTGTCGGGCCGGTAGTCGAGTTGGTCGCGCAGATGGTCCAGAGTCTGATGAATCGCCGCCGCCTTGCGGGCTTCGAAACCGTAGAGCTTCACCGGCGAACGGCGGAAGTTCTCCGGCTGGCGTCGATAGATCTGCCCGCCGCCGCGCGCGGCTTCATCCAGCAGGCAGGGGCGCAGGCCATGGGCAACCAGGGTTTGTGCGGCACGAATACCGGCCGGTCCGGCCCCGACGATGACGATCTCAGACATGGGTGGCCGGCCGCCTTCCGGAATAAGTACCGCGGTCTTTTACCGGTACGTACGTCATGCTGGTGTTCTCCCTTCCCGACTCACCTGCTGGCCGGCTTCGAGCATTGTCGAGCAGGCGCGCACCCGGCGCCCGTCGGCCAGCCTGACCCAGCAATCCTGGCAGGCACCCATCAGGCAGAACCCGGCGCGGGGCTCGCCGCTGAAGTCGCTGTGGCGCAGGTATTCACCGGCGGTGAGCAGCGCGGTCAGCAGGGTATCGCCCTGCAAACCGCTGGCCGGTTCGCCGTCGAGGGTAAAGTCCAGGGCCGGGCGGTCGCCTTCGGCCAGTCGTGTCAGCAGCGCCATGTCGGCCTCATTGTTTGCCTACCAGTACCCGGTCCAGGCCGTAGACCCGGTCGAGCAGAATCATCGTCAGCGCGGTCAGCGCGATCACCAGGGCCGAGACCGCCGCCATCATCGGGTCGATGGATTCGGTGGCGTACACGTACATGCGTACCGGCAGGGTCTGGGTCGAAGGGGAGGTGACGAAGATCGACAGCGTCACTTCGTCGAAGCTGTTGATAAAGGCCAGCAGCCAACCGCCGGCCACGCCGGGCAGGATCATCGGCAGGGTGATCTGGCGGAACAGGGTGAAGCGCCCGGCACCGAGGGATTCGGCGGCCTGCTCGGCGCTGCGGTCCATGCCGATGGCGGCAGCCAGTACCAGGCGCAGAACATAAGGCGTGATCACCAGCACATGGGCGCCGATCAGCCAGGCGAAGCTGCCATTGACCTTCATCAGGGCGAACAGGCGCAACAAGGCGACCCCGAGCACCAGGTGCGGAATGATGATCGGCGAGAGAAACAGGCCATTGAGAAAGTCCCGCCCGGGAAATGGGTGGCGGGTCATCGCCAGGGCCGCCGGGACCGCGATCAAGGTCGCCAGGCTGGCGGCGCTGAAGGCCAGGATCAGGCTGTTGTAGAACGCCTGGACAAAGTCCGCGCGTTCGAACACCGCGCGGAACCAACGCAACGAGAAGTCCGTGGTCGGCAGGCTGAGGGTGTTTTCCGGAGTGAAGGCCACCAGGCACACCACCACCAGCGGCGCCAGCATGAACACCACGATCAGGCTATGGAACAGCAGGGCCAACGGGCCGTTTCTGGACATTTACGCGGCCCCCAGGGATTTTTTGTAGCGACGCTCGATCATCCGGTTCCACGACAGCATGATCAGCAGGTTGAGCAGCAACAGCACCACGGCAATCGCCGCGCCCATCGGCCAGTTGAGCTCCGAGAGGTACTGGTCGTAGACCAGGGTCGCGACCATCTTCAGGCGGCGTCCGCCGAGCAGGCCGGGAATTGCGAAGGAGCTGGCGGACAGGCCGAACACGATCAGCGTGCCGGACAGCACCCCGGGCATCACCTGCGGCAATACCACCAGGCGCATCACCTTGGCATGGCTGGCGCCAAGGGACAGCGCGGCCTGCTCGGCGGCCGGATCGAGTTTTTGCAACGAGGTCCAGACCGGGATGATCATGAACGGCAACATCACGTGGACCAGGGCGACCACTACCGCGAACGGTGTGTAGAGCAGCTTCATCGGCGCCAGGCCGAAGGCGTGCAGGCTCTGGTTGACCAGGCCGTCGGCACCGAGCAGGAGGCTCCAGCCGAAAGCCCGGACCACCACCGAAATCAGCAACGGGGTGAGAATCAGGATCAGGAAGATCGAGCGCCAGGGCGTGCCCATGCGGCTGAGGATGTAGGCTTCGGGCACCCCGATCAGCACGCAGAGCAGGGTGGTCAGGCCGCTGATCCAGAAGGTCCGCAGGAAAATTTCATAGAAGTACGGATCGCTGAATAGCACGCCGTAGTGTTCCAGGGTGTAGGCGTCGTTTTTGACCCCGGTCTGGTAATCGAAGACGTTGAACGACAGCACGGCAGTCAGCCCCAGCGGCAGGATCAGCAGGCCGAGGTAGAGCAGCAGCGCCGGCGCCGACAACAGGTAACCGTGCCGTCCCTGGCGCATCCGCGCGAGCAGGCTCATGCCGGCACCTCGCCGTGCTCCAGCACCCGCAACAGCTCGGCCGGCCAATCCAGGCCCACCGTCGTGCCTTCGTTCAGCGGCGCCGAACCGTCATTGCGGCGCACCACCGTGAGTTCGCCGACAGCCGTATCGATCCGGTACAGCCATTGGCTGCCGAGAAAGAAGCGGCTGAGGATCCTGCCGGGCAAACGGCCGCTGCCGGCGGCCAGCAGGTCGATCTTTTCCGGGCGCAGGCTGAGGGTCAATTCGCCTTCGCCCGGCAGTTGCCGGACTTGCGGGCAGCCGCTGGCATCACGGTCTCCCGGCAGCAGGTTGGCCTTGCCGACGAAGCCGGAAATAAAGCGCGTGCGCGGGTGTTCGTAGAGTTTGTAGGGTTCGTCGATCTGGGTGATGCGCCCGGCCTGCATCACCACCACGCGGTCGCTGATGGACAGCGCTTCGGCCTGGTCGTGGGTGACCATCAGCGTGGTGATACCGACTTCGCGCTGAATGCGACGAATCTCGAACTGCATCTCTTCGCGCAGATTGGCATCGAGGTTGGATAGCGGTTCGTCGAGCAACAGCACCGGCGGTTCGATCACCAGGGCGCGGGCGAGGGCGACCCGCTGGCGCTGGCCGCCGGACAGCTCGCGAGGATAACGCTCGGCATGCTGGTTCAGGCGCACCAGTTGCAAGACCGTCGCCACCCGTTTGCGCACCTCGGCGGCCGGCACCTTGCGCATGCGCAGGCCGAAGGCGACGTTGTCTTCGACGCTCATATGGGGAAACAGCGCATAGCTCTGGAACACCACGCCGAGACCGCGACTGCTGGGCTTGGCGTGGGTGATGTCGCGGTTGTCGAGAATGATCGCGCCGGCGCTGACTTCGACGAAGCCGGCGATCATTTGCAAGGTTGTGGTCTTGCCGCAACCGGAGGGGCCGAGCAACGAGACGAACTCGCCCTTGTCCACCGAGAGATGCGTGGCGACCACGGCATCGATCTCGCCATAACGCTTGCACACGCCATCAAGTCGTAGAAAGGCCATAACTGCGTTCCACCTGTGTGTTGTTGTGTGCGCCGGGGCGCACTTTTTTGTCATGGGCAGAGACGAAAGGGTATTGCCGGGGTGCGTGGTGCTCGACTTGTGTCGGCTACCGGTGTTGTTCGAATCGCCCCTTGTGGACGCAGAGTAGGACGAAGCCTAGGATGTGCGAAAGAGTGAATTTCACTGAAAGAATGATTATTTTCATTTTCATTCATTGAATAAATTTTCAGGTGAGAAAAGTATCAATGGATTCCACTGAGCGGAATGACAAGAAAAACGAAGTGGGTGTCAGCGCGGTGTCCCGGCTGTTTGCCGTGTTGCGCAGCCTGGGGGAGACGCCGGAGGGCGGCGAACGGGTGACCCAGTTGGCCGAACGGGTCGGTTTGTCCCAGCCGACCACCCACCGGCTGCTGCGCAGCCTGGTGGACGAGGGCATGGTGGAGCAGGACGGGCGCAGCAAACGCTATCGCCTGAGTCTGGATTTTTTTGCCCTCGCGGCCCGGGCCGGGCAGACCGGCAACCTGCGTGAACTGGTGCGCCCGGCGTTATTGCGTTTGTCGGCATCGCTGGGGGATTCGTTGTTCCTCCTGGCTCGCAGCGGCTTCGATGCGATCTGCCTGGACCGTAGCGAGGGGCCGTTTCCGATCCGCACCTTTACTGGCGATATCGGTGGGCGCGTGGCCCTGGGCGTGGGACAGGGCAGCCTGGCGATCCTCGCCTTCCTGCCGGAAGAGGAGCGCGAAACGGTGATCCGCTACAACCTGCCGCGGCTGCGGGATTTTCATCTGTATGACGAAGTGCTGCTGCGTTCCGAGGTGGAGAATGTGCGCAAGCTCGGCTATGCCGGGCGCAACACCGGGGTGTTGCAGGGCATGGCCGGGGTGGCGGTACCGATCCTCGATCGCGAGGGGCGGGCGGTGGCGGCGTTGAGCGTGGCCACCATCAGCGACCGCCTGGGGCCGGACCGCCTGCCGACGGTGGTGGAGTTGCTCAAGCGCGAGGCGGCGGCGATCGGACCGCGGATCAATCCGTTTGATCCGTTGCTGCGGCGGCCGTCGCAGATATTTGGTGCTGCGCAGTAAGGGGCCCGGCTTGGACGTTCTTGGGGGAACTCAAGGGCCTCTTCGCGGGCAAGCTCCGCTCCCACAGGATCTCGGTTGTACACAGAGTTTGTGTACGACTTCGATGTTGTGGGAGCGGAGCTTGCCCGCGAAAGGGCCCTCAAGAACAGCGAAAACCTCAGCCCCTAGAACCGCGTGGTCTGTTGCAACAGCTGTGCCGCCGGGCTGTCCGCCGGGGTCACCATCGCGTAGTTGTAGCCGCTGCCGGACCAGTATTCGGCCTGCAACTCGCCATCGCGCCGCCCGCCGCGGTCCAGCAGATGGTTCTGCGGTCCCGGTGGCCGCACGTAGTAGCTGATCCGTTGGCCTTGCGGGTTCTCATACAACACCATGGCCGCCGCGCCCTGCTCGGTGCTCAGCAAGCGCGCACTGACCGGTTTGAACCCGGCATTCTGCAAGTTCGGCAAGCGGTTGGCCTGGGTGAAATAACGGTCGAGCCAGCCTTGCAGGTCACCGTTCTGCTCGACCTTGAAGTCCGCCGGCAGGATGTCCTGGGTGGCGAACATACGATAGGCTTGCACCGCATCGGCCATTGGCGCGGGCTGCGGGAAAGTCATCTGCCGCGCCTGCCAGCCGCTGACACCGCCGACGCTCACGGCAATCAGTAGTACCGCGGCGCTGGCCAGGTGCCGCCGGGACTGACCGCGCAGGCGCCGGCGAATCACACTCGGGTCCAGCTCCGGGTTTGCTGGCATCTGCAGGGCACCACCCAGGGCCGCCCGCAAGTGTTGGGCATCGCGCTGCCAGTCGCGGACCTGTTCGGCCAGTTCCGGGTTGCTTGCCAGGTACGCCTCCAGCACCTGCCGATCGGCTTCGCTGAGCTGATGGTCGACGTAGGCGTGCAGGTCGCGTTCGCTTGGAGGAATAGTGATCATTTCAATATCCGCAGGGAGGGGCTGGTGATTTCGCCTTCGCTGAGCTGGCGCAGGGCCTGGCGGGCGCGGGACAGACGCGACATCACGGTGCCGGTGGGGACGTCGAGAATCTCGGCGACTTCCTTATAACTCAAACCTTCCACCGAGACCCAGAGCAACAACGCCCGTTGTTCGGTGGGCAGCAGCTCGAAGGCTTCCAGGGTCGATTGGGCCACCACCGTGCGTTCCACCGAGGGCTGGGTGTCGTCGCGGCCGGTAAAGAACTCGAGCATCCGCGCATAGCGTTTGCCGCGCCGCTGGGAGTCGATGAATTGTCGATACAGGATCGAGAACAGCCAGGCCCGCAGGTCACCTTCCACCCGTTTGTTACCCCAACTCGACAGCGCCCGCTCCAGGCTGGCCTGGACCAGGTCGTCGGCGCTGCTGGGATTGCGCGTCAGCGATACGGCGAAGCGCCGCATCCGGGGGATCAGTTCACGTAACTGCTCATCGAGATCGTTCATGGAATCCTGCAGGTTCTTAACCAGTCACTACGCTTGGACTAGCAAGACGCCTGGCTTCGAAGGTTATTCCAATGGCCGGAAAATAAATATCCGAAAAAATAAATCAGGGGTCTGGAATAAACCGGACCGGCCTTCGTCTTATAGCTCCCTCACCCTGTGGCCGCCTGAGGCCCTGGAGTTTTTTCATGGTAGATCACACACCACCGCCCCTCAGCGGTTTGAGCAAGGTCTTGCGCCTGGCCGGCATCGCCGCCGTGCTCGCGGCCCTGGTCGGGGCCTTTGCCTATGTCAACGGGCGGCTCGATCCGGCGCGCCTGACCCCCGGGCGGATCGTCAATACGTTCGAGAAAAACAACGGCCTGCATGCCGGCTTCAGGCGTAATCATGCCAAGGGCGTGTGTGTCGCCGGGTACTTTGAAAGCAGTGATGCCGCCCGTGCCTATTCCAGCGCCCAGGTTTTTCGCGAAGGTAGTGTGCCGGTGGAAGGTCGCTTCGCCTTGCCCAGTGGCAATCCTTACGCGCCGGACAGCAGCGTGCCGATTCGCAGTCTGGGCTTGCGTTTCACCCAGGCCAACGGGCAGCAATGGCGCACGGGGATGAACAGTATGCCGGTGTTTCCGGTCGGGACACCCGAGGCGTTTTTCCAGCAGCTCAAGGCGGCCTCACCCGACCCGAGCACCGGCAAGCCAAATCCGGCGGCCATGGCGGCGTTCTTTGCCAGTCATCCAGAAACCGCGCCGTTCCTGCAATGGGTCAAGACCGCCAAGCCGTCGGCCAGCTATGCCACCGAAAGCTACAACGGCCTGAATGCCTTCTACCTGGTTGACGCGGCCGGCCAGCGCCAGGCCGTGCGTTGGGGGCTGGTGCCGCTGAGCCAGGATGCCGTGGGTGCGACAGCCCCGGACGGTGCCGATTTTCTCGCCAAGGACCTGGTCCAGCGCCTGGCGGCCGGGCCGCTGAAATGGCAGTTGCGCTTGACCTTGGCCAATCCCGGCGACCCGACGGACGATGCCAGCCGGCAATGGGCCGGCGAGCACAAGGTGCTCAACGCCGGTACCCTGGTGCTGGAAAGCACCCAGCCCCAGGACGACGGTGATTGCCGCGATATCAATTACGACCCGCTGATCCTGCCGAGTGGCATCGAGGCCTCGACTGATCCCTTGCTGGCGGCGCGTTCGGCGGCTTATGCCAGTTCCTATCGGCGTCGCACCAGTGAAGTCGGTGCCTTGCCCGCTGCCCATTCGTCACAGGAGTCCCGTCCATGAGCGCCCCTTCGAATCACTTCGCGGCCCTGGCGCGCCTGCTGCATTGGTTGATGGCGCTGATGATCCTGGCGATGCTGTTTATCGGGGCCGGCATGGTGGCCTCGGTGTCCGAACGGCATGAATGGTTGCTGCACCTGCACAAGCCGTTGGGGATTGCGATTCTGTTGCTGGTGGTGGTGCGTCTGGTGGTGCGTTTCAGCACTCGCCAGCCAGTGCTGCCGAGTGACTTGCCGGGATGGCAGGTGCTGGCGGCGAAGCTGTCCCATGTGCTGCTGTATGCCTTGATGCTGGTATTGCCGCTGCTGGGTTGGGCGATGATTTCGGCGGCGGGGGATCCGGTGATGCTGAGCAGTTCGCTGCAATTGCCGGCGATCGTGTCGGCCAATCCGACGACCTTTGCCTTTTTGCGCAAGGCTCATGGGTACCTGGCGTATCTGCTGTTCCTGACAGTGTTGATGCACCTGGCGGCGGCGCTGTTCCATGGCTGGATTCGCCGGGATGGAGTGCTGGAAAGCATGCTGCGCGGTAAGGATTGAAGAAATCGGTTGTTCGGACCTGCCTCTTCGCCGCACCGCCGCGAAGAGGCCGGCTCTGACAACGCTGGCTTGACGGTTTCTCACCGTCCTCAGCGCCCCTCTCAAAAAAACCAGCGCCACTGCATTGATACCCGCCCCCAACAGACACCCCCCCAACCCGCCCAGGCATACATCGCCGTTGCCCCGATCGACCCTGCCGCGCTGCCCACCGAATAAACAGCATGTACCCCGCCGCCAGGCGACTCTGGGCCATCAGCAGGCCGACCACGCTAGCGCTGGTGATCGTCCCGACCACCTGGCCGTGCTCATCCTGTGCTGCCAGATGAGCGGCGTAGATCACGCAGTATGCGCGGCACAGCCGGAACTCCAGCCTGCCGGCTGATCGCGAGCAATCGAGCGTCGACCGGCAGCTCCTACAGATCTCTCGGTGCTGCTCAAGGGCGGGTTATTCGCGGGAAAACCGCTCGCGGCTGTTGCTCAGGTGCGTCCACATCGCCGCCCGCGCCGCATCCGGGTCCTGGCGGCGGATAGCGTTCAGGATCGCCTCGTGCTCCAGGCTGGCGAGCTGGCCCAGTTGCGCCAGGTCGGCATCGCCACGCTCCGCGCCCGGCACCCGGGTGCGCGGAATCATCGAGCTGCCCAGGTGCAGCAGAATCTCGGAAAAGTAGACATTGCCAGTGGCCTCGGCGATCAGCAGGTGAAAACGCTGGTCGGCCGCCACACAACTGTCGTTGTTGGCCAACAGGCTCCGATACTCATCCAGTGCCGCACGCATCTGCTTGAGATGTTCATCGCTGCGCCGGCGTGCCGCCAGTGCCGCCGCCTGGGTTTCCAGGCCCAGGCGCAGTTCCAGCAGATCGCGCACGCTCAACGCGGTTTCCACATTCAGGCGCAGGCCGTGGGGCTCCTGGCGCTCAAGCACGAAACTGCCGACACCATGATGGGTTTCCACCCAGCCCGAGGCCTGCAATTTGGAAATCGCTTCGCGCACCACCGTGCGGCTGACCTTGTGCTCGCAGACGATGGCGCTTTCCGACGGCAGCTTGTCGCCCGGCTTCAAATGCCCCAGGCGAATCTGCTGGGTCAGGTGATCGACCAGGTCGTGGGCCAGGTTGGGGCTGCGTTTGCGCCGCGGCGCAGAGGGGACGGTTTCAGTGTTCATGGGCGTGTCACGCAGGGGCGAGGGGAAAGCTTAACACTCGTATGACAAGAGGCGTAGTAATGACCGTCAGCATGTATGACAACTTGAAGCCAGACGCGGCTCTTTCTGGCTGATGACATTGGCCGAGCGTTTTTGTGTGATGCCGTAAGATATTTCCAATTGAAATAAAATTATTATAAATCAAATTGTTAATCGTTTTGTAGTGGATATTTTCGTTCATCTTTGGCGATTTCTGCCCACAAGTCGTGGCTGGGGCACTTGTTGCCCTATTTTTCTACTTGTATGATGACTGTCGACTGGTTCGTCTGATCCAGCACCCCGCACACAAAAATAACCCGTGGGAGACTTGTCGTGAACAACACCCTAGATCCGTCCGCAACAGCGGAGCGCGATTCCCTGCTGGCCATCGCCGTAGCGAAGGTCAAGCGCCACGTGCTGCCGCTGTTCGTCATCATGTTTATCGTCAACTACATCGACCGGGTGAACATCGGTTTCGTGCGTACGCACCTGGAACACGACCTGGGGATCGGGGCCGCTGCCTACGGTTTTGGTGCCGGGTTGTTCTTCATCGGTTATGCGCTGTTCGAAGTCCCGTCCAATATCCTCTTGCAGAAGGTCGGCGCACGGCTCTGGCTGACCCGGATCATGTTCACCTGGGGGCTGGTCGCCACGGCCATGGCCTTTGCCCAGAACGAAACCCACTTCTACATCCTGCGCTTCCTGCTGGGGGTGGCCGAGGCCGGCTTCTTTCCCGGGGTGATCTACTACTTCACCCGCTGGCTGCCGGGGATTGAGCGTGGCAAGGCGATCGCCATCTTCCTCAGCGGCTCGGCCGTGGCCTCGCTGGTTTCCGGCCCGTTGTCCGGAGCCCTGCTGCAGATCGAAGGCTTCGGCTGGCACGGCTGGCAGTGGATGTTCATCATCGAGGGCCTGGCGTCGGTGGTGCTCTGCGGGTTCACCTGGTTCTGGCTCGACTCCGCGCCCAAGGATGCGAAGTGGTTGAGCGTCGCCGAGCAACAGTTGCTGGTGCAGGTCATCGAAGACGAACAGCAGCTGCGTGATGCTTCGATGCCGGTCAAACCGTCGATCTGGAGTTTGCTCAAGGACCGCCAGATCCTGCTGTTCTGCGTGCTGTATTTCTGCATCCAGCTGACCATCTATGCCGCGACCTTCTGGCTGCCCAGCATCATCAAGAAGATGGGCACGCTCAGCGACCTGCAGGTCGGCTTCTTCAACTCGATTCCCTGGCTGATCTCGATCATTGCCATGTATGCCTTCGCGGCGCTCTCGGGTAAGTGGAAACACCAGCAGGCCTGGGTCGCCTCGGCGCTGCTGATCGCGGCGCTGGGGATGTTCATGTCCACCACCGGCGGGCCGATCTTCGCCTTTGTCGCGGTGTGCTTCGCGGCCATCGGCTTCAAGTCTGCATCGTCGTTGTTCTGGCCGATTCCGCAGGCTTACCTGGATGCCCGTATCGCCGCAGCGGTGATCGCCCTGATCAACTCCACGGGCAACCTCGGCGGCTTCGTCGCGCCGGCCACCTTCGGCTTGCTGGAGGAACGCACCGGTTCGATCCAGGGTGGCTTGTACGGCCTGGCGGCGGCCTCGGTGATCGCCGCGATCCTGGTGTTCTTTGCCCGTACCCAGCCCAAGCCGGTCCCTGCATTACCGGGCGTTGTCAGCCCGGCCCTGAACAAATCCCATTGAATACCGCGGTTGAATACAGGTACCCATCATGACTACAAACACGTTGCGCGCGGCTGGCCAGGCCCCTGTCATCACCCGCTTGCAGGTCATTCCGGTGGCCGGCCACGACAGCATGCTGCTGAATCTGAGTGGTGCCCATGGCCCGTTTTTCACCCGCAATATCGTGATCATTACTGACAGCAGCGGCCACACCGGCGTCGGTGAAGTGCCCGGCGGCGAGCGTATCCGTGCCACTCTGGAGGATGCCCGTTCGTTGCTGCTGGGGCAGTCCATCGGCAACTACCAGAAGCTGCTCAATGAGGTGCGCCGCACCTTCGCCGAGCGCGATGCCGGTGGTCGCGGCCAGCAGACCTTTGACCTGCGGATCACCATTCATGCGGTCACCGCACTGGAAGCCGCGTTGCTGGACCTGCTCGGCCAGTTCCTCGGTGTGCCCGTGGCGGCCCTGTTGGGTGAGGGGCAGCAGCGCGAGGCGGTGAAGGTGCTGGGTTATCTGTTCTATATCGGCGATCGCGGCAAGACCGACCTGGCCTATCGTCATGAAACCGATGCCGATGACGCCTGGTTCCGCCTGCGCCATGAAGAGGCGATGACCCCCGAGGCCATCGTCAAACTGGCCGAAGCCGCCCAGGCGCGTTACGGCTTCAATGACTTCAAACTCAAGGGCGGTGTGCTCAGTGGCGCCGCGGAAATCGAGGCGGTCACGGCCCTGGCCGAGCGCTTCCCCCTGGCGCGGATCACCCTCGACCCCAACGGCGCCTGGTCGCTGAAGGAAGCCATCGCCCTGTGCCGTGATCAGCATCATGTGCTGGCCTATGCCGAGGACCCTTGCGGTGCCGAGAACGGCTACTCCGGTCGTGAAGTCATGGCCGAGTTCCGCCGGGCCACGGGCCTGCCGACGGCAACCAATATGATCGCCACCGACTGGCGGGAAATGGGCCACGCGATTCAATTGCACGCCGTCGACATTCCCCTGGCCGACCCGCATTTCTGGACCATGCAGGGCTCGGTGCGGGTTGCGCAGATGTGCCATGAATGGGGCCTGACCTGGGGGTCGCATTCCAACAACCATTTCGATATTTCCCTGGCGATGTTCACCCATGTGGCCGCCGCCGCGCCGGGCGAGATCACCGCCATCGACACTCACTGGATCTGGCAGGACGGCCAGGGCCTGACCAAGGATCCGCTGCAGATCGTCGACGGTTTTATCCAGGTGCCGCAAAAGCCGGGGTTGGGTATCGAGTTGGATACGGACGCGGTGGCCAAGGCCCATGAGTGCTACAAAAACATGGGCCTCGGCGCCCGCGACGACGCCGTGGCGATGCAGTTTCTGGTTCCCGGTTGGTCGTTCAACAACAAGCGCCCGTGCCTGGTACGCTGAGCCCTGTTCGTATCTGGAACAGCGTGACGGTAATGATCTGCTCGCCGTCGACGCGTAGAGTGGCGGGTTTGAGAGGACGCTTGCAGAGAGGGTGTATGCCGACGTTTTACGATGCCCGTGGGAATATCTATGCCGTGGCGAGCCCCGCTGAAGTGCGCGGACTCGGCCTGGAGGTGCCGGCCGATGCCGCGCAGGCGGCGCTACTGCGCCAGGACTGGGCACCTGGAGCGGTGGAGGCGCTCTGTGGCTGGGGAGGGCAGGCGCCTGCGCGAGAAGGTAAACACCATCGTTCCGATGGCTTGCTGGTGGGGCCGTTCCAGGCGCAAGCGCCATTCGACCTGTTGATCGTCAATACCGACGGCACCCTGGCCGAGCGCAGTGGCAACGGCTTGACGATTTTCGCCCAGGCGCTGACCGAGCAGGGCCTGATGCCGGTTCAGGGCGCGTGTCTGTTGCGGGTTCATCATGATCAAGCGGGCGGCCTGTCTCCGCTTGCGACTGCGGTCGAGCCGGCGCAGGTCGAGGGGCAACCGGGGTTCTGGCTGGATCTGGGAACACCGGCGTTCGGTCCGGCGGCGGTGGCGGCCCAGGGTGTGGGAGAGGCTGAGTTGAATGGCCGTCCGTTGAGCCATGTCGCGGTCTTGTCGAGCCTGAATGCGGCCTGGCGGCACAGCCAGTTCGTGCGCATCGGCAATCCGCATTGTGTGACCCTGGTCGACGAGGCGGCGTTGCTGCCGAGCAACGCGCAGATGGACGAACCGGCAGTGGCGTCTGGCTTGACGCGCATTGCTTTCGCTCCACCGGTCGGAACTGGCGAGCCCTGTGCGGCAGGGGTGAATCTGCAATGGGCGACTCGGGTGGCGCCGGGGCACTTGCAGGCCCGGGTGTTCGAGCGCGGCGAAGGGCCGACGGCATCCTCCGGCACCAGCGCCAGCGCGGTGGCCTGTGCTGCCTGGCGGGTCGGTTGGGTCGAGGCCGGTGAAGTCCGGGTCAGCATGCCGGGTGGTACGGCGCCGATCCGCCTGGTGGCGTGGGAGGGTGAATTGCAGAGTGTCCATCTGTTTGGCGCCGCTCGGCGTCAATCCTGAGGAGCGGCCTGAGGCCGACATCAAGACCAGAAAACACCCCCCCTCCACAGGCCCGTTCAGCCCTTGTCCGGCCTTGGTGGTTTTGGCTTGATGGGACGGCGGGGTTGAAGGCTGGCGAGCGCCTTGCCCCGTTCGGCCCGTGACAACGGGGCCGAATTTCCGACTCGTTTAAAGGGAATTTACGATGAGAGCAGTTAAAGGTCTATTCAGCGCGCTGGTGTGTGCCGGACTGGTTTGCAGCGTCGGCTCCGCCTGCGCTCAACTGGTGCCCGAGCCGGCTGCCAGCGATAAGAAATTGGCTTCCTCCACCAGTACCGACGCGGTTGAGTCCAGTCCGGCGGAACTGTTGGAGGGCAGTCGCACCGATTATTTTTCCTGCTCGGTCGGCCGTTTCCGCGGTGAACTGGAGGCCCGGGTGGTGTTCGCCTCCGCCGGCAATACGGCTTACTTCGATGTCAGTGCGGTGCGCTACCGGATTGTTCGCAGCAGCGGCCAGAGCGGCGGCAACAAGGCCAATGTGAACTTTCACCTGGACACCTTGAATAAGCAGGGTGTGGTCCGCGCCAGCGACCAATACCGTTCCCCGGACGCGATGCGCCAGGATGGCAGCTGGCATCTGCTCGACGTCAACCGGATCGTGCGCACGGACTATCAGGGCGCGGTGACCTTCGAGTTCGTGTTCGATCGCTCGGTGGGCGGTGATACCCGGTGTGCCGCGCACAAGACCTACCAGTGGGCCGGTGCCTCGACCGCGCGTTCCAGCGTGGCCGACTGAGCCGGCTCAAGGGGCATCGAGTCCTGGCGCTTCGCGAATCAGGAAGTGATCCAGGTTGTCGATTTCGCAACTGAACACACTGAAGGTCTGGTCGGGGGTTTTCTTGCTCGGCACTTGCTTCAATTGCGGCGTGACACCGTAGAAGAAGCAATACAGGTCTTCAGCGTGGTTGATGACGCTGTTGATCTCTGCCAGGAACACCGTGCGCTGGCGATAGTTCTCGATCAGGCTTTTGCTCAGGTAGACATTGATCGAATAGCGCTTTTTGTCAGCCCACAACGGTTTGTCGAAGACCACGCTGAAGCTGGTCTTGTAGTCCTTGATTTCCTTGATCCTGCCCCAGTAGATCAGGCCCTCGCGGTCCTGGCAGTATTCGACCTTCTTGAAGAAGGCGTTGTAGTTCAGGGTCAGGTCGCCAACGGTCAAGGGCATGCGTTTGAGCAGGTCCTTGTTGGCGTGGTTGGAGACGAAGCACTCCACCGGATGGGCGAACACGCTGGTGCGATTGGGGGGCGCCTTGGCTTCCTCGGCGGCATGGATACCGCCGGGAGCTGGCGCCGGGTCCGCTGCCGGCTGCGGCGGATGGGCGTCGCTGGCGGTCGCTGGCTTGCGCGTGTAAGTCCGGCGGGTCAGCAGCAGCTCGACGGGGAAGTTCTGTTCGCCTTCGATATCGTCCAGCGGGTGCTCCGGATCGAGCACGCCCGGTGCGGTTTCCGCGCTCAGGTACGGGCAATCCGCCAGGTGCCGGGTACTGGGCATGTTCTTGAAGTGCGGAGTCCGTTTGAAGCGTGGGTTGCTGGCGTTGTAGGTGGTCAGCCGGTTGTTGCTGTCGAACGCGGCGCGGCAGGCATCGTTCGGGCACTGGAAGCTTTCCCGGCTTGAATCGAACTCCACCGTCTCGTCGAAATTCAGATCGCGGACGTCGTAGATCGTCAGTTTTTCGTCGAGACTGATGCAATAGGCCTTGTCGAATTTCATAGCGGGTCCTGCCACTGCAACTGCGCCGGCTCGCGTTTCACCAGGACCTTGCCGCCACGGATCGAGTACAGCGGCAAGCCCTGGCTGCGGATCATCTCGTAGTCGCTGTCCGCCGAGAGGATCAGCAGGTTGGCCGGGCGCCCGACTTGCAGTCCGTAACGTTCGCCCAGGGCCATGGCCCTGGCACTGTTGTCCGTGACCAGGTCCAGCGCGCTTTGCAGGTTGCGATAACCGAGCATATGGCAGATATGCAGCCCGGCCTCCAGCACTCGCAGGATGTTGCCGTTGCCCAGTGGATACCAGGGGTCGACGATCGAGTCCTGGCCGAAGCAGACGTTCATCCCGGCATCGAGCAGCTCGTTCACCCGGGTCACGCCCCGGCGTTTCGGAAAGTTATCGAAGCGCCCCTGCAAATGAATGCTTTCGGTGGGGCAGGACACAAAGCTGATCCCCGAGGCCTTCAGCAAGCGGAACAGCTTGGCGCAGTAGGCATTGTCGTAGGAGCCCATGGCCGTGGTGTGGCTGGCGGTCACCTGCGAACCCATATCGCGGCTGCGGGCTTCTTCGGCCAGCACTTCGAGGAAGCGCGAGTGCGGGTCGTCGGTTTCGTCACAGTGCACATCCACCAGGCAGCCGGTTTTTTCCGCCAGGTCCATCAGGAATTTCACCGAGGACACGCCCTGGTCGCGGGTGTACTCGAAATGCGGGATACCGCCGACCACGTCGGCGCCGAGATTGATCGCCTCGACCATCAGCTCCCGGCCATTGCGATAGGACTCGATGCCCTCCTGGGGAAACGCGACGATCTGCAGGTCGATCAGGTGCCGGCTTTCCTCGCGCACCTCAAGCATGGCCTTGAGCGCGGTCAGCTCTGGATCGGTGACATCGACATGGGTCCGCACATGCTGGATGCCATGGGCGGCGAGGCTGCGGATGGTTTTTTTGGCGCGGGCCTTGGTGTCGTCATGGGTGATGGTCGCCTTGCGTTCCCCCCAGCACTCGATGCCTTCGAACAGGGTGCCGCTCATGTTCCAGCGCGGTTCGCCGGCGGTGAGGGTGGCGTCGAGGTGGATATGCGGCTCGACGAAAGGCGGGACCACCAGGTTGCCCCGGGCGTCGAGATCGTTCGGGCCGACGCTCAACGGGCCGTTTTGCGGAGTGATGCTCGCGATCCGTGCGTGTTCCAGGTGCAGGTCATACAGGCCTTCGCGGTGACGCAGCTTGGCGTTGAGGATATGCATGGGCGGGTTCCTTGTCGTACGTGTCGTCATAAGGTATCCGAAGTCTGCAGGAAACTGCTCGGAGATCGCCCGAGAACTCGACGGAACATGGTCGAAAATGCCGCCGGGCTCTGGTAGCCGAAGTCCAGGGCAATCCGCGTGACCGATTCGCCCTGGCTCAGCCGGGCCAGGGCCAGGACCACGCAGACCCGTTGCCGCCATTGGGAAAAGCTCAGGGCCGTCTGTTCCTGGAACAATCGCCCGAAGCTGCGCAGGCTCAGGTGCAGGCGGTCCGCCCAGGCCTGGGGCGACTGGCGGATATCCGGCTGCTCGACGAAGGCCTGGCACAGCGGCAGCAGGCGCCGGTCCTGGGGCAGCGGGATATGCAACGGCAAGCTGTTGGCAGTGGCCAGTTCATGTAGCAACAGGGTGATCAGCGCACCGTCGCGGCCCTGTTGGTCGTAGTCCACCGGCATGTCGACGGCGGCGATCAGTAGTTGCCGTAGCAGGGCCGAGACTTCCAGTACCTGGCAGGCCTGGCTCATCTGGCCGACGGCGTCGGGCTCGACGTACAGGCTGCGGGTGCTGACACCGAGCATCAGCACCTGATGGGGCACAGCCGGGGGAATCCACACCGCGCGCTGCGGCGGAACGATCCAGTTGCCGCCATCGGTGAGTACATGCATCACCCCCGTGGCGCCATAGAGTAATTGCGCCCGGCGGTGCTGATGGCGGGCCAGCAGGTGCCCGTGAGGGTAATCGGTGCCGATGGCGATCACGGCCCGGGGCAGGTGATCGAACAGGGCGAGGGAAGTATTGCGCATGAGGGTATTTATCTGGCCGAAACGCAAACAGTATTGGCAGACTTGCGCAAGCACGCCAAGTGTCAGCTACTTAAGGTTGGGCTTCTCTTTTCCTGAAAGGAGCCGACGTGATGCTTTATGGGCTGTTGGCAGTGTTTGGCGGGCTGGCTGGGGTGACCAGCGTGCTGTTCGGTTTTGGTGGCGGTTTCGTGGTAGTGCCGTTGTTGTACTGGACCCTGAGCGGTAGCCAGGACCCGGCAATCAGCGCCGTGGCGATGCAGATCGCCGTGGCGACCTCGACCTGCGTGATGATCGTCAATGCCCTGATCGCCACGGGCAAGCACCGGCGTGCCGGTAATCTGCGGCGTGCCTATATCTGGCCGCTGGCAGGGTTTATCGGCCTCGGTTCAGTGGTGGGGGCGGTGCTGGCGAGCCTGGTCAGCAGTGAAGCGGTGCGCTGGGCCTTTGTCGTCTACCTGGCGTTGACCATTGTCGATTGCCTGGCGCGTCGCGGGTTCATGCAGCCTGGCGCGACGCTGTCGGCGCAGCCGCTCAAGCCCTCGGTCACGGTGGGCGGTGGCCTGCTGATCGGTGCCGTGGCGACCTTTCTCGGTGTCGGTGGCAGCGTCATGACGGTACCGCTGTTGCGACGCAGCGGCCTGAGCATGAGCCTGGCGACGGCCATGGCCAATCCGCTGAGCGTACCGGTGGCGGTGGTGGGGACCCTGGCCTATGTCGCGCTGGCCGGGTTTCGTCCGCGGGGGCTGGGGCCCTGGTTTGCCGGGTATGTGGATCTGCTGGCGTTCGCGCTGCTGATGCTTGGATCGCTGGCTGGGATGCGCCTGGCGACGCTGTTGATCGGGCGCATTCCGGATCGCTCGCATGCCAGGATCTACATCGGCTTACTGGCGTTGGTGCTGTTGGCGATGTTACTGAACTGACCCGATTCCCGGGGTGTAAACCCAGCCTTTTGTGGGAGCGGAGCTTGTGTGGGAGCGGAGCTTGCCCGCGAAGCCTTTAGCGGTCTCAAGGGCCTCTTCGCGGGCAAGCTCCGCTCCCACAGGGTTTGTGGTGTGCTCCTGATCTACACGGTCAATAAACGCTCGCGCAGCTTGGCGACCTCGTCGCGCATCTGCGCCGCCGCCTCGAACTCCAGGTCGCGGGCCAACTGGTACATCTTCTCTTCCAACTGGCGGATACGCTTGGCGATCTCGCTCGGCGAACGCAGTTCGTTTTCGTAGCGGGCGTTTTCCTCGGCGGCCTTGGCCATGCCTTTGCGCTTCTTGCTGCGCGAACCGGGCACGGTGGCGCCTTCCATGATATCGGCGACATCCTTGAACACGCCCTTGGGCGTGATGCCGTTGGCCAGGTTGTGGGCAATCTGCTTGTCGCGCCGGCGCTCGGTCTCGCCGATCGCCCGTTCCATGGAACCGGTGATGCGGTCCGCATAGAGGATCGCCCGTCCGTTGAGGTTGCGCGCCGCCCGTCCGATGGTCTGGATCAGCGAGCGCTCGGAACGCAGGAAACCTTCCTTGTCCGCATCGAGAATCGCCACCAGCGACACCTCGGGCATGTCCAGACCCTCGCGCAGCAGGTTGATACCCACCAGCACATCGAAGGTGCCCAGGCGCAGGTCGCGGATGATTTCCACACGCTCCACGGTGTCGATGTCCGAGTGCAGGTAACGCACCCGCACACCATGGTCGGCGAGGTAGTCGGTGAGGTCCTCGGCCATACGCTTGGTCAGGGTAGTGACCAGCACGCGTTCTTCCACGGCCACGCGTTTGCTGATTTCCGAGAGCAGGTCGTCGACCTGGGTCAGCGCCGGACGAATCTCCACCTGGGGGTCCACCAGGCCCGTGGGGCGAACCACTTGCTCGATGACCCGGCCGGCGTGTTCGGCCTCGTAGTTGCCGGGGGTGGCGGAAACGAAAATGGTCTGTGGGCTTACTGCTTCCCACTCGTCGAAGCGCATCGGTCGGTTGTCCAATGCCGAGGGCAGGCGGAAGCCGTATTCCACCAGGGTTTCCTTGCGCGAACGATCGCCCTTGTACATCGCGCCGACTTGCGGAACGCTGACGTGGGACTCGTCGATCACCAGCAATGCGTCCGCCGGGAGGTAGTCGTAGAGGGTCGGCGGCGCCTCTCCGGAAGCGCGGCCGGAGAGGTAGCGCGAGTAGTTTTCGATGCCGTTGCAGTAGCCCAGCTCAAGGATCATTTCCAGGTCGAAGCGGGTGCGCTGTTCCAGGCGCTGGGCTTCTACCAGCTTGTTGTTGTCGCGCAGGTAGTCCAGGCGCTCCTTGAGTTCCTCCTTGATCCCGTCGATGGCGCCGAGCAGGGTTTCCCGCGGCGTCACATAGTGGCTTTTTGGATAGAAGGTAAAGCGCGGCAGCTTGCGGATCACTTCGCCGGTCAGCGGGTCGAAGGCCGAGAGGCTTTCCACTTCGTCGTCGAACAGCTCGATACGGATCGCTTCCAGGTCGGATTCGGCCGGGTAGACGTCGATCACGTCGCCGCGTACGCGGAAGGTCGCACGGGCGAAGTCCATGTCGTTGCGGGTGTATTGCAGGTCGGCCAGGCGGCGCAGCAGGGCGCGTTGGTCGAGCTTGTCGCCGCGGTCCACGTGCAGGACCATCTTCAGGTAGGTTTCCGGGCTGCCCAGGCCATAGATGCAGGACACCGTGGTGACGATGATGGCGTCCTTGCGCTCCAGCAGCGCCTTGGTCGCCGACAGGCGCATCTGTTCGATATGGTCGTTGATCGACGCATCCTTCTCGATAAAGGTATCGGAGGAGGGTACGTAGGCTTCCGGCTGGTAGTAGTCGTAGTAGGAAACGAAATACTCCACGGCGTTGTTCGGGAAAAACGCCTTGAACTCGCCGTACAACTGCGCCGCCAGGGTCTTGTTCGGCGCCAGCACCAGGGTCGGGCGCTGCACCTGGGCGATCACGTTGGCGATACTGAAGGTCTTGCCCGAGCCGGTCACCCCGAGCAGGGTCTGGTGAGCCAGGCCGGCTTCGATGCCCTCGACCATCTGACGGATGGCTTCGGGCTGGTCGCCAGCGGGCTGGAAGCGGGTGACGAGCTGGAATTCGGACATAACCTACCTCTGGGTTCATTCCCGCCTGACGGTCACGGCGAAAATGAGAAAGACCTCTTACGACCGATGTCGTAGGGAAAAAACATGATAATGCTGGATATGGTGCCCGGGAGGACAGCTTTCAAGGCAGGCGTTACCCGGACGGCTTGTTGCAATTGGACGGGCGTCCCGCAAATAAATCAAAAAACTTGTCACATTCCGACAATAGTCAGTCGCCCTGACCGGTGATGGCCTCTATACTAGCTCCCCGTTTGTGCACCGCTCTAGTGCAATCGGCCGGAGCGTTGTCACCCCCTCCACCCCCCATTCAGAGCCGCCGCAATAATGAGCCTGTTCTCCGCTGTCGAAATGGCACCACGCGATCCTATCCTGGGCCTCAACGAAGCATTCAATGCCGATACCCGTACCGACAAAGTCAATCTGGGTGTAGGTGTTTACTGTGACGAAAGTGGGAAAATTCCACTGTTGCGGGCCGTTGTCGACGCCGAGACCCAGCGCGCGGCTCAGCATGCCTCCCGTGGCTACTTGCCGATCGACGGTATTGCCGCCTATGACAAGGCCGTGCAAACCCTGTTGTTCGGCCAGGATTCGCCGCTGATCGCCGCCGGTCGTGTGCTCACCACCCAAGCGGTCGGAGGCACCGGCGCGCTGAAGATCGGTGCCGACTTCCTCAAGCAACTGCTGCCGAACGCCACCGTTGCCATCAGTGACCCGAGCTGGGAAAACCACCGCGCGCTGTTCGAGGCCGCCGGTTTTCCGGTGCAGAACTATCGCTACTACGATGCCGCGAGCAACGGCGTGAACCGTGCCGGCCTGCTGGAAGACCTCAATGCGCTGCCGGCCAAGTCCATCGTCGTGCTGCACGCCTGCTGCCACAACCCGACCGGTGTCGACCTGACCCCGGCCGACTGGCAGGACGTGCTGAACATCGTCAAGACCAAGGACCTGGTGCCGTTCCTCGATATGGCGTACCAGGGCTTTGGCGATGGTATCGACGAAGACGCCGCTGCCGTGCGTCTGTTCGCCGAGTCGGGCCTGACCTTTTTCGTCTCCAGCTCGTTCTCCAAATCGTTCTCGCTGTACGGCGAGCGGGTTGGTGCGCTGTCGATCGTCAGCGAGTCGAAGGAAGAGACCGCCCGTGTCCTGTCCCAGGTCAAGCGCGTGATCCGTACCAACTACTCCAACCCGCCGACCCACGGTGCGACCATTGTCGCGGCTGTGTTGAACAACCCTGGGCTGCGCGCCCAATGGGAAGCGGAACTGGCGGAAATGCGCCTGCGCATTCGCGGCATGCGCATGCAGATGGTCGACCTGCTGGCCCAGTACGGCGCCAAGCGTGACTTCAGCTTCGTCGGTCGCCAGCGCGGGATGTTCTCCTACTCCGGCCTGACCGTCGAGCAAGTCGCGCGCCTGAAAAACGAGTTCGGCATCTACGCACTGGATACCGGCCGTATCTGCGTGGCATCGTTGAACCAGCGCAATATCGAAGCGGTGGTGAAGGCGATCGTTCAGGTGATCTGAGTCGCCTCGTGTTACCTGGCACCCCCTGAAAAAAAACCTGCAGCGATGCAGGTTTTTTTTCGCCTGGAGAAACATGAACCGCAACTTAAAACTCGGTGAAGAAATCTTCACCGCTACTTAAATCAGTGTTCATGAAGGCGATGGGTAAAAAATTATATATAGGTGGTGGCAATCACAATAACAAAAGAGGCCATGGGTTGGCGGTTCAAAGTGCGTTGGATCTTATTGGGGAAACCCAGGGGCAATAGCACGCAAAGCCCGGTTCAAAGGGCTGCGGGGTGTCGTCGACACACCCGGGAATCGCCAATGCTGCACCCGCCACCTCCTTCGCTGACACGAAGATTGTTCTTGCCTTCGGGCACTTTCTGCCCTTTACCGCTTTACGTTTCCACCCCTTCGCGCGGAGGACGGACTGTACCCGTCGTTCGCACTAACAAGAGGGTGAAACATTATTAACCAGGGGAATTACAATGATGTCGACCAAACTCAACTTGCTGACGCTGGCGGTCTCGCTGGGCATGGCCCAGGCGGCCATGGCGACTACCGTCACGGATCAAAACGACGCCAAGGGTTTCGTCGAGGACAGCAGCCTCACACTGCACTTGAAGAATCAATACTGGAACCGTGATGTGAAGAACGGCCCGGCGGACCAGAAGGACTGGACCCAGGGCATCTTCGGCAACTACAGCTCCGGTTTCACCCAGGGCACCGTCGGTTTCGGCGTGGATGCCTTCGGTTACTGGGGGATCAAGCTCGATGGCGGGGCGGGTACGGGCAATACGGGTAACTTGCCGGTGAGTCGTAGCGGTGAGCCGGAGAGCGATTACGGCAAGGCCGGCGGCGCGGTGAAGATGCGGATCTCCAAGACCGAATTGCTCTACGGCGATATGCAGCCCACCGCACCGGTCTTCGCCGCCGGTGGTGTCCGCCTGATTCCGCAAACCGCCACCGGCTTCAACCTGCTGAGCAGCGAGATCAAGGATCTGGACCTGGACGCCGGGCATTTCACCAGTGGTACCGGTGTGGTCACCACCAGCAACGATCATGAGCTATATGCCAGTTACGCGAACGTGAGCACCACCGCCGTCAACTACCTTGGCGGCAAGTACAAGGTCAACGACAAGTTGAACTTCAGCCTCTACGGCGCCGAGTTCGAAGATGTCTGGCGCCAGTACTACACCAACGGCAACTACACCCTGGCGCTCTCGCCGGGTCAGTCGCTGAACTTCGACTTCAACCTGTACAAGACCAATGACGAAGGGGCGGCCAAGGCCGGCCCGATCAACAACACCGCGTTCTCCTTCGCCACGGCCTACACCTTCCTGACCGCGCACACCGTGACCCTGGCATTCCAGAAGATCCACGGCGACACGCCGTTCGACTATGTCGGCTTCGGCACCAACGGGCGGGGTGACGGTGGTGATTCGATCCTTCTGGCCAACTCCGTGCAGTACTCGGACTTCAACGGTCCGGGCGAGAAATCCTGGCAGGCGCGTTATGACCTGAACATGTTGACCTATGGGGTGCCGGGCCTGAGCTTCATGACTCGCTATGTCTACGGTGACGATATCAACGGCACCAAGATGGCGGCGAACAGTGCGTATAACGCGCTGCACTACGGCGCCAATGGCACGCACCATGAGATCGACCTGGAAGCCAAATACGTGGTGCAAAGCGGTCCGGCGAGGGATCTTTCGCTGCGCCTGCGCCAGTCGTTCCACCGGGCCAATGCCGACCAGCCGGACGGCAACATCAACGAAGTGCGCCTGATCGCCGATTACCCTATCTCGATCTTCTGATCACAGGGTGGGAAGAGGAGGGCTCGGGCGCTCTTCTTCCTGTTGCTCCAGCGGGCAGGCATCCGTGCCTGGCCGCGCCGCCTCGACGCGATTCCTGCCCGAGCGCTTGGCCTGGTACAAGGCCGCATCCGCCAGGCCATAGGCCGTGTCGAAACTGGTGCCCATGGGGCTGGCGCTGACCCCGAAACTCGCGGTGATCTGCCGGTTCACCGGTGCCCCGAACACATGTGCGGCAATGCAGTCACGCAGCGCCTCGGCCAGGCTCAGGCCTTCCTCGAGCGTGCCGGCGGGAATCAGTACGGTAAATTCCTCTCCGCCCACGCGACCAATGAATCCGGCACTGCCCACGGCACGGCGCAAGCAGCCGACGATGCCTTGAATCACCGCGTCGCCCGCCGGATGGCCGAACTCGTCGTTGACTTGCTTGAAGTGGTCGATGTCCAGCACCACCATCGCCGCTCCGGTTTTGCGCAGCGCTTGCACGGTCAGGTCAATCACCGCACCACGGTTCAGCACATCAGTCAGCGCATCGTGGGTGGCGCGGTATTCGAGTTGCCGGGCCAGGGTTTGCAACTGGGCGTTGAGGGTGTTCATTTCGCGCTCGGCGCGGTCGCTGCGGCGTATCAGCCGGCGTGTCTCGCGCATGAGTCGTTCGAAATGCACGGTCAACTCGCCGAGGGCCTGCTGGTACACCGGGGCGTCAGCTTCAGTCAGGGCCAGAATGGAACGGGCGTGTTCAAGGGCGTCAGTTTCGCTTCTGAACAGGTCGTGTGCCGCGTCATCCTGTACGCCGGCGGAAGTGACTGAAGCGCTCATGCTCATCATCCTTCTCCAGGAGTCATTGGAGAGTCGTTGCGTGGTCGTTGAAGATGATGGCGGTAAAGTCGGCCTTCAACTCTTCACCGAACTCGAAGATCGTTTCATCCTCTTCATCGTGATACCAGTTCACCTGCATCTCGTTACCCGATTGAGCGGCCTTGTCCAGAGCGTCGAAGATGCTGAACAGCATCTTGGTACTGGAGCTGTTGAAGTAGGCCAGGGCAATATGAATGGTGATGGTGGTGTCCTCGCGGGCGGCGAGGTAGGTGCGCAGTTGCTGGAGAACGGGGGCATAGAAGGCGGCGGCATTTTCCGGGTAGGACTCGCCTTTTATCGTCAGCAGATTCTGATCGAAACGAAAGTCGACTTCCGGTGATGTGGCGGTTGCTTCAATGTAGAAATTATCCATGGCGATTGCGTCACTCTACTTAGATAGTGGCTTTAAGGCAGAACAGCGTGGTTCCCGGCTCGTCCGCTCTTGGGTAGAAATCGAATTCCAGCGGGGCGCAGGCATCGCGCGCCATTGTCAGGAAACCCAGGCCGGCGCCCTTGCTGTCCACCGGGGTTTCGGCGCGCAAGGTCACTTTGTAAGCTTGCTTGATCTCTTCAAGCGACATGTTGCGCAAGGGTTCGAGCTTTTCCCGCAGGCGGTCGACATCGCTGGTGGCAATCGGATTGGCACAGAGCATCAAGTGTCGATCACCCTCGGCGCTGATGCACACCGCGCCCTGGCGCAAAGACGATTCATCGTGCGGCTCGGTGGGCAACGAGTCGGAGGAATAGTGAATGATGTTTTGCGAAAGCTCGACGAAGGAGGAAAACAGCTTGCGTCGCGTCGGCCCGTTCACCCCCGAGATTTCCAGCTGCAGCCTGACCACCTCGGCCATGGCGGTAATGATGGTGTGCGAGAAATAACCCATGTGATAGAAAATCACATTGCGCTGCTGGGCCAGGTCGAAGAAATGGCAATCGGGGTGGGTCGTATTCGAGTTAATCATGATTGTTTCCAAGACGCGCGCAGAAGAGGGTGAGGTCGTCACGCCGGGTTTGCTCTCCCTGCCAATTGGCCAGCGTGCGTTGCAGGGCTTCGCAGATGACGGTCGCTGGCTGATTGCGGTGTTCCAGTATGGTGTCGAAGGCCTTGCTCTTGCCGAACGCAATATTGCGTGGGCCGCCAATCTGGTCGGTCAAGCCATCGGTGGCAATGAACACCAGGCTGGCCGGCGCCACTGTCACGTGGCTCACCGGCCATTGGTAGTCGATGTCGCTGTCCACGTAGCCGACGCCTACCCGTTGGCCGGCAAGGGTTTCCAACTGCTGGGCGTCAGGTGGCAAGAGGTAGAGCGACATGCGCGCGCCGGCAAAACTCAGGGTCTGGCTGGCGCTGTCGAACCAGAAGAAAGCCGCATCCAGGCCATCGTCGGACTCGGGGGTTTCATCGACGCCCTGGACCTGTCCCAACAATTCCTTGACGCTTTTATTCACCGCCGATAACAGTGCGCCGGGATCACGCGGCCCGAGTTTGACCAGCGCCTGGGTCAGCGAGGAGGAGGCGATCAGGGTCATGAAGGCGCCGGGAACGCCGTGACCGGTACAGTCGGCAATCGCTCCGAACCAGCCATCGGGGTAGGCGCAGAAATGATAGAAGTCGCCCCCGACCACATCCCGCGGTTCCCACAGCAGGATGGCATCGTCCAGGGTCGACTTCAGGGCATCCCGCGAGGCGCGCAGCATGGCGCGCTGGATAACGCTCGCATACTCGATGCTCTGCATGATCTGGCGATTTTTCTCGGCCTGCATGGCCGCGACCACTTCCATCAACTGCAGGCCATTGCCCAAGCCGGCGAATTGGCCGTCGCGGGTGATGATAAAACCGTCCGCCAGGGTCTTTTCGCCAAACTCCACGGTCTTGAACGTCAATTCTTCAATGCTCATCCCGGCATCGACGATCAACGGCTCCTTGTCCATGAAGGCAATGCAGCTTTTCTTGTCGTACAGCTCGCGGTGAAACGGTTTGCTCATCATCGACAGGAAGATGTTGCGGTTGATCAGGCCGATGGGGCGCTCGTCTTCGAGTACCGCCAGGCAGACGATCTCTTTGTGCGAATTGAAGGTTTCCATCACCAGGGCGTTGGTGCTGCTGGAATCAATCACCGGTACCTCAATGCACAAGTCACCGGCGCAGCGATGATCTCTAGGTCGCTGTGGACGCATAAAGGGGAAATTTTCTGCGCGCATGCTGAGGTCGCCGGGCGAGGTGAAGGCACAATGCTATCTGCGGAATATGAAGCTTATATGACGGTCTCTGGCTGGGCCGTCGGCTCGACTCTGCGGCACGCTGGCTCTGCGCGCATGTGACACCGTGTATCACAGTGTGTACGAAGCGACGGCTGATACATCCCGCGACTTCCTGCCCGCTTTCGCGACACAGAAGGGATACACGCTCGCGATTAACTTTGCTGGTCGAACAACGCAGCCCGCGACGCTGCTGATTCGCGCCATCCATTGTTGACCGGGAGATGTCCATGAAGCGCCCCTACGCGGCCCTTGCCGCCACCCTCGCACTTTCGCTGACGGTCCTCGCCAGCGCCGCCCATGCCGCTGATGAGAGCCCCAAGGAAAAATGCTACGGCGTGTCCAAGGCCGGCCAGAACGATTGTGCCGCCGGCAAAGGCACCTCATGTGCCGGCACCGCCGAGGCCGACTACCAGGGCAATGCCTGGGTACTGGTGGACAAGGGCACCTGCACCCGGATCAAGACGCCCAAGGGCTTCGGCTCCCTGGCGGAGCAGCCATGAGTCGCGGCAACAGCGGCGCGACTGCCGGCCTGACGCGGCTGCTGCCTGAGCCACTGTTGCTGCTGGTGGCGCGCCTGGGCATCGCCTCGGTGTTCTTTCTTTCCGGGCGCACCAAGGTGCAAGGCCTGTTGACGATCAAGCCATCGACCTACGTGCTGTTCCGTTCGGAGTACGTGTTGCCGTTGATCCCGTCCGACCTGGCGGCGCACCTGGCGACCTATGCCGAACACCTGTTTCCGATCCTGCTGGTGCTGGGCCTGCTGACACGCCCGGCCGCCGCCGCACTGCTGGGAATGACCCTGGTCATCGAGGTCTTCGTTTATCCCGGTGCCTGGCCGACGCATCTGACGTGGGCCGCTCTGCTGTTGCCACTGATCGCTCATGGCGGCGGTCGCTGGTCGCTCGATGCGCTGTTGCAGCGCCAACGCCGGTAACGCACCACCCATCATCCACCATCACATCAGGCCCTGGCGGCCTGTGGGGAAACACCATGCGCAAGCTTCCAACCCTGGCCCTGGCCGCACTGGCCCTGGCAACACCGATGTTTGCCGGCGCCGCCGGTACGACGCCACCTGCTGGCGCGAAAAACATCGTCATCGTCCACGGCTCCTTTGTCGACGGATCGGGCTGGCGGGTCGTTCACGACATCCTGATCCACAAGGGCTACAAGGTCACCGTCGTGCACCAGCCAGCGACCAGTATGGACGAGGACATCGCCGCTGCCCGGCTGGTTCTCGACCAACAGGTCGGTCCGGTGGTGCTGGTCGGCCACAGCTCCGGCGGTGCGGTCATCGGCATGGCCGGCGAGCGCGACAAGGTCAAGGCGCTGGTGTATGTCGCCGCGCTGCAACCGGAAGTGGGCGAAAGCCTGACCCAGTTGCTGGACTCCATGCCGACGCCGAACAACGACATCCACGCCACCCGTGACGGGCACCTGTTTGTCGACCGCGCGAGGTTCGGCGAAGACTTCGCCGCCGATCAGACCAGCAATCGCAGCGATTTCCTCGCGGCTTCGCAAGTGCCGGCGACCGCCGCGACCTTCGGCACGCGGACCTGGGCCGCGGCCTGGCACCAGAAGCCGAGCTACGGGATCGTCGCCACCGAGGACAAGGCCCTCAATCCAGACCTGCAGCGCTGGATGTACAAGCGTGCAGGCTCCGTGGTCACCGAGATCAAGGGCAGTCACACGCTGTACATCTCTCAGGCCGAGGCGGTGGCGAAAGTCATCGAGCAGGCCGCGTTGAGCGTCAAGTAACGCTCGCCCATATCGTAAGCATCACTGCTGTCCCCCTGACTGAATCTGGAGAAATATCATGGCTAACACCGCATCCCGTTTGAGCATTGCCACCGCCGCCGCATTGATCGCACTGGCGTCCGCTTCGTTTGCCGTATCGGCCAGTGCCGCCGAGAAAGAGCAGCCGGGTCGTTGCTACGGCGTCAACAGTTGCAAGGGCGAAAGCCTCTGTGCCACCGCCAAGAATGACTGCAAGGGGTTGAACAGTTGCAAGGGGCAGGGCGTTATCGTCAAGACCCCGAGCGAGTGCCTCAAGGCCGGCGGCACCCTGACCGAGGCGAAGTAAGGCCAGGGCTTGCTGGTAATTAAGGAGATCTGAAGCCAGGCACGGTTTTGTGGCGAGCGGGCTTGCCCGCGCTGGGCCGCGAAGCGGCCCTGAAATCAGCGACTTCATTGTGTCAGGCAGAACGCAGTCACAGGTATCACGACTGCTACGCAGCCGAGCGCGGGCAAGCCCGCTCGCCACAGGGACGCACCCGGCTTCAGATCTCCTCAACTGGCAGGCAAGCCAGGCTTCTACAGCTCAGACGGTGTTTTCAAGACGGTTTTCCTCTTTCAAGCCGAGTACATGCGATGTCCACTTCCACCTTCTCGGGTTACGGCCTGGGTCTGCGCAAGGAACACTATCGGGACTTCCTGGAGACCCGGGTCCCGGTTGATTTTGTCGAAGTGATCTCGGAGAACTTCATGGTCGACGGTGGTCAGCCGCGGCATATCCTGCGCCAGGTCCGCGAGCGTCATCCGGTCGCATTGCACGGTGTCTCGATGTCCATCGGTTCGGCGGACGGGCTCGACTGCGCTTACCTGAAGCGCTTGAAGGCACTGGTCGATGAGATCGAACCGCTGTTCGTGTCCGACCACCTGAGCTGGTCGCGCATCGATCACTTCAATTCCCATGACCTGCTGCCCGTGCCCTACACCGACGAGGCCCTGGATCGGGTCTGCGACAATATTTCCCGCGCCCAGGATGTCCTGGGCCGCACGATGCTCTTTGAAAATCCCTCCAGCTACCTGGCCTTCGATGGGGCCTCGATGAGCGAGTGGGAATTTATCACGGCCATGTCCAGGCGCACCGGCTGTGAGCTGCTGCTCGATGTCAACAACCTCTTTGTCAGTGCGAGCAATCACCGCTTCGATGCCCTGGCGTTTCTCGATGGTCTGCCGGCTGACCGGGTGCGCCAGATCCACCTGGCCGGCCACAGCCAGGGCAAGGAACTGCTGATCGATACCCATGACAGCCCGGTCTGTGCCGAGGTCTGGGCGTTATACACCTTGGCGATGGCCCGCTTCGGCCCGCTGGCGACGATGATCGAGCGCGACGAGCGGATCCCGCCGCTGGCCGATCTGCTCAAGGAGCTGACGATAGCCCGGACCCTCGGCGGTCTCGATGGACGGGCCTGCACGCGGAGTGGGCTATGAACCTGGGGCAATGGCAGCGTGAGCTGCGCAACTGGCTGGTCAGTGCCTCGGCGGAAACGGCTGCCAACCTTGGTGCCAAGGCCGGGTTGTCCGTCTATCAGAACAACTACCGCACACAGTTGCTGGGATGCCTTGAAGAGGCGTTTCCCCAGGTCCGTGCCTGGATCGGCACCGAGGCTTTTTTTGCGGCGGCCGTTACCCATATCGATCAGTGCCCGCCCCATGCCTGGACCCTGGATGCCTATCCGCAAGGGTTCGACCAGACCCTGGCAAGGCGGTTTCCCGATAACCCCGAGGTGCACGAGCTGGCCTGGATCGAGCGGGCACTCGACGAGTCGTTCGTGGCCGCCGATGCCGAGCCGCTGTCCGTGGAAGCGCTGGCGGGCGTCGATTGGGAGACGGCCTGCCTGAGGCTTGCGCCATCCCTCAGGAGTCATGCCCTGAGCAGCAACGCCGAATCGATCTGGTCGGCCCTCAGCGAAGGGCTGCCGCCGCCCGCGCCTGAGCGTCTGGCCGAGGCGGCGGGCCTGCTGGTCTGGCGTCGGCAGTTGACGGTGCGCCTGCGCCCCGTCGAAATGCTGGAACACCAGGCGCTGCTGCACTTGCAGGAGAACGGCAGTTTTTCCGGACTCTGCGAATGGCTCGTCGAACGCCTCGGTGAAACCAGCGGCATTGCCAAGGCCGGAGCGCTGCTTGCCAACTGGCTGGCCGGCGAACTGATCGTCGGCGCTGACTTATACAAAGCTTGACTTCTCTTTTTATATCAGTAACATACATGCCATTCCGCAATAGCTCAGTTGGTAGAGCAAGTGACTGTTAATCACTGGGTCCCTGGTTCGAGTCCAGGTTGTGGAGCCAGATAGAAGAAAAAGCCTGCAGTGATCAGGTCGTGTAAAAACACGGTCTGCCCAGGCTAAAAACAAATGCCCCGACTTGTCGGGGCATTTGCGTTTCTGACATCAAATAAACAGCGACCTCCCAATCCGGCAATGCCATCAGCTTTTGCGCTCCCAGCGCCTTTGATAACCCTTTTCAAGTTGTAGGCCTGCACCGTAGGCGCTATTTCTGCATGAGTGCCCTTCAGTTGGCACGCAAGAATCTGTCATTGATATCTGTCCTCCCAAGGGTGCAGGAGAATCGAATAATGGTTCGATTTTCCTCAATTCAAGGACATCTATCGGTAGATGGTTGTAGTCCGTTTCGCTGAATCGAGTGGGCTTTTGCTTTATGTGCTGAGGAGGGTGGCACAGTCGCTTGAGATAATTCACTATTGGATCCATGAGATGAACACATATCTCATGTAAGAAACGTAAAAATATTTAAAAATGTTTATTTTCTGTGGATTTGGTCGACAAGGCTTTGTGAGTGACTACAGTTGTAAATTCCAATCTTGCTTTATTTTTTGTGATGGCATTAGCTGTTGAGAAGAAGGACCTCTGGGGGGGATATGGCTGCAAATAGTTTTCAGAATGAAGTGCCGAAGGCTCGAGTCAATATCAAGCTCGATCTGCATACCGGCGGTGCGCAGAAAAAGGTGGAGTTGCCGCTGAAGTTAATGCTGATGGGCGACTACAGCAACGGCAGGGAACAGCGACCGCTGTCTGAAAGAAGCAAGGTCGATATCAACAAGAACAACTTCGACAGCGTCCTTGGGGGATTTTCTCCGCACCTGAATCTGACGGTGCAAGACACTTTGGTTGACGACGATACCGACACCGCTGTCGTGTTGAATTTCAAGAATATGAAGGATTTCGAGCCTGAGCAGGTGGCGCGGCAGATACCGCAGCTGCGTGCGCTGCTGGCGATGCGCAACCTGCTGCGCGATCTCAAGTCGAACCTGTTGGATAACGTGACCTTTCGTCATGAATTGGAGCGCATCCTCAAGGATGATGCGCTGAGTGACGAACTGCGCGCCGAACTGGCCGCGCTGGCACCACAAGAAGGTCGTTAATTTCCTCCGGTTCGCTTCATAGGTAGTTCCTTTATGTCCGTAGAACATTCATCCGCACAATCTGGCGGCGCTGTAGTGCTGTCTGAAGAAAAACAAAGCGTTTACACCACCCTGTTCAACAAGATCAACCTCAGCCCGATTGCGGAGTTGGGCAGTATTGATGCTTTTCAAAATACCGAGGCATTATCCGATGCTTCCGCCGATGAGCGAGTGACGGCCGCCGTCAGCGTGTTCCTGAGGCTGCTCAAACAGTCGTCGCAGAAAGTCGAGCGCCTGGATCGGACGCTGTTGGACGAGCATATCGCGTCGTTGGATGCGCAGATCAGTCGTCAACTGGATGCCGTGATGCACCATTCGGATTTCCAACGAGTCGAGTCAACCTGGCGCGGCGTAAAGTCGTTGATTGATCAGACCGACTTTCGTCAGAACGTTCGTATCGAACTCTTGGATATCAGTAAAGATCATCTGGTACAAGATTTCGAAGATGCTCCGGAAATAGCCCAGAGCGGCCTCTATTTGCACACTTATACCCAGGAGTACGACACCCCGGGTGGGGAGCCGATTGCAGCGGCCATTTCCAACTACGAGTTTGATCGTGGTCCGCAGGATATTGCCTTGCTGCGCAACATTTCAAAAGTGTCGGCGGCAGCACACATGCCTTTTATCGGCGCCGTTGGCCCTGCTTTTTTTGGCAAGGAGTCGATGGAGGACGTAGCCGCGATCAAGGACATCGGCAACTATTTTGACCGCGCCGAGTACCTCAAGTGGAAAGCCTTCCGCGACAGTGACGATGCCCGTTACATCGGCCTGGTTCTGCCGCGCGTCCTGGGACGTTTGCCCTATGGCCCGGATACCATCCCGGTGCGCAGTTTCAACTACATCGAGAGCGTCAAGGGACCTGATCACGGCAAGTACCTTTGGACCAACGCCTCGTTTGCCTTCGCGATAAACATGGTGAAGAGCTTTGTCACCAACGGCTGGTGCGTGCAGATTCGTGGGCCACAGTCAGGCGGCGCGGTCACCGATTTGCCGATTCACTTATACGACCTCGGCACGGGTAACCAGGTAAAAATCCCCTCCGAGGTGATGATTCCGGAGACCCGCGAATTTGAATTTGCCAATCTCGGTTTTATTCCCCTGTCGTACTACAAGAACCGGGATTACGCCTGTTTCTTTTCCGCCAACTCCACCCAGAAGCCGGCGCTGTATGACACTGCCGATGCCACCGCCAACAGCCGAATCAATGCGCGTTTGCCGTATATCTTTCTACTGTCGCGCATTGCCCATTACCTGAAGCTGATTCAGCGCGAAAACATCGGAACCACCAAGGACCGGCGTGTGCTGGAACTGGAGTTGAACAAGTGGGTCGGTGGGTTGGTGACTGAAATGACCGATCCGGGCGACGACTTGCAGGCTTCACACCCGTTGCGCGATGCGAAGGTGAGCGTCGAGGACATCGAGGACAACCCCGGTTTCTTCCGCGTCAAATTGTACGCCGTACCGCATTTCCAGGTTGAAGGCATGGACGTCAATCTGTCGTTGGTTTCGCAGATGCCCAAAGCGAAAGCCTGATTTACTCGTAGGGAAACGATGTCATGAAGATCGACCGCCCCTTGTGGGCTGCGGGGGTTCTGCTGTCTCCGCAGCAATTCCAACAGCAGGCGCGCTGGGAAGCCTGGGCCAACCAACATCTTGCTCATCTGTCCTGGGTACACCCTTGGGGTGTCCAGGCAGTGGCATTTGACCCGCAGGCCTTGAGCCTGGGTAAGCTCAAGGCTACCCAACTGCGTTTGCGCATGCCTGATGGCACCTTGATCGATAGCGAACAGGTGGATCGACTGCCGCCGGCGTTGGAGTTGTCCCGACTGCTGTCCGATAACGCCCAGGACGCCACCCTGCTTCTGGCCTTGCCATTGGAGCAGGCCAACGGCAACAACTGTCTGTTTGACGCGGGCACGGCTGAACGGCCGACGCGTTATCGCCAGGATTGGCGCCAGGTACAGGACATCTACGCAGACGAGGTGCAGTCGATTGGCGTGCTGGAGCACGCCTTGAGCCTGCGGCTGGAGAGCGACGACAACGCTGATTACCTGACCTGCCCGGTCGCGCGTCTGGTACGCGATGGGCAGGGGGCCTGGGGGCTGGATTCAACCTATGTGCCGCCGCTGCTCAACTTCGCCGCTCATTCAGGATTGCTGACACAGCTGGACAATCTGTTGACCCAGTTGTCCGCCAAGCGTCAACGATTGATGGGCATGCGTCGCGAGAGCAACCAGCGCATGGCTGACTTTGCCGTGGCCGATGTGTCGTTGTTCTGGTTGCTCAATGCGTTGAATACCTATCAGCCGGTGTTGGCTGATCTCAAGGCATACCCGGCGCGCCACCCCGAGCAGGTGTATCTGGAACTGGTCAAGTTGGCCGGGAGCCTGCTGACTTTTTCACTGGAACACGATCTCGACAAGATTCCCGCCTATCGGCACGAGCACCTGGGAAACGTGTTTCCACCTTTGATGCGCATGATCTCGACCTTGCTGGAAGCCAGTCTGCCGTCGCGGGTCGTTGCCCTCGTACTGGAGGAGAAGGGTGCCAACCGTTGGCAGGTGAGTCTCGACGATGCTCGCTTGCGTGAGCCTGACGGCGCCGATTTCTATCTGTCGGTGCGTTGCCGGATGCCTGCCGCGCAACTGCAGAAGCAGTTTCCGCGCCTATGCAAAGTGGGTACGCCGGACGAGGTCAATCAGTTGATCAACGCTGCCCTCGACGGTGTCCCGTTGCAGTCGCTCAGCCATGTACCCGCGGCTATTCCATTGCGTCTGGAGAACCAGTACTTCGCTCTCGACCTCAGTCATCCCAAGGGCCAGGCCATGTTGGACGGAGCCGTTTGTGCCTTCTACGTGCCGAGCACGCTGGCCGACGTGAAGCTTGAACTATTCGCGGTGCTGCGCACATGAATCTGATCGCATCCAGGAAACAGACCACCCCGGCGGTGGATATCGACGCGCTGTTGCAGGACAGCTACCTGCTGGTGGTTGAGTTGCGCCAGGACAGCAAGGCGCAGGACGGCGAGGCTCTCTGGGCGCTTTGCGTGGAGCAGATCGAGCACGTTCGGCAACAGCTCGAACAGGCCGACCTTGGCCCTCGCGGTATCGACCACATCAGCCACGCTCAATGCGCCTTGCTGGATGAAACCGTGCTCGGCTGTACCGCGGGTGACGTCCACTCAAGTTGGGCCAGCGAGCCCCTGCAGGCGAAGTTCTTCGGTCATCACCAGGCGGGAGAGTTTTTGTATGAAGACCTGCGCGAAGTACTGCGCGAGCCCGCGCCCGATCCGTGGGTGCTGACGGTATTCCAACGGGTCTTGATGCTGGGCTTCCAGGGCCGTTATCGCGATGTGAACGACCCTGAGCGTGAGCAATTGCTGGAGGCGCTGACGGCACGGGTTCCTCCCTTGGCACTCAACCACGGGTTCACGACCCAGGCGAATGTTCGCCAAGAGTTGAACCCCCTGCGTGGGTGGCGATCCCCTCTGGCGCATTTCTTTCTGGTGGGGCTGTTGCTTGTCGGTGTCTGGCGGGGGTTGGACCACTGGTTGGGTGGTCTGATTGCCACGCTGTTGTCTGGCCAGGCGTGATGATGACTCTCAAGCTGATACGAACCCTTTGGCTATGGGCCGGGACCTTGGTTCTGACGCTGCTGGCGGCCCTTCCGCTGGCCGGCGGGACACGGGCGATGGCGGCACTGACCCTTGTGTGCCTGGTCGCCGTGGCCTGGATCCGGGCGGGCCGGCGTGCAGCGCGTCAGAGTGAATCACTGGTTCTGGCCGACAACATGTCCCTGCCGCCGGCGTCCTACCGCAAGCCCGTGGTCCTGGTTTGTGGTGATGGGCTGGCGGGTCTGTTTGGCGCGATCGCGACTGAGCGACTGGCCCTGCGCGTCACCGAGCACGGTTGCTATGTGCGGGTACCGGACCTTGCGCAGTTGACGACGGTGACTACGGGTTTGCTGGCATTGCGGGCGGACTGGGGCGGGCAGCTCAGCGTCATGTTTGTCACCAATCCGGTTGAGCACACCGACGACGCGGTACTGGCCGCCAAGGTACGCACCTTCTGTTACCAACTGACGATCATTCGCAAGCGCGGCATGGCGTTGCCGCTGCTGTTGGTGAGCTACCTGCAAGCGTCGCGGGGCGAAGGGCCATGGTTCAGTTGGGAGGCGGGCCAGCCCCGCCCTTGCGTGCGCGAGGCCGGTGCGTGCGTCAGCCTGGCCGCTTGGCAACGGCAGGCCGCCAGCACCGCAGCGCGCGGCGCCCGTTTGCAGACCAGTATTCAACTGAGCAGTGCGGCGAGTTGGCTGGCGGAAAAGGTCCTCCCGTACTACGCGGTTCATGACGCCGGTCGTGCCGTCAGTCCGCCGGTGGCCTGCGCCTTTACCCTGGTCCCGGCGCTGCCCCAGGCGGTGGCGGGTAACCTGTGGCAGCAATGGCTGCGCGACAGGGTCGCGCTGGTGGACACCCGCCAGGCGCGGTCTGATGCGGATAGGGCGTTACCCTTCCCGGATCCATTGCTGACGGTATTCCCGACGCAGGTCCGGCATTCCTCGACAAAACGCGCGAGCGTGTTGGCGCTGTGGCTGTTCGCGCTGGCGGCTATGGTCGCCCTGGCCAGCTCGGCCTGGCAGAACACCTTGCTGGCCCGCCAGGTCAGTGATGACCTGCGTCGCTACTCCTCCATTTCCCTGTTGGAACATCGTAGCCAGCCCGAATTCGCCCTGCGTGAACAGGCGATGAGCGTGCTCCATCAGGATGCCCAACGCCTGGACCACTACTACCGCCACGGCGAACCCATGATGCTGGGCCTGGGGCTGTATCGCGGCGAACACCTGCGGGCGCCGGTGTTGGCGGCGATTGCCAATCACCGGCCGCCGCCGCTCGCGCAAAGACCGGCGCAGGTCCCCAATCCGGTGCGCCTGGACAGCCTGTCGCTCTTCGGTGCCGGGAGCGCCGAGCTCAAGCCGGACTCGATCAAGGTCCTGATCAATGCGCTGGTCGACATCAAGGCCCAGCCAGGCTGGCTGATAGTCATCGCCGGGCATACCGATGCCACGGGCAACGCCGAACACAATCTCAAGCTGTCACGTGCCAGGGCGGCGGCGGTACACGACTGGATGCAACGCATGGGCGATCTCCCCGACAGCTGTTTTGCGGTTCAGGGTTTTGGCGCCAGTCAGCCGATCGCGAGTAATGACACCGAAGTCGGGCGCGCGGCCAACCGTCGCGTCGATATCCGTCTGGTACCGGAGGTGGGGGCCTGTGCGTTGCCCATCGCGGGGCCGGACAGGCAACCCCCTGTCGCATTCGGCGGCAGTTAATTTTCGAGACAAGGAGCTTCACATGGCCATTCCTATTTACCTGTGGCTGACAGATGACGGCGGCAATCACATCAAAGGTTCAGTGGATGTGCAAAAGCGCGAGGGCAGTATCGAAGTGCTCGCCCAGGAGCACAGCTTGTACATCCCCACCGACAACAACACCGGCAAGTTGACCGGTGCGCGGGTTCATGCCCCGTTTCTGTTCTCCAAGGAAATCGATGCCTCCAGTCCCTACCTGTACAAGGCAGTGACCTCCGGACAGACCCTTAATAGCGCCGAGTTCAAGTGGTACCGCATCGACGATGCCGGGCAGGAAGTCGAGTACTTCATTGCCAAGCTGGAAAATGTGAAGGTCGTGAAAGTCGCGCCGAAAATGCACGACGTCAAGGACCCGGACAAGGAGAAGCACAACCACCTGGAGGAGATCGAACTGCGTTACGAGAAGATCACCTGGACCTACAAGGACGGCAACATCATTCACTCGGACGCCTGGAGCGAGCGCCAGAGCGCCTGACGCGAGAAGGCCGGCAGACAGGCTTCGGTCTGCCGGCTCCCGGTATCCAGGGTTGAGCGTCCGTTCGCGGGCGCCCAGCCATGCACATCGAGTTTCAAGCTCTCATCGCTTGCCCAGCCAAACCCCGCCGAAAATCCAGAACAAGGACGCATCCGCATGGCACAGAGTTCCACCCGTTTGCTTCGCCGCCTCAATCCCTACTGCGCTCAGGCATTGAGCGCGGCGGCTTCGTTGTGCCAAAGCCGGGTCCATGCCCGGATCAGCATCGAGCACTGGCTGCTCAAACTGCTGGGGCAGGGCGAGGGCGACCTGACCGTTATCGCACGCCGCTACGACTGGGATATGGACGCGCTCTGGTGCGGGCTGCTCAACCATCTCGACAACCTGCCGCGCAGTGTGCAGGGCAAGCCGCAGCTGTGCGACAAGTTGCAGCAGCTGATCAGGAACGCCTGGTTGCGCGCATCGCTGGATGACAACAACGACCACCTGCGTTCGGCACACTTGCTCGGCGCGTTGATGGAAACCCCCGGTCTACTGACGTGCGAAGCCGCATGGCCGCTACTCAGTCTCAGTCAGGTTCAGTTGCGGAATCTGTTTGCGCTGCTCGATCAAACTTCCGAAGAGCGTCCCCAGGTGCAGCGGGACATCGACCACGATCGAACAGAAGTATCTACGGACGAAATCGCCACGCCCCCCGCCAGCCGACCCAGGCACGAGGCTTCGCAAGCCGTGCTGGAAAGGTTCACCCAGGACCTGACCGCCAAGGCCGGGGAAGGGCAGATTGACCCGGTTTTCGGGCGTGACGATGAAATCCGCCAGGTGATCGATATCCTCAGCCGTCGACGCAAGAACAACCCGATCCTGGTGGGTGAACCCGGGGTGGGCAAGACCGCCCTGGTTGAAGGCCTGGCGTTGCGCATCGCCGAGGGCAACGTTCCCGACAGCCTCAAGTCGGTCAGCGTACGCAGCCTCGACCTGGGCCTGCTGCAAGCGGGTGCCGGCGTCAAAGGCGAATTTGAACAACGCCTGAAAAACCTGATCGACGCCGTGCAGCAGTCAGAAAAACCGGTACTGCTGTTCATCGACGAAGCCCATACGCTGATTGGTGCCGGCAATCAGGCGGGCGGTGCCGACGCGGCGAATCTGCTCAAGCCGGCCCTGGCTCGCGGCGAGTTGCGTACCATCGCCGCCACCACCTGGAGCGAGTACAAACAGTACTTCGAACGCGATGCCGCGTTGGAGCGGCGCTTCCAGATCATCAAGGTCGACGAGCCGGACGACGTCAACGCGAGTCTCATGTTGCGCGGTCTCAAGGCACGCTATGCCAGCCATCATGGCGTGCATATCCAGGATGCGGCGATTCAGGCCGCGGTGAGCTTGTCGCGGCGCTACCTGACGGGTCGGCAGTTGCCGGACAAGGCCGTCGACCTGCTCGACACCGCCAGCGCCCGGGTGCGCATGAGCCTCGATTGCGAACCCCAGGCGTTGCTCCGGCTCAAGGCCCGGCAGACCGCCCTGGAGTTGGAACGCAAGACCCTGGAAGAGGATCAGCAGCTTGGCGGCAGCGGCGCTGAAGAGCGTTTGGTGACGATTGCCGTGCAGCAGGCCGAGCTGCATGACCAGCAACGCGAACTGGAGCAGCAATACCGGTCCGAACTCGACCTGATACGGCAACTGCTCGACGCTCGCCAGGCCGAACCTGTGCAGCTGGACGCCTGTGCCTCGTTGCAACAACAACGGGTCCAGATTCAAGGCTCGCAACCGCTGCTGTCCCTCGACGTCGACGCCTGCAGCGTGGCCGAAGTGGTGGCCGACTGGACCGGTGTGCCGCTGGGCAGCCTGCTCAAGGACGAACACGCCAACCTGCTGGCGCTGGAGCAGCAATTGGGTGAGCGCGTCATCGGTCAGAGCCCTGCGCTGAACGCCCTGGCCCAGCGCCTGCGCGCCGCCAAGACCGGGCTGACGGACGAAAAGGCCCCGCTGGGGGTGTTTCTGCTGGTAGGCAGCAGCGGTATCGGCAAGACCGAAACCGCCCTGGCCCTGGCCGACAGCCTGTTCGGTGGCGAGAAGTCGCTGATCACCCTCAACTTCTCCGAGTACCAGGAAGCCCACACGGTCAGTCAACTCAAAGGCTCGCCGCCGGGCTACGTCGGTTATGGCCAGGGCGGTGTGCTGACCGAAGCGGTACGGCAACGGCCCTACAGCGTGGTGCTGCTCGACGAAGTGGAAAAGGCCCATCGCGACGTACTCAACCTGTTTTACCAGGTGTTTGATCGCGGCTTTATGCGCGACGGCGAAGGGCGTGAAATCGACTTCCGCAACACGGTCATTGTCATGACTTCCAATCTTGGCAGCGATGAACTGCAAGCCTGCCTGCACGAGCACCCTGACGCGCCGGACGACACCCTGCAGGAGTTACTGCGACCGATTCTGCGCGAGCACTTCCAGCCGGCCCTGCTGGCGCGCTTCCAGACCCTGATCTACCGCCCGCTGCAAGCCGACGCCCTCAAGCGCATTGTTGCGATCAAGCTCGCCCAGGTCACCCAGCGCTTGCAGCGCCACTACGGCCTGGACTGTCAAGTCGACGTGGGCCTCAACGATGCCCTGGTTGCCGCCTGCCTGTTACCCGACAGCGGCGCGCGCAATATCGACAGCCTGCTCAATCAGCAGATCCTGCCGGTGCTCAGCCAACAGTTGCTGCAACGCCAGGCGGCCCAGCGCAAAACCCAGGGTGTGACCCTGGGTTACAGCGAGGCTGAAGGCATCACCCTGCATTTCACTGACGTAGAGGACGCGGCACAAGTGGTGGTCATGGAGGCTTGACCATGCTTAACGAACTGCGCACTTTCTTCGACCACAGCCGCCATAAACTCTGGGTCCGTAATGTCGGCGCCGTGCTCGATGTGCTGGCCTTCGAGGGCGAGGAAGGCCTGAGTCGGCCATTCAAATACAGGGTGGAGCTCACCAGCACCGACGGTGATATCGCCGCCGAACAGATGCTCGGCCAGGATGCCCGTTTCAGCCTGCACACCGCACCGCACAAGCTACCCGTGGCGTTGCCCGGCCTGTCCACGCCGGAGGTCAAACCGCTGCGGCTGTTGTACGGCGTGATCACCGCTTTCAAGCGTTTGTCCAGTTCCAACGACCAGGCCTGCTACGAAGTCACCCTGGAGCCGCGTCTGGCGCTGCTCGGTCGAGGCAAACAGTTCCGTATTTACCAGCACCAGTCGGTGCCGGAAATCGTCGAGAGTATTTTGCGCGGTCGCCACGACTTCGAGGGCCAGGATTTTCTCTTCAAGCTGGTGCGCGACTACCCCAAGCGTGAACAGGTCATGCAGTACGACGAAAGCGACCTGGCCTTTATCGCCCGGCTGCTGGCCGAGGTCGGTATCTGGTATCGCTTTACCAGTGACGAACGCCTGAGTATCGATGTCGTCGAATTCCATGACGACCAGCGTCACTACGCCAAGCCCCCTGTCGAGCTGCCGTATCGTCCGCAATCCGGACTGGGCAGCACTGGGCAGGATGGCGTGTGGAAACTGCAATCGAGCCATCAGGTGGTGGAGCGGCACGTCAATATTCGCACCTACCACCACCGCGACGCCAGCGCCTGGCTTGACGGTGAGGTGGACCAGACGCGAGGGGCCAAGACCACCTACGGCGAGGCCTATCTCTACGCTGAACCCTACCGGGTCCTTGGCGACCCGATTCTCCAGGACGAAGACCTGCAAAGCGAAAGCGGCTACTTCTATGCGCGTCTGCGTCATGAACGTTACCTCAATGGTCAGACCCAACTCAGTGGCGCCAGCAGCAGCGCCACCCTGGCGCCCGGCCAACAGCTCAACATCACCGGCGGCGCGCCGCGGGCCTTCGCTTCAAGAGCGGTGATCATCCAATTGACCACCCGCGCCGCGCGTGATAGCAGCTTGGAAGCCACCTTCGAGGCGATTCCCTACTCGGAAACGGTGTGCTTCCGTCCGCCGTTACTAGACAAGCCGAAAATGGCCGGCACCGTCCCGGCCCGTGTCACCAGCCCGCAGGCCAACGATCCCTACGGGCATATCGATCTGGAAGGGCGCTACAAGGTCAACTTCCTGTTTGATCGTGACAGCTGGAAGCCCGGGCAGGAAAGTCTGTGGTTGCGGTTGGCGCGGCCTTACGCCGGCGACATCCATGGCCTGCACCTGCCGCTGATTCCCGGCACCGAAGTGGCGGTGGCCTTCGAGCAGGGCGACCCGGACCGGCCCTATATCGCCCATGCCCTGCACGACAGTCGACACCCGGATCACGTGACCCTGGGCAAGCGCAACTACACCCGCAACGTGTTGCGCACCCCGGCCAACAACAAGCTGCGCATGGAAGATCGGCGCGGCCAGGAGCACGTCAAACTCAGCACCGAATACGCCGGCAAGAGCCAGCTCAACTTGGGGCATTTGGTGGATGCCGAGAAGCAAAAGCGTGGCGAGGGCGCTGAACTGCGCACGGACGGTCATGCCGCCATCCGGGGTGGTAGCGGCATTTTCATTAGCGCTGACAAACAGTCGAAAGCGCAGGGCGAAATGCTCAGCATGCGTGAGGCCCTGGCGCAATTGGAAGAGGCACTCCAGCGCGTGCAGGGATTGGCCCGTAATGCTGCAGCGACAGGGGCTCTAGAAGCGGACAGTGCGGTGCCGGAGCACCTGAAGGGGGTGCTGGGGCAATTGAAGGAAGCGGGTTTTCTGGTCTCCGCTCCTGCCGGTATGGCCCTGGTGACACCGGAGCATTTGCAACTGGCGGCTGGCCAGACCTTCTCTGCCGTAAACAACAATACCGACTTCAGTGTATTGAAGCGCTTTACCGTGGCTGCCGGCCATGCCATTGGTCTGTTCGCACAAAAGCTGGGGATGAAGTTCATTGCCAATCAGGGCGCAGTGTCGATCCAGGCGCAGAACGACCGTATGGAATTACTGGCCCGGCAGGGTCTGGATATCAGCAGTACCGAGGATGAAATTCGAATCACCGCGAAAAAGAAAATCACCCTAAATTCCGGCAGCAACTATATAACCCTCGACCCCTATCGCATCGAGATCGGCTCACCGGGTGAAGTTGAGATCAAGTCACCTCATTTTGACTATATACAGACTGCGGCCAGGTTGAAAACAGCGCCTGTTCCCATGGCCGAGCCTTTGGGTGACGAGCCTAACCGACTTCTGCTGAATTTTTTTGATGCAATGGCACAACCCATTGCAGGCGTGCCTTATGTCCTGACCTTCGATAACGGCCAAGTACTGCAAGGCCATCTGGACGAGCAAGGTCACGCTCTACACAGAGTGGTTCCTGAAAGTCCGGCGCGTGTGCAGTACCAACTTCCTGAGCCTGAGCCCGATCAACCCTGGCCTTCTTATGTTTTGTTGATGGAGGCGCAGCCGTCAACAGTGCAATACCCGACGCAGGCGTCAGGGCCAGGCGTCTGGGTAACCCAGGAATATGATTATCTGGGGATGGCTAATTTAGCCATCGGATTGCTCAACCGGGTTACCTCCATGGGGGATCAAGGGCGGGTGTTTGGCAGTGATGGCAGGGACCTGAAAAATACCATGAGGGATGTCATACAGGAGTGGCAGCCACTTCCCGAAGATGCGCCGTTGTCATTGTTGCAAACCTCCATGACGCATACATATGGCGAAACCCGGCGTATACGGCAGCAGTACCTCGAAGGTGATGATCAATGGGCGATTAGCGGCAGCTCATGGTACTGGAAGCCCGTCATCGCCAATAAAGTATTCGAAGTCGAGGAATGAGAGTGTTCATGAATAAGAAGTTTGTGTTTTTGTTTTGGGGTGTGATGGATTTTTTATATGTGCTGGGTTTTTTGTATTTGAATCTTAGTCGTGGACGGATTCCGCTGTATGACGATGTGCTTTCATTTGCGCAAGTAAATCTGCAGTTTGGAGAAAATTTGCTGACGTTGTTTTTTGTCGGTTCCATGTTACTGACGGTTTCAATTCACATGACGATGTGGATGCTCTTTAAACAGCACCCGTGGGCGCGTTTTGTTGCCTATGTGCAGGTTCCATTTCGTTTGTGTTTTTCCGTGCCTTCGTTGTCCTTCATTCCTTGGATGATCAGTCTTTTTCAGCTGAAGCAGGCATTCATGATGATTTTTATTTTATTCGTCTCTGAAATATTGAAAGTCATCAGTCTTTATAAAGTTGATGTTCGTCAGAAGACGGAGGGCTGATTGCGTATGCACTTTTCTGATCGATCAGGGAAATATTGGCCCGCCTGTAACGGCATAACCCTTTCATTGAACGTTGTGATGGACTACCCATGAATGAAGACCTCCAGAACGCCTTGGCGTTCTACCAACCCGCTCCACCGGGCTGGTTTGCGGGTGCCCAAGCGCGGGTCGAGGCCAGCGGCGTATGGCTTTGGGAAACCCTGCAAGGCGACTTCCATGAAAACCCCAGCACCGCGCAGGTAGTCACCGGAACGGTCATTTCGATGATCCCGTTGGTGGATCAGCTCTGTGACATACGCGACTTCATCGCCAACTGTCGCAAGATCAACGAGGACAGCAGCGATACCTGGGCCTGGGTTGCCATGGTGTTGACCCTACTCGGTGCCGTTCCGGTCCTGGGTTCACTGGTCAAGGGCTGCTTCAAGGTCATGATCCAGGCGACGCGCCGCCGTTTTCACACTGCCCTGAAATCCAAGGAACGCGATAGCGCGGCGATCGAGCAGGGAATGATCCTGCTAAAGCGCTATCTGGATATGGAGCCCGTGCGCAAGACGCTGGCTCGCATGAAGATCCACAATGTCTACCAGTATCTGGCGGAACAAATGGAGGGGCTGAAGAGCCTGTTGAGCGTGGATCTGTTACTGGACGCCTTCAAGACCTTGATGGATACCACCCGCAAATTGATGGACACCGTCATCGGGTGGGGGCCGGTGTCGCTGAAGGCTCCGGTGGAAGCGCTATGGGGGATTATCGAGCGAGTATCCGTCAAGGCGCCTGCCGAGCTGAAAAAGGCCCTGAACCATGCCCAGGAATATCTGGACACCCTGGCTAACCGCCTGCGGGTGGAGGGCGATAACGCCTACAGGGCGCGACCGGGGAACAATAACCATGTGCTGGGGCAACGCGATGCCGCGGAACTGGAGCTGTTTAAACAGAAACAGCCGGATTGGGTGGATAGGACCACAAAGACGAAATATTCGGCTTTGGAAGAATTTCCGCCAAATGCCTTGAAAGATATTTCTAACGGTTGGCCGGATATCAGTGCGACTTCCAAGCATCCAGCGTTGAAGGGGGCATTCAACACTTTCGATGAATCTTTGCGCGCAAGCCGGGTTTCGCCGGGCGAGCGCCTATACCGGGTGGTGGACCACAGGTCCTACGACAATAGTATTTGCTGGATGCGTGAGGCCGAGTTCAGTGCACTGAAGTCGAAAAGCCAATGGCGGCGTGAGTTCGCGGTGTGGAAGCACTGGAACGAGAACGGCGAATACCTCATCTATACCGTGCCGAAAAACCAGACGCTAAAGGTTTGGGAAGGCAGTGCGGGAACCCAGACGTTCAAACCTGACGAAAGCTACAAGTTGCAAGGAGGTCGCCAGCAGATAGTGCTGAACCCGGATGATCTCGATCCTAAATTCGTCAGCGCTCGGCAAAAAACTGGCTGGGGCTATGACGATGGCATCGGCATCTCTGACCTCGACCCGCTCAAGCCCTATTTGGGCCTGCCTGATCTGACCCATCAATGGCGTATGCCCAAAATCAACAAGGAACTTTGAAATGGCCGTTCTACACCCGCTGGAATGTTACCTCCTGGAAACCTTCAGCTCCCCTGAACACTTCGCTGCCACTCGCGATGCAATTATTGAATGGATCGATGCCCACGAGGCAGCTTATGCCCGCATTCAAACGCAACTAGACCCCCGTCAGCGCAACAAGCCGCAGTGGCAACAAGGCGATTTGGTCTGGGGGAACTGTGTGCTACCCAATATTCGACCTGATCGGGCTTTTTATATCAAGGCGTATATCCAGCGTATTAATAGTGACCCGTTGGCCTTCAAAGCAGGTTATGCCATGCGCGAGAATAATCGTGGCATCCGTGAGTTTTGGGATGGCTGGATGACCGAGGAAGAGCAACAGCGTATCTCGCTAACGGGTGACCGGGCTACCAAACTGGATGACCGACTGGGGAACACTACTGGGGGCTGGCGCGAAGGATCCTTGACCTATAACGGACAGGGTGGTCTATATCAAGTGTCTGAATTGCCCCGACGCATTCCTCGATATGTGCTGGACCCAAGTGTGCGCATAGAGAAAGACGAGGGCGCCAAGCAGATTGGTATCTATTTACCAGATGTCGATTTTGTGGCCGCGCGTTTACTGTATCCCACCGAATTCGAGGGGGGGATCGAGGGTTATCAGGGTGTCAAACGTAGCGATTATGTCTGTGAGACAACCGGCAAGCGTGCCTACAACTGGACTGAAAGCCAGTGGGTCGAAACCGGCTGGACGCTGATCCGCCGAGTGGAAGGCGAATTCATCGACGTCCCGGAGCAAGGCTTTTTCCCCAGAGGCCAACCGGAAGAACTGTACACCTGGCCCGAGCGCGAAGCGCAGTTCATTAATCGGGACGGAACCTTTATCACGGCTCAGTCGGGAGAACCTGCAGCACATAGCGGCAAGTGGTCAACTTTCGGCCGCCAAGGTTTTGAGTATCTCAATCTGCAACAAGGTCAGCATTTACCGCACAAGGATGAACAGTCGGTGAGGTGGACGCTGATCGAGCGTGCCGATGGCGGCTCGTGCATTGAACCCAACAAGGAGCGTTGAAATGGCCGTTCTGCATCCGTTGGAATGTTATCTGCTGGAAACCTTCAGCTCTCCTGAACACTTCGCTGCCACTCGCGATGCAGTTATCGAATGGATCGATGCCCGCGTTCAAACGCAGCTGGACCCCCAGCAGTGCAACAAGCCGCAGTGGCAACAAGGCGATGTGGTCTGGGGGAACTGTGTGCTACCCAATATTCGACCTGATCGGGCTTTTTATATCAAAGCGTATATCCAGCGTATTGATAGTGACCCGTTGGCCTTCAAAGCAGGTTATGCCATGCGCGAGAATAATCGTGGCATCCGTGAGTTTTGGGGTGGCTGGATGACCGAGGAAGAGCAACAGCGTATCTCGCTAACGGGTGACCGGGCTACCAAACTGGATGACCGGCTGGGGAACACTACCGGGGGGTGGGGTGAGAGAGACTTGACCTACAACGGACAAGGTAGTTTGTATCAAGTATCCGAATTGCCCCGGCGCATTCCTCGATATGTGCTGGACCCAAGTGTGCATATAGAGAAAGACGAACGCCCAAAACAAATCGGTATTTATTTGCCGGATGTGGATTTTGCAGGAGCCCATCTTCTGTATCCCACTGAGTGGACTGAGGGCGGGAAGAAAGTCTGGCGTGGTGTCAGGCGTAGTACTTGGGTACATCCCGATACCGGCAAGCGCGCTTACGACTGGAAGGAAAGCCAGTGGGTCGAAACCGGCTGGACGCTGATCCGCCGAGTGCCAGGTGAATTCATCGATGTCCCGGAGCAAGGTTTTTTCCCAAAAGGCCAACCGGACGAGCTGTACACCTGGCCTGAGCGCGAAGCGCAGTTCATTAGCCGGGACGGAGCCTGTATCACAGCCCTGTCGGGGGAACCCGAATGAAGGGGATTATTCGCATTGGCGACACCACCAGCGGTGTCGGTACGGTGTTATCGGGTTCTACGGCGATGCGCTTTGGCGGTATTGGCGTGGCCCGGCAGGGGGATCCGGTCAATTGCCCAAGGCGTGGACATGGCAGGACGCTGATTGCCGAGGGGCATCCGACTTTCCGCGACAACGGTATACCCGTTGCCTTTCAAGGACATCTATGCGCCTGTGGCTGCGTGCTGATTTCGTCCTTGCCCAATGCGACAGCGAGCTGACTCATGTCGGTCAAATTGGACAAGATCCCCCCTCTCATGGTGGCCCCATCCGCGCCGCGTGCGTGGCGTTGGCTGCTTTTGCTGGCCGTGCTGTTGCTATCGGGCCTGGGCCTGACTCTGTGGTTGGCGGGCGACACCTTTACTCATCAGTCGAATCAGTTTTGGCTGATCGCGCTGGGAATACCGTTTCTGATCTGGTGCGCACTGAGCGTTGTACGTGTGACGGCGTATCTCGGCGACTCGAGTGTGGCTGCTGGTTGGAATGACGAGCGCGAGGCGGACCTGATTCAGAAAATGCGTCGGGGGCGTCGTTCGCAGCAAGTGCTGGCGGTCAGTCTGCATACCGCATTGCGTGAGCGGGGTGTCGAGAACGCTGAAACTCAACGGGATGCTTTGCAAAACGGCACGAAGGCCTTGAATGTTCAAGCTGCCTGGCAGGCCAGTGAAGAGGGGATCCGTCACAGCCGTTTGCCGCATGAACAGGGCGAATTGCCAGACACGTTGCTGCGGCGGGTGTTGCTGCAAGTGTTGAGCGAGATCGGCAAGGTATTGGAGACGCTTGCGCAGGACAGGCCTCTGGCTCTGTTGTTGGAGATGAACAGCGGTGTCGCCGAGAACGTGCTGAGCGAACTGTGGCAAGCAGTCTGGGCCGAGTCCGGCATCCGCCAGAAGGTCACGCGGGTCGAAGGTAGTGGACTATCGGTGGTGGATGCCTGGCTGGATGAGCGCATCCACGATCAGGCGTTGTTGCTGGTGGTGGCGTTTCAGCTCGCTCCTTCTGAAGGGCAAGGCACTGCCGAAGCTGTCGTGGGTTTGTTGTTTGGTAATCGCCTGACGCAAACCATGCTGGAACCGATGGCTTATCTGCATCGGCCTGAGCAGGAGCGCGAGCCAACCCCCGAGGGCTTGCTCCGCGCCACGCGCCAAGCCCTGGACTGGGTGCCGGTGCAAGCATCGTCCATTGGGCACGTCTGGGCAGTGGGGGCCGACTTGACCCGCATGACGGCCATCACCATGGCACTTAGCGAAACTCCGATGCCGCTTGAGCATAAACAAGGTTTGCATGACTTGGGGGGCTCCCTGGGTCATCCAGGGTGCGCGGCACCGTGGGTGGCCATAGCTGCCGCCGTGGAATCGATCCGCGGAGAGGGTAAGCCGAACTTCATTTTCAGTGGAGAGAGCCCCGCCGATTTGCGGCTGTGGTGCTTGGTGGTCATGCCGCCCTCCGTGAGCTAGGGAAATCTGATGAGCAGTCGTCGTTTGTGGTTGTGGGTGTTGGTCGGTCTGGTATTACTGGCGGCGATGTCCGTATGTCTAGTGGTTTGGTGGTCGCCTGCAGTGCCAGGCATGCGGTTGGGTCGAGATGAGCAAGCTACCGGGTGGCTGGTGACCGCGGGTTTCACCTTTATGGTGCTGGCAGTGGTGGCTGGCTTCCAATTAGTGAGACGTAAGGTAGGCGGCTTGTCGTATCGGCACCTTATGGGGAACGACCTGAGTACGCCGACTTCCGCGCCTGCAAAGGGCGAAGCCCACGTATGGGAAAAGCTGCGTGCTCACCTCCACCAGCGCTACGGCTCATTCTGGCGTCGCAGGATCCGCTTGCTATTGGTGGTCGGTGAACCGGCACACATCGAGGCCATGGCGCCGGCCTTGGCCAAACAGCAGTGGCTGGAGGGCCAGGATACGGTCCTGCTCTGGGGCGGCAGCGTGCGGGCCGAACGGGAAGGGGGCGTGTTTGCCCAGTGGCGCGGCCTGAGCCGCTGGCGCGCCCTGGACGGGGTGGTCTGGGCGCTGGACAAGGAGCAGAGCAGCGATGCCGCCGCGATGCGCACTGGCGTGCGTCGCCTGCAGGCCCTGGCCCGTGAGCTGAACTGGGAGTTACCGTTGCACCTGTGGCAGGTCTGCGCCAGTGAATGGTCGCAGGCCAAGCGCGAGGCTCAGCCAGTCGGCTGCTTACTGGGCACGCCCTTCACCGAAGCGGTGCTGGAAACGGCCCTGGGGCGTTTATTGGCGCCCTTGCGCCACGCCGGAATCGCCCAGATGCAGACCACC
>NZ_JALLIX010000041.1 GCF_023242365.1 Pseudomonas sp. MWU13-2100
TTTCGGTCGGGCGCGGAGCATTGTGGGAGTGTCTGGCAGGGCCTCTTCGCGGGCAAGCTCCGCTCCCACAGGGAGTGGCGTGCGGGCCGCAGGCTTTCGGGCGGGCGCGGAGCATTGTGGGAGTGTCTGGCAGGGCCTCTTCGCGGGCAAGCTCCGCTCCCACAGGGAGTGGTGTGCGGGCCGTGGGCTTTCGGGCGGGCGCGGAGCATTGTGGGAGTGTCTGGCAGGGCCTCTTCGCGGGCAAGCTCCGCTCCCACAGGGAGTGGTGTGCGGGCCGTGGGCTTTCGGTCGGGCGCGGAACATTGTGGGAGCGGAGCTTGCCCGCGAAGGCGTCCTGACAGATGCCGCAGGGGCCAGCAGTGCGCCACAAACAGAAACGGCCTCTATCAAGAGGCCGTTTCCGGTGTAGCCAAGACGCTAGTGCAAGGCAGGTGTTACTTGCGGTCTTCCAGCTTGGTAATGTCACGCGACTCGTAGCCGGTGTACAGCTGGCGCGGACGGCCAATCTTGTACGGGCTGGAGAGCATTTCCTTCCAGTGGGAGATCCAGCCCACGGTCCGCGCCAGGGCGAAGATCACGGTGAACATGCTGGTCGGAATGCCGATCGCCTTGAGGATGATCCCCGAGTAGAAGTCGACGTTCGGGTACAGTGAACGCTCGATGAAGTACGGATCGGTCAGGGCGATCTCTTCGAGACGCATGGCCAGTTCCAGCTGCGGATCGTTGTTGATGCCCAGCTCGCGAAGGACTTCATCACAGGTCTGCTTCATCACGGTGGCGCGCGGGTCGCGGTTCTTGTAGACCCGGTGACCGAAGCCCATCAGCTTGAACGGATCGTTCTTGTCCTTGGCCTTGGCGATGAACTTGTCGATGTTCGAAACATCGCCGATTTCATCGAGCATGGTCAGGACCGCTTCGTTCGCGCCGCCGTGGGCAGGGCCCCAGAGCGCGGCGATACCGGCGGCGATACAGGCGAACGGGTTGGCGCCCGAAGAACCCGCAAGGCGCACGGTGGAGGTCGAGGCGTTCTGCTCGTGGTCGGCATGGAGGATGAAGATCCGGTCCATGGCCTTGGCGAGCACCGGGCTGATCGGTTTGATCTCGCACGGGGTGTTGAACATCATATGCAGGAAGTTTTCCGCGTACGACAGGTCGTTGCGCGGGTACATCATGGGTTGGCCCATGGAGTACTTGTACACCATCGCGGCCAGGGTCGGCATCTTGGCGACCAGGCGAATGGCGGAAATCTCGCGGTGCTGGGCGTTATTGATGTCCAGCGAGTCATGGTAGAAAGCCGACAGGGCGCCGACCACGCCGCACATCACGGCCATCGGGTGGGCATCGCGACGGAAACCGTTGAAGAAGGTCTTCAACTGTTCGTGCACCATGGTGTGGTTCTTCACGGTGCTGACGAACTGGGCTTTCTGCTCGACCGTCGGCAGTTCGCCGTTGAGCAGCAGGTAGCAGGTTTCCAGGTAGTCCGATTTCTCGGCGAGTTGCTCGATCGGGTAGCCGCGGTGCAGCAGGATGCCGTTATCGCCATCAATATAGGTGATCTTCGACTCGCAGGAAGCGGTCGACATGAAGCCAGGGTCGAATGTGAACCGGCCCGTGGCCGTCAGGCCCCGCACGTCGATTACATCGGGACCAACGGTGCCGGTTAAAATGGGCAGCTCGACGGGGGCTGCGCCCTCGATGATCAACTGCGCTTTTTTGTCAGCCATGTGGCCTCCTATTTATGCTTGAAATCATCAGACAGGCCCCCCACGCAGGGCCCGCACCACTATAGTGAGATAAATTCGAATGTCAATTTGCCAAAAGTCTTGTCGTAGGCGGCTTTGGGCAGGGCTTTTCCTCGAAATTGACGGCTATTTACGCCTTTTATCCGGCTAGCGCAATGCGCTATTAGGGGTAGTCCTTTGCGTTGTCATTAGTAGCCTAACTGTCTATACTCGGCAGCCGACCGCCAGAGGCTTTTGGGCCTGTTTTACTGGGGGTCGTCACTCCCTGGGTGGTGGGTACCTGACCAGTGCACTTGCCCAACAACTTTGCCCTGATCGTTAGGGCTCATCAGTGAAAAAAAAGCCGTGAAAAGCCAACGACCTGTAAACCTAGACCTAAGGACCATCAAACTCCCAGTCACTGCTTACACGTCCATTCTTCACCGTATTTCCGGTGTCATCCTCTTTGTCAGCCTGGCCATCATGCTTTACGCATTGGACACGTCGCTGAGCTCCGAGGAAGGCTTCGGTCAGGTGAAAGCGTGTCTGACCAGTCCGCTAGCCAAGCTAGTGATTTGGGGCATCCTGTCCGCCTTGCTGTATCACATGGTTGCCGGCGTGCGCCATCTGATCATGGACATGGGCATCGGTGAAACGCTGGAAGGCGGCAAGCTGGGCTCGAAAATCGTCATTGCCATTTCCGTGGTGCTGATCGTTCTGGCAGGAGTCTGGATATGGTAACCAACGTCACAAACCTCTCGCGTTCGGGCCTCTATGACTGGATGGCACAGCGCGTGTCGGCGGTCGTTCTCGCGGCTTATTTCATCTTCCTGATCGGATACGTCATTGCGAACCCGGGCCTGGGCTACGCCCAGTGGCACGGCCTGTTCGCCCACAACGGGATGCGCATCTTCAGTCTGTTGGCCCTGGTGGCCCTGGGCGCTCACGCCTGGGTCGGCATGTGGACCATTGCAACCGACTACCTGACGCAAATGGCGTTGGGCAAGTCCGCGACAGCGGTGCGTTTCCTTTTCCAGGTGGTATGCGGCGTTGCGATGTTCGCGTACTTCGTCTGGGGTGTGCAGATTCTCTGGGGTATCTGATCCATGGCTAACATTCCAACGATTTCTTTCGACGCCATCATCATTGGCGGCGGCGGCGCGGGCATGCGTGCCGCACTGCAACTGGCCCAGGGCGGTCACAAGACGGCCGTGATCACCAAGGTGTTCCCGACCCGTTCGCACACCGTATCCGCCCAGGGTGGCATCACCTGCGCCATCGCTTCGGCCGACCCGAACGATGACTGGCGCTGGCACATGTACGATACCGTCAAGGGTTCCGACTATATCGGTGACCAGGACGCTATCGAATACATGTGTCAGGAAGGCCCGGCTGCTGTTTACGAGCTGGACCACATGGGCATGCCGTTCTCGCGTACCGAGCAGGGTCGTATCTATCAGCGTCCATTCGGCGGTCAGTCGAAGGATTACGGTAAGGGCGGCCAGGCCGCACGTACTTGTGCCGCTTCCGACCGTACCGGTCACGCGTTGCTGCACACCCTTTATCAGGGCAACCTGAAAGCCGGGACCGTGTTTCTGAACGAGTACTACGCGGTCGATCTGGTGAAGAACCAGGACGGCGCGTTCGTCGGTGTGATCGCCATCTGCATCGAAACCGGCGAAACCAGCTACATCCGCGCCAAGGCTACCGTGCTGGCCACCGGCGGTGCCGGTCGTATCTACTCGTCCACCACCAATGCCCTGATCAACACCGGTGACGGCGTCGGCATGGCCCTGCGTGCTGGCGTGCCGGTACAAGACATCGAAATGTGGCAGTTCCACCCGACCGGCATCGCCGGTGCCGGTGTACTGGTCACCGAAGGTTGCCGCGGTGAAGGCGGTTACCTGATCAACAAGCACGGCGAGCGTTTCATGGAGCGTTATGCGCCGAACGCGAAAGACCTGGCCGGTCGCGACGTGGTAGCCCGTTCGATGGTCAAGGAAATCATCGCCGGCAACGGCTGTGGCCCGAATGGCGACCACGTGCTGCTCAAGCTCGATCACCTCGGCGAGGAAGTGCTGCACAGCCGCCTGCCAGGTATCTGCGAACTGTCCAAGACCTTCGCCCACGTCGACCCGGTCGTTGCTCCGGTTCCGGTCGTTCCGACCTGCCACTACATGATGGGCGGCGTTGCCACCAACATCCATGGTCAGGCGATCACCCAGGACGCCAACGGCGCCGACACCATCATTCCGGGCCTGTTCGCGGTCGGTGAAGTGGCGTGCGTATCGGTTCACGGTGCCAACCGCCTGGGCGGCAACTCGCTGCTCGACCTGGTGGTTTTCGGCCGTGCGGCCGGCCTGCACCTGGAAAAAGCCCTGACCGACGGTATCGACTACGACGACGCCACCGACGCCAATATCACGGCGGCACTGGCACGTCTGTCCGCCCTGAACGAGCGTACCGACGGCGAAGACGTGGCAACCCTGCGTCGCGAGCTGCAAAGCTGCATGCAGAACTACTTCGGTGTATTCCGTACCGGCGAATACATGCAGAAGGGTATCGCCCAGTTGGCTGACCTGCGCAAGCGTATTGCCAACGTCAAGATCAACGACAAGTCCCAGGCCTTCAACACCGCGCGTATCGAAGCCCTCGAGCTGCAAAACCTGCTGGAAGTAGCCGAAGCCACGGCGATTGCCGCTGAGCATCGCAAAGAGTCCCGCGGCGCTCACGCCCGTGAAGACTTCGAAGAGCGCGACGACGAAAACTGGCTGTGCCATACCCTGTTCTTCCCGGGTGAGAAGCGTGTGACCAAGCGTGCCGTTAACTTCTCGCCGAAGACCGTTCCGACTTTCGAACCAAAAGTCCGGACTTACTAAAGGGTGATCGATATGTTGCAAGTCGAAGTTTATCGTTACAACCCGGACACCGACTCCGCGCCGAAAACCCAGGTTTTCCAGGTCGACACCGGTGGCAAGGACTTGATGGTGCTGGACGTTCTGGCCCTGATCAAGGAGCAGGACGAAGGTTTCTCCTATCGTCGCTCGTGCCGTGAAGGCGTGTGCGGTTCCGATGGCATGAACATCAACGGCAAGAACGGCCTGGCGTGCATCACGCCACTGTCCGCCGTGGTCAAGGGCAACAAGCTGGTGGTGCGTCCACTGCCTGGTTTGCCGGTGATCCGTGACTTGGTCGTCGATATGAGCATCTTCTACAAGCAATACGAGAAGGTGAAGCCATTCCTGCAGAACGACACGCCGGCTCCGGCCATCGAGCGTCTGCAGACTCCGGAAGAGCGCGAGAAGCTGGACGGTCTGTACGAGTGCATCCTGTGCGCTTGCTGCTCGACTTCCTGCCCGTCCTTCTGGTGGAACCCGGACAAGTTCCTCGGCCCGGCCGCCCTGCTGCAAGCGTACCGCTTCCTGGCAGACAGTCGCGACACCAAGACCAGCGAGCGTCTGGCTTCGCTGGATGACCCGTTCAGCGTATTCCGCTGCCGCGGGATCATGAACTGCGTCAACGTATGTCCGAAAGGCCTGAATCCGACCAAGGCCATCGGTCACATCCGTAACATGCTGCTGCAAAGCGGCGTGTGATTCAGCGGCTGTAACCTGGCTGTTGTAAATCGGTTGTTGTAAAGAGTGGCACCGCTGTAACCGTAGAAAGGCCAGGGCGCGGGCTTCAACCCGCGCCCCGGCTATAACCAGAGCAACGGCTCATAAAGCTGTGGCTCTTATTTTTGAAGAAATGAGACCAGCAGGGGCATCCGGGCTGGTACCCGGACTATCAGCGTGATCCCAAGTGGCTTGTTTTGGTCGCTGCATTCGGACTTTTGCAAGCATGCGTGGTGTTTTCGCCGGTGGTGTCCCCTAACCGAGGGTGACCAAGCATGCAAGAAAGCGTGATGCAGCGCATGTGGAACAGCGGCTATCTTTCAGGTGGTAACGCTGCCTATGTGGAAGAGCTCTACGAGCTCTACCTGCACGACCCTAACGCTGTGCCAGAAGAGTGGCGCACCAAATTTCAGACGTTGCCCGCTGACGGCAACGCTGCCACCGATGTTTCGCACTCGACAATCCGCGACCATTTCGTCTTGCTGGCAAAGAACCAGCGCCGCGCCCAACCGGTTTCCGCCGGCAGCGTGAGCAGTGAGCACGAGAAGAAGCAGGTTGAAGTGCTGCGATTGATCCAGGCCTACAGGATGCGTGGCCACCAAGCAGCCCAGCTCGACCCGCTGGGACTGTGGCAGCGTCCTGCACCCGCAGACCTGTCGATCAATCATTACGGCTTGACCAATGCCGATCTTGATACGACCTTCCGTGCCGGCGACCTGTTCATCGGCAAAGAGGAAGCGAGCCTACGCGAAATTCACGAAGCGTTGCAGCAGACATATTGCCGCACCATCGGCGCTGAATTCACGCATATCGTCGATTCCGAACAACGCCACTGGTTCCAGCAGCGTCTGGAAAGCGTGCGCGGCCGTCCGACCTTCTCCGCGGAAATCAAGAGCCACCTGCTCGAGCGCGTCACCGCCGCCGAAGGCCTGGAAAAGTACCTGGGCACCAAGTACCCGGGCACCAAGCGTTTCGGTCTGGAAGGCGGCGAGAGCCTGATTCCGATGCTCGACGAGCTGATCCAGCGTTCCGGTTCCTATGGCACCAAGGAAATCGTGATCGGCATGGCCCACCGTGGCCGCCTGAACGTACTGGTCAACACCTTCGGCAAGAACCCGCGCGAGCTGTTCGACGAGTTCGAAGGCAAGAAGAAGGTCGAGCTGGGTTCCGGTGACGTGAAATACCACCAGGGCTTCTCGTCCAACGTGATGACCACCGGCGGTGAAGTTCACCTGGCCATGGCGTTCAACCCGTCCCACCTGGAAATCGTTTCCCCGGTGGTCGAAGGTTCGGTTCGCGCCCGTCAGGATCGTCGCAACGATGCGACCGGTGACAAGGTTCTGCCGATCTCCCTCCACGGTGACGCTGCGTTCGCCGGGCAAGGCGTGGTCATGGAAACCTTCCAGATGTCGCAGACCCGCGGTTTCAAGACCGGCGGCACCGTGCACATCGTGATCAACAACCAGGTCGGTTTCACCATCAGCAACCCGCTGGACTCGCGTTCCACCGAGTACGCCACCGACGTTGCGAAGATGATCCAGGCGCCGATCCTCCATGTGAATGGCGATGATCCGGAAGCCGTCCTGTTCGTGACCCAACTGGCCATCGACTACCGCATGCAGTACAAGCGCGACGTGGTGATCGATCTGGTCTGCTACCGTCGTCGTGGTCACAACGAAGCGGATGAGCCTAGCGGCACCCAGCCGTTGATGTATCAGCAGATCACCAAGCAGCGCACCACCCGTGAGCTGTATGCCGAGCGCCTGGTCCAGGCCAAGGTGCTGGACGAAGCGCGTGTCCAGGCGAAGATCGACGAATACCGCAACGCCCTGGACAATGGTTTGCACGTGGTAAAAAGCCTGGTCAAGGAACCGAACAAGGAGTTGTTCGTCGACTGGCGCCCATACCTGGGTCACGCGTGGACTGCACGTCACGACACCCGCTTCGATCTGAAGACCCTGCAGGAACTGTCCGCCAAGCTGCTGGAAATCCCGGAAGGCTTCGTGGTCCAGCGCCAGGTCGCGAAGATCTACGAAGACCGTCAGAAGATGCAAGCCGGCGGCCTGCCGATCAACTGGGGTTACGCCGAAACCATGGCGTACGCAACCCTGGCGTTCGAAGGTCACCCGATCCGCATGACTGGCCAGGACATCGGTCGCGGTACGTTCTCGCACCGTCATGCCGTGTTGCACAACCAGAAAGACGCGGGCACCTACATTCCGCTGCAGCACCTTTACGAAGGTCAGCCACGCTTCGACCTGTACGACTCGTTCCTGTCGGAAGAAGCCGTGCTGGCGTTCGAATACGGTTACTCGACCACCACGCCGGAAGCGCTGGTGATCTGGGAAGCCCAGTTCGGCGACTTCGCCAACGGTGCCCAAGTGGTTGTCGACCAGTTCATCACCAGTGGCGAGCACAAGTGGGGCCGTCTGTGCGGTCTGACCATGCTGTTGCCGCATGGTTATGAAGGTCAGGGGCCGGAGCACTCCTCGGCCCGTCTGGAACGCTACCTGCAGCTGTGCGCCGAGCACAACGTCCAGGTCTGCGTGCCGACCACCCCGGCGCAGATCTACCACCTGCTGCGTCGTCAGGTCATCCGTCCGCTGCGCAAGCCGCTGATCGTGCTGACGCCGAAGTCGCTGTTGCGCCACAAGCTGGCCATCTCCACGCTGGAAGATCTGGCCGAAGGTTCGTTCCAGACCGTTATCCCGGAAATCGACGCCCTGGACCCGAAAAAGGTCGGTCGTCTGATTCTGTGCAGCGGCAAGGTCTACTACGACCTGCTGGAAAAACGTCGTGCCGAAGGCCGTGACGACATCGCCGTCGTGCGTATCGAGCAACTGTATCCGTTCCCGGAAGACGACCTGATCGAAATCCTGGCGCCGTACAAGAACCTCAAGCACATCGTCTGGTGTCAGGAAGAACCGATGAACCAGGGCGCCTGGTACAGCAGCCAGCATCACATGCGTCGCATCGTTGGCGGGCACAACAAGTCGTTGGTACTTGAGTACGCCGGCCGTGACGCCTCTGCTGCACCGGCTTGTGGTTATGCATCGATGCACGCTGAGCAGCAGGAAAAACTGCTGCAAGATGCCTTTACTGTTTAACGCCTTCGCGCACCTGAAACCGAATTTAAGGAACCACAGATAATGGCTATCGAGATCAAAGCCCCCACTTTCCCGGAATCGGTTGCCGATGGCACCGTTGCCACCTGGCACAAGAAACCGGGCGAAGCTGTCAAGCGTGACGACCTGATCGTCGACATCGAAACCGACAAAGTGGTCCTGGAAGTACTGGCTACCGCTGACGGCGTGTTGGGCGCTATCGTCAAGAACGAAGGCGACACCGTTCTGTCCGACGAAGTCCTGGGCTCCATCGTTGAAGGCGGCGCTGCCGCTGCCGCCCCTGCCGCCGCCGCTGCTCCAGCTGCTGCTGCCCAGGCGGCTGCTCCGGCCGCTGCCGGCGAAGACGATCCGGTGGCTGCACCGGCGGCACGCAAGCTGGCTGAAGAAAACGGCATCAATATCGCTTCCGTTGCCGGCACCGGCAAAGGCGGTCGCGTGACCAAGGAAGACGTGGTGGCTGCTGTTGCCGCCAAGAAAGCCGCACCTGCCGCCGCACCGGCCAAGGCTGCTGCTCCAGCTGCCGCCGCCCCCGTGTTCGCTGCCGGCGACCGCGTCGAGAAGCGTGTCCCGATGACCCGCGTTCGCGCCACCGTGGCCAAGCGCCTGGTTGAAGCGCAGTCGAACATGGCGATGCTGACCACGTTCAACGAAGTGAACATGAAGCCGATCATGGACCTGCGTTCGAAGTACAAGGACCTGTTCGAGAAGACCCACAACGGCGTGCGTCTGGGCTTCATGTCGTTCTTCGTGAAAGCGGCCACCGAAGCGCTGAAACGCTTCCCGGCCGTCAACGCTTCCATCGACGGCGGCGACATCGTTTACCACGGCTACTCCGACGTCGGTGTCGCGGTGTCCAGCGATCGTGGCCTGGTGGTCCCGGTCCTGCGCAACGCCGAGCTGATGAGCCTGGCCGAAATCGAGAACGGCATCGCCACCTACGGCAAGAAAGCCCGTGACGGCAAGCTGTCCATCGACGAAATGACCGGTGGTACGTTCACCATCACCAACGGTGGTACATTCGGTTCCCTGCTGTCGACGCCGATCGTCAACCCGCCACAAGCCGCCATCCTGGGCATGCACAACATCAATGAGCGCCCGATGGCGGTCAAGGGTGAAGTGGTGATCCTGCCGATGATGTACCTGGCGCTGTCCTACGATCACCGTCTGATCGACGGCAAGGAAGCGGTGTCTTTCCTGGTGACTATCAAGAACCTGCTGGAAGACCCGGCTCGCCTGCTGCTGGATATCTGATTGCACCCAAGGGGCAGGGCGCTTGTGCCTTGCCCGCTTAAACGATCAGCTTCGTCCCACGACGGTCCCCACGAGGGGCCGTCCGGTTTGATTCGATAAGGAATGACACATGACCCAGAAATTCGACGTGGTAGTGATTGGCGCGGGCCCTGGCGGCTATGTAGCCGCCATCAAGGCAGCGCAACTTGGTCTCAAGACTGCCTGCATCGAGAAGTACCAGGATAAAGAGGGCAAGCTGGCCCTCGGCGGTACTTGCCTGAACGTTGGCTGCATTCCGTCCAAGGCGCTGCTGGACAGCTCCTGGAAGTTCCATGAAGCCACCGAAGGGTTCGCCATCCACGGTATCTCCACCGGCGCGGTGAAAATGGACGTGCCGGCGATGGTGGGTCGCAAGGCCAATATCGTCAAGAACCTGACCAGCGGCGTGGCGACGCTGTTCAAGGCCAATGGCGTGACTTCGATCCAGGGCCACGGCAAGCTGCTGGCTGGCAAGAAAGTTGAAGTAACCAAGCCTGACGGCACGGTTGAAGTGATCGAAGCCGAGAACGTGATCCTGGCTCCAGGCTCGCGTCCGATCGACATTCCACCGGCTCCGGTCGACCAGAACGTCATCGTCGATTCGACCGGCGCCCTGGAGTTCCAGGCCGTACCGAAGCGCCTGGGCGTGATCGGTGCCGGCGTGATCGGCCTGGAACTGGGTTCCGTCTGGTCCCGTCTGGGCGCCAAAGTGACTGTACTGGAAGCGCTGGACACCTTCCTGATGGCTGCCGACACCGCCATCTCCAAGGAAGCGCTGAAAACCCTGACCAAACAAGGTCTGGACATCAAGCTGGGCGCTCGCGTGACCGGTTCCAAGGTCAACAAGGGCAAGGAAGTGGTGGTGACCTACACCGACTCCGCCGGCGAACAGACCATCACCTTCGACAAACTGATCGTGGCCGTCGGTCGTCGCCCAGTGACCACCGACCTGCTGTCGGCTGATTGCGGCGTGACCCTCGACGAGCGCGGTTTCGTCCACGTTGACGATCATTGCGCCACCACCGTGCCGGGCGTCTACGCCATCGGTGACGTGGTTCGTGGCATGATGCTGGCACACAAGGCCTCGGAAGAGGGCATCATGGTTGTAGAACGCATCAAGGGCCACAAAGCCCAGATGAACTACGACCTGATCCCGTCGGTTATCTACACCCACCCGGAAATTGCATGGGTCGGTAAAACCGAACAGGCTTTGAAAGCCGAAGGCGTTGAAGTTAACATCGGCACCTTCCCGTTCGCCGCCAGTGGCCGTGCCATGGCAGCCAACGATACCGGCGGTTTCGTCAAGGTCATCGCCGATGCCAAGACCGACCGTGTCCTGGGCGTCCATGTGATTGGCCCAAGCGCTGCCGAGCTGGTACAGCAAGGCGCGATCGGTATGGAATTCGGCACCAGTGCCGAGGACATCGGCATGATGGTTTTCTCCCATCCGACCCTGTCCGAAGCATTGCACGAAGCGGCACTGGCAGTGAATGGCGGCGCCATCCACATTGCCAACAAGAAAAAACGCTAAAGGACTGCGTGAAAACGTAGCGAGCGAAAAAAAGACAAGGCGAAAACAGCTGAGGAAGCACAGTTGACTTTAGTCAATGAGCATTCCGAACCTGTTTTTAACGCAGTATTTTTGAGCGCAGTAGTTTTCACGCTGTCCGTTGGATAATAAGAAACCACGGCGGTTTGCCCGTCGTGAGCCTTGCGCGCAAGACTCACCGCGGAACGTCCGCCGGACGCAGTCTTGCGTCGTCGGGCCGGGCAACCGGAAGACGGCGCGAGCAGCAGTCACAGGTGGTGCGGCACTGCAATCAGTGCAGCACCGAATGCGCAGTACCTAACGAAGACGGTAAAAAGCATGAATCTTCACGAGTATCAGGGTAAGCAGCTGTTCGCTGAGTACGGCCTGCCAGTATCCCAGGGTTTTGCGGTAGATACCCCGGAAGCAGCAGCAGAAGCTTGCGACAAGATCGGTGGTACCGAATGGGTTGTCAAAGCCCAGGTCCACGCTGGTGGTCGCGGTAAAGCGGGCGGCGTTAAGCTGGTTCGCAGCAAAGAAGACGCAAAAGCCTTCGCACAGCAGTGGCTGGGCAAGCGTCTGGTGACCTATCAGACTGATGCCAATGGCCAGCCTGTCACCAAGATCCTGGTTGAGTCGTGCACTGATATCGCTAAAGAGCTGTACCTGGGCGCTGTCGTTGACCGTTCGAGCCGTCGCATCGTGTTCATGGCTTCCACCGAAGGTGGCGTGGACATCGAGAAAATCGCGCACGACACCCCTGAGAAAATCCTCAAGGCCACCATCGATCCACTGGTTGGCGCTCAGCCATTCCAGGGTCGCGAGTTGGCCTTCCAGCTGGGTCTGGAAGGCAAGCAAGTGACTCAGTTCGCCAAGATCTTCGTCGGTCTGGCCAAGCTGTTCAAGGATCACGACCTGGCCCTGCTGGAAGTGAACCCGCTGGTGATCAAGGCCGACGGCGATCTGCATTGCCTCGATGCCAAGATCAACATCGACGCCAACGCCATGTACCGTCAGCCTAAGCTGAAAACCTTCCACGATCCGTCCCAGGACGATCCGCGCGAAGCGCATGCTGCCAAGTTCGAACTGAACTACGTGGCCCTGGAAGGCAACATCGGTTGCATGGTCAACGGTGCCGGCCTGGCCATGGGTACCATGGACATCGTCAACCTGCATGGCGGCAAACCAGCCAACTTCCTCGACGTGGGCGGTGGTGCAACCAAGGAACGCGTAACTGAAGCGTTCAAGATCATCCTGTCCGACACCAACGTCGCGGCCGTACTGGTCAACATCTTCGGCGGCATCGTTCGCTGCGACATGATTGCCGAAGGCATCATCGGCGCGGTGAAAGAAGTCGGCGTGAAAATCCCGGTTGTTGTTCGCCTTGAAGGCAACAACGCTGAACTGGGCGCTAAAGTACTGGCAGAAAGCGGCTTGAACATCATCGCTGCTACCAGCCTGACCGACGCTGCTCAACAAGTTGTCAAAGCTGCGGAGGGCAAATAATGAGCGTCCTGATCAATAAAGACACCAAGGTTATCTGCCAGGGCATCACCGGTTCGCAGGGTAGCTTCCACACCCAGCAAGCGATCGAATACGGCACCAAGATGGTCGGTGGCGTAACTCCGGGCAAAGGCGGCACCGAGCACCTGGGCCTGCCCGTGTTCAACACCGTGAAAGATGCTGTAGCCGCGACTGGCGCCACCGCCAGCGTGATCTACGTTCCAGCTCCTTTCTGCAAGGACTCGATCCTGGAAGCGGCATTCGGCGGCATCAAGCTGATCGTCTGCATCACCGAAGGCATTCCTACCCTGGACATGCTGGACGCCAAGGTCAAGTGCGACGAACTGGGCGTGATCCTGATCGGCCCTAACTGCCCAGGCGTGATCACTCCAGGCGAATGCAAGATCGGCATCATGCCAGGTCACATTCACTTGCCAGGCAAGGTCGGTATCGTTTCCCGTTCCGGCACCCTGACCTACGAAGCTGTGAAGCAGACCACTGACGCCGGTTTCGGTCAGTCGACTTGCGTCGGCATCGGCGGTGACCCGATCCCGGGCTCGAACTTCATCGACATCCTGAAGCTGTTCCAGGAAGACCCGAAGACCGAAGCGATCGTGATGATCGGCGAGATCGGCGGTTCGGCTGAAGAAGAAGCTGCGGCCTACATCAAGGCACACGTGACCAAGCCGGTTGTTTCCTACATCGCTGGTGTGACTGCCCCTGCGGGCAAGCGCATGGGCCATGCGGGCGCAATCATCTCCGGCGGCAAAGGCACTGCGGACGAGAAGTTCGCGGCCCTGCAAGACGCCGGTGTGAAAACCGTGCGTTCGCTGGCAGACATCGGCAAGGCCCTGGCCGAGCTGACCGGTTGGGCTGTCAAGTAAGCCTCGCGCTTAGCTGACGCTTCACCAGCAAAGGCCACCTTCGGGTGGCCTTTGTGCTTTCTGGGTGTCAGAGAGGTCTGTGGGGTCAGTGCCGACGCCTTCGCGGGCAAGCTCCGCTCCCACAGGATCTGTGTCCGACCGAGAATATGCGGTATGACTCGATCTTAATGTGAGAGTCGGCCCCAAGTTCTGTGTACGACACAAAACCTGTGGGAGCGGAGCTTGCCCGCGAAGAGGCCCGCACAGACAACAACGATTTCATATGAAAACGCGACCCGAAAATGTCGCTCACAGGACATGATTGCCCTCAAATAGTGCGCCTGGCACCTGAGTTTGCTAGGATGGCCGCCTCTTTGCGTCCGCTGCCCACAAGGCCGCCGCGCGCTAAACGGGTCAACCCCATACGGGTCGATAGCATTTCCCTCACCCCACGGGAAATCCCTCTCTAAATTCCGATTCAGCAGTGTGGTATTTCCTGAAATGAAAGTGTTGAAAGGCCAGGACATCCTGGCACTTGGCTTTATGACTTTTGCCCTGTTCGTCGGGGCCGGCAACATCATCTTCCCTCCGATCGTCGGTTTGCAGTCCGGGCCCCATGTCTGGATGGCGGCGTTGGGCTTCCTGATCACCGCGGTCGGCCTGCCGGTCATCACCGTGGTCGCGCTGGCCAAGGTCGGCGGCGCCATGGATGCCCTGAGCAGTCCCATCGGTAAAGTCGCCGGCGGTTTATTGGCCGCGGCCTGCTACCTGGCGGTCGGTCCGCTGTTCGCCACCCCGCGCACGGCCACCGTATCCTTCGAAGTCGGCCTGGCACCGTTGACCGGCGAAAGCCCGCTGGCGCTGCTGCTCTACAGCTCGGTGTACTTCCTGCTGGTGTTCTTCATCTCCCTGTACCCCGGGCGTTTGCTGGACACCGTCGGGCGTTTCCTCGCACCGCTGAAGATCATTGCCCTGGCGGCCCTGGGGATTGCGGCCTTTGCCTTGCCGGCCGGCGATATCGGCACGGCCACCCCCGAGTATGTCGCGGCCCCGTTCTCCCAGGGCTTCATCAATGGCTACCTGACCATGGACACCCTCGGTGCCCTGGTGTTCGGTATCGTCATCGTCAATGCCATCCGCTCCCGTGGCGTCGATTCGCCCCGGCTGATCACCCGCTACGCGATCATCGCCGGGCTGATTGCCGGGGTCGGCCTGGCGCTGGTGTACATCAGCCTGTTCCGCCTGGGTTCGGGCAGCCATGAAATAGCGGCCGGTGCCAGCAACGGCGCGGCGGTGCTGCACGCCTATGTGCAACACACCTTCGGCTCCCTCGGCAGCGGTTTCCTCGCGGTGCTGATCTCCCTGGCGTGCCTGGTGACGGCGGTGGGCCTGACCTGCGCTTGTGCCGAGTACTTCAGCCGTGTCCTGCCGCTGTCCTACAAGAGCCTGGTGATCATCCTGGCGGCGTTTTCGCTGCTGGTGTCGAACCTGGGGCTGACCAAGCTGATTGCCTTCTCGATCCCGGTCCTGACCGCGATCTACCCGCCGTGCATCGCCCTGGTGGCCCTGAGTTTCTGCCAGTCGTTCTGGCATGCCCAGGGGCGTATCGTCGGGCCGGTGATGCTGGTGTCGTTGCTGTTCGGCATGATCGACGCCCTCAAGGGCGCCGGGTTGGCGGACTGGATGCCGGCGCAGCTGTCGCACCTGCCGTTGAGCGAGCAGGGCCTGGCCTGGCTGGTGCCGTCGGTGGTGATGCTGGCGATTGCGGTGGTGATTGATCGCCTGCTTGGCAAGCCTGACGAAGTCCTGGCCTGATTCACCTCCCTTAGGGCCTGTATTGCCCAAACTGGCCTCTTCGCGGCGGTGCGGCGTCCGGTTTGGCAGGGGCCAGTCCAGAAGAGGCCCCAGAGTCTTCTACAGATTCCAGGCAAAATAAAACCCGCACAAGGCGGGTTTTATTTTGCCTGAAGGTTTTTGCCGTTGGGGCTTTGCAAGAACCTCCAGGGCAATCAGGAGCCGGTGGCTTCCTTGGATTGCTCTTGTGCTGCCGCTTTGTTGGATTCAGCCTGAGCTTTGGCAGCATCGGCGTTTTCCTTGGCGGCCTCGTTCACCTTATCCTGAGCCTCGCTCATGCTTTTCTGAGCGTCTTGGGCGTGTTGGTTGGCGTCTTGAGCTTTGTCCTCGGATTTTTTATCGCAGGCGGCGAGACCGAGGGAAGCGGTCAACATCAAGGCAATAGCTAAAGTCTTACGCATGGGGGTGTTGCTCCTGTGTGGATATCACTGACTACTGGCCTTTCAGAACACAGCCCCAAGGGTTAAGTTCCTTGATTTTAAAAGATATATAAGTATCGACCGAGCGGAACTTTTTCTCGATGTTTCGTTTTTATGGACGTTTTTCTCCGGATGAGAGCCATTAGTTCATGATCCAGAACGCGATTTTCGAGCGCGCCACACGCTTTCTCGGTGCCATCCGCCACTGCCAGGTCCTCGGGCTGCGTTTGCACAGTGCCGATGCCACGGGGTTGACCGTGATCCTGCCGTACAGCGCCGAGATCGTCGGCGATCCGAACTCCGGGGTGATCCATGGCGGGGCGCTGACGACCTTGATGGACACCGCCTGTGGCATGTCCACCCTGTGTGTCCTGCCCGAGTTCGAGGTCTGTCCGACCCTGGATCTGCGTATCGACTACATGCACCCGGCTGAGCCGCGCAAGGATGTCTACGGTTTCGCCGAATGCTACCGGGTGACCCGCGACATCATCTTCGCCCGTGGTTTTGCCTATCAGGATGATCCCCGGCAGCCCATCGCCCATGTGGTCGGCACGTTCATGCGCATGGGCAAGGGGGTCAAGGGCGCCCGGAGCTTCAGCGGTTCGCTCAATGGCGGTGCGGCATGAGCAACGACTTCAAGGGCCTGCTGCAGCAGGCCCACCAACAAGGCGACTACGGGCAATTGCTGGAGCTTATCCCCTACGCCAAGCTGATCGGTATCCAGTGTTCACGGCAGGGCGACGAACTGTTGTTCTGTCTGCCGGCGAACAAGGACAATATCGGCAACCCGTTGCTGCCGGCGATTCACGGCGGGGTGATCGCCGGATTCATGGAACTGGCCGCGGCCCTTCACCTGCTGGTGTTGACCGGTTCGCCGGGGGTGCCCAAGGTCATCGACTTTTCCGTCGACTACCTGCGCGCCGGGCAATATCGCGATACTTACGCCCAATGCCAGCTCTGTCGCCAGGGCCGACGGGTGGCGAACGTCGCCGTCACGGCCTGGCAAAGCAGCGCGGCCGAGCCGATTGCCACCGCCCGGGCCCACTTCAAGATCGAGGAAACGCTCCCGGGCACTTGAAATCCTCGCCAGAGCCCCCAACTTTGATGACAACCCGCCGCCAACCCTTTCGGGGGCGGCCACTGCCATCCAATTGGAGTTTGATGACCATGAGTGTGGAAACTCAAAAGGAAACCCTGGGCTTCCAGACCGAGGTGAAGCAACTGCTGCACCTCATGATCCATTCGCTGTATTCCAACAAGGAAATTTTCCTTCGCGAATTGATCTCCAACGCCTCCGACGCTGTCGACAAATTACGTTTCGAAGCCCTGTCCAAGCCTGAGTTGCTGGAAGGTGGCGCGGAACTGAAAATCCGCGTGAGCTTCGACAAGGACGCCAACACCGTCACCCTCGAAGACAACGGTATCGGCATGAGCCGTGACGATGTGATCACCCACCTGGGGACCATCGCCAAATCCGGCACCGCCGATTTCATGAAGAATCTCTCCGGCGACCAGAAGAAGGATTCGCACCTGATCGGTCAGTTCGGCGTGGGCTTCTACTCGGCCTTCATCGTCGCCGACCAGGTTGAAGTGTTCAGCCGTCGCGCCGGCCTTTCCGCCAGCGAAGGCGTGCACTGGTCGTCCAAGGGCGAGGGCGAGTTCGAAGTCGCCACCGTCGAGAAGGCCGACCGCGGCACCCGCATCGTCCTGCACCTGAAGTCCGGTGAGAACGAGTTCGCCGATGGCTGGCGCCTGCGCAACATCATCAAGAAGTACTCCGACCATATCGCCCTGCCGATCGAGCTGCCGAAAGAAGTGGCTGCGGTCGAAGGCGAGGAGAAGCCAGCGCAGGAATGGGAAACCGTCAACCGCGCCAGCGCCCTGTGGACCCGTCCGCGCACCGAGGTGAAGGACGAGGAGTACCAGGAGTTCTACAAGCACATCGCCCATGACTACGAGAATCCGCTGAGCTGGAGCCACAACAAGGTCGAAGGCAAGCTGGAATACAGCTCGTTGCTCTACGTACCGGCCCGCGCGCCGTTCGACCTGTACCAGCGTGAAGCGCCGAAAGGCCTGAAGCTGTACGTGCAGCGCGTGTTCGTGATGGATCAGGCAGAATCGTTCCTGCCGCTGTACCTGCGCTTCATCAAAGGCGTGGTCGACTCCAACGACCTGTCCCTGAACGTGTCGCGGGAAATCCTGCAGAAAGACCCGATCATCGACTCGATGAAGTCGGCGCTGACCAAGCGTGTCCTCGACATGCTGGAAAAACTGGCGAAGAACGAGCCAGAGCAATACAAGGGCTTCTGGAAAAACTTCGGCCAGGTCATGAAAGAAGGCCCGGCTGAAGATTTTGCCAACAAGGAAAAAATCGCCGGCCTGCTGCGTTTCGCTTCCACCCTGGGTGAGGACGGCGAGCAAGTGGTGTCCCTGGCCGAGTACCTGGCCCGCGCCAAGGAAGGTCAGGACAAGATCTACTTCCTGACCGGCGAAACCTACGCCCAGGTCAAGAACAGCCCGCACCTGGAAGTCTTCCGCAAGAAAGGCATCGAAGTGCTGCTGCTGACCGATCGTATCGACGAGTGGCTGATGAGCTACCTCAACGAGTTCGACGGCAAGAGTTTTGTCGACGTGGCGCGCGGTGACCTGGACCTGGGTAACCTGGACTCGGAAGAGGACAAGAAGGCTGCCGAGGAAGTCGCCAAGACCAAGGAAGGCCTGGTTGAGCGGATCAAGACCGCCCTGGGCGACGCTGTCAGCGAAGTGCGGGTTTCCCACCGCCTGACCGACTCCCCGGCGATCCTGGCCATCGGTGAGCAGGACCTGGGCCTGCAGATGCGCCAGATCCTCGAGGCGAGCGGGCAGAAGGTGCCGGACTCCAAGCCGATCTTCGAATTCAACCCGGGGCACCCGCTGATCGAGAAGCTCGACGGCGAGCCGGACGAGGACCGCTTCGGCGATCTGTCGCACATCCTCCTCGACCAGGCGGCCCTGGCGGCCGGTGACAGCCTGAAGGATCCGGCGGCTTATGTGCGCCGTCTGAACAAGTTATTGGTTGAGTTGTCGGTTTAAACTCGTCGTACGAAAACCCGCTTCGGCGGGTTTTTTTATCCTTGGATGTTTTTATCGGAGTCCGAAATGAGCCAAGTTACTGTGAGTTCGGTGGTCTATCAGATCGATGGCCAGTCCTATGAGAGTCGTCTGGCCTTTGATGGCGGCCACAAGGGACCACGTCCGGGCCTGCTGATGGCGCCGAACTGGATGGGCGTCAGCGCCGGTGCCGAAAAGATCGCCGAGGCGGTGGCCGCCAAGGGCTATGTGGTGTTGATCGCCGACCTCTACGGCCAGTCGGTTCGCCCGAGCAATAATGATGAAGCCGGCGCGGCAATGATGCCGTTGAAAAATGACCGTGCCCTGTTGCGCAAGCGCATGCAGGCGGCGCTCGAAGCGCTGCAAAGCCAGGAGTTGGCGGCGGTGGACACGGCGAAGCTGGCGACTTTCGGTTTCTGCTTTGGCGGTTGCTGCTCGCTGGAGCTGGCCCGTACCGGCGCGCCGTTGAAAGCCGCGGTGTCGTTCCACGGCACACTGGACACGCCGAATGTGGCGGATGCGAAGAACATCAAGGGCTCGGTGCTGGTGCTGCACGGCGCCTCCGACCCGCTGGTGGCGAAAGAGCAACTGCCGGCATTTGAAGAGGAAATGAATGCCGCGGGTGTCGATTGGCAGTTGTTGAGCTATGGCGGCGCGGTGCATTCCTTCACTGATCCGCACGCCAATGTGCCGGGCATGATGATGTATGACGCGAAAACGGCTGGCCGTGCGTTTGTGTCGATGCATAACCTGCTGGACGAAGTGTTCAAGGGCTGAGTCTTGTAAGGTCCATGGCTTGATCATGGGCCTTCTGGCGCCCTAGAGGGCCTCTTCGCGGGCAAGCTCCGCTCCCACAGGATCGAGTCACACCGAAAGCTCTCGGTCAGACGCGAACATTGTGGGAACGGAACTTGTCGGATCGCCGCATCGCCGCGAAGAACGATAACGCGGTCTACCGTTTATCGTGGCAACTCGATCCGCTCGCTTTCTCCCGGCACCTTCGGCCAATCCCCAGCCGCCCAACGCTGGCGCGCACTGTCGATCAACGCCGGATCGCTGGCGACGAAGTTCCAGTTCATCCGCCGTGGCCCGTCCAGCGGCGCACCGCCAATCACCACCAGATGACTCTCGCCTTCGGCGAACAGTGTCGGGGTTGCTCCCGCCGGCAGCACTACCAGGCTGCACGGTTCCAGAGCTTGGCCTTCCAACTGCACCTCACCCTCCAGCACATACACCGCACGTTCCGCATACTCATCGGCAATCAGCAGGGTGGTCGCGCTTTCCATGTGGATATCGGCATACAGGGTGGGTGACAGCACCGGCACCGGTGAGGTCAGGCAAAAACCGCTGCCAGCGACCAGGCGGATCTTCACTCCCAGATTGTCGCTGTACGGCAGGCTGGCGGCAGGGTGATGGCTGTAATGGCCGGGGCCCTGCTCCAGCGCCTTGGGCGAGGCCAGCCAGATTTGCAGGCCGTGCAGGCTGGAGCCACTGGCGACGAGTTCGGCCGGGGTCCGTTCGACATGGGCAATGGCGCTGCCGGCGGTCATCCAGCTGACATCGCCGGGCTTGACGCGTTGCTCGGAGCCGAGGCTGTCCTTGTGCACGATCTCGCCGTCGAACAGGTAGGTCAGGGTCGACAGGCCGATATGCGGGTGCTGCCGCACATTCATCCCATGCCCCGGTGGATAGCGGGTTTCCAGCATATGGTCGAAAAACACGAAAGGTCCGACGCTGCGGCACTGGGCCGAGGGCAGGGGACGCAGGATCGGTTGGCCTTCGACATCCTCGGCGCGGGGACGGATCACCAGTGGTGTGTTCATGGGGGCTTCCTGGCTCAGCGGGCGATGCGCAGAGCATAACCCGCTTTTTCGCCGCTGCCCTTACTGGCTGAAGGCACCTTCGGCCAACAGCGTTTCGATGCTGACTTCGGTGGTGGTCATCAACTTGTGGATCGGGCAGCGATCCGCGACTTTATGCAACTGCTCGCGCTGGGCATCGCTGAGCACGCCCTTGAGAGTCAGTTTGACCAGCAGGCCGTACTTGCCTTTCTGTTCCTGGCTGTTGTCGCGCTTGACCTCGACGGTGACCCCGGTCAGCGGGATGCCTTTCTTCTGGGCGTAGAGCTTGAGGGTCAGGGCCTTGCAGGTGCCCAGGGCAGCATCGAAATAGTCGTGGGGTTCCGGTGCGGAGTCTTCGCCACCCGCCGTCTTGGGCAGATCGGCAAACAACTGATGATCATCGATCTGTACGCTGTGACGAAAACCTTCGCTGGATTCGGTGTTGATGGTGATGGTCATGACAAGCCTCATGAAGAGTGACGGGAAAAGACCCTGAACTTTATAGATCACTCAGCGAGAGTGGTGTTCAGCTTTTTTCGCGCTCGCCACAAGTCTGCGCCGGGTTTAAATGTTTATGATTGCTCCTGCAGGAACGATCCACGCAAAAGACGCGCGCAAAAAAACGCCCCGAACCAGTCGGGGCGTTTTTTCATATCAAGCCGGGCTTACTTGCCCTGCCAGCGCTTCAGGACCAGGGTGGCGTTGGTGCCGCCGAAGCCGAAGCTGTTGCTCATCACGTTGTTCAGCTCAACGTTTTCGCGGGTCTTGGTCAGTATCGGCATGTCAGAGACTTCCGGGTCCAGCTCTTCGATGTTGGCGGAGCCGGCAATGAACTTGCCTTCCATCATCAGCAGGCAGTAGATCGCTTCGTGAACGCCGGCGGCGCCCAGGGAGTGACCGGACAGGCTCTTGGTCGAACTGATGGCCGGTGCCTTGTCGCCGAAGACTTCACGCACACCTTTCATTTCCGCGACGTCGCCGACCGGGGTCGAGGTGCCGTGGGTGTTCAGGTAGTCGATCGGGCCGTCGACAGTGGCCATGGCCATCCGCATGCAACGGACCGCGCCTTCGCCGCTTGGCGCGACCATGTCGTAGCCGTCGGAGGTTGCACCGTAGCCGACGATTTCCGCGTAGATCTTCGCGCCACGGGCCAGGGCGTGTTCCAGCTCCTCGACCACGACCATGCCGCCACCGCCGGCGATGACGAAACCGTCACGCTTGGCGTCGTAGGCGCGGGAGGCCTTCTCCGGGGTGTCGTTGTACTGGGTGGACAGCGCGCCCATGGCGTCGAACAGGAACGACTGGCTCCAATGTTCTTCTTCACCGCCACCGGCGAAGACGATGTCCTGCTTGCCCATCTGGATCTGCTCCAGGGCGGTGCCGATGCAGTGAGCACTGGTGGCGCAGGCGGAGGAGATCGAGTAGTTCAGGCCCTTGATCTTGAACGGCGTGGCCAGGCAGGCGGAAACGGTGCTGCCCATGGTGCGGGTCACGCGGTATGGACCGACGCGCTTGACGCCTTTTTCGCGCAGGATATCCAGCGCTTCCATCTGGTTCAGGGTCGAGGCGCCGCCCGAGCCGGCGACCAGGCCGGTACGCGGGTTGGACACCTGCTCTTCGGTCAGGCCGGAGTCAGCGATGGCGTCCTTCATGGCCAGGTAGGCGTAAGCCGCCGCGTGGCCGACGAAGCGATAGATCTTGCGATCGATCAACTCTTCGAGGTTGAGGTCAATGGAGCCGGAAACCTGGCTACGCAGACCCATTTCGGCATATTCCGGGTTGAAGCGGATGCCAGGGCGGCTTGCACGCAGGTTAGCGGAGACGGTCTCTTTGTCATTGCCCAGGCACGAAACGATGCCCAGACCAGTGATAACGACGCGGCGCATGCGAATAACCCTTAGAAGTTGTCAGTGGAGGTGAAGACGCCGACCCGCAGGCCTTCGGCGGTGTAGATCTCGCGACCGTCGACCGTGACCGACCCGTCGGCAATGGCCAGGTTCAGCTTGCCTTTGAGGACGCGCTTGATCTGAATGTTATAGGTGACTTTCTTGGCGGTCGGCAGGACCTGGCCGAAGAATTTCACTTCGCCCGAACCCAGCGCACGGCCACGGCCCGGCAGACCTTGCCAGCCGAGGAAGAAACCGACCAACTGCCACATGGCATCGAGACCCAGGCAGCCTGGCATCACCGGATCGCCTTCGAAGTGGCAAGCGAAGAACCACAGGTCAGGGGTGATATCCAGTTCGGCGACCAATTCACCTTTGCCGTACTTGCCGCCTTCTTCGCTGATATGGGTGATGCGATCCACCATCAGCATGTTGGGGGCGGGCAGTTGCGCGTTACCTGGGCCGAACAGCTCGCCGCGACTGCAGCGCAGCAGATCTTCCCGGGTAAAGGCGTTTTGTTTGGTCATGCGAGCTCCTCAATAGTCCCATGCGGCAGGTGGGGCAAATCTTCCCGGCCGATCGAAGCGTTCATGCCTCGAAGCGACAGCCTACTCATAGACTATTGCGTTGTGGTGAAAGTCACAGCACCAAGGACATGAATGTACACTTGTGCACTGAAATTTTTATTCAAGCCGGTTTTCCAGCTCATTCGGGTGCCTAAGACTGCCGCACTTTCGTCTTTCACGCCAGTCGCACATCGAATTCAAGGCAGCCACTGCTGGAGAATTCGCTGCAGATCCATGCGTTTGAAGGGTTTGGACAGGTAGTCGTTCATGCCTGCCCGCAGACAGCTTTCACGGTCGCCCTGCAAGGCGTTGGCGGTCAAGGCGATGATCGGTACCTGAGCGTACTCCGGCAATTGGCGGATTTGCCGGGTGGCTTCGTAGCCGTCGACGATCGGTAGTCGGCAGTCCATCAGGATCGCCGCGAACAGGCTGTTGCGGGCGTAGTCGATCGCCTGGGCCCCGTCGGTGGCCAGACTGACGTCAAAGCCCAGGCCGCGCAACATGGCATCGATAACGGTCTGGTTGACCGGGTTGTCCTCCACCAGCAGCACCTTGCGCCCTTCGCCATGGCCGCTCGACGCGGGGGCCAGGACGGTGGCTTCGGTCGGGTGGTGCAGGGCCAGGGGGATTTCCAGGGTGAAGACCGAGCCACGCCCCTCTTCGCTGCGGGCGTGCAGGGTGCCGCCCATGCGCTCGGCCAGGGTCCGTGCAATCGGCAGGCCCAGGCCGGTGCCACCGTAACGCCGGGAGATCGAGCTGTCGGCCTGCTGGAAGGCGTCGAACATCAGTTCCAGGCGTTCGCTGGAAATGCCGATGCCGCTGTCGCGCACGGCGCAGGTGAACCACAGCACATCGTTGTCCAGGGCCTGCCAGTGCGGCTCGATGCCGACGCTGCCGTGTTCGGTGAATTTCAGCGCGTTGCCGATCAGGTTGACCAGGATCTGGCGGATCCTTGTCGGGTCGCCCTTGACCTGCAAGGCCTGCATGTCCGCGGGGATCTGCAGGTCCAGGCGCAGGCCGCGCTGGCTCGCGTTGTGCTGGAAGGCTTGGGCGCAACTGCCGATGAGTTCGGCGAGGTTGAACGGAATATGTTCCAGCTCCAGGGCCGAACGTTCGATCCGCGAGAAGTCGAGGATATCGTTGATCACCTTGAGCAGGTGTTCGGTGGACTCCGAGGCGAGGGCCGCGTATTCGCTCTGTTCCTCGGTCATTTCAGTGGTTTCGAGCAGTTGCAGCATACCCAGTACACCGTTCATCGGCGTGCGCAGTTCATGGCTCATCATGGCCAGGAAGTCCGACTTGGCATTGTTCGCCCGTTCCGCTTCCTCACGGGTCTGGATCAACTGGGCAATGGCCTGGTGCTGTTCGCGACTGGCCTGTTCCAGGGCTCCGGCGAGGTTGTTGATATGCCGTGACAGGGCGCCTAGCTCGGCGTCGTCGACTACCGGCAGCTGGGTCTTGTAGTCGCCCTGTTGAATCGCCTTGACCGCCAGGCCCATGGCGCTGATCGGTTGCGCCAGGCTGGCCGCCAGTCGCCGCGCCAGGAGAAAGGTGAAGAGCAGGGCGAACAGCGCGAGGATCCCGGCCTTGAGCAGGATTTCCTGCTGCCGCTGGCTGAAGGCGTCGTTGGACATGCCGACAATCACCCGCCCCAGATAGTCCTCGCCCTGTGTCACGCCGGGGGGGTGACCTTCTTGCAGGAAGTCGTTGTCCAGCTGAATCCGTTGCAGGCGTACCGGTGCCTGGAACAGCTTCACCGACTGCGTTCGGGCCTGTTCCTGGGCGGGCTGCTCGACATACACCAGAATATTGTTGCTGCGGTCCTGGACTTCGAGGAAGCGCACATGGGGCGTGGCCAGGGTCGCCCGCATCAGGCTTTCGAGGACTTCGCTGTTGCCGGAAATCACTCCGTATTCGGTGGCCGGCGCCAACTGGTTGGCGATCAGTTGACCGGTGTGGTCGAGTTCCTGGCGCAGATCCTGGATCCGCACGAAGGTGAAGAAACTGATCAGCAGCAACGTCAGCAACAGCGCGGGGCCGAGGCTGATCATCTGGGTCCGGGCGCTGATGCCCCAATACCGTCGCAGGGTCATGGGCGGGTCTCTCTTTCGGCCAGCCGGGTGGCGAGCGAGGCTTCGTCAATCGGTTCGATACCCAGGGAGCGGGCGACTTGTGGGTTGCTCAGGACCTTGAAGCGCGACGGGTACAGGCTGCCCGGCCAACTGGACGGAGCACGGTCGAGCAGCTCGTCGAGGATCGCCAGCCAGTCGCTCTGGTCGCTGTAGGTGCTGGCCAGGCTGCCGGCCTTGACGAAGCCGGCGTTGGGGCCGATCAGCGCCAGTTGCCGGGCATAGCTGCTGAGCAGCAGGTTCTTCGCGGTCCTGGGGTTATACACGCTCGGATCGTCCAGCCCGAGCAACACATCGCTGCTTTTGAGCAGATTTTGCAGGGGCCGGCTGTCGCTGGTGTCGTCCCAGCGCTGGGGAACGATCTCCAGTCCCAGGGGCCGGGCCGCCTGGTTCAGTTCGCGCAGCAGGAATTCGCTGTCGTGGCTATAGAGCACGCCGATCCGTCGCGCCTGGGGCATCACTTCACGGATCAGGCGCAGCTGGCGCGCCAGCGGCGGGTCGCTCCAGAGCAGGCTGAGGTTGGCGCTCGGCCCGCTTCCCAGGCGCTGCGTCGCTTGCAGGCGGCTGATACGCAGGACCAGGGTCGCCGGCCCCTGTTTATCCTTCAGCCGCCAGTCAAGGCTGGCCGGGTCCAGCAGGATCAGGCGGGTAGCAGGGGGCAGGCGACCGGGATCGGGCATCTGCGCCAGCGGCACGAAGCGTATCTGGTCGCTCGGGCGCTGGTGTGCCAGGGCGGCGGTAAAGGCCTGGACCCCGGGGCTGTCCTCGAGGCCGGTCAGCAGCACCTCGGCCGACCGCGCCGGGACGCCCGGCAACAGCACGAGCAGGGCCAGGCCCAGTTGCCTCAGGCGACGGCCCCATGCCGATGTCATCCTTGACCCCTGGCGGCTCATGCTCAGAACTCCAGTTCTGCGCTGAAGTAAACGGCCCGGCGCTGGTTGTAGTTGTTGTCGATCCAGGTGATGGGCTGGTCGTCGAGACGTTGCTGCAGCATCCCGGCCAGTTCCAGGCTGGCCCTGCGAAAGGGAATCCGCTTGGCCAGGCGCAGGTCAACCCGCTCGAAACGATACTGGTTGATGGCATCGTCACCATAGTAGAAGACTGAACTCGACCAGCCGCCGCCCCAGTCGCGCATCCAGCCGGCCGAGCCGCTGTTGCGGGCGGTGAACTGCTCGTCGACCGGGTTGCTGGCCTGGACATCGACATAGGCATAGGTCAGGCGCAGGCGGTCGGCGCTGCCCAGGCGCCAGTCGAACTGGGCCTCGCTGCCGGTGAAGCGCGAGCTGTTGGCATTGCTGGCGATAAACTGGTTATTGCGCAACGGCGTGCTGATCATGTCGCTGATTTCGTCATAGAACAGCTTCACGTCCAGGCTCAGGCCGATCTCGGCGAAGAAGCCGTTATAACCCAGTTCCCGCGAGCGCATGCGTTCCTTGTCCAGGTTTCCCGGGCCACGGGTCTGGACGAAATACTGGCCGCTGTTCTGGCCGTAGGTGGGCGAGCTCAGGTTGGTGACCTTGTAGCTCCAGTTGACGTTGTTCTCGAACATGTCCGGCGAGCGGATCGCTTCGGAATAGACCGCGCGCAAGCCGTGCCGGGGATTGATCAGGTAGTTGAGCGCAAAACGCGGGGTCAGGGAGGCACCGGTCAGTTGCGCGTCTTCGTACATGGCGCCGCCCTGCACCAGCCAGTGCTCGCTGGCGCGCCACTCGAGCTGGCCGAACAGGCGCCAGGTGCTGTCGTCGAGGGTGCCGTTGAAGTAGGTCTCGGAGTCGGCCTTGTCATAACGATAGTTCATGCCGCTGACCAGGCGCAGGCTGTCCGACAGGCTCAGGGTGTCCTGCAGTTCGAGGTCGTAGCGGGTCTCGCGGGTGCTCTGGTCGATATTGCCGCAGACGGTCTGGCTGGCACCCTGATTGAACCATTGGTCCAGAACCTGATTGGCCAGTGTCTGCTCCTGGACGCCACCCGGAGGGGGGCTGCCGACGGTGTAATGGGTCATGTTACGGGCCAGGTTCTCGGCATAGTTGGGATTCAACTGCCACAACCGGGTCAGTTGCGGACTGAACGAGACCTTGGCATCGCAGGCTTGCCAGACCTGCTGGCGATCCCAGTGCTGGGCCGAACCCTGGATATACAGGCTATGCTGGGGATTGATATCGAGGTTCCAGCGCAGAGAACCGGCGTAGTCCTTGGCCAGTACGTCGGAGTTGTCGCCGGCCGCGGTGATCCCGGGAAACACCGCCCGGTAGGTATAGGGCCGCTGGTTGGTGCCGTCCTTGACGTTCAATTGCCAGTCGATGCTCTGTTGTTCATTGAGCATCTGGCTGACCGAGAGACTGGCGCGGGTGACACGCCGGCCGTCACGGTAGTCATTGCCCAGATGGTCGCTCTGGAACCCCTCGTCCTCCTCGCCGGACATCGACAGTCGCAGGTCGCCGGTACCCCAGCCGCTGCCCTGGCTGGCATACCAGTCATTGATGCCGCGCTCGCCGCGAGTGATCTTCAGGGTTGAACCGTGAGTGCTGCCCGGTGATTTGGTGAGGATATTGACCACTGCCATCAGCGCGTTGGCGCCGTAGCTGACGGTGTTGGGGCCGCGAAACACCTCGATGCGCTCGATATCCTCGAGGGCCACCGGGATATCGCTCCAGTCCACGGTTGCCAGGCCCGCGCGATAGACCGAGCGGCCGTCGATCAGTACCTGCATGCGCCGGGCGTTGCTGGCATCGGTGCCGTGGTAGTTGATGCTGGGCTGGTTGCCGTTGGTGTAGCCGACCATCATGCCCGGCACCAGGCGCAACAGTTCGCTGATATCCCGGGCACCGCTGGCCTTGATCAGTTCGTTGTCGATGACCGTCATGCTGCCGGGTACGGCGGCCGGCGATTGTTTCAGACGGGTGGCCGTCAACACCTCGGGCAGGGGCTGGTTTTCCATGAACAGGTCGTCAGCCAGCAACGGGCCGCTGAAGATCAGGGCCAGGACGACGGTGGAACGCGCGGTGGGAGGGCCAAAAGACACGGCACAGCCTTGAAAAAAATAATAGCCGTGCATGTTAACCGAGCTTGGCCGGTTTGCCATGGCGTATGGCCGTCATTGTATAGGTTGAATCGGTCAAGCTGTCGCAGCCGTGACCTCGCCGCAAACCTGTGGGAGCCGGCTTGCCGGCGATGGCGTCCGTAAGGAGGCTGCAAGGCTCAAGGGCCCCATCGCCGGCAAGCCGGCTCCCACAAGGATTGCATCCGTTTAGAGGATTTGTATTGGGGCTGGCTGCCGGTGGCATGCTCCGTATAATGCAGCCATCGCCATTGGTAGGGATAGACGGGTTACATATGACTGAACAGTACCCAATCGCGGTTCTGGGTGGCGGAAGTTTCGGCACTGCCATCGCCAATCTGCTGGCCGAGAACGGTCATCGGGTGCGCCAATGGATGCGTGATCCCGAGCAGGCCGAATCGATTCGCGTCAATCGCGAGAATCCGCGTTACCTCAAGGGTATCAAGGTACATCCGGCGGTCGAGCCGGTCACTGACCTGGTCGCGACCCTCGACGACTGCGAACTGTTTTTTGTCGCCTTGCCCTCCAGCGCGCTGCGCAGCGTGCTGGCGCCCCATGCCGAGCGCCTGGGCGGCAAGCTGCTGGTGAGCCTGACCAAAGGCATCGAGGCGCACACTTTCAAACTGATGAGCGAGATCCTTGAAGATATCGCGCCGCAAGCTCGGATCGGCGTGTTGTCCGGGCCGAACCTGGCTCGCGAAGTGGCCGAGCACGCCCTGACCGCCACGGTGGTCGCCAGCGAGGACGAGGAACTCTGCGGTCGCGTCCAGGCCGCGCTGCACGGGCGGACCTTTCGTGTCTATGCCAGCGCCGACCGCTTTGGCGTCGAACTGGGCGGGGCGTTGAAGAACGTCTACGCGATCATTGCCGGCATGGCGGTGGCGCTGGGCATGGGCGAGAACACCAAGAGCATGCTGATCACCCGGGCCCTGGCGGAAATGACCCGCTTTGCCGTCAGCCAGGGCGCCAACCCCATGACCTTCCTCGGCCTGGCCGGGGTCGGCGACCTGATCGTCACCTGTTCTTCACCCAAGAGCCGCAACTATCAGGTCGGTTTTGCCCTCGGCCAGGGCCTGAGCCTGGAAGAGGCGGTCACCCGCCTGGGCGAGGTCGCCGAAGGGGTCAATACCCTCAAGGTGCTGAAGGTCAAGGCGCAGGAACTTGGGGTCTATATGCCTCTGGTGGCCGGTTTGCATGCCATTCTGTTTGAAGGGCGGACCTTGAACCAGGTCATCGAGCTGCTGATGCGCGGCGAGCCGAAAACCGATGTCGATTTTATTTCCACCAGCGGTTTCAACTGAAAGTCAGCGCCACGGGAGCGAGTCATGAACGAGTCCAAGTACGAATCCATTGTGTTGCGCATTGTCTGGATGCTGGTGTTCCTGCTGGTCTGGCAGGTCGCCCAGTTCATCCTCGGCGGGGTCGTGCTGGTGCAGTTGGGTTACAGGTTGTTCTACGGCGCGCCAAGCGCCAACCTGATGAACTTCGGCGACAGCCTGAGCCAGTTCCTCGCCCAGATCGGTCGCTTCGGCAGTTTCCATACCGAACAGAAGCCTTGGCCGTTCGCCGATTGGCCGACCCCGCGGGCACCAGAGGGCGAAGCCCCGCATGTGGTGCCGCCGGCGCCGCATCCGGCCCGCGACGAGGAACCCAAGCTATGAAAGTCTGGGTTCTGCGTCATGGCGAAGCCGAACCCCAGGCCCGCAGCGACGCCGAACGGGCGTTGACCGCCCATGGCCGCGAGCAGGTCCTGCGCAGCGCCGCCCAGCTGATCGGCCAGCCGTTGCAGGCGATCTACGCCAGTCCCTACCTGAGGGCGCAACAAACCGCGCAGCTTGTGCTTGAGGTGCTGGGCTTCGAAGGCGAGATCATCACCGTGCCCTGGCTGACCCCCGAGAGCAATCCGCGGGATGTCAGCTCGCGGCTCGACACGGGCGAGAACCTGTTGCTGGTCAGTCATCAGCCGCTGGTGGGCAATCTGCTCAGCTTGTTGCAGCACGGTCATGTGCACCAGCCCGAGCCCATGGGCACGGCGAGCCTGGCCGAGCTGGAAGGGGAGTTGCCGCTGGAGGGGGCGATGACGTTGTTGAGCGTCAGGCACCCCTGAGGTTCAGTGGCTCAACACCGCACCGAGCAGATCGGTGCGGGTGTTTTTCAAGGTCGTGGCGTTGACCTTGGCGCCTTTGAACCGACAGGCTTCGAAGTGGCCTGAGAGTATGGTGTTCCTCAGGTCGCAATGACTGAAGTCGTTGCTTTTGAAACCGCTCGAGAGCAGCGCGCCGTTGAGATTGGCCGCCCTGAAGTCGGCCTCCTGGTATTGCCCGAAAAATCTCACCCCACGTAAATCGCCACCGCTCAGGTCAACACCGATCATATTGACGTTGGTCACCTGCAAGGTCCTTAGCGCCTCGCAGATGGTGGCTTTGTTCCAGTACCTGAAGGCGCGGCGGGTTTCGTCGTCCTGGAAGGGCAGGCACGCGACGGCCTGCTGATCCTGGGCGACGATATTCAGGGCACAGCGCTTCAGCGCATTGGTCAGTTGCGGTGACAGCGAGGGCGGCACTCGCAGGTCGAAGAGTTTCTTCTGCACATGCAGGGACACACGGCCGCCACCGTCCAGATGCACGCCGTCCCAACTGTGCAGGATGCCGGTAAAACGGGCGGCAGCGTCGGCCATCAGTTCCAGCAGGTCGGCCAACGGGTACTGGCGCAGGCACGGTGCGCTGCCGAGGAACATCCGTGCCTGGGCCAGCGAGTCCTTCAAGCCCAGCAGGGTCAGGTCCCGTTCGATCTGCGAGAAATCGTCTGGCATCAGCTCGCGGACCGTGTGGTTGTGCGGCTCGCTCGGGCTGGCGGTTGAGCGCGCGGGGACCTGGGCGTTACCCGAGGGCATGAAGCGACGAAGAAGACGGCCTATCGTTGCCATGGAGATCTCTTGCAAGGGCTGGAAGGCGGAAATTCGACGCGATATGCCCCTCGGCGACTATCAGATTCCGCCCGGCTTTCTTGGCGCAGGCTGTTGTCTCCTGCGCTGCATGGGGCCTTTTTCAGCTTGCGGGCTTCTGTTCTTCCGTGAAATAGTCGACCGAGCGTCTGCTCGGTTGGTCGGGCCTTGCCGTGTGACGCCTGGCGCAAACACGGCTCCAGCCTATGGCCGCGGGCATGAAAAATAACCACAATGAGGACATCGACAATGGCTTTGTGGCGCACCGTACCGGATCTCGAACAACTCAATGCCTTGCAGAAAAACACCATCGGCGAAGTCCTGGATATTCGCTTCGAGGCCATCGACGACGAATCGCTGAGCGCCAGCATGGTCATCGATCATCGTACCCATCAACCCTACGGGCTGCTGCACGGCGGCGCTTCGGTGGTACTGGCCGAAACCGTCGGCTCCATGGCCAGCTACCTGTGCATCGACGCGAGCAAGTTCTATTGCGTGGGCCTGGAAATCAACGCCAACCACCTGCGCGGCCTGCGCAGCGGGCGAGTCACCGCCGTGGCCAAGGCCATCCATATCGGCCGTACCACCCATGTCTGGGATATCCGCCTGAGCAGTGACGAGGGCAAGGCCAGCTGTGTGTCGCGCCTGACCATGGCCGTGGTGCCGCTGGGGCAAACACCGCCGGCGCGCTGAGCCCCGTCATAGCCATGGCCGGACTGTCATCATTCCTGGCAGTTACGGTCATTGCTGTCGGACCCGCGCGTGCCGACAATGGACGCCTGTCTTTTTCGAGATGCTCCCGGTATGTCGCAGCCCGTGTTTTTCGCCCACGCCAACGGTTTTCCTTCGGGGACCTACGGCAAGTTGTTTGCCGCACTGGCCCCGGAGTATCAGGTGGCGCATCTGCAGCAGCATGCCCATGATCCGCGTTTTCCGGCGGACGATAACTGGCACAACCTGGTCGACGAACTGATCCACCACCTGGAGCAACAGCCCGAACCGGTCTGGGGCGTCGGTCATTCCCTGGGCGGCGTCCTGCATCTGCACGCGGCCCTGCGTCGTCCGCAGCTCTACAAGGGCGTGGTGATGCTCGATTCGCCGGTGCTGACCCGCACCGACCAGTGGGTGATCCGCGCGGCCAAGCGCCTGGGCTTTATCGATCGGCTGACGCCGGCCGGGCGGACCCTCGGGCGGCGGGAGGAGTTCGCCGATCTCGATGCCGCGCGCAATTACTTTGCGGGTAAGACCCTGTTCCGTGGTTTCGATCCGGAGTGCTTCGATGCGTACCTGCAACACGGTCTGCGCCAGGACGGCGGGCGCCTGCGCCTGAGCTTCGATCCGGCCACGGAAATCAGCATCTATCGTGGCGTCCCGCATACCAGCCCGGGGCTGGCCCGGCATTTGAAGGTGCCGCTGGCGGTGGTTCGCGGGCAGCAGAGCCGGGTGGTCATGCCGCATCACACCCGCAGTGTCGACCGCTTGCCCCATGGCGAATCCCTGAGCATGCCCGGCGGCCACATGTTTCCCCTGGAGCGTCCGCAGGACACCGCGCGCCTGCTCAAGGATATTTTCACCCGTTGGGAACGCCAGGCCGGGCAGGGGCATTGTGCATGAGCCATCCGGTCGAAGAAGTGCGCCTGAGCCTGCCGCATATCGAGTTGGCGGCCCATCTGTTCGGTCCCGAGGATGGCCAGCCGGTGATTGCCCTGCACGGCTGGCTGGACAACGCCAACAGCTTCGCGCGCCTGGCGCCGAAGCTGCACGGCCTGCGTATCGTCGCCCTGGACATGGCCGGGCACGGGCATTCCGGGCATCGACCGGTGGGCGCCGGGTACGCGTTGTGGGACTACGTCTACGATGTCTTGCAGGTGGCCGAGCAGTTGGGCTGGAAGCGCTTCAGCCTGTTGGGGCATTCGTTGGGCGCGATTGTCTCGATCGTGTTGGCCGGAGCCTTGCCGGAACGGGTGACGCGTCTGGCCCTGATCGATGGCGTGATTCCCCCCACCGGCAGTGGTGAAAACGCCGCCGAGCGCCTGGGCATGGCCTTGCAGGCGCAGCTGGAGTTGCGGGACAAGCGCAAATCGGTGCACCCGACCCTGGACCGGGCCATCGAGGCACGAATGAAGGGCCTGGTGGCGGTCAGCCGCGAAGCTGCTGAATTGCTGGCCCAGCGCGGGCTGATGCCGGTACCCGGCGGCTACACCTGGCGTAGCGACAACCGCCTGACCCTGCCGTCGCCGCTGCGCCTGACTGAGGAGCAGGCCATGGCCTTTATCCGCCGTATCGCCTGCCCGACGCAATTGGTGGTGGCCGAGCAAGGCATGCTGGCCCAGCACAAGGACTTGCTTGATCGTCTACCCTTTAGCCTGGAGCGCCTGCCGGGCGGGCACCATCTGCACCTGAACGACGAGGCCGGCGCCATCCTTGTCGCAGACTGTTTCAATCGCTTTTTCTCCACGCCTTGACTTGTCGCCTGCAACTGTCGAGGCTTGGAGGGTTGAAAGGGAGACAACCATGCCAGACCTCGACCTCCACACGACCTTGAGTCGTCCTGTTCCGGCACGTCCTGTTCCGGCTATCGCGTTTACCGTTCAGGCCCTGTCTATCCGATGATGAAGTTATCCACAGCCCTGGCCTGCGCCATTGGGATGGCCTGTTGCAGTTCGGCGCTTGTCGCCGCCGATCTACCGGGCAGCCACGACCTGGCACTGGTGCCGCGTCTGGCCGATGCACAGATTGTCGACTATCGGGCGCCGGCCGAGCTGGAGCGGATTTATCCACAGAGCGCGATCCGCAAGATCAGCAACCGCTTGCGCACGGATGCCCAGGTCAGTGCCCGTGGGCAGATGACCTCGGTGACCTACGAGTTGCCGCCCGAGCACGGTGCCGACGAAGCCTTTACCGCGGCGCGCGAAGCCTTGCAGAAGGAGGGCGCGCAGCTGCTGTTCTGGTGCCAGGCCCGCGACTGCGGGGAAAACAGCCTGTGGGCCAATGAAGTGTTCGGTAACTCCGCGTTGTCCGGTGCCGACGATCAGCAGGCCTACCTGCTGTTGCGCCTGGCGGCCCCGGCGGACAATTCGCTGGTGGCCTTGTACAGCATCACCCGGGGCAACCGCCGTGCCTACCTGCATGTGGAGCAGTTCGCCTCCGCTTCGCCGCTGGGTGAGTTGCTGCCCACTTCCGCGACCTTGCTGCGGGAACTGCGCGACACCGGCAAGCTCGATTTTCCGAAATTGACCGGCGCCCCCCAGGACACCTGGGTCACCCTGATTTCCCGCGGCCTGAACCTGGACTCTACCTCGCGGGTCAGCCTTTCGGGAGCCACCGCCGAGGCCTGGCGCCAAGCGCTGATGGCCCAGGGTGTGAGGGCCGCACGCCTGGAGGTGGGCGACGCCGTCTCCCGTGGTTTGCATATCGAATTGCTGCGCTAGAGGCTGTACGAAAGACCACCGAGAGACGATCATGCGCGTTTGTGGTTGAACCCGGATCGTCTGTCGGTAAACGCCTGACCTTGGCTTCGCCTACGCTTTCATTGCCGTCTCTTGTCTGGAAAGACCATGCCCAATAATGATCGTCTGCTGGTGCAGATACTGCTCCTGGTGCTGTTCGGTGCCACCTTGTGGGTGCTGGCACCGTTCTGGTCGGCGCTGTTCTGGGGCGCCGTGCTGGCGTTTGCCAGTTGGCCGCTGATGCGCCTGTTGACCCGGGTCCTTGGTCACCGCGAATCCCTGGCGGCCGGGTTGCTGACCCTGGGCTGGATGTTGCTGGTGGCCGTGCCCCTGGTCTGGCTGGGGCTGAACCTGGCCGACCATGTGCGCGATGCGGTGACCTTCATCAAGGACGCTCAGGTCGACGGGTTGCCGGCGGCACCGGCCTGGCTGGGCACCGTGCCCATCGTCGGCGAACGCCTGGTGGGCCTCTGGAACACCATCGACCAGCAGGGCGCGGCCTTGCTGATGACAATCAAACCTTATCTGGGGCAGGTCGGCAACTGGCTGCTGGCGCGCAGTGCGCAGATCGGCGGCGGGATCCTCGAGCTGACCTTGAGTATTGTCTTCGTGTTCTTTTTCTATCGCGACGGTCCGCGACTGGCGGCCTTTATCCATAGACTGCTGGAGCGGCTGATCGGCGAGCGTGCCGATTACTACCAGGAGCTGGTGGCGGGCACGGTGCAGCGGGTGGTCAATGGCGTGATCGGCACGGCGGCGGCCCAGGCCCTGCTGGCGCTGATCGGTTTCCTGATCGCCGGTATTCCCGGTGCCCTGGTGCTGGGTATAGCGACCTTCCTGCTCAGCCTGATTCCCATGGGGCCACCGCTGGTCTGGATTCCCGCCACGGCCTGGCTGGCCTGGAAAGGCGAGTACGGGATGGCGGTGTTTCTCGGGATCTGGGGCACCTTTATCATCAGCGGCGTGGACAACGTGCTCAAGCCGTACCTGATCAGCCGTGGTGGCAACCTGCCGTTGGTGATTGTGTTGCTGGGAGTGTTCGGCGGCTTGATCGCCTTCGGCTTTATCGGCCTGTTTATCGGCCCGACCTTGCTGGCGGTGGCCTACAGCTTGTTGATCGATTGGAGTGCGAGTCAGTCGCGGCGCGAAGAGAAACAGTGATTTTCGTTCGATCTTGAAAACGCTAGCGGACCTGTAGGCGCCGGCTTGCTGGCGATGGGGTCCTTGAGCCTTGTGTCGTCTGTCCGGACGTCATCGCCAGCAAGCCGGCTCCTACAGGGGGTGGTGCACCAATCAGGAGTGGATCAAGCCGCGGCGGCAACGCTGCTGCCGCTCTGTGCCACGGTCTGGCTCTTGAGGTTGACCATCAACCGACTCAACGCCTCGGCGATGTTTTCCTGGGCGGTCTGGCTGTTGGTGCCCGACCCCGTACCCGAGCCGCTACCGGTATTGCTGCTACCGCTGGCACTGGCCAGGGCCTGGAGCAGCAACGTGGTGGCGTTGAGGCTGGCGCTGGTGCTGGTGCTGCTGGTCGTGCCAGTGGTCGAACTGCTGGACGAGTTGCCTTGCAAGGCGCTGGTCAATTCGGCCTGGCTGATGCTGCCGTCGCCATTGCTGTCCAGTTCGCTGAACATCGAGGCGCTGTCGGCGCTGCTGCCGGCATTGCTCAGCCCGGCGGCCAGTTCGCTGCTGCTGACGGAACCGTCACCATTGCTGTCCAGGGCCTTGAGCAAGGCGTCGGCCAGTTGGGTATCGGGTTTGCCGTCGCCACCGCCGTGACCGTGCGGTTTCATCGCCGACAGTTCAGTGGCGCTGATGGTGCCGCTGCCGTCGGTGTCCAGCGTGCTGAAATTCTGACTCAGGTCATTGAGCACTTTGCTGCCGCTGTTCTGCGACAGGGCGGCGTTCAGTTCGTCCTTGCTGATGGAGCCGTCACCATTGGTGTCGAGCTTGGCGAGCAGTTGCTTCTGGAACTGTTGCTGGCGTTGCGTCGCCGTGGTGCTGCTGGTGTTGTAACCGGTATAGCCCGAGTAGTTGCTGACGCTACTGATCGTGCTCATAAGTGCACACTCCCTAAGTGTTGGCAAAGCCGATGACGGTGCATCGGCCTGTGCAGCCTCCAAGGCTCAGGTGTCGAGGGTGTGTGGGTTTTGTACCGGTTGTCACACAGAGCGCTCAGGCCCGGGGCAGACGGACCACGGCGGTCAGGCCGCCGCCCGGGGTTTCTTCCAGGGTCAGTTCGCCGCCCAGGCGCTGGGCCGCTTCCCGGGCAATGGTCATGCCCAGGCCGACGCCGCCGGAATTGCGGTTGCGTGAACCTTCCAGGCGATAGAAAGGTTCGAACACAGCCTCGCGTTTCTCCGCGGCAATCCCAGGACCATGGTCGATGACCCGGATCAGCAGTTGCCGGCGGCTGTCTTCCAGGGTGATCAGCGCATCGCCAGCGTAACGCAGGGCATTGTCCAGCAGGTTGTTCAGGCACGAACGCAATGCCATGGGCTGCACCAGCAACGGTGCGCAATGGCCGCTGGCCTGGACTCGCGAGCCCTGGTCCTGGGCGTTTTCGCACAGCGATTCGACCAGGGCCTGGACGTCCATCCATTGCATGGCTTCGCTGGTGCGCTGCTCATGCAGGTAGCTGAGGGTGGCATCGAGCATGCCGATCATGTCGTCCAGGTCCTGGCGCATCTGGCCCTGGAGTTTCATGTTGTCGACCTGTTCGAGGCGCAGCTTGAGGCGTGACAGCGGTGTACGCAGGTCGTGGGACACGGCGCCGAGCATGCGTCCGCGTTGCTGCACCTGTTCGCGGATGCGCTGCTGCATCAGGTTGAAGGTGTTGGCCGCCAGCCGTGCTTCACGCGGGCCGGTTTCATCCAGCGGCGGGCTGTTGAGGTCTTCGCTCAGGCGTTCGGCGGCGTCACTCAGGCGCTGGATCGGTCGCGACAGCAGCTTGGCGCCATACCAGGCGACAATCACCAGGGAAATGATCTGGAGTGTCAGCGGCACCAGCGGTCCGCCAAACCAGGGGCGAGGTGGACGGCGATGAGGGGGCGGATGGTTGGGGTCGAAATTTTCCCTCATACCGGGAGGCGGTGGCGGTGGCGGTGGGCCGCCATAATGATGGAACCAGAGAAAACCCAGCATGTGGGCGAGGATGATCGCCACCAGTGACACGCCGAACAGGCGACCGAACAGCGTGTCGAGGCGTGCGCGCATCAGCCGATTTCTCTCGCGTCGAACAGGTAGCCCTCACCGCGCACGGTCTTGATCAGTTGTGGCGATTTCGGGTCGTCGCCGAGCTTCTGCCGCAGGCGCGAGACCAGCAGGTCGATGCTGCGGTCGAAAGCCTCGATCGAGCGACCTCGGGCGGCGTCGAGCAACTGTTCGCGGCTGAGGACCCGGCGCGGGCGTTCGATGAAGACCCAGAGCAGGCGGAACTCGGCGTTGGACAGTGGCACCACCAGCCCGTCGTCGGCGATCAATTGGCGCAGCACACTGTTCAGACGCCAGTTGTCGAAGCGGATATTGGCCCGCTGTTCGGTGCGATCGTCGCGCACCCGGCGCAGGATGGTCTGGATTCGGGCCACCAGTTCACGGGGCTCGAAGGGCTTGGCCATATAGTCGTCGGCACCCAGTTCCAGGCCGATGATCCGGTCGGTGGGTTCGCAGCGGGCGGTGAGCATCAGGATCGGAATGTCCGATTCGGTGCGCAGCCAGCGACACAACGACAGGCCGTCTTCACCCGGAAGCATCAGGTCGAGAACCACCACGTCGAAGGTTTCAAGCTGCAAGGCCTGGCGCATGCCGGCGCCGTCGGTGACACCGGTGGCCTGGATGCTGAAGCGCGCCAGGTAGTCGATCAACAGTTCGCGGATGGGAATATCGTCATCGACGATCAGCGCGCGGACATTCCAGCGCTTGTCATCGCCCGTTGGAAGCGATTTGTTGACATCAGCCAGAGGAGCGGGAGTGTTCTGCATGCGGGCGATTATCTACCGGTAAGCGGCCAACCCGGAAAAGAGGGGCCGCGAATTGTTGCAGGATAGGTACCCGGATCGAAGGCCGGGATCCCTTTCAAGTGTAGCTATGCGCGAAGCTACAGGGGGTGGGTGTTGGCCGCTTGTCGGTTTTGTATCGAGACTGATACACGCAGTCTCCGTCAAACCGCTCATCTCCCTGGAACCCGTGCGGATTCTAGGGTGTAACTCCTACGTAAAGGCACTCTTTACGCCTTCTTTACGCATCGCCCCCGGCGTCGCTCTCGTTCCTTTACGGCCTTCCTCATGACAATGAACGCCACACACGGCTGTTGCCGTACCAAGGGGAAAATTCCATGAGCATTCTGGACGGGGTGTCACTGCTGTTGGCTGTGGCGCTGTTCATTTATCTACTGGTCGCGCTGTTGCGCGCGGATCGGAACTAGGAGCGGCAGGTATGCACAGTTATGACTATTTGCTGATCCTGGCGTTTCTCGTGTTGGTGCTTGCGCCAGCACCGGCACTGGGGCGGTTCTATTACAATGTGATGGAAGGTCGGCGCACCTGGCTGACGCCGGTGCTCGGGCCGTTGGAGAGGGCCTGTTATCGCCTGTCCGGGGTCGACGCCGGCAGCGAACAGAGCTGGCAGAAATACGCTTTGGCCTTGCTCGCCTTCAACTTTGCGGGCTTCCTGCTGTTGTTCGCGATCTTGCTGTTCCAGCAGTACCTGCCGCTCAACCCGCAGAATCTGCCGGGGCTGGAGTGGACCCTGTCGTTCAACACCGCCGTCAGTTTCATGACCAACACCAACTGGCAGAACTACAGCGGTGAAGCCTCGCTCAGCTACCTGAGCCAGATGGCCGGCCTGACCGTGCAGAACTTCGTCAGCGCCGCCACCGGCCTGGCCGTGCTGGTCGCCCTGTGTCGTGGCATCAGTCGCCGCTCGGCGGCGACCCTGGGCAACTTCTGGGTCGACATGACCCGTGCCACCCTCTATGGCCTGCTGCCGATGTGCCTGGTGCTGGCGCTGTTCCTGGTCTGGCAGGGCGTACCGCAGACCTTTGCGCACTACGTCAATGCCGTGACGATGCAGGGCGTCGACCAGGTCATTCCCCTGGGTCCGGCGGCCAGCCAGATCGCGATCAAGCAACTGGGCACCAACGGCGGCGGTTTCTTCGGTGTCAACTCGGCCCACCCCTTCGAAAACCCCACCGCCCTGAGCGACCTGATCGAACTGGTGTCGATCATCCTGATTCCGGCGGCACTGGTCTTCACCTTCGGGCATTACGTCAAGGACCTGCGCCAGAGCCGGGCAATCATGGGCTGTATGTTGGCCCTGCTGCTGATCGGCGGCGCGGTCTCGCTGTACGCCGAATATCAACCGAACCCGGCGCTGCACAATCCGCTGGTAGAGCAGACCGCTCCGCTGGAAGGCAAGGAAGCCCGCTTCGGTACCACCGCCAGCGTGCTCTGGGCGGTGACCACCACGGCCGCGTCGAACGGTTCGGTCAATGCCATGCATGACAGCCTCAACCCGTTGAGCGGGATGGTCGCGCTGGTCAACATGATGGTCGGCGAGGTGATCTTCGGCGGCGTCGGCGCGGGCCTCTACGGTATGTTGCTGAACGTGCTGATCGCGGTGTTCCTCGCCGGCCTGATGATCGGTCGTACCCCGGAATACCTGGGCAAGAAGCTCCAGGCCAAGGAAGTGCAACTGCTGGTGGTGACCTTGCTGGTGATGCCGGTGGGCACCCTGGTGCTCGGCGCGCTGGCGGCCAGCCTGCCAGGACCGGCCGCCGCGATCAGCAACCCGGGGCCCCATGGTTTCAGCCAGTTGCTTTATGCCTACACCTCGGCTTCGGCCAACAACGGGTCGGCATTTGGCGGTTTCAGCGCCAACACCACGTTCCATAACCTGATGATGAGCTTGAGCATGCTGCTCGGCCGCTTCGGCTACATCCTCCCGGTACTGGCCCTGGCCGGCAGCCTGGCGATGAAGAAAACCGCACCGATTGGCCAAAACAGCTTTCCGACCCATGGCCTGCTGTTCGTCACGCTGTTGACCGTGACCATCTTGCTGGTGGGTGGCCTGACCTTCCTGCCGACGCTGGCGTTGGGACCGATTGCCGAACACTTGAGCATGGGTTTCTGAGGAAATAATGATGAATATGCCTCTTCCCGCAGGAAAAACGGCGCAAGCCAAAGTGGCCGAGCCGGCCAAGACCGCGATCTCTGCCCTATGGCGTCCGGCTCTGGTCCAAGCCTTCGTCAAGCTCGACCCGCGCCAGTTGCAACGGGCGCCGGTGATGTTCGTGGTCGAACTGACGGCGATTCTGACCACTGTCTTGTGCTTTGTGCCGGACAGCACTGTTTCGATCTTTATCTCCGCCCAGATCGCCCTCTGGCTGTGGTTCACCGTGTTGTTCGCCAACTTTGCCGAGGCCCTGGCCGAAGGCCGCGGCAAGGCCCGCGCCGACAGCCTGAAGGCTGGCAGCGAAGGCCTGGTGGCCCATCGTCGCAAGGCCGATGGCAGCTTTGAGTCGGTTCCGGCCGCCAATCTGCGCAAGGGGGATGTGGTACGGGTGGTCGCCGGGGAAATGATTCCCGGCGATGGCGAGGTGATCGAAGGGATCGCCGCCGTCAACGAAGCGGCGATTACCGGCGAATCCGCACCGGTGATCCGCGAGTCCGGCGGTGACCGTTCGGCGGTCACCGGCAACACCCGCCTGGTGTCTGACTGGCTGGTCGTGCGCATTACCGCCAACCCTGGCGAGTCGACCCTGGATCGCATGATCGCCCTGGTGGAGGGCGCCAAGCGCCAGAAGACCCCCAACGAAGTGGCGCTGGACATCCTGCTGATCGGTCTGACCCTGATTTTCCTGCTGGTGGTGGTGACCCTGCAGCCGTTTGCCCACTTCTCCGGCGGCAGCCTGCCGTTGGTGTTTCTGGTGGCGCTGTTGGTGACCCTGATTCCGACCACCATCGGCGGCCTGCTCTCGGCCATCGGTATCGCCGGGATGGACCGCCTGGTGCGCCTGAACGTGATTGCCAAGTCCGGTCGCGCGGTGGAAGCGGCGGGTGACGTACATGTGCTGTTGCTGGACAAGACCGGCACCATCACCTTCGGTAACCGTCGCTGTACGGCGGTCTATGCCACCCCTGGCGTCAGCGCCAAGGAACTGGCCGAAGGCGCCTTGCTGGCCTCGCTGGCGGATGACACCGCCGAAGGCAAGTCGATTGTCGAGTACCTGCGCGAACTGCACCCACAGCAAGAACCGCCGGCGAGCGCACTGACCGCCGTACCGTTCAGTGCTGAAACGCGCCTGTCGGGTGTCGACTACCAGGGCCGGGTGTACCGCAAGGGCGCGGTGGATTCGTTGCTGGCCTTTGTCGGCCAGAAGCGCGGCGACCTGTCGCCAGTGTTGTCCCGCGAAGTCGACCGGATCGCCCAGAGCGGCGGTACGCCCTTGCTGGTCTGCGCCGATGGTCGCCTGCTCGGGGTTATTCATCTGAAGGACGTGGTCAAGCCGGGCATCCGTGATCGTTTCGCCGAGTTGCGCAAGCTGGGTATCCGCACCGTGATGGTGACCGGCGACAACCCGCTGACCGCCGCGGCGATCGCCGCGGAAGCGGGGGTTGACGATGTGCTGGCCGAGGCCACCCCGGAGAAGAAGTTGGCGCGGATTCGCCTGGAACAGAACGACGGTCGGCTGGTGGCGATGTGCGGTGACGGTGCCAACGACGCCCCGGCACTGGCCCAGGCCGACGTCGGCATGGCGATGAACGATGGCACCCAGGCGGCGCGCGAGGCGGCGAACATGGTCGACCTCGACAGCGACCCGACCAAGTTGCTGGACGTGGTGCAGATCGGCAAGGAATTGCTGGTGACGCGGGGGGCGTTGACCACCTTCTCGATCGCCAATGACGTGGCCAAGTACTTCGCCATCCTGCCGGCGCTGTTCGCCTCGATTTATCCACAGCTGGGCGTGCTCAACGTCATGCACCTGACCAGCCCGCAGAGCGCGATCCTCTCGGCGATCGTGTTCAACGCCCTGATCATCGTCGTGCTGATCCCGCTGGCCCTGCGTGGCGTGCGGGTGCAGGCGGCGAGTGCCGCGCACCTGTTGCGGCGCAACCTGCTGATCTACGGGCTGGGCGGCATCGTGGTGCCGTTCGTGGGGATCAAGGCCATCGACATGCTGCTGACGGCGCTGCACCTGGTGTGACGTAGCGAGCTTGCCGGCGATGCCGCTGGCAAGCGCATGAAAACTGTAGGAGCCGGCTTGCCGGCGATGGCGGCCGATCAGGCGATGCAAGGCTCACTGGCCCCATCGCCAGCACGCCGGCTCCCACAGGTTGTGTACCCCTGAATTTGAGGAATTGAACATGTCCAGCGTAGTACGTCCGGCCTTGAGCCTGTTGGTCCTGATGACCCTGATTACCGGTGTCGCCTATCCCCTGGTGGTCACCGGCGTGGCCCAGGTGGCCTTCCCGGAACAGGCCAATGGCAGCCTGGTGCGCGATGCCGATGGCAAGGTCCGTGGCTCGTCCCTGATTGCCCAGGATTTCACCGGTGACACCTGGTTTCACCCGCGGCCTTCGGCGGGGGCCTTCGCCACTGTGTCGAGTTCGTCCAGTAACCTGAGCCCGAGCAACCCGGCCCTGGCCACGCGGATCTTCGACGATGCGACCAAGCAGGCGGTGCCCGGCCAGGGTCCGGTGCCTCTGTCGATGCTGACCACCTCGGCCAGTGGCCTCGATCCGCACTTGCCACCTGAGGCGATTCGCTATCAACTGGCGCGGGTGGCGCAGGCGCGCAACCTGCCGGCGGCCGATGTCGAGCGATTGGTTGAAATGCATATCGAGCAACCGTTGATTGGCCCTCCGGTGATCAATGTGCTTGCCTTGAATGCGGCCCTGGCCGAAGTTTCGAAATAAACACCATTACCTTGTAGGAGCAGAGCTTGCTCGCGAAGGGGCCCTCAAGGACGCCAAAAGCTTCGCGGGCAAGCTCCGCTCCCACACAAGCTCCGCTCCGACAAGGGGCGGTGGTGTCAGCTTCATAAGTGAGAACCGATGACATGAGTGATTCCGGTCGCGCCGACGCGCTCCTAGCAGAACTGCCCCGCGACGGTCGTGGCCGGCTCAAGGTCTTCCTCGGCGCCTCGCCCGGTGTCGGCAAGACCTACGCCATGTTGCAGGCCGCCCACACGCAACTGCGTCAGGGTGTAAAGCTCCTTGCCGGGGTGGTGGAGACCCACGGCCGCGCGGAGACCGAGGCGCTGCTCAGCGGTTTGCCGCAGCAGCCGCTGGTGCGCTCGGAGTATCGCGGCGTGCTACTCGAGGAAATGGACCTCGACGGCCTGCTCAAGGCCAAGCCCAAGCTGGTGCTGGTCGATGAACTGGCCCACAGCAATGCCCCCAACAGTCGTCACGTCAAACGCTGGCAGGATGTCCAGGAATTGCTGGCCGCCGGTATCGACGTGTTCACCACGGTCAACGTCCAGCATCTGGAAAGTCTCAATGACCAGGTGCGCGGTATTACTGGTGTGCAGGTTCGTGAAACCTTGCCGGACTGGGTCCTGCAGGAGGCCGATGAGCTGCTGCTGATCGACTTGCCGCCCCGCGAACTGCTGGAGCGCCTGCGCGACGGCAAGGTCTATGTGCCGGAGCAGGCTCGCGCCGCCATCGATGCGTTTTTTACCCAGACCAACCTCACCGCCCTGCGCGAACTGGCCATGCAGACGGCCGCGGCCCAGGTCGACAACGACCTGGCCCTCGGCTACCGGACCCTCGGCCAGTCGGCGCCGGCCCTGCGGGGGCGCTTGCTGGTGGGGGTCGACGGTGACGCCCAGGCCGAGCGGCTGGTGCGCCATGCCAGTCGGGTCGCCCAGCGCCGGCATCTGCCCTGGAGCCTGGTGCATGTGGACAACGGCAGCGTGCGCGACGAACCGTCGCGTCTGCGCCTGCAAGGCGCCCAACAACTGGCCGAGCGCCTCGGCGGCGAAGTGGTACTGCTGCGTGCCGGGGAGGTGGCCAAGACCCTGATCCAGCATGCCGCCGAACGCCGCGCCAGCCTGGTGCTGGTCGGGCAGTCGCGGCAGGACTGGCGTCGCCGGGTGTTTGGTGGCGGCCTCGCGGCGCGTTTGTTGCGCAGTGCCCATGGTCTGGAAATCAACGTGCTGGACCGTGACGAAGAGCAACAGGTCACGCGTACCCGCGCCCCGCAAGCGGTGGTCTGGTTCGACTATGCGATGGCACTGGTGGCGACGATCCTGGCCACGGCCCTGGCCTGGGGCGTGGCCAGTATTCTGCCGTTGCCGAATATCTCCCTGGTGTTCCTCGCCGCCGTCTTGCTGGTGGCGGTGCGCAGTAGCCTGGGGCCGTCGCTGGCCTGTGCGGTGCTGTCGTTCCTGAGTTACGACTTTCTGTTCATCCCGCCGAAATTCTCCTTCGCCATCCAGCGTGAGGAGGATGTGCTGACATTGCTGTTTTTCCTCTTGATGTCGGCGCTCACCGGTAACCTCGCGGCGCGTCAGCGGCGGCAACTGGAGGCCCTGCGTGATACCCAGGAAGAAACCAGCGAACTGCTCGACTTGTCACGCAAATTGACGGCAGCCACCGATCGCCAGGCGGTGATCAGCGCCGCGTCCCAACACCTCAGCGGTTGGGAAGAACTGCAGGTGTGCCTGCTCAACCGCGACGGCGAGGGCGGCTGGAAAGTCGAGACCGGCGGCCCGCAGACCTTCTCCGAGTCCGAGCGGGCCGCCGCCGACTGGGCCTGGCAACACGACCAGCCAGCGGGCATGGGCACCGGGACGCTGCCGTTCGGGCGTTGGTGGTGGTGGCCGTTGTCGGTGGAAGAAGGACCAATGGCCCTGCTGGGGGTGCGTCCCAAAGATGGCCAGACTCTGAGCGGGCAGCGTCGACGCCTGTTGACCGCCCTCAGCCAGCCGCTGGCCCAGGCGCTGGCCCGGGCGCAGTTGGCCGACGACCTCGAGGCCGCACGCCTGCACGGTGAAACCGAACAACTGCGCAGTGCCTTGCTCGCCTCGGTGTCCCATGATCTGCGCACGCCGCTGACGTCCATGCGCGGCAGCATCGACAGCCTGCTGGCCTTGGGCGAGGCGATTCCCCTGGAAGATCGCCGGGAACTGCTCGAAGGCACCCGCGACGAAGCCGAGCGCCTGGACCGCTATATCCAGAACCTGCTGGACATGACCCGGCTCGGGCACGGCGCGCTGAAGCTGGCGCGCGACTGGGTCGCGCCGGCGGATATCATCGGCAGCGCGCTGAACCGGCTGCGGGCGGTGTTGGCGCCGTTGCAGGTCAGTACCGAGTTGCCGGCGGATTTGCCGCTACTCTATGTGCACGCGGCGCTGATCGAACAGGCGCTGATCAATGTCATGGAAAACGCCGCGCGCTTTTCACCGCCCCAGGGGCGCCTGCAACTGCGCGTCGGGACCACCGACAAGGAGCTGTTCTTTTCCGTCAGCGACGAAGGACCGGGGATTCCGCAAGATGAGCGGCACAAGATTTTCGACATGTTCTACACCGCCGCCCGTGGTGATCGCGGCGGGCAGGGCACGGGCCTGGGCCTGGCGATCTGCCAGGGCATGGTCGGCGCACACGGCGGGCATATCGCCGTGGATGATGGCATTGACGGCCACGGCACCTGTATCACCCTGTTCCTCCCTTTGCAGGAGCAACCGGGCATTGAAAGTGAAGCCTGATATGCTTTGGCCACCGATTGTCACGATGTTAAGACCATGACTCAAACTGCGACCATCCTGGTCATCGACGACGAACCGCAGATTCGCAAGTTCCTGCGCATCAGCCTGGTGTCCCAGGGCTACAAGGTGCTGGAAGCGGGCACCGGCGCCGAGGGTCTGGCCCACGCCGCCTTGAACAAACCCGACCTGCTGGTGCTCGACCTCGGTCTACCGGACATGGACGGTCAGCAGGTGTTGCGGGAGTTTCGCGAGTGGTCCACTGCCCCGGTGCTGGTGCTCTCGGTGCGGGCCGGCGAGGGGCAGAAGGTCGAGGCGCTGGACGGCGGGGCCAACGACTATGTGACCAAACCGTTCGGTATCCAGGAGTTCCTTGCGCGGATTCGCGCCCTGTTGCGCCAGGCGCCCAGCGGCGAGGCCCAGGAGGCGGCGTTGACCTTCGGTCCGCTGACCATCGACCTGGCCTACCGGCGGGTGTTGCTCGATGGCTCGGAAGTGTCGTTGACTCGCAAGGAGTATGCGGTGTTGGCGCAACTGGCGCGGCATCCCGGGCGGGTGATCACCCAGCAGCAGTTGCTCAAGGATATCTGGGGACCGACCCATACCGAAGACAGTCACTACCTGCGGATCGTGGTCGGGCATTTGCGCCAGAAGCTGGCGGATGACCCGACCGCGCCGCGGTTTATCGTGACCGAGGCGGGTGTGGGTTATCGGTTGCTCGATAGCCAGGGCTGATGCCGGTCGGTCAAGGGCGCTGGCAAGCCAGTTTTCACAAAGACCGGGTACGACGAGACCTTGATGAAGTGTGGGAGCGGAGCTTGCCCGCGAAGCCTTTGGCGCTCTCACGGGCCTCTTCGCGGGCAAGCTCCGCTCCCACAAGACCGCGTTCTGTCTTGGTTCAGTGGCAAACCCCGCCTGTGAGCATCTAGCGGCCTTCTTCCTCGTAGCGATCCAGCGTATCGCTGGCAATCTCCCGCCCCAGGGCGATCAGTTCCGGCGCCTTGTAGAATTCGAAGAAGCGGCACACCCGCTTCGGCACGTTGATCAGAATATCCGGCGGGTAGCCGGCGATCTTGTATTGCGCCAGCGAGGTCTGCATCACCTCGAAACTCTGGTTGATCAGGTCCAGCAGCGAGGCTGGCCCCACATTGTCGATGATGAACGAACCGGTGGCGGACTTCGGCGCGCCGTCGCCTTGCGGTGCGGCGGCGGCTTGTCGGTCCTGCGGCTCCGGGCCGTCGAGCCAGGGATTGCCGACCCGGGCGGCTTCGCTGGCGAGGGTCTGTTGTTCCAGGCGCAACAGCTCTTCGGCCTGTTTACGCCGGAACGGCAGGCGTGAGCCCATGGAGCTGAGCAGGCTGTTGAAGCGGCTCTTGAACGCCGGCGGCCGTTGGATCACCGGTAGCTGGTACTGCTTCTGGTTGGTGGCGTTGAGGTTGACGGCGATGATCAGGTCGCAGTGGCTGGAGACCACCGGCACGATCGGCAGGGGATTGAGAATACCGCCGTCCACCAGCATGCGGTTGCCCTGCATGACCGGGGTGAACAGGCTGGGAATCGCCGCCGAGGCGCGCATCGCCTGGTGCAGGCAGCCTTCCTGGAACCAGATTTCCTGCTGGTTGGTCAGGTCGGTGGCGACGGCGGTGTAGGGAATGCGCAGGTCCTCGATATTGATCTCGCCGACGATCTTGCGGATCTGTCCGAAAACCTTTTCACCACGAATCGCGCCCAGGCGGAAGCTCACGTCCACCAGGCGCAGTACGTCGAGGTAGTCCAGGCTCTCGATCCAGCGGCGATACTCGTCGAGTTTGCCGGCGGCATAGATGCCGCCGACTACCGCGCCCATGGAGCAACCGGCGATGCAGGCGATGTCGTAACCGCGTCTTTCGATTTCCTCAATCACCCCGATATGGGCATAACCGCGGGCCCCTCCCGAGCCAAGCACCAGCGCGACACGTTTTTTCATGAGTCAGTCCTTGAACAAGCTGTTGCTAACAATGCACCTACGGCGAGACGGGTACAATCATGGCATCGGCCGTTCTTTGCCGTCGAATCGGATTGACGCCAGCTATCGTCATCTTGATTGACTAAGCTGAGTGAAAGGCCAAGGCACTTTTTGCCCGGCGCGCCGTCTTAACCTGCACAAGTGTTTATTTTCTCCTGAGGGGTCATTGATGAAAGCCTGGATCTGTGTGCCATTGATTGCGTTGGCGTTGGCCGGTTGTGCGGGCAAGACCGCCTACCGGGACAGTTGTGGTACCCAGCTGGATGCCGCCTGGCACGAGTTGGACCTGGCCAAGGCCGAAGGCTTTGCCGGGACCGTGAGCTACTCCAAGGCGCTGTCGTTGCTGACCGGAGCGAAGACCCAGCAGCAGTTCGAAGCCTACGAGGGCTGCACCAACAAGGCTGAGAAGGCGCGCTTCTACATCCGAGAATCCCGCGCCGGGCGTTGAGCCTGTGAACGCGCCCTCTTGGTAGGAGGCTTGCTGGCGATGAACGATGACGGGGTGTAATTGATCACTGCGTTGCCCCCATCGCCAGCAAGCCGGCTCCCACGGGGTTGGTGTCGTTGCAGAAAGCAGGTTCAGTGCCGTTGTAGAAAATGGCACTATTTCACTCACCTGCATAACACCAGAAACACGGTAGTATCCTAGGCATCTCCCAAGTTCGGATGTCTGCCTATGCGCAGTAAACTGGAAGTCTGCCTGCAGGCCGTGAACCAGGTGGTGTTGGGCAAGGATGCGCAGGTTCGCCTGGCCCTGACCTGCCTGCTGGCCAACGGTCATCTGCTGATCGAAGACCTGCCCGGCATGGGCAAGACCACCCTCAGCCACACCCTGGCCAAGGTCCTTGGCCTGAGCTTCCAGCGTATCCAGTTCACCTCCGACCTGCTACCCAGCGATATCCTCGGCACCTCGGTGTTCGACAAGGACAGCGGGTTGTTCGTGTTCCACCCGGGACCGATCTTCGCCGAACTGGTGCTGGCCGACGAAATCAACCGAGCCACGCCCAAGAGCCAGAGTGCCTTGCTCGAGGCCATGGAAGAAGGCCAGGTGACCATCGAAGGCGCCACCCGGCCCTTGCCGTCGCCGTTCTTCGTGATCGCCACGCAAAACCCCAGCAGCCAGGGCGGTACCTTCGCCTTGCCGGAGTCGCAGCTCGATCGTTTCCTGATGCGGGTGTCCCTCGGCTATCCGGCCCGGGCCGCGGAAAAGGCCCTGCTGCAAGGCGTGTCGCGCCGCGACCTGCTGCCGAAGTTGCAGCCGGTTCTCAACCATGCCGAACTGTCGGCGTTGCAACAGCAGGTCAAGCAGGTGCGCACCAGCGACCCGTTGGTGGACTACGTGCTGCGCCTGGTCGGGGCGACCCGCGATCAGCCGCAATTTGCCTGGGGGCTGTCACCCCGCGCCAGCCTGGCGATCCTCGCCGCCGCCCGGGCCTGGGCGCTGTTGGCCGGACGCGACTATGTGGTGCCGGAAGACGTCCAGGCGGTCTTGCCCTCGGTGGTCAGCCATCGCCTGCGCGAGCGTGCCGATCCGGCCGGGCAGGGCGGTGGTGCCCTGGTGCAGTGGCTGCTGCGCGAGGTGCCGGCGCTTTGATCCGGCGCCTGCGCGGGGCCTGGCAGGCCTGGCTGGCGCGGCGCCTGCCGCCCTCGACGCGGATTCAGCTGACCCAGCGGCAGATCTTCATCATGCCCAATCGCGCCGGCGGAGTCTTTGCCGCGCTGTTGGCGCTGATCCTGATGGTCGCCATCAACTACCAGAACAGCCTGGCCTACGCCCTGTGCTTCCTGTTGTTGTCGGTGTTCGTGGTGGCGATCCTGCATACCTGGCGCAACCTGCAGGGGCTGGTGCTCAGTGCCGGGACGGTGCCTGCGGTGTTCGTCGGCGAGCAGGCGCGGTTTCTCGTGCGCCTGGAAAGTGCCGGCAAAGCCCATCAGGCCATCGGCCTGGGCTGGTCGAAGCAGTCTTTGCATCGCGTCGATGTGCCGCCTGCGGGATTCTGCGAACTGGAGTTGAACCGGCCGACCCTGGTGCGCGGCTGGTTGCACGCGCCGCGCATCGGTGTCGAGAGCAGTTTTCCGTTGGGGATCCTGCGGACCTGGAGCCGGCTCGACCTGGGCCAGAAGGTGCTGGTTTATCCGCAGCCCCTGGAAGGCGAGCTACCGACCCTGGCCAGTGTGCTCAGCGATGATCGCGAAGAGGGGATGCGTGCCCATGGCCAGGGTGTCGACGATTACCAGGGATTGAAGGTCTACCAGCCCGGCGACTCCTGGCGGCGCCTGCACTGGAAAGCCTACTCTCGCGGGCAGGGCCTGTTGATCAAGGAATTCGCCCGGCTCGACGGCCGTGAGTTGTGCCTGGACTTCCTGGCCCTGGGCGGGGATGTCGAGCAGCGCTTGTCACGTCTGTGTTACTGGGTGTTGGAGCTGTCCCGCCGCGAGACGATGTTCTCCTTGCGTCTGCCTGGCCAGGTGTTGGACCGCGACACGGGCGCGGCCCATTGCGCGGCCTGCCTGCGCGCCCTCGCCCTGTTCGGGAAGGCCCCATGAGCGCCGCACCGCTGATCTCCCGCGCCAGCCTGGTCTGGCTGCTGGTGGCCCAGACGTTGGTGATGGTGCCGTTCTGGTTCCATGTACCGCCGTGGATGGTCGCGCTGTGGCTCGGCTGCACGGTCTGGCGGATCCAGGTCTACCGCATGCGCGCGCGTTTTCCCGGACGGCTGATGGAGCTGCTTCTGTTGCTGGTCAGCATCGGCGGTATCTGGCTCTCGCGCAGCAGTCTGATCGGCCTGGACGCCGGGGCGGTGCTGCTGGTGGCGATGTTCATCCTCAAGCTGGTGGAGACCCGCACCCGTCGCGATGCCCTGGTGCTGATTTTCCTCGGGCTGTTCTGTGTCGCGGTGGCCTATCTGTTCGAGGACAGCCTGCCCTGGGCGTTCTACAGCTTGCTGCCGGTGGGGGCGTTGTTGGCGGCCCTGGTCGGTTTGCAGCAAGGCTCGACCACCCGGCCTCTGGAGACCTTGCGACTGTCCACGACCCTGTTGTTGCAAGCCTTGCCGCTGATGCTCCTGCTGTTCCTGTTTTTCCCCCGTATCGCGCCGCTCTGGTCATTGCCGTTGGCCATCGACAAGGCGCAGAGCGGGTTGTCCGAGAGCATGTCGCCGGGGGATGTGGCCGAGCTTGGCCGTTCTGCGGAGCTGGTCTTTCGCGCCAGCTTCGACGGCTCGATGCCGGCGCGTCGCGAGCTGTACTGGCGGGCGCTGACCCTCGAGCAATTTGACGGTCGGCGCTGGAGCCAGGCGCCATCGGTCAACTACAGTCAGGCGCCGAAATGGCAGGCCGGTGGTGAGTCCTGGCGCTACAGCATCATCCTCCAGGCCAGCGGCAAACCCTGGTTGCCGGCGCTGGATGTGGCCCGTACCGATCAGGCCGATGTGCATCAACTGGCGGACTATCGGGTGCAGCGCCAGCGGCCGGTGCAGCAGGTCTTGCTCTATCGGGCCGAGTCCTGGCCGCAGGTGGTGCGCGATCCGCAGCTCAGTGAGCGGGCCCGGCGCCAGGCCCTGCAGTTGCCGGCCCAGGGCGATCCGCGCAGCCGGCAGTGGGCGGCGCAGTTGCGGCAAGCTTATCCACAGGCCCAGGCGCTGGTGGCGGCGCTGCTCAAGCATTTTCACGACGAGCCGTATTACTACACCCTCAAGCCGCCGATCCTGGGCGCCGACAGTATCGACGCTTTCCTGTTCGACAGCCGCCAGGGCTTTTGTGCGCATTACGCCGGGGCCATGGTCTACGTGTTGCGGGCGGCGGGAGTTCCGGCGCGGATGGTGGCCGGCTATCAGGGTGGCGAACTGAATCCGGCGGGGCATTTTCTCACGGTGCGCCAGTTCGATGCCCACGCCTGGGTCGAATACTGGCAGGACGGGCAGGGCTGGCGTAGCGTCGATCCGACCTATGCGGTGGCCCCGCAACGCATCGATCAAGGATTGGAGCAGGCCCTGGCGGCTGACGAGGATATGCTCGGCGCCTCATCACTTTCGCTGCTGCGCTACCAGCGCCTGACCTGGCTCAATGATCTGCGTCAGAGCTGGGATAATCTCAATTATGCTTGGCAACGCCGGGTCCTGGGTTATCAGGGGGACCAGCAACTGCAACTGCTGGGGCGCTGGTTCGGCGATCTGACCGCCTGGGCCCTGCCGGTCGGGTTGGTAGTGATCCTGGGGCTGCTCTCGCTGTTGCTGCTGCGCCCCTGGCGCAACACCGGCGATCCGTCGTTGCGTGTGTTCGCGGCCTTTGAAAAGCTGTTGTGTCGACGCGGTCTGGTACGTGAGCCGGGCGAAGGCCCGCAGGCGTTTGGCGAGCGGGCGGCACGGCAGTTGCCGCGCCAGGCGGAAAATATCAATGCATTTGTCCAGAGCTTCGTGGCCCAGCGCTATGCTGGACAGACCCCGTCGATGGATGCATTGCAACAGCGGTTGCGATCATTGCGTCGTAGTCTTGGAAGTTCGATTTGGGAGTGAGTGTCGAATGTCTGCCCTGGTGGATGAGTTGGTGGTTGAGGTACTGAGCCTGGAAGTGCGCTTGTTGGCCTGTCATGCGCGGGTGGATGCGCTGACCGACGAGGAGGGCCTGCATGACTTGCGTACCACGGTGCGGCGCCTGCGCAGTCTGTTGCGACCGTTGCGTGGCTTGCCGGGTGTCGAACAGGTCGAGGCGGCCGCGCAGCAGGTCGGCAGCCTGACCACGCCGATTCGCGACCGTGAAGTGCTGGCCGCCTACCTGCATCGGCAGGGACATCATGTGGCGGCGGCGCGGCGCACCGAACAGTTGTCCGACGATTACTGGGCGGTGGCGCGCAGTGCCGAGCTGAAACAGCTGTTCGACGTGCTCGATGTCTTTCCGCGTTTTCTCCGGGCTTCGCAGCATCAGGGCCTGTTGAAGAAGCTGCATAGGCGCATCGACAAGCGCCTGGAAAAACAATGGGCGGCGCTGGATGAGGCATTGCATGATCCGTTGCATGACCGCCATCGGCTGCGGCTGTTGATCAAGCGCGTGCGTTACGCCGCTGAAGCCTATCCGCAATTGAACCGGCTGCCGGCCCCGGCCTTGAAATCCCTGAAGGCGGCGCAGGAAGCGCTGGGGGACTGGCACGATTGCTGGCAATGGCTGCTGCGGGCGGAACAGGAACCGGACTTGCAATCCTGTGTCACGGGCTGGCGCAGGACCATGGCCCAGGCCGAGAGCAAGGCCGACCGGGTGCTGGACCGGTTGAGCGAGACTTGTTTCAGCTGAGTGCCGGCGGCCTGTTTGACCGCTGCTTTGGCCGGTATGAGCGCTGTGTGCCGCCGATGGGCTGGTTACTATTCTGCAGGACTTTTTCCAGCTGAGGTCAGCATGCGCTTTTCAGATTTGCTCGATGCGGTTCGTCGCGAGCCCAAGGGGCTTTCCATTCCCGCCGACTGGGGGCAGGGACGGGCCAGTTTCGGCGGCCTGGTGGTGGCGCTGCAATACGAAGCGATGCGCGCCCGGGTGCCGGCCGAGCGAGTGTTGCGTTCGCTGGCGGTGACCTTTGTCGGGCCGGCCGAGCCTGGGTTGCCCATCGATTTTGATGTCGAGGTGTTGCGCGAGGGCAAGGCGGTCAGCCAGGTGCTGGGTCGGGTGGTACAGAATGGTCAGGTGGTGACGCTGGTGCAGGGCAGCTTCGGCGCGTCCCGGGAGTCGGTGGTGGAGGTGGCGTCTGAGCCGGCGCCAGCGTTCAAGCACTGGGATGAATGCCCGGAAGCGCCGTATATCCAGGGGGTGATGCCGGAGTTCATGCGTCATCTGTCGATGCGTTGGGGCCTGGGTGGCATGCCTTTTAGCGGCAACACGTCACGGCAGATGGGCGGATGGGTGCGGTTGCGTGGAGATGTGCGGCAAGAGCCGTTGACCGAGGCGCATCTGCTGGCATTGGTGGATGCCTGGCCGCCGGCGGTGTTGCCGCACCTGAGCAAGCCGGCGGCCGGTAGCACCCTGACCTGGACCGTGGAGTTCGTCCAGCCGTTGCTGGCGCTCGATACGCTGGACTGGTGCCAATACCGCGCGGTGATCGAACATGCCCGCGACGGCTATGGCCATGTGGCCGCGGCGTTGTGGAGCGCGGATGGGCGGCTGATTGCATTGAGCCGGCAGACGGTTACAGTGTTTGGCTGACAGCCGGTGGTGACTGTCACATCGCTATCGCCCGCAAGCCGGCTCCCACAGGTAGGAAAGCCATGGTGGCTCAGGCCTCCAGCGCCAGGCTCTGGCTTTTGCCGCGCAGGCTGAACGCGGCCACCAGACCCAGTACGCCGACGGCGAAGTTGGTCGGGTTCTGGGCGAACACCCCGGAACTCAAGAGCAGGAAGGACACCGCGAACAAGATCAGCGCCAGCAGATGCATGCCTGCGCGGGTGCCATCGTTCGACGCTTGGGGTGCTACTCGCCATTGCCAGGCGGGGAAGTTGGGGTGACGTTGGCCCATGATCTTTTCCTCTGTTCGTGTAGTCGGTGAACAGAGATTAAGCCGGTCCAACATCCAGCGCGAATCAACTCTTCCTATCGATCCTATAGTTTGAGCTGGCCAATCGCTTTGTTCAGCTCTCCCGCCAGCTTCGCCAGGTCATGGCTGGTGGTGGCCGAGTCCACAGTCTGTTGCACGGTGTTCTCGGTCACGTCGCGGATGCTCACCACCGCCCGGTTCATCTCCTCGGCTACCTGGCTCTGCTGCTCGGCGGCCACGGCGATCTGGGTGTTGCTTTCACGCATCTGGGCCACCGCGCTGGTGATCTGCGCCAGCGCCTCTCCGGCTTCCTGGGCCTGCTGCACGCAGTCGTCGGCCTTGAATGAGCTTTCCTGCATAAAGTCCACGGCGTCGCGGGTGCCGGCCTGCAAGGCCGAGACCATGCCGGTGATTTCGTCGGTGGAGGTCTGCACCCGTTTGGCCAGGTTGCGAACTTCATCGGCGACCACGGCGAAACCGCGGCCCATTTCCCCGGCCCGGGCGGCTTCGATGGCGGCGTTGAGCGCCAGCAGGTTGGTCTGTTCGGCGATGCTATGGATCACGCTGACCACGCTGTTGATCTTCTGGCTGTCTTCAGCCAGTTGCTGGATCATCGTCGCGGTCTGTTGCACGCCGCTGGACAAACCGGTGATCGACTGCTGGACCCGGCTGACCACCGCCTGCCCGCTGCCGGCCAGGTCATCGGCGGTTTTCGACAGGTCACGGGTGGCGCCAGCGTGCTGGGCGATGTGATAGACCGTGGCCGACATCTCATTGATGGCCGTGGCGGCCTGGTCGGTTTCGCTTTGCTGGCCAAGCATGCCGTGGCGCACGTCATTCATGCTCGAGGCCAGGCGCGCGGCGCCGACATCCAGTTGCGCCGCCGTGCGGGCCACTGTGCCGACCACTCGCTGATAGCCGGCCTGCATGGCATTGAAGGCGCTGGCCATCTGTCCGACCTCGTCCTTGCCGGCCAGGGGAACACGGGCCGAGAGGTCGCCGCTCTTCTCCACATGGAGCATCACGTCCTTGAGGGTATTGAGCTGGCTGAGCAGGAAGCGGATCAGTAGCTGTGAGGCGCCGAGCATCGCCAGCATCAGGATGAACACGGCCACCGCATAGTTGGCGAAACGCTCGCTGAACACCTGGGCCAGGCTCGGCGCATAGGCAAGTACGGCGACCTGTTGCTCGCCACGGCCGAGCACTTGCGCGCCGAGTAGCGGGTTGTCGCCGAACAGCGGCATATAGTCGTAGGCGACCCAGCCGTTGGCGTCCTTGAGGCGCGGCAACATCTGCCCCTTGAGGGTCGGTGTTTCACCGCTCTTGAACGGCAACAGGTTGTCGGCCTCGGGCCAGGCCTTGCCTTCGGGCCAGGCGGCGAGCAGATGAGCCTGGGCCTGGACCGCGGCGCGCGAGGCGTCGGTGCAGGCCTGCTGTTCCAACTGCACGGCGTAGAGCACCAGAAACAGGGTAGTGATGAACGCGACCGCGTTTACGGCCCAGAACTTGTATTTCAGCGAGATATTGCTAAGCCAGGCACGCATGGGGGTCTTCCCTGATAGAGCGGAAACAGTTTTGGCAAGGTGCCATTATTGTGCCGCTAGCGAGCAAGATGCTAGTTGATGTAGGTCAATAGCGCTTTAGTCGAGGCTTGGCAAATTGAAGAATGTACGGGCGCAGGCGGTGGTATGGGCGGCCAGCTCATCCTGGCTCTCGCCCCGGTGCTGGGCCACTTCACGCAGTACTTCGCCCAGATATGCCGGTTCGTTGCGACCGTTCTTCGGCTTGGGTCGCAGGCTGCGTGGCAACAGGTAGGGCGCGTCGCTTTCGAGCATCAGGCGGCCACGGGGGATCTCTCGCACCAGCGGGTGTAAGTGAGTGCCGCGGCGCTCATCGCAGATCCAGCCGGTGATGCCGATATGCAGGTCCAGGTCGAGGTAGCTGAACAGCGTCTTCTGTTCGCCGGTGAAACAATGCACCACGGCGGCGGGCAGGCGGTCGCGGTAGTCCCGCAGGATTTCCAGCAAGCGGGTGTTGGCGTCGCGCTCGTGGAGGAACACCGGGCGCTGCAACTCCACGGCCAGGGCCAGGTGTTCCTCGAGGACTTTTTCCTGTTGCGGGCGCGGGGAGAAATCGCGGTTGAAATCCAGCCCGCACTCGCCAACCGCGCAGACATTCGGCTCCATCAGCAGGGCTTTCAGACGAACGGCGCTATCGGCTGTCCAGTCACTGGCGCAGTGGGGGTGGATGCCGGCGCTGGCGAACAGCCGCTGACCGCTCTGATCCAGCTCCCTGCACAGTTCCAGCGCCTGTTCGCTGCCCCCCAGGCTGGTGCCTGTCACAATCAGCTGACAGACTCCTGCGGCATGGGCGCGCTCGAGTATTTCCCGCTGTTTGCCGGCAAAACTGGGGTTGGTCAGGTTGACGCCGATATCGATGAGTTGCATGGTGCTACCTCAGGCCACAGGCCGAAAAGCATACCAGAGCTGTAGATTTATAATAAAAATCAAGAACTACAACGAGTTATGACTGTCTCTTAAAGCCGGAAGAAAACATCGGTTGGCATGACCCTGGTGCCGTACCCAGTCTTTCGCACTTTTCGCGTTCAAAAGACGCTCGATTTCAGTTGTTCGACTTCAGGCCACCTTGTCTGAGGCTGGGCAGTATTCTTTCCGGAGAACGGATGAAGAAGCGACCCTCGCTGTTGCTCTTGCTGTGCCTGTCCCTGCTGCTGCCGTTGCCGGCGCTTGCGCGGTTGGCCGGGCCGTTGGAAATCGTCCAGCCGGGCAAGGTGCGCGACCTCGCGGAGATTCGCAGCAGCCGGGTCCTGCGGGTGCTGGTCAATCAGAGTCGCAACAGCAGCGGCGAGGTCCAGGGCGAGGTGATTGGCGTCGAGTACCATCGCCTGCGCGCCTTTGAGCAGTTCCTCAACAGCCAGGCCCGCGACAACCAGGAGATCACCCTCAAGATCATTCCCAAGGCCAAGGACCAGCTGCTCGGCGCTTTGCAGCGCGGGGAGGGCGATCTGGTGGCCCCGGGGGAATTGCTCGAGGCCCAGCCGGGTCATGCGGTGATCGCCAGCGATCCGCTCGGCAGCACCGTGCCGTTGCTGCTGGTAGGGCTCAAGGGCGAGAAGCGTTTTACCCGCTTTGAACAACTGTCCGGTCGGACCCTGGCCCTGACCCCCGGCAGCGCGGCGGGCGAGGCGGTCAATCAGATCAACCAGAAACTGGCGTTGCGCAAGCTGTCGCCGGTCAAGGTCGAATGGGTCGATCCGAGCCTGGCGCCGGAGGATGTGCTGGAGATGGTCCAGGGCGGGATTTTTCACCTGACCGTCGTTGAGCAGCCGATCGCCGAACGCTGGGCGCGGATTATGCCCAAGCTGCGTTTCGACAAGCAGGTGCTGGTCAGCGAGCCGGGACAGATGCACTGGTTCGTGCGTGACAATGCCTCGATGTTGCAGGCGAGCATCGACCGCTTCCTCAAGACCTACAAACCCCCTTCGAACCAGGACGCGGCGTTTCTGCGCATCTATCGACGCCTGTACCAGGTGCATTATCCATTGAGTCGCAGTGATCGGGCGAAGCTGGAAAAGCTGCGCCCGGTGTTGCAACGCTATGCCCAGGCCCAGGGCATCGACTGGCTGAACCTGGCGGCGCTGGCCTTCAAGGAGTCGGCCCTGGACCCCGCGGCCCGTGGCGCCAGCGGCGCGACCGGATTGCTGCAGATCACCCCCTCGGCGGCACAGCGGGTCGGCGTCAGCAATATCCAGAATGTCGATAACAATGTACAGGCCGGGGCCAAGTACCTGGCGCTGATCCGGCGCAAGTTCTTTGCCAGCCCCAAGCTCAATGAGCGCGAGCGCATGGCCTTTGTCCTAGCGGCCTACAACATGGGCCCGGAACGGGTCCAGGGCATGCGCGCCGAGGCCCGCCGTCGTGGCCTGAACCCCAACCAGTGGTTCTTCCAGGTCGAGCGCATCGCCATGGAGCAGGTGGGGATGAATGCGGTGAACTATGTGAACAGTGTGAACAAGTACTACCTGGCATTCGACCGGGAGCGTGACTCCCTGGAGCCGAATGCACGGAAGATAGCTTCACGTAAATGATCTAATAAATAGATTGGTTTGTTGATATTTTTGCGCTTTTTGTATTTTAAAAACTGATTAATATGAGGCCCATCAACCCCTATATTGAAAAGGATTCACCCATGAGCACCTTGATCACCCGCGTTCTGAGCACCCGCGCCGGCTATGGCCTGACTGTCCTGCGGATTTTCGTCGGGATCATCTTCGCCGCCCACGGTTCGCAGAAACTCTTCGGCCTGTTCGGCGGCTACGGCCTGGCCGGGACGGCGCAGTGGATGGAAAGCATCGGTCTGGCGCCGGGTCATGTGATGGCCCTGCTGGCGGGCGGCACCGAGTTCTTCGGCGGCTTGGCCCTGATCATCGGTCTGTTGGCCCGTCCGGCGGCGCTGGGCTTGACCTTCACCCTGTTGGTGGCGATCTTCTCGGTGCATATCCACAACGGTCTGTTCATGGCCAACAACGGTTATGAGTTCGCCCTGGCCCTGCTGGGCGGTACGCTCGCGGTACTGCTCGAAGGTGCCGGCAAGCTCTCGGCGGACGCTGCCATCGCCCGTTCGTAGAATCTTGACGGTGGCGCAAACCCTGTAGCAACTGGCTTGCCAGCGATTGCGATGTAGCATTCCCCGCCGTCATCGCTGGCAAGCCAGCGATGACGGCGGGGGCGTGGCGCTTTCAAGATGCTTGTTCCTTTCCCGATAAGAAAAAGCCCGCGTCTTT
>NZ_JALLIX010000042.1 GCF_023242365.1 Pseudomonas sp. MWU13-2100
AGTGATAGCACAGCGTATGCCAAGTAGAGATATCTATTTTTATTGTTATATAACAATGACTTAATAAAATACTCAGTTAAATTCAAGGTGTTTTGGCAGGTCAATTCACTGCCAGACTGCCAAGATGACAGACATTGACAGTCAAGATGCGGTACGGGGACGCCGTGTTCAATCCTCGAAACCATATGTCCCACGACAGAAATCAATGAGATTTGTCCTATGTCATCTGCCGGGGAGTCGAACGTGGTCAAACTGACTGAGCTCATAGCGGGACGACGCTATCGCATTTCTGCGGATACTGCTGATTGGCACATTGCTGTTTACTGCGCTGGCCCCCGGCGCAGCCATTGATCGGGAGATCGCCATGCACGCAAACATTGGAACACTTGATCGTAGTCTACGCATTGCCGTCGGCCTGCTGCTCATTGGCCTCAGCCTGTCCGGCGTGATCGGTTTGTGGGGCTGGATCGGCCTGGTGCCGCTGGCCACCGGCGTTTTCCGTTTCTGCCCGGTCTATACGCTGCTGGGCATCAGAACCTGTAAGCGCAGTTGAAAGATAACAGCCGCGGGCACCTGGGTTGCCCGCGGCTGTTCAGGTATTGCGGCGCTGATCAGGTTCTTCGCTCACGGCTGATCAACCATCATATTTTTCGCGGTTTCACTCTAGCCGTTGCCTCGGCGACCAATGGATCATCCGGCCAATAATGCTTGGGATACCTCCCCTTCAGATCCTTCTTCACTTCGGCATAGGTACTGCGCCAGAAGTTCGCCAGGTCCTGGGTCACCTGCACCGGTCGCCGGGCCGGCGACAGCAGGTGCAGTTTCACCACTTGGCGACCGCCGGCAATCCGCGGCGTCTCGGCCAGACCGAACAATTCCTGCAGGCGTACCGCCAGAATCGGCGGCTGCTCGCTGTAGTCCAGGCGGATCGACGAGCCCGAGGGCACGCTCAGATGGTGTGGCGCCAGCTCGTCCAGGCGTTGCGGCAACGGCCAGGGCAACAGGCTGTGGAGGATCCCGGCCAGTTCCAGGTTGGCAAAATGACTGAGCCGCGAGACCCGCCCCAGATACGGTTTGAGCCACTGCTCCAGGGTCGCCAGCAAGATCTTGTCACTGACATCCGGCCAGTCGCTCTTGCCCGGGCCGCCCAGGTCGAGTTGGCGTAACAAGGCCACCCGCGCCTGCCATTGGCGCAGCTCCGGGGTCCAGGGCAACAGCTCCAGCCCCTTGCGCCGGACCAGGTTGACCAGCGCCTGGCTACGCGCCGCCTCGTCCAGTCCGGTCAAGGGTTCGCGGCTGAGGATCAACTCACCGACCTTGCGCTGGCGCTCGGCCCGCAGCACGCCTTCGCGCTCGTCCCAGTCGAGTTGGTCGACCGTGCTCACCTGCTCGGCCAGCACCGTGTCAAACAGGCCAGGATCGAATTCCGCCGCCAGGTAGATACGCTCTTCGCGCTGGCCTTGCCGGCTGCCCAGGTCGGCCACCACCAGCCAGGGCTGCTTCATCAAACTGTCGGTTTCGCTGAACAAGGCCGCACGACCGTTGGCCAGCCGATATTCCGCTCCGCCCTCGCGGCGCTGTTGCGCGACCCGGTCCGGATACGCCAGGGCCAACAGGGCTCCCAGCCAGCGCGGGTGATTCGGGTCGACCACCGGTGCACTCGCCACGCCGCGCAAGTAGCCGCGATACTGCCGCGCCAGTTGCCGGGCACGCTGCACACCGCCCTGGGCACTACGTGCCGCGCGCTCCTCCCCCGCCAACAGGGCCAACCGCGTGTGCAGGTCGGCACCGCCACCACGCTGGATATCCCGTTCGCCCAGCAGTGCCGCGACGTCGCAGGCCATGCTCGCCAGCCCCAGCGCCTGACCGCGCAGGAGCAAATGGGCGATACGCGGGTGCGCCGGCAACTCGGCCATGGCCTGACCATGGTTCGTCAATACGTACTCGGCGTCGGCCTTCTCAGCCAGCGCACCAAGCCGCTGCAACAGTTCCTGGGCCTGGGCATAAGCAGCCACCGGCGGCGCATCCATCCAGACCAACTCGCCGGGCGCCACGCCCCAGCGCGCCAGTTGCAAGGCCAGCCCAGCCAGGTCCGCCTGGAGGATTTCCGCGCTGCCATAGGCCGCCAATTGCTCATGCTGGGCCTCGGACCACAACCGATAGCACACCCCCGGCTCCAGGCGCCCGGCACGGCCGGCACGCTGGGTGGCGCTGGCCCGGGAGATGCGTTGAGTGTCGAGACGGGTCATGCCGCTGCCAGGGTCGAAACGCGGTACCCGCGCCAGCCCGGCATCGATCACCACCCGCACGCCGTTGATCGTCAGGCTGGTTTCCGCGATGTTGGTAGCCAGCACCACCTTGCGCTTGCCGGCCGGAGCCGGCTCGATGGCCGCACGCTGGGCCGCGAGGTCCAACTCGCCATGCAACGGGCACAGCAACACATCAACCCGCCCGCCCAGGCTCTCCTCCAGTTGCTGGTGCACCCGACGGATCTCCGCCTGGCCGGGCAAAAACACCAGCAGGCTGCCGTGCTCGGCGTCCAGCGCCTCGTGCACCGTCTGCACCACCCGTGGCTCGATAAATTCGCCGGGTTGAAAGGCCCGCCCCCAGCGCAGGGCCACCGGAAACATGCGCCCCTCGCTACGCACCACCGGTGCGTCGTCCAACAGCCCGGCCAGGCGCTCACCTTCGAGCGTGGCGGACATCAGCAGGATCTTCAGCGGCTGCTCGTCACGAAACATCTGCCGCCCGTTGAGACTCAGGGCCAGAGCCAGGTCGGCGTCCAGGCTGCGCTCGTGGAATTCGTCGAAGATCACCAGCCCGACGCCCTCAAGGGCCGGATCATCATTCAGGCGACGAGAGAGAATGCCTTCGGTCACCACTTCAATGCGCGTCCTGGGGCCGACCCGGCTTTCCAGGCGGATACGATAGCCGACGGTTTCACCGACCTTTTCCCCCAGCTCGCTGGCCAGCCGCTCGGCCGCCGCACGCGCCGCAAGGCGCCGGGGTTCGAGCATCAGGATGGTTTGCCCGGCCAGCCACGGCTCGTTCAGCAGCGCCAGCGGCACCCGAGTGGTTTTACCGGCCCCCGGGGGCGCTTCCAGCACCGCTTCATGGCGTTCGCTCAACGCCTGGCGCAAAGCCGGCAATACTTCATCAATCGGCAACGAATTCATGGTGGCTCCAAAACAGTGAGCCGAGTATAACGGCGAACTGCCCGGTCTTAATCGCGGTCTTAACAACTGATCCAGACGCGGCCCCAGCGGCTTCACGTTTCCTTCAGGAGATATCCATGCGTATTGCTTCCCGTGTTATTGGCACCGTTCTGGTTGCTACCCTGCTGACCCAACTGAGCGCTTGTGGCTCGATTTTCTACCCGGACCGTCGCGGCCAGATCGAAGGGCAGATCGACCCGCTGATCGCCGGTCTCGATGCCATCGGCATCCTGTTCTTCGTCATCCCCGGCCTGATCGCGTTCGGCATCGACTTCGCCACGGGCGCCATCTACCTGCCCCACGGCAAGACGGCGCAGATCGCCCCGGAAAAACTCCAGCAAGCCATCACCGCCGATGGCCAGGTCGACAACCTCAAGTTGCAGGCGATTCTCAAGACCGAACTGCACCAGACCCTGCCGCTGAACGACCCGCGCCTGATCCAGCAGAAAGGCAATCTGCAACAGTTGGCGATGTACAACCTGCGCCCCGCGGCCTGAGCCCCGGGTCACTGAAAGAGGACCGCGACCTTCATGACCAGCAGTCCGGAACACGCCCGCCTGTTACGCCTGGCCACCCGGGCGTCGATGGCGGTAGCCTGTACCCTGATCGTGATCAAGGCCATCGCCTGGTGGCTGAGCGGCTCGGTGAGCATGCTCGCTGGCTTGACCGATTCGCTGCTCGACGGCGTCACCTCGTTTCTCAATCTGCTGGCGGTGCACTACGCGCTGCGTCCGGCGGATAACGATCACCGCTACGGGCACGGCAAGGCCGAGTCCCTGTCGGGCATGGCCCAGGCGCTGTTCATTGCGGTGAGTGCGGTGCTGATCGCGATCCAGGCATACGAGCGCCTGAAAAACCCGGAGCCGATCGGCGCACCGTGGATAGGTATCGCCGTGATCGTGTTGTCGCTGATCCTGACCGCCGGGTTGCTGCTGTTGCAGCACAAGGTGGTCCGCGAGACCGGCTCCACCGCCGTGCGCGCCGACTCCCTGCACTACCGCTCGGACCTGCTGCTCAACGGCAGCATCCTGCTGGCATTGGTGCTCGCCGGCTTCGGCTGGCCGCAGGTAGACGCCTGGTTCGGCCTGGGGATCTCGGTCTATATCCTCTGGAACGCGATCCAGATCGGCCGCAAAAGCTTCGCCGTGCTGATGGATGAGGAGCTGTCACCGGATATCAGCCAGCACATGCTGGAGCTGGCCTGCGGCGTGCCCGGGGTATTGGGTGCCCATGACCTGCGAACACGGATATCCGGCAACCGCTGGTTTGTGCAGTTGCACCTGGAGTTGCCGGGAGAATTGACGCTGTCGGTGGCCCACGGCCTGAGTGACCAGGCCGCCGATGCCATCCAGACCGCCTACCCGCAAGCCGAGGTGCTGGTGCACGCCGACCCGCGAGAAGAGGTAACCCCCCGCCACTGATCCGTCAGTAGTTGACCTGGTAGCCGCGACTGCTCAGGCAGTTGCCCTGGGCCTGGCGATAGGCCTGGACCACCGCCGGTGCCGGCGCATAGGTCACGTTGGCCGGGTCGAAGCCGCTTTGCTGCACTGCCCAGCGATAGCAATCCTCGCCATCCTGCTGGACCTGCTGCGGGCTCTGGCCGTTGGCCGGATAGGCCACCACATCGTAGCCGTTGCCTTGCGGCTCGGGCGCCACCTGTGGAGCGGCGGCCGGTGGATCGACCACCACGTAGTCCTGGGTATCTTCCTGGTAGAGGTAATAGGCGCCGGCCGCGAGGAAAAACAGCGAACCACCGATCCAGACTTCCCGCGCATAGTCAGGCAGGTAAGTGGTGCGAATCCCTCGTGGCGGAGCGACGACTATGTAGCGTTCGCCCTGGGGGCGATACCAGTAACCGCCGGAGAAGAAATAGTCCTGCCCACGGTAAGGCACCCGCCAGTTGCGATCAGGAAAGCGATCGATCACATAGCCCGGGCGATATTGCGGGCCTGGACCCCAGCCATTGCCATGGCCGTCGGGACGACCTGGCCAGCGACGATCATCGTGGTGCTCGAAGTTGCCGCCAGGGCGGTTGTTGTTGCCACCCTGCCAGTTCGGGTTGTTGCCGTTGCGCCGGGGGATATCGGAATAGTTGCCACGCAACGGTTCCTGGGTCTGGCGCACGCTATCAGGGTGAGGCTGGATCGGCAGGTTGTTCTGCGGAGCCGGACGCGGCGCTTGATTGGGCTCGTTCTGCGGCGGGCGACCTTGCCATTGGCCGCCTGGGTTCTGGTCGTGTCGCTCGAAACGCTGATTGTTTTCCGGGCGAACCTGCGGCGCGGGCGCAGGAACAGGTGGTCGCGGTTGCGGTGCCTGGGGACGGACTTCGGGAGCGGCTGGCCGCGGAGCCGGCGCCTGGGGGCGGACCTCTGGCGCGGCTGGCCGTGGGGCCGGAGCCTGGGGACGCGGTTGATTGTTTTGCGGATGCGCCTCGTTACCTCCCGGGCGTCCTTCAGGGCGATGCTCACCCTCGTGTTTCTGATTATCTTCACCCTGGTTTTCTGCCAGCGCCTGCGCACCAACACTCATACAGAGCAAGCCAACACCTGCCAGACGCCAGATGCGCGATTTCATTCCATTCCTCACTGCGGTTCAGGGCTTAACCATAAGACTGGTAAAGCGGATTCCGGTTCTGTGACACTCTACCAGTCGCGCAACTTATTTTTCGCCCATTAAAAAAGGGAGACCCGTCGGCCTCCCCTTGAGAACTTCGTCCGTGCTCGGCGCTTTTGACGCCGGCTCACCTCACACCGTCTTCTGGACAGCGTGTAGCCCGGTGGCCGGCGCAACCCTGTGGGATTGTCGGCCGCGGCAGGCCTGATTCGGCGAGCCGCATTGGACTGGGGTGTCTGTCTCGAATGTGAACAGGCTTGCGAGACAGGACACTTGTCCGGGCAGTGATTCTGCTGATAAGCATAGGCCCGGGGCAGCGGCACAGGATTGCGAACATTGCTCAAATAAACATCTCTTGCGCAATTTTTAACTTCAGATAGATAATTTGCCGCAATAGTTATTGTAAAGGCCCTGATGATGAGCAAACTCGACCGATACGACCTGAGCATTCTGGCGGAATTGCAGCGCGATGCCCGTATCTCCAACCAGGAACTGGCTGAGCGTATCGGCCTGTCGCCGTCGCCCTGTTCGCGGCGGGTCAAGCAATTGGAGGACGACGGTTATATCTCCCGCCAGGTGGCCTTGCTCGACCGCAAGATGCTCGGTCTGAGCCTGACCGCCTATGTGCTGATCGGCATGGACCGGCATACGCCGGAGCGCTTCGAAAACTTCGAGGCGGCGATCCGCAGTTTGCCGCAAGTACTGGAGTGCAGCCTGGTGACGGGGATGGACGCTGACTACCAATTGAAAGTGGTGGTGCCGGACATGGACCACTATCAAAAACTGCTGCTGGGGCACCTGACGCGCATCGAAGGGGTGACCAGCGTGCGCTCCAGCTTTGTGCTGAACCAGGTACTCAACAGCACGGAGTTGCCGTTGACCCATCTGCGCAACTGATCGCTACGGCCGCGATCGCCCGTAGGAGCCTGCGGTTGACCGATAGCGCGCTTTATTGCCGGAGATCAGATGCGCTGCCGCTAGCGGCGTATAATCAGAGGGTTTTCCACCCCGCTCACGCTGGAGAGGTTTGATGGATCCTGCCGTTTTCGAAGAGTGGATGATGACCAGCCTGGTCAGCATCCTGATTATTTTCATGGGCTTTATCGTCTGGGACCTGGCGAAGAAATCCAAGGCCGGGCGCTTCGGCACCTTTATCCTGTTCTTCGTGCTGGGCCTGGGCATTTTCGCGTTTGTGGTCAAGAGCGTGGTAATCGGACTGATCGAGTCCGGCTCACTGTAACGCCACGGCCCGCTACAAGCGCGCCGGCACTTCCCGCCACTGACCTTGATCCAACCCGTCCAGGGTCCAGTCGCCGATGCGCACCCGCACCAGGCGCAAGGTCGGCAGGCCTACCGCCGCCGTCATGCGTCGAACCTGGCGGTTACGCCCCTCGCGAATAATCAACTCCAGCCAGCCAGTGGGAATGCTCTGGCGAAACCGCACCGGCGGGTTGCGTGGCCATAGCGCAGGCTCGTCGATCTGCCGCGCCTGGGCGGGCAGGGTCATGCCGTCGTTCAGTTCCACGCCCTTTTGCAACCGCTCGATCTGCTCGGCGCTCGGCACACCCTCGACCTGCACCCAATAGGTCTTCGCCAACTTGTGCCTGGGGTCGGCAATGCGCGCCTGGAGCTGGCCGTCATTGGTCAGCAATAGCAGCCCTTCGCTGTCGCGGTCGAGCCGGCCGGCGGGGTAGACGCCGGCCACGTCGATAAAATCCTTGAGGGTCGCGCGCCCTTCGCCATCGCTGAACTGCGTCAGCACATCGAAGGGTTTGTTGAACAGGATCAGCTTGGGTTCGGCCGGCGGGGCCTTGGCGACCCGACGCGGCGCGACAGGAGCTTTCGCGGCCGAACGGCGCGCAACGGGACGGGGTGGACGAGACATGGCAACGAGGACATCTGAGGATCAGGAGCCGCCATGCTAGGGCGTGTCGGTCATTATTTCCAGAAGTGCGTCCATAGACTCATTGGCTACTACCTTCTCAAGGCCGCCAGAAGCTTCGCGGGCAAGCTCCGCTCCCACATTAGTTTCGTGTCGTACACAAAACTCGTGATCGGCATCCAACTGTGGGAGCGGAGCTTGCCCGCGAATAGGCCCTCAAGATCGCTAAAAATCCGAGCCCTTAACGGAACGGCGGCTCGTCAAAGCTGCGCAGCTTGCGCGAGTGCAGCGAATGCAGCTCGGTACGCAGCAGGTCCACCGCGGCGATGCCGATCTTCAAATGCTGGCTGACGGCGCGCTCATAGAACGCGTTCGCCGAACCCGGCAGCTTGATTTCACTGTGCAGCGGTTTGTCCGAGACACAGAGCAAGGTGCCATAGGGTACCCGCAGGCGATAACCCTGGGCGGCGATGGTGCCGCTTTCCATGTCCACGGCCACCGCGCGGGACAGGTTGATCAACGGCCGTTCCTGAGCCCAGCGCAGCTCCCAGTTGCGGTCGTCGTAGGTCAGCACGGTACCGGTGCGCAGACGCTTCTTCAAATCGTCGCCACGCTCGCCGGTGACATTCGCCGCCGCCTGCTGCAAGGCCATCTGCACTTCGGCCAGGGCCGGGATCGGGATATTCGGCGGCACCACCCGGTCGAGAATCCCGTCGCGACGCATATAGGCGTGGGCCAGCACATAGTCGCCGATGGTCTGGGATTGGCGCAGGCCGCCACAGTGGCCGATCATCAGCCAGCAATGCGGACGCAGCACCGCCAGGTGATCGGTGATGTTCTTCGCGTTGGACGGACCAACGCCGATATTCACCAGGGTCACGCCATGGCCGTCGGCGGCCTGCAGGTGATAGGCCGGCATCTGGTAGCGGTGCCAGACCACCCCGGCGGCCACGGCCTGGGCCTCGCCGTAGTCCATGCTCTGGTCGATAATCACGTTGCCCGGCAAGACCATGCGCACGAAACGCGGGTCGTCACGCAGTTGCTGCAGGCCATGAAGGATGAACTGGTCGACATAGCGATGGTAGTTGGTCAGCAGGATCCAGGGCTGCACATGGCGCCAGTCGCTGCCGGTGTAATGCACCAGGCGGCGCAGGGAGAAGTCCACCCGGGCGGCGTCGAACAGGGCCAGGGGCAAGGGCGAGGTGTTTTCCCAGTCGTGCAGGCCATCGGCGATATCATCGGTGGCGGCCGACAGGTCGGTGCTGGGGAACACCCGCGCCAGGGCCGAGGCGGTGACGCCGGAGCCGGCCAGCTCATCGCCCTGCTCGACTACGTAAGGGTACGGGATGTTCTGTTCGCTGACGCCCACTTCCACCGTCACGGTGAAGTCGCGCATCAGCGGCACCAGTTGTTCCAGCAGATATTTGCGGAATGCCGCCGGGTGCGTGACGGTGACGCTATAGGTCCCCGGCAACTGGACCTTGGCGTAGGCCCGGGTGGTGGCGGGAACTTCACCCTGGTAGGTGTAGGTCAGGCGCAGTTCGGGGTAGCGGAACAGGGCACGTTGCTCGGCGTCAGGCTCGACGCGGTCCTTGAGGTAGCGCTTGAGCGCCTGACTCAGGGATCGGGTGGCACGCTCGTGGAGTTCGGCCAGACGGTCCACGGCTTGTTCAGGGGATTGCACGACAATAAAAGCTTCGGTCACGGGGAGCATCCTGTCTTCTGATGTTGCAGACCTTCATCTTGCCTGCAACAGCGTCGGACGGGAACACTGGGTTATAGTTCATTGCCACAACCTTGTGGCGAGCGGGCTTGCCCGCGCTCGACTGCGAAGCAGTCGTATAACCTAGCACCGTGATATACCGATACTGCGCGCCCGCAGGTTTTAGGGTGGCTTCGCAACCCAGCGCGGGCAAGCCCGCTCGCCACAATATCCGTGCAAACGCTCAAATATCCGGGCGCCCCCTCAAAAACCCCGCGGCGTCGAGCGGGCGACGATCGCCTCGACATTCACACCACGGGGCAAGGTACCGTAGACCCGCCCACCGGCCTCCAGCCGACTGGCGATAAAACCATCGCTGACCTCGGCATTGCCCGCTTCCAGCAACAACTTGGCCTGCAACGCCAGGGCGATGTCCTCGGTCAGTTGCCGGGCGCGGTACTGGATATCGTGGGTGTCGGTAAACGCCAGTTTCAACTGTTCGATATGCCGGGCCAGGCGCTTGTCGCCATGGCCGTCACCCAACTCGCTGAACAACACTTCCAGCACACCGGGTTCCTTGGACAGCGAACGCAGCACATCCAGGCACTGCACGTTCCCCGACCCTTCCCAGGTCGAGTTGACCGGCGCTTCGCGGTACAGTCGCGGCAGGATGCTGTCCTCCACGTACCCCGCGCCGCCCATGCACTCGGCGGCCTCGTTGATCATCGCCGGGGCGCGCTTGCAGATCCAGTATTTGCCCACGGCCGTCACCAGCCGGGCGAACTTCGCTTCATGCTCATCCCCCAGACGATCCAGCGCCCGGCCCATGCGCAGGCTCAAGGCCAGCGCCGCCTCGCTTTCCAGCGCCAGGTCGGCCAGCACATTCTGCATCAACGGCTGCTGGCTGAGCACGCGGCCGCCGACCAAACGATGGGCGCAATGATGGCTGGCCTGGGTCAGCGCCTGGCGCATCAAGGCACTGGAGCCGACCATGCAATCGAAACGGGTCATCGCCACCATCTCGATAATGGTCGGCACACCGCGCCCTTCCTCGCCAATCATCCAGGCCAGGGCGCCGCGGAACTCCACTTCGCTCGACGCGTTGGAGCAGTTGCCCAGCTTGTTTTTCAAGCGCTGGATATAGAACTGGTTGCGGCTGTCATCCGGACGGTGGCGCGGCAGCAGGAAACAGGTCAGGCCCTTGTCGGTCTGGGCCAGGGTCAGGAAGGCATCGCACATCGGCGCCGAGCAGAACCATTTGTGCCCCACCAACTCGTAAGGCTGTCCCGGGCCGCCGGCGCCGACGGGATAGGCCCGGGTGGTGTTGGCGCGCACGTCGGTACCGCCCTGCTTCTCGGTCATGGCCATGCCGATGGTCGCGCCGTTTTTATGGGCGATGCCGATATTGCGCGGGTCGTATTGGCTGCTGAGGATGCTCGGCAGCCAGTGTTCGGCGATATCCGGCTGCAGACGCAAGGCCGGCACACAGGCGAAGGTCATGGTCAGCGGGCAACCGGTGCCGGCCTCGGCCTGGCTGTGCAGATAGGTCATGGCCGCGCGAGCGACATGGGCGCCGTCCTGCGGATCAGTCCAGGGTAACGACGGCAAGCCGTGTTCGACAGCGGTACGCATCAGTTCGTGATACGCCGGGTGAAACTCCACCAGATCCTGGCGATGGCCATAACGGTCATGACTGACAAACACCGGTTTGTTCTGGTTGGCGAGAAAACCCGCCTCCATCAACGGCCCGCCGGCCAGGGCGCCATAGGCCTCGATCCGCGACTCGGCCCAAGCGGCACCGAAACGCCGCGCCCACTCTTGCAACGGCAGATCGATGCGATAGAGATTGGTCCCGTCCAGTGACGGTGGCTGGTTGGTGACTTCGTGAGTTTCGGCGTATTGATGAAGGTTCATGTCGGGCTCCTTTGAGAAGTGGCTTCGCAGAGAAAGGCCAGGGAACCCAGTGAATCACGCGTGCTGTCGCGAAAAAAGTGACATAAGCGCCTAAGTACCGGCGCTTTCACCCTGTACCGACGTCAACAGACGACGAGCCAGCAGGTTCTTCAACTCCTCGAAACGCACCGGCTTGGACAAGGTGTCCGTGACACCGGCCTCCAGGCAACGCTCACGCTCGCTGACCTCCGTCGAGCTGACCAGGGCCAGGATCAACAGCCCGGCACCGCCGGGCATCGCCCGCAACTGCCGGCAGAGCAACACCTCGTCCACCGGCTGCGCCGGGCAATCGAACAACAGCCCGTCCACGGCTTGCCCGTGCAGGACATCGAGCGCCGCTCGGGCGTCGACCGCGGTGAACACCCGATAGCCCAATTTGAGCAACATGCCGCGCACCACCAGTTGGCTGACGTTGTTGTCATCCACCAGCAAAAGGGTGCAGTCATAGGGATAACGCGCCACCGACGGCATCGAAGGCCGCACCACCCTCGGGATCAGCGCTTCGACCTCCACCTCGAGTTGGAAGCGGCTGCCCATGCCCGGCTCCGACTGATGGGTGAGGTGACCGCCGAGCAAGTCGATCAATTGCCGGCAGATCGCCAGGCCAATCCCCAGACCGCCATATTCGCGGGTCATCGAGCCATCCAACTGGAAGAAACGCTGATAGAGCGTGGCTTCATCCAGGTCGATGAAACCGATGCCGCTGTCGATCACCGCAAACGACAGGGCCCATCGCTGCTCCGCGACCTGCTGGCCGTGCACCCGCAACACCAACCCGCCCTCGCGGGTGAACTTGATGGCGTTGTCCACCAGGCACTCCAGGCATTGCAGGATCTTCTGCGCGTCGCCATGGAGACTGTCCGGCACGTCATCGTCGACTTCAATGGCGAAATGCAGGCCCTTGCCCTGGACGCGGCCGGCAAACTGCTCCTGCAGGCCATCGAGCATGCGTCGCAGGCCGAACGATTGTGTCATCACCTTGAGCCGGCCGGCCTGCAATTCGGTCAGGGTCAGGATGCCATTGACCATGCGCATCATGTCCCGGGCGGAACCGGCCGCCGTCTGCTGGTATTGCGCCAGCTCCGAGTCCAGTTCCAGGGTTTGCATCAGCTCCAGGGAGCCGATCACCCCATTCATCGGTGTGCGCAGTTCATGGGTGACGGTGGCGAGGAACTCGTCCTTGAGCCGGTTGCTGTTGGCCAGCTCGCGGTTCAGCCCTTCCAGCTTCTGCCCGGACTCGAGCAAGGTCTGTGCCTGTTGCTCGCGCATGGTGTTGATCCGATCGGCCAGGGCCAGGGACAACAGGCCGACCTCCAGGGCCGAGCCGATCTGACTGGCGTACATGGTCAGGAACACGTTCGGCAGATAGCCCAGCACCATCAGCGTATTGATCAGGCCGCCGATCAGAAACGCCGACCAGGCGATGATGAAGTAGCGCGCCACTCGCAATCCGCAATACCAGGCGCAGAACCCGGCGACGAAAATGGTCACGGTGAACGCCAGCGCGAGAACGGTCGCCAGGCGCAGGGCCAGGGCATAGCCGGTCATCAGCGACAGCGCCGTGACCACCACGCTGTAGGCCATCAACAGCAGCAACAGCCGGTCCAACCAGCGACTGTGGGTGGCGGTACGCAGGAAACTGCGGGTGAACTGACAGCCGAAGAAGCCTGCCAGGCCGATGAAGAAAGGCGTCGAGGCATTGGCCCACCAAGGGTTGTTCGGCCAGAAATACTGCGCCGCGGCGCCATTGACCGACAGTTGGTAGAAGCCGAACGAGGCAATGTAGAAGATGTAATAGAGGTAGCTGGTGTCACGCACGCTGAGGTAGATGAACAGGTTGTAGACCAGCATCCCCAGCAACACGCCATAAATCAGCCCCAGGACATACAGGCGCACCGGCTGGTTTTCGAGGTAGGCCTGCATCGACCAGAGGGTCAGCGGCGCTTGCATCGAACCTTCGGTTTGCAGGCGCAGGTAGACGGTCTTGCTTTCGTTGGGGGCGAACGCCAGCTGGAACAGGTAGTTGTTCTGCTTGATCGGACGACTGGCGAACGGCAGTTCATTGCCGGTGCGCTGGGCCAGGCGGTAGCCACCCTTGATGTCCGGCACATAAAGCTCGATGTGCTGCATCGGCGGATAGGCCAACTCCAGCAACCAGATGCGCGGGACGTTGGGGGCCTGGGGCTTGTAGGTCAGGTCGACCTTGAGCCAGAACGCCGATAGCGTGTAGCCGGCATTCAGCGAGGCCTTGTCGTGCGAGTGGAACCGGGCGGCCATGGCAGGCGAAGCGACCTGCGCGATATCGGCCTGGCCGCTCGCGTCTTCGAATACCTGCATGACCCGACCCAGAGGCAAGCTCTGAGTGGACTCATCAAACTCGACCGCGCTCGCCGACAGCGGCAGCCAGCTCAACAAAATCAGCAGCAAATAGCGCATACAGCCCCAGCATGGTCAATCAAGTCGCGTCAGGAGCCCCCCTTCCCTTTGAGACGACGTGAAACCTCATGACCTGTTATTCGTTTGGATCCACTCTAGCATAGCCACTGATGGCTAAAACACACCATTGAAATATTTTATCCAAAGGCTCTAGAACGGGCGTCCCAGCGCAAGAACGCGCCCTATAACGAGGGGTTATCGGCCGCATTTTGAAAAGCTTCAGGGCTGACATTCAACGCCCGGCGGGCACTCCCGAAAAAAGCGTTTGGTGGTAAGCTCGCGCTCCATGAATACCTACAGCTCCCGTCCCGTTGTCCTCTGTCTGTCCGGCCACGATCCCAGTGGTGGTGCCGGCCTCCAGGCAGATATCGAAGCCCTGCTCGCCCAGGGTTGCCATGCCGCTCCCGCGGTGACCGCGTTGACCGTGCAAGACACGGTAAACGTCAGCGACTTCCGCGTGCTCGACCGTGAGTGGGTGTTGGCCCAGGCCAATGCCGTGCTCAACGACTCGACCGTGGCGGCCGTCAAGCTGGGCATGCTCGGCTCCCTGGAAATGGTCGACACCGTGGTCGAACTGCTCCTGGCGCATCCGCACCTGCCGCTGGTCTGCGACCCGGTGCTGCGCGCCGGCGGCGGCGGACGCCTGGGCAAGGACGAAGTCGGCTATGCCATGCGCGAACGCCTGCTGCCACTGGCGACCATTGCCACCCCCAACCTCCCGGAAGCGCGCATCCTCGCCGAATTGCCCGAGGGCAGCGCCGACGAATGCGCGGAAAAACTCCTGCCGTTCTGCCAACACCTGCTGATCACCGGCGGACATGGCGATGAAGACGAAATCCACAACCGCCTGTACAGCCGCGACGGCACCCGCCAGACCTTCAAATGCCAGCGCCTGCCCGGCAGCTATCACGGCTCCGGCTGCACCCTGGCGAGCACCCTCGCCGGACGCCTGGCCCTGGGCGAAAACCTGGTCAGCGCCGTACAGACCGCGCTGAACTACACCTGGCGGACCTTGCGCGATGCCGAGCAACTGGGCAAGGGCCAGTTCGTACCCCGACGCCTGCCCCTGGATTTCTGCTCGTAACTTTCAGCGCTACCCAACACCCCGAGGCTGACCCGATGAAACTACGCGGCCTGTATGCCATCACCGACAGCCAGTTGCTGGCCGGTAAGTTCCTGTCTTATGTCGAGGCGGCACTGGATGGCGGCGTGACCTTGTTGCAGTACCGCGACAAAAGCACCGACGAGGCCCGCCGCCTGCGGGAGGCCGAGGCCTTGCGAGTGCTCTGCGAACGCTACAAGACCCGCCTGATCATCAACGACGACGCTGAGCTGGCGGCGCGGCTGGGGGTCGGCGTACACCTGGGGCAGACCGACGGCCCGCTGACACCGGCCCGCGCGCTGCTTGGCAGCCGGGCCATCATCGGCTCCACCTGCCACGCGCAGCTTGAGCTCGCCGAACAGGCAGCCCGGGAAGGTGCCAGCTATGTCGCCTTTGGGCGCTTCTTCAACTCCAACACCAAGCCCGGCGCACCGGCCGCCGACGTGGCGCTGCTGGAACGCGCCCGTCCACGGCTGCAACTGCCGATCGCGGTGATCGGCGGCATCACCCTGGACAATGCCGCTGCGCTGGTGGCCCACGGTGCCGACCTGCTGGCCGTGATCCATGGTCTGTTCGGTGCCGACAGCACCCGGGAAGTGACCCGCCGCGCCCAAGCCTTCAACGCCCTCTTCACTTCATGACTCCTGAGAGCCCGCCCATGTCTCGTTCCGAAACCCTGTTTGCCAGTGCCCAGAAACACATCCCCGGCGGCGTCAACTCGCCGGTTCGCGCGTTCAAGAGCGTCGGCGGCACCCCGTTGTTCTTCAAGCACGCCGAAGGCGCCTACGTCACCGACGAAGACGACAAGCGTTATGTCGACTACGTCGGCTCCTGGGGCCCGATGATCCTCGGCCACAGCCACCCGGACGTGCTCGACGCCGTGCGCAAGCAGCTGGAGCACGGTTTGTCCTATGGCGCGCCGACCGCCATGGAGACCGAGATGGCCGACCTGGTCTGCTCGATCGTGCCGTCGATGGAAATGGTCCGCATGGTCAGTTCCGGCACCGAAGCCACCATGAGCGCCATCCGCCTGGCCCGTGGTTTCACCGGCCGCGACAGCATCATCAAGTTCGAAGGCTGCTACCACGGCCACTCCGACAGCCTGCTGGTCAAGGCCGGCTCCGGCGCACTGACCCAGGGTGTACCGAGCTCGGCCGGCGTCCCGGCGGACTTCGCCAAACACACTCTGACCCTGCCGTTCAACGACATCGACGCAGTGGCGAAGATGCTTGGCGAAGTCGGCCAGCAAGTCGCCTGCATCATCGTCGAGCCGGTGGCCGGCAATATGAACTGCGTGCCGCCGGCACCGGGTTTCCTCGCCGGCCTGCGGACCCTGTGCGACCAGCACGGCGTGGTGCTGATCTTCGACGAAGTGATGACCGGTTTCCGCGTTGCCCTCGGCGGCGCCCAGGCCCACTATGGCGTCACGCCGGACCTGAGCACCTTCGGCAAGATCATCGGCGGCGGCATGCCGGTGGGCTGCTTCGGCGGCAAGCGCGAGATCATGTCCTGCATCGCCCCGCTGGGCCCGGTCTATCAGGCCGGAACCTTGTCCGGCAACCCGCTGGCCATGGCCGCCGGCCTGACGACCCTGCGCCTGATCAGCCGCCCGGGCTTCCACGCCGAGTTGAGCGACTACACCAGCCGCCTGCTCCAGGGCCTGCAAGAACGCGCCGATGCGGCGGGCATTCCGTTCGTGACCACCCAGGCCGGCGGCATGTTCGGCCTGTACTTCAGCGGTGCCGACGATATCGTCACCTTCGACGACGTGATGTCCAGCGATGCCGAACGCTTCAAGCGCTTCTTCCACCTGATGCTCGACGGCGGCGTGTACCTGGCGCCGAGCGCCTTCGAAGCCGGCTTCACGTCCATTGCCCATGGCGAAACCGAGTTGAAACTGACTTTGGATGCAGCTGAAAAGGCTTTTGCCGCACTGAAGTAACCGATGTCCCCGACGCCGGTTTCAGCTGGCGTCGGTTTTCCCGCTTAAACTCCCCCACGTTTCCTACCATCCTCTGTCCAGATACTTGCAAAACAAGGCCATATAGCGCCCGTGCAGCAGAAAAACGAGTAAAGACTTTGTAAGGTGGCCCCCGCTTATTTCATAATGCGCGCCATAGTCATCCCCTGGCCGGGTCCGCCCGCCCTTCAGAGGTACGTCGATTCCCATGAACCGCACCGGCCGCGCCCTTGCATTGGGCTGCCTGTTGCTCCTTCAGCCGCTGCTGGCCTATGCAGGCGGTAACTCGTTGTTGATCCCGGCGATGGGCCGTTGCACCCTCAACTCCCAGCCACAGGACCTCGCCGAGGCCCTGGCCGCCTGCGAAGAAGCCGCGAAGAGTGGCGATGCGCAAGCACAATATGAGTTGGGCGCGTTCTATCACGACGAGAAAAACCCGCAACACGACCTCAACAAAGCCCTCAGCTACTTCGAACAGGCTTCCCTGCAAGGTCACGCCCAGGCACAGTTCCAACTCGGCACCATGTTCTACAAGGGTGAAGGGGTGCCCGCCAATAACGTCCAGGCCTATATCGTGCTGAAGATGGCGGCGGTCAACGGTGCGGAGGATGCACTGGACACGGCGGATGAGGTCGCGGCGCAGATGCCCCGTGACCAGCTGGAGATGGCAACCCAGGTGCTGGGGCAGATCTTCCGCAAATACCTGCTGGAATTGCAGACGGTTGACGGCCGTACGCCGTTTTCACCTCTTCCCTGAATCTGTAGCGTCTGGACCGGCCTCTTCGCGGCGGTCCGGCGTCCCGGCAAGCACCGCTCCCACGGTGTTTGCGGCAGCGCACAAAATCAGAGCTCGACTCAGGGCATTGTGGGAGCGGTGCTTGCCCGCGAAGAGGCCCTGAAGGGCAGCACAAAACTCCCAGGCTTTTTATTTATCGGGCATCGGCATCGGGAACGGCATCACATTGCTCATGCCGCGCGCCTCGCTGATCTTCGGCGTACCCAGGCGCTCGACCTCGTCGATCCGCACGATCGAATGCATCGGCACGAAACTGCGCACCACGCCTTCGAACTGGGCCTTGAGCTTTTCCTCGCCGGGATCGACCACCAGTTGCGTGCGCTCGCCAAAGACAAATTCTTCGACTTCCAGGAAGCCCCACAGATCGCTCTGATAGATCTGCTTGGCGTACATTTCGAACACCTGGCCCTGATTGAGGAAAATCACCTTGTAGATGGGGGCTTCACGTTTGGTCATGGTGGGCGGGCAACACATCGGGGGATAAAAAGAGGGCGCGAACTATAGCATAGCCGCCGAACGCACAGCGCTAGGAAGCAAGCGCGATGACCACTATAATGCGCGGTTCTTTGAACCACATTGATGAATCTCCATGGCCAAGAAGCTTTACATCGAAACCCACGGCTGCCAGATGAACGAGTATGACAGCTCGCGCATGGTCGACCTGCTGGGCGAACACCAGGCCCTGGAAGTCACCGCCCGCGCCGAAGACGCGGATGTCATCCTGCTCAACACCTGCTCGATCCGCGAGCGCGCCCAGGACCGGGTCTACTCCCAGCTGGGCCGCTGGCGCGAACTGAAACTGGCGAACCCGGAGATGGTGATTGCCGTCGGCGGCTGCGTCGCCAGCCAGGAAGGCGCCGCCATTCGCGACCGCGCGCCCTATGTCGACGTGGTCTTCGGCCCGCAGACCCTGCACCGCCTGCCGGAAATGATCGATGCCGCGCGCCTGACCAGACTGCCGCAGGTGGACGTGTCGTTCCCGGAAATCGAAAAGTTCGACCACCTGCCCGAACCGCGCATCGATGGCCCGAGCGCCTATGTCTCGGTGATGGAAGGTTGCAGCAAGTACTGCACCTTCTGCGTGGTGCCCTACACCCGGGGCGAAGAAGTCAGCCGGCCGTTCGACGATGTGATCGCCGAGATCATCCACCTGGCCGAACATGGCGTGCGCGAAGTGACCCTGCTGGGGCAGAACGTCAACGGCTATCGCGGCACCACCCATGACGGTCGCCTGGCGGACCTGGCGGAGCTGATCCGCGTGGTCGCCGCCGTCGATGGTATCGAGCGGATCCGCTACACCACTTCGCACCCGCTGGAATTCTCCGACAGCCTGATCCTGGCCCACGCCGAGGTCCCGCAACTGGTCAAGCACCTGCACCTGCCGGTGCAATCGGGCTCGGACCGGATCCTTTCGGCGATGAAACGCAACCATACGGCGCTGGAATACAAGTCCAAGCTGCGCAAGTTGCGCGCCGCCGTGCCGGGTATCTGCATCAGCTCGGACTTTATCGTCGGCTTCCCCGGTGAAACCGAGAAAGACTTCCAGCAGACCATGAAGCTGATCGAAGACGTCGGTTTCGACTTCTCCTATTCCTTCGTCTATAGCCAGCGCCCCGGCACGCCTGCGGCGGATTTACCGGACGAAACCCCGGAAGCGGTAAAGAAAGAGCGCCTCAACGCCCTGCAACATCGCCTGAACCAGCAGGGATTCGAGATCAGCCGACAAATGGTGGGTACGATCCAGCGCATCCTGGTGACCGATTATTCGAAAAAAGACCCTGGAGAACTGCAGGGCCGCACCGAGAATAATCGTATCGTCAACTTCCGCTGCGACAATCCCCAGCAGATCGGGCAGTTTATCGACGTGCGTATCGATGCGGCGCAACCGCACTCACTGCGCGGCTCGATGCTGCAATGAAGCCCTCCCGGGCTGCTGTGGCGAGCGGGCTTGCCCGCGCTGGGCTGCGAAGCGGCCCCAAAACCGGCGAATCCGGTGCATCAGGCAGACCGAGGTAGCCGGTTTTACGACTGCTGCGCAGCCGAACGGGGGCAAGCCCCCTCGCCACAGGGGACATTCAGCGCTCATAAGAGCTTTCACCCCCGGGCTGCTAGCGTTATCCTTGATTTCATCTCAATTGCCGTCGGGCGGCTAAAAACGACCTTGAACGCACCCATCGAACCTCATCGTTTCATCCTCGAGCCTTTCGAGGCTCGCCGCTTCGCCAATCTGTGCGGGCAGTTCGACGAGCACTTGCGCTTGATCGAACAGCGCCTGACCATCGAGATCCGCAATCGCGGCAATCAGTTCGAACTGATCGGCGAACCCAAGCTCACCTCCTCCGCGGAAAACCTGCTGCGCCGCCTGTACCGGGAAACCAAGGGTACCGAGCTGTCGCCGGACATGGTCCACCTGTTCCTGCAGGAATCGAGTGCCGAAGACCTGCGCAACAACCCGGTGGCCGAAGCCAGCGTGGCGCTGCGCACCAAGAAAGGCATGATTCGCCCCCGAGGCCTGAATCAGCAGCTCTACGTGAAGGAAATCCTCGGCAACGACATCAACTTCGGCATCGGCCCGGCGGGTACCGGCAAGACCTACCTCGCCGTGGCCTGCGCCGTGGACGCGCTGGAGCGCGAGCAGATACGCCGTATCCTGCTGGTGCGTCCGGCGGTCGAAGCCGGTGAAAAGCTTGGCTTCCTGCCCGGCGACCTGGCCCAAAAAATCGACCCGTACCTGCGCCCGCTCTACGACGCGCTGTATGAAATGCTCGGCTTCGAATACGTGGCCAAGCTGATCGAACGTCAGGTCATCGAGGTCGCGCCGCTGGCCTACATGCGCGGTCGGACCCTGAACAACAGCTTTATCATCCTCGACGAAAGCCAGAACACCACCGTTGAACAGATGAAAATGTTCCTGACCCGAATCGGTTTCGGCTCCACGGCGGTGATCACCGGCGATATCACCCAGGTCGACCTGCCCAAGGGCACGAAATCCGGGTTGGCCCACGTGATCAAGGTCCTCAAGGACGTACCGGGCATCAGCTTCACCCATTTCATGCCCAAGGACGTGGTCCGCCACCCGTTGGTGCAGCGGATTGTCGAAGCCTACGAGCGCTTTGAGAACAGTGCCGACGCAGACACCCAAGGTGCCCGCCGCGATGCTTGAGCTTGATCTGCAACGGGCCTCTGACGCCCCCGCACCGACCGACGCCGAGTTTCGCCGCTGGTGCGAACTGGCCCTGCGCCAGCGCACGGCCGATTCCGAGCTGACCATCCGCCTGGTGGATGAAGCCGAGGGCCGTGAACTCAACCACACCTGGCGGCACAAGGACTACGCGACCAACGTGCTGTCCTTTCCCGCCGACGTCCCGGACGAATTGCTGGATATCCCGCTGCTGGGCGACCTGGTGATCTGCATTCCGGTGGTCACGCGCGAAGCCAGCGAACAAGGCAAGGCACTGGAAGCCCATTGGGCCCATCTGGTCATTCACGGCTGCCTGCATCTATTGGGCTACGACCACATAGATGACGAGGAAGCCGAGGAAATGGAAGCACTGGAACGAACGTTGCTTGCCGAATTGGGTCATCCCGACCCTTATATCGATGACGAACACTGATCATTCCACCACCAAGGGATACGAGTAAATCGCTATGAGCGAAGATCGATCGAGCAACGGGCAGAAGTCCTGGCTGGGTAAACTGACCCAGGCTTTTGCCCATGAGCCGAAAAACCGTCAGGAGCTGCTGGAGCTGCTGCGCGAAGCCCACCAGAACAAGTTGCTGGACAGCGAAGCGCTGGCCATCGTCGAGGGCGCCATCCAGGTCGCTGACCTGCAAGTCCGGGACATCATGGTCCCGCGCTCGCAGATGATCAGCATCAAGGCGACCCAGACCCCCCGCGAATTCCTCCCGGCGGTCATCAACGCCGCGCACTCGCGCTACCCGGTGATCGGCGAAAGCCATGACGATGTCATGGGTGTGTTGCTGGCCAAGGACCTGTTGCCGCTGGTGCTGCAGGAAAACGGCGACACCTTCAACATCAAGGACCTGCTGCGCCCGGCGACCTTCGTCCCCGAGTCCAAGCGCCTGAACGTGTTGTTGCGCGAGTTCCGCGCCAACCATAATCACATGGCCATCGTCATCGACGAATACGGCGGCGTGGCAGGCCTGGTGACCATCGAGGACGTGCTGGAACAGATCGTCGGCGATATCGAGGACGAGCACGACGTCGAGGAAGACAGCTACATCAAGCCCCTGCCCAGCGGCGACTTCCTGATCAAGGCGCTGACGCCGATCGAGAACTTCAACGAGTTCTTCGACAGCGAATTCTCCGATGATGAATTCGACACCGTCGGCGGCCTGGTGATGAGTGCGTTCGGGCACTTGCCCAAGCGTAATGAAATCACCGAAATCGGCGCGTATCGTTTCCGCATCCTGAATGCCGACAGCCGTCGCATCCACCTGATCCGCCTGACCCCCATTAGCCGCTAAGGACTGACATGCTGCGCTTAACCCGCCCCGGCTGGCCCGGTAATCTGCTGGCCGTGGTGGCCGGCGCACTGACCACCCTGGCCCTGGCACCGTACGATATCTGGCCCTTGGCGTTGCTGGCGGTGGGCGTGTTCTACGCCGGCCTGCGCGAGCTGTCGCCGCGCCAGGCGCTGGGGCGCGGCTGGTGCTTCGGGTTCGGCCTGTTCGGCGCCGGCACCAGCTGGATCTACGTAAGCATCCATACCTACGGCGATGCTTCGGTGTTGCTGGCGGGTTTCCTGATGCTGGCGTTCACCGCTGCAATTGCCTGGTTCTTCGCCCTGCCCGCCTGGCTCTGGGCGCGCTGGATACGCCGCAACGAAGCGCCGCTGGCCGACGCCCTGGCCTTCGCCGCCTTGTGGGTGGGCCAGGAAGCCTTTCGCGGTTGGTTCCTGACCGGTTTCCCCTGGCTCTATTCCGGTTACAGCCAACTCGACGGCCCGCTGGCGGGTCTCGCGCCGCTGGGTGGGATCTGGCTGATTTCCTTCACCCTGGCCCTGACCGCCGCGCTGCTGTACAACGCCCGCCGCTTGTTCAAGGCCGGGCGCAAGGCTTTTATCGTCCTGGGTGCAGCGTTGTTGGTCGGTCCCTGGGCAGTCGGGATCGCACTCAAGCATCACGCCTGGACCAGTCCTTCGGGCGAGCCGCTGACAGTGGCGGCGATCCAGGGCAATATCGAACAGAGCATGAAGTGGGATCCTACGCAGATCGACGCCCAACTGGCGCTGTACCGTGACATGAGTTTCCGTTCCAAACGCGTGGACCTGCTGGTCTGGCCGGAAACCGCCGTGCCGGTACTGAAGGAATCGGCCGAAGGCTACCTGGCGATGATGGGCCGCTTTGCCGCGGACCGGCGGTCGGCGCTGATCACCGGCGTACCAATCCGCCAGGTGGTGAACAACCAAAAGCGCTATTACAACGGCATCACCGTAACCGGTGAAGGCGATGGCACCTACCTGAAGCAGAAGCTGGTGCCCTTTGGTGAATACGTGCCGTTGCAGGAGCTGCTGCGCGGGCTGATCGACTTCTTCAACCTGCCGATGTCCGACTTCGCCCGCGGCCCGGCCGACCAGCCGTTGCTGCAAGCCAAGGGTTACCAGATCGCCCCGTTCATCTGCTACGAAGTGGTCTACCCGGAGTTCGCCGCCAGCCTCTCGGCGCGCAGCGACCTGCTGCTGACCATCAGCAACGACACCTGGTTCGGCAGCTCGATCGGTCCCTTGCAGCATCTGCAAATGGCCCAGATGCGCGCGCTGGAAGCCGGCCGCTGGATGATTCGGGCCACCAACAACGGTGTCACCGGGCTGATCAACCCATTCGGCGAGATCACCACGCGGATTCCACAGTTCGAACAGGGCATCCTGTATGGCGAAGTGGTCCCGATGCACGACCTGACGCCGTACCTGCACTGGCGTTCGTGGCCGTTGATCATTCTATGTGGCTTGCTGTTCGGCTGGGCCTTGCTGGCCAGCCGTATCGCCAAGACGGTGTAGCTTAAGAGGTAGCCCACACTTGTGGCGAGCGGGCTTGTCGGGACGCCGCACCGCCGCTCTGGGGCGCGAAGCGGCCCTGAAACCAGTGAGCGCGGTGGAACAGCCAGAACACGGTGATCGGTTTTACGACAGCTTCGCAGCCGAACGGGGGCAAGCTCCCTCGCCACAAAATAGCGCCTACGACACACATTTGTGTCCCGTCCTGGTCTAGCGGTAGAACAGCCGGTAACCCACCTGCCCCACCGCCTCATTGATCAAGTGCCCGCTACGCCAGATTGCCTTGAACTCCGGCATCCAGCCGCCCAACGGGCTCGAGTTGTCCCGTCCGTAAAACCCCACCGGCGCCGGCACCACGGTAAAACCGGCCTTCTCGAAACTCCACACCGAACGCGGCATATGCGCGGCATGGGTCACCAGCACCACCCGCTTGATACCCAGCGGCGCCAGCAGCTCATAACTGAATTGGGCATTTTCCCAGGTCGTGGTGCTACGCCCTTCCTGCCAGCGTACCGTCACGTCGAAATCACTCTTCATCGACGCCGCCATCAACGCCGCCTCACTCGGCGGCGTACCGTAGTGCAAACCGCCACTGGTCAGCACCGGCAGCCCTGAAGCCTTGGCCAGGCGCGCCGCATAGCGCTGGCGCTCCAGGCCGATGCCGGTTGGTTGATCGTCGCCCCACGCCGAATCACCGCGCTCACGTCCCGAGCCCAACACCACAATGGCGTCGGCCCGCTGCGCCAATCCCGCCCACTCACTGCGCTCAAGCGGGGGCACCGTCTCCAGCGCCCGCGCGCTCCATTCCACCACCACCGGCAGGCTCATCAACCAGAACCCGCCCAGGCCGAGGGCAAAGCACAGCCCGGCCAGGCGCGGGCGAGTGCGCCGAAACCACCAGGCAAACAGCAGCAAGAGCAACAGAAGGCCGGGCGGCAGGAGCAATTGTTTAAGGATGTAACGAACAGGCATCGGGCATCTCCAGTAGATGCCCGAAGCCTAAGTGCATCGGGGTCAATCAACAACCTCTGGAACAATGACTTCAAATCGAAGCCAGGTTAGCGACAGGAAACAGCATACCGCTGGGCGAACCTTACTTGCCCCCCGCGGACTTGAACTTCGCCGAACCGGGATTGGGCATTTTGTCTTTCAACCAGATGATCTCGGCCGAACGGGGTGGCACCTTGTGCTCCACAACGGAAGGCGGCACAGGTACATCCTGCCCACTGAGATCCAGGTAGGCCCTGATCAATTCGAACTCGGCGTGGCTCAAACCACGCAACTCCAACTCGGCAGGCCGCTCATCACGCAAGCGCGCCGCCGTGCTGGCTGCGTCCAGGGCATTCCCCAGACGGACGATCAAACGCTCATACAACTCAGGTTTCATGACATATCGCTGCGACTCCACCATCCGCTCACCTCATTGAAGATAAGAATCACTCCCCCTCTTCCAAGCTTAGCGGTGTCCGGCAAACCAGCCGACCGCCGCGACCAACGGCTGCGGCGCTGCAATCAGGGTTTCCCTCGATAGAGCAGCGTCATGTATGCTACGGCGCTTCCTGTAACTCCACTTCCAGCACCGCCTGACGGATGCGTTGAAGAGGATTAGGCCACCCTTTCCAGTACAAGTAGCCATGCACGAACACTATCAGCCCCGTGAAATCGAAAACGCCGCCCAATCGTTCTGGGACGCGCAAAAGTCCTTTGAAGTCAGTGAACAGCCAGGCAAGGAGACCTATTACTGCCTGTCGATGTTCCCTTACCCCAGCGGCAAGCTACACATGGGGCATGTGCGCAACTACACCATCGGTGACGTGATCGCGCGTTATCAGCGCATGCAAGGCAAGAACGTCCTGCAACCCATGGGATGGGACGCCTTCGGCATGCCGGCGGAAAACGCCGCGATGAAGAACAATGTCGCACCGGCCAAGTGGACCTACGAAAACATCGCCTACATGAAGACCCAGCTGCGCAGCCTGGGGCTGGCAGTGGACTGGTCCCGCGAAGTGACCACCTGCAAGCCGGATTACTACCGCTGGGAACAATGGCTGTTCACCCGCCTGTTCGAAAAAGGCGTGATCTACCGCAAGAACGGCACCGTCAACTGGGACCCGGTGGACCAGACCGTACTGGCCAACGAGCAAGTGATCGACGGCCGCGGCTGGCGTTCCGGCGCGCTGATCGAAAAGCGCGAAATCCCGATGTACTACTTCAAGATCACCGCCTACGCCGATGAGCTGCTGGAAAGCCTCGACGAACTGCCGGGCTGGCCCGAGCAGGTCAAGACCATGCAGCGCAACTGGATCGGCAAGTCCCGCGGCATGGAAGTGCAGTTCCCGTACCACGTCGACTCCATCGGCGAAGCCGGCAGCCTGAAAGTCTTCACCACCCGTCCGGACACCCTGATGGGCGCGACCTACGTCGCCGTGGCCGCCGAGCACCCGCTGGCGAGCCTGGCCGCCCGCAACAACCCCGAGCTGCAAGCGTTCATCGCTGAATGCAAAGGCGGCAGCGTCGCCGAAGCCGACGTCGCCACCCAGGAAAAGAAAGGCCTGCCGACCGGCCTGTTCGTCGAGCACCCGCTGACCGGCGAGCAACTGCCGGTATGGGTCGCCAACTACGTGCTGATGCATTACGGCGATGGCGCGGTCATGGCCGTACCGGCCCACGACGAGCGTGATTTCGAGTTCGCCCACAAATACAACCTGCCGATCAAGTCGGTGGTGCGCACCAGTTCGGGCGATACCAACCCGGCTCCGTGGCAAGACGCCTACGGCGAACACGGCAGCCTGATCAACTCCGGCGAGTTCGACGGCCTGGACTTCGCCGGTGCCTTCGACGCCATGGAAGTCGCGCTGATCAAGAAAAACCTCGGTGCCTCGCGCACCCAGTTCCGCCTGCGCGACTGGGGCATCAGCCGCCAGCGCTACTGGGGCTGCCCGATCCCGATCATCCACTGCGACAGCTGCGGTGACGTGCCGGTCCCGGAAGACCAACTGCCGGTGGTGTTGCCGGAAGACGTGGTACCGGACGGCGCCGGTTCGCCGCTGGCGCGCATGCCCGAGTTCTACGAATGCAACTGCCCGAAATGCGGCGCGCCGGCCAAACGTGAAACCGACACCATGGACACCTTCGTCGAGTCGTCCTGGTACTACGCCCGCTACGCCTCGCCACACTACGAGGGTGGTCTGGTCGACCCGAAAGCCGCCGACCACTGGCTGCCGGTGGACCAGTACATCGGCGGTATCGAACACGCGATCCTGCACTTGCTCTACGCGCGCTTCTTCCACAAGCTGATGCGCGACGAAGGCCTGGTCAGTTCCAACGAACCGTTCAAGAACCTGTTGACCCAGGGCATGGTGGTCGCCGAGACCTACTACCGCCGCGAAGCCAACGGCGGCTACACTTGGTTCAACCCCGCGGATGTCGAACTCGAGCGCGACAGCAAGGCCAAGATCATTGGCGCCAAGCTGATCAGCGATGGCCTGCCGGTGGAAATCGGCGGCACCGAGAAGATGGCCAAGTCGAAGAACAACGGCGTTGATCCACAGTCGATGATCGAGCAGTACGGTGCCGACACCTGCCGCCTGTTCATGATGTTCGCCTCACCGCCCGACATGAGCCTGGAATGGTCCGACTCCGGCGTCGAAGGCTCGCACCGCTTCCTCAAGCGCGTCTGGCGCCTGGCCCAGGCCCATGTGACCCAGGGCCTGCCGGGCAAGCTGGAACTGGCGACGCTGAACGATGAGCAAAAAGCCATTCGCCGTTCGATCCACCTGGCGATCAAGCAAGCCAGCCAGGATGTCGGCCAGCATCACAAATTCAACACCGCCATTGCCCAGGTGATGACGCTGATGAACGTGTTGGAAAAAGCTGCGCAAGGTACCGCGCAGGATCGTGCGCTGGTCCAGGAAGGCCTGGAAACCGTGGCCCTGCTGCTGGCGCCGATCACCCCGCATATCAGCCACGAGCTGTGGCATCGCCTCGGTCATGACGGCGCCATCATCGACGCCGGCTGGCCGGTGCTGGATGACAGCGCGCTGGTTCAGGACAGCTTGCAACTGGTGATCCAGGTCAACGGCAAGCTGCGCGGCCAGATCGACATGCCGGCCAGCGCCAGCCGTGAAGAAATCGAAGCGGCGGCACGGGTCAACGAAAATGTACTGCGCTTCACCGATGGCCTGACGATTCGCAAAGTGATCGTCGTGCCCGGCAAACTGGTCAATATCGTCGCCAGCTAACTTAATGGGATCGGGCGCCGGCTACCGCAGGCGCCTTGCAAGACTTCCGCGGTCGCACCGTCGACCCACAGGGTTTCAAGGGGAGCAACAAGATGATCAAACGCAATCTGCTGGTAATGGGCCTCGCCGTGCTGTTGAGCGCCTGCGGCTTCCAGCTGCGCGGCACCGGCACCAACGAACTGACCATCAAGGAACTGTCGGTCAGCGCCCGTAACTCGTACGGTGATACGGTCAAGCAGTTGACCCAGGTACTGGAGCACAGCGGCGTCAAAGTCTACAACGGCGCGCCCTACAAGTTGGTCCTGACCGATGAACAGGAAACCCAGCGCGACGCCAGCTATTCGGGCTCCGGTCGTAACGCCGAGTACGAACTCAATACCGCGCTGTACTATGAGGTCCGCGGCGACCACGACCGGCAACTGCTCACCGGCAAGCTGCAAGTGCAGAAGTACTACGTGCATGATGGCAACAACATCACTGCCGGCGACGCCGAAGCGGGCCAACTGCGCAAGGAAATGCGTCGTGACCTGATTCAACAGATGGTCCTACGCCTGCAATTGCTGACGCCGACGCAACTGGACGCCCTGCAACAGACCGCCGACGCCAAGGCCAAGGCCGATGCCGACGCCCTGGAAGCCGCGCGCAAGTACGAAGCGTCGCAACCGCAGCAATCTCCGCTGCAACTGCCGAAGCAGTAAGCATGTCGGGGCGCCCTCGGTGCCCCGCCTTTGCCCGCCTATGAAGCTCGCCCCCGCCCAACTCGCCAAACACCTGCAAGGCAGCCTTGCGCCGGTCTACGTCATCAGCGGCGACGATCCGCTGCTGTGCCAGGAAGCGGCCGACGCCATTCGCGCGGCCGCCCGCCAACAAGGTTTCGACGAGCGCCAGGTGTTCAGCGCCGACGCCAACTTCGACTGGGGCACACTGCTGCAAGCCGGTGCCAGCATGTCGCTGTTCGCCGAAAAACGCCTTCTGGAACTGCGCTTGCCTTCGGGCAAGCCTGGGGACAAGGGCGCCGCAGCACTGATCGAATACTGCTCGCGTCCGGCCGAAGACACCCTGTTGCTGATCAGCCTGCCCAAGCTCGATGGCAGTGCGCAGAAGACCAAGTGGGGCAAGGCCCTGGTCGAAGGCCAGGACACCCAGTTCATCCAGATCTGGCCGGTGGATGCCGCCCAGTTGCCGCAGTGGATTCGCCAGCGCCTGTCCCAGGCCGGCCTTTCGGCCCAGCAGGATGCGGTGGAACTGATTGCCGCACGGGTCGAAGGCAACCTGCTGGCGGCGGCCCAGGAAATCGAAAAGCTCAAGTTGATGGCCGAGGGCGGGCAGATCACCCTGGAAACGGTACAGGCCGCCGTGGCCGACAGCGCACGTTTCGATGTCTTTGGCCTGGTGGATGCGCTGCTTAACGGCGAAGCGGCCCATGCCCTGCGGATGCTCGAAGGGCTGCGGGGCGAAGGGGTCGAGCCACCGGTGATCCTCTGGGCCCTGGCCCGGGAGCTGCGGCTGCTGGCCAACCTGTCGCTGCAATACAGCCAGGGCGTGCCGCTGGACAAGGCCTTCAGCCAGGCCCGACCACCGGTCTGGGACAAGCGCAAGGCGCTGATGAGCAAGGCCCTGCAACGGCATTCGGCGCAACGCTGGAGTCAGTTGTTGCTGGACGCGCAGCACATCGACGCACAGATCAAGGGACAGGCCTCGGGCTCGCCATGGAGCAGCCTGAGCCGACTGAGCCTGTTGATGTGCGGCCAACGCTTGACGTTACCGGCGCAATAGCCCCTCTGTAGGCGCTGGCTTGCCAGCGACGGGGCCGCCAAGCCTTGTGCTGTTCTCGCGGACGCCATCGCCAGCAAGCTGGCTCCCACAAGTTGGCGTTTCGCCGCAACCTCTCGGCAACCCCATGCGGGCGGTCCATGATCGCCAAATGCCCCCACTGGACAACGATAAAAATCTGCCCGATGATTCGCACTCTTCAACACACCTCAAGAGTGTACGCCCATGAGCAAGCCGTCCCGGCATCGTCCCAATAAAGCCAAATCCATCATCGCCCAGCCACTGTTCCGCAGCCGTCAGGAACAACCGGCGAAAGGCAAAGGCAGCTACCGCCGCGAAGCCTTCCAGTCTAAAAGCTGGGAGGCTTCTTACTTTCTGGCGGCCTGAAAGCATAGAACCCCCTCAGGACTGCACCCCCTCAAGCATGATAAGGTCAGCACCTGATTCGCATTATCCGGAACCGCGCATGCCCTTTTGCCTTACCCTTCGTCGACCGCTACGCCGATTGTTCGCCGCCACCAGCTTTATCCTGTTAGTTGCCTGCGCGGAAAAGCCCACCGCTGCCGACGCCGAGCCGCTGCAAACCCTTCCAGCAGCCCCGGTCCCGACCCTGCCGCAGGTCAATGACGACCTGACGATCCAGCCTGCGCAAAGCTTCGGCGAATGGATGTCGGCGTTCCGTATCGAGGCCTTGAGGGCCGGCATCACGCCCGCCATCTTCGATGCAGCCTTTGCCGGCGTCACCCCGGACATGAGCGTGATCAAGGCCGACCGCAGCCAACCGGAATTCACCCGCCCGGTCTGGGAATACCTCGACGGCGCCCTGTCTCCCGTGCGTGTGCGCAAGGGCCAGGCCCTGCTGGCGCAGAACAGCGCGCTGCTGACGAGCATCGAACAACGTTATGGCGTCGACCGCGAGGCCCTGGTGGCGGTGTGGGGCATGGAAAGCAATTTCGGCCAGTTCCAGGGCGACAAGTCGGTGATCCGTTCGCTGGCGACCCTGGCCTACGAAGGCCGTCGTCCGGGATTCGCCCAGGCCCAATTGCTGGCAGCTCTACAGATTATCCAACATGGCGATATCCAGCCTGAGCAGATGCTCGGCTCCTGGGCCGGCGCCATGGGCCAGACCCAGTTTATCCCCACCACCTACAACAGCTATGCGGTGGACTTCGACGGCGATGGTCGCCGCGATATCTGGAACGACCCGGCCGATGCCCTGGCCTCCACCGCCAACTACCTGCAAAGCTCCGGCTGGCAGCGCGGGCAGCCGTGGGGGCTGGAAGTGGTGTTGCCAGCGTCCTTCGACTACGCCCAGGCCGACGGTACGACCCGCAAGACGGTAAGCGAGTGGCTGCAGATGGGCATCAGCTTGCCGGCCGGGAGCGCCTTGCCAAACGGCGCGGCGCCACTGTCCGCCGCCCTGCTGCTGCCGGCGGGCTATCGCGGCCCGGCGTTCCTGGTACTGGACAACTTTCGCGCCATCCTCAAGTACAACAACTCGTCGTCCTATGGGCTGGCGGTGGCCTTGTTGTCCCAGCGCTTCAACGGCGCCGGTTTGATTCGTGGCGAATGGCCGAAGGATGATCTGCCGCTGAGCCGTTCCGAACGGGTCGAGTTGCAGACGCTGCTCAGCAGCCAGGGTTATGACGCCGGCAATCCCGATGGGATTATCGGGGCGAATACCCGCAAGGCGATTCGTGGCGCCCAGCAAAAACTGAGCTGGCCGGCGGATGGTTATCCGAATCACAAGCTGCTGGACAGCTTGCGTAATCGCTGACAGCCATCGGCAAGTCTTGAGGATCTCTGGCGCGGTCCTGTGGCGAGCGGGCTTGCCCGCGCTGGGGTGCCAAGCCCCCCCAAAACCTGCAATTGCGGTGTATCAGAAATAACCGGGATTGTTGTTTTACGACTGCTTCGCAGCCGAGCGCGGGCAAGCCCGCTCGCCACAAGCCCGTTCGCCACAAGTCAGCAGTCAGCAGTCAGCAGTCAGCAGTCAGCAGTCAGCAGTCAGTCAGCAGAATCGTCACATCCTGCTCCAACACCAACTGCCGGGCATCGGCATCCAACCTCACCTGCGCCCCCAACGGCAACGTCAGGTTCGGGTCGCAATGCCCGCTGCGCCATCCCGCCAGCACCGGAATGCCCAGGGCCCCCAGCTCCTGCTTGAGCAAGCGCGCCAGCGCATCGGCGTCGACCCCGGCGAAATCCCCCACCAACACGCCATTCAAACCTTCCAGCTTGCCCGCCAGGCGCAGATGAGTCAGCAACCGGTCGACCCGGTACAGCGGCTCGTTGACGTCCTCAATCAGCAGGATCACACCGCGGGTATCGATTTCATAAGGCGTGCCCAGCGTGGCGCAGATCAACGACAGATTGCCGCCCTGCAGGCGCCCCGAAGCCGCGCCCGGCACCACAGTGGTCAGTGGAAACGCCGCGGGATGCTCGAAGTGGCTACCGGCGCGCACCTGCCCGCTCAGCAGGTTGAACAGCGAGGACTCGGTCGGCGGCAGCTTGTCCCCGAGCAGATCCGCATTGAACAGCGGCCCATGAAAGGTCATGAACCCCGTATAACGAGCAATAGCCAGGTGCAACGCGGTGATGTCGCTGTAGCCGACCAAAGGTTTTGGATGTTTTTTGAGCAACTCGAAATCAATATCGTCCAACAGCCGCGGACAACCATAACCTCCACGCAGGCAGAGAATCGCATCGATTTCAGGATCGGCAAAGGCATCGTGCAGGTCGCGCAGGCGGACCTCATCACTGCCGGCCAGGTAACCGTCGCGTTGCGCGACACCCGGAAAAATCCGCAGCTCGTAGCCACGGGCCTGCACCCACTGCTGCGCCTTGAGAGGATCAAGGGCAGCGGGGCCGGCCGGGGCGATCAAACCGATCACCCCACCCTGACGCAGCGCCGGCACCGCGCTCTGGACCGGATAGGAAGCCTGCACGGGTCGACGGCGGTTCAAGGGTTACGCTCCGATCAGTTCAGCCTTGACCAGCTTGGCCTGCTCGTCGGCATGATAGGAAGAACGCACCAACGGCCCGGAAGCCACGTTCTTGAAGCCCATCTTGTAGCCTTCCTCGGCGAACCAGGCGAAGGTGTCCGGGTGTACGAAACGCTGCACCGGCAGGTGGCTGCGGGACGGTTGCAGGTACTGACCAAGGGTCAGCATGTCGATGTCGTGCTCGCGCATGCGCTGCATGACTTCGATGACTTCCTCGTCGGTCTCGCCCAAGCCGAGCATCAAGCCGGATTTGGTCGGAATATGCGGCATCATCTGTTTGAAGCGTTGCAGCAGGGTCAGCGACCACTGGTAGTCCGAACCCGGACGCGCGGCCTTGTACAGCCGCGGCACGGTTTCCAGGTTGTGGTTGAACACATCCGGCGGCTCGGCGGCGGTGATTTCCAGCGCGATGTCCATACGCCCACGGTAGTCGGGGACCAGGGTTTCGAGCTGCACGTTCGGCGACAGCTTGCGGATCTCGCGGATGCAGTCGGCGAAGTGCTGGGCACCACCGTCACGCAGGTCATCGCGGTCCACGGAGGTGATCACCACGTACTTCAGACGCAGGTCGGCAATGGCGATGGCCAGGCTTTGCGGCTCGTTGACGTCCAGGGGCTTCGGCCGGCCGTGACCGACGTCGCAGAACGGGCAACGACGGGTGCAGATATCACCCATGATCATGAAGGTCGCGGTACCGCCGCTGAAGCACTCGCCCAGGTTCGGGCAGGAGGCCTCTTCGCAGACGCTGTGCAGCTTGTGCTTGCGCAGCAATTGCTTGATACGGTCGACTTCCGGCGAAACCGGGATGCGCACGCGAATCCAGTCGGGTTTCTTCGGCAGTTCGGTGGTCGGAATGATCTTCACCGGAATGCGTGCGACTTTCTCGGCGCCACGCAGCTTGACGCCGGTTTCGACTTTCGCACGGGCCGGGCGCTCGGAAACGTCCGGCGTCGGGATCAGGGTTTGCACAGCGTCTTGCGCAGTAGTCATATCAATCGATTCCGCCCGTGAGGGTCGTCTGCTCAGCATAGTCGAGGTGTTTGACGAGCTGCGCGCGCAGCCGGGCACTTACCTCGGCAAATTCAATCGGTCCTGTGTGGTCACGCAGCTGGGTCATCGCCAGCCCCGCATAACCGCAGGGGTTAATCCGTCGAAACGGCCCGAGGTCCATGTCGACATTCAGCGCCAGGCCATGGAACGAACAGCCGTTGCGAATCCGCAGGCCCAGGGAGGCGATCTTCGCCCCGTCGACATACACGCCAGGCGCATCGGCCTTGGCCTCGGCGTTCACGCCATATTCGGCCAGCAAATCAATCAGGCAACGCTCCATCCGGCTGACCAGCTCGCGCACGCCAAAACCCAGGCGGCGAACGTCCAGCAACAGATAGGCCACCAGTTGGCCGGGACCATGATAAGTCACCTGGCCGCCACGATCGACCTTGACCACCGGAATATCTCCCGGCAGCAGCACATGCTCGGCCTTGCCGGCCTGGCCCTGGGTGAACACCGACGGATGCTGCACCAGCCAGATTTCGTCCGCCACGTCAGCGTTCTTGCGCCCATCGGTAAAATGCTGCATGGCATGCCAGACCGGCTCGTAAGGGGTCTGACCGAGCTCGCGAAAGCCCAGCACGTCGCCCATCACAGCACCATGTGCACGAAACCGGTGGCCCGCAACTCGCTGTTGATGTCGTATAACTGGTCCTGACCAGTGGCCACGATGTGCAGCTGGATCGTAGTGTACTTGCCGTTGGTGCTCTGGCGTTCGTCCACCCGGTTATCGTTGATCGTGGCGTGTTTCTTGACGATCTCGACGATCCTGTCCTTGTTGCCCACACCCGTGTCGCTGATGACCTTGACCGGGTAGTCGGTAACGGGGAATTCGATTTTCGGTGCTTTTACTTCAGTGTCTGTCATGACAATAACGGCCTCGTAAGCCCAGGCAACGGACATACCTCACGCCCGGGTCAGGCGCGAGGTACGCAAATCGACACTTTCTGCCAGCGGTCGACCTTAGTTGAACATGCCGTAGAAGAACATACGGATGCTGTCCCACAGGCGACGGAAGATACCACCTTCCTCGACCGCGTCCAGCGCGATCAGATCAGCGCTGTGTACCACTTTGTCGTCCAGTTTGACTTCCACCTTGCCGATCACGTCGCCCTTGGCGATCGGTGCGACCAGTTTCGGATTCATGGTCATGCTGGCGGCGAGCTTCTTGAGCTGGCCTTTAGGCATGGTCATGGTCAGGTCTTCGGCCAGGCCGGCCTTGACTTGATGGGTGGTGCCTTTCCAGACCGGTGCCTGGGCCAGTTCCGCACCCTTCTGGTAGAAGGTCTGGGTTTCGAAGAAACGGAAACCGTAGGTCAGCAGCTTCTGGGTTTCAGAAGCGCGTGCCGATTCGCTGTTGGTGCCGAACACCGCGGCAATCAGGCGCTGGCCATCACGCACGGCCGAGGCCACCATGCAGAAACCGGCTTCTTCAGTGTGGCCGGTTTTCATGCCGTCAACGGTTTTGTCCCGCCACAGCAGCAGGTTGCGGTTAGGCTGCTTGATGCCGTTCCAGAAAAATTCTTTCTGCGAGTAGATCGCGTAGTGCACCGGGTCGAGACGAATGATCGCCCGAGCCAGGATCGCCATGTCGTGAGCTGACGAGTAATGATCCGGGTTCGGCAGGCCGGTCGGGTTCATGAAGTGGCTGTTGGTCATGCCCAGTTCGGCGGCCGTCTTGTTCATCATGTCGGCGAACGCGTCTTCGCTGCCGGCGATGTGCTCGGACAGCGCCACGGTGGCGTCGTTGCCGGACTGAATGATGATGCCGTGCAGCAGGTCACTGACGGTCACCTGCGAGCCGACCTTGATGAACATCCGCGAACCGCCAGTGCGCCAGGCGTTTTCGCTGACGGTCACCGGATCGTTCTCGCCGATCTGCCCGCGACGGATTTCCTTGGTCGCGATGTAGGCGCTCATCAGTTTGGTCAGGCTGGCTGGGGGCAGGCGCTGGTCGCCGTTGTTCTCGACCAGCACGTTGCCGCTGGCGGCATCCATGAGCACGTAGGATTTGGCGGCCAGTTGCGGCGAAGCCGGCAGGGCCATTTCATCGGCGGCCCAGGCGGCAGGCGCAACGATCAGGGGTACAAGCAGGCACAAACGTTTGGCAAAGGTGGTGATGTTCATCCGTCTCTCGAAATCGCTAATGGAAACTTGCCCTCGCGGGCAAAAATAAATCCGGCAGTTTTCCAACTGCCCCGTGTCAGGTTGCTCGCTCCACCACCCTTTCCAGGCTTTTATTATCAAACGAACCAACAACCCAGGACCCGACCCCTTGAAAGCGGCCCAATCCACAATTGTGCCTGTGTTACTCCGAGGTCACCAGACTTGGCGAACCGAGATTGGCCAGACGCACGCTGTTCTGCACTTGCTGCACTTCACCCGGCGTGCCGATCGGCCCCATCCGCACCCGATGCAGGGTCTGCTGGTTGCGCACGAATGAACTGACGAAGACCGGCGCCTTGACCATCGAGCTCAGCTTCGACCTCAACAGTTCGGCAGCGTCCGGGTTGGCGAACGCGCCCACCTGGAGATACTGGCCAGAGGCTGGTGCAGAAGCGTTTTTTTTTGCGTCAGCCTGTACCGGCACAACGTCGCTGGCGTGTTGCTGCGGTGGCGGTGTCCATTGTTCGATCGTCCCGGTGGACGCGCTCAGGGCTGGGGCCTGGGACTGCGCCACCTGCGGCTCGTTGAGCATCAACGGCGCCGGACGACCGCGCTGGGCCCACCACTCCTGTGGGTCGATGCCCTCGACCTTGACCCGCGCCGTGCCGATCTCGGCATAACCGAGTTTCTTCGCGGCGGCGTAGGACAGGTCGATGATCCGGTCCGAATAGAACGGCCCGCGGTCATTGACCCGCAGGATCACGCTGCGGTTGTTGTCCAGGTTGGTCACCCGCACATAGCTGGGCAACGGCAGGGTCTTGTGCGCGGCACTCATGCCATACAGGTCATAAACCTCGCCATTGGCGGTGTTCTGGCCATGGAACTTGGTGCCGTACCAGGACGCCGTGCCCTGAGCCACGTAGCGCTTGGAATCGGTCAGGGGGAAATAGGTCTTGCCCAGCACCGTATAGGGGTTGGCCTTGTACGGCCCGGTGTGCAGGGTCGGCGTGGCATCCGGGATCCGCGACACATCGACGTCCCACCACGGCGCGCCGTCTTTATGGGCGCGGTTGATGTCCAGGCCCGGCTTGGCGCGAATGATATTGGAGGAAGACGACGACTGATACGGCGAGCGACTGGTCGAGCAACTGACCACCAGCACCGCCAACGCGGTGTAAGCCAACAGCTTCAGTGGTTTTTGAATCGGCAAAGCCTGCATTACTTGACGCCCCGTGCTTGGACCAACAGGTCAGACAGCTGATGCACGGCCATGGCGTACATTACGCTGCGGTTATAGCGCGTGATCGCATAAAAATTTTTCAGGCCCATCCAATATTCGGGGCCATTGTCGCCTTCCAGGCGAAACGCCGTCACTGGCATATCATCGCGCAACGCATCATGACTCGACCAGCCCAGCGCCCGCAACTCCCCAACGGTCTTGACCGGCTCGATCCCCGGGCTCAGCCCCTGGTCAACCTGGTCGCCGCGCACATCCGCGCGACTGACCACCGGCTCCCCGGCCACCCAGCCGTGACGCTTGAAATAGCTGGCCACGCTGCCGATGGCGTCGTCGGCGTTGGTCCAGATATTGATATGGCCGGTGCCGTCGAAATCCACCGCATAGGCGCGGAAACTGCTCGGCATGAACTGCGGCAGGCCCATGGCCCCAGCGTAGGAACCCTTGAGGCTCAGCGGGTCGAGTTGTTCTTCCCGGGCCAGCAGGAGGAACTCGCGCAACTCCTTGCGGAAGAATTCGGCCCGCGGCGGATAGTCGAAGCCCAGGGTCGACAAGGCGTCGATCACCCGGTAATTGCCGGTATTGCGGCCGAAAAAGGTTTCCACGCCGATGATCGAGACAATCACCTGGGCCGGCACGCCGTATTCCTGCTCGGCACGGGCCAGGGCCGCTTCATGCTGGCGCCAGAAGTCGACGCCGCGGGCCACCCGCGCATCGGTGATGAAGATCGGCCGATATTCCTTCCATGGCTTGACCCGTTCCGCCGGGCGGGAAATCGCGTCGAGGATGCTCTGCTTGCGCTCGACCTGACGGAACACCTCCATCAGTTGCTCACCGGCAAAACCGTAGTCGCGAGTCATTTCCGCGACGAACTGGGCCACTTGCGGCGAACCTTCGTAGTCACCGGCCAGCGCGCCCGTCCCTGCCCCCAGACAGCCGACCAGGCCTATCCAGGGCGCATACCGAGCCGCCCAACCGCGCAATACTTGCATTGAATTGTTCACCTTGCTCAAACCTGTGCGATCCACTTGCGGTGGGTATGGATCGACATCAAAACCCCAAACGCTGACAGCAGTGTCACCAGCGAAGTTCCGCCGTAGCTAATGAATGGCAACGGCACCCCTACTACCGGCAGCAGACCGCTGACCATACCGATATTGACGAAAACATACACAAAAAACGTCATGGTCAGGCTGCCGGCCAGCAGTTTGCCGAACAGCGTCTGGGCCTGGGCGGTGATCACCAGCCCGCGCCCGATCAGCAGCAGGTAGAGCAGCAGCAAGGCGCAGATGCCCACCAGACCGAACTCTTCGCCCATCACCGCGATAATGAAGTCGGTGTGGCTTTCCGGCAGGAAGTCCAGGTGCGACTGGGTGCCCAGCAGCCAGCCCTTGCCGAACACGCCGCCGGAACCGATGGCGGCCTTGGACTGGATGATATTCCAACCGGTGCCCAGTGGATCGCTCTCCGGGTCGAGGAAGGTCAGGATCCGCTGTTTCTGATAGTCGTGCATGATGAAGAACCACATGCCCACCGCCACCGGCACCGCCGCCGCCAGCACGCTGATGATCCAGCGCCAGCGCAGACCGCCCATGAACAGCACGAACGCGCCGCCGGCCAGCACCAGCAGCGAGGTACCGAGGTCGGGCTGGCGGACGATGAGGATAAACGGCACGCCGATCAACATCAGACTGATAGCCACATGTTTGAGCTGCGGCGGCAGGGTGCGCTTGGACAGGTACCAGGCGATGGTCGCCGGCATCAGGATCTTCATGAATTCCGACGGCTGGAAGCGGATCACCCCGGGAATATTGATCCAACGCGTGGCGCCCATGGCGTTGTGGCCCATGACGTCCACCACCACCAGCAGCATCACCCCCAGCACGTAGGCCAGCGGCACCCAGCGGGCCATGAAGCGCGGCTCGAGCTGGGCGATCACGAACATCGAGACCAGGCCGATGCCGAAAGAGGTGGCCTGCTTGATCAGCAGGTCCCAGCTCTTGCCGCTGGCCGAATAAAGGACGAACAGGCTGCCGGCCGCCAGGGTCAGCAGCAGGACCAGCAAGGGGCCATCGATGTGCATGCGTTGCAACAAGGTGGCCCGGCGGCGCATCACATCTTCACTGGAGAGGATGCGGTCGAAATTGGCGATCAAGGCATCACCTGCAAGGGGGTTGAGTCGGCATATTCGGGTTTGAGCTTGCCATCCGGGCCGAGCAGCCAGGCGTCCATGACCTGGCGAACCACCGGCGCGGCGACGCCGGAACCGGACTCGCCGTTCTCGACCATCACTGCCACGGCGATTTTCGGGTTGTTGGCCGGGGCGAAGCCGACGAACAGGGCATGGTCGCGATGACGCTCCTGGACTTTCGAGCGGTCGTACTTCTCGCCCTGCTTGATCGCCACGACCTGGGCGGTACCGCTCTTGCCGGCGATCAGGTACTGCGAACCGACGGCCGCCTTGCGCGCGGTGCCGCGGGCGCCGTGCATCACTTGCTGCATACCATGGCTGACCTTGTCCCAATCCGCCGGGTTACGCAGAACGATATCCGGCATCGGGTCGGGGTCCAGCGGTTTCTGGCCTTCGATGGTCTTGGCCAGGTGCGGGCGGTTCCACACGCCCTTGTTCGCCACCAGCGCCGTAGCCTGGGCCAGTTGCAAGGGCGTGGCCTGCATGTAGCCCTGGCCGATCCCGAGGATCAGGGTTTCGCCCGGGAACCAGGCCTGGCGTCGGGTGGTGCGCTTCCATTCGCGCGAAGGCATCAGCCCCGGTGACTCCTCGAACATGTCCAGGGAGACCTTCTGGCCCAGGCCGAACTTGTTCATGTAGGTGGACAGGCGGTCGATGCCCAGCTTATGGGCCAGATCATAGAAGTAGGTGTCGTTGGAACGCATGATCGCCGTGTCCAGGTCCACCCAGCCATCGCCAGTGCGGTTCCAGTTGCGGTATTTATGATCGTAGTTGGGCAATTCGTAGTAACCGGGATCGAAGACCCGCGTCGAGGCGTTGACCACCCCGCTGTCGAGCCCGGCAATCGCCACCGCCGGCTTGATGGTCGAGCCCGGCGGATAGAGGCCGCGCAACACCCGGTTGAACAGCGGCCGGTCGATGGAGTCGCGCAGCTCGGCATAGGCCTTGAAACCGATCCCGGTGACGAACAGGTTCGGGTCGAAACTCGGCTGACTGACCATCGCCAGCACCTCGCCGGTGGCCGGGTCCAGCGCCACCACGGCGCCACGCCGGCCGCCGAGGGCCTCTTCGGCGGCTTCCTGCAACTTGATGTCCAGGCTCAGGACAATGTCCTTGCCCGGCACCGGGTCGGTGCGCTTGAGCACCCGCAGGATACGCCCGCGGGCGTTGGTCTCGACTTCCTCGTAACCGACCTGGCCGTGCAGCTCGGGCTCGTAGAAACGCTCGATGCCAGTCTTGCCGATATGGTGGGTACCGCTGTAGTTCACCGGGTCCAGGGCCTTGAGTTCCGCCTCGTTGATTCGTCCCATATAGCCCACCGAGTGCGCGAAGTGCGCGCCCTGGGGATAGTGGCGAACCAATTGCGCGACCACCTCGACCCCCGGTAGACGGAACTGGTTCACGGCCACCCGGGCGATCTGCTCTTCGGTCAACTCGAACAGGATCGGCACCGGCTCGAACGGCCGCCGCCCCTGGCGCACGCGCTTCTCGAAGAGCACGCGATCTTGCGGGGTGAGTTGCAGGACCTCGACCAGCACATCCAGCACCTGGCGCCAGTCACCCGAGCGCTCACGGGTCACGCTGAGGCTGAAACTGGGTCGGTTATCCGCCACCACGAGACCGTTACGGTCGTAGATCAGGCCACGGCTCGGCGGAATCGACTGAACATGGACACGGTTGTTTTCCGACTTGGTCGAGTGATAGTCGTACTGGATCACCTGGAGGAAATACAGCCGGGCGATCAGCACGCCGATCAGCGCCACCACCACAATTGCGCCGACCACGACACGGTTACGCACCAGGCGGGCGTCTTTCTCGTGGTCCTTGAGGCGAATCGGCTGGGTCATTCGGCAGGCTTATTTATGGTAAGGATGCCCGGACAGCACGGTCCAGGCGCGATACAGCTGTTCACCGATCAGGATCCGCACCAACGGGTGCGGCAAGGTCAGCGGCGACAGCGACCAGCGCTGATCGGCCCGCGCACAGACCTCCGGCGCCAGCCCCTCGGGGCCGCCGACCATGAAGTTGACCGTACGCGAATCCAGCCGCCAGCGATCCAGCTCGACCGCCAACTGCTCGGTACTCCACGGTTTGCCATGGACCTCCAGCGTGACGATCCGCTCGTTCGGACCGACCTTGGCCAGCATCGCTTCGCCTTCCTGACGGATAAAGCGCGTCACGTCGGCGTTCTTGCCCCGGGTATTGAGCGGAATCTCCACCAGTTCCAGCGCCAGCTCGGATGGCAGACGCTTGGCATACTCGTGCCAACCCTCTTCCACCCACTTGGGCATGCGTGAACCGACAGCAATCAGGCGCAGGCGCACAACGCCACCTTATTCCTGGTCTTTGTTGAGCTTGATGAAATGCTCATGGGTGTTTTCCGGGCTGTGGTGCGCGGCACTGGCCGAACGGCTCTGCTCGGCACCCTGCCACAAGCGCTCCAGGTCATAGAACTGACGCGCGCTGGCGGTCATCATGTGAACGATCACATCGTCCATGTCCAGCAGGACCCAGTCGCTGTCGCCCTTGCCTTCTTCACCCAGCGGCCTGATGCCCAGGGCCTTGACCGCTTCGCGGACCTTGTCCAGCATCGCGCCGATCTGGCGGTTGGAAGTACCGGTGGCGATGATCATGAAGTCGGTGATGCTCTGCTTTTCACGAACGTCGATCACCAGGATGTCCTGGCCCTTGACGTCTTCCAGGGCCGCTACGGCAATCTTGACCAGCTCTTCGCCCTTGAGGGGCTCGCCGCTGAGGACTTTCTCCGGCAACGGAGCACTCTTGAACGTGCCTTTGCGCTTTACTTTGTTTACGTCGTTGTTGGTCATATAAAACTCGTTTTGCTCATATATTCGGGCGTTTCAATACACGACTATTCGTGCTTTCAAGCGCGCCGTTTCAGTTCGACGCACGGTACAGCCCGTGCGCATCGATATAGGCCAGGACCGCGTCAGGCACCAGGTAACGTACCGACTTACCGCTGGCCAGCAGTTGACGGATCTGGGTGGCCGACACCGCGAGGGGTGTCTGCCAGACGAATGTAATATGCCCGCCAGGCCCCGGCAGGGCCTTCGGGTCGCTGACCGACCGCGCGGCCAGCAGGTTGCGCAAGGCATCCGGCGGTTCGCTGTCGGCATCCGGGCGTTGCAGCACCAGGATATGGCAATGCTGGAGCAACTCCTCCCAGCGGTGCCAAGTGGGCAGGCCGCAAAATGCGTCCCAGCCCAACAACAAGAATAACTGGTCCTCGGCGGCCAGTTCGGCGCGCATCAGTTCCAGGGTGTCGATCGTGTAGGACGGCTTGTCCCGTTGCAGCTCGCGGTCATCCACCACCAGCGGTCTCACGCCGGCCACCGCGCAATCGACCATCGCCAGCCGATCGATCGCCGAGACCTGCGGTGTATCGCGATGCGGTGGCCGGGCACTGGGGGTCAGGCGCAACTCATCGAGGTCCATCAGTTCCGCAACTTCCAGGGCACTGCGCAAATGACCGATGTGCACCGGATCGAAGGTTCCACCGAGCACGCCGATGCGCCGGGGCGGAACCTGGCGCGGGTTGTCGACGGCAGACAGACGTTTGCTCACTCGATCAGACCGCGGCCTGACCGCGCAACTGCCCGTCACCGACCACGATGTACTTCTCGCAGGTCAGGCCTTCCAGCCCTACCGGGCCGCGGGCGTGCAGCTTATCAGTAGAAATGCCGATCTCGGCACCCAATCCGTATTCGAAGCCGTCGGCGAAGCAGGTCGGGGCATTGAGCATTACCGAACTGGAGTCGACTTCGGCCATGAAGGCCCGGGACTGCGCCAGGTTTTCCGTGACAATGGCGTCAGTATGGTGCGAACCGTAGTGGTTGATGTGCTCGATGGCCGCGTCCAGCCCGTCGACCACGCGAATCGACAGGATCGGCGCCAGGTATTCGGTGCTCCAGTCCTCTTCGGTGGCGGCGACGGCCTCGATCACCGCACGAGTCCGCTCGCAACCGCGCAGCTCGACGCCCTTGGCGCGCAGGCGCTCGGCCATGGCCGGGAGGAATTCGGCGGCGACCGCTTTATCCACCAACAGGGTTTCCATGGCACCGCAGATGCCGTAACGGTAGGTCTTGGCGTTGAAAGCGATGTCGCGGGCCTTCGTCAGATCGGCGTGAGCGCTGACATAGACGTGGCAGATGCCGTCCAGGTGCTTGATCACCGGCACCCGCGCCTCGCGGCTGACCCGTTCGATCAAGCCCTTGCCACCGCGCGGCACGATCACGTCGACGTACTCGGGCATGCTGATCAGCGCCCCGACGGCGGCGCGGTCGGTGACTTCCACCACCTGCACCACGGCCGCCGGCAGGCCGGCTTCGTCCAGGCCGCGCTGGATGCAGGCGGCAATGGCACGATTGGAATGAATGGCTTCGGAGCCACCGCGCAGGATGGTGGCGTTGCCCGACTTGAGGCACAGGCTGGCGGCATCGATGGTCACGTTCGGCCGCGACTCGTAGATGATGCCGATCACGCCCAGGGGCACGCGCATCTTACCGACCTGAATCCCCGATGGCCGGTAGCTCATATCGCGGATCGCCCCCACCGGGTCGGGCAGGCTCGCCACCTGGCGCAGGCCGACAATCATGCCGTCGATACGCTCAGGGGTCAGGGCCAGACGCTCGACCAGCGCCGGCTCCAGGCCATTGGCGCGGGCGGCGGCCAGATCGAGCTCGTTGGCGGCACTCAGCTCGGCGCGGGCGGCGTCCAGCGCGGCGGCGGCAGCCAGCAGGGCGCGGTTCTTCTGCGCGGTGCTGGCACGGCCGATCACACGGGAAGCCTCGCGGGCAGCGCGACCCAGACGGGTCATATAGTCGAGAACGGACTCAGTCATGGCTCTAAGGGGGACTTGGCAAAGAGGAAAGCGGCCGATTATAGCTGTCGCGCCGCCTGACGGACAGCGGTGCCGGGCGGATGGTCGAAATGGAGGGCAAATAGCGGGTGTTCAGACCTGATTAAGGCATAAAACGTTATGATTCCCCTCCGATCAGCCGTCAACAGTCTCGCGCCCACGATGTCCAGCCTCCCCCCCGCGCCCTTGCCGAATGCCCTGCCCGACGCTTTTTTCGACCGCGATGCGCAGCTGCTCGCCCGTGAATTGCTGGGTAAAGTCATCCGCCACAAGGTCGGCGACCTCTGGCTGGCAGCACGGATCATCGAGACCGAAGCCTATTACCTCGAGGAAAAAGGCAGCCATGCCTCCCTCGGTTATACAGAAAAGCGTAAGGCTTTGTTTCTGGATGGCGGACATATCTATATGTATTACGCCCGCGGCGGCGACTCGCTGAACTTCAGCGCCTGGGGGGCGGGCAACGCAGTGCTGATCAAATCCGCCTATCCGTGGGTCGATACACTGTCCGACGCGGCAAGCCTGGCGCAGATGCTGCTGAACAACCCGGCGGCCAATGGCACGGCGCGCCCCGCGCAGAAGCTGTGCGCGGGGCAGACCCTGCTGTGCAAGGCCCTCGGGCTCAAGGTGCCGATGTGGGACGCCAAGCGTTTCGACCCGCAAGGGTTGGTAGTGGAAGATGTCGGTACCCAGGTGGCGCAGATCATCCAGACCACCCGCCTGGGCATCCCCGGCGGGCGTGACGAGCACCTGATGTACCGCTTCGTCGACGCCAGCCATGCGCGGTATTGCACGCGCAACCCGCTCCGGCGCGGGCAGGTGGAAGGTCGCGATTACTTTTTGCACAGCTGAAAAATGCCACCTATCCACCCTGCCGACACGAAACCTGTAGGCGCCGACTTGCCGGCGATGGCGGTCGAACAGTCGATGCAAGACTTGCGGACCTCATCGCTGGCAAGCCAGCGCCTACATTTGGAGTGCATGACTCGATGTTTGTGTTTGACCTAAAAAAGGAAGTCACCCCATGGGCCCATGGCTCGATAGCATCACCGGCTGGCTGACCGCCAACCCACAATGGTTGGGCCTGGCAATTGTCATCGTCGCTTGCCTGGAATGCCTGGCCATCGTCGGGAGCATCGTGCCGGGCACGGTCCTGCTGTTCGCCATCGCCGTGCTGGCCGGCAGCGGCGCCCTGCCGTTGGGCGAAACCCTGCTGCTGGGGTTCATCGGTGGCCTGGTCGGCGACGTGGTCTCCTACACCCTCGGCCGACGGTTCCACCAGAATATCCGGCGCCTGCCGGGCTTGCGCAGTCACCCACAGTGGATGAGCGGCGCGGAAAGTTATTTCCAGCGCTATGGCATCGCCAGCTTGCTGGTCGGGCGCTTTATCGGTCCCTTGCGCCCGATGCTGCCGATGATCGCCGGCATGTGCGACATGCCATTACCGCGCTTTATCGGCGTCAGCCTGATCGCCGGCGCCGGCTGGTCGGTGGTCTACCTGCTGCCGGGCTGGGCCACTGGCGCGGCCATCCGCCTGCCCTTGCCCGAAGGGTTCTGGGCGCAGGCCGGTGTGGTCGCAGCCGGGCTCGTCGCGCTGATCGGGCTGTGCATCCATTGCAGCGTGAAGCGTCATCCCCGGGCCACCCTGCTGATTTCAGGCTTGAGCCTGGCGTTGCTGGTCGGCCTGCTTCTCGGCTACCCCCACCTCAAGGCCTTCGACCAGGGCCTGATGGCGCTGGTCCAGGAACATCGCGACAAGACGCTGGACGTAGCGGCGGTGATCGCCACCCGCCTCGGCGACTTCCGCATCCAGTTCATTGTCGCCGGGGTTCTCACCGTCCTGCTGTTTCTCGCTCGCCAATGGCGCCAGGGGCTGTTTTTCGGCGCCACCCTGGCGGTGACGGCACTGGGCAATACCGCCGCCAAATACTTCTTCGCGCGAATCCGCCCGGAAGTCCTGGCCGAACCGATCACCAGCTTCAGCATGCCCAGTGGCCACAGTTCGGGCTCGTTCGCGTTCTTCCTGGTACTCGCGGTACTGGCCGGCCGCGAACAACCGCCACGGATGCGCGTGAGCTGGCTGCTACTCGGCTGCCTGCCGGCGCTGGTGGTCGCGTCGTCGCGGGTGTACCTCGGGGCGCACTGGCCTACCGATATCCTCGCCGGCGCCCTGCTCGCCGTGGGTGTACTGGCGGCCAGCCTGAGCCTCAGCCAGCGCTACATGCCGCTACCGGCCACGCCACCCCGGGCCTGGTGGCTGATCCTGCCGGCCGCCGTGGCGATCTATGGTGTTTATGCCCAGTGGCATTTACCGCATGCGATCGTTCGATATGCCTATTAACCCGTCGTTTCGGACAGGTCACTTTCCACGACTTCAAGATTGACGGCATAGAACTGGCCGTCTTCGCCCCGCACAACGTCATAGCTCACGGTGTCGCCGGCCTTCAACTCCGGCCCACCGTCAGTAGCGGACTTCACGTGAAAGAAAAGTTCTCGTCCGCCCACATGCGCCGTGATCACGCCGATTCCGCCGCGGGCGGAGTCATAACGCTCTTCACCGTACTTATCCATGACTGTTTCTCCCAAGAAGGAAGAGGCCCCCCCAGGCGTCGCCCCGAGGAAGTTCAGTTACCCTGGGGAGGCATGGAGCGCCGTGTCTTGACAGCACACCCTTAAATCAACTTAACGCTTTCCGCTTGCAGGCCTTTTTGTCCTTGAGCCACTTCGAAACTGACTTTCTGCCCTTCAGCGAGGGTTTTGAAACCGGTCGACTGTATCGCTTTGAAATGAACAAAAACATCTTGCGATCCATCATCTGGCGAAATAAAACCAAACCCTTTCGCATCGTTGAACCACTTGACCTTGCCTTCTTTGTGCTCTGACATTTCCAATCTTCCCAGTGACTGAATGACGCAAGCTCATCCGTGGACGACTTTTGCCCTGCGAGCTTTCTATATTTCCGCCGTTCAATCCTGGATCCATTGCGCCTATCGGGCTACTGTCATTTCTGACAGGTTTTCAGATTTTTTCTATATAACGGTTATTCCATGCCATTGCATGGGCCCGCTCAAGCAAACAACTCGCCCTGCAATTCGTCCAATAACACTTGAATCGCATCCAGGCGTTGTTGAGGATCATCCAGTTCCAACAGGTCGATCTTGTCCAGCTCGGAAAACGGCAGCAGATAGGCCAACTGATTGGCCAGCGACTGCTGCCCGGTCGCTTCGGTGCCCATGTTCAGGGCCGCGACCATCGGGTGTTCGGCCAGCGCCTTGAGCAGCGCCACCAGGTCTTCATCCTCATCCTGCAAAGGCTGCTCGGGGATTTCATCCAGCCACTCGACCTCGGCGACCGTCAGCTGGTCGCGCTGCAACTCACTGTGCAGTACGCGGAAACGCCGAGCGCCTTCGACCCGAATACCCAGCAAGCCGTTGTCCTGCTGCTGGAAGTCGCGGATCAAAGCCTCGCAGCCGACCAGGGCAAAGCCTTCCGGCGCATCGCCAACCTCCTGGCCTTCAAGAAGGCAGACCACGCCAAAACCGCAGCCCTGTTTCATGCAGCGACTGATCATGTCCAGGTAGCGCGCCTCGAAAATCTGCAGGTCGAGGATGCAGCCGGGAAACAGCACGGTGTTCAGGGGAAACAACGCCAGGCTCATAACGATTTCCTTAAACCACCAAAGTTACCGCCAACGGCAGCAAAACTGCCGTGGCCACACCCATCAGGCTCATCGCCAGCGCGGCGAAGGCGCCGCACTCCTCACTTTCCTGCAAGGCCACCGAAGTGCCCACCGCATGGGCGGTCATGCCCAGGGCCATGCCTCGGGCCTCCGCGGCCTGTACCCCCAGCCGCGTCAGCAGCCAGGGCCCGGCAATGGCGCCGATCACCCCGGTAATCAACACGAACACCGCGGCCAGGGCCCCGACACCGCCGATCTGTTCGGCCACCAGCATGGCGATGGGTGACGTCACCGACTTGGGCAGCAAGGTCATCAGGATCATATGGTCGGCGCCGAACAACCAGCCGAGCAACACGCCCAGGCCTGTCGCCAGTATCCCGCCAATCACCAGCGTAGTAAAAATCGGCCAGAACAACTGCCGGATCCGCCGCAGGTTCAGGTACAGCGGCACCGCCAGCGCCACCGTGGCCGGCCCCAACAGCGTGCCGAGGATCTCGGTACTCCTGCGGTACTCGGCGTACTCCAGGCCGCAGAGCAACAAGATGCCGACCACCAGCGCCATTGAGGCCAACACCGGCTGCAGGAAGATCCAGCGGGTCTTCTCGAACCCCGCCAGCACCAATTGATAGGCGCCCAGGGTAATGCCGATGCCAAACAGTGGATGATGGATCACCGCCGCCCAGGCGCCCTGCCAATCAAGGTTCATGGTCGCTCTCCGCGCTTGCCGTGACGCTTGATCAAGGCATTCATGAACACCCCGACAAACGCCATGGAGATCAGTACCGACAACACCAGCGCACCCGCGATCGCCCAGAAGTCCGCGGCGATCTGCCTGGCATAGACCATGACGCCTACCGCCGGCGGCACCAGCAACAGTGGCAGATAACGCAACAAACTGGACGCCGCCTCGTTCAGCGGCGCGCTGACTTCGCCATTCACCATCAGAAACACCAGCAAGAGCAACAGACCGATAATCGGCCCCGGCAACACCGGCACACACAAATGATTGAGGGCGGTGCCGAGCAATTGAAACAGCACCAGCCAGGTCAGGCCGCGTAACAACATCCGAACTCTCCCGTGAAGATGCCAGCATTATAAGCATGCCCATGCACCGCCATTCGCCAAAGGTATGGTGGCTTGACCGGGCACATGTCCCATGATGATCTACAGTGGATGCCAAGGGCTGCAACCCGAGGCCCGATAACTCGAAAGACCAAGGAGTGTGTCAATGCCCTATGTACCTGTAGCGCAGCTCAAAGATTATGTCGGCAAGGAACTCGGATACTCCGAATGGCTCACCATCGACCAGGCGCGGATCAACCTGTTCGCCGAAGCCACCGGCGACTTCCAGTTCATCCATGTCGACCCGGTCAAGGCCGCGCAAACGCCGTTCGGCAGCACCATCGCCCACGGTTTCCTGTCGTTGTCGCTGATACCGAAACTGATGGAAGACATCTTCATCATGCCCGAAGGCCTGAAGATGGCCGTCAACTACGGCCTCGACAGCGTGCGCTTCATCCAGCCGGTGAAGGTCGACTCGCGGGTGCGCCTGAAGGTCGAACTGACCGAGGTCACCGAGAAAAAACCCGGCCAATGGTTGCTCAAGGCCACTGCCACGCTGGAAATCGAAGGCCAGGAAAAACCCGCCTATATAGCTGAACCGCTGTCCCTCTGCTTCGTCTGATAGCCAGTACTCACGAAACAGAGTGCACTCTGTTTCGTGCAGGACACTGGACACGCCATATTGCTACGGCATACTCGGTCCCCTAATTATCCGGATCCCGTTATGCGCCCACTCGTCCCCCTGGTTTTGACCCTGCTGCTTACCGCCTGCGGTGATGGCGAATCGCTATTGCCGCCGGACGCTCGTCTGCCGGACGGCGGTCGCTATCGCGGCGACGTGGTCAATGGGCTGTTGCAAGGCCAGGGCCGCATCGACTACCCCAGCGGCAGCTGGTACGCCGGCCAGTTCGACCACGGCCAGTGGCAAGGCGACGGCGAGTGGCATGGCAGCAATGGCGAGGTCTACAAGGGTCAGTTCCAGCAGGGCCTGTTCCACGGCCAGGGCACCTTGACCGTGCACGACAGCAACTACACCGGCGGTTTCAAGCAGGGCCGACGCGACGGCGAAGGTACGCTCAAAGAAGCCGGCATGACCTACCGTGGCGAATTCAAGGACGACCAGTACTCAGGCCTCGGCCATCTGGAACTGGAAGACGGCAGCCAGTACCAGGGTGAATTCGCCCATGGCAAGCCCAACGGTGAGGGCCAGCGCAGCGATGCCAATGGCAACCTGTTCACCGGCCACTTCGTCAACGGCCAGCTCGAAGGCGTCGGCACCTTCAACAGCGCCGACGGCGACCAGTATGCCGGCGGCTTCAAGCGCAACCAGCTCAATGGCAAGGGTCGCTACGAAAACGCCGATGGCGATGTCTGGATCGGTGAATTCAAGGAAGGCGTGCTCAGCGGCAAGGGCGAGCTGATCGGCGTCGACGGCAGCCGTTACAGCGGCGAGTTCAGCGAGTGGCGCTTCAACGGCCAGGGTCATTTGACCCTGGCCGACGGCAGCGTCTATATCGGCGAATTCGCCAGCGACACCTACAACGGTCGCGGTAGCCTGATCCTGGCCGACGGCAGCGTGCAAAGCGGTATCTGGACCAACGGCCAGCGAGTCCGCGATGCCGACGGCAAGCTGCTACCCGACCTGCTGGAACTTGGCCTGCTGGCCCAGGGCCCGCTGCTGGAAAAGGCCCTGGCCGCCGTGCCGGCATCGACCCCGGCGATTGAGCTCTACAGCCTGGTGCTGGCCGGCGACGGCAAGCAAAGCGTGTTTATGCGCGAGGCCGATTACGTCAACCGGATGCTCGCCACCCGCTTCGGCGCCCATGGTCAGATCAGCCTGGTGAACCATCGCGACCACCTCGGCGATCGCCCGATGGCCACCCGCGAGAACCTGCGGCGCGCCGCCCAGACCCTGGCCGAGCGTAGCGGGCCGGAAGACCTGATCTTCATCTATCTGACCAGCCATGGCACCCATGAGCACGAGTTCGTGCTGGATCAGCCACGCCTGGAGCTGGCCGACCTGCCGGCCGACGAGCTCGCCTCGGCGCTGGCACCGCTGAAGAACCGCGACAAGGTCATCGTGATTTCCGCCTGTTATTCCGGCGGTTTCATCCCGGCGCTCAAGGATGAAAAAACCTTGATCATGAGCGCGTCCCGCGCTGACCGAGTGTCCTTCGGCTGCTCCGAGGAAGCGGATTTCACCTATTTCGGCGACGCCCTGTTCGCCCAGGCGCTGAACCAGACCGATGATTTGCAGCAAGCCTTCGCCCTGGCCAAGGCCCATGTCGCCGAGCGCGAGCAGGCGGATAATTTCGAAGCGTCGGAGCCACAGATCTGGGCGCCCAAGGGCGTGCTTGCGCACTGGCAGGCATTGCGCAAACAACAAGCAAGAAAAGCGCTGCAAAGCGCATCGCTAGACAGCAAGGAAGCCAAGAGCAACTAAGCTGAACTGTATCAAGGGAGGTATTTTATGTACTTGACGCCTCAGCACATCCTGCTCGCTGGAGCCACCGGTTTGACCGGTGAACATCTACTCGACCGTCTGCTCAACGAGCCGACGGTCAGCCGTGTACTGGCGCCCTCGCGCCGACCATTGGCCAAACATCCGCACCTGGAAAATCCGGTGGGCGATCCGGCAGTTTTCCTGCCGCAATTGAGCGGTCGTGTCGACCTGGCGATCTGCTGCCTGGGCACCACCATCAAACTGGCGGGTTCCGAAGAAGCGTTCCGCGCGGTGGACCATGACATGGTCGTGGCCTTTGGCAAGCGCGCGCGGGAAATGGGCGCGCGACATCTGATCGTGGTCAGCGCCATCGATGCCGATCCGAAATCCAAGGTGTTCTACAGCCGGGTCAAGGGTGAGATGGAGCAGTCGCTGCGGGCGCAGAACTGGCCGCAGTTGACCATCGCCAGGCCTTCGCTGCTGCTGGGTGATCGGATCGAACCACGCCTGGCGGAACAGTTGGCGGCGCCGCTGTCGAAACTGATCCCAGGGAAGTATCGCGGCATCGAGGCCTGCCAACTGGCGCGGGCGCTGTGGCGACTGGCGCTGGAGGAACAGGATGGCGTGCGGATAGTCGAGTCGGATGAGTTGCGCCGACTGGGTAAATAACACGGCCCCATTGCCCCCCGCAGCAGAGCAATGAAATGCATACCTTGTGGGAGCGGTGCTTGCCCGCGAAGCTTTTAGTGGCCTCACCGCCGTCTTCGCGGGCAAGCTCCGCTCCCACAGTTCATCACTCGGCCCTACAGGCCCTACAGGCCCTACAACCCACCTGTCGCCTGATACCCCACACCCAATACTGTCAACACCGACAGCGGCAGCAGCAGCGTATCCAGCAACGCGCTGGCCGGCAGATCCACCCCGGGATAACTCGGCGCCTGCGCGCCGAAGCGGTCATAGGCGCAACAACCGCCCTGCAACGCATACAGATCCAGGCGCACCCCCGAATACACCACCGGCGCCCCGGCCTTGCCGGCGTCCAGGGTCCGCACCGTCGCACACCCCACCAGTTGCAGCGCCAGCAGCAGACACAGCAGCGGCTTACTCATCGCTGCTCAAATGGTGTTCACCCCAACGCGGCAGCATGTCCTGGGGGATATTCAACAGGTTGAGAATCCGCGCCACGACAAAATCCACCAGGTCATCGATGGTCTGCGGCTGGTGATAAAAGCCCGGCGACGCCGGCAGGATGGTCACGCCCATATTCGACAGCTTGAGCATATGCTCCAGATGAATGCTCGAATACGGCGCCTCGCGCGGCACCAGGATCAACTGGCGGCGCTCCTTGAGGGTGACATCCGCCGCCCGCTCGATCAGGTTGTTGCAGGCTCCCGTGGCAATGGCCGACAGAGTCCCGGTGGAACACGGCACCACCACCATCGCCGCCGGCGCGCCGGAGCCCGAGGCCACCGGCGACATCCAGTCCTCCTTGCCATACACTCGAATCTGCCCGGCAGCCGCGCCGGTGTATTCAGTGAGGAAGGTTTGCATCATCTGCGGCTTGGCCGGCAGCGCCACGTCGGTCTCGGTGGCCATCACCAGCTGTGCGGCCTTGGAGATCAGGAAGTGCACCTCACGGTCCTCGCGCACCAGGCAGTCCAACAGCCGCAGACCATAGGGCGCGCCGGAAGCGCCGGTCATCGCCAGGGTAATGCGTTCCGGTCCGTTGTTCATTGCAGCGCCTCGGCCAGTTTGCCGTGCAGGCCGCCGAAGCCGCCGTTGCTCATGATTACCACGTGGGTCCCGGGCTTGGCCTGGCTTTTCACCCGTTCGATGATGCCATCGAGGGAATCGCTGACGATCGACGGCACCGAACACAGTGCCGCCGTGGCGCCCAGGTCCCAGCCAAGATTGGCCGGCGCATACCAGATCACCTGGTCGGCCTGGACCACACTGTCCGGCAGACCGTCGCGGTGGGCACCGAGCTTCATCGAGTTGGAACGCGGCTCGATAATGGCGATCAACGGCGCATCGCCGATTTTCTTGCGCAGGCCATCAAGGGTGGTGGCGATGGCCGTCGGGTGGTGGGCGAAGTCATCGTAGATCGTTACGCCGTGGACTTCGGCAACCTTTTCCATCCGCCGCTTCACACTCTTGAACGCGCTGAGGGCGGCAATGCCCATGGCCGGCACCACGCCGACATGCCGCGCCGCCGCCAGGGTGGCCAGGGCATTGGCGACGTTGTGCTGGCCGGTGAGGTCCCACTCGACCACGCCTTGGGCCACGCCCTCGAACATCACTTCAAAACGCGAGCCGTCTTCGCTCAGTAGCTTGACCTGCCACTGGCCGCCGGCGCCGGTGGTCTGCACCGGGGTCCAGCAGCCCATTTCGATCACCCGCTGCAAAGCCGGTTCGGTGGTGGGATGGATCACCAACCCCTCGCTCGGAATGGTCCGCACCAGATGGTGGAATTGCCGCTCGATCGCCGCCAGGTCCGGAAAAATATCCGCGTGGTCGAACTCCAGGTTGTTCAGGATCGCGGTGCGCGGGCGGTAGTGGACGAACTTGGAGCGCTTGTCGAAAAAGGCGCTGTCATACTCATCGGCCTCGATCACGAAGAACGGTGTGCTACCCAGGCGCGCCGACACCGAGAAATTCTGCGGCACGCCGCCGATCAGGAAACCCGGGCTCATGCCGGCGTGCTCCAACACCCAGGCCAGCATGCTGCTGGTGGTGGTCTTGCCGTGGGTGCCGGCCACCGCCAGGACCCAGCGGCCTTGCAGCACATGGTCCGCCAGCCATTGCGGGCCGGACACATAGGGCAGGCCCTTGTTCAACACGTACTCGACCGCCGGATTGCCACGGGACATGGCATTGCCGATCACCACCAGGTCCGGGGCCGGATCGAGTTGCGCCGGATCGTAGCCCTGGGTCAGCTCGATACCCTGGGCCTGGAGCTGGGTACTCATGGGCGGATAGACGTTGGCATCGGAACCGGTGACGTGATGGCCCAGTTCCTTGGCAAGAACCGCCATCGAACCCATGAACGTACCGCAGATACCCAGAATATGAATGTGCATAGTCGACCTCGTAAAACGTGGTCGCAGGTTAGCCCAGGGCGGGGGAAATCGCACCTGGTGTTTCAGGCTCACGTGTACTCAAGGCCGAAGCAGGTCTAGCGGGCGATCCCATGCTTGCGCAACTTGCGATACAAGGTGTTGCGACTCACCCCCAACTGCTCCGCCGTATGGGTCATATGCCAGCGCTGCTGTTCCAGGGCATTGAGCAAAGCCAGACGCTCGGCGTCTTCCAGGGGATGCGCGGACGGCTCGTCGACCGCCACCGCGACCAGGCTCGGCCGCGCCTGACGGATCAGCGCCGGCAGGTCCTCAACACCGATCCGACCGTCCTCGCACAACGCCGCCAACGTGCGCAACACCGTGCGCATCTGCCGTACATTGCCCGGCCATTCGAACGCCAGCAGTGCCTGACGCGCCGCCGTATCGATCAACACCTGCTGCTCACCGGCCTCCTCCGCCAGCAGAAAATCCAGCAACTGCGACTTGTCGCTGCGCTCACGCAACGCCGGCAGGCCGACCTCCAGCCCATTGAGCCGGTAGTACAGATCCTCGCGGAAGCTGCCGTCGCCGACCCGCTCCATCAGGTTGCGGTGCGTGGCACTGATGATGCGCACATTGACCGCCTCCGGCTCGCCGCCGATGGGCACCACCTGACGATCCTCCAGCACCCGCAGCAAGCGGGTCTGCAGCGCCAGCGGCATATCGCCGATCTCGTCGAGAAACAGCGTGCCGCCATCGGCCTGTTGCAGCTTGCCGCGCATGCCTTCCTTGCGCGCGCCGGTAAAGCTGCCACCGCGATAACCGAACAGCTCGCTTTCGATCAGGCTCTCGGGAATCGCCGCGCAGTTGAGGGCGACAAAGGCTTTCTCGGCGCGCTGGCTGGACTGGTGCACCGCCTTGGCGAAGGCCTCCTTGCCCGAACCGGTTTCACCGTTGATCAGCAACGGCACATCACGTTCGAAAACCCGCAGCGCCCGGCGAAAATCCGTCTGCAAGACCGGATCGCCGAGGCAGATGTTGGACAACTTCGCGCGTGCCAGCGGTGCCGGCGTCGGAACCAGCACCTTGGGCACGCTGCGTGGCTGGCCGCGCAACACCGCGAACAGGGCCCGGCCGTCGCGGGTCCGCAACGGCCAACTGGCACTGGCCTGGGCACTGGCGCGGCCAAGCAGCTCATCCAGCGAGCAATCGAAGAACACCTCCACCGGCTGCCCCAGCAAACCGCTGCGCCCCTGCCCCAGCAGGTTCAGGGCACTCTGGTTGACGGCACTGATCCGACCTTCGCCGTCGAACGCCAGCAAGCCCTCGCTGAACAGCCCCACCGACTCGGCCTGCAAGTGAAAACGCAGCAGCCAGTGGTTGTCGTAATGACGCAGGAAATAGCAGCTCTCGATCATCTTCGCCGAGAGGTTGACCAGCGCCATGGTGTGAAACTGGCTCTGGCGCGACACTTCCGGACGGGCCGAGGACACATCGAGCACCGCCATCAATTCGCCATGGGGATCGAAGACCGGGCTGGCGGAACAGGTCAGGCCGGTGTGGCGCCCGCGAAAATGCTCATCCTGATGGATGGTCAGGGACTGGCGCTCCACCAGACAGGTGCCGATACCGTTGGTGCCTTCGCAGGCTTCGCTCCAGTCGGCGCCGAGCCAGAGGCCGGCGCGCTCGAAGATCTTGCGTTCGGCGGGAGCCGTGACGCAGTTGAGGATCACCCCGCGGGCATCGGTGAGCAGCACCGCGTGACCGGCGCCGGAGAGCTGCTGGTGCAGGCTGGTCATTTCAGTGCCGGCGATCTGCAGGACCTGGTGCAGGTGCTCGCGGCTTTCCAGCAGGCGACCGTGCTCGAGCACGGTGGGGGCGATGCTCAACGAGGGGTCGAGGTGATAGTCCTCCAGGCAACGCAGCCAGGAGCGGGCGATGGACGGGTCACTGCCGGGGCCGCCCGGGTGGGCCTTGCCCTGGGTCACGGTCAATACCTGCTGGGCGTGGCGACTCAGATGGTTGTTCTGCATTTCTTATTATTCTCCCGACCTTGTAGGAGCCGGCTTGCCGGCGATGGGGCCAATGAGCCTTGCATCGTCTGATCGGTCGCTATCGCCGGCAAGCCGGCTCCTACAGGGCTTCGTGGTGTCCGAAAAATATCGTGCACATTCACCTGGATGCCCAGCATCCTCCAGCGCCGCGAGCAATGCAATCACCCCGCGACCGCCGCGTCACAGGCTGTGCCAAGTACGATACAAACTGTCACCCTGGCTGTATCGCTGCTGTCGCAACAGCCCCGCCATCCGTCACCGCCTCCCTCGGCCAAAGGCTCTGGCGCCCGGCCCACCACGCACTGGCCCGACCTTTGCTCTACGCTTATGAAGCGCTCAAGCGCGTACTCTCTTATAAGCACAATAGCCAAGGAGACACACACCATGCGTTACGCCCACCCTGGTACTGCCGGCGCCATCGTTACGTTCAAGGCCAAGTACGGCAACTACATCAATGGTGAATTCGTCGCGCCCGTCGACGGCCAGTACTTCACCAACACTTCTCCGGTCAATGGTAAGGCCATTGCCGAATTCCCCCGTTCCAACGCCAAAGACATCGACAAGGCCCTCGACGCCGCCCATGCCGCCGCCGATGCCTGGGGTGCGACCTCGGTCCAGGCGCGTTCGCTGGTCCTGCTGAAAATCGCCGACCGTATCGAACAGAACCTGGAAACCCTGGCGATTACCGAAAGCTGGGACAACGGCAAGGCCGTGCGCGAAACCCTCAACGCCGATATCCCACTGGCCGCTGACCATTTCCGCTACTTCGCCGGTTGCCTGCGCGCCCAGGAAGGCAGTGCCGCGGAAATCGACGGCAACACTGTGGCCTATCACATTCACGAACCGCTGGGCGTGGTCGGCCAGATCATCCCGTGGAACTTCCCGATCCTGATGGCCGCCTGGAAACTCGCCCCGGCCCTGGCCGCCGGCAACTGCGTGGTACTCAAGCCGGCCGAGCAAACCCCGCTGGGCATCACCGTGCTCATGGAACTGATCGGTGACCTGCTGCCACCTGGCGTACTGAACGTGGTGCAAGGGTTCGGCAAAGAAGCCGGCGAAGCCCTGGCCACCAGCAAGCGCATCGCCAAGATCGCCTTCACCGGCTCGACCCCGGTCGGCTCGCACATCATGAAATGCGCGGCTGAGAACATCATCCCGTCCACCGTGGAACTGGGCGGCAAGTCGCCGAACATCTTCTTCGCCGACATCATGAAAGCCGAGCCGAGCTTTATTGAAAAGGCCGCCGAAGGCCTGGTCCTGGCCTTCTTCAACCAGGGCGAAGTCTGCACCTGCCCGTCCCGTGCCCTGATTGAAGAGTCGATCTACGACGAGTTCATGCAAGTGGTGATGAAGAAAGTCGAGCAGATCAAGCGTGGCGACCCGCTGGACACCGACACCATGGTCGGCGCCCAGGCTTCCGAGCAGCAGTTCGACAAGATCCTCTCCTACCTGGAAATCGCCAAGAAGGAAGGCGCGCAATTGCTGACCGGCGGCCAGGTGCAGAAGCTCGAAGGGGATCTGGCCACCGGCTACTACATCCAGCCGACCCTGCTCAAGGGCACCAACAAGATGCGTGTGTTCCAGGAAGAAATCTTTGGCCCGGTAGTGAGCATCACCACCTTCAAGGACGAAGCCGAAGCCCTGGCGATTGCCAACGACACCGAGTTCGGCCTCGGTGCAGGCCTGTGGACCCGTGATATCAATCGCGCCTACCGCGTGGGCCGGGCGATCAAGGCCGGGCGCGTCTGGACCAACTGCTACCACCTGTACCCGGCGCATGCCGCGTTCGGCGGCTACAAGAAGTCCGGCGTGGGCCGCGAAACCCACAAAATGATGCTCGATCATTACCAGCAGACCAAGAACCTGCTGGTGAGCTATGACATCAATCCACTTGGGTTCTTCTAAACCCTGAGGCCGCCTTCGCGGCGGTTCGGCGTCCCGACAAACTCCGCTCCCACAGTGTCCGAGTCGAATCCAAAAGCTGTAAACGACCGAAACCTGTGGGAGCGGAGCTTGCCCGCGAAGAGGCCCCAACTAACACTCGAAAAAATGCCTGGCCGCTCTGGCACGGGCTTTGCGTGCACACCGTACCGAAAATCGACACCCGCAAGTCCAACAACCAAACAATAAAAATGACAAGCGAGGACTTATGACAACCCAAACCGCACTCAAACCGACCCTCGGCACCCTGCACCTCTGGGGCATTGCCGTGGGCCTGGTGATCTCCGGCGAATACTTCGGCTGGAGCTATGGCTGGGGCACCGCCGGTACCCTGGGCTTTCTCGTCACCACCTTGCTGGTGGCGACCATGTACACCTGCTTCATCTTCAGTTTCACCGAACTGACCACCGCAATTCCCCATGCCGGCGGGCCTTTTGCCTACAGTCGCCGGGCCTTTGGCGAACG
>NZ_JALLIX010000043.1 GCF_023242365.1 Pseudomonas sp. MWU13-2100
CGTCGTCCAGATGAATATTGAAGAGCGCATCTTCTTCGTCCTCAAATTCAGGTTCTGCGGAGGCCAAAACCAAGGGTGAATGAGTCGCGACAATCAATTGGACCGCGACCTCTTCACCCGTCATGGCGCGCATAACTTTGAGTAATGCTGGCACAATACGACGCTGCCACTGAGGATGAAGATGGCACTCAACTTCGTCGATAAGAAAGATAACTTCCTTGGCAGGCTTTATTTTCCGCTGTTTGCACGCTCGTTTGTGCCCGTTCCAAGTCCAAACCAGCATATAGGCCAGAGCGGCAATACGACGCATCCCTGCTGAGGCATGCACCAATGGCACATCCAGCCCATAGGGCATTCTCAAGGTTGGATATTCGGTCTCATCAAGAGCCCCGATATGACAAGGCGATCCCGGCGACAGTTTCTCGATCCCCGATGGAGAAAGTGCGTCCAGCGCGGTGACCAATTCGTTAAAAGGCGAGTCACCGCTCGTCTGCTGCCAACGAACCCAATCATGAATCAGGCCATTACATATATTGGTGCCCTTCTCGGATACAGCACCTTTCCAGACTTCATCGGGAGAAAAGTTGAACGCACGAATTTTTTCTTCCGCGTCCGCCTGCTGATCACTCCAATAGTTGCGGGCGGATCCCAGGCGGAGAAGCTGCCGTCAACACCTGCATAGATCACAACGCCAGGAATCGAAGGACGCGCTTTAGGCTGACGCCAAATTCCATCTGTGAATGGAATGGTTCCCTCCTTGTCCCCTGCAGTCACCTTGCTGAACGCAAATTCGATACTGGGTTTATCCGAAGACTCCCGGGGAATGGCCTCGGCCCCTCGAGCCCAGGTCCGCGTCAACACCCACCAGGCAGCATCCAGTAAAAAGCTCTTTCCTAACCCATTGTCGCCCGTGATGAAGTTGAGACGTGGAGCGAACTCAACAGGGCCGAACGTTTCGGCTGGCCCGACACCATTGAGAGACAAACGCTTGAGCATCTTCTTACCTTCCGTTTTGCCCAGAGGACCAAGGTCAGACCCGAACGGCCGAACTCGGAGCACGCAATCAACCCTTGTTCACCTCCTTGGGCGAACAAGCATTGAGCATATAGGCGTTCCTGTCATTTGAATGAGCGCAATGCTAATGCCAAACAACTGCCAGTAGCTATCCCCGGCCTGTAACAGAAGGAAGATCGCAGGATCCGCATAGCGCCCCCGGCGAATTAAGGGCAAAAAAAACCCCGATCAAGCCGTGACAGGATCGGGGTGAGAGAGTGTGTCCACAGAAACCCGGACCGAGGGTGACCAAACCGTCGACAGGTCTACTGGTACCCAGTGTGCCCGCTTGCCCTGCTCGCGAGTTAGCCGAAAACGACCTGTTCATAGGTATCAGAGCCACTCGGGCAATCGGCTCTTGCCGACACCGCGCAGGGCTACCAGAATCGAAACACGACCACATCGGAACAAGGACCAGCGCCATGATGTACGCGGATCTGATTGACCAGGAAGACCTGTTGGGCCAGCTCAAATCCCTCGGCCTGCAAGTGCCGAGCGGGGCCACCGCCGAGCAAGCCTGCGAATGTGCGGTACGCGGCCTCGACGATGCCAGGGCCTATGAGCTGCGCAAGATGGTCAAGGACATGTACACCAGCAGCGCGACGATTCTGCCGGCGGTGCGCCAGGCGATCGACAAGCAGTTGTTGCCGGCGTTGGCGCAGTATCAGCAGACGCGGCCCTGACCGAAGAAACACAAGACTGTGGCGAGTGGGCTTGCCCACGCTGGGGTGCGAAGCGCCCCTAAAACCGGCAAACCTGCTCTGTCAGTCAGATCGCGATGGCAGGTTTTGCGGCTGCTACGCAGCCGAGCGCGGGCAAGCCCGCTCGCCACAAGACCGTGCTCGGGTTCAAATTACATGAATCGGTATTAGGGCAGCCACCACACCGGGCCGCCCCAAGCAACCGGGCTTAGAGCCTCACGCTGGCAAACGTCGACTCATTGCGCGCCTGGCTCAACGCCGACATCGGCCCGGACAACGGTGCCAATACCAATGCCTGCGGAATCGGCATCATCGCCACCTGCTGGGTGGTGTTGGAGCCGACGCGCTCGTCACGTGGCGGAATACCGAAGTACTCGCGGTAGCACTTGGAGAAGTGCGGCGTCGAAACAAACCCGCAGACCGACGCCACTTCGATAATCGACATCGGCGTCTGCTTGAGCAACTGCCGCGCCCGAATCAAGCGCAGCTTCAGGTAGTAGCGCGACGGCGAACAATGCAGGTACTTCTGGAACAGGCGCTCCAGCTGTCGACGGGACACGGCGACATACACCGCCAGTTCGTCCAGATCGATCGGCTCTTCCAGGTTGGCCTCCATCAGCGCAACGATTTCCTGCAACTTCGGCTGGTTGGTGCCGAGCATGTGCTTGAGCGGTACACGCTGGTGATCCTGTTCATTACGGATACGCTCGTAGACGAACATCTCCGAGATCGCCGCCGACAATTCGCGGCCGTGGTCACGGCTGATCAGGTGCAACATCATGTCCAGCGGCGCGGTGCCGCCGGAGCTGGTGAAGCGGTTGCGGTCAAGGGTGAACAGCCGGGTGCTCATGGCCACGCGCGGGAAGGCTTCCTGCATCGAGGCCAGACACTCCCAGTGCACGCTGCAATCGAAGCCATCGAGCAACCCGGCGCAAGCCAGGGCCCAACTGCCGGTGCACACGGCGCCGAGGCGACGCGACTGGCGCGCCTGGCTCTGCAACCAGGAGACGTGTTCACGGGTAACGGTGCGTTGAATGCCAATACCACCGCAGACAATCACAGTGTCCATGGCGGGGGCTTTGTGCATGGAGGCATCAGGCGTGATCTGCAGGCCGTCGCTGGCCCAGACCTGCCCGCCGTCGACGCTCAGGGTCGTCCAGCGATACAGCTCGCGACCGGACAATTGATTGGCCATGCGTAGGGGCTCTACGGCGGAGGCCAGGGAAATGAGCGTGAAATTGTCCAGCAGCAGGAAGCCGATGGATTGAGGCGCACGGTTCTGGGGTTGAGCCCCGGACTGGAACGACGTCATCGCGATATCTCCTCACACAAAGCGGGTGATGGCCTCAGGCGGAGGCTCTTGTTATGGCCCTCATTCTCTCGCGGAGAGGGGCTTTGCAATGACAGAGCAATTGCCATGCCGAAAGTTGAATAGACATTCAATAACTCCTGAAAACGACATTACGATGTGTCTACATAGCCCCCGCCATGAGTGCGGGATATAAGGCGTGGGAAAGGTCTGCTAGCGCCCCGGCAAGCTGCCTTGAGCACTTCGGTAGCACTTGTGTACCGGGCGCTGAGCAGCGCCGGGAAGGAGTGTCACCGCAAGCACAGTCGACCGGCGGTAACGGGGTAAAAGTCGGTCGTTGCGAAAGGTCGCCAGTTATCTGTTTGCGACGCGCCAAAAGGTGGCGTGTCACGGGGTGAATGGGCGATTTGTGCACAGGTTTTACTCTGCGTCGCCTGGACGGACGCTTTCGCGGCGGTGCGGCGATCCGACAAGCTCCGCTCCCACAGGGTTTTGTGATCGGTCGCGAAACTGCAGCACGACGCTGATCCTGTGGGAGCGGAGCTTGCCCGCGAAGAAGCCGGCACAATCGCTACATCTTCCGGATCAGCACTCCACGGCACTGACCGCCAACCCACCCCGCGAAGTCTCTTTATATTTGTCATGCATATCGGCCCCGGTATCGCGCATGGTGCGGATCACCCGGTCCAGGGAAATAAAGTGCTGACCATCACCACGCAAGGCCATCTGTGCCGCATTGATCGCCTTGACCGCGGCAATCGCATTACGCTCGATACACGGCACCTGCACCAGCCCACCGACCGGATCGCAGGTCAGCCCCAGATTGTGTTCCAGGCCGATTTCCGCCGCGTTGCACAACTGCTCCGGCGTGGCCCCGAGCACCTGCGCCAGCCCTGCCGCCGCCATGGCGCAAGCCGATCCCACTTCGCCCTGGCAACCGACCTCGGCCCCCGAGATCGACGCATTCTTCTTGCACAGGATGCCCACCGCCGCCGCCGCGAGGAAATAGTCGACGACATTGGCGTCAGTCACCACCTCGCTGAACTTCATGAAGTAGTGCAGCACCGCCGGGATAATCCCCGCCGCGCCGTTGGTCGGCGCCGTGACCATGCGCCCGCCCGCCGCGTTCTCTTCGTTGACCGCCAGGGCGAACAGGTTCACCCACTCCATGGCGCTCAGGGTCGAGCCGATGACATTGGGTTTGTTCAGTTCCTGCAGGCTACGGTGCAACTTGGCCGCGCGCCGACGCACATTCAGGCCGCCAGGCAGAATGCCTTCATGCTTGAGGCCCTGCTCGACGCAATCCTGCATGGCACGCCAGAGCTTCATCAGGCCGCTGCGGATCTCATCTTCGCCCCGCCAGACCTTTTCATTGGCCAGCATCAGCTCGGCAACGCTCAGGCCATGCCGCTGGCACAACTCGAGCAATTCCACGGCACTGGAAAAATCATATGGCAGCACCGTGCGATCCATGTCCGCCACGCCGCTTTGCGCCTGGGCCTGGTCGACAACAAAACCACCGCCCACCGAATAGTAGGTATCGCGATGCAACTCACCAGCCGCGTCTTCGGCCACCAGGGTCATGGCGTTGGGATGGAAGGCCAGGTTCTCGTCGATCAGGCGCATGTCCCGTGCCCAGACAAACGGAATCGCCAGGCGGTTGTCCAGCAACAAGGTGTCGGTTTCACGCAAGGTGGCGATGCGCAGGCCGATTTGCGACGGATCGATCGCGTCCGGCCATTCGCCCATCAGGCCCATGATCACCGCGTTGTCGCTGCCGTGGCCGATGCCGGTAGCCGACAGCGAACCATAGAGCTGCACCTCGACCCGAGTCACCCGCTCGAGCTCGCCGCGCTCACGCAGCCCCTGAACGAACAACGCCGCGGCGCGCATTGGCCCCACGGTGTGGGAACTGGAGGGACCGATACCGATCTTGAACAGGTCAAACACGCTGATTGCCATTGTTGCTAAGTCCTCTGAGTGCCTGTTCCAGACGCCTGAGCGTCCGGTGGCGGAGCTGCTACGCTCAAGGATCGCAATCCGCCGGGATAAAACATCATCAGCCTTTTGACAGCCCCCGCGACGTCTCACACCGACGCACCCATGTCCAGCAACGCCAGCGTCCGCGCACAGGTAATTTCCGGCGTTTTTTTGCGGCGCAGAGATGGAAAAAGGCCGGAAAAAAGCTGTAAACGACCTCACCGACACTGGAAGCGACCCTCCCTGTACTGGATACGACGCACCCTGTAGGCGACATATTCAGGCTGGTACATGATCAGTCTCGACTCGATTGCAAGGCACCGGGGTAGAGCCATCCTCAGCGCCTACAACCGCAACACAATAACTAAGAGCGATCGTCCAGTCGGACCACTGCCAAAAATAAACATCCAGGAGTCCACCCCATGAAAGGTTCCCCGTCGTTGTTGTTGGCCGCCATGCTGAGTCTGCCGATGCTGGCCCAGGCCGCAGAGCCGGCACAGTGCAGTACCGTTAACTTCTCGGATGTCGGTTGGACGGACATCACCGCCACCACGGCAACCACCAGCGTGGTACTCAACGCCCTGGGCTACAAGACCAAGACCACGATGATTTCCGTGCCAGTGACCTACAAGTCCCTGGCCGACGGCAAGAACATGGACGTGTTCCTCGGCAACTGGATGCCGACCATGGAAAACGACATCAAGGCCTACCGTGATGCCGGCACCGTGGAAACCGTGCGCACCAACCTCAAGGGCGCCAAGTACACCCTCGCCGTCCCTCAGGCGCTGTACGACAAGGGCCTGCATGACTTCGCCGATATCGCCAAGTTCAAGAAGGAACTGGACGGCAAGATCTACGGCATCGAACCAGGCAACGACGGTAACCGCCTGATCCAGAGCATGATCGACAAGAACGCCTTCGGCCTGAAAGACGCCGGCTTCAAGGTGGTCGAGTCCAGCGAAGCCGGCATGCTCTCGCAGGTCGACCGCGCGCAGAAACGCGACACCGCCGTGGTCTTCCTGGGCTGGGCGCCGCACCCGATGAACAAGCGCTTCAAGATCCAGTACCTGACCGGCGGCGACGACTACTTCGGCCCGGACTTCGGTGCCGCGACCGTCCTGACCAACACCCGCAAGGGCTACACCCAGGAATGCAGCAACGTCGGCCAACTGCTGAAGAACCTCGAGTTCACCGTCGACATGGAAAGCTCGCTGATGGGCAACATCCTCGACGACAAGATGAAGCCTGAAGCCGCAGCCAAGGCGTGGCTGAAGAAGAACCCACAGGTGTTGACCACCTGGCTGGCGGGCGTGACCACCATTGACGGTAAACCAGGCCTGGAAGCCGTGAAGGCCAAGCTCGCGCAATAACCGCCACGTCCGGGCGGGTTCGCCCGCCTGGACCGGCATTTATTTCCCCGCATGTGGACGTTCAATACCATGCTGACTGAACATAAACTCCCCCTGGGCCAGTACATCGCGGCGTTCGTCGAATGGTTGACGAAGCACGGTGCCAACTACTTCGACTTCATCTCCTCGACACTCGAAGCGATGATCCACGGCGCGACCTTCGCGCTGGCCTGGTTCAATCCGCTGGCATTGATCGCGCTGATCGCGGCGATCGCCCACCTGATCCAGCGCAAATGGGGGCTGACCGCCTTCGTGATCGCTTCCTTCCTGCTGATCCTCAACCTGGGGTACTGGCAGGAAACCATGGAAACACTGGCCCAGGTGATGTTCGCCACCCTGGTCTGCGTGGTCATCGGCGTGCCGCTGGGCATCGTTGCCGCGCACAAGCCGATGTTCTACACCCTGATGCGTCCGGTCCTCGACCTGATGCAGACCGTACCGACCTTCGTGTACCTCATTCCAACTCTGACCTTGTTCGGTCTGGGTGTCGTTCCGGGTCTGATCTCCACGGTGGTGTTCGCGATTGCCGCGCCCATCCGCCTGACTTACCTGGGCATCCAGGATGTACCGCAAGAACTGATGGACGCCGGCAAGGCCTTCGGCTGCTCGCGCCGTCAACTGCTCTCACGGATTGAACTGCCCCACGCCATGCCGAGCATCGCCGCCGGTGTCACCCAGTGCATCATGCTGTCGTTGTCGATGGTGGTGATCGCCGCACTGGTGGGCGCCGACGGTTTGGGCAAACCCGTGGTCAACGCACTGAACACCGCTGATATCGCCCTCGGCTTCGAAGCCGGCCTGGCGATCGTATTGCTGGCAATCATGCTCGACCGTATCTGCAAACAACCCGACGCACAGGTAAGGGGTGACGCATGAGCATCATTCGCTTCGACAAGGTAGATGTCATCTTCTCCAAGAACCCGCGAGAGGCCCTCGCGTTGCTGGACAAAGGCCTCAAGCGTGAAGAGATCCTGAAAAAGACCGGGCAGATCGTCGGCGTGGAAAACGCCAGCCTGGAAATCGAAAAAGGCGAGATCTGCGTACTGATGGGGCTGTCCGGCTCCGGCAAATCCAGCCTGCTGCGCTGCATCAACGGCTTGAATACCGTCAGCCGTGGCCACTTGTTCGTCGAGCATGAAGGTCGGCAGATCGACATCGCCAACTGCACCGATGCCGAACTGAAGATGATGCGCACCAAGCGCATCGCCATGGTGTTCCAGAAGTTCGCCCTGATGCCCTGGCTGACGGTGCGCGAGAACATCAGCTTCGGCCTGGAGATGCAGGGCCGTCCCGAGAAGGAACGCCGCCAGCTGGTGGACGAGAAGCTGCAACTGGTGGGTCTGGAACAATGGCGCAACAAGAAGCCCGACGAACTGTCCGGCGGTATGCAACAACGTGTGGGCCTGGCCCGCGCCCTGGCGATGGACGCCGACATTCTGTTGATGGACGAACCCTTTTCGGCCCTCGACCCCCTGATCCGCCAAGGCTTGCAGGATGAACTGCTCGACCTGCAGCGCAAGCTGCACAAGACCATCGTGTTCGTCAGCCACGACCTGGATGAAGCCCTCAAGCTGGGTAGCCGCATCGCCATCATGAAAGACGGCCGGATCATCCAGTACAGCAAGCCGGAAGACATCGTGCTCAACCCGGCGGACGAATACGTGCGCACCTTCGTCGCTCACACCAATCCGCTCAACGTGCTCTGCGGGCGCAGCCTGATGCGCACCCTGGACAACTGCAAGCGGGTCAACGGTTCGGTGTGCATCGACCCGAGCGGCGATTCGTGGATCGACCTGGCCGAAGGCAACACCGTCAAGGGTGCGCGCCAGAACGGTGCCAGCCTGAACCTGCAAAGCTGGGTGCAGGGTCAGTCGGTGGAAGCCCTGGGCCGTACGCCGACGCTGGTGGACTCGAACATCGGTATGCGCGATGCCTTGCAGATCCGCTACCAGACCGGCAACAAGCTGGTGCTGCACGACAACAACAAGGTGGTGGGGATTCTCGGCGACAGCGAGCTGTATCACGCGCTGTTGGGCAAGAACCTCGGTTGAGACACCTGTAAGGACGCCGCGAGCGCATCGCGGCGTCGTTGTTTTCGGAATGTCGTTTTACCGCTGACTGTTGGGGAAAGGGCCGCCGGATAACGGCGATTTGTCGTAACCCGGCCTTTTTGTTAATTGAACGTTCAATCAAAACAAAATAGACTGGTCCCCACACCGGTAGCCGCTTCCTGGCTACCAAGAGGTCTGAGGAGAGATGCACGATGCCCAAGGTTGGTATGCAGCCCATACGCCGCCAGCAATTGATCGCCGCCACGTTGACGGCGGTCGATCAGGTCGGGATGGCGGATGCCAGCATTGCGCTGATCGCCCGCTTGGCCGGGGTTTCGAATGGCATCATCAGCCACTACTTTCAGGACAAGAATGGCCTGATCGCCGCCACGATGCGCTACCTGATGAATGTCCTGATCGAGAGCGTCGCCGCGCGCCGCCTGGCGCTGACAGACGACAGCCCCAGGGCGCATCTGCAGGTAATTATCGAAGGCAACTTCGATGCCAGCCAGGTCAATGGCCCGGCGATGAAAACCTGGTTGGCCTTCTGGGCCACCAGCATGCACCACCCGTCTTTGCACAGGTTGCAGCGGATCAACGATCACCGTCTGTATTCCAACCTGTGTTGCCAGTTCCGCCGCGTCCTGCCATTGCCCGCAGCACGCAGCGCAGCACGCGGACTGGCCGCGTTGATCGATGGTTTGTGGTTGCGCGGCGCGCTGTCGGGAGACGCTTTCGACACCCTGCAGGCACAACGGATCGCTTATGAATACATGGATTTCCAACTGACAAAACAGGTGTACACAAGCGGCCAAGAACGCTTCGGCACCTGAATGATCGCGGACTCGGGTTGCCCCGGCTACAGGGCCTCCCGCTCCAAGGTCAGCCAACCCACACTGCACTTGCGAGGACACTATGGCCCGTTTCGAACTGCAAAAACTCTACATCGACGGCGGCTACAGCGACGCCAGCGGCGATGCCACTTTCGACGCCATCAACCCGGCTAACGGTGAGGTGCTCGCCACAGTGCAGCGTGCGACAAAAGCAGACGTCGAGCGCGCCGTGGTCAGTGCCGAAAAGGGCCAGAAAATCTGGGCCGCGATGACCGCCATGGAGCGTTCGCGGATCCTGCGGCGCGCCGTCGATATCCTGCGTGAACGCAACGACGAACTGGCTGCCCTGGAAACCCTGGACACCGGCAAGGCTTACTCCGAGACCCGTTACGTCGACATCGTCACCGGTGCCGACGTGCTGGAATACTACGCCGGCCTGGTGCCCGCCATCGAAGGCGAGCAGATCCCGCTGCGCACCACCTCGTTCGTCTACACCCGCCGCGAGCCACTGGGCGTGGTCGCCGGGATCGGCGCGTGGAACTACCCGATCCAGATCGCCCTGTGGAAATCCGCCCCGGCCCTGGCCGCTGGCAACGCGATGATCTTCAAGCCCAGCGAAGTCACTTCGCTGACCACCCTGAAACTGGCCGAGATCTACACCGAGGCCGGCGTACCGGACGGCGTGTTCAACGTCCTGACCGGCAGCGGCCGTGAAGTCGGCACCTGGCTGACCGAACACCCGCGCATCGAGAAAGTCTCCTTCACCGGCGGCACCGACACTGGCAAGAAAGTCATGGCCAGCGCCTCCAGCTCGTCGCTCAAGGACGTGACCATGGAACTGGGCGGCAAGTCGCCACTGATCATTTTCGACGACGCCGACCTCGATCGCGCCGCCGACACCGCGATGATGGCCAACTTCTACAGCTCCGGCCAGGTCTGCACCAACGGCACCCGCGTGTTCGTGCCGAGCCACCTGAAAGCCGCCTTCGAAGCCAAGATCGTCGAGCGCGTGGCGCGGATCCGCGTCGGTAACCCGCAAGACGAGAACACCAACTTCGGCCCGCTGGTCAGCTTCGCCCATATGGAAAGCGTGCTGGGTTATATCGCCAAGGGCAAGGAAGAAGGCGCGCGCCTGCTGTGCGGCGGCGAACGCCTGACCGCGGGTGAATTCGCCAAGGGCGCTTTCGTCGCGCCGACCGTATTCACCGACTGCAGCGATGACATGAGCATCGTTCGTGAAGAAATCTTCGGCCCGGTGATGAGCATCCTCAGCTACGAAACCGAAGAAGAAGTGATCCGCCGCGCCAATGACACCGACTTCGGCCTGGCCGCTGGTGTGGTGACCAAGGATCTGAACCGTGCTCACCGGGTGATTCATCAGCTGGAAGCCGGTATCTGCTGGATCAATGCCTGGGGCGAGTCCGATGCCAAGATGCCGGTCGGCGGTTACAAGCAGTCGGGGGTTGGGCGTGAAAACGGCATCAGTTCGCTGAACAACTTCACCCGGATCAAATCGGTACAGGTCGAGTTGGGCGAATACAACTCGGTGTTCTAAGGCCCGAGTCTTGTATTGCCCGTGAGGCCGTCTTCGCGGGCAAGCTCCGCTCCCACAAGGTTTGAGCCAGACGCAATCACTGCGAACGATGAAAAACCTGTGGGAGCGGAGCTTGCCCGCGAACCGAGTGCAAGGCACTCGTCCTGAGACGCCCCGCCCCGATCCACCTCAATGAGGGCTGCATTTCATGTCCCAAGAATTCGATTACATCATCATCGGTGCCGGCTCCGCCGGTAACACCCTGGCCACCCGCCTGACCGAAGACGCCGGGGTCACCGTGCTGCTGCTCGAAGCCGGCGGTCCCGACTACCGCTTCGACTTCCGTACCCAGATGCCCGCCGCCCTGGCTTTCCCCCTGCAAGGCCGGCGCTACAACTGGGCCTACGAAACCGACCCGGAACCGCATATGGACGGTCGCCGCATGGAATGCGGTCGCGGCAAGGGCCTCGGTGGCTCCTCGCTGATCAACGGCATGTGCTACATCCGTGGCAACGCCATGGACTACGACGGCTGGGCCAAGTTGCCGGGCCTGGAAGACTGGGCCTACCTCGACTGCCTGCCGTATTTTCGCAAGGCGGAAACCCGTGATATCGGTCCCAACGACTACCACGGCGGCGAAGGCCCGGTCAGCGTGACCACGCCCAAGGCCGGCAACAACCCGCTGTTCCACGCCATGGTCGAAGCTGGCGTGCAGGCCGGTTATCCGCGTACCGTCGACCTCAACGGTTACCAGCAGGAAGGCTTCGGTCCGATGGACCGCACCGTGACGCCCAAGGGTCGTCGTGCCAGCACCGCCCGCGGTTACCTGGACATCGCCAAGCAGCGCTCGACCCTGACCATCGTCACCCACGCCCTGACCGACAAGATTCTCTTCGAAGGCAAGCGTGCGGTAGGCGTGCGTTACCTGCTGGGCTCGGCCGAAGAGCCGGTCGAAGTCCGCGCGCGCAAGGAAGTCCTGCTGTGCAGCGGCGCCATTGCCTCGCCGCAGATTCTCCAGCGCTCCGGCGTCGGCCCGGCCAAACTCCTGCAAAGCCTGGACATCCCCGTGGTCCACGACCTGCCGGGCGTCGGTGAAAACCTCCAGGACCATCTGGAGCTGTACCTGCAATACGCCTGCACCCAGCCGGTCTCGCTGTACCCTTCGCTGCTATGGTGGAACCAGCCGGCCATCGGTGCCGAATGGCTGTTCAACGGTACCGGCATCGGCGCCAGCAACCAGTTCGAAGCCGGCGGTTTCATCCGGACCCGCCCGGAATTCGAGTGGCCGAACATCCAGTACCACTTCCTGCCGGTGGCGATTAACTACAACGGCAGCAACGGCGTGAAAGAGCACGGCTTCCAGGCCCACATGGGCTCCATGCGCTCGCCGAGCCGCGGTCGGGTGCAGGCCAAGTCCAAGGACCCGCGCCAGCACCCGAGCATCCTGTTCAACTACATGGCCACCGAGCAGGACTGGCAGGAGTTCCGCGACGGCATCCGCCTGACCCGGGAAATCATGCAGCAGCCGGCCCTGGATATTTACCGTGGGCGCGAAATCAGCCCGGGTATCGAAGTGCAGACCGACGAGCAACTCGACCAGTTTGTCCGCGAGCACGCCGAGACCGCGTTCCACCCGTCCTGCTCGTGCAAGATGGGCAGCGACGAGATGGCGGTGGTCGACGGTCAGGGTCGCGTGCATGGCATGCAGGGCCTGCGGGTGGTCGATGCGTCGATCATGCCGATCATCACCACCGGCAACCTGAACGCGCCGACGATCATGATCGCCGAGAAAATCGCCGACAAGATCCGTGGCCGCCAGCCGTTGCCGCGCAGCAAGGCCGATTACTACGTGGCAGGCGAGGCGCCAGTACGTGGCAAGCCGTTGCGTGAAGTGAGCCGTACTGCGCAGTAACCCGCCAGCCCCCCTTGTCATGGGGGCTCGCCCAACGCGGTTCAGTTGACGAAATCCGAAGCCAAGCGCGATCTTGTGGCGAGCGGACTTGCCCGCTCGCCACAAGGTAGGTTATCGCCGGACCAAACCGTCCACTTCATCCACACAAAGTAAACATTCCCCACACCACCCCACCCTTGCTCCTACCCACTGCGTCGGCCTAATCTAATGGCGCGCAAACGTTTCACCCCCGCCCCACTCCGACACACCGCCACATTGCTGGCCACGAGGCTTTCCCATGTTTGATGTCGTATCTTCGAGCAAATGGCCCACCGGCTACCTGATCAATCCCAACCCCGAGCCCATGGACCCCAAGTGGCTGAAGGAATTCAGCAAGATCCCCGCCGCCGCGGTCAGCGACTGCCTCGGGCGCAACGTCGGCGGCCTCGGCCTCAAGCCATTCCACGGCAACACGCCGATGCTCGGCAATGCCCTGACCGTACGGGTGCGCCCGGGCGACAACCTGATGATCCTCAAGGCCATGCAGATGGCGCGTCCGGGTGATGTGCTGGTGATCGACGGCAGCGCCGACCTGACCCGTGCCGTGTTCGGCGGCATCATGCGTGCCATGGCCCTCAAGGCCGGGATCGTCGGCGTGGTGATCAACGGCGCTCTACGTGACCTCGACGAATGGCAGACCGGCGAACTGCCAGCCTATGCCATCGGTGGCGTGCACCGTGGCCCGAGCACCGACGGCGGTGGCGAGATCAACGTAGCGATTTCCTGTGCCGGCATGCTGGTTACCCCGGGCGACCTGATGATCGGCGACGGTGACGGCGTCGTCGCCGCTGCCCGTTCCGAGCTGCCGGAGTTGCTGGTGCGTTGCCACGATCTGCTGGCGCGGGAAAAAGCCACGCTGGCGGCGATTGAAGCCGGTACCCTGGACCCGGACCGCTTCGACGCGATCCTGCGCGCCAAGGGCTGCCCGCTCTAAGGTCAAAAGCCTCAAGAGCTTCGCGGGCAAGCTCCGCTCCCACATTAGTTTCGAGTCGTAGCCGAATCGTCTGCACGACCGAGAACCTGTGGGAGCGGAGCTTGTCGGGTCGCCGCAGCGCCGCGAAGAGGCCCTCAAGATCGCCAAAAGCCTCGCTGGCAAGCCAGGCTACAGAATCACGGCGCTAGTAAAATCGCCTTTTCCTGACAGACTGGCATTGGGGCCGCCCATAAGGCGCCCCGCACGGTCACCGCCATTTCCAGGGAGGTTCCCCATGTTCGACTTCCACCCCCAGCTCAAGCAGCGTTTCGCCGGCTTGCGCACGGGCGCTGAATTCTTCTCGCTGCGTTACGTGCGCGAATCCGGTCAATACCTGTCGGTACGCAAGAACGTGGCGGAACCCCCGAGCCTGCGCCTCGACGAAGGCGCGATGCTGACCGTGCGAGTCAACGGCGTCGAAGCCTATGCCGCCACCAACGATCTGTCCCAGGCCGGCCTGCAGAGTGCCCTTGAGCGCGCTGAAAGCTACGCCCGCTTGATGGCCCCCCACGCCCTGCTCGACCTGCGCCAACAGGCCGTGTCCAGCGACCGCGCCGATTACCGCTCGCCCCAGCTCGACCAGCCCTTCCCGTCCCTGAGCGACTGCTACGCCCTGCTCGGCGCCGAGTCGGCCGCCGTGCCCAAGGACGAGCGGCTGGTCAACTGGGAAGTCAGCCTCGGCCTGACTCAGGTCGAACAGATCTACCTCAACAACGCCGGCGCCGAACTGCGCCAGGCCCAGCGCTTCGTCTACCCGGGCCTGAGCGTCACCGCCTACGACGGCGCGGACAGCCAGACCCGCACCCTGGGCCGGGAAAATTTCGGCCAGCAAGGCGGCGCCGAGGTCATCGGGCGCTCCGGGTTGATCGGCGCAGGCGCGCGGATCGCCGACCAGGCCCTGCAACTGCTGCTGGCGCCCAACACCCCACAAGGCCCACGCGACCTGCTGCTGACCCCGGACCAGATGATCCTGCAGATCCACGAATCCATCGGCCACCCGCTGGAGCTGGACCGCATCCTCGGCGACGAGCGCAATTACGCCGGCACCAGCTTCGTCAAGGCCAGCGATTTCGGCAGCCTGCAATATGGCTCGGCGCTGCTCAACGTGACCTTTGATCCGACCATCGCGCAACAACTGGCCAGCTACGGCCATGACGACGACGGCACCCCGGCCCACAAGGAATTCCTGATTCGTGAAGGCCGCCTGCTGCGCCCGCTGGGCGGCGCGCTGTCGCAGTTCCGCTCCGGCCTCGACGGGGTCGCCAACAGCCGCGCCTGCAGCTGGAACCGTGCGCCCATCGATCGTATGGCCAATCTCAATATCGAACCGGGCGACCAGTCCTTCGCGCAACTGGTCGGCGGTATCGAGAAAGGCATCCTGATGTCCACCAACCGTTCCTGGTCCATCGACGACGCCCGCAACAAATTCCAGTTCGGCTGCGAGTGGGGTCAACTGATCGAGAATGGCGAGCTCAAGGGCGTGGTGAAGAACCCCAACTACCGGGCGATTTCCGCGCAGTTCTGGCGCAATCTCAGCGCCGTCGGCAACATCGAGACCTTCCAGGTCCTGGGCACGCCGAACTGCGGCAAGGGCGAGCCGAACCAGGTGATCCGGGTCGGGCATGCCTCGCCCGCCTGTGTCTTCAGTAATGTCGATGTGTTTGGAGGAGATGCCTGATGATTACGTCCCTGAGTCAGGTCGAACACTTCCGCGCGCTGGTCGAGGGCTTGCAGCAACAGTTGCAAGCCACGGAACGCTTTACCCTGGGTTATGCCGCCGAAGCATCGGACTTCATTCGCTTCAACCACGGCCGGGTGCGTCAAGCCGGACAGGTACAACAGGCCACGCTGAGCTTTAAGCTGATCGACGACGGGCGCCACGCCGACTTGCAGATCACCCTCTCCGGCGAGCCGGGACCGGACCGTCAGCGCCTGGCGGACGGCCTGCAACAATTGCGCGAAATCCTTCCGCTGCTGCCGGCGGATCCGTACCTGCTGCTCAACCACAATGCCTGGCAAAACCAGAACGTGCAGAGCCACGCATTGCCGGAGACCGCCCAGGTACTGGAAGAAATCAGCTACGCATCGGTCGGCCTGGACATGGTCGGGTTCTACGCCGCCGGCCCGATCAGTCGGGGCTTTGCCAGTTCCGACGGAGCTTTCGGCTGGCACCAGGCCAATAGTTTCAACTTCGACTGGAGCCTGTTCCACGAAAACGGCCAGGCGGTGAAAGCCAGCTATGCCGGCCATGACTGGGACAGCGACGGCTTTGCCCGGCGCTTCCAGCAGGCCCGGGAACAGCTCGAGTTTCTCGGGCGGCCGTTGCGCACCCTGGCGCCGGGCGAGTATCGGGCCTACCTGGCACCGGCGGCGCTGGAAGAAATCATGGGCATACTCAGTTGGGGCGGTTTCTCGGCCCAGGCCATCGGCAGCAAACACAGTCCCTTGCAGAAGCTCTACGCCGGCGAAGCCGGTTTCAGTCCCATGGTCTGGCTCGGCGAGCAGATCAGCGGGTCGTTGAGTCCGGCGTTTTCCAACGAAGGTTATCCGCGCGGCGATGTGTCGTTGGTGGCCGCGGGCGCGGCCGACCAGCAGTTGATCAACTCCCGCAGTGCCGCCGAGTACGGGCTGACCACCAACGGTGCCAGCGGCGGCGAGTACCCCGGGGCCTTGCAGATGCGTGCCGGGCAACTGGCCCAGGCCGATATCCTCAAGCAACTGGGCACCGGCTTGTACATCAGCAACCTCTGGTACCTGAACTATTCGGACCAACCGGCGGCGCGGATGACCGGCATGACCCGCTTCGCCACCTTCTGGGTGGAGGACGGCGAGATCCAGGCGCCGGTCAGCACCATGCGCTTCGACGACAGTGCCTACAGCCTGCTGGGCAGCCAGCTGGAAGCCCTGACCCAGGAACGCGAACTGCTGCTGTCGGCCAGTACCTACGACCAGCGGCAGACCGCATCGAACCTGCTGCCGGGGGCGCTGATCAGCAAGCTGACCCTGACCCTGTAACCCCCGAAACCCCGTGAGAGCCGGCTTGCCGGCGATGGCGACCGATCAGCCGACGCAAGGCTCAAGGGCCTCATCGCCGGCGAGCCGGCTCCCACAAGGTCCGTATGGCCACCCCCTGGCCCTGACCGAAATACCCGCACACCTATCCGGTCAGCCAGTTGCCCTGACGCCGCCTGGCGCGCTATACATCCCTCAGCTTTTTTCACACCATCAAAACGCCACCCTCGTACAGCAACATCCAGAAAACCAGGCTTTACCCGCGATTTTCTTACTCAACACCGCACCTCTTTCTCCCCCCGAAAGTGCTTTGCTGGAGCTTGATATGAATCATGGAAGCTTTGTCATCGACAACCTGTACCGGCATTTCAATATCCACGTCGAACGCATCGGCGACGATCCGCGACGCAAGACGGCCCTGCTGGTCAATGGCGCCCTGGCCACCACCAGTTCCTTCACCCGCACCAGCAAGTGCCTGGCCGAGCACTTCAACGTGGTGCTGTTCGACCTGCCCTTTGCCGGGCGCTCGCAACCCTACAACCCCGATCCGGGGCTGGTGACCAAGGACGACGAGGTGGAGATCCTCCTGGCCCTGGTGCAGCGCTTCGAGGCCAATCATCTGGTGTCGGCCTCCTGGGGCGGCATTTCCACCCTGTTGACCCTGACCCGGCACCCGCCGACCATCGAAAGCTCGGTGGTGATGGCCCTGGCGCCCGACCTGAATCCAGCGATGCTGGCGTACGTGCAGCGGGTCCACGAGCTGATCGAGGCGGATGACAAATCGGCTATCGGCCATCTGCTCAACGATACCGTCGGCCACTTCCTGCCACCGCGCCTCAAGACCACCAATCACCAGCACCTGTCGTCGATGTCGAGTACCGAGTACCGTCAGGCGCGCTTTCATATCGACCAGGTGCTGCAACTGGGTGACGGCAACTACCTGCGGGCGTTGTCCGCGATCCGGAGCCCGGTGCATTTCATCAACGGCGCCAAGGATATCTACACCCCGGCTGAAGGAGCGCTAGGGTTTCAGGCCTATGTCCCTCGGTGCAGTTTTGCCGTCGCCGAGGACACCGGCCACCTGCTCGACCTGGAATCACGCCAGGCCGCCAACGCGGTGCATCAGGCCCTGCTCGGTTTCCTGCTGCTTTCGATGTCGGGTAACAGCCAATAAGGCCCGGCACAATCTCCGCCACTGACCGGAAAACTGTGGGAGCGGAGCTTGTCCGCGAAGCTTTTAGCGCCCGTGAGGGCCTCTTCGCGGATAAATCCGGCTCCCACAATCGCTGCGACCTCTTCGCGCTACGGTGAATCCGCCGCCCACAATTTCCGCGTTGCACCCAACGCTTGTATAGAACCAGAACCCTGTGGGAGCGGAGCTTGCCCGCGAAGCTTTTAGCGCCCTTGAGGGCCTCTTTGCGGATAAATCCGGCTCCCACAATCGCTGCGACCTCTTCGCGCTACGGTGAATCCGCCGCCCACAATTTCCGCGTTGCACCCAACGCTTGTATAGAATCAGAACCCTGTGGGAGCGGAGCTTGCCCGCGAAGCCTTTAGCGCCCTTGAGGACCTCTTCGCGAATAAATCCGGCTCCCACAATCGCCGCGACCTCTTCGCGCGCTACGGTGAATCCGCCGCCCACAATTTCCGCGTTGCACCCAACGCTTGTATAGAATCAGAACCCTGTGGGAGCGGAGCTTGCCCGCGAAGCTTTTAGCGCCCTTGAGGGCCTCTTCGCGGATAAATCCGGCTCCCACAATCGCTGCGACCTCTTCGCGCGCTACGGTGAATCCGCCGCCCACAATTTCCGCGTTGCACCCAACGCTTGTATAGAACCAGAACCCTGTGGGAGCGGAGCTTGCCCGCGAAGCTTTTAGCGCCCTTGAGGACCTCTTCGCGGATAAATCCGGCTCCCACAATCGCTGCGACCTCTTCGCGCGCTCCGATAAGTCCGGCTCCCACAGAGCTTGCGTCCAACAGTAGAAATCAAGCGCGCCTACTCCGTTCCTGACCGATCAGGCATACTGCAACTACGTAGTCAGCTAACAAATAGAGTCGCCCATGCCCGAACGCGCCCCTCTCGACGTAACGACCGCTCGCTGGCTACCGTGGGTGGTGGCCATTGCCTTCTTCATGCAGTCCCTCGACGGGACCATCCTCAACACCGCACTGCCGGCCATGGCCCTGGACCTGGCGGAAAACCCCCTGCGCATGCAGGGCGTGGTGATCGCCTACATGCTTACCGTGGCCCTGCTGATCCCGGCCTCGGGCTGGATTTCCGACCGCTTCGGCACCAAGCGCATCTTCTTCGGCGCCATCCTGCTGTTCAGCGTCGGCTCCTTGCTCTGTGCCCTGTCGAGCTCGCTGAACATGCTGGTCAGCGCGCGAATCATCCAGGGCCTGGGCGGCTCGCTGATGCTGCCGGTCGGACGACTGGTGGTGCTGCGCGCCTACCCACGCTCGGAGCTGGTGCGGATCATGGGTTTCATCACCATCCCCGGCCTGCTCGGCCCGCTGATCGGGCCGACCATGGGCGGTTGGATGGTGCAGTACCTGACCTGGCACTGGATCTTCCTGATCAACCTTCCGGTGGGCCTGATCGGTTGCTATGCGGTGTGGAAGTTCATCCCGGACCTGCGTGGCAGCGAACGCACGCGCTTCGACGGCATCGGTTTCCTGCTGTTCGGCGCCGCAATGCTGCTGATCACCATTGCCATGGAGGGCCTCGGCGAGCTGCAACTGCCGCACTTGCGGGTGATGCTGCTATTGTTCGCCGGCCTCGCGTGCCTGGCCGCGTACTGGCTGCGGGCCGGACATATCGACAATCCGTTGTTCGCACCGTCACTGTTCAAGACCCGGACCTTTGCCGTGGGCATCCTCGGCAACCTGTTCGCCCGCCTGGGCAGCGGCGCCCTGCCGTTCCTGGTACCCCTGCTGCTGCAAGTGGCCCTGGGTTACTCGCCGTCCCAGGCCGGGATGAGCATGCTGCCGCTGGCAGCGGCGGCGATGTTCGCCAAATCCATTGCCCGGCCGTTGATCGAACGCCTGGGTTATCGCATCGTACTCACCGGCAACACCCTGGCCCTGGGCATCGTGCTCGCGGTCATGGGCCTGGTCACCGAGCACACGCCTTACCCCTTGCTGCTGGTCATGCTGGCGATTGCCGGGGCGATCAACTCGCTGCAATTCACCGCGATGAACACCGTGACCCTGATCGACCTCGACGACAAGTCCGCCAGCAGCGGCAACAGCCTGCTGTCGGTGGTCGCGCAGTTGTCCCTGAGCCTCGGGGTGGCGTGCGCCGGCGCCCTGCTCGGCGGCTTTACCGCCGCCGTCGGCAACGATGGCGTGGAGACCGTGCTCGGCGCCTTCCAACTGACCTTCCTGACCGTCGGCATCATGGCGATGTTCGCCTCGGCGATTTTCCTGCAGCTGTCGCCCCTTGACGGACGGCGGGCCAAGTTGGTTCAGGAGCAGCACATCGAGCACTGACGTGCTGACGGAATACTCATTCCTGATCTTCGGCAGGCCCCCCATGTGGCGAGCGGGCTTGCCCGCGTTGGGCTGTGAAGCAGCCCCAAAAACCTGTGACTGCGTTCTGTCTGACACAATGAAGTCGCTGATTTCAGGGCCACTTCGCGGCCCAACGCGGGCAAGCCCGCTCGCCACAAAAGCAGGTTCAAGCCCCGGCTTTCCCGAAATGGCTTAGCGCCACTAATATCTGGCTACTTTTCGTCCAGAATTTGCAGCGCCGCGAGCCGGGACTGATACACTGCGCGACATTTTGTTTTGCAGGCCAGTCCCGTGACCACCATCGCCACCGCGTTTAACTCTTTGCCACTGTCCGCCGCCATGCTGGCTAACCTCGACTCCCTCGGTTATGCCCAGATGACGCCGATCCAGGCGCAAAGCTTGCCGGTGATCCTCAAGGGCATGGACCTGATCGCCCAGGCCAAGACCGGCAGCGGCAAGACCGCCGCCTTCGGCATCGGCCTGCTGAACCCGATCAACCCACGCTTCTTCGGCTGCCAGGCGCTGGTGATCTGCCCCACCCGTGAACTGGCCGACCAGGTCGCCAAGGAAATCCGTCGCCTGGCCCGCGCCGAAGACAACATCAAGGTACTGACCCTCTGCGGCGGCGTGTCCCTGGGGCCGCAGATTGCCTCCCTGGAACATGGCACGCACATCATCGTCGGCACCCCGGGACGCATCCAGCAGCACCTGCGCAAAGGTTCGCTGGTCCTGCACGGCCTCAATACCCTGGTCCTCGACGAAGCCGACCGCATGCTCGACATGGGCTTCTACGACGCCATCGAGGAAATCATTGCCCAGCTTCCGGAACGTCGGCAGACCCTGCTGTTCTCCGCCACCTACCCGGTGAGCATCAAGCAACTGGCCTCCAAGTTCATGCGCAACCCGCAGCAGGTCAAGGCCGAGGCGATGCACGCTGACAGTCAGATCGAACAGCGCTTCTACGAGATTTCCCCGGAAGAGCGCATGGAAGCGGTGGTCAAGGTGCTCAACCATTTCCGGCCGCAGTCCTGCGTGGCGTTCTGCTTCACCAAGCAGCAGGTCCAGGAAACCGTCGACCACCTGACCGCCAAGGGCGTGTCCGCCGTTGCACTGCACGGAGACCTGGAACAGCGTGACCGCGACCAGGTCCTGGCGATGTTCGCCAACCGCAGTATTTCAGTACTGGTGGCCACCGACGTGGCCGCGCGCGGCCTGGATATCGATGCGCTGGACATGGTGATCAACGTCGAGCTGGCGCGTGATTCGGAGATGCATATCCACCGTGTCGGCCGTACCGGCCGCGCCGGCGAGACCGGCCTGGCTATCAGCCTGGTGGCACCGTCCGAAAGCCTGCGCGCGCGGGCCATCGAGGAAGTGCAGAAATCGCCGCTGAGCTGGGACCAACTCGACAACCTCAAGTCCCAGGGGGGCGGTCCGCTGCTGCCGGCCATGAGCACCCTGTGCATCAGTGGCGGGCGCAAGGACAAGGTCCGCCCGGGCGATATCCTCGGCGCCCTGACCGGCGACGCCGGGATTCCCGGTGCCCAGGTCGGCAAGATCGCGATTTTCGACTTCCAGGCCTATGTGGCAGTGGAGCGCGGTGTCGCCAAGCAGGCCTTGCAACGCCTGAACGACGGCAAGATCAAGGGCCGCTCGCTGCGCGTGCGGATTCTCTGAAACGGATCGGTATGCTGAGATCACACTGATCCCCGGTGGGAATGCCGCGGGTGTAGCTGATGGCGCTTTTTGTGGGAGCGGAGCTTGCCCGCGAATGGGCCCTTGAGGCCACCAAAGGCTTCGCGGGCAAGCTCCGCTCCCACAGGTTTAGTGCTGTTCTGAGATCTCTATTGTTTCAAGTGCCGCGCTGAAGATTGCTGCTGTATTTGCAAGACCGCGTCCCCCCCGACCTGAACTCCCGAGGACATCGTTGTGCCCGTTACTGAAGTTGTGATCATCGGCGCCGGCGCCGCCGGCTTGATGTGCGCCTTTACCGCCGCCGCCCGCGGGCGCCAGGTGATGCTGATCGACCACGCCAACAAGGCCGGCAAGAAGATCCTGATGTCCGGCGGCGGTCGCTGCAATTTCACCAACCTGTATAGCGAGCCCGGCAACTTCCTCTCGCAGAACCCGCATTTCTGCAAGTCGGCCCTGGCCCGCTACACCCAGTGGGATTTCATCGCGATGGTGGCCAAGCACGGCGTGCCCTATCACGAGAAAAAACTCGGCCAGCTGTTCTGCGACAACAAGTCCAGCGACATCCTCGGCATGCTCCTCGACGAGTGCGACCAGGCCGGCGTCAGCCTGCACCTGGACACCGCCATCCAGCACATCGAAAAGCTGGAAAGCGGCTATCTGCTGCAAACCACTCTCGGCCAGATCACCTGCCAGTCGCTGGTGATCGCCACCGGCGGCCTGTCGATCCCGACCCTGGGCGCCACCGGCTTCGGTTATCAAGTGGCCAAGCAGTTCGGCCACCAGGTGTTACCAACCCGCGCGGGCCTGGTACCGTTCACCATTACCGATCAACTCAAGGTACTCTGCACCGAACTGTCCGGGACCTCGGTGGATTGCCTGGTGAGCTGCAACGAGCAGAGTTTCCGGGAAAATATCCTGTTCACTCACCGCGGCCTCAGCGGCCCGGCGATCCTGCAGATTTCCTCGTTCTGGAATCCCGGCGATACCCTGCACATCAACCTGCTGCCGGACCATGACGCGCTGGACTGGCTGCAACAGCAACAGGCCGAACGGCCCAACAGCGAACTGAAAACCCTGCTCGGCGAGCTGTTCACCAAGAAGATGGCCAACCTGCTGGCCGAGCACTGGTTCGTCTCAAAACCGATGAAACAGTACACTCCGGCGGAGCTGGCCGAGGTCGCACAAAAACTCGGCGACTGGCGCCTGGTGCCGGCCGGCACCGAAGGCTATCGTACCGCCGAAGTGACCCTGGGTGGCGTCGACACCCGGGAAGTGTCGTCGAAAACCATGGAATCGCTGAAAAGCCCGGGGCTGTATTTTATCGGCGAAGTGCTGGATGTCAGCGGCCATCTGGGCGGTTTCAATTTCCAGTGGGCCTGGGCCTCGGGCTACGCGGCGGCGCAATTCGCCTGACCTTTGCCGGCGCTTCAGGCGACGCGGCAGCCCAGGTAGACCGCGTCATCGTTTATCGCCGGCAAGCCGGCCCCCACAGGTTCAGCGTTGATTGCAAGTTGTGCGAACGACATGGACATTGCGGGAGCCGGCCTGCCAGCTCCAGCTGGTTTTGCGTCGATTGCAGGGGGGGGCGCACGCCACGGACATTGTGGGAGCCGGCTTGCCGGCGATGGCGTTCGAACAGGCGATACAAGACGCAATTGCCCACCTCCAGGCTGATAACGGACCACATCCAGGGACAATCGCTGATCACGGAACAAATTTTGCTGTAGACCGATGTGGCGCCATTGCAATGCCGCCCGTCTACCCTCATTCAGATCAACCGCTTGGCAGGCTCTCTCACCTTCATGGCATCGACCTCGTTCAACCAGTCCCTGCGCCGTCTCTGGGCGCTGGACAAATTCAGCTATAGCGTTCGGGTGTTTATCGCCCTGACCGGCATCATGACCCTGTGCTGGTTGCAGAACGAGATGAAGCTGCTGATCCCGCTGTTCCTCGGGGTCATCGCCAGCGCCCTGGCCGAGACCGACGACAGTTGGCAAGGCCGCCTCAATGCCCTGGCGGTGACGCTGGTGTGCTTCAGCGTCGCGGCGTTTTCGGTCGAGCTGCTGTTCCCCTACCCGCTGGTCTTCGTCTGCGCCATGGCCCTGGCGGCCTTTGCCCTGACCATGCTCGGCGCCTTGGGCGAACGTTATGGCGCGATTGCCTCGGCGACCCTGATCCTCTCGGTCTACACCATGATCGGCGTCGACCAGCGCGGCGGCGAAGTCGCCAACCTCTGGCACGAACCGGTGCTGCTGGTGACCGGCGCGGCCTGGTACGGCGTGCTCTCGGTGCTGTGGCAGGCGATGTTCTCCAACCAGCCGGTGCAACAGAGCCTGGCCCGGCTGTTCCGCGAACTGGGCTACTACCTCAAGCTCAAGTCCTCGCTGTTCGAACCGATCCGCCAACTGGACGTCGAAGCCCGGCGCCTGGAGTTGGCGCAACAGAACGGCAAGGTGGTGGCGGCGCTGAACAGCGCCAAGGAAATCATCCTGCACCGGGTCGGCAACGGCCGGCCGGGGTCGAAGGTCAGCCGCTACCTGAAGCTGTACTTCCTCGCCCAGGACATCCACGAGCGCGCCAGTTCCTCGCATTACCCATACAACGCGCTGGCCGAGGCGTTCTTTCACAGCGACGTGCTGTTCCGCTGCCAACGCCTGCTGCGCGAGCAAGGCAAGGCCTGCCAGGCCCTGGCGGCATCGATCCAGTTGCGCCAGCCGTTCGTCTACGACGCCAGCTTCGCCGAAGCCCTGGGCGACCTGCACGCCTCCCTGGAGCACCTGCGCATCCAGAGCAACCCGGCCTGGCGCGGCCTGCTGCGTTCGCTGCGAGCCCTGGCGGCCAACCTCGGCACCCTCGATCGCCTGCTGAGCGACGCGAGCAACCCCGACAGCCTCGCCGACGCCACCGACAGCAGCCTGCTCGACCGCTCGCCGCGCAACTTCGAGGACGTCTGGACGCGCCTGCGCACCCAACTGACCCCGACCTCGCTGCTGTTCCGCCACGCCCTGCGCCTACCCCTGGCGCTGAGCATCGGCTACGGCATGGTGCACCTGGTGCATCCGTCCCAGGGCTACTGGATCATCCTCACCACCCTGTTCGTCTGCCAGCCCAGCTATGGCGCCACCCGGCGCAAACTGGGCCAGCGGATCCTCGGCACGGCCATCGGTCTGACCGCCGCCTGGGCCTTGTTCGACCTGTTCCCGAGCCCCTTGATCCAGGCCTTGTTCACCATCGCCGCCGGGGTGGTGTTCTTTATCAACCGCACCACCCGCTACACCCTGGCAACCGCCGCCATGACTCTGACGGTGCTGTTCTGCTTCAATCAGGTGGGTGACGGCTACGGCCTGTTCCTGCCGCGCCTGCTCGATACCCTGCTGGGTGCGCTGATCGCCGGCCTCGCGGTATTCCTGTTCCTCCCGGACTGGCAAGGTCGGCGCCTGAACAAGGTGCTGGCCAACACCCTGAGCTGCAACAGCCTGTACCTGCGCCAGATCATGCGCCAATACGCCCAGGGCAAGAGCGACGACCTCGCCTACCGCCTGGCCCGGCGCAACGCCCACAACGCCGACGCGGCGCTGTCGACTACCTTGGCAAACATGCTGATGGAGCCGGGGCACTTCCGTAAGGAAGCCGACGTGGGGTTCCGCTTCCTGGTGCTCTCGCACACCTTGCTCAGCTACCTCTCGGGGCTGGGCGCGCACCGCGACAACCAGTTGCCGGAAGCCGTGCGCGATCATCTGCTCGAGGGTGCTGGCAGCACCTTGGCGGCGAGTATCGAAGAGATTGCCGTCGGGCTGGCGAACAAGACCCCTATCGCCATTCAAAGCGATGCCGAGGAAGCCCTGGCCAATGAGCTGGAACAGATGCCGGACGAGATCGACGAGATCCAGCGGCTGGTGCAAACCCAACTGGCGCTGATCTGCCGCCAGTTGGGGCCGCTACGCACCCTGGCGGCGCACCTGATCAAAAACCCGGAAGAAAACGCAGAATCTTGAAAGCACCATATTTCCCTGTAGGAGCCGGCTTGCCAGCGATCAGGCCCTCAAGACCGCCAAAAGCTTCGCTGGCTGGCCAGGCGCCTACATAACCGCACCGGACACAGATTTCGCGTACGACAAAACCCTGTAGGAGCAGGGCTTGCCCGCGAATGGGCCCTTGAGCCTTGCATCGCCCTTATGACCGCCATCGCCGGCAAATCGGCTCCCACCGGGGTTGGCGGGATGCTTTCACATCCCGTGCAGCTTGAGCAGGCGCTCATAGCTGCCGTCAGCCTTCATCGCCGCGATCTCGCGGTCGAAGCCGGCGACAATCTGCGCATGCTGCGGATTCTTCAGGCTGACCAGGATATGCAGGCTGTTCTCGCTCATCGGTTTGGGCAGAAACTCCACGGCGTTGCGCACCCGTGGCGCCTCACTCTTGAGGTAGTAGCGGGCCACATACTCATCTTCCAGGGTCAGCTTCACGCGGTCGGCCGCCAGCATGCGCACGGCCATGGCAAAGTTGTGCACCGGAATCTTCTGCAACTGCGCGTCGCCGTCGAATTCGGCGCTATAGGCATAGTCGCGCACCACCGCAATCGGCAGCCCGTGCAACTGGCTCAAGTGATCGAACTCGATGGCCGACTCCTTGCGCTTGAGGAACAACACGCGATTGACCAGGTACTCGGCCGAGAACTGCCCCAGCAAGGTGCGTTCGTCGCTGTACCAGGCATTGATCAGCACGTCATAGCGCCCTTCGCCCACACCCTTGAGCGCCCGCGCCCAAGGCACCTGTTCGAAGTCGCTGGCATAACCGGCCCGCGCCAGCGCCGTGCTGACGATATCGGTGGCCAGGCCACCATTGACCAGTGTCGCATCGGTGAACGGCGGCCAACCATCGGCCACCAACCGCAACTTTTCCGCGGCGGCGCCCTGTGAAAGCAGCAGCAATCCAAGCAAAGCAAACGCTCGATGCAATCGCGGCATGCCAAAGATCCTTAGCGGGCACATAGCCCAGCAGAGTTAGCCGAAGCCGGAGGAGCCCGTCTGAAAGCAACCGGCTACGTCCCTGGTCCTAACATTAGCTCATCCGAGCCAGAGCAAAAGCACGGCTCAGCAGATTACACAAAGATGGCGATGGCGAGCAAAGCCAATGATATCAAGTAGCCGTCAGCGAACCGACACAGCTGTTCGCCCCTGCAAGGAGTCTTCCAGCTCCAGCCCGGCCGAGCTAAAAAAATTCGCGGTTGGCGACCTCGGATAACACGCCTAGTATCGCTATCAAGTTATTGAATCCCGAGGCGAGCATGACCATCGACTGGCTCTGCAAACATCATGGCGACCTGAGCAAGGAGCAGTTGTACAGCGTCCTGCAACTGCGTACCGAAGTCTTCGTGGTCGAACAAAAATGTCCCTACCAGGAGGTCGACGGACGCGATCTGGAGGGCGACACCTACCACCTGATGGGCTGGCGCGATGAGCGACTGGTGGCTTACCTGCGTCTGCTCGACCCGGTTTCCCAGGGCGGCGATGTGGTGATCGGGCGCGTGGTGATCGCCCCCGAGGCCCGCGGCCAGGGCCTGGGGCACGAGCTGATGGCCCAGGCCTTGAAGCGTTGCGAGAGGCTTTGGCCAGGGGTACCGATCTATCTGTCGGCCCAGGCGCACTTGCAGGTCTATTACGGACGTTATGGGTTCGCGGTGGCGGGAGAGGTGTATCTGGAAGACGATATCCCGCATATCGGGATGCGCAAAAGCTGAGGTTTGTGCTGCTCTGCAGGGCCTCTTCGCGGGCAAGCTCCGCTTCCACAATGTCCGTGGTAACACGTAGAAGTCAGTTAGACCCGCAAACCTGTGGGAGCGGAGCTTGCCCGCGAAGGGGCCAGCACAGACACCGCCAAAACTCAGGGATAGCCCAGCACCTGCTTGATCGAGGCCAGGTTGCGACCGATCCAGCTTTTGTCGATAGCCCCCCAACTGCGAATCCGGTACTGCCCTGCGTGATTGCGCGCGCCGTCTTCCTGTTCGAACGCGCAGATGATGTCCAGGTCCGCCAGGGCCAGGATCGTATCCTGCGCCGTGCGCCGTGGCATGCCGGTGGCTTCGATGAGAGCCGGAACACTGCTGGCAATCTCGCTGTCGATCAGCCACGCCACGTACAAACGGCGGTAGAAACTGCTCTTGGTCTTGCTGACGTCCATCCGTTAGTCCTTATCGTTGACCTTCTGCCCATGCCCCTGCTCAAACCTATGGCGCTGCAGGCTTGCCCTGCAGATCGCGCCAGGTCAGGTACACCCGCAGGTCGAACTCCAGTTGGTGATAACCGGGCTGCATGTATTCGCACAGCTGGTAGAACGCCTTGTTGTGATCGGATTCCTTGAGGTGTGCCAGCTCGTGCACCACGATCATCTTCAGAAACTGCGGCGCCGCCTCCTTGAACAACGAGGCGATGCGGATTTCCTTCTTGGCCTTGAGCTTGCCGCCCTGGACCCGCGAGATCGCCGTGTGCAGGCCAAGCGCGCGGTGAGTCAGGTCCAGGCGGTTATCGAAGAGCACCTTGTCGATGGCCGGCGCGTTACGCAGATGTTCCTGCTTCAATGCCAGGGCATAGCTGTACAGCGCCTTGTCGCTCTGCACCGCGTGCCGCTCCGGATAACGCTGGCTCAGGTAGTCGCCCAGGGCGTCCCGGGCAATCATCTGGCGGACCTGTTCCTGCAAGGACGTGGGATAAGCCTGAAGGTATTTCAGCACAGTCATGACAGGCCTTACGTACACCGAAAAAGAAACCAGTGTAGCGAATTCAAGCGGACAACGCGCTCCAGTCAAACACCGAACCGAAGCCGGTGGCGTCCTTGGCCGTCAGCGGCCGGGCCACCAGGAATCCCTGGACCATCGGACAACCATTGGCCTTGAGCCACTGCCATTGCTCCACGGTTTCCACGCCTTCGGCGATCACCAGCAAGCCGAATTGCTGGCACAGGTCGATCACGGTACGGGCCAGGGCCGCATCCCGCGGTGACTCGAGGATCTTGGCGATCAACAGGCGGTCGAGCTTGAGCGTGTCCAACTCGAGGTCGCGCAAATGGTTAAGCGAACAGTGTCCCGAACCGAAATCGTCCAGGGCCACGCGCACCCCCTGGGCGCGGATCCGCCGCAGTTGCTTGCGCGAAGCCTCGTAGTCCTGCATCAGCGCCGCCTCCGTCACCTCAACTTCCAGCTGGTGCGCACGCAGGTCATGGCGCTCCAACACCTCCTGCAACTCATCCGCCAGGTTCGGCATGCTGAACTGCGTGGCGCTCAGGCTGACGCTCAGCACCAGGTCCTCGGCGAACACACCGTTCCAGGCATGCCGCTGGGTCGCCGCCTGGCGATAGATCCAACTGCCGAGCCGGCTGATCAACCGCACCTCTTCCAGCAAGGGCAGGAACAACCCCGGCGGCACATCGCCGACACTCGGATGGTGCCAGCGCAGTAACGCCTCGAACCCGCGCAGGTGACCGTCCTCCAGGGACACCTGGGGCTGGTAGACCATCTTGAACTCCTTGCTCTCGATCGCTGAGCGGACACTTTCCTCCAGCATCAGGCGCGAGCGGGCGCGGCCGTTCATCTCATGATCGTAGTAGCGATACTGCTGGCGACCGGCGCGTTTGGCCTCATACATGGCAATGTCCGCCGCCCGCAGCAGGCCATCGAGGTTGGACCCGCAATCGGGGTAGGTGGCAATGCCGATACTGACCCCGAGTGTCATTTCCATGCCGTCGATCTGCTGGCGGATCGATACCCGCTCGATCAGCCGCTCGGCGATTCTCGCCGCCTGCTCCGGGTGCTCCAGATTGAGCAAGGTGGTGAACTCGTCACCGCCCATGCGCGCGAGAATATCGAACGGATTGAGGCAGGACTTCAACTGCTCCGACACCCAGCGCAATACCCGGTCGCCGGCTTCGTGCCCAAGGGAATCGTTGACCCGCTTGAAGCCATCGAGGTCCAGGTACATCAGCACCAGGGACTTGTCCGCACCGTCGCTGCGACGCAAGGTATTTTCCGCCGTCTGGTAGAAACCCCGGCGATTGAGCAAGCCGGTCAACGGGTCGGTGACCGCCTGGAACTCCAGCTGCTGGTGCAAGTGCCGTACCACTGACATGTCCAGCACCGTCACCACCATGGCCTTCTGGTCGGCGGGCAGCGGCGCGCAGGACAAGGCCACCGGCAGCATCTGGTCCTGGCTGGTGCGCAAGTACGCATCATGCAGGCGATAGGTTTCGCCCTTGCGGTACTCCTCGTAGAGCAATGAGCTGTGCCAGTCGGGAAAGTGCGGGTTTTGCAGGAAATCCAGGAACGGCTGGCCGGCCAGGACGTCCAGCGACAGGTTGAGCAAACGCGAAATCGCCGGGTTGGCGAAGCGGATCGTGCCGTCTTCGTTGACCACCAGAATGCCTTCGGCGGCATTCTCCAGCACCGAGGCATTGAACGCCCGCGCGGCTTCCAGATCGCGACTCAGGCATTGCAAGGCCCGGCGGTTGCGCTGCTGCTCCAGCAACGCCTGGACCTTGGGCCTGAGGATATCGGGGTTGAACGGTTTGAACAGGTAATCCACCGCGCCACTGGCATAGCCCTTGATCACAGCGTCCTGGGACTGCTCGTTGGCGGTGAGGAAAATAATCGGGGTGAGGCGGGTCCGCTGGCTGCCGCGCATCAGGCGGGCCACTTCAAAACCATCCATCCCGGGCATCTGTACATCCAGCAGCACGAGGTCAATCTCATGCTCAAGCAGTAACGTCAGTGCCTCAATGCCTGAGGCGGCAGTGACCACCTGCCAATCCTGACGTTCCAGCAAGGCACGCATGCTGATCAGATTTTCAGGGTAATCATCGACGACCAGAAGGACGGAACTACCATCACCGGGTATCTGTTGCACGCAATCCATGCTGCTTCTCTTGTTCGGGGGACTCCACCGGAAATCAACGAAACCGGGCTAAACCTAAGGACTACTCTAGACCGGGATTGTGCAAAGCGTAGTGAGCAATAGGCCATCATCCAGGCACGACTACGATCTCCCGACTAACGGTCGTTCATCACCACTCGGACACGGCTCGGAAAACGCCTCAGGCCGCAAGCCCGCGTCGTACCACGGTGACGACCGTCAATACGGCCGGTCAGTGTTATGAGGTCCTGTATTGTGCAATTGGTTCAATTTCGTAGATTTCGTCGAAACGCACCGTGTTGTATAAGCCGAATTCGCCGTGATAAGTCAGCGTTCGGTGCGTCCAGTCGATGCCACACAGCTCGCCGCGTTCGGACTCCACCGGTCCGCCGTGCAGCCTGCCGCGCAGGTTGATCTTTTGTTTGCGCTTGAAGTACTTCAGATATTCAGGCTCGTTCTGTGCTTCCTTTTTGTCCATAGTGCAACCCTTTTCTTATTAACTACCGGACCCTTATCCTGTGAATTCGCCTGTTGAAAAACAACTGTCATAAATAACAGGTGTTTATATCGCTTCTTAATAAAAGACCAACACGATCATTCTATGTATGGCCATAAGCCTCCTGTTCGTCGGCGGTTTGACGTCAACCGTTCGCCGGATCGGCGTTAACAAACTATCGTTCAACCGTTATAAAGGACGCCGAAAGCGCGGGCCAAAGCGGTTTGTCTGAATTTTCCCAGACTGAATCGCGGCTCTGCGCGCAAGCGGCTGACAAGGAAGGAACAGACATGATCGACCTGACAACCTGGAACCTGAGTGTTCCCGTCGGCACCCCGCCGGCGACGATCGATACGCCCAAGCTGGTACAGGGCTTCAAGGATCAATACTTTCACTCCGATACCGGCACCTTGTTCTTCTGGTCGCCGGTCACCGGCTCCAAGACCGAAAACGCCATCTACCCACGCAGCGAATTGCGCGAAACCTGGCCCGACGGCCGGCTGCGCAACTGGTTGTACGGCGAATCCAACAACTACCTGCGCGCCACCCTGGCGGTGAACCAGGTGCCCTCGTCGGGCAAGATCGTCGTCGGCCAGATCCATGCCTACAACAGCACCCAGCCGATGCTCAAGGTCGAGTACCAGTACAAGGACAGCCGCAAGAGCGGGATCATCGTGGTCAAGATCCGCAACCACCCCGATGACAAGAAAAGCCGGGTGATCGAGATTGCCGATAATGTGCCGTTGGATAAAGCCTTCACTTATGTGATTCACCTGAGCCGTGGCGGCTACCTGAGCGTGCAGGCCGCCGACGCGTCCTGGTACACCCAGATCAGCAGCACCTGGCGGGTAAAGCCACTGTATTTCAAGGCTGGGGTCTATGTGCAGGACAATACCGGCTATACCAGCGAGGGCGGGAAGGTGACCTTCTACAAGCTCGATATTGATCATGTGAAGAGCTGAGGTCGGCCAGTCATACGGCTCATTGAGCCCGAACACTTACCCTGTGGGAGCGGAGCTTGCCCACGAAGGGGTCCCTGAGACCGCTAAAATCTTCGCGGACAATCGAACGTCGACCGGCCGCGCCTACCGATCATGTGGCGTTTTCAATAATTCTATTTCCTTAATTGAGCGGCATTGGGGCTTGCCCGCTCGCCCCCCAACTTCACGTACTACTTAAAACACGGATTTATATTTCAAGGCACTACTTACTATTCGAAAACCGTCTATAAACCTGTCACTTCTGACAGTAGACCAGTTTGCAACGCCCGATCAACATGTTCAGCAACGAGCCATCAGAAGTGTATTTTCCCTGAGGCTTTGGTCTACGTGGTGTCACTCCGAAAACAATGTCTATCCAGTAAACATCACGCCTGTACTACACGATGAATAAGGAAACCCATCATGAAAAAAGAAAGCACATCTCCTGAGCAGACGCCCAAGGGCGCCCCTGAGACGCTTTTTCAAGTTACAGCCGGCGTCTATAAGATTCGCACAGCTTTAAACAACTCCAGTCTTGTGGACATGGCACTCACTGAAAATAGCGACCGCACCCATAATGTTAAGCTGTATCACGCCAATGATGAACCCGAGTCCACGTGGCAAATCCATCAAGCACCCAACGGCAAATACCGGATTAAGAATGGAAAACACGCTCATTTATCACTCACAACTAGCGACGACTGGGTAATTGCCAAATCTGACAACACTACATATCCAAATATGTGGACCTTTAAGAAAGCAGACGATGAATTTGTTTTTATCGAAGCTGGCAGCAAAGTTATGGACGTGAGAGGTTCCAGCACGAAAGACAACACCCCTATTATCGTTTGGCCCAATCAAGAGTCGAGAAACCAGAAATTCAAACTGATAAAAATAAGGGACCTTTAAAGTCATAGTAAAGCTGTATTGATAGCGCAAGGGTGCCAGTCACCGCATTGGGAAAGATGCGCCGATTGCGGGTCTATTGGCGCATCGCCCTGCTCAACGATTCGATTGCATCCGCTCTTGATACCACTAAAAGCTTCGTCGGGACGTCGCCCGGACCAAGCCCCGTTTCCACACCGTATCATTTCAGATCCAATGCCCTTAAGTGATCAACAGAAACGACCTGTCAGAATTCTACACTGTCATTTGCAGGGCATTTCCTAGAAAATTGTAATCACCCCTGAGCGGCTTGCGCCCTTGAATTCTTCGCGTCTAGTCTTCGTTCACCACTGCCGATCAGTGGTCGGATGTGGAAGTCCGAAGCACAGAAAAGTGCACAGACGCTCAAATACGAATACGACTGTTCGTTCGTGTCATGGCGGCTGTGCGCGGGGTACCTTCGGGTGCGCCGGGGTTTTCTGTGGCCCGGTCTTCCACACCTGCGTACAGCTGCCACCTTCTTGCGTGGAAGTGAGAGCCGGCAGCTTCTTGTCATCCACAGGAAGTCATGAATCATGAAAAAGCTCGTCCCCGCCCCACCCATCAACTACACCCGCCAGCGCATCACCGCGATCCTCAAGGAAACCAACGAGGCCTTGCTGCAAGTGATGCGCGACAGCAAACGTCCCCTCCTGGACACCCTGCCCTCCACCGGCCTGAGCACCTTTGGTTGCCTCGACGGAAAAGACCACCCGCTGTTTGCCGTGCGTCCAGGAATCAGTGCCGAAGAAGCGTTGCGGCATGTTTCTCTGCTGCTGATTGGCGCGGAAGAAATCTCCGATGAAATCACCGAGGCCAGCGGCATCGAGCGCGGCCTGATCGGCTCCATGGTCCGCTCCGTGGAAATGGCCCGGGCGGTGGTGGATGCATTGCTGGAAGGCGAGGTCATACGGTCGACGTAAAGCTTCAAAACAGAACCAGAAGGGCTAATGTCCGTCAGCAAATAAAATGTGAGGCCGAGCCGGACCTTGTGGCGAGCGGGCTTGCCCGCGCTGGGGTGCGAAGCGCCCCCAAAACCTGCAATCACGGTGTATCAGACATACCCGGGACCATGGTTTTACGACTGCTGCGCAGTCGAACGCGGGCAAGCCCGCTCGCCACAAATATCCGCAAGACTTGAGATCATAATCCTTCGAACAGCACAAAAGACGCCCCCCCGAGTAAATGGATTAAAGATCAGCATTTTTTAACCTATAGCGGACATTTTTCACTGTGCGAACAGTTAGTCCGTCTTGGCGGACATTTCCAAGCATCTGGCGTATGGCGGCTGAATCAAAGCGCTCAAAAAACGAACAATAAAAAACCGTCTTACGACGGTTTTTTATAACCCCAAGTGGTCTTAGTTGACCTTGGCGTTCAACTCACCCTTCAAGTAACGCTGGAACATCGCTTCCAGGGAGACCGGTTTGATCTTCGAAGCGTTGCCGGCAGTACCGAACGCTTCGTAACGAGCGATACACACGTCACGCATGGCCGTCACGGTGGCGCCGAAGAACTTGCGCGGGTCGAACTCGCTCGGGTTGGTGGCCATCAGGCGACGCATGGCACCGGTGGACGCCAGGCGCAGGTCGGTGTCGATGTTGACCTTGCGCACGCCGTGCTTGATGCCTTCGACAATTTCTTCAACCGGCACGCCGTAGGTTTCCTTGATGTCGCCACCGTACTGGTTGATGATCGCCAGCCACTCTTGCGGCACCGACGACGAACCGTGCATGACCAGGTGGGTGTTGGGGATGCGCTTGTGGATTTCCTTGATGCGGTCGATCGCCAGCACGTCGCCGGTAGGCGGCTTGGTGAACTTGTAGGCGCCGTGGCTGGTGCCGATGGCGATGGCCAGGGCGTCGACCTGGGTCTTCTTGACGAAGTCCGCAGCTTCTTCCGGGTCGGTCAGCATCTGGCTGTGATCGAGCACGCCTTCAGCACCGATGCCGTCTTCTTCACCGGCCATGCCGGTTTCCAGCGAACCCAGGCAACCCAGCTCGCCTTCAACCGAAACGCCACAGGCGTGGGCCATGGCCACGGTCTGTTGGGTCACGCGGACGTTGTATTCGTAGTCGGTCGGGGTCTTGCCGTCTTCGCCGAGGGAGCCGTCCATCATCACCGAGCTGAAGCCCAGTTGGATGGAGCGCTGGCAGACGTCCGGGCTGGTGCCGTGGTCCTGGTGCATGCACACCGGGATATGCGGGAACTCTTCGATGGCCGCCAGGATCAGGTGCCGCAGGAACGGGGCACCTGCGTATTTGCGGGCACCGGCCGAAGCCTGGACGATCACCGGGGAGTCAGTCTTGTCAGCGGCTTCCATGATGGCGCGCATCTGCTCAAGGTTGTTGACGTTGAAGGCTGGAACGCCGTAGCCGAATTCGGCTGCGTGGTCCAGCATCTGGCGCATGCTGATAAGTGCCATTGTGTGTGTCTCTCCCGGTCGAGGGTCGTTAATCGTGCAAGCCTGCCGGAGCGGCGGCTGCTATTCAAGTCATTGCAGATCAGGGGCTACCCCGGATCGCGTATTCGGTCGTACAAAATCATTTGGGGTGAGGCGCCCTTTGTAGGAGCTGGCTTGCCGAGCTCCTACAAGGGTTGTATCTCCCCGGCCTAGGGCGCCTTGCAGGCCCGGCCGATCAAATCGTTGGTGGCAACCCAGTAAACCAGGCCTTCCTCACCTTTTTTGTGAAACGCCAAGACGTTGTCGCTGTACAGCACACCACTGTCGACCGCACCGGCCTCGGGCTTGAGGCGATAGACCTGGTCACCGCTGGCCAAACGCACATCGACCGCCTGCTGCGCACTGTCGGTATAACGCCAGAACACCTCGGCCTGGCTGTCACAGGTCCAGCGCGTCCAGTTGTCCGCCGGGGCCGACGACTGGTTGAAGGTGGCATTGAAGGCGGCACAGCCACCCAGTGCCGCCAGTGAAACAAGGGCGATAAAGCCTTTCATGCCGGTTCCTCGACTGACGACCCCTGGCCGCCAGCACTGCACATGGTGAATCTGACCCGTCAAGGACAACCCTGTTCCCGGGTCCCGGACGATGCGTCGTATTTTTCCAACCCGTCCGGGCCCAGGCGCTTGTTGATCACTGGGGCGGTTTCCGCCTGCCAATCGGCCTGGTAACAGCCTTTGTTGGCCGCCGGCCCGACCTTGGGTTTGTCGGCACATCCGACCAACAAACCCAGCAGGACCAGCAGTGTTAACGACTTGACCACATGAAGACTCCCTTTCAACGGCCAGTGCCGGCTCAACCCTTGGCGCGGCTTTCCAGCACTTCCACGGCAGGCAGTACCTTGCCCTCGACGAACTCGAGGAAAGCACCACCACCGGTGGAGATATAGGAAATATCCTTGGCAACGCCGTACTTGTCGATGGCCGCCAGGGTGTCGCCACCGCCGGCAATGGAAAACGCCGAGCTATCAGCGATGGCCTGGGCCAGGACCTTGGTGCCGTTGCCGAACTGGTCGAATTCGAACACACCCACCGGACCGTTCCAGAGGATGGTCTTCGACGACTTCAGCAGTTCAGCGAAGTGCGCGGCGGTTTGCGGGCCGATGTCGAGGATCATGTCGTCAGCGGCGACGTCGGCGATCAGTTTCACGGTAGCCACGGCGCTCTCGGCGAACTCCTTGGCCACTACCACGTCCACTGGCAGCGGCACGCTGACCTTGGCCGCGATGGCGCGGGCAGTGTCGAGCAGGTCCGGCTCGTAGAGGGACTTGCCCACCGGATGACCGGCCGCCGCGAGGAAGGTGTTGGCGATACCGCCACCGACGATCAGTTGGTTGCAGATCTGGCTCAGGCTGTTGAGCACGTCGAGCTTGGTCGAGACCTTGGAGCCGGCGACGATGGCGGCCATCGGCTGGGCCGGCGCGCCCAGGGCCTTGCTCAGGGCCTCCAGTTCGGCGGCCAGCAGCGGACCGGCTGCGGCGACCTTGGCGAACTTGGCCACGCCGTGGGTCGAACCCTCGGCGCGGTGCGCGGTGCCGAAGGCGTCCATCACGAACACGTCGCACAGGGCGGCATATTGTTTGGCCAGCTCGTCGGCGTTCTTTTTCTCGCCCTTGTTGAAGCGCACGTTTTCGAACAGCACGATGTCGCCGGCCTTGACCTCGACACCGTTCAGGTAATCAGCCACCAGCGGCACGTCACGGCCCAGGGCCTTGCTCAGGTAGTCGGCGACCGGCTTGAGGCTGTTCTCGGCCGAGAACTCGCCTTCGGTCGGACGGCCCAGGTGCGAGCAGATCATGACTGCCGCGCCTTTCTCCAGGGCCAGCTTGATGGTCGGCAGCGAGGCCAGGATACGCGCATCGCTGGTGACAACTCCGTCCTTGACGGGGACGTTGAGGTCTTCGCGGATCAGTACGCGCTTACCTTGCAGATCGAGGTCGGTCATCTTCAACACGGTCATGGGTCGCAATCTCTGGTTTACGGTTTGTGGTGAATGGTGTGCAGGTAGTGCTCTGCAACATCCAGCATTCGGTTGGCAAAACCCCATTCGTTGTCGAACCAGGCCAGCACGTTGACCAGCCTCGGGCCGGAAACACGGGTCTGACTCGCATCGACAATCGCCGAATGAGGGTCATGGTTGAAATCACAGCTGGCGTGGGGCAGTTCGGTATAGGCCAGCAAGCCCTTGAGCGGACCGCTGGTGGCGGCCTCGCGCAGGATCCGGTTGACCTCCACGGCATCGGTGTCGCTGACGGTCTGCATCGTAATATCGAGGCAGGAAACGTTCACCGTCGGCACCCGTACGGCTTTGGCCTGGATTCGCCCGGCAAGTTCCGGCAGCAGGCGTTCGATCCCCCGGGCCAGGCCGGTGGACACCGGGATCACCGACTGGAACGCCGAACGCGTGCGACGCAGGTCTTCGGCGTGGTAGGCATCGATCACCGGCTGGTCGTTCATCGCCGAGTGGATGGTGGTAATGGACACGTATTCCAGGCCAATGGCCTGATCCAGCAGGCGCAACAACGGTACGCCGCAGTTGGTGGTGCAGGAGGCGTTGGACACCAGGCGCTCGCCGCCGGTCAGGCAGTCCTGATTGACGCCGTAGACGATGGTCGCGTCGACGTCGGTCTCGCTGGCCATCGGCTGGGAGAACAGCACCCGGGGCGCGCCGGCGGCGAGGAAGCGCTCGCCGTCCTCGCGGGTGTGATAGGCGCCGGAGCACTCCAGCACCAGGTCGACGTCCAGCGCGGCCCAGTCGATTTGTTCGGGGGTGGCACAGCGGAAGACTTTCACGCAGTGGCCATTGATATGCAAACAATCGTCCTCGACCCGCACTTCGCCGGGAAAGCGGCCGTGGGTGGAGTCGAAACGTGTCAGGTATTCGAGGCTGGCCATATCGGCCAGATCGTTGAGGGCAACGATTTCAAAAGTGGCGCGATCCCCTCGCTCGAACAGCGCACGCAGGACACAACGACCGATACGGCCGTAGCCGTTGAGTGCAACTCTGTAAGGACGCGGTTGGGGCATGGGGATCTCGCCGAAGCTTGAATATCAAGCAACCCTGCCGAGGCATGGGTTTTGTGGAAACGGGCTTGCCTGTGAGTCAGGGAGTGAGGCGGTGTCCGTGAGGCCGCCTTCGCGGGCAAGCTCCGCTCCCACAGGTTTGATGTCGAGCCAGAACTCCTTGGCCAGACACCGATACTGTGGGAGCGGAGCTTGCCCGCGAAGAGGCCGGAGCAGGCGCCGCCACTCTCGAACTCAGTCTTCCAGCAGCTCTTCAGCCTGACCCAGGATGTTTTCCAGGGTGAAGCCGAACTCTTCGAACAAGGCTGGCGCGGGCGCCGACTCGCCGTAGGTGGTCATGCCGATCACACGACCTTCCAGGCCCACGTACTTGTACCAGTAGTCCGCGTGCGCGGCTTCGATGGCGATCCGCGCGCCCACTTGCAGCGGCAACACCGCCTGCTTGTAGCTGGCGTCCTGGGCATCGAAGATGCTGGTGCACGGCATCGACACCACACGAACCTTGCGGCCCTGCTCGGTCAACTTGTCGTACGCCTGCACCGCCAGGCCGACTTCCGAACCGGTGGCGATCAGGATCAGCTCGGGCTCACCCGCGCAATCCTTCAACACATAACCACCGCGGTTGATGCATTCGATCTGCACGGCATCGCGCTGCTGATGTTGCAGGTTCTGCCGGGAGAAGATCAGCGCCGTAGGACCGTCCTTGCGCTCGATGGCGTTTTTCCAGGCCACGGCGGACTCCACCGCGTCGGCCGGACGCCAGGTGTCGAGGTTCGGCGTGCAACGCAGGCTCGCCAGTTGCTCGATCGGCTGGTGGGTCGGACCGTCTTCGCCCAGGCCGATGGAGTCGTGGGTGTAGACATGGATCACCCGCGTCTTCATCAGCGCCGACATGCGCACGGCATTGCGTGCGTATTCCATGAACATCAGGAAGGTCGCGCCGTATGGCACCAGGCCGCCGTGCAGGGACACACCGTTCATGATCGCGGTCATGCCGAATTCGCGCACGCCGTAGTACATGTAGTTGCCGCTGGCATCTTCAGCGCTGACACCCTTGCAACCTTTCCACAGGGTCAGGTTGGAACCGGCCAGGTCGGCCGAACCGCCGAGGAACTCGGGCAGCAACGGGCCGAAAGCGTTCAGGGCGTTCTGGCTGGCCTTGCGGCTGGCGATGGTTTCGCCTTTGGCCGCGACTTCGGCGATATAGGCCGAGGCTTTTTCGGAGAAATCAGCCGGCAGTTCGCCACTCAGGCGACGCACCAGCTCATTGGCTTCGACCGGGAAGGCCGCGGAGTAGGCGGCGAAACGCTGGTCCCACTCGGCTTCGACGGCACGACCGGCTTCCTTGGCATCCCACTCGGCATAGATGTCGGCCGGGATTTCGAACGGGCCGAAATTCCACTTCAACGCCGCCCGGGTCAGGGCGATTTCCGCGTCACCCAGCGGGGCGCCGTGGCAATCTTCCTTGCCTTGCTTGTTCGGCGAACCGAAGCCGATGGTGGTCTTGCAGCAGATCAGGGTCGGACGCTCGCTTTTGCGCGCGGTCTCGATGGCGGTCTTGATCTCTTCCGGGTCATGACCGTCGACGTTGCGGATCACCTGCCAGTTGTAGGCTTCGAAACGCTTCGGGGTGTCATCGGTGAACCAGCCTTCGACTTCGCCGTCGATGGAGATGCCGTTGTCATCGTAGAACGCGATCAGCTTGCCCAGGCCCAGGGTACCGGCCAGGGACGCGACTTCGTGGGAAATGCCTTCCATCATGCAGCCATCACCGAGGAACACATAGGTGTGGTGGTCGACGATGTTGTGACCGGGACGGTTGAACTGCGCCGCCAGGACTTTTTCCGCCAGGGCGAAGCCCACGGCGTTGGCCAGGCCCTGGCCGAGCGGACCGGTGGTGGTTTCCACGCCCGGGGTGTAGCCGTATTCAGGGTGACCCGGGGTGCGGCTGTGCAGCTGACGGAAGTTCTTCAGGTCGTCGATCGACAGGTCGTAGCCGGTCAGGTGCAGCAACGAGTAGATCAGCATCGAACCATGGCCGTTGGACAGCACGAAGCGGTCACGGTCGGCGAACGACGGGTTGCTCGGGTTGTGCTTCAGGTAATCACGCCACAGTACTTCGGCAATATCCGCCATACCCATGGGGGCACCGGGATGGCCGCTGTTGGCTTTTTGCACGGCATCCATGCTGAGGGCACGAATGGCGTTGGCACGCTCACGACGGCTGGGCATCGCTGATCTCCTGAGGATGTTGAAATTAAAAGTGAATAAAACGAAACGGAAAAAAGGCGAGCATTTTCCCTCAGGGGCCGCCAGGGGGCAATGACAGATAGTCACTGCGGGGCGTTTTTCCTGCGGATAGTTGCGCATTCGCCGGATGAAACCTTTCCGCTGCGCAACTGTATAGACCAGCGCAGGCCTGAAAGTGCCACTTATCGTTCAATATCAAAACTTTTTGATATTGATCTTGCTAGGCGACCGAGGGGTCACTAGACTGCTGGCCATATGAATTTACCTGCACCCGCGATTCGTCATGACGCCAGCGACGACCTGTCCGCCCTGTGCAAGGCCGGCGGCGATCCGTTGCGCCTGAACGTCTTGCGCGCCCTGGCCAACGATTCGTTCGGCGTGCTGGAGCTGGCGCAGATCTTTGGCATCGGCCAATCCGGCATGAGTCACCATCTGAAGGTACTGGCCCAGGCCAACCTGGTGGCCACCCGTCGCGAAGGCAATGCGATCTTCTACCGCCGCGCCCTGCCCCACACCGAACGCATGGGGGGCAAGTTGCACGCGGCGCTGCTGGAGGAAGTCGACGAGCTCGACCTGCCGGGCGACGTACAAGCCCGCATCAGCCAGGTACATGGCCAGCGCGCCGCCGCCAGCCAGGACTTTTTCTCACGGGTGGCAGAGAAATTCCGTGCCCAGCAAGACTTGATCGCCGGCCTGCCGCAGTACCGCGAAAGCGTCCTGGCGCTGCTCGACAAGCTGAGCTTCGGCCCCCTGGCCACGGCCCTGGAAGTCGGCCCCGGCGACGGTGCCTTCCTGCCGGAACTGGCGCGGCGCTTCCAGCAGGTCACGGCACTGGACAACAGCCCGGCCATGCTCGAACTGGCGCGCCAGGTGTGTGAGCGCGAAGCGTTGACTAATGTCAGCCTGCAATTGGCCGATGCCCTGCAAGACAGCCATCGACCGGTCGACTGCGTGGTACTGAACATGGTGCTGCACCACTTCGCCGCGCCGGCCGAGGCCCTCAAGCAGATGGCCGGCCTGCTGCAACCTGGCGGTAGTTTGTTAGTGACAGAATTGTGTAGCCACAACCAGAGCTGGGCCAGGGAGGCCTGCGGTGATCTCTGGTTGGGGTTCGAACAGGACGATCTGGCCCGTTGGGCCATCGCTGCGGGGCTCGTGCCCGAGGACAGCCTCTATGTAGGCTTACGTAATGGTTTCCAGATTCAGGTTCGCCATTTTCAGCGACCGGCTGGCACCACTCACCATCGGTAACTCAGGAAAACCATCGATATGAGCGAATATTCCGTTTTCACCTCCGAGTCCGTGTCCGAAGGGCATCCGGACAAAATCGCCGACCAGATCTCCGATGCGGTGCTGGATGCCATCATTGCTGAAGACAAATTCGCCCGCGTCGCGTGCGAAACCCTGGTGAAAACCGGTGTAGCGATCATCGCTGGCGAAGTGACCACTTCGGCCTGGGTCGACCTCGAAGACATCGTGCGTAACGTGATCCTCGACATCGGCTACAACAGCTCCGACGTCGGCTTCGACGGCGCCACCTGCGGCGTGATGAACATCATCGGCAAGCAGTCCGTGGACATCGCCCAGGGCGTTGATCGCAGCAAGCCGGAAGACCAGGGCGCTGGTGACCAGGGCCTGATGTTCGGCTATGCCAGCAACGAAACCGCGGAGCTGATGCCCGCGCCGATCGCCTTCTCCCACCAACTGGTCAAGCGCCAGGCCGAAGCCCGCAAATCCGGCCTGCTGCCTTGGCTGCGCCCGGACGCCAAGTCGCAAGTGACTTGCCGCTACGAAGGCGGCAAGGTCGTCGGTATCGATGCGATCGTGCTGTCGACCCAGCACAACCCGGATGTGTCCTACAAAGACCTGCGCGAAGGCGTGATGGAGCTGATCGTCAAGCATGTGCTGCCTGCCGAACTGCTGACCAAGGACACCCAGTTCCACATCAACCCGACCGGCAACTTCATCATCGGTGGCCCGGTGGGCGACTGCGGCCTGACCGGCCGCAAAATCATCGTCGACAGCTACGGCGGTATGGCCCGTCACGGCGGCGGCGCGTTCTCCGGCAAGGATCCATCCAAGGTTGACCGTTCCGCCGCCTACGCCGGTCGTTACGTGGCCAAGAACATCGTCGCCGCCGGCTTGGCCGACCGCTGCGAAATCCAGGTGTCCTACGCCATCGGCGTCGCTCAACCGACCTCGATCTCGTTGAACACCTTCGGCACCGGCAAGATCGGCGACGACAAGATCATCAAGCTGGTTCGCGAAATCTTCGACCTGCGCCCATACGCCATCACCACCATGCTCGACCTGCTGCACCCGATGTATCAGGAAACCGCGGCCTACGGCCACTTCGGGCGCACCCCGGAGCAGAAGACTGTCGGCGACGACACCTTCACCACCTTCACCTGGGAAAAGACCGACCGCGTAGACGCTCTGCGAGCGGCTGCCGGCCTGTAATGCAGCCTGCGTCACAAAAGCCCCCCACGGCTGGCCATAGACACTGGCATGAAGACACTGGGTGGTCTGCCAAAGCAAGCCGACACACCCCGTAAAACAGCCCCGCCTCGTGCGGGGCTTTTTTATGCGCGGCGTAATCTAGGCTTGGTTTTTAGCCTGAGCAAGGATGCTCACGATGCGCCTCTTCAGTGGTTTCCTGTTGTTCGCCTTTTACTTCGCGGCCCATGCCGACACTTGCCCGGACTGGCAGGCAGAACGCGCCCGGCGAGAAGCCGAGGCCCTGCAAGCACAGCTCGCTGAATGGGACCACAGCTACCATCGCCAAGGCCGTTCGCCCGTGGCCGACGAACTCTACGACCAATCCCGGCAGCGACTTGAACAGTGGCGCGGCTGTTTCCGGCTGCCCTCCGTCAAGCCGGACACCCCGGCGGACGCGGGCGGCCCCGCCCGACACCCGACCGCCCATACCGGCCTCGACAAACTGCCGGACACCGAAGCCGTCCAGGCCTGGATGAAAGGCCGCGAAGGCCTGTGGATCCAGCCCAAGGTCGATGGCGTGGCGGTGACCCTGGTGTATCGCCAGGGTCGATTGCATCAAGCCATCAGTCGCGGCAACGGACTGAGCGGACAGGACTGGACGGCCTCGGCCCGCAAGATCCCGGCAATCCCCGACAGCTTGCCGATACCCCGCGACCTGGTGCTGCAAGGCGAATTGTATTGGCGCTTGCCGGACCATGTGCAGGCCCGCCAAGGCAGCCTGAATGCCCGAGGCAGGGTCGCCGGCTTGATGGCCCGGCACCTGCTCGACAGCAAGGAGGCGGCGGACATCGGCCTGTTTGTCTGGGACTGGCCAGAGGGGCCGGCGACACAGGAGGAACGGCTGGCCGGATTGCAGGCCCTGGGTTTCCCCGACAGCAAGACCTACAGCCAGCCCATCGGGGATTTCACCGAAGCCGAACGCTGGCGCAACCACTGGTACCGCCAGCCCTTGCCGTTCGCCAGCGATGGCGTGGTTCTGCGCCAGAGCCGGCGCCCCGCCGCAAAACGCTGGCTGGCTCAACCACCCTACTGGAGCGTGGCCTGGAAATATCCCCACGCCCAGGCCTTGGCCCATGTGCGCAAGGTCAGCTTCAACATCGGCCGGACCGGGCGGATTACTCCGATGCTGGAACTGACGCCGGTGCGACTCGATGACCGACAGATCAAGCGGGTCAGCCTCGGTTCGCTGCCACGCTGGCAGGCCCTGGATATCCGCCCCGGCGACCAGGTGGCGATCAGCCTCGCCGGTCTGACCATCCCACGCCTGGACAGTGTCATCTGGCGTAGCCGCGAACGCGAGCCGTTGCCTGTCCCCGACCCGCAGCGCTTCCACGCCCTGAGTTGCTGGCAGTATGGCCCGGGCTGCGAAAGCCAGTTTCTCGCCCGCCTGCGCTGGCTGAGCGGCAAGCAGGGGTTGGACCTGCCACATCTGGGCGGCGGTACCTGGGAAAAACTACTGGCGAGCGGACGCATCAACCGACTGCTCGATTGGTTGACCCTGGAGGAGGAAGAGCTTGCTACCATTGCCGGCTTCGGCCCACGTAGCCGTACGCAATGGCTGGAGACCGTGCAACTGGCCCGACAACGTCCGTTCGGGCGCTGGCTCAAGGCGCTGGGACTGCCGCCCAATGCGGCGGCGCCTCTGGAGGAGCCCTGGCCGGTATTGGCAGACCGTACTGCCGAGGCGTGGCAGGCCATACCCGGCGTCGGCACGGAGCGAGCCATGCAACTGAGTGCGTTTTTCCGCGACCAGGATGTACAGGACCTGGCCGAGTCATTACGTAATGCCGGCATCGCGGGATTTTAAGGAGACAATCCCTGTCTATTTCAGATTATTCATACAGACAGCGCGGCCATCTATTTTCAGAGTGACGGTTTTTCAATCAGTGTTTCAGCCCGGAGTGTTTATGCGACTTTTTCCACCGCTGGCGATTTTCACCTTGTGCAGCGTCCTGGCCGCCCCCTTGCTGGCCGCCGAAGAACCCACCGAACTGACCGGTTGCGCGGCCAAGCGCCAGGCCATCAGCAGCCAACTCGAGATCGCCAAGGCCCAAGGCAACAGCGAACAACAGGCCGGCCTGGAAAAGGCACTGGATGAAGTGACCACCCATTGCACCGATGCCTCGCTGAAAAGAGAGCGGGAAAACAAGGTACTCGACGCCAAGCACGAAGTCAGCCGCCGTCAGGCCGACCTCGACAAGGCGATGAAAAAGGGCGATCCGGACAAGATCAACAAGCGCAAGGAAAAGCTCGCCGAGTCACGCAAGGACTTGCAGAACGCACTGGATGAGCTGGACAAGTAGACACCACAAGACCTGTGGGGGCCGGCTTGCCGGCGATGACGATGTCACCTCCGCCATCGGTGCGGTGTCCGGACAAGTCAGCGCCTGCATCCGCTTTAATTACCTTGCATCAATGATCACGAAATTCCTTATGACAGGCATCGCAGGCGTCTTCGACCTTCTCGACCGCCGGTTTCAGGGTACTGGCCTTGTAAGGTTGGACCTGACTGGCCAGGCGCAGCTCCCCGGTCGCCGCTTCCAGCGAGCGCGCCAACTCCTGGAAATGCGCCTGCTTCTGCCAGACCGCGTCCCGGGCGCTGGTATGCTCCGCTTCCTTGACTTGCGGGAAATGTTTCCACGGCTCACGGGACAGACTGTCGAGCTGGTTCGCGCCCTCGACGAAACGCGGCCCGTCAAAAGGAATACGACCGCGCAGCATGCCGCCCAGGTCTTCGCTGGTTTTGAGCATCTGCTTGAAAATGGCCTTGCGCTGGCCCAAAGGCGAATTCGGATCGACGCCGCCGCATGCACCGAGGGTCAGACAGGCCAGCAATACAACAGAAAGTTTTTTAAGAGTCATGATGGTTTCGGATCACGGGAAACGGCGGTCAGTATCCTCGCCTGATCACCAAAGACCAAGAGCCTGCCCCCTTCTTAACCACACTAAATCAGTGGAATTACTGAACAAAGTCTGAACAGGCAATCACCCAAGGAATTCACCGCTGTATGAACACCACCTTCAAACGACTGGCCGCAAGCCTTTGTGTCCTCGCCCTGCTCGCCGGCTGCAACCGTAAGGAACCCCCGGCGCCCCCTGCCCCAGTGATGACCTACCTGAAGGCGGACTGGCAGGCGCTGCCAACGGTATCCGACGCCGATCTGCAAGCGGGTTTCACCTCGTGGCGCAGCGCCTGCGCCCGGCTCAAGGCCGACGCCAACTGGGGGCCGACCTGCCTGGCGGCCGTGAATGTGGCCAATACCCCGGCGGCCATTCGCGACTTTCTCCAACAGAACCTCGAGGTCTATGGCCTGCGCTCGGCGCAGAACAGCGCCGACGGCCTGATCACCGGCTACTACGAGCCCGTCTACCCCGGCAGCCTGATCCAGACCGCCAAGGCCACGGTGCCGGTCTATGGCGTACCGGACGACCTGATCATCGTGCAGCTCGACAGCCTCTATCCTGAACTCAAGGGCAAGCGCCTGCGTGGACGGCTGGAGGGGCGCGTGGTGAAACCCTATGACGACGCGGCACTGATCGCCACCCAGGGCGTCAAGGCCCCGGTGCTGGCCTGGCTGACCGATCCGATGGACCTGCAATTCCTGCAGATCCAAGGTTCGGGGCGGATTCGCCTGGACAACGGCCAGCAACTGCGGATCGGTTACGCCGACCAGAACGGCTACCCCTATCGCGCCATCGGCCGTTGGCTGGTGGAACAGGGCGAGTTGAAGAAGGAAGACGTCACCATGGGCGCCATCAGCGCCTGGGCCAAGGCGCATCCGACACGGATCCCGCAATTGCTCGGCAGCAACCCCAGCTATGTGTTCTTCGCCCGCAACCCGGACAGCAACGAAGGGCCACGCGGTTCGCTGAACGTGCCGCTGACGGCCGGCTATAGCGTGGCGGTGGATCGCAAGGTGATTCCGCTGGGCAGTTTGTTGTGGTTGTCGACCACCAAGCCGGACGGCAGCGCCCTGGTCCGCCCGGTGGCGGCCCAGGATACCGGCGGCGCGATTGCCGGCGAGGTCCGTGCCGACCTGTTCTGGGGCACCGGCGATGCAGCGGGGCAACTGGCCGGGGACATGAAGCAGAAAGGCAATATCTGGCTGCTCTGGCCCAAGGGCATGGCGTTGCCCAAGACTCCGGATACAGGCAGCTGATCCTGCGCGGCCCGCACGGGCCTCTTCGCGACGGTGCGGCGAAGGCGCCAATGCAGGCGCCGCATGATCCAAGGACTAAAACACCCATTAGATCGAGACGAAAAAGAACGCCGCGATCAAGGCCACCCCGACAAACCACACCAGCGAGCGCAACATCGCCCAGTCCGCCAGGTAACAGATGATGTAGAGCAGGCGGCTGGTGATGAACAGCACCGCCAGCACGTTGATGGTCACCAGTGACGCAGTGCCGGCGAGATGGGCAATGATCACTGCCGCGGCAAAGGCCGGGGTGACCTCGAAACTGTTCAACTGCGCCGCATGGGCCCGCTTGGCGAAACCCTCGAGCCCTTCGAGAAAGGCTCGGGGATCATGGTTCTCCCGCGGGCCGTACTTGCCGCCACTGGACTTGGCAATGCCAATGCACAGGTAAGGCAGGAGGAATGCGATCAATACGCACCAGAAAGCGGCGGTCATAACAAAGTCCTTGAAGAGTGCCCGACGGCGTCGCCCACAACACTAGCGCATAACCGAACACTCCACAGAAACCGATTCGCCAAGGCTGTGCGGCGGTTTATTTCGCTTCTGCTTGCCCCTGAACCAGAGCGCCTTCAGCCTCGGCAATGCCCCACTGCCTGCGTCCAGCGCCTCGACCTAAGCGTCAGTAGCGCTCACCACAGGTCGGTACTTCAGCAGATCGCCGGGCTGGCAATCGAGCGCCTGGCAAATGGCCTCAAGGGTTGCCAGGCGAACCCCCTTGACCTTGCCCTGCTTCAACAACGAAAGGTTCTGTTCGGTAATGCCGATCTGCGCCGCCAGGTCCTTGGACTTGACCTTGCGCATGGCCAGCATCACATCCAGCGTTATTTCAATCGACATCGACGCGCCCCACTAAATGAATTGTTGGTTTTCACGGGCCATCTGGCAGGCATTGCCCATGATCCGTGCCACCAGCATGACCGCGGCGGCGAGAAACAAGGCCACCAGTTGAGCCGGGCTGAAACCGAGACTCAGCAGGCGCTCTCCCGGTGGCAGCAACAGGGTGATCCACACGCTCATCAGCGGGTACAGCAGCACACTGCACAGCACCCACAGACCGACACTCCTGCCGACCGCGCCCAGCAGATCGGCCGTTTCCCGGGAAAAATACTCACCCTGCGCATAGGTCTGGAACAAAGCGCGCAGCGCTTCCAGACCACGCGTCAGGACCAGCAATGGAATGCTGCTCAGCAGCATGCCGCCGCCCACCTGCCACCAGGGCATGGCGGCAATATCGACTTCAAGCTCCCTGGCCAGGGAGGTCAGGTTGAAGTCCAGCCCGTGCTCGACAAGTACCGGAAACAGCCAGCAAGCCACGTTCAACAGCAACATGCTCACCAGCAAAACCAAGGTGGCATTTGCCAACCAGCGACTGTGCCTGATCAAACGATCGTCTTTCATTGAATACTCCTGTCAGTTCTTTGGCCGGATGACCCGGCAAAGAAACTAACAGGGGATTAAATTATCGCAAAACGATAATTTATTACAAAATTACAACAATAATCAGCCTTATGTCTCAGCCCAACCGTTCACTTCCGGACCAACTCGTCTTCCTTGAACTGATCCTTCACGTAGCGGATCTCGGTCCGCCCGTGGGGCGATGGCAAGCCATCCTCGCCGAGGTTGACGAAAACCATCTTTTCCACGGTCAGGATGCTTTTACGGGTGATCTTGTTGCGCACTTCACAGGTCAGGGTAATGGACGTACGGCCGAACTCGGTGGCGGTGATACCCAACTCGATGATGTCGCCCTGGCGCGAGGCGCTGACGAAGTTGATTTCCGAGATGTACTTGGTCACCACGCGCTGGTTGCCCAGTTGGACGATGGCGTAGATCGCCGCTTCCTCGTCGATCCAGCGCAGCAGGCTGCCGCCGAACAACGTGCCGTTGGGGTTGAGGTCTTCGGGTTTGACCCATTTGCGGGTGTGGAAATTCATGCTCACTCCTGACCGTCTTGCCGATTGATGCCAAGCATCATGGCAGAGCGGACGGTCAAGCTCCATGCAGGGTCGACTATGGTCGCCATCGACAATCTTCATGTTGCCGACAGAAACCCTTGGGAAGTCCGTTCCGGGCAGCTATAATCCCCACCGTTTCAAAACGGTAACCTTCTCTTGATACCGTTTTCCCGCCACCTGTCCGAGGGGCGCTGCAGCAGGTTCGACCTGTCAGGCTCGGATGGGGCGTTGTTCGATCAGGGTTCCCTGCACGGACACTAAACGCACAACGGCGCCCATTCGCATACTACGAATGGAGGCTCTTCATGAGCGCTGTCAACACGCCTGCAGATTTCAACGACTATAAAGTCGCCGATATGTCCCTGGCTGCCTGGGGTCGTCGCGAAACCATCATCGCCGAATCGGAAATGCCGGCCCTGATGGGTCTGCGCCGCAAGTACGCCGGTGAGCTGCCGCTCAAGGGCGCCAAGATCATCGGCTGCATCCACATGACCATCCAGACCGCCGTGCTGATCGAGACCCTGGTTGTCCTGGGTGCCGAAGTTCGCTGGTCGTCCTGCAACATCTTCTCGACCCAGGACCAGGCCGCTGCCGCTATCGCCGCCGCCGGTATCCCGGTGTTCGCCTGGAAAGGCGAGACCGAGCAGGAGTACGAGTGGTGCATCGAGCAGACCATCCTGAAGGACGGCCAGCCTTGGGACGCCAACATGATCCTCGACGACGGCGGCGACCTGACCGAGATCATCCACAAGAAATACCCGGCCATGCTGGAAAAAATCCACGGTGTGACCGAAGAAACCACCACCGGCGTGCACCGTCTGCTGGAAATGCTGGCCAAGGGCGAGCTGAAAATCCCGGCCATCAACGTCAACGACTCGGTGACCAAGAGCAAGAACGACAACAAGTACGGCTGCCGTCACAGCCTGAACGACGCCATCAAGCGCGGTACCGACCACCTGCTGTCCGGCAAGCAAGCGCTGGTGATCGGCTACGGTGACGTGGGCAAGGGCTCGGCCCAGTCCCTGCGTCAGGAAGGTATGATCGTCAAGGTCTCCGAAGTCGATCCGATCTGCGCCATGCAAGCCTGCATGGACGGTTTCGAAGTGGTTTCGCCGTTCCTAAACGGCCTGAACGACGGCACCGCCGCCAGCATCGACACGGCCCTGCTGGGCAAGATCGACCTGATCGTGACCACCACCGGTAACGTCAATGTCTGCGATGCGAACATGCTCAAGGCCCTGAAGAAACGCGCCGTGGTCTGCAACATCGGTCACTTCGACAACGAAATCGACACCGCTTTCATGCGCAAGAACTGGGCATGGGAAGAAGTGAAGCCACAGGTGCACAAGATCCACCGCACCGGTCATGGTGATTTCGATCCACAGAACGACGACTACCTGATTCTGCTGGCCGAAGGCCGTCTGGTGAACCTGGGCAACGCCACTGGTCACCCGAGCCGCATCATGGACGGTTCGTTCGCCAACCAGGTACTGGCACAGATCTTCCTGTTCGGCCAGAAGTACGCCGACCTGTCCGCCGCTCAGAAAGCCGAGCGCCTGACCGTGGAAGTGCTGCCGAAGAAACTCGACGAAGAAGTGGCCCTGGAAATGGTCCGCGGCTTCGGCGGCGTGGTCACCCAACTGACCAAGACCCAGGCCGACTACATTGGCGTGGCCGTCGAAGGTCCGTTCAAGCCGCACGCCTATCGCTACTGATACGCCTGGTTCCTTGTAGGAGCGAGCTTGCTCGCGATAGCGGTGTCACTGACATTCCGCGTCGCGCTCATCGCGAGCAAGCTTGCTCCTACAAGAGCCAGCGTCCGGCTTTCGCGTTTCCAAGGATCCGACCATGTCCCAAGATCGTCGCTACAGCTTCGAGTTCTTCCCGACCAAGACCGACGCTGGGCAAGAAAAACTGCTCGCCACTGCCCGTCAGCTGGCCAGCCACAACCCCGACTTTTTCTCCTGCACCTACGGTGCTGGTGGCTCGACCCGCGACCGCACGATCAACACCGTGCTGCAGCTCGAGAGCGAAGTAAAGATTCCCGCCGCGCCGCACCTGTCCTGCGTCGGCGACAGCAAAGCCGACCTGCGCGGCCTGCTGGAGCAATACAAGGGCGCCGGCATCCAGCGCATCGTCGCGCTGCGCGGTGACCTGCCTTCCGGCATGGGCATGGCCAGCGGCGAATTGCTGCACGCCAACGACCTGGTGAGCTTCATTCGTGAAGAAACCGGTAGCCACTTCCATATCGAAGTCGCCGCCTACCCGGAAATGCACCCGCAAGCGCGCAACTTCGAAGAAGATCTGCGCAATTTCGTGCGCAAGGCCAACGCCGGTGCCGACAGCGCGATCACCCAGTACTTCTTCAACGCCGACAGCTACTTCTATTTCGTCGAGCGTGTACGGGCGATGGGGGTGAATATCCCGATCGTGCCGGGGATCATGCCGATCACCAACTACAGCAAGCTGGCGCGCTTCTCCGACGCCTGCGGCGCGGAGATCCCACGCTGGATCCGCAAGCAACTGGAAGCCTACGGTGACGACACCAAGAGCATCCAGGCCTTCGGCGAGCAAGTGATCAGCCAGATGTGCGACCGCCTGCTGCAAGGCGGCGCTCCAGGACTGCACTTCTACACCCTGAACCAGGCGGAACCGAGCCTGGCGATCTGGAACAATCTGAAGCTGCCACGCTGAAAACTGCAAGCCCCTGGAAATCCGGGGGCTGCAACCTCGTTACCCACTCAAGCCCTCCAGAGAAAACGCGTCAGAGCTTCTATTCGCCGCTCTAGCGTCGTACTCTCCAACCATGTCCGTCATTGCCCAACTTCTGACAGCCGTGCTTTTTGCTTGCCTGAGCTTCGCCGCTCAAGGTGAAAAGCTGCGTATTGTCACCGAACCCTGGGCCCCCTACGTCTACGAAGAAAACGGCCAGGCCCAAGGGTTGGACTACGAAACCACGGCCATTGTCTTCCAGCGCCTGGGAATCGAGGTGGAGTGGCAGTTCCTGCCCTGGAAACGCTGCCTGATGTTGCTGGAACAAGGTCAGGCCGATGGCGCCCTGGATATCTTCCAAAACCCCGAGCGCGACAGCAGCCTGCTCTACCCCAGTGAGCCCTTGTCGGAGGTGGATTTCGTGTTGTTCTACGCCAAGGCCCACCCTCACCCCTTCAGCACCCTCGACGACCTCAAGGGCCTGACCATCGGCACCTCCCCCGGCTATCTGTACAGCTCGGTGTTCAAGGACGCCACAGGACTCAAGCGCGAGGACGGGCCCAGTCACGAAGCCAACTTCGGTAAACTGGTCCGCGGCCGCATCGACTTGCTGATCACCGATCGCCGGGTCGGCCAGCGCCTGCTGAAACAACTTCGGTTGCAGGACCAGGTCGACCAGTACCCGAGGGTGATTGCCCGGGAAAGCCAGTACCTGGCGATTCGCCGCAATGCCGGGATGGACCTGCTGGTCCAGCGTTTCGGCGCCGAACTGCGGCGCTTCAAGCGTGAACCGGCCTATGCCGCGCTGGTTGCCCGCTATGCGGACAAAGCCAGTACCGCGCAACCTTGAGGCGCACGAGGCCTGTAGGAACCGGCTTGCTGGCGATGGCGGCGGTGAATATTGCATCGCTATCGCCGGCAAGCCGGCTCCCACAAAAGAAGCACGTATCAGCGCCGCGGTAACGAAAGGGTAAACCGTTGAGCAGCAGGAAAGCGGCGCACAGCGTTTGCTCTGTTATACTCCGGCCTTCCCGCCAGGCTCACGCCCGGACGCTCGACCTTGCATCAGGTATTCCGACACTGCGACCAGCGCCGCCCAACGGCCCGCGCGAGCAGTGCGTAGAGCCTCAAGGCCCAGCAGGACCGGACGGGATGGCCCACCAAGGGTCTGTAAGAAAACTCGCCAGGCCGCAAGACAGGCGGCCAGCTTTCCTCCTACAGATCCTGAAACGCCATTCGCGCCAGGCAAGATTCCCATCGGGCCAAGCCCTAACTGAACAGGATTACTCATGTCCTTTGCTTCCCTCGGTCTCTCCGAGGCTTTGGTCGCTGCCATCGAGGCAGCCGGCTATACCGAGCCTACTCCGGTGCAACAGCGGGCTATTCCCGCCGTGTTGCAAGGTCGCGACCTGATGGTCGCGGCACAGACAGGTACGGGTAAAACCGGAGGCTTCGCCCTTCCGATTCTGGAACGGTTGTTTCCCAACGGTCACCCGGACAAATCCCAGCGTCACGGCCCGCGCCAACCCCGCGTGCTGGTCCTGACCCCAACCCGTGAACTGGCTGCCCAGGTCCACGAGAGCTTCAAGGTCTACGCTCGCGACTTGAAATTCGTCAGCGCCTGCATCTTCGGCGGCGTCGGCATGAACCCACAGGTTCAGGCCATGTCCCGCGGTGTCGACGTGCTGGTGGCCTGCCCGGGTCGTTTGCTCGACCTGTGCGGCCAAGGCAGCGTCGATCTGTCCCACGTGGAAATCCTCGTGCTGGACGAAGCCGACCGCATGCTCGACATGGGCTTTGTCCATGACGTGAAGAAGGTCCTCGCGCGCCTGCCGTCCAAGCGGCAGAACCTGCTGTTCTCGGCGACCTTCTCCAAGGACATCACCGATCTCGCCGGCAAGCTGCTGCATAACCCGGAGCGCATCGAAGTCACGCCGCCGAACACCACGGTCGAGCGTATCGAACAGCGTGTGTTCCGCCTGGCCGCCAGCCACAAGCGTTCGCTGCTGGCGCACCTGATCACCGCCGGTGCCTGGGAACAGGTCCTGGTGTTCACCCGCACCAAGCACGGCGCCAACCGCCTGGCCGAGTACCTGGACAAGCACGGCCTGAGCGCCGTCGCCATCCACGGCAACAAGAGCCAGAACGCCCGCACCAAAGCCCTGGCCGACTTCAAGGCCGGTGAAGTGCGCATCCTGGTCGCTACCGATATCGCCGCACGCGGCCTGGATATCGACCAGTTGCCGCACGTGGTGAACTTCGAACTGCCGAACGTCGATGAAGACTACGTGCACCGTATCGGCCGTACCGGCCGGGCCGGTCGTTCAGGCGAGGCCATTTCCCTGGTTGCGCCGGACGAAGAGAAGCTGCTGAAAAGCATCGAGCGCATGACCAAACAGAAAATCGCCGACGGCGACCTGATGGGTTTTGATTCCAGCGCTGTGGAAGCGGAAAAACCGGAAGTGCGCGAGCGCCCGGATGTACGTAATCCACGTACCCCACCTCGCGGTCCGAAGGGCGACGGCCCGAACGGCGGCGGCGGTGGTGGCGGTCGTCGGGATAAGGGCAAGGACAAGGGCGGCAAGGAAAAAGCCCCGGTGAACGGTCGCGGTGAGCGTCCGGCTCGCGAGCAGAAGCCCCGTGAAGGGACTCCGGCCCGCGAACAGCGTCAGCCAAGCCAGCCGCCGCGTCCGGCGGCTGATCGGGCTCCGGATGAGTTCCTCGATGACGATGTGGATAACTTTGGCAACCGCGTTGATTACGTGCCTCAGGCCAAGCCGGCCCAAGGTCGTGGTCGTCGCCCGGGGGCCCCGGCTCAGGGCGCAGGCGCTGGTGCGCCGCGTACCGGGCAGCCGCAGGGTCGTCAGAATGGTCCGCGTAGCAGTAATGGTGCGACTACCGGCACTCCGCCGGCCAAGCGCAGCGGTCCGCGCAATGGCGCTCCGCGTGATGGGCAAGCCCGTCGTGAAGAGTCGCGCAATCGTCGTCCGAGCCGGGATGATCAGCCTCGGGAAGAACCGGCCGTGCAGAACCCGCGTGGGCCTGGACCGAAGATCATCCATAAGGAGTCGAAGAGCGATCGCTTCCCGACACCGGAGCAGTTGGATCAGCTGCCAGGGCGTCCAAGAGGCGAGAAGCCGGCGTTGTTGACTCGCAATCGCTGAGTTTGTAGCGCAATAAAAAACGCCCCCGGTTCGTGAGAGCCGGGGGCGTTTTTTATTGGGG
>NZ_JALLIX010000044.1 GCF_023242365.1 Pseudomonas sp. MWU13-2100
GTGGGAATCGAGCAACGTCACCCGCCGAAGCGTGAAGAGAATTGTGCGGAGAATCAGTAGGATGAATCCCAATTGGATTTAGGATTTGGAATTTAATCATGTGCGCAGTTGCTGCAACCCTTCAACTGCTCTCGCGCACCATCAGTTCAAAGCCCATATCCTGCACTGGCTGAGCCACCGGGTTGCCGGCCATCAAACTCAGCATCTGCTCCGCCGCCCGCCGGCCGATGGCTTCCCGAGGCGTGCGGATGCTGCTCAGGCGCGGGACCATGAAGGCCGAGCCGGGCAGGTCGTTGAAGCCCACTACCGCGACCTGTTCCGGGACTTTGATACCACAGCGTATGGCCTCCAGCAGGGCGCCCTGGGCCAGGTCGTCGTTGCCGAAGAAGATCCCGTCGACCTGCGGATGGCCGTGCATCAGTTGCAGGAACAGTTCGCCGCCCAGGCCCACCGATGAGGGGCGCGGGGTCAGCAGTTCCAGGTCCGGGTGGTACAGCCCGGCCGCCTGCAGAGCCTGGCGAAAGCCTTCGCCGCGCAGGAGCGTGCGCTGGTCCAGTTGCGCGCCGATATAGGCCAGGTGCTTGCGACCACGGGAGATCAGGTGCTCGGCCACAGTGGCGCCGGCGTTCTGTTGCGAGAAGCCGACACAGTTCACCCCGGCGCCGGGGTCCAGGTCCATCATGTAGACGCAGGGCACGTTGCTCGCTTCGATCATCCGCCGCGCGCTTTCCGAACGGTCGAAACCGGTCAGCAACAAGCCCCGTGGCTGGTAGGACATGTAGTTGCGCAGCAGGTTTTCTTCTTCGTCGCGGGAGTAGTGATAGTTGCCGATCAGCACCTCGAAGCCGCGCGGGCGCAGCACCGCGTGTATGGCTTCGAGGGTGTCGATAAACAGCAGGTTGGACAACGACGGCACCAGCACCACCACCGAATGGCTCTGGGCCGAGGCCAGGGCGCGGGCGGCCGGGTTGACCACGTAGTTCAGTTCCGCCGCTGCCTGTCGGACCTTTTCCGCCAGTTCCGTGGCCACGCTGCTGATGCCACGCAGGGCCCGCGACGCGGTGATCGGGCTGACGCCGGCCAGGCGCGCGACTTCGCTGAGGGTAGGGCGTCCCGTGGTGCGGGTATTCTTGTCGTTTTTGGTGGAGGTCATCGGACGGCTTGCCAAACAAAATTCAAGGCACTAAGGTAGCGCTGTCTCGACGAGCCTGCAATTGTTCGAGCGCGGTTGGTCTGATCGCGTCGGATGCTGTCGTGGATGTTTAGCGCACCACCCCATAAAAATGACAAGAAAACGTCGGCAGTCTGCGTTTTGTGCTTTGCTTTCCGAGTAATGGAAGCTTCGACAAAGACAGCGCTGTCTGCGTGCTGAGGTGTTACATGAGTCAACCCATCACTGCCCTGGTCATCATGGGCGTCTCCGGTTGCGGCAAGTCCAGTGTGGGCGAGGCCCTGTGCCGGCTCAACGGTGCGACCCAGATCGAAGGCGACAGCTTTCACCCCGCCGCCAATATCACCAAGATGAGTGCCGGCATCCCCCTGACCGATGACGACCGTGCCGGCTGGCTCGACAGCCTGTGCGACGAGTTGCGTCGGGTGCTGGCTGCAGGTGGGCACCCGGTACTGACCTGCTCGGCGCTCAAGCACAGTTACCGCGAACGCTTGCGTCGCGCGGCACCGGGCCTGGGCTTCGTCTTTCTCGAACTGAGCCGCGAAGTCGCCGCCGAGCGGGTGGCCCATCGGCCCGGACACTTCATGCCCTCGACCCTGATCGACAGCCAGTTCGCCACCCTTGAATCGCCGGTCGGCGAGCCCCTGACCCTGGCCCTGGATGCCTCGACCCAGAGCGTCGAGCGCCTGGCGCAGGCAGCCCATCACTGGTGGCAGGGGCATGGGTTGGAACGCTCGGCCTGATTTTCGTTTCGAAAAGATAGCGCTGTCCCAATCGGCTATCGTCAAACAACGCAGCGTATAAAAACAACAAGCAGGAGACACCTTATGTTCGGACTGTCCCACGAGACCTATCTGTTGCTGGATGCAGTGGTCACGATTATCGGGTTGATCGTGTTGATCACCCGTTTCAAGATTCACCCCTTTGTCGGGCTGATCATCGCTTCGGCGTTTCTCGGTCTGACCTCGGGTATGCCCGCGGGCAAGATCATCAGCGCCTTCCAGGATGGCTTCGGCGGTGTGCTGGGCTTTGTCGGGATCATCCTCGCGCTGGGGACCATGCTCGGCAAGATGATGTCCGATTCCGGCGGTGCCGATCAGATCGCCCAAACCCTGATCCGCGCCTTCGGCAAGGAGCGGGTGCAGTGGGCGATGATGTGCTCGGCGTTCCTGGTGGGCATTCCGCTGTTCTTCGAGATCGGCTTCGTGCTGCTGATTCCGCTGGTGTTCATCGTTGCGCGGCGTACCGGCGTGTCGCTGATCAAGATCGGTATTCCGCTGCTGGCCGGGCTTTCGGCGGTACACGGCCTGGTGCCGCCGCATCCGGGGCCGCTGCTGGCCATCGGGGTGTTCAACGCAGACATCGGCAAGACCATTTTCTACGGCCTGATCGTGGCCCTTCCTACCGCCATCATTGCCGGGCCGATCTACGGCACCTTCATTGCCAAGTACATCCCGGGTAATCCTTCCCAGGAGCTGGTCGACCAGTTGGCCCGCGAGCCGGAAGTGAAAGTGCTGCCGAGTTTCGGCGTGACCCTGGTCACCGTGCTGTTGCCGGTGTTCCTGATGCTGCTCAAGACCTTCGCCGACATTGCCCTGCCGGACGGGCATTTCTTCCGCATCTGGATGGACATGATCGGTCACCCGATCAGTGCCTTGTTGCTGGCCCTGCTGTTGGCGCTGTACACCTTCGGCAAGCGCCAGGGCATGGACTCCAAGCGCGTGCTCAAGTTGCTCGATGCCAGCCTGGCGCCGACCGCGGCGATCATCCTGATCATCGGTGCCGGCGGTGGCTTCAAGCAGATGCTGGTGACCAGCGGTGTGGGTGATGTGATCGGGCATATCGCCGTGAATGCGCAGATTTCACCGATACTGCTGGCCTGGCTGGTGGCGGCGGTGATCCGTGTGGCCACGGGTTCGGCGACCGTGGCGACGATTACCGGGGCGGGTATCGTGATGCCGGTGGTGGACCTGATTCCCGGGGTGAACCGCGAGCTTCTGGTGTTGGCAACGGGGGCGGGCTCGTTGATCCTGTCCCACGTCAACGACGCCGGGTTCTGGCTGGTCAAGCAGTACTTCAACATGACCGTGGCCGAGACGTTCAAGACCTGGACGGCCATGGAGACCATCCTGTCGGTGGTGGGGCTGGTGTTTATCCTGCTGTTGTCGCTGGTGGTCTGAACGAATCGGGGCCGACACCTGTGAAGGTGCCGGCCCCGATCATAAGGCGTGTTGAAGTCGAACACGGTTTTGTGGCGAGCGGGCTCGCCACAATGGGTGTCAAGGGTTATTCCGCGGTGGCTTTCTTCAGCAGGCCATCGCTGCGGAACATCCCACGAATCCCGCGTACCGCCTGGCGGATACGGTCGAGGTTTTCAATCAGGGCGAACCGCACATGGTCGTCGCCGTACTCACCAAAGCCAACCCCCGGTGAGACGCAGACCTTGGCTTCGGCCAGCAGCTTCTTGGCGAATTCCAGCGAGCCCATATGGGCATACTCTTCGGGGATCTTCGCCCAGACATACATCGAGGCCTTGGGGTTCTCGACCATCCAGCCCAGTTCATGCAGGCCCTTGACCAGCACGTTGCGCCGTTGGCGATACTGCTCGGCGATATCCTTGACGCATTGCTGATCGCCTTCCAGTGCCGCGATGGCCGCCACCTGCAACGGCGTGAAGGTGCCGTAGTCGTGGTAGCTCTTGATCCGCGCCAGGGCGCTGACCAGTTCCGAATTGCCGACCATGAAGCCGATACGCCAGCCGGCCATGTTGTAGCTCTTGGACAGGGTGAAAAACTCCACCGCAATGTCCTTGGCGCCGGGTACCTGCATGATCGACGGGGCTTTCCAGCCGTCGTAGACGATGTCGGCATAGGCCAGGTCGTGGATCACCAGCACGTCGTACTGCTTGGCCAGGGCGATCACCCGTTCGAAGAAGTCCAGTTCCACGCACTGCGCGGTGGGGTTCGACGGGAAACCGAGAATCATCATCTTCGGCTTGGGGATGGAGCCACGGATGGCCCGCTCCAGTTCGGCGAAGAAGTCCACGCCGGGCACCAGTGGCACCGAACGGACCTGGGCGCCGGCGATCACCGCGCCGTAGATGTGGATCGGGTAGCTGGGGTTGGGCACCAGCACCGTGTCGCCCTGGTCGAGGGTGGCTAGCATCAGGTGTGCCAGGCCCTCTTTCGAGCCGATGGTGACGATGGCTTCGGTTTCCGGGTCGATATCGACCTGGTAGCGATCCTTGTACCAGTGGGAAATCGCCCGGCGCAGCCGTGGGATGCCCTTGGAAGTGGAGTAGCCATGGGTGTCTTCGCGCTGGGCGACGGTGACCAGTTTTTCGACGATATGCGGCGGGGTGGCGCCGTCGGGGTTACCCATGCTCAAGTCGATGATGTCTTCGCCACGACGACGGGCGGCCATCTTCAGCTCGGCAGTGATATTGAATACGTAGGGGGGGAGTCGATCAATGCGCGAAAAACGGCGCGGCGAACCTTGGTCTGCCATATAAACCTCTGACACGTAAGCGCCCGGAACCGTCCGAGCGACGTCGGCCACTGCGGTGGCCTGCGGGGCAGACAATAAGGGCGATGCTGACGATCTGTCCAGATGGCTGGCGGAAAATATTTTCGCCGGGGGCAAGCGCCGGGTCGCCAGAGCGACACGATAATTTGCTTCTATACTGCCTTTCGGAGTCGTTTCCCATATGGAGTTCTGCACCCATGGACTTAGCACATAACCTTGGCTACACGCAGGCCTTGCCAGCGCCGCGCTTCGAGCACGGCCACTTTCGATTGATCGCCGGCCTGGGCGCCCGCTTTACCGCCGAGACGTCGGGCTCCATCCCGGACCTGTGGGATGCTTTCGTGCCGCACATCGGAAAAGTCCCCGGCCAGGTGGGTGAGGTGACGTACGGTATCTGCTGCCATCCGGATGGCCAGGGCGGCTTCGAGTACATCGCCGGGGTGCAGATCAGCAAGCTCGACGACCTGCCCGAGCTGTACCGCTGGGTGGAACTGCAGGACCAGCAGTACGCGGTGTTTGAACACCAGGGCTCCCTCGATACCCTCAAACAGACTTTCGAAGCCATCTGGAACCACTGGTTGCCGCAATCCGGTTACCTGGCCGCCGATGCGCCGGAATTCGAGCGCTACAGCGCCGATTTCAATCCCGAAAAAGGCACCGGCACAGTGGAAATCTGGCTGCCGATCAAGAGCTGATCCCGCCCGCCACGTGCTCCCCTTCGCCTGAAGGGGAGTGCTTCTATACGCCATCTTAACGTCCCGCCCGGCAATCAGTGCCCGACCTTAATACCCCCGCCCGTACCCTTTGACCTGGCTTGCGGCGCCTTTGCCTGCGCTTGAGCGAGCTGACCGATTTCGCAAGGGGACACCTGTGTTGACACTCAAACTCATCTACCTGCTCAGCGGCCTTGGCGCGGCCGGCCTGTTTGTCTACCTGGGTTACGCGCTGATCCGCGCCGAAGACTTCTGATCCTGCGCGCGCCTCGCCGCAGGCGCTTTGTGCGGTCCGCAAGGACCCTATCGAACAAGGAAACCAAGCATGAACGACCTGATTTTCCTGGGTGCGACCCTGGCGTTTTTCGGCGCGACAGCCTTGTTCATTGTCGCCTTGAACAAGATTTGAACGGAGCTTGCACATGTTGACCGTACTGCTGGAATTTGCGCTGGTCCTGGGGTTGATGACCGGGCTCGCCGTCTTGATGGGGCGCTGGCTGAGCCGGGTATTTTCACACCCCGGCCATGTGCTGCCGGAACGCCTGACCTATCGCCTGCTGGGCGTCGATCCACGGGAGACCATGGGCTGGGCCCGCTACGGCTCGGCACTGCTGTTGTCCAACGGCGCGATGATGCTGCTCGGCTACCTGCTGTTGCGCCTGCAGGGCTCGCTGCCGATCAACCCGCTGGGCCTGGCCGCCCAGACCCCGGACCTGGCGTTCAACACCGCCGCCTCGTTTATCACCAACACCAACTGGCAAGCCTATTCGGGCGAAACCAGCCTGTCGAACTTCAGCCAGATGGCGGTGATCACCTTCCTGATGTTTGTCGGCGCCACTTCCGGCGTGGTCGCCGCCGCCGGTTTTATCCGCGGCCTGAGCCGGGCCAGTGCGACGGACATCGGCAACTACTGGGTGGACTTCACCCGCATCCTCTATCGGGTGATGTTGCCGTTGTGCTTCGGCATGGCGCTGGTCTATGTCTGGCAGGGCATGCCGCAGACCTTTGCCTCCCAGGCCCTGGCGACCACGCTGGAGGGCGCCCGGCAGCAACTGATCGTCGGTGCGGTGGCGAGCTTCGAGTCGATCAAGCATATCGGCACCAACGGCGGCGGCTTTTTCAGCATGAACGCCGCGCACCCGTTCGAGAACCCGACGCCGCTGACCAACATCCTGCATATCTTCAGCATGTTGCTGATCCCTTCGGCGCTGACCTACGCCTTCGGCAGCCTGTTGGCCCGGCGACGCCAGGGCTGGGTGTTCTTCGGCACCTTCCTGGTGATGTTCATCGGCTTTCTCGCGGTGCTCTATTTTGCCGAGCAGGGTGGCAATCCGCTGCTGAGCCAACTGGGCGTCGACCAACTGCTGTCGGCGACCCAGAGCGGCGGCAACATGGAAGGCAAGGAGCTGCGTTTCGGCATTGCCGATACCAGCCTGTTCATCGCCACCACCACCGGCGCCACCACCGGCTCGGTCAACGCCATGCATGACTCGCTGATGCCCATGGGCGGTTTCGTGCCCATGGCGCAGATGATGCTCAACTGCGTGTTCGGCGGCGACGGCGTGGGCTTTATCAACCTGATCCAGTACGCCCTGCTGACGGTGTTCCTGGTGGGCATGATGATCGGTCGCACCCCCGAGTTCCTCGGCAAGCGCATCGAAGCCCGGGAGATGAAACTGGTGATGCTCTCGGTGCTTGCGCATCCGATCTGCATCCTCGGCTTCAGCGCCCTGGCCGCGCTCTGGCCTTCGACCCTGGACAGCCTGAACAACGTCGGGCCCCACGGTTTCAGCGAAGTGCTCTACGCCTACACCTCCGGTACCGCGAACAACGGTTCGGCCTTCGCCGGGCTGAACGCCAACACCCCGTTCTTCAACACCACCATCGGCCTGGCGATGTTGCTGGGGCGTTTCTTCACCCTGTTGCCGATGCTCGCCGTGGCCGGCTCCCTGGCCTTTAAAAAGACCACTCCGGCCGGTGCCGGGACCATTCCCACCGCCACGCCGCTGTTCATGTTCCTGGTGGTGTTCGTGGTGCTGGTGGTCGGTGGTTTGACCTTCCTGCCGGCGCTTGCGCTGGGGCCTGTGGTCGAGCAGCTGCAACTGCTCTCCGGCCAGACCTACAAGTGAGGATGTTTGCATGACTACGCGTATTTCCACGCCGCCGCTGGCGGTGACCCAAAGGCTGTTCCGTGGCCTGTGGCGCCCGGTGCTGGTGTCCTCGGTAGTGTTCATGTTGCTGACCGGCCTGGCCTATCCGGCGCTGACCACCCTGGCGGCCAACCTGCTGTTTCCGTTCCAGGCCCAGGGCAGCCTGTTGGAGCGTGACGGCCAGGTGATCGGCTCGGCGCTGATCGGCCAGGCGTTCAGCCGCCCGGAGTATTTCCAGGCCCGCCCCAGCGTGACCCAGAGCGTCGATCCGAACGACGCCAGCAAGACCGTTACCACGCCCTACAACGCCGGCCTCAGCGGGGCCAGCAACCTGGGCCCGACCAGTCAGCGTCAGCTCGACGCGGTCAAGGAGCGGGCCGTGGCCTATCGCGCCTCGAACGGCCTGGACCGGCAAGCGCCGGTGCCGGTCGACGCGGTGACGGCTTCGGCGTCCGGGTTGGACCCGCATATTTCAGTGGCCAACGCGCTGATCCAGGCGCGGCGCGTCGCCCCGCTGCGGCAGCTGTCCGAAGACGCGCTGCTGACCCTGGTCCGGGCGTCGACCGAGGCGCGCACTTTCGGCCTGCTCGGCGAGCCACGGGTCAATGTGCTGCAACTCAACCTGGCGCTGGATGCCCTGGCGACACCTCGCCAGCGCCCTGTCGCCGTCACTGAGTAAGAGAGTCGATCATGAGTGACATGAAAGCCCGTTTGCCGTTGTTCGACCGCGAGCTGTTGCTGGCGGCCGGTGTGGATGCCTTCAGGAAACTGCTGCCCCAGGCCCAGTGGAAGAATCCGGTGATGTTCGTGGTGTACCTGGGCAGCCTGCTTACCACCTTGTTGTGGTTGCAGTCCTGGGGCGGCCAGGGTGAGGCCCCCAGTGGTTTTATCCTGAGCATCTGCCTGTGGCTGTGGTTCACCGTGCTGTTCGCCAACTTCGCCGAGGCCCTGGCCGAAGGCCGTAGCCGGGCGCAGGCGGCGAGCTTGCGTGGGATGAAGCGCCAGACCCTGGCCAAGGTCCTGCAAAAGCCACGCTATGGCGCGCAATGGTTGCCGATGGCGGCCAGCGAGTTGCGCAAGGACGCGGTGGTACTGATCGAGGCCGGCGACCTGGTGCCCCTCGATGGCATCGTCATCGAGGGCGTGGCGTCGGTGGATGAAAGCGCGATCACCGGTGAATCGGCACCGGTGATCCGTGAGGCCGGTGGTGATTTCTCCTCGGTGACCGGCGGCACCCGGGTCCTCTCGGACTGGCTGGTGGTGCGCATCAGCGTCAATCCCGGCGAATCCTTTCTCGACCGGATGATCTCCATGGTCGAGTCGGCCAAGCGCCAGAAGACCCCCAACGAAGTGGCCCTGACCATTCTGCTGGTGGGGCTGACAGCCTTGTTCCTGCTGGTGATCGTCACCCTCAGCCCGTATTCGATCTTCGCCGTGGTCATGAGCGGTAGCGGCAGTGTGGTCAGCGCGACGGTACTGGTGGCCTTGCTGGTGTGCCTGATTCCCACCACCATCGGCGGCTTGCTCTCGGCCATCGGCGTGGCGGGCATGAGCCGGATGATGGCGGCCAATGTGATCGCCACCTCCGGGCGCGCGGTGGAGGCGGCCGGCGATGTCGACGTGTTGCTGCTGGACAAGACCGGCACCATTACGCTCGGCAATCGCCAGGCCAGTACTTTCCTGCCGGCACCGGGTATGAAAGAGCGGGAGCTGGCCGAGGCGGCGCAACTGGCGTCCCTGGCCGACGAAACGCCGGAAGGGCGTAGCATCGTGCTGTTGGCGCGCCAGAAGTTCGCACTCGACGAGCCGGTCCTGGAGAGCCTGAATGCCAGCTTCGTTGCGTTCACCGCCCAGACCCGCATGAGCGGCGTCGACCTGGCGGATGGACGGATGATCCGCAAAGGCGCGGCCGATGCGATTCGCCGGCATATCGAGGCGCTGGGTGGTGGTTTCCCCGCAGCCCTGCAAACACGGGTGGACGAAGTCTCGCGGCGCGGCAGTACGCCGCTGGTGGTGGCCGAGGGCGCGCGCGCCCTCGGGGTGATCGAGCTCAAGGACGTGGTCAAGAGCGGCATCAAGGAGCGTTTCGGCGAGTTGCGCCGGATGGGCATCAAGACCGTGATGATCACCGGCGACAACCCGCTGACCGCCGCGGCGATTGCGGTGGAAGCCGGGGTCGATGACTACCTGGCCGAGGCCCGGCCCGAAGACAAGCTACAACTGATCCGTGACTACCAGGCCCAGGGCAAGCTGGTGGCGATGACCGGCGACGGCACCAACGATGCGCCGGCACTGGCCCAGGCCGATGTCGCGGTGGCGATGAACAGCGGGACCCAGGCGGCCAAGGAGGCCGGTAACATGGTCGACCTGGACAGCAATCCGACCAAGCTGATCGAGGTGGTCGAGGTCGGCAAGCAGATGCTGATGACCCGTGGCGCCCTGACCACTTTCAGCGTGGCCAACGATGTGGCGAAGTATTTTGCTATTGTGCCGGCGGCGTTCGTGGCGACTTATCCGCAGCTCGGTGCCTTGAACGTGATGCACCTGGGTAGCCCGAACTCGGCGATCCTCAGCGCGGTGATCTTCAATGCCCTGATCATCGTGCTCCTGATCCCGCTGGCGCTCAAGGGCGTGGCGTATCGGGCCATCGGCGCGGCGGCGCTGCTCAACCGCAACCTGCTGATCTATGGACTGGGCGGGGTGCTGGTGCCATTTGCCGGGATCAAGCTGATCGATATGTTGCTGGTTGGCCTGGGCGTGGTCTAGGCAGCGGATCTTGAACGCGCCGCCGATCCTGTGGGAGCGGCTTGTCGGAACGCCGCACCGCGGCGATGGCGTCCGGATGGGCGCGGCAAGGCTCACGGGCCTCATCGCCGGCAAGCCGGCTCCCACAAAAGGGGGCCGCTGTTGGTCTGTACAAGGAATGACATGGATTTGAATGACGTCTCCCGCAACAGCCGCGACGGTCGACCCGATCCGGATGCGTTGCTGGAGCAACTGCAAGCAGACGAGAAGGCCGCCCGGCGCGGCCGTTTGCGCATCTATTTCGGCTCGAACGCGGGGGTCGGGAAAACCTGTGCCATGCTCCAGGCCGCGCACCGTGAGCGCGCCCTGGGCCGCGATCTGGTCGCCGGGTTGATCGAAACCCACGGTCGCGGCGACACCGCCGCCTTGCTCGCCGGCCTGGAACAACTGCCGCGCCATCGCCTGGCCCATGGCGACAGCCTGCTGCTGGAGTTCGATCTCGATGCGGCACTGGCCCGTCGTCCGGCAGTGTTGCTGGTGGACGAACTGGCCCACAGCAATGTCCCCGGCTCACGCCACCCCAAGCGCTGGCAGGATATCGAAGAGCTGCTGCGGGCCGGGATCGAGGTCTGGACCAGCCTGAACGTGCAGCACCTGGAAAGCCTCAACGACCTGGTCAGCGGCATCATCGGCACCCGCGTGCGGGAAACCGTGCCCGATCATGTGTTCGACAGTGCCCATGAAGTGGTGCTGATCGACCTGGCCCCCGACGAGTTGTTGCAGCGCCTCAAGGACGGCAAGGTCTACCAGGGCCCGCAGGCCGAGCGGGCGTCCCGGCACTTCTTTCGCAAGGGCAACCTGCTGGCGCTGCGCGAGCTGGCCCTGCGCCGTACGGCCGACCGGGTCGATGTGCAAATGCGCGTCTATCGCCGCGAGCGCGCCATCGACACCTTGTGGGCCGCCCGAGAACGCTTGCTGGTGGGGATTGCCGGCGAGGCCTCGGATGAGCTCCTGGTGCGTGAAGCCGCGCGCCTGGCACAGAAGCTCGAAGCCGACTGGATCGTGGTGCATGTCGAGTCGGTCTCGACCGGCGGGATGGCCCTCCGGCGCCGTGCGGCGGCGGTGAAAACCCTGGCCCTGGCCGCTGAGTTCGGTGCCGATACCGCGATCCTGGCGGGTATCGATGTTGCCGAAGCGCTGGTGGCCTGCGCCCGTGAGCGCAATGCCAACCGCCTGTTGCTCGGCCATCGGCCCCGCCGGGTCTGGCAGTTTTGGCACCAGACGGTCAGCGACCGGATCAGCCGCCATCACCCGCAGATCGACCAGATCGTCATCGCCCATGGCGAGCTGCCGCGCACGGCGGCGCCCCGCCCGGAAGCGGAGCCGCGACTGGCGCCGGGCAGGGGGCTGGCCTACCTGTGGGCGAGCCTGGCCTGTTTCGCCGCCACGGCGCTGGCGGCGTTGTTGCTGCAAGTCTTCGACCCGGCCAACGTGGTCATGTTGTTCCTGTTGACGGTGGTGCTGGTGCTGGTGGCGCTGCGCCTGGGACGCGGGCCGGGTGTCTGGGCGGCGATGCTGGCGGTGCTGTGTTTCGATTTTTTCTTTGTCCAGCCGGTGTGGTCGTTCACGGTCAACGACACCCAGTATTTCTTCACCTTCGCCCTGATGCTGGGCATCGCCCTGATCACCGGGCAACTGACCGCGCGCCTGCGCCACGAGGCGCGCACGGCTGCGGCCCGTGAGCGCCGGGCGACCTCGTTGGCGCTGTTGGCCCGCGACCTGTCCGCGGCCCTGACCGTCGAGCAGCTCGGCGCGGTGGCGCTACGCACCTTCAGCGGGGTATTCGAGGCCCGGGTCGGCCTGGCATTGCCGGATGCCGGCGACCGGGTCAGCACCATGGCCGGCAGTGTCTTCCCGGTGGATGAAAGTATCGCCCAGTGGACCTACGAACACGGACGCCCGGCCGGGCAGGGCAGTGACACCCTGGCTGCCGCCCCCGGTTGCTACTTTGCCCTCAAGGCGCCGATGCGCGTGCGCGGTGTGCTGGTCCTCGACCTGAGCGACGCCGAACGCCTGAAGGACCCCGGTGAACAACGCCTGCTGGAAGCCTGCATGAGCCAGTTGGCGATTGCGCTGGAGCGGGTGCATTTCGTTGAAGTGGCGCAAAGCACCCTGGTGCAGATGGAAGGCGAGCGGATGCGCAACACCTTGCTTGCGGCCATTTCCCACGACCTGCGCACGCCCTTGACCAGCATTATCGGCGCCGCCGACGCGGCAGCGCCCCATGTGCGTGACGCGTTGGTCGGCGGGTTGTTGGGCGGGATTCACGATCAGGCCTGTGCCATGCAAAGGCTGATCGAAAACCTGCTGGATATGGCGCGCCTGCAGGAGCATGGCGTGCGCCTCAATCGCCAGTGGCATTCGCTGGAAGAGGTGGTCGGCAGCGCCTTGCGCCAATTGCGCGAACCTCTTGCCCGGCACCCGGTGCGGGCACTGTTGCCGGTGGACCTGCCGCTGGTCGAGATCGATGCGCTGCTGATCGAGCGGGTGTTGGTCAACCTGTTGGACAACGCGGCGAAATACACCCCGGCGCAGACGCCGATCGAGATCACGGCGAGCCAGGTCGATGAGCGGATTGTCCTGGAGGTCGCCGACAGTGGACCAGGCTGCCCGTCCGGTATCGCCGCCGAGCAACTCTTCGAAGCCTTCAGCCGTGGCCGGCAGGAGTCGGCGGTATCCGGCATCGGCCTGGGTCTGGCCCTGGTCCGGCGGATCGTCGAAGCCCATGGCGGTCGGGTGGTCGCCCGCCCGCGGGTACCGAACGGCCTTTGTTTTGTTATCAGCTTACCGGCGGGTCATCCGCCATCCATGGAAACCTTATGACCAGCACCCGTATCCTGATTGTCGAGGATGAAGCCAATATTCGCCGTTTCATCGGTATCGCCTTGCAGGACGAAGGCTTCCAGGTCTTCGAGGCCGACAGCAGCAAGCGCGCGCTGATCGATGCGGCGAGCCGCCAACCGGACCTGGTGATCGTCGACCTGGGCCTGCCAGATGGTGACGGCAAGGATCTGATCAGTGAGCTGCGTGGCTGGATGAGCGTGCCGATCCTGGTACTGTCGGCCCGTGATCGCGAAGACGAAAAGGTCGCCGCGCTGGACGCCGGGGCCGATGACTATCTGGTCAAGCCGTTCGGGGTGCCCGAACTGCTTGCGCGTATTCGCGCGCAGTTGCGTCGGCAGGTGCAAAGCGGTACAGCGGCGGTGAGCAGCAAGGTACGCTTCGGTGAGGTCGAGGTCGACCTGGCGACCCATGAGGTGCGCCGTGGCAGTGCGGGCGTGCACCTGACACCCATCGAGTTCCGCCTGTTGGGCGCGCTGATCCGGGGCCAGGGCCGGGTGCTGACGCACCGGCAATTGCTGCTGGATGTCTGGGGGTTGGACTATGCCGATCGGGCGCATTATCTGCGGGTCCACATGGCGCATCTGCGGCAAAAACTCGAAGCCGACCCGGCGCAGCCGCAGCACCTGATCACCGAACTGCAGGTGGGCTATCGTCTGGTCGGCTTGTGACGGCTTATTTGTTCTCCCTTTGCGCCTTGGATGCACGCCAGAAGTCGAGGTAGAGGGTGATCACACCGAACGCGCTGATGCCCAACAGCATAAGCAGGCCGATCTGGATATGGGTCATGACAGGTCTCCGGAAAACACCGCATCAGGCGGCGACCTGCAGAGAAATAGTCGAAATTCCGGGCAAATGACATCGACTATATGAAAGCTTTACGGGGTGTTCGCGCAACAATATGGGGCGGATACGAAGTAAGCTTGAGTCGTCGTCCCGGTGCCGTTCACGGCGGCTTCAAGCCGTCGTCGGCTTGGATCGGGTGTTGCGCTCGGGGCCGCAACACCTCGCCGGCAGCCGATCTTTTGTATTCCAGTAAGGAATGCATTGCATTAAAAACATGAATTTTCTTTATTTTCCAAGGGCGACTACCTTGGGGTGAAGTCCCCGTCCAAGAGAAAACGTCCATGCCCTCCGAACACCCGGATTCTGCTCGAAAGTTCGATGTTTCCCGTGCCGGCGAATACGCCGAGCAAAGCCGCATCGCCCTGGCCGGTTATGACGCCTGTCACGAGTTGGTCGCCTGCATGCTGGCGGCCAGCCTGGGCAGTGGCCGCGAGGCGAGGATTCTGGTGGTGGGCGCCGGCGGTACCGCCCAGGAAATCCTCACGGCGGCGGCGCTTGAGCCGCTTTGGCGGTTTACCGCGGTCGACCCCTCGGCACCGATGCTCGAGCTGGCCCAGGCCAGCCTCCAGGCCCACGGGTTGCTTTCACGCACACGGGTGTTCCTCGGCACGCTGGAGGAACTGACGGACGAGCCGCCCTACGATGCCGCAACCCTGGTCGGTGTGTTGCACCACCTGCCCGGCGACCAGGCCAAGCATGACATCCTCCGGGCAATTGCCGCCCGGCTCAAACCCGGGGCTCCGCTGATTGTGGCGGGCAACCATCAGGCCTATGCCAGTCAGCCGTTGCTGTTGGCGGCCTGGGGCGAGCGCTGGCGTCAGCAGGGCGCGAGCGCGGATGCGGTGCGCGCCAAGCTCGGCAAGATTCTCCAGGGCGCTGATCCGCCGCACTCGGAGGCGGCGGTTCAGCGCTTGCTGGAAGAGGCCGGGTTCGGCACCGCGACGCGGTTCTTCTCCAGTCTGTTCTGGGGGGCCTGGGTGGCATCGAAGGGCGTCACCCAGGGCGCCTGAAAGGGCTCAGTTGCCGTGACAGCGAACCACCGCCGAGTGGGTGGCGTAGCGTCCGGAGATGAGGATCTTGCCGTCCGGCTGCAACTCGAGGTGGGAGAGGTAGCTGGTGGTGTTGACGATGTTGATCACACGGCTGATCCCGTTGTCGCCAAAATCAGGGTCCAGCTCGCCGTTGCTCAGGTGGCGCATCAACCAGCAGCGGCTGCCGTTGTTGATGTGACCGGCGCTGACGATTTTCCCGTCCTCCTGCACCGCGAGCGCAAAAGAAACATCCAGTTCGGGAAGCTCCCAGGGCACTCCGGCGTTGAAGCCTGGGTCTAGCTGGCCGCCGGCGGTGACGCGGGTGAGCAGGGCAATGTTGTGGGAGAGATCCGCAGAGCCGGTGACGACGATTTTCTGATCGGGCTGCACGGCGATATCAAAAAACGCGGCATTGCCGTCGCGGGCCGGCTCCAGCTCCAGATAACCGGCGCCACCGAAGGTCTTGTCTGGCAGGCCGGTGGTCCCGTAGCGCATCAGCATGGCCTTGCGACCGCGTCGGCCGGCGACGATCAGCTTGCCATCGGCCTGGACGTGAACCGCCTCGAAGGCGATGTTCGGTTCCGGCGCCGTGACCACGCCGCAGGTGCCGAAGCGCGGGTCGAAACTGCCGCTGCGGTCGAGGCGTACGATGACATCGCGTTGCGGCTCGCCCACGGCGCTGTTCCTGAGGGCCAGGACGATAAAGCCGTCCTCGGGTTGCAGGGCGAGCCTGCGGCCGTAGCCGATCCAGGGCGCAGTGTAAGGCAGGGCGACCTGGCCGTTATCGCCGAAGTCGGGGTCCGGGGCGCCGGTTTCGGTGAGGCGGGCGCAGAAGGCCTGTTCGCCGGAGCGGAAGTGACCGAGCACGAGGAACTTGTCGTCTTCGTCGACGACAGCCTTGATCAGTCTTCGGCTGGAACTTCCGAGCGGTTGGGCGTCGTCCCGATCATAAAAACCGTCTTCGCTGAAGTTGGCCAGGGTGATACTTTGCTGTTGGTCTTCATGCACGCCGATAAACCGATGACGACCATCGGGCCATAATACTGAGGGGCCGACAAAGCCAGGACCCCGTTCTGAAAAAATAACCAGGCCATCGCGGTATTCACCAAAGTCCAGATCCGGTCTTCCGGCACTGCCGGACAGCTCGATAGCCGCGGAAGGCACGGTTTTTGGGGCGCTGTTTGAAATTCGGCTTTGTGTATCCATGGGGATTGAGTCCTTTCAGTTGGTTCAATGGCTACCTGGATTAAATAACGGCTTATCAAGTAGCGGCACGTCGGCTTCCTGATGAAGTAGCGACGTGATCGATTTAATAACTGGAAGGCGAGTTTGCCCAGCGCTCAAGTTTTACTGTAAGTGACCAACTGATCTCATACTTATGGCCACCCGGAACTTTAAAGTGTCAGGGTCAATCGTCGTTCGCCGCGATAGGCTTCACCGGTATCGACCCAACCCTGCTTCAGGTAAAGATTCATCGCTGCCTTGTTATCGGTTCCCACCGACAGCAGTAACTGCCGGACCTGCGGCCAAGCCTGACGTGCCGCCGCGGGCAGGGCTTGCAGGCAGGCCGCGCCGAACCCCCGGCCTTGCGCCCTTTTGTCGACCTGCAGGGCATGCAGGGTGGCGCTGCCTTCGTCGGCCCAATGGGGAACGAAAGGATGGCGCTTGAGCAACAGGAAGGCCACCGGGGTGTCATTGTCGAGCAGGGCGAAACCGAGTACGCCGTCCTGGCGCTCGCGTGGCAGGAAGTGCAGGGCCGCCAGGATATCGCCGCAAAATCGCAGCTGTTCGGGATGGACTTCGAGGCCCGCGAGTTGCTCGTGTTGAAGGACGCTCAGGTCGTCGTAGCGGGCCAGTCGGGCATTCATGACAATCTCCGGTTTCAGAGTGGCAAGGTCAGCCTGCGTTCTTCACCGACCCGGCCGTGAAAGGTCTCGCCGCTGTCGACAAATCCCTGTTTCAGGTAAAGCCCACGGGCGGCGTCATTGTCCGCGTCGACCATCAGCATCAGATGGCTGGTGCCCGGCCAGGTAGCGCGGACAGCGGCCGGCACGGCCTGCATGCAGGCGCGCCCGAGGCCTTGGCCCTGGTAGCTTTTGTCCACTTGCAGGCCATGCAGCGTGCACACGCTGCCACTGGCCCAGGCCGGTGACGCCGGTGGCCGCTTGAGCAACAGGAAACCCACCGGGTGCTCATCGGCCAGCAGTACAAAACCTTTCACGTCATTGCCCTTGTGGGCATGCAGTACCGACAGCCCGTGGGTGATATCGCTGGAAAACTCCTTCTGCGCCGCGTCGACCTGGATCAAGAGCAACTGCTCGCGTTGGGCGGGAGCCAGCGTGAGGTAGTCGACAAGGGAGGTTCTCACAGCGGTGTGTCCTATTTCCGACGGTAGGGAAGCAGATTCTATCGGCTTTGGCGGCCGCGATATTATTTTTCCTGCGAGTTTTTTCGCCTGTCGATTTCCCTCGACTCCAGACGACTATTCGTACCTCTGCTGATCGTCAGCGACCTTCGCCAAAGTACGAAACAGCAGCCATAGTTGTTCGACCGCCCCGGAGACATCCCATGAAATACCTGTGCCTGATCTACAGTAATGAAGCGCTGCTGCATTCCCATCCCGACAGCCCCCGGGACTCTGAGTGCCTGGCCTACGGCGAGTCGATCCGGGCCAGTGGCCGAATGCTCGCCGCCGAGCCGCTGGAGTCGGTGAGCACCGCCACCACGGTACGCATGCGTGGCGGCAAGCTGTCCATCGTCGACGGACCGTTTGCCGAAACCAAGGAGCAATTGGCCGGGTTCTACCTGGTGGAGGCCCGTGACCTGAACGAGGCCTTGCAGATTGCCGGGCATATCCCGGCCGCGCGAGTGGGTAGCGTGGAAGTACGACCGGTGCGGGAACTGAATCTCTGAGGGCGCGAGCGTTTTCACGCGGCCACCATAAGAATAATAGGAGCCTGAACATGAACCGCCAACCGCTACCCTTTGCGGGAGCCGAACACGAGTTGTCCATCAGTCGCCTGATCGAGGCGCCGCGCAACCAGGTTTTTCGCGCCTGGACCGAGCCCCGCCTGCTGAGCCGATGGTGGGGGCCTCACGGCATGACCATGCCGGTCTGCGAAATGCAGTTGTGGGTCGGCGGCTTGTTTCGGACGCTGATGCGCACGGCGGAGGGTGTCGAGTATCCCTATCAAGGGGTGTTCCTGGAGATCGCCGCACCGGAGCGGATTGTCTTCACCGACGCCTTTACCCCCGACTGGACGCCGACGGGAAAACCTTTCATGACGGCACGCATCACCCTCGAAGAGGCCGAGGGTCATACCCTGTATACCGCTCGGGCCATGCACTGGTCGGCGGCGGAAAAGGCGGCGCACGAGCAGATGGGGTTTTATCAGGGCTGGGGTGAGAGTCTCGAACGGCTGGCCTTGCTGGTCAGCCAGGGGTTGCTGGATTGACCGTTGAGTCCGACAGCGTCAAACAGCAGGTCGAGGCGGTTTATCGTCAGGAATCGCGGCGGATCCTGGCCACCCTGATCCGTTTGCTGGGGGATTTCGACCTGGCCGAGGAGGCTTTGCACGACGCTTTTTTTATCGCCGTCGAGCGCTGGCAGCGTGATGGCGTGCCGGCCAATCCCCGGGCCTGGCTGGTCTCCACCGGGCGTTTCAAGGCCATTGATGTGTTGCGCCGCCGGGCACGTTTTGCCGCGTCCCATGGGCAGTTGATTGCCCAGGCCGAAGCGTTGGAGCAAGACGAATGGAACGACGAGGATGTCGAGGATGACCGATTGCGGTTGATCTTTACCTGCTGTCACCCGGCGTTGTCGGCGGATGCCCAGGTGCCATTGACGTTGCGCGAAGTCTGCGACCTGACCACCGAAGAAATTGCCCGGGCCTTTCTCGCGAGCCCCTCGACCATCGCCCAGCGCATCGTGCGGGCCAAGACCAAGATTCGTGACGCGAAGATCCCTTATCAGGTGCCTTCCCTGGCGGAGTTACCCGAGCGCTTGGACACGGTGTTGCGGGTCATTTATCTGGTGTTCAACGAGGGCTACTCAGCGTCCCTCGGCGCCAGCCTGACCCGCGACGACCTGACGGCGGAAGCCATCCGCCTTGGCCGGCTGTTGCTGGAGTTGCTGCCGGACTCCGAGGTCATGGGCTTGCTGGCGTTGATGTTATTGCATGAGTCGCGACGCCAGGCGCGGGTGTCCGAAAGTGGCGAACTGGTGCTGCTCGATGTCCAGGATCGCTCACGTTGGAACCCGGCGCTGATTGCCGAAGGCTGTGGGTTGGTGGAGCGGGCACTGGGTACCGGACGTTTCGGGCCTTACGGCTTGCAGGCCGCGATCGCCGCTGTGCATGCCGAGTCGGCGACGGCCGCGGACACCGACTGGCGGCAGATCGTCGGTCTTTATGACCTGCTGCTGCGCGCCGTGCCCTCGGCGGTGATAGAGCTCAATCGGGCGGTGGCGGTGGCGATGTGTGACGGGCCGTTGGCGGGACTTGAGCTGGTGGAGGGCATCCTCGCGCGCGGCGAGTTGCTGGACTATCACCTGGCGCATTCGGCGCGGGCGGACTTCTACCGGCGATTGGGCCGAGTGGAGCAGGCGCGCGAGGCTTACCAGCGGGCTCTGGCGTTGACGCAGCAGGCGCCGGAGCGGCGTTTTATCGAGCGCCGGTTGGAGGCGTTGAAAGACCTCGAGTGTGGGCCAGGAAGATTGCGGTGAGTGTGGTAGCGCCCTCGCTGGCAAGCCAGCACCCACAAAAGCGCTGTTATTCCAGCATCCGGGCCAGCAACCAACTGCCCGCCGGCCCTGGCGGACGCAGGCGCGACCAGAGCGCATCCACCGCCACCGGCCTTGGCCAGCCACGGACCGCCAGCGCCACCAACGAAGCGTTGTCGAAGCGCTCCACCAACCAGCGCGGCAGCGCCGCCCAGCCGAACCCACGCTGGGCCATTTCCAGTAGCATCAGGTAACTCGACGCTGACCAGAAGCGGCCCTGGGCACGACTCTCGTAAGGATTGACGATGCTCGCCAGGCGCAGTTCGCGGTGCTGCTGCAGGCTGGCCTGATCGACCCTGGCCTGTTGCGCCAGGGGATGCCCGCAGTGGACGAACAGGGCAAATTCGGTGCGTTCATCCACGGTGGCGCTGCCCAGGTCCGGCGGGTAGCTGTCCTGCCGTTCGGCAAACGCCACCTGGGCCCGGCCCTGGCGGACCAACTCCACCAGGTCGTCGCACTCGGCGATCAGGCACTCCAGCTCGAGGTCCGGGTAGCGGGCTTCGAAGTCGCTCAGGGTGGCCTCGAAACGGTTGGACTGGTAGGTGTCGGATATCACCACGGTCAGCTTCGCTTCCAGGCCCCCGGCCAATTGGCGGGCACTCATCTCCAGGCGGTTGTTGGCCGCGAGGATGTCCTCGGCCTTTTGCAGCATGACATGGCCGGCCGCGGTCAGGCCGGGCTTGCGGGTGCTGCGATCGAACAGCTCCAGGCCCAGGTCGATTTCCAGGCTCGCGACGGCCGCGCTGATGGTCGACTGGCTTTTGCCCAGCTTGCGCGCCGCGGCGGAAAAGGAACCCAGGGTCGCGGCCTGGACAAAGGCTTGGAGCATTTCATTGGAAGCCATGAACTATCGCTTTTGTCGATGGTAATCGACTTTTAGTATCTGTCCGGGTGGCGATAATGACAACCCTCAGATATCAATGGAGGCGTCCATCATGACCCCCGGCAAGTCTTTTACCGAACGTGTTTTGCAAGCCATCGGCTTCGAGGTATTCGCGGTGCTGCTGTGTACGCCGCTGTTTGCCTGGGTGATGAGCAAACCGCTGTTGGAGATGGGCGTGGTGACGGTCGCCAACTGTTTTATCGCCCTGGGTTGGAACGTTCTGTTCAACGGGATGTTCGACCGGATGCGTGAGCGCTTTGCCCTGGTGCAGAACGTCTGGACGCGCCTGCTCCATGCCTTGCTGTTCGAAGGCGGCCTGGTGGCGGTGAGCGTGCCGCTGGTGGCCTGGTGGCTGGATCTCAGCCTGTTGACGGCGCTGCTGCTGGATATTGGCGTGCTGCTGTTTTTCCTGCCCTATACCTACCTGTATCACTGGGCCTACGACGCAATACGCGAACGTCTATTGCTGCGCATCCCCCTGTAGGAGCAGCCGGTCGACGCTCGATTGCTCGCGAACCGCCGAAGGCCGCCATGCACATTGTCTCGAGACCCCCAACCGCATCAAGCAGCACTCAACCCAATAATAAAATCCAGAAACGCCCTGACCTTGGCCGGCGGCAGATGCCGGGACGGATAAAGGGCATACAACGGAAAGCGCTCATCCGGCCAATCGGGAAACAGCTCCACCAGCCGACCCGCGTCCAAGGCCGGACGTACCCCCAGGTCAAGCACCTGGGCGATGGCATGGCCGCTTTCACACAGGCTGTGCAGGGTGCCGACATCGTTGAGCACCAGCCGCGCGTTATTGCGCACATCCACCCGCCGGCCGGCACGGTGAAACTCCCAGGGGAAGGGCCGCCCGGTTTCCGGGTCGCGGAAGGACACGCAGACATGCCGTTCATCCTCCATGTCCAGCGGTGTCAGAGGTCGCCCGTGGCGTTTCAGGTAGGCCGGCGCCGCGCAGGTCAGCACCCGCACGTCCAGCAGCTTGCGCGCCACCAGGGAAGAATTGGCCGGGTGGCCGAAGCGTACGGCCAGGTCGAAACCGTCGGCCACCACGTCGCCCAGTTGGTCGCGGGTATAGAGCTCCAGGTGCAACAGCGGATGGCGGCTCATGAACTCGCCCAGGGCGGGGCCGAGGATCAGGCGGGAAAAGTACGGATCGATATTGACCCGCAACCGCCCGCGTACCTGGCTGGCGCTACCGCTGGCGGCATAGGCCGCTTCTTCGAGACCGGCCAGCAACGGGGTGACTTCCTCGTACAAGCGACGGCCTTCGTCGGTCAGCTTGAGCGAACGGGTGGTGCGGTCGAACAGCCGGATGCCCAGGCGTTTCTCCAGCCGGGCGATGGCCCGGCTGACGCCGGAGGCGGTCATGTCGAGGGCTTCGGCGGCCTTGACGAAGCTGCCGCCGTCCACCACCGCGTTGAGTACGCCAAGGCCGCTGGCGAGGTTGGAGTCGAAGCTCATTACTGATTACCAGTCAGTTATTCAATGACATCCATGCTATCGGAGAATCTCGATACGCGGCGGAGAATTCCTCCATCGCGACAGAGGTCGCCGCTTCCTGGAGGAATTTGCATGTACGCAGTCATGGGTATTACCGGACAAGTGGGCGGTGCCGTCGCCCGTACGCTGCTCAGCGCCGGGCAATCGGTACGCGCCGTGGTGCGCAGCGCCGAGAAAGGTGCGCCGTGGGCCGGACAAGGCTGCCAGTTGGCCCTGGCCGATGTGGATGACGGGCAGGCACTGGCGCAGGCGTTCAGCGGTGTCGAGGGGGTGTTTATCATGATGCCGTCGAACTTCGATCCGACGCCGGGCTTTCCTGAAGCCCGCCAAGTGGTGGAAACCCTGCGCGCGGCGCTGGAACAGGCGCGGCCGGCGAAGGTGGTGTGTTTGTCGACCATCGGTGCCCAGGCGACCCAGCCGAATCTGTTGAACCAGTTGCAGTTGTTGGAACAGGGTCTGAGCACGCTGGATCTGCCGGTCACCTTCCTGCGTCCGGGCTGGTTTATGGAGAATGCCCTGTGGGATGTGGCGGCGGCGGTGGAGACGGGAGTGATCCCGAGCTTTCTGCAACCGCTGGACAAGCCGGTGCCGATGATCGCCACGGCGGATGTCGGACGCTTGGCCGCGCAGTTGCTGCAGGAATCCTGGAGTGGCAAGCGGGTGGTTGAACTGGAAGGACCGGAGCGAGTGACGCCCGAGCAGATTGCCGCCGGTTTTGCCGAGTGGCTGGGCAAGCCGGTGCGTATGGAAGTGGTGGCACGTGATACCTGGGAGGATCTGTTCACGTCCCAGGGGATGAATAACCCGCTGCCGCGCATGCAGATGATCGACGGTTTCAACGAAGGCTGGATCGAGTTCGCCGGAACGCCGCGCAAGGGCGAGGTGCCGTTGCGCAGCGTGCTGAAGGATTTGTTGATCCGCAGTGGCGTGTCCGGCTGACGGGCCCCATCGCTGGCAAGCCGGCTCCCACAGGTTTTTGCGCACGACGATAGTGTTGTGGCGGAACCGGGATTTGTGGGAGCCGGCTTGCTGGCGATGGCGTCAGACCAGGCACCGCCGCATTTACAGGAACATCCCGCCCGAAGCCTCGATCCGCTGCCCGGTGATCCACTGGCCACCATCACTCAGCAACAATGCAATGGCGCCACCGATATCGTCCGGCAAGCCGGCACGGCCCAGCGCGGTGTTGGCCGCGACATAGGCATTCAGGTCTTTGTTGTCGCGCACGCTACCGCCGCCGAAATCGGTCTCGATGGCGCCCGGGGCCAGGCAGTTGACGCTGATTCCACGGGCACCCAACTCCTTGGCCTGGTAACGGGTCAAGGTCTCCATCGCACCTTTCATCGCCGCATAAGTGGCATAACCCGGCAGGCTGAAGCGTGCCAGGCCGCTGGAAATATTGACGATGCGCCCACCGTCGGCGAGCAGTGGCAAGAGTTTCTGGGTCAGGAAGAACGGCCCTTTGAAGTGCACGTTGAGCAACTGGTCGAACTGCTCTTCAGTGGTCTCGGCGAACAGCGCGTGCACGCCGACCCCGGCATTGTTCACCAGGAAATCAAACTGCTCACGACCGAAGACCCTGGCCAATACCTTGGCAACGCCCTCGCTGAAGGCCTTGAAGCTGTCGATCAGGCTGACATCCAGTTGCAGCATGGCGGCGCGACCACCGAGTTTTTCGATCTCCGCCGCCACTGCCCGGGCGTCGTCGGCGCGGCTGTTGTAGGTGCCAATGATGTCGATGCCTTGGGCGGCCAGGTGCAGCGCGGCGCTTTTGCCAAGGCCGCGACTGGCACCGGTGATCAGGGCGATTTTACGAGTCATGTCGTGTTCCTCAAGGAGTGGATAACGCTGAGGAAAGTGTATTTGTCCGTCAGTGAATGGATAAACACCGATAAATCGGAAACACTGATCGTCTGTTCCGAACAATGGGGGGCGCTGTCATGAACAAGCTGGACTTGCTGCGGACCTTTATCCGGGTCACCGAACTGTCGAGTTTTACCCTCGCGGGAGAAAGTCTCGGGCTGCCCAAGTCCAGCGTGTCCGGGCATGTCCAGGCGCTGGAGGAACTGTTGGGCACGCGCCTGTTGCAACGTACCACGCGCAAGGTCCAGGCGACCCAGGACGGGCTGGTGCTGTATGAACGCAGCAAGGACCTGCTGGCGCAGATGGATGAATTGCAGGGCTTGTTCCGCCAGGATGCGGCCTTGCTGGCCGGGCGTATTCGTTTCGATATGCCCAGCGTCATGGCCCGTCGCGTGATCATGCCGCGCCTGCCGGAATTCATGGCGCTGCATCCGCGCATCGACCTGGAAATCAGCAGTACCGACCGCCGCGTCGACCTGGTGGGCGAGGGGTTCGACTGTGTGCTGCGGGTCGGTGCGCAGCCCGATCAGTCGGTGGTGGCGCGGCACATGTGCGAGCTGCCGATGGCCAACTGTGCCAGTCCCGCCTACCTGCGGCGTTTTGGTCGGCCGGAGTCCGTCGCCGACCTGGCCGGGCATCGGCTGATCCACTATGTCGGGATGCTGGGGGCGCGCTCCCCAGGGTTCGAGTACCTGCAAAACGGCAAGTTGCAGCAGGTGCCGATGGCCGGCAGTGTCACGGTGAACAGCACCGATTGCTACGAGTCGGCGTGCCTGGGCGGGTTCGGTTTGATCCAGGCGCCGTACCATGGCGTACGCAAGCATCTGGACAGTGGTGCGCTGGTGGCGGTATTGCCCGACGCTCTGCCGGCGCCGCTGGAGGTGTCGTTGCTGTATGCCCAGCAACGCCATCTGCCCCGGCGGGTGCGGGTGTTCATGGACTGGTTGGGGCAGGTACTGCAGGAGGAGTTGGGCGAGTCTTGAAGATGAGCGCGTGCCCGGGGGCATGCGCTCATCGAGGGGGCGGGAGTTAGAAAATCTGCGTGAACAACCAGTACAGGCTGCCGGACAACAGGATCGCCGCCGGCAGGGTCAGGACCCAGGCCATCACCAGGTTGCGGATGGTGCGCAGCTGCAAGCCGCCACCATTGGCGACCATGGCCCCGGCCACGCCCGAGGACAGGACATGGGTGGTGGACACTGGCAAACCGTACATGTCGGCCGCGGCGATGGTCAGCATGGCGACCGTTTCCGCCGAGGCGCCCTGGGCGTAGGTCAGGTGGGTCTTGCCGATCTTCTCGCCGACGGTGACCACGATGCGTTTCCAGCCGACCATGGTGCCCAGGCCCAGGGCAATGGCCACGGCAATTTTCACCCACAACGGAATGAAGCGCGTGGCGCCGTCGATCTGTTGCTTGAACAGCTGCAGCTTGGCCTGGGTATCGGCGTCGAAGTTGCCGAACTTGTCCTTGTCCATCAGGCGAATGGTTTCACTGCTCAGATACATGTCGTTGCGCACGTTGCCCATGGCTTCGGCCGGGACCTTGGCCAGCGAGCCATAACTCTTGACCTCGGTACCGATATTGCCGGCCAGGGCGGCCAGCGCCGGGATCAGTTCCGGTGTCGGCTGTTTGCTGCGCACATACACCGAGAGTGTCTGGCGCGGGTCGGCGGGGGCCGGCTGCGGTGCGTTGCGGACCAGCGCCTGCTGGGTAACTTCGGCGATCGCGGCGAATTGCAGTGCCTGGTCGGCCGGCATGGTGCGGTTCAACGCGTAGGCCATCGGCAGGGTGCCGACCAGGATCAGCATGATCAGACCCATGCCTTTTTGCCCGTCGTTGGAGCCGTGGGCGAAGGACACGCCGGTGCAGGTCAGGATCAGCAGGCCGCGAATCCACCACGGTGGCGGTGTATTGCCTTTGGGAGCCTTGTACAGCTGGCGGTTCTTCACCAACAGGCGCAGGGCCAGTAACAGCAGCGCGGCGCAGAAGAAACCTACCAGCGGCGACACCAGCAGCGCGTAACCGATCTTGGTCGCCTGGCTCCAGTCCACGCCGCTGGTGCCGTCGCGCCCATGCATCAGTGCGTTGGCCACGCCGACGCCGATGATCGAGCCGATCAGGGTGTGCGAGGAGGAGGCCGGCAGGCCCAGCCACCAGGTGCCGAGGTTCCACAGGATGGCTGCGATCAGCAGGGCGAAGATCATCGCGAAGCCGGCCGAGGAGCCGACTTGCAGGATCAGTTCCACCGGCAGCAGGGCGATGATGCCGAAGGCTACCGCGCCACTGGAGAGCAGCACGCCGAGGAAGTTGAAGCAGCCGGACCAGACCACCGCGAAATGCGGCGGCAGGGAATGGGTGTAGATCACCGTGGCCACGGCGTTGGCGGTGTCGTGGAAACCGTTGACGAACTCGAAGCCCAGGGCGATCAGCAGCGCCACGCCGAGCAACAGGAACGGCGTCCAGGTGGTGACCACGCTGCCGAAGTCGTGCATGTCATGCATCAGGCTGTAGGCGGTGAACAGCAGCGCCATGGGCAGCACCGCGAAAAAGATCAGGGTGTTGACGAAGCGCGAGCGGGGAGTACTTTCAAACTGGGGCTTGCCTGCGTCCTGAGCGGGCGAGGCATTAGTCAATGACGGGGTAGCCATGCCGGAAATCCTTTTTGAGAACGGATGCCAGTCATGATCGTTTCAAAATGTTACAGGTTGACTGCGCCAGATCAGTAGTCCTGGCGTTTGCGAAACGCCCAGCGTCCGGCCAGCAAGGTGAAGGTCACCACCAGCGCCACCAGGATCCAGAAACCCTCCGGGTCGCCCGCCAGCGGGATGCCGCCGACGTTCATGCCGAAGAAACCGGCAATGATATTGATCGGCAGCGCCAGCACCGTCACCACGGTGAGGGTGAAGAGGGTGCGGTTGCTCTGTTCATTGAGGCTCGCGGCGATCTCTTCCTGCAACAGCTTGATCCGCTCGCCGAGGGCCTCCAGATCGCTGAGGATCAGCGAGAACTCTTCGGTGGACTTGCGCAGTTCCTTGACGTCTTCCTTCTGCAACCATTGCGGCGGGCGGTTGAGCAGCCGCAGCAACGAGCCCGGCTCCAGGGCCAGCAGGCGTTGCAGGCGCACCAGTATCCGGCGCATGGCACCGAGTTCGGCGCGGTTGTTGCTCAGGCGCAGGGCCAGCAACCGGTCTTCGATCTGGTCGACGCTGGTGCTGGTCTTGCGCACGATCTGGGTCAGCACTTCACCCTGGTCGCGCAGCAGGTGCACGAGCAATTCCAGCGGCGAGCGGAAGCGTTCGCCGGCCTTGACCGAAGAGCGCAGCTTGTCCACCGAGTGCAGCGGTTGCAGGCGCGCGCTGATCAACAGTTTGCTGCGGGCGCAGACCCACAGGGTGGAGATGTCCGAGGAGACCATGCTGCTGAGATTGAACACCACGTCGTTGACCACCGCCAGCAAGGCATTGTCGACATGTTCGATACGGGTCGAGCGCGAGCCTTCGTGCAGGGCCTCGAAAAACTCTTCGGGCAATGGCAGGTGGGTCTTCATCCAACGCTCGCAGGCGGCGTGTGCCAGGTTCAGGTGCAACCAGAGAAATTCATCGGGATTTTCCGGTTGTTGCAGGCAGTGCAGGGCGGTGGCCGAGTCTATTTCCTGACCCCGTTCGCCGGTGCGGAAGCGAAAGCCATAAAGCAGGCCGAACAGGTCCGGGTCACGATGGCTTTGGTCAAGGCTGTGGTTCATGAAGGCTCGCTGAGGTGGAACGCCTGAAACATTTTTTACAGGCTCGCGGGCCTCATCATTGCAAGGCTATTTGACAGTTTTGTGACGTTTTTGGGGTGAGTGGCGCGTCGCGCTTTTTCCCTGCGAGCCCCGGGGAATCAAGTGCCGTATCGACCGGTGGTCGGCTTGGCTCAAGTGGCATGCGGGCCCGCCGATGTCATTAGACGTAAGCTACCAATTATTTGGCCATACGCCCGGTTGTCGCTGACAGGGAAGTTTCGACTGCTTGCATTCCCCATCGGGGAGCGCTCAATCCTTGTCGAGAGACTCCGACGATGCTGAAAAAATCCCTGCGAGCCCAAGTGCTCACGCTCCTGAGTGGCAGCCTGATCGCCATGTTGCTGATCGCGCTGACCTGTTTCCACCTGTTGTCCAATGGCGTCCAGGATTATCGTAATCTGATTGAAGGTCCCTTGCGCACCTCACACTTGATCGATGAGGCCAATGTGCAATTCAAGGCTCAGGTGCAGGAGTGGAAGGACGTTTTGCTGCGCGGCAAGCAGCCCCAGGATCTGAACCGGTACTGGTCACAGTTCGAAGCGCGTCAGCGCGATGTGCAGGACATCCTCGGCCGTCTGGCCAGCCAGCCGGGCATGGACGCACGGCTCAAGTCGCAGATCGAGCAACTGCGTGAGGCCCACCGTGTATTGGGTACCGATTACCTGAGAGGTCGCGAGGCCTACCTGGCGGCCGGGGCCGACCCGACGGCCGGAGACCAGGCGGTCAAGGGCGTCGATCGCGCCACCAGCGAGCAGATGAGTGAGTTGGTCGCGCAGTTGCGTCAACAGGGCGATGAACAGTCGGTGACGATCAGCGTCCTGGCCGAACGAACCATCTGGATCGGCATCGTTGTACTGGTGATTTCCGGGCTGTTGATCGGCCTGTTGAGCCTGTGGCTGGTCAACCGCAACCTGGTGGAGCCGATCCGCCGCCTGATCGACTATGTGGCGCAATTGAGCCAAGGCAAGTTCGGCAATCGGGTGAATGCCGATCGCCAGGATGAACTGGGTCGCCTGGCGCTGGCGGCGAATACCCTGCGCGACTTCCTGGCCGAAACCTTCAGCCATCTCAAGCGCAGCACCTCGGACCTGGACAGTGCCAGTGGCGAGCTGAAGTCGATTGCCGGTCTGATGGCCAACGGTACCCACGAGCAATTCGAACGTACCGACCAGGTGGCCACGGCGATGACCGAAATGTCCGCCACCGCCCAGGAAGTCGCTCGCCATGCCGGGGACGCCGCTACGGCGGCGGATGATGCCGATCGCGCGGCCCAGCAGGGTGAGTTGGTGATGCAATCGACCATCGCCACCATTACCCGCATGCGCGGCGAGATCACCACCACCGCCACGGTCATCCGGCGCCTGGAAGCCGACAGCGGACGGGTCGGCAAGGTGCTGGAAGTGATTCGCGGGATTGCCGAACAGACCAACCTGCTGGCGCTCAATGCCGCCATCGAGGCGGCCCGTGCCGGTGAAGCCGGACGCGGCTTTGCCGTGGTCGCCGATGAGGTGCGCAGCCTGGCCCAGCGCACTGCCGCGTCGATCATCGAGATCAACCAGATCATCCATTCGGTCCAGACCGGTGCGGTGGATGCGGCCCAGGCCATCGAAGGCGGGCAGGCCCGTAGTGAAGAGAGCGTCGAGCAGGTGACCGAGGCCGGGGCCATGCTTGAACGCATCACCACTGCCGTGGAAGCGATCCGCGACATGAACCGCCAGATCGCTACCGCCGCCGAAGAGCAGACCTCGGTGGCCGAAGATATTTCGCGCAACCTGACCGAGATCACCGCCATCGCCAGTACCAACCTGGACAACGTCAAGCGTACCGAGGCGGCGAGCCAGAACCTGCACGGCTTGTCGGGACAGTTGAATGACGTGACGGCGCGCCTCGGAGCCTGATTCGCCGCCACAGGGATGTGGCCTTGTATCGGGGCGCTGACACGTGTGATACAGAATCGATCTCAAACATGTTGAACGGTTGTCGATGACATGACTGCCCATAACTGAATCGGGAGATCCCCATGGTCAGCATTACTTCGGTCACCATTGCCCCAACCCCTAGCACCAGCAGCACCAACAAGAGCACCGGCACCAGCGCTACTGACACCACCAGCACCAGCACCAGCACCAGCACCACAGGGGCTACGGGTAGCACCGCCCAGGCCGGCGGCAGCCAACCGGCGGGTGCCGGCGGCGCGTCCGGCAGCTCCAGCTCCAGCACCAGTTCTTCCTCCCAGGAGGTCCAGCAGCTGCAAAAGCAACTGGCCGATCTGCAAAAGCAGTTGCAGCAAGCGGAGCTGCAAATGCAGAAAGCCCAGAACAGCAAGGACAGCCCGGACGCCAAGGCCACCTTGCTCGCGGCCGCGGAGTCGCAGGTGTCTGCCATTTCCGGTTCCATTTCCACCGTCAGTTCTGCCCTGACCACTGCCTTGCAGGCAGAGGGCAGCAGCACCTCGGGCACGTCGGTGAACACCACCGCTTGAGTCAAAGGCTGTGATTGTGCAGATCGCTCACCAGCATGCAGCCCGGCGCATGGGTAATGCATAACGGTGGGCGTGACGCTTGCACCACCGATTGCGGGGTCACGCCGCAGGCCCAGAACACTGGAAGCTCATCGTCAGCCAGCGGCACGGCGTCACCGTAGTCCGGTGCGCCAAGGTCGTGGATGCCGATCAGTCGCGGGTCGCCGATGTGCACCGGCGCGCCATGCACATTGGGCATGCGCCCGGTGATCTGCACCGCGCGGATCGCGTCGGCGGCTTTCAACGGCCGCATGCTCACCACCAGCTTGCCCTTTAGCCGTTCGGTGGGGCGGGTATCGATATTGGTCCGGAACATCGCCACGTTGCGTCCCAATTTGACGTGACGCAGGTCGATGCCTGCATCCAGCAAGGGTTGTTCGAAGGAGAAGGAGCAACCGATGGCGAAGGCCACCATATCGTCGCGCCAGAGGTGCTTGATGTTCTGCGGCTCCTCGCTCAGTTCGCCCTGGCGATAGACCCGATAGCGCGGTACGTCGTGGCGGATATCGACGTTCTCGCCCAGATGACGGAACATCGGGTCGCCGGGTTCGGTGATGTCGAGTATCGGACAGGCCTGGCGATTGAGGGTGCAGAAACGCAGGAACTCATCGGCCCAGTCCCCTGGCAAAATCACGATATTGGCTTGTACCCGGCCAAGGCCGAGGCCGCTGGTGTGGCCTTGATACTGGTCGGTGGCGATGTGTCGGCGCAAGGCGCGCGGCGCCAGATGGCGCAACTGATCGAAGGACAGCGCTGGCAGGTTCATCGAGCTTCTCTCTGATGGGGGGTCGAGGCCTTTTTAGGGGGCCGCGGCAGCCTCGTCCAACGAGAAAATCTGTTATTGCGAACAAGAAAAACTGATCTTCGGTTGTGCACGGCACGCCTGAGCCCCAGCACATGCCATTAAGGGGCCATCAACTTTTCTTATGCATTGACCGGCTTTTTTCCCGTTTGACGCTGCACCGCTCCGGCGCGAAGAATCCACTCCACGGTGTAGCGCATCTGCATCGGCTCTCCACGACAACGCCTTCACAAAAAAACAACGAGGCGTGTCCGTCATCTTCCCTTGCTGCCGCAGGAACTCTCCATGGAACACACCATGACTGACCAAGTGCCTTCAGGGACGCGCCGTGCCGGCCCGTTCAGTTGGTACGGCCCGCTGACAAAAAATGAAAAGCGTACTTTCTGGAGTTGCAAGATCGGCTATGGCCTGGACGGCATGGACACCCAGATGCTGAGTTTCGTGATCCCGACCCTGATTGCCACCTGGGGCATATCCAAGGGCGAGGCCGGGCTGATCGGCACCTCGACCTTGCTGGCCTCGGCGGTCGGCGGCTGGATCGCCGGGATTCTGTCCGACCGTGTCGGTCGGGTGCGCACCCTGCAACTGACGGTGCTCTGGTTTGCCTTCTTCACCTTCATGTGCGGGCTGGCACAGAACTACGACCAACTGTTGGTGGCGCGCACGCTGATGGGCTTCGGTTTCGGTGGCGAGTGGACCGCCGGCGCGGTGCTGATCGGCGAGGTGATCCGCTCCCAGGATCGTGGCAAGGCGGTGGGCATGGTGCAGGCCGGCTGGGCCCTGGGCTGGGGCCTGACGGCCTTGCTCTATGCCGGCTTGTTCAGCTTCCTGCCACCGGAGCAGGCCTGGCGGGCGCTGTTCATGATCGGCCTGGTACCGGCGCTGTTCGTGCTGGTGATCCGCCGACTGGTCAAGGAGTCCGACACCTTCGAACAGGCTCGGGGCGAGCGTCTGGGCCAGGCTGAAAAGCCTTCGCCCTGGGCCTTCTTCGAGATATTCGCACCACGGATGCTCAGCACCACCCTGCGTGCCTCGCTGCTGACCACCGGCGCGCTGGGCGGTTACTACGCGATCACCACCTGGTTGCCGACCTACCTGAAAACCGAGCGCGGCCTGAGCGTGCTGGGCACCGGCGGCTATCTGGCGATGGTGATCGTCGGTTCCTATGTCGGCTATGTCATCAGCGCATTGCTGACCGATGCCATCGGCCGCAAGAAGAACTTCATCCTCTTTGCCGTCGGCTCCATGAGCATCGTCCTGGCCTATACCCAACTGCCCATCGATAACACCTGGATGCTCTGGTTGGGTTTCCCCCTGGGGTTCTTTGCCTCGGGCATCTTCGCCGGCATGGGGGCGTTCCTCACCGAGCTGTTTCCCACCCGCATGCGTGGGTCGGGCCAGGGCTTCTGCTACAACGCCGGGCGCTCCATCGCCGCACTGTTCCCGCTGTTTATCGGCGCGCTGAGTGAAACCCTGCCGATTGGCGTCGGCATCGGTGTGTTTGCCGCCGGTGCCTACGCGGTGGTGATCCTGGCGGCCCTGAGCCTGCCTGAAACCCGCGGTCGCCAGCTCGAGAGCTGATATCCGAGGCGCCTGGGTCCGGCGGACCCGGGGGCTACTGATCCTGACGTTTCAACCACATCGGTCGCGATCCCAACGCCCCCGAGAGGGTCGGCTCGCGTCCGCAATAAGGAGCACACCATGAAGTCGTTCGATCATTTATCACGTTTTTCCGTGCCAGTGAGCGCGTTAGTGGGGTTGGGCCTGCTCTGGGCGCCGGGCGCCCGAGCGGATTTCCTCGCCGACAGCAAGGGGACCCTGGAAGCACGTAACTTCTACTTCAACCGCGACTTTCGCCAGCCGGGTTCCCGGGAAAAAGCCGATGAATGGGCCCAGGGTTTCCTGTTGCGCATGGAATCCGGCTACACCGAAGGCACCGTGGGCTTTGGCCTCGATGCCCTGGGCATGGTCGGTTACAAGCTGGATTCGGGACCTGGCACCGCGGGTACCGGCCTGCTGCCTGCGGACACCCGCCACGGTGGTTCCCAGGACAGTTACGGCAAGCTGGCGGCGGCCGCCAAGGTGCGTATTTCCAACAGCACCCTGAAGGTCGGCAGCTTCCAGGTGAAGGACCCGGTGATCATTTCCAACGATACCCGCCTGCTGCCCGGGACCTTTCAGGGCGGCTTGCTGAACGTTCAGGAAATCGACCACTTGAAGCTGACCGGGGGCTCGTTCAACCAGATCCGCTACGTCGACTCCACCGATGATCAGAAGATGACGGCCAACCGCATCGGTGGGTCGAGCGACAAGTTTCAATTCGCCGGGGCGGACTACCAGTGGTTACCGAACCTGCTGACCCAGTATCGCTATGGCAAGTTGGAAAATATCTACCAGCAGAACTTCCTGGGCCTGGTGCATAACTGGGACCTGGGCCAGGGCCAGAGCTTGAAGACCGACCTGCGTTACGCTCGCAGCGCCGAGGACGGTAACTTCCGTCCGCTGGATAACCGCGCATTGGGCGGGATGTTCACCTATTCCTTCAAGGGCAATGCCCTGGGCTTCGGCTATCAGCGCATGAGTGGTAAGGACCCGTTCCCGTACATCGGGCACAGCGATCCGTACCTGGTGAACTTCGTGCAGATCGGCGACTTCGCCAATATCGACGAGCGTTCCTTGCAGGTGCGTTATGACTACGATTTTGCGCAGTTGGGCTTGCCGGGGTTGACCTTCATGACCCGCTACGTGTCCGGCGACCATGTACAACGGACGATTCCGGGTGAAGGCAAGGAGTGGGAGCGTAACACCGACATCGGCTATGTGTTCCAGGACGGGAAGCTCAAAGGGCTGGGGGTGAAGTGGCGCAATGCGACGGTGCGTTCGAACTTCGGCAATGACCTGGACGAGAACCGCCTGATCATCAGCTATACCGTGGCGCTCTGGTAAGCGCCGGCGGTATATCAATCTGCCAGGCGCCGCGGAGCGTGCAGGAGCCTGGCTTGTCGGGACGCCGCATCGCAGCGAAGAGGGCTTGGAAATCGCCAAAAACTTCGCGGCGGTGCGGCGATCCGACAAGCACCGCTCCCACAGGTCTTCGGCCGCATGCGGGCCTCCGCTCCGACGCGGATATTGTGGGAGCCGGATTTATCCGCGAAGAGGCCCTTGAGGCTGCCAAAAACTTCGCGGCGGTGCGGCGATCCCACAAGCACCGCTCCCACTGGTTTGGTGCCCTCAGTACCCGTTGGCCTCAAGAATCTGCGGTATGGTTTTCGGTGATGGGCGCTTGAAGTACTTGAGCAACTCGGATGAACGATTGGTGAAGATGCCATCGACCCCCGCATCCATGACCTTCTTGTAGTCCTGCGGCGTGTCGACGGTATAGACATGCACCAGCAGTCCCTTGTCGTGGGTGTACTGGTTCATCCAGGGTTTGACCAGGTCCGAATAGCTCTGGTCGCCGCCCTGGGTCAGTTCCGCCGACGGGCCGGTCCCGATGGCGCCCTGGGCCTTGGCGTAGTCGATCCACTTTTCGAATTCGGCCTTGTCCTTGGGCTCCTGCCTGGCGTAGTAGGCGGCCTTGGTCTTTTCGCCGGAGTCGGCGAAGCTGACCTTCGACTTGGGCTCGATGCTGCCTTCACCGACCCACAGCAGCAGGATCTTCGGCGTGTCCGGCATTTCCTTTTGCAACAGCTCCAGGCTGCTCTTTTCGAAGGTCTGCAGGATCACCTTGCCCTGGCCCTGGCCAACCTGGGGCTGTTCCTTGGACACCACCTGGGTCGGGCTCAACAGGCCGCGCTCTTGCAGTTTGTTCTTCAGCTCATGCTCGATCCCGGGAAACTGCTTGGGTTCCTTGGTTTCGATGTACAGGCCTGGCTGGTGCTTCGGATTGGCCTGGGCGATATCGATGATCTGGTCCAGGCTGAGGATTTTCAGGCCGACGTAGGCCGGACGCGCACGCTCGGGGTAGGCCTTGTTGAACCAGCTGCCGGCGTCCAGGGTTTGCAGTTCGGCCCAGGTGAACTCGTTGGCCGGGCTGTCCTTGCGTGCGGGGAACTTGCTGGCCACGTCGGTGGTACGCGACAGGTTGTTGTCGTGCAGGGCGAAGATCACCCCGTCCTTGCTGCGTTGCAGGTCCATTTCCAGGTAGTCGGCACCCAGGTCGCGGGCCAGGGTGTAGGAGGCGGCGGTGGATTCCGGGGCATCGAAGGAGGCGCCACGATGGGCGATCACGGCGGGGTGGGGAATGCCGGCCGCGGCCGCAATGGCGCTGGAGGCGCTGTTGGCCTCGGCCGTGCCCAGGCCCAACAGCAGGCTCAGGACCAGGGCGCTTTTGGTGAAGTTGACGGGCATGCTCGAATTCCTTTCGCAGAGAGTGAATGTCAGAGCCTCCTTTTAACAACTGATTGCTACAGCAGCTATCGCGAAATCGACACAAACATGCTCCAGATCCGGTTTCCGGTATTTTCCTCGGGTATTGTGTGACAGGACTTGTCGACCATTTCCCCGCCAGAGGGACAGGCCTGCCCTGCGTGTAAACCAGCCATCCATGAGCCTTGTGGCTCTTCAGCGAGGTTTACCATGCCTATTACATCCGAACTGATCTGCCAGGCCGCCGAGCAGCTCAAGGGTTTTGTCGGTTTCAATCGCAAGACCGGTCAATACATCGTCCGCTTCAGTGAGGACGCCTTCGGCATGGACGTGGCGGATGACGCTATCTTTCCGGCCTGCGAGTTTGTCTGGGTGTCGAGCGCGGAGGAGACCATGAGCCTCAGCCGCGAACGGATCCAGCTATTGCTGGCGCAGAATATCGATGACCGGATCAGCATCAGCGAGCCGCTGCGGGTGTATCAGCGGCGTGTGGACATTCCCGAGATCGTCGCGCTGCGCACAGTGCTCAGCGCTTCCTGACAGGGTGCTGGCCGTCAGCGCTGGAAAGCGTAGGAACGTTCGACCTTACACACTCGGGTATGAAAAGCCTGGTACCAGGTTGCACGACCATGTTCGCGGATTTCGCTGTGTTCGGCGTGTTGTTTCCAGGCCAGGATCGCCGCTTCGCTGCTCCAGTAGGACACGGTGATGCCCAGGCCGTCTTCGCCGCGGGCCGACTCCACGCCGAGAAAGCCCGGTTGTTGTCGGGCCAGCTCGACCATGCGCTGCGCCGCCTCGCCGTAACCTTGATCACCCTCGGTACGCCGCGAGGTGAAGATAACGGCGTAGTAAGGCGGTGGCGGTGTCTGGGCGATCATCGCTGTTGACTTGCGCAGGCTGCCAGGAACGCACTGGTCAACGCCGGGGTACGCCCTTCCAGCGCCGCGCGCTCGGGTTGGAACAAGGTGGCGACGAAGAAGGGATGCCCCTTGAGTTCAACGGCACGCAGATCGCCTTGGGCATCGTAGCCGCTGACGTACAGGTCGCTGTCGAGCAAGGCGCTTTCGAACTCGGGGTTGATGCCGTAGCGGCAGTGATAGCCCTCATGGGTTTCCAGGGCCCCGTAGGCCTTGGCGATCAGTGTTTCCTCGACAAACTGGATACGGTCGTGGACTTCGACCAGCGAGCAGCTCAACGGTGAAATCACCGCGCGCGATGAGTCGGGTGCCGTTTCGCCATGTTCGGCATCGGTCCAGCCCAGTACATGGCGTGCGTATTCCAGGATGGCATGCTGGAAACCGCCACAGGTGCCGAGGAACGGTCGTTGTTGTTCGCGGGCATGGGTAATCGCCCGCAAGGCGCCTTCCAGGCTGCGGTAGGGGCTGGAAGGCACGCACCAGAAACCGTCAAAAAGGCTCAGGTCGGTCTGCGTCGTGAGGCTGTCCGTGGCCAGCCAGTGGGCGTGAACCTCAAGCCCGGCGGCCTCGGCCGCCTGCTGCAAGGCCACGGGAATGGCACGGTGAGCCGTGACCTGCGGGTCGTGATCGCCGATCAGGGCGATGTTCAGGACGGTGTGTGGCGAGCGCTGCTCCATGGATATTCCTTCAGGCTGAAAACACATTGGCTTTTGTCGGTGCGTGGCTTGCTGGCGAAGCTCTTGGCGTCCCAGGATGCGTGCGTCGCGGTTCGGCCTCCCGGCAAGACGATATTTACAGGGACGCGGTATTTTTAAAAGAGTGTATCGATAACCAGGCGGTATCAGGTCTTGCGCACGAAATGCTCGTGCATCTCCAACGTCAGGCCTTCGATGCGTTCGGTCAGTTGTTTGGTCATTTCGGTCAGATGGGTGTTCTGTTCCAGTAGCGTCAACAGCTGTTCGGTGGTTTTTGCCGCCGCGGCCTGGCGTTCGCTATTGGCGACAGCCAGGGCCTCGCGGTGCTGGGCGTCCGCGTCGGCGTGGGCCTTGTCCCGTGCGGCCTGGCGGGTCTGGGCCAGCAGGATCAAGGGCGCGGCATAGGCCGCCTGCAGGCTGAACGCCAGGTTGAGCAGGATGAACGGATAGACGTCGAACCGGGTCACGCCCGTGACGTTGAGGATAATCCAGACCGCGACGATCAGCGTCTGGGCGCCGAGAAACATCGGCGTACCAAAAAAACGTGCGAAGGCTTCGGCCTTCAGCGCGAAGGTGTCGTTGCCGAATGTGCTGGACAGATGTGCATGGGGGCGATGGAAACGCAGGTGGTCGAGGGGGTTCGCAGGACTTTTCTCCGCGGGGTTTTCTGGCGTCATGATGAACTCTGCAAGGCGTGGGAATCAGGATTCACTATAGCCCTATCCGATCTTGCCTGGCGCCTTCCCTGGCGCGCTCACCCGGCCTCTCGGGTCTTAGTTGCGCTCGCCGGCGAACATGCTCACCGCTTGCACCGCGTTACTGGCCCCTTCACGAATCTGCAGGATCACCGTGCCGGCCTGATCCGCCAGGTCAACCCCCTTGGCGGCTCGGTCGCGGGTGCCGTTCATACTGTCAATGGCTTGCAGGGTTTCATTCTGAATCATGCCGATCATTCCGGAAATCTCCGCGGTCGAGCCGCTGGTGCGCGCCGCCAGCAATCTCACCTCGTCTGCGACCACCGCGAAGCCGCGTCCCTGTTCGCCCGCCCGAGCCGCTTCAATCGCCGCGTTCAGTGCCAGCAGGTTGGTCTGGTCGGCAATCCCGCGAATGGTATTGACGATGGCGGTGATCTGCTCGGAACGCTCGCCCAGCTTGGCGATCAGCGCTGAAGAACCTTCGATGTTCGAGGCGATTTCGCGCATTTCGGCGGCCGCTTGCTGGATAACGCCGGTACCGTGCTCGGCGACTTTCCGCGTCTCGACCGAGATGTGATAGGCCTCGTTCGCACTCTTGGCATCCTGTTCGTGTTTCTCGACGCGATGGGTAACGTCCGAGGCAAACTTGACTACCTTGCACAGCCGGCCGCTGGCGTCGTACACCGGGTTATAGCTTGCTTCAAGCCACAAGGTCTGGCCACGCTTGGCGACGCGTTCGAACTGGCCACTGAAGAACTCGCCCTGGTTCAGCCGACGCCAGAAATCCTGATACTCGCTACTGTTGGCGGTGGCCGGTTTGCAGAATATTTTGTGATGCTTGCCCTGGATTTCCGCCTGGGTGTAACCCATCAGGCTGAGGAAGTTCTGGTTCGCGCCGATCACGCTGCCGTCTGGATTGAATTCGATCATCGCCATGGCTCGGTCGATGGCTTGCAATTTGCCGTTGGCCTCACTCTCTTGTTGCACTCTGACGGTGATGTCCAGGGCGTATTTGACGACCTTGAACACGCTGCCATTGCCATCCTTGATCGGGTTGTAGCTGGCTTCCAGCCAGACGATCCGACCATCGGCGGCGACGCGCTCGAACGTCCCGGACTCGAACTGGCCGGACTTCAGCCGCGTCCAGAACTGTGTGTACTCACTGCTACGGGCGTGGGCGGGCGTGCAGAACATCCTGTGTGGTTGGCCGACGACCTGTTCCTGACGATAGCCGGTGGCCTTGAGGAAATTGTCATTGGCGCGCAGGACCGTGCCATTGAGGTCGAACTCGATCACGATCATGGAGCGCTCGATGGCGCTAAGCTGGTTAGCTTGTTCAGCCAGGGATTGTTGCAAGGCACTGATGGCTTTCTTATTGGCATTGAATAGCATGGCGTCGGCTCGGAGAGGGATACAACGTGAGAGTCAGTCCATGGTCATGCGGCTTGCGGCTTGTCCGAGAACGGGCAAGGGAAGCGACAGCCCGATGCTAGCGCTCCATGGCTGGCAGTTCACTGCGGCGTAGAAGGCCGCAAACCATATTCCAGTCAAAGCACTGCACTGCTGCGCCCATGAAAATCCTTGAGCTGTGCAAGTGTTCTGTACCCAGGTAATCGTTCAGAAAATTGCTGACTAAATAATGGCTAAATGATATTTCTTTTCTTATACAAAGCTAAGTCTTTCCGTACAACTTTGTGCGGTGTCTTTCAGACCGGCGGTGCTGCTCAAGCCGGGTTGGCCAGCTTGCACGCGCACCCCACGGTGCTGTCCTCTTCGGCGCTGTTGACCTTGTTGCGTCCGGTGTTCTTGGCGACATACAGAGCCTTGTCGGCTTCGTTCAGCCAGGCCCCGGCATCGTTGAAATCCCTGCGGCAAGTGGCCAGGCCGATACTCAGGCTGACCCGCAGCTCCGGGACTTCGGCATTGCGGTAGTTGCCGAACGCTTCACGCAGGCGTTCCATCACGTCATTGGCCCGTTCCAGTGACATATCCGGCAGGATCACGCAGAACTCGTCGCCGCCGTAACGCCCGGCCAGGTCATCTTCGCGCAGGTTGTCGCGCAGGTCCTTGCTCAATTGGCGCAGCACACTGTCGCCGACCAGGTGGCCGTAGGTGTCGTTGATGGCCTTGAAGTGGTCGATGTCGATCAGGGCAATTACCGCCTGGCACTGGCTGTAGCGGCATTTGTGGAATTTGAGGTGCAGCAGGTCTTTCCAGGAGCCGTGGTTGAGCAGCCCGGTGAGGCTGTCGGTGCGGCTCAGGGCGCTGAGGGTGCGCTTGTGTTCGGCCAGGTTGATCGCCAGTTGATAGCAGCCCATGCCGATCACCAGGGGGTAGAGAATCAGTACCGGTAGGGTGCTGTAGATCTGCACGGTTGTGGTCAGCGGGTTGAAGGCCGGGGTGAAGATCAGCCAGGACACCAGGATGCCGATGGCTTGGGCGACCAGGCCCTGGGCCATCAGTCGCGGTCCACCCGCGGCAACGTTATGCATGGCCATCAATGACAGCATGTTGACGGTGGTCAGTGGCGTGAACTGGATGGTCGCGGCCCAGAATCCGCCCATCAGCGAATCGATGAGGATATTGCGGCGTTCAGTGCGGTAGGGAAAAGGCGAGCGCTTGGCGATCTGATAGGCCAGGTGTGGCCAGGCCAGCGCATTGATAGTCAGCAATACCCAGACCCACATCGGCATGGCCAACGGGTAAAGCGCGGCGATTACGCTGAAGCAGCCGATACCAACGCCTACCGTGCGGGGCAGGTAAATGCGCTTGGCAAACGACAGCCCTTTGCCTCGTTGGATTTGCATAGGTTTTTTGCGCCACTTTATTCATCTGAACACCTGGGCGGTGTTCTGCACGGAACGGCCGTTCATCGGATAAGAAGGATGAATATTGTCGAGCATTCCGTGAAGAATAATCAGTGTCCTTCCAAGCCATTTAGAAGGTCTTGCGGCGGTTTTGGCGGCCTGCGCCGGCTATTTGACGATTTCGTAGCCAGCGAGAAACAGATCCAGCGACGACTCTATGACGCGGCTCTGAGTCGAGGGGTCCAGAGGCGGCTGGCCGAGGCTGATTTGTGGCCAGAAGGCGAAGGCCTTGAGCAAGCCGTGCAGTTGCGCGGCGGCGAAGGCCGGGTCCACGGGTTTGAAGGTGCCGTCGGCCTGGGCATCGCGAATCCACTGGTTGAAGGCTTCCTCTTGTTCGGCCAGGCGCGCAACCATGCCTTGGGCGCGCTCGGGGGAGTGGATGGTGGCGGCGATCGCCACCCGGGCGAGGTCGAGGAAGCTGTTTTCACTGAGCAGGCGCAGTTTCAAGGCGAGTAGTTCGCGTAATTGCTCGCGCAAGCTTCGATCCGCGTGGTAGGACATATCCACTTGTGCCGCACTTTTGGCCCACATGTGGTGCATGATTTCCGCGAACAACTCTTCCTTGCTGGGGAAGTGGTTGTACACCGTGCGTTTGGACACCTCGGCCTTGGCGGCGATCTTGTCCATGCTGGTGGCCTCGAAACCGTCGGCACGAAAGGCCTCGATGGCCGCCTGGATGATGGCTTCACGTTTGCGGTCGGTCAGGCGTAGGGGAGCGGTCATGGGCGGCTTCGGCAGGAGATGAAAAATTACACTTGGTAGTTTACTTATCAGCAGCGTTGTTGCAAGCTTGAAACTACACTGTGTAGTGTAGTTGCTCTACCCCGGTATTTCATCGGTTCAAGGCTTGCGTGCAGCGGCCATTGATCATCCAGCAGAAGAACGTGGGAACCCTTGGCGGTTTCCGGGAGTCACCCCGCTATGACCACTCGTTCGCTTACCCGCGCCAAACCCTCGTCCTTGCAGGAGCAGGGACAGTACCGCAACCATGCGCCGACCCCCCAGGGCGGGTTCGGCAAGATGCTCGGTATTTTCTGGAAAATGCTCTTTCACAAACCCCGCAGTACCCGGCCGTCCGGCAGTGTCCCGGTCCAGGGGCTGAGTCGCGAGCAGTTGCTGGCGGCGCAAGACTTCAGTGTCTTTCGCCTCGGCCACTCGACCTTGTTGCTCAAGCTGCAGGGGCTCTTCTGGTTGACCGACCCAGTGTTCGCCGAACGAGCGTCGCCGGTGCAATGGGCCGGTCCGAAGCGTTTTCATCAACCGCCCATCAGCCTCGACGACTTGCCGCCGATCGAGGGCGTGATCCTTTCCCATAATCATTACGACCATTTGGACTATAAGACCGTCCTGCAACTCGCCGCCAAGACGCGCTATTTTCTCGCGCCCATGGGCGTCGGCGATCTGCTGATCAAGTGGGGCATCCCCGCTGACAAGGTCCGGCAACTGGACTGGTGGGAAGAAACCCAGGTCGGCGACATTCACTTCGCCGCCACCCCGGCGCAGCATTTTTCCGGACGTACAATGTTCGACAATAACCAGACGCTGTGGGCGTCCTGGGTGATGATGGTGGGCGAGCAGCGGATTTTCTTCAGCGGTGACAGCGGCTATTTCGAAGGCTTCAAGCAGATTGGTGAACATTACGGGCCCTTCGACCTGACCCTGATGGAAACCGGTGCCTACAACGTTGATTGGCCGCATGTGCACATGCAACCGGAGCAGAGCCTGCAGGCGCACCTGGACCTCAAGGGCCGTTGGTTGCTGCCGATCCACAATGGCACGTTCGACCTGTCCTTCCATGCCTGGCATGAACCCTTCGACCGTATCCTGGCCCTGGCCTGGGAACGCAATGTGTCCATCACCACGCCACGGATGGGCGAAGCCTTCAACCTGCTGCAACCCCATCGCGGGTACGCCTGGTGGCTGGAAGTGGAACACCCGGAAGCGGTGCAAACACCAATCACGGCACGCTAGGGTGTCTCACGATTTGCATTGATTTTTCACTCAGTCTGCAACCGATTGTGTCCGGCGCTTCTGACGGAAGCGCCCATTAGGATGACCGCCGCCCGTGAAATGGATCACTGGCGTTTGGTTTTATCAGGACACGATTCATGAGTCGAACTTTCAAAAAAACCGCCATGGCGCTCACTCGCCTTGCCTTGTTGTACGCGCTTGGTCTGACACCGCTTGTCAGTCAGGCGGGCTCCGTCGAAAAAACCATATTCCCGGCGGCCGGCGCCGTTAAAAACACCGTATTGGCGGGGATGGTCTATGCCAGCGCCGGGGAAGTGGCGCTCGCGCTGGCCGAAGGGCGCGTCACTTCGCAGGAGTTGGTGAGTTATCTCATCTCGCGCGCGGCCAATCTGGATTCATTCGGCCCGGCCATCGAGGCGGTGATCGAGTTCAATCCCGAGGCGCTGTCGATTGCGCGGACGCTGGATGACGAGCGCAAGGCGGGCAATATTCGTGGCCCTTTGCATGGCATCCCGGTGTTGCTCAAGGACAATATCCATACCGCCGACCAGATGCAGACGGCGGCGGGCTCATTGGCCATGGTCGGTGCCGCGGCGGCTGACGATGCATTCATTGTGCACAAACTCCGCGAGCAGGGCGCCATTGTCCTGGGCAAGACCAATATGGGTGAGTGGGCGAACTTTCGCGGTGACCAACTGCCCGATGGCTGGAGCGGCCGAGGCGGACAGACCAGGAACCCGCATGCGCCGGGTGGTGAGGTCTGTGGTTCCAGTTCCGGTTCCGCTGCCGCGGTAGCGGCGGGGTACGCGCCCCTCGCATTGGGGACCGATACTTTCGGTTCGGTGATTTGCCCGGCGGCGAAGAATGGCATCGTGGGCATGAAGCCCTCCGTGGGCTTGTTGAGCCGCACGGGCATCATTCCCGCGTCCCGTGAGCTCGACAGTGCCGGACCGATGACGCGCACCGTGCGCGATGCCGCCTTGCTCCTCAATGCCATGACGGCCCTCGATCCGCGTGACCCGGCTACCGCGCAAGTGCCTGCGAGCAAGGATTACACGCAAAAGCTGAAGGCCGATGCCCTGCAAGGAAAGGTCATTGGTTATCCCAGCCGCTTCAAGCCTGGCAGTGAAGACTTGAACGAGCATCCGCAGTTTGCCCAGGCCCTGGGCACCTTGCGCCGGGCCGGTGCGCAACTGGTTCCGGTCGACTTGAAGGGCACCGATTGGAGTGACAACGATTGGTCGCGGGTATCGCGTTTGTTCGACATGACGATCAAGCGGGTGTTGCCCGCTTATCTGGCCAGTCGTTCCGGGCTGAAGGTTTCGACCCTCGAGGATCTGGTTGATTACAACGAAAAGCATCCGGTTGCGGAAAACTATAACCAGGACCTGCTCAAGCGAGCCAATGGGCTGGTGTTTGACGAGGCCGAATACCTGAAGCTGTCGGATGGGCTGGGCGATGAGGCGCGCAGCAATGTCGACAAGTTGCTGGCCGATAACGGACTGGATGCGGCGCTGGGGGATCCCCATCCGTTCGCGATCCTTGAATTGGGAAGCGCCAGCTTTGCCGGGTACCCGGGGATTACCGTGCCCTCGGGCATGGACGCCGATGGCCTGCCCACTTCGGTGTATTTCTATGGTGCGCGCTGGAGCGAGGCCGAGTTGCTGGCGATAGCCTACGGCTACGAGCAGGCTTCGAATGCGCGACAGGACCCGGATTTTGAATAAGCCCGGGTAATTCAGTCTGAACACATACCAGGTGGGAACTGCGCTTGTGTGGGAGCGGAGCTTGCCCGCGAAAGGGCCCGAGAGGCCACTAAAAAGCTTCGTCGGAACGCCGCCCGGACCAAGCCCCGCTCCCACAGTTTTTATCTGGCGCTGTTCAGCTAGCCAGCCGCTGGTGCCTGGTGTGAAAGATTGGGCTTCGCAGCCTGGCGCGCCTGTTCTAAGGTCTGCCAATCGGCAATGTCCGGCAGCGACGGGATAGTGAGCCACTCGCCAAGGGCCAGGCCGGCGAGCGCCGCAGGTCATCGGTCGCTCGCTACAATTGCGGATTTAGTCGTTGTGCGGAAACGTCCAGCTGTCGAGGGGGAGTTTTCGTACAGCCTTCAGGCAGCTACGGGTCTAACATGAGTTCGAGACTGGAAGCAGGGCATCAGGAGCGACCATGGCTCATCGAATTCATCTCTTCGGCGCATCGGGCTCCGGTACCACAACCTTGGGCGCGGCCTTGGCCGAGCGCTTGGGGATCGCGCATTTCGACTCGGACAACTTTTACTGGCAGCCCGCCGACAAGCCTTTCAGTTGCAAGCGCCCCCGTGACCAGCGAGTACAGTTGCTGCGCGAGCAACTGGCCGGGCAAGACAGCTGGGTGCTCTCCGGCTCGCTCTGTGGCTGGGGTGATGCGATGATTCCGGCCTTCACCCTGGCGATTTTCCTGCGCCTCGATCCTGAGGTCCGTTTGCAGCGTCTGCGGGTTCGTGAATTCCTGCGCTACGGCGAACAGATCCACGAAGGTGGAGAGCGATTTACCGCGACCCGGACCTTTCTGGACTGGGCTGTCGGCTACGACACCGGCGACCATGGCACCCGCAGCCTCAAACGACATGAAACCTGGATCAGGAGCCTGCCGTGTTCGGTGTTGCGGCTGGACGCCACCGGTCATCCGGTGGCAGCCTTGGTCGAGCGGGTGATGCGCGCGTTGGAGAGTCCGACAGCAGCGCTGTGAGTCGATTACTCGATCAGTTCGTAGTCCCGGCGTTCAATCGGGTCCGGCGTGGTTCCGCGGATATTCATCCCGCGTCCGGGGGCAAACCCGGGGAAGAACACCAGGCCTTGCGCCTCGAAGCAAAAGGCCAGGGCCAGCCGCGTGACATCCCTGAGTGTTTCACCGGTTTCGAAGCGCTGGATGGCGGCGACCGAGACACCGGACTCCCGGCTCAGTTGCTCATGACTCCAGCCCAGCATGACCCGCGCCTGCAGGCAGTGTCGGGGAGTGAATTGATGCAAAACGATGCGTTCAACGGTGGTCCTCATCACATGACTGGCGGCTTGGCTGGACATGGTACTCTCCGGGCTTGATCGGCTGATTTGAATATACTGTGTTTTTGTACAGTTGTTTTCAGGGCGGATCAAACGTTTTTTCAGCATTCCGATTATCGGTAGCGGATTGTCAGGTTGCTGGCGGAGCGGGGGGACGTTACTGAGGCTGCGCGTTTCCAGAAAGACAGCGATGCGCTCAGGGCGCCGCGGTGCGTGGAGCAGGTGATCGCCAAGGTGCGGGTATTATCCGAGGGATACCCCGCCGTTCCTGATGTGTCGAACAAGTCTAGCGAGCCATGATTGCGGCGTTTATCGAGCAGGAGCTGCAAACGCATGGCCAGGCACGCCAGTTATCATCGCGTGCCTGGCCATTCAGCCGCCGTTGGTGGAGAGACTGTCACTGGTCAGAATCGACAGCAATCGACCTGGCCGGTCCAATCGGAAACAGAACAGTCTCTCAGGCTCCCGATATGGATGGACGTTGATTCGATTGCGTCGTTTCACCTGGTTGAGACTCGGGTTCCTGCGCAATTGCCCGAGCCACATTCCAGACCACGATGGCCGCCACGATGTCCAGAATCGCCAGCACCACGAACAGCGGACTGTAGCCGATCTTTGTCACTAGAACGCCGAACACCAGGGTAAAGGCGGCGGCGCCCAGGTAGCCGAACATACCGCCCATCCCCGTGGCCGTGGCCACTTCGTTTTTGCCGAACGAGTCCGAGGTGATGGCATACAGCGCCCCCGACAGGGTCTGGTGGGCGAAGCCGCCGACACACAACAGTGCAATCGCCATGTAAGGGCTGTCTACCAGGCCGATACAGGCCGGGCCAATCATGCAGGAGCAGCCGAATACCATCACCAGCTTACGTGAGGTGAACAGGGATACCTTGCAGTAGCGATGAAACAACGGACTCAGGTAACCGCCCAGGACACAACCGATATCCGCTGCCAGGAAGGGTAGCCAGGCGAACATGGCGATTTCCTTGATGTTCATGTGCCGCTCGGTCATCAAGTACAGCGGGATCCAGGCGTTGAACGTCTGCCAGGCGGGTTCCGAGAGAATTCGCGCCGAGGCGATGGCGTAGAAGTTACGGCTGGTGATGATCGTCTTCCAACTGCCTTTTTTCGGCGCCGCATCTTTGAAGTGCGACTCCTGGCCGGCCAGGATGTAATCGCGCTCGACGTCGTTCATATGCTGCTGATCACGCGGGTGTTTGTACAGCAAAAGCCAGAGCCCGCTCCAGGCAATACCCAGCCCGCCGACGATCAAGAACGCCAATTGCCAACCGCTTTGCAAAATGGCCCAAACCACCAGCGGCGGCGCGAGCAGCGCCCCCACGGATGAGCCGATATTGAACCAACCGATGGCGACCGAGCGCTCTTTGGCCGGAAACCATTCGGTGGTGGCTTTGACCCCGGCAGGCAACCCTGCCGCCTCGGTCAGTCCCAGCACGCCGCGGACGAAGGCCAGGCTTTGCCAGCCCGTGGCCAGCGCCGCCGCGGCGCAGGCCGCCGACCAGGCGATGGCAAAAATGGCAAAACCCATTTTGGTGCCGATGGCATCAATGATGTATCCGGCCACTGGTTGCATGAACGCATAGCAGATTTGCCACGCCACTACGATTTGCGAGTACTGCTCGGTGGAAATACTCAATTCACTCATCAGCGTTGGTGCCGCGACCGACAAGGTGTTGCGGGCCAGATAGTTGACAATCAGCCCGGCGGTCACCAGTCCGACCATCCACCAACGGATGCCTTTGATTTTCATCGTTTCACCTTAATTATTTTTAGATTGGAGGTGTACGTGCTCCGCGCCTGAGGAGCGGAGATGTCCTTGTTTTTTGGAAAACCAGATTGTTATACGTCATCGTACAACAAATCGCTTTATAGCCAGTTCGGTTCCGCGTTGTCAATCGGAAACGTCGGCGCTTCCATGGCAGCCAGTACTCGGACCTGCGCAAACGCTCGCACATACGCTTGTGTACGAAATCGCCACGGTTTGATTTTCAGGCGGTTGACAATGAAGCAAGGATGTTTCAATAATCGATATGTGTTGTACGATAACGTATGTCATATATAAAAATAAAAAGGAGATCCTGATGACGCTTACCTCCCCCCACCCCCCTTCTTCTCATTGGCATCCGACGGTCCGTTCGCTCTTTATCGCGCGCTCACGCTCGCAAGCGCGTTCGTAAGCCACGTCGCACGCTAATCAGGCACGACTCAACTCTCATTCAAGTCGCTGTCGTGGCTGCACGCCGTTTTTCGCTCACAGAAGGCTATTCATGGCCCTGGCGAAATGCGTTCGTTTAACAAGGAGCACAACAATAATGATCATCCGTCCTACTCGACTCACCCCTTCGCTCGCAGTGACAGGCTTGCTCTTTGCCCTCCCGCAGATATGCAGCGCAGAAGGCTTTCTCGACGATGCCCAAGCCAACCTGAATCTGCGCAATGCCTACTTCAATCGAAACTTCACCAACCCGGCCCACACGCAAAGCACCGCCGCAGAATGGACACAGAGTTTCATTCTTGATGCGCGCTCAGGCTTCACGCCAGGGACGGTCGGTTTCGGGATGGACGTTCTGGGCCTGTATTCGGTCAAGCTGGACGGAGGAAGAGGCACCGGCGGTACACAGTTGTTGCCACTGGACAACGACGGCGAGCCTGCCAGTAACTTCGGGCGACTGGGTGTGGCCGCGAAGGCGAAGATCTCCAAAACGGAGCTGAAGGTTGGCGAATGGATGCCGGTGTTGCCGATCCTGCGCTCGGATGACGGTCGTTCGCTGCCGCAAACCTTTCGTGGCGGCCAGATCACCTCGAAGGAAATCGCAGGCCTGACACTTTACGGCGGCCAGTTCCAGGACAACAGTCCACGCAACGACTCGAGCATGACCGCCATGTTCATGAACGGTAAGCCGGGCATTACCTCCGACCGCTTCAACTTCCAGGGCGGCGAATACAGCTTCAATGACAATCGCACGATGATCGGGGTGTGGAATGCCCAGCTCAAGGACATCTACAGCCAGCAGTACCTCAATCTGGTGCATAGTCAGCCGCTGGGCGACTGGACCCTGGGCGCCAACCTCGGCTTTTTCTACGGCAAGGACGACGGTAGCGCCAAGGCCGGCGAGTTGGAAAACAAGACCTGGTCCGGACTGTTCTCGGCCAGGTACGGTGGCAACACCTTCTATGTCGGCTTGCAGAAACTCACCGGTAACAGCGCCTGGATGCGTGTCAACGGCACCAGCGGCGGCACCCTGGCCAACGACAGCTACAACTCCAGCTATGACAACGCGCAGGAACATTCCTGGCAGCTACGCCACGACTACAACTTCGCCGCCCTCGGAGTGCCGGGACTGACCCTGATGAACCGCTATATCAGCGGCGACAATGTGCACACCGGGACCATCACCGACGGTAAGGAGCGGGGGCGTGAGTCCGAGTTGGCGTACACGGTACAGAGTGGAACATTCAAGAATCTCAACGTGAGATGGCGTAACTCGACCATTCGCAGCAATTTCAACATCAACGGTTTCAATGAAAACCGAGTCTTCATCAGCTATCCGATATCCCTGCTCTAATCCGCAAACGCTGAGCGCCTGACGCCTCGGTTGCGAGCTAGCGGCAACCGAGAGCGTCTTGCCCCAGGGTACGTTGACAGCCGTGAAAATGGCTGTTGATAATCAAGTATGTTGTACGACAACTCATAACGCAGACCGCAACACGTGAGAGAGCGAGCCCTAATGACTAGCGCAACGACGGAGCATCAACCCTTCAATCGCCTTCTGCTGACGGGGGCCGCCGGAGGACTCGGCAAGGTACTGCGCCAAAGTCTGCGGCCTTTCACCCGGATATTGCGCCTCTCCGACATTGCCGAAGTGGCACCGGCGCTGGACGAGAGCGAAGAGGTTCAACTCTGTGATCTTGCCGACAAACAAGCCGTTGACCAATTGGTCGCTGGCGTGGATGCCATTCTGCATTTTGGCGGTGTTTCGGTGGAGCGCCCCTTCGAAGAAATACTCGGTGCCAATATCTGCGGGGTATTCCACATCTATGAAGCAGCACGTCGCCACAATGTAAAACGAGTGATTTTCGCCAGTTCCAATCATGTGATCGGTTTCCACAAGCAGGGCCATCGACTGGATGCCCATTCCCCGCGTCGCCCTGACAGCTACTATGGCTTGTCCAAGTGTTACGGCGAAGACATGGCCAGCTTCTATTTCGATCGCTACGGTATCGAGACCGTCAGCATCCGTATCGGCTCTTCGTTCAGCGAGCCGCAAAACCGCCGGATGATGAGCACCTGGTTGAGCTACGGTGACCTGACGCAATTGCTCGAGTGCGCGCTGTACACGCCGAACGTAGGTCATACGGTGGTCTATGGGGTTTCGGACAACCAGAATGTCTGGTGGGACAACAGTTATGCCGCGCATCTGAACTTCAAGGCCCGGGACAGCTCCGAGCCTTTCCGTGCACAGGTCGAGGCCTTGCCCATGCCGGCGGCGGATGATCCGATCCTGGTCTACCAGGGGGGGGCATTCGTGACCTTGGGGCCTTTTGGCGATGACTGAGGTTAGTGCAAAAAGCTGCCTGTAACGACTAACTGACTGGAACGAGCATGGATGTTGAACTGATTCTCGACGCCGCTAACGCCACCGGCGAAAGCCCCGTCTGGAGCTGTCGTGAACACGCGCTGTACTGGGTTGATATTCCCGCCAGACGCTTGTTTCGCTGGGACCCGGCAAATCGCTCCAGCCAGAGCTGGGAGGCGCCCGAGATGCTCGCCTGCATCGCCGCGTACCCCGATGGCGGCTGGATTGCCGGCATGGAAAGTGGACTGTTTCGACTCACCGCCAGCCTTGATGGCGATCTACAGTGCAACCGCCTGACCGGCGTGAGCCACGCCTTGCCGGGCATGCGTTTCAACGACGGTCGTTGTGACCGTCAGGGCCGCTTTTGGGCGGGCACCATGCAGGTCGAACTGACGGCAGGGGCAACGGCAGGTGCGCTGTATCGCTATGACGGCGGGCAAAGTAGCCCATTGGACTCCCGGCTTGACGGTTTCGTGGTTCCCAACGGCCTGGCCTTCAGTCCCGACGGCAAGGTGATGTATTTGTCCGACTCCCATGCGTCGGTACAACTCATCTGGGCGTTCGATTACGACATCGATAGCGGCACCCCGTACAACCGTCGGATCTTTGTCGACATGAACCAGTATCCAGGTCGGCCGGACGGCGCGGCCATCGACAGCGACGGCTGTTATTGGATATGTGCCAACGATGCCGGGATGATTCATCGCTTTACTCCCCAGGGCCAGCTCGAGCGCTCCATTACCTTGCCAGTGAAGAAGCCGACCATGTGTGCCTTCGGTGGCCGCAATATGGAAACCCTGTTCGTCACCTCGATCCGTCCGGCTGGCGATCTGAGTGAGCAGCCGCTGGCGGGCGGTGTTTTTGCTGTCCAGCCGGGTGTTCGCGGGTTGGCGGAGGCGTTGTTCGGCGGATAGTCCCTCGCCACTGCATAGACCTTGAGCCGCATTCCATGGGGCTTGTGTCAGCCACTTTATCGCTCCCGTGGCGTTATTCTTTTACCGCTGTTTCCCGACAGCTATCCAGCATAGTCCGGAGGTTCGGTCACAGACACAACAGCTATTGCGGTTGTGCGTGGCCTTGATTGAAGCCCGTTCGTTGTGCCGACGGGCGCGATCGTAATTGCAAGCATCCGGGAGAGATATGAACGAGGTTTTAATTCCTGCACCAGACGTTGAGCACGCCGGGCTCGTCGCCGGGCTGCAAGCCAATCCGCAACTGGATCAATTTGTCCGCGAGCGCGGTGTGCTGTTGCCCGATCCCGCCAAGGTCGCCACACGCCTGATTCGTCAGCATGCCCAGTCGCAGTGGCAGTTGGATCTCGATCCTGAAAAGACCTTGCTGGTCAATCTGCACTATCGCCGACAGGGCAATGCCGGGACCCTCGGCCAGGTGGTTTACCAGCAGACGCTGACCCAGGCCATGCTCTCCAACTATCAGCAGGGCAATCATTTCTTGCAACGCCTGTTGCCAGGGCGCTTCGAATTGGCACCGCCGATCACACCGGTTGAAAAACTCCCCGAAGTCCATCTCAATCCGTTGGATGTCGACTATCTGAGGACGCACTACATCGACTACCACGGTATTTATCGACGTGTGACGCCGCGGCGCTATGGTCCCGACACGCAGCTGGATATCAATCCACGGGACTTCCAGCAGTTTGTCTGGGATACGGATCTCTACAATCGTTACACCCCTGGGCAAGATGCCTACTGGCGTGAGCATGGGCAGGATTATCGCGATTTACTCAAGTGCGCATTGCTCAAGGCTGCGGACTTGCAGTGGCATGAAGGTTCGCTGAAGTGGGAGGATCGCAATCTGGTCTGGCGTGCGGCCGGGCTCAATCACTGGCAGCGCTGGCATGAACTGAGTGTCGCGCAGATACAGGCGGCGTCGGTGCCCGGAGCTTATTGCGAGGTTGCCCTCCTGGCGATCTACGGGTACGCCGCCACCGACCTGGTGCTGTTTTGCGATCGAGCGTTCGGGCGGGTCGTGCTGTATGTCCCGGGCAACGCTTCGCCCCTGCACGGCTTCGCCGAAATCGGCTTGATGAAGGCGTGGCTCGCGCGCCAGGCCGGGATTCCGGCGTTGCGCCAGAAGTTGGCCAGTCATTTCGAACTGAGTGATCGTCCCGACGGCCTGTCCTACAGCGGACTGGAGACGGCTCTGGTCGGTTTGTCCAAGTACCCCAAGTTGCACATGTTGCCCTACGACCGCCCGGGGTTCACGGCCTCGGGCGTGTGGGATCCGCAACAATATGTCGGCACAAGCCCGATCATCACTGGCGATCCTTTCGAACATCTGCGTGACTTGCAGCGTCGTCGCGCGGTGCGTGATATCGACCTGATCGTCCGCAGCGATGCCAGTGTCGTCAAGACCCTCTGGCGTGACTGTCTTGAGTCCGTGGCGAATGCCGCGGGGGCGTTGGCGTTGGCGTTTCCCGAATTCGAGCTGGTGGCCGGGTTGCTCGGTTTGACCGAGGCGGGAATGGGCCTGGAACAGGTAGTCGAGGCTCATTCCACGGACGAGCGAGCGGCCGGAATGACGCGGGTTTTCTTCGGTTTGCTCAATGCCGCACCGCTGGCCGCGCGGGGTGTCCGGGGCGCACGGGCGAAGCTGCCCGAGGTGTCCGCGCAGCCCTTGCCGGATCAGGCCGGGATGTCGCCGACAACGCCTGTCGAGCCACTGCCGGAGCCTGTCCCTCCCGTCGCAACGCCGCCAGAGCCCCCTCAACCCGCTACGACTGAGGTGGCCCTGGTCAATCGCCTGCGTCCGGGACAGGCGCGGATTATCCGTTCGCATGCCGTGGGCAATGTCTCGCTCGAGGGGCTCAAACCCAATACCGAGGGGATTTATCAGCTCGGCGAACAGGGCTTCTATATTCGCTATACCGATCCCGAGGGGTATTCGGCGATCTATGAGATACGTAGCGATTTCAAACTGCGCGACGGTACCGTGCAGGTGATCGACCCACAGACTCGCAAGCCCGTCGGGCTCACCCTGCGGCGCGGAAAAGCCCTGGGGCTGCCGGGCGCGGGGCTCAATCCGCACTGGGATCCGGAGTGGGAAATCTACCTGAGCGGGGCGGGTCCGCAGCATGCGCCTGCGGTGGCGGGGCCGTCGGATGCCGCGCTGTCCGAGCCGCCGTCGCCGCAGAGCTCGGTCGACTCACCGGCCTCCGATTCGGGCAGCGTGAGTTCCGCCGATGACTACGAGGTCTATGACGACAGTGAGTTGCTACGCGACAATCCGTTCAAATCCCAGGTAGTTCTACCGCCGGGTGGCCACTTCAATAGCCGCGGCATGATCCAGCGAGCGGATTTCGCCGAGTTGTTCCGGGTCGAGAAAAAAATGCGTGTCGAGCGCCGTGGCGATCCGCTGGATTATGGCTTCAGGGCCTCGAATTTCTTTGGTGGAGTTCCGAAGATGCTCGATGGGGAGGTGTTGATCGTCTCCCGAACTCGTGCCGGAGCGCAGGCCTATGGACGTTCCGAGTTCGGTTTTGGCGAATACCAGTGTTACCGGATCGACGCCCGGGGGCTGCCCGCCGTCTCCTATGGGGAAAATCTGCAGTACAACGAGCAGTTCACTCGTTTACGGCAGTCGGCCGAGGATGATATCCAGGGCGCCTTGACCTTTGACGAGGTCCATGTGTCCAACGCTGCCCTGGATCACAGGCGTATTACCTACGCGGGCTGAAGGTCCGTCGTGTCAATACGGTCGGTGTGGATTCCGCTCGCCTGGCGATATGTCCGGTGCGGGCTTGCTCTATAAGGGCTCCGTGAGGTTATAGCACTTATTTTGTGAGGAAAATCGCGGATTTTTTGCGGATTTTTTCTGATGGAAAATCAGCGTCTGGATTCTCGTTTCTGATCGATGTCTTGCATTGCAAGACAGCTCCGCTTGAGAGGGCGCCGAGTACGTCATTCCTGAGTCCTACTTTCAGGTCAGAAAACTCATCGGGCATCTGCCGACTATGGTGAGTTGTTCCTGATGGAGAGGCGGGCTTAGAGTTTGAATGACTCGCTGGATAATCTGGCGAGAAGGGTTTCGCAGCGAAGGGTGTTCATTCTCTAGTAACACGGAGTCGACGTGATCGAAACACGAGGGCTGGAAGCCAAGCGCATGGCTGCATAACGCAGTGATCAGACGCAAATAAAAAAGCCCTGAACAGGTTCAGGGCTTTTCGGTATTCCAGTCTATTCACCCAAGGTGAACAACAACATCAATCCCAGCTCAACGCACCGCCAGTCTGATACTCGATCACACGGGTCTCGAAGAAGTTCTTCTCTTTCTTCAAGTCCATGATCTCGCTCATCCAT
>NZ_JALLIX010000045.1 GCF_023242365.1 Pseudomonas sp. MWU13-2100
TGCCAGGGCCGCGGCGCCACCGGCGCTGTCGAGGCGGTCCATGTTGGCTTCGGTAGGATGGCCAGCGTTGACGCCCTTGATGGCGGCCGCGCCTTCTTCCTTGTCGAATTCGTCCCAGCTGAGCATCAGGTATTCCTTGTGTGGGGTGTTTGTAGGCCTGGTTCACTGCCTTTTCGTCAGACAGGTAGACACGTGTTCAGGGCTCCCGTTCAACAGGATTCACGGCACAAGCAGGCATTGGAAAACCCTGGCGCTCCAGGGTGATGAGCGGTGCCGTAGGAGAAGGTTGGCACATCATGTAGTGTTTTTATTTGTCGTAGGCACACTATATGGTGGTTTTGTCAGAGGGTCAATCCGAGAAACTGCAACAGCGCTGTTTCGTCGCAGCGCCTCGGTGAGGTGTCTAGAGGGCGGCTTTCAGGTTTCGGGTTTTGAACAGGCGCAGGTAAACCGTGAGGTTGAGCGCCAGCACCAAGGCCCCGAAACCAAGCTGTATCGTCGGCGTAAGCCCGGCGGGGTAGATCAGCGGAATCAGGTAGTGCTCGATAAAACCCTCGCCATAACCGCCTTGTCCGGCGGCCTGGCGAAAGAGGTTTTCCCAACGGGTCAACGGGCACTCCAGGTGCAAGACTTCAACAGCCACACCCCAGGTCGCGGCGGGCAGGTGCAGCCAGATCAGCCGGCGCCATTTGAGCACCAACAGCCCGCCAAACAACACGAACAGGATGAACAACAGGTGAAACGACACCAGCCCGTCGGCCGCTATCCGGTAGAACATCTCGACTTCCCTTTCTGATTCATGACGTAAGTCTGGATATCCTACTCGGGTCGCCGGTCCGGGCTCTACCGGGCGTCGGGCTTGAGCGCTGCGAGAATGTCTTGCAGGCGCCGGGTCGTGGCCTCACTGCTGGTTTGCATGGGCGCACGCAGTTCGTCACGAATCAATCCCTGGAGGGCGAGGGCGGTTTTCACCGGGCCGGGGTTGGGCTCGACAAACAGGGCCTGGATCAGCGGAGTCAGTTGGAAAAACGTCTTCCTGGCGGCCGCGAGCTGCTGCTCCTGGATCTGCCGGTGCAATTGGACGAACAACTCGGGATGGATATGCGCCGAGGCGGCGATCGCACCGGTCGCGCCGAGGCACATTGCATTGAACATCTGGTTGTCCTCGCCACACAGTACATCGACCAGGCCGCTGGCGAGCACCGCCAGGGTGTTGTTCAGGTTGCCGCCGCAGTCCTTGATGGCGACGATATTCTCATGGGCGACGATCCTGAGCAGAGTCGCCTGCTCGAAGCTCACCCCGGTGCGGTAGGGAATGTCATAGACAATGATCGGTACGCTGGAAGCATCGGCGACTGTCTTGAAAAACGCTTCCAGGCCGGCCTGGGACGGGCGGATGTAGTAGGGCGCGGGTACCAGCAGCCCGGCCAGGGGGCGCTTGAGTATCTCGCTCTGGAACTGCAGCAACTCGCTGAGGTTGTTGCCCGCCAGGCCCATCACCACCTGTTCCGGCGGGACCAGCTCCAGCACGGCATCCAGCACCGCCAGCTGTTCATGTTTGCCCAGTGCGGCGGCTTCCCCGGTGGTGCCACAGACCACGATGCCATCGACGCCGCTGTCCAGCAGATGGCTGACCAGCCGCCGCAGGGCGACGAAGTCGATGGCCTGGTTCACGAACGGCGTAACGAGGGGAACCCAGATACCTTGAAGCGATGACATGCACTTTCTCCTGATGGTTGACCGTGTCGTCACCGTCAGAAGCGTAGAAGGAAGTTGGCAAGGAGCAGGGGTGACCCGTCGTCGCGCTCAATGTCCTGTCAGCTCATCTGACGGGACAGCGCGCCCCGGTCACATGAGCGACTGTTTCTTCGATTTAGGGGCAAGCGCAACGCAGGCCGCTGCCTTGGCATTCAAGCCAATGGCAATAGCGATGAGGTTGAACGTTGCGGACATGTTTGTTTGCACCCTGGATCAGGCGTCCATTTTTAAAAGCTGGCGATGGTTTTGTCAATTGCCGATGCAGAGCACGCTGGCTCCTGAAGGACATCGCTGAAACCTAGGGTTTCTTGAGCAGGCGATTATCCAGCTTGAAGGCCTCGCGGGTCACAACGGCCTTGGTCGAGTCCGTGTGCAGGGGATTGAAGAGATAGTTCTGTGTGTGCGGCATGATGGCGCTGGGTACCGGCAGTAACAGTGCCGTTGTGCTCTTGAGAAATGCATCGCCCAGACCCTTGGTGTGACGCAGGTCATCGGCCCAATCTGCATTGAGTGACGGGGCCGGAGCGATGCTGACATCACCCAGGATCTCAACCTTGAGCAGTTGCAGGGTTTCTGGAAAATCTTCCTGATCCACCTCCAGATGAACCAGGATTTCCAGCATGGCCCCTGCCGGGGTTCCCGCGAGATAAACGACGGGCCTGCCTGCCGTGTGCCAGCGTCCACTGGCGAGGACCCCGCCACGCCCCGTCAAGTCGGCAAAGGCGCTGATTCGCCAGAAAATCAAAAGGAAAACCCTTCGGCCAGTTGTATGAGCATCTCCTCGACCTGCCGGGTCCCCTGGATGGTCGACAGCATCGCCATGGGGCTTCTCCCCGAGAAGCGGTCCTTGGGTTTGGACAGCCAGCGCCTGGCTTTCTCGTCGTTGCCGAACAGTGTATCGGCCATGGCGGTAATATGGGCGGCACGAAACAACCGGTCACTCTCATCGACGGTCAGCCGCTGCTCCTTGGCAATACGGGTCTTGAGGGTCTTGAGCGGAATGATCTGATCGCGTTCCAATGGCGTGACATCGCCCTGGTCGCACAGCTTCATCAGCCTCTGGGCTTCGAAGCCGAACTGGATCATCTCGTGGATTTCGAGTTCGCTCGCATCCGTCGGAATCTGCAGGAGGTATTCCAGCCGCAACCGATAGGCACCGTAGGCGGGTTCTCGCATGACTTCGGCTAGCATTGGATGCACCTCTTGGTATCCGGCATTTGCCGAGTAGTATCAGGTAAATGCCGGATAATTGAAAGTGCAGGTTGTTTCAGGTTTGGGTAGATTGACTTTCCATCGACGCCGCTTCGATCACCAACTCCCGAAATCGCCGCAACACCGATGAGCTATCGCCCACGCGGGTCGCCAGGTGCAGCGGTGCGATCAGTCCCGGACACTGTGACAATGCGCGATAGGCAATGCCGTCGCCCCGCAGGCGCTGCATCGAGGCCGGGACGATGGAAACCCCCAGGCCAGCGGCGACCAGGCTCAAGGTGGCGGCCATGCGTGGGGCTTCCTGAATCACCTGTGGGCTGAATCCCGCCTCGCGACACGCTACTAGAATGGCGTCGTAGAGCCCCAATCCTACCCGACGTCGATACAGCACAAAGGCTTCGCCGGCGAGCGCGGACAAGGGCAGGGGGACGCGGGTGTCTTGTGCCAGGGGATGATCCATCGGCAGTGCCAGCAACATCGGTTCGACCAGAATCGGCTCGGCCTGCAAGGTCGGTGTACCGCTCAAGGGCGAGCGCACGAAGGCGGCATCCAGGCGTTCGTGCACCAGGGCATCCATCAATTCCCCGGTTCCGGCTTCTTCCAGAACCACCGAAACGCCGGAAAACGCCTCGCGAAAGTGCCGCAGCACGCCCGGCACAAACGGGTGCAGCGCAGCCGAACTGGTGAAGCCGATACCAAGCCGCCCCTGTTCACCCCGGGCAGCGCGACGCACCACCTCGGTTACGCCCTCGGCCCGCGCCAACACGGCGCGGGCTTCTTCCAGCAAGGCCAGGCCCGCGGTGGTCGGACGGACACCCCGTGGCAGGCGTTCCATCAACGCCACGCCCATCTCGGCCTCCAGCTTCTGGAGCAGGCGGGTGAGGGGTGGTTGTTGCATATGCAGGCGCTCTGCCGCCCGGGTGATATGACCCTCTTCGGCGATCACGACAAACGCATGCAAGCGACGCAGGTCTAGCATTTCAATACCTTTTTAGTATGGCAGATTGTCATTATTAGCATTTGTCATCATGGCGTGCAAAACCTACGCTTGTGCTCACTCCCCCCCCACACACAAGAGGACGCGTGATGACCTGGTCAGCCAAGCAATATTCGACATTTGAAGAAGAACGCACCCGTCCCGTCCGCGATCTGGTGGCCGCCATCCCCACCGGCACGGTCGGCGTGGCCGTCGACCTGGGTTGCGGTCCGGGTAACTCCACCGAAGTCCTGGCCCAACGTTTTCCCGAGGCGCGGGTCACCGGCATGGATAGCTCCGACGATATGCTCGTCAGTGCTCGGGCGCGCTTGCCCGCGTTGAATTTCGAACTCGCCGATATCGCCACCTGGAACCCGGATCAAACCTTCGATGTGATCCTGGCCAATGCCTCGCTGCAATGGGTGCCGGATCACGCCACGCTCTATCCCCATCTGGTGAGCAAGTTGGCGGCTGGTGGCAGCCTGGCGGTGCAGACTCCGGACAATATGCAGGAGCCATCGCACCGGCTGGCGCGGGAAGTGGCCGCCAACGGACCGTGGGCGGACAAGATCGCGACGGTTCGGCACCCGCCGCGGCACGACGCGAGTTTCTATTACGAACTGCTGCGTCCGCACTGCAGCCACGTGGATGTCTGGCGCACCACCTATCACCACCCGTTGGCCGGCGGTCATGCCGCCGTGCTGGAGTGGTTCAAGGGCTCGGCGCTGCGGCCGTACCTGGCACCGTTGGATGAGGAGCAGCAAGCGGCGTTCCTGCAGGCTTACCTGACGGCGATCACCGGGGCTTACCCGGCGCTCGCCGATGGAACCGTGCTGTTGCCGTTTCCCAGGTTGTTCGTGGTCGCGACACGCTGAAACCCGTACATGGGGCTCTGCCTGAATCGATCAGGCATGCTCAGGAACGATGTATTGGGCGCAGGAGGGCGATCTGTTTGCACCGGTTCGGCAGGTACAAACAGATCGTTGTCGCGGCTTCAGCTCACCACGCGATAGCAAGGCACATAGGCCGCGCCACCGGGGAGTTTCATGCGGTGTTGCTCAACGAAGGCCTTGAGCAGTTTGTCCAATGGTCGCATTACCGCCGCGTCGCCGTGGATCTCGTAGGGGCCGTGCTCTTCGATCAGGCGAATGCCCTTGTCCTTGACGTTGCCGGCGACGATCCCGGAAAACGCCCGGCGCAGGTTGGCCGCCAGTTCGTGGGCGGGCAGGCTGCGGCTGAGGTTGAGGCTCGCCATGTTGGCATGGGTCGGATCGAACGGGTGCTGGAAGCCGCCGTCGATCTTCAGCAGCCAGTTGAAGTGGAAGGCGTCGTTGCGTTCGCGGCGGAACTGTTTCACCGCCTTCAACCCATGGGCCATCTGCCGGGCTACCTGGGCCGGGTTGTCGATGATGATTTCGTAGTGTTTTTGTGCCGCTTCACCCAGGGTCGCGATCACGAAGGCGTTCAGTTGCTCCAGGTAGGCTTGCGCGCTGCGCGGACCGGTCAGGATCACCGGGAACGGCAGTTCGCGGTTGTCCGGGTGCATCAGGATGCCGAGCAGGTAGAGGAACTCTTCGGCCGTACCGGCACCGCCCGGGAAGATGATGATGCCGTGGCCGACCCGCACGAACGCCTCCAGGCGTTTCTCGATGTCGGGCATGATCACCAGTTCGTTGACGATCGGGTTCGGCGCCTCGGCGGCGATGATCCCCGGCTCGGTCAGGCCCAGGTAGCGGCCGGTGGTGATGCGTTGCTTGGCGTGGGAAATGGTTGCGCCTTTCATCGGCCCCTTCATCACGCCAGGACCGCAACCGGTGCAGATATCCAGGCTGCGCAGGCCCAGTTCATGGCCGACCTTCTTGGTGTACTGGTATTCCTCGGTGCTGATGGAGTGACCGCCCCAGCACACCACCATCTTCGGTTCCAGGCCGGGACGCAGGGTGCGGGCGTTGCGCAGCAGGTGGAAGACGTAGTCGGTGATGCCCTGGGAGCTGTCCAGGTCGATGCGCTGGCTTTCCAGCTCATTCTCGGTGTAGACGATATCGCGCAGGGCACTGAAGAGCATTTCGCGGGTGCTGGCGATCATTTCGCCATCAACGAAGGCGTCGGCTGGAGCGTTCAGCAGTTCCAGGCGGACACCGCGATCCTGCTGGTGGATACGGATCTCGAAGTCCTTGTAGGCTTCGAGGATGGTCTTGGCATTGTCGACATGGGCGCCGGTGTTGAGGATGGCCAGGGCGCACTGGCGGAATAACGTGTAGATGCTGCCGGAGCCGGCTTCGCTCAGTTGCTGCACTTCGCGTTGGGAAAGGGTTTCGAGGCTGCCCTTGGGGCTAACCGAGGCGTTGATTACCGATCGTTGGGTCATGCTTTATTCCATCAAGGCGATGTCGCCGGGCTGCTAAGGCGCCGGCAGCACCAGAAAGGCTTCGCGCGCACGCGTTTTCCTAGCATAGCTAAATCGGGCACCCAGGTGGTCGGTGCCGGCGGGTTCAGCTTGCAGGATTTTACCGCGCCGCGAAACCCGCAGGTGTATTGCCGGTGCTCAGTTCAAGCGGGCATCAAGTTCGAGTTCGGCACACAGTCCGCCGCCGTCACGATTGCTCAGGGTCAGCGTGCCGCCCATGGCAATCGCCAGTTGCTGGGCGATGGCCAGGCCCAGGCCGGTGCCGCCAGTGCTGCGGTTGCGCGAGCTTTCCACGCGGTAGAAGGGTTTGAGGACTTCCTCCAATTGCGCCTGGGCGATACCCGGGCCGCGGTCCAGGACCAGGATCGACAGTCGCCGGTTTTCCCCGGTCGTGATCACGATCTGCGCACTGCCGGCGAATTTCAGCGCGTTGTCCACAAGATTGACCAGTACCCGTCGCAAGGCATGGGGGCGGGTGTCGATCAGCCCGCCGTTCTTGCCGGTCAGCTCCACGGCTTGACCGGTGTCCTGATAGTCGAAGACCAGGCTGTCGAGAAAGGCGTCGAGGTCGATGCGGCAATTGGCTTCGGTGGCGCCATGCACGCTGCGGGCATAGGCCACGCCTTCACGGATCAGGTGCTCGATTTCGCCCAGGTCCTGCCAGAGCTTGTCCTTTTCGATGGAGTCGTCCATGAACTCGGCCCGCAGCTTCATGCGGGTGATGGGGGTTTGCAGGTCGTGGGAAATCGCCGCCAGCAGTTGCATGCGCTCCTTGAGATAGGTGGCGATACGCGCCTGCATGGCGTTGAAGGCCGCCGCCGCGTGGGCCACTTCGGTCGGGCCGGTTTCGTCCAGGGGCACACCGTGGGTATTGGGGTCGAGGTTTTCCACGGCCTGGGCCAGGCGGCTCAGCGGGCGCACGGCAATCCGTACCGCCAACCAGGCACAGCCGAGCATCAGCAGCAACTGGCCGAGCAGGACAAATGGCAGCCAGGGCGACATGGGCATGATCGACGGGGTGACGTCGAGGGTCAGCGGGCTGCCGTCGCGCAGTTTCAGATGGGCCTGGAAGTGTTTGCGCGGGCCGGGGATGTCGCTAAAGGTCAGCCGGTAGTCATGGCCGATGGCGTTTTCGAGCGTGGGGACGGCGATCGGTACTTCATCCGGACTCATGGGCGTGCCCGGTACGCCCTCGCTCAGCACATAGTGGTAGTTGCGCCGTGCGAGGCGCGGCAACCAGCTTTCACGCTCGTTCGCCGGCAGGCGTTCAAGGATGGCGATGGAGGTCGAGACATCGGTTTCCAGGTTGCCAAGCATGGCGCTCTTGGCACTTTGATAACGCTCGTAGGACTGCGCGCCGAAGGACAGCGCCTGGGCGAGGATCAATCCGGTGAGGAAGATCAGCGACAAGCGCGAGCCCAGGGTGCGCGGCCAGCGCAGCAACCGTTTCATTGGGCTGCACCGAGGATTTCCACTGGCAGCGAGAACACATAACCTTCACTGCGCACGGTCTTGATATAGGCTGGCTCACGGGCATCGTCCAGCAGCCGCTGGCGCAGGCGGCTCACCAGCAGGTCGATGGAGCGGTCGAACAGGTCGGCGTCGCGGCCCTGGGTGAGGTTGAGCAATTGGTCGCGGTTCAGCACCCGCTGCGGATGATCGAGGAACACCCGCAACAGGCGATATTCGGCGCCACTGAGGGCCACCAGGGTACCGTTTTCATCCAGCAGGTGACGGGCGCTGGTGTCGAGTTTCCAGCGCCCGAAGCCCAGCAGTCGACCGCTTTCGGTGACGATCAGGTTCGGTGGCAGCATCCGTGTACGGCGCAGCACCGAGTTGATCCGGGCCAGCAGCTCGCGGGCGGCAAAGGGTTTGACCAGGTAATCGTCGGCGCCCATTTCCAGGCCGATGATGCGGTCGGTTTCATCGCTGCGGGCGGTCAGCATCAGCACCGGCGTAGCCTTGTGCTTGCCGGCGCGCAATTCACGGCAGAGCAGCAGGCCATCGTCGCCGGGCATCATGATGTCCAGCACGATCAGGTCCACCGGGGTGGTTTCGAGGAAGGCGCGCATCTGCCGACCGTCGGCGACCACGGTGGTGCGCAGGCCGTTTTTCTTGAGGTAGTTGCCCACCAGCTCTCTGATCTCGCGGTCATCGTCCACGATCAGAATGTGATCGACATGATCCATGGGGCAGCTCCGCCAATGTTGATTTGGAGCTCAGTCTAGCGAGGGTGGCAGCGGCTGGCATCGGGCCTTTGTATTGCAGTGTATCTGACGGACTACGGATACACAGGTATGCAAAAAAACCGGGCGCTGGCCCTCGGCTTTTCGCCCGTTGCCAGGCACTGTTTGCCGCGCCATGAAAAAGTAGCGCCCACGACCAGTGCCTTGGATTAATCAAGTTCGAGTTGCTGCATAACCCAAAAAAAGCTACCGCACAAAGTACAGGGCACTCAGCGCAGTAGCTAAAACTTACCAAAGGGATGATGAAGTCGAGATGACTCACTGACTGTTCCCGGCAAGTCGCCGGAGAATAGGTGAGGCATAACGTTGCCATCGAGGCGAACAGTAGCATTGTCGGCGGGGGATGGCTTATCAGCTGTATTGATAGTCAGTATTGATACTAATCTGCGCGATTTATCGGCGATCATGTCAGCGCCTCCGCAGTGGCCGGGTCTCGACTTCAATATCCGGGGCCTCCGCCTATCAGTCGCTGAAGTTGGCGTATTCGGCTCCCATGCGACCGTTACGTTTGACCCGGTAGAGCAATTCATCGACCTTCTCGACAAACCCCAGTGCCGGTTCGTCGATGGCGGGGCGTATGGTGCCGACTCCGAGGCTGAGACTCAGCAGTCCGGAAATCGCCGACTTCTCATGTTCGATCTGCTGCTGGCGAACCAGTTGCAGGCATTTCTCCGCCACTTGCCGGGCCTTGTCCGCCGGTGTTTCGGGCAGTAGCCAGATGAACTCCTCACCGCCGATCCGGGCAATGAAGTCCCGGGGCCGATTGGTCGCCTGGGACAGGGTCTGGGCCACTTGGCGCAGGGCCTCGTCACCTTTGATATGCCCGTAGTGGTCGTTGTACTGCTTGAAAAAATCGATATCCAGGATGATCAGCGACAGCGGCAGTTGATTGCGCTGGGCATGTTCCCACTCCCGGGCAAGCACGGTGTCGAACATGCGGCGATTGGCAATACCGGTCAGGCCATCCTGGAACGAGTACTCCTCCAGCTGCTTTTGCAGACGGATCAGGTGTTCCTCGGTTTTCTTGCGCTCACTGATATCGAACATGAAGCCGATCAGCGCCTCGACTTCGCCGTTCTTGCGCACCACATGCACCACATCACGGATCCAGACGTAGTCGCCGTCGCGGGTCAGCGCCCGGTAGTCGGCCTCGTGGTCGACACCGGCCTTGGACTGCGACACGCAGAAGTTCACCACATACTCGCGGTCATCCGGGTGCATGCGGGCCACCCAGTCATCGACCCCGACCCAGCTGTCCGGTGTCCAGCCGAGCAGGCTCTCGATCTGCGGGCCGATGTAGCTGAAGGTCATGGTTGGCCAATCGATCCGCCAGGGAATCGCCTTGGTCGATTCAAGCAGGGTCTTGTAGACGTCACTATCGGTTTCGGTAGAGGGCGTGGCGCTCATGATCGATCAGGCTTCGCTGGCTGAGATGGGCGCTAGAATGTTGCGTGCACGACGGCTAATCAAGGTCCAGGCGATACATGGCAAGGGAATTTGCTTTCCCCGCGCGGGCCCGTGTTGTAAAAGCAGTGACGCATCGGCTTTTTGAACGTCTATGACTAGAATCCGCGACGCTGCTTACCGCCAGTGTCGATATCGGCCTATGAAAAAAGGGAACCTTATGATCATCAAACCACGCGTTCGTGGCTTTATCTGTGTGACTACCCATCCAGTGGGTTGCGAAGCCAACGTCAAGCAACAGATTGACTACGTCACCCAGCAAGGCCCGGTCAGTGACGGACCGAAGAACGTCCTGGTGCTCGGTGCATCCACCGGTTACGGCCTGGCGGCACGCATCACCGCGGCCTTCGGTTGTGGTGCCAACACCCTGGGCGTGTTCTTCGAGCGTGAAGGCGACGAAGGCAAGCTCGGCACCGCCGGCTGGTACAACAGCGCGGCGTTCCACAAGTTTGCCGAAGCCAAGGGCCTGTACGCCAAGAGCATCAACGGCGATGCGTTTTCCGATGAAGTCAAGCGCCTGACCATCGAAACCATCAAGCGCGACATGGGCAAGATCGACCTGGTGGTGTACAGCCTGGCGGCACCGCGTCGTACCGATCCGAAAACCGGTGAAGTCTACAGCTCGACGCTCAAGCCGATCGGCAAGTCGGTCACCCAGCGTGGTCTGAACACCGACAAGGAAGAGGTCAACGTCACCACGCTGGCCGAAGCAACCCAGGAAGAGATCGACGGTACCGTCAAGGTCATGGGCGGTGAAGACTGGCAGCTGTGGATCGATGCCCTGGACGAAGCCGGTGTGCTGGCTGACGGTGCGAAAACCACCGCGTTCACCTACCTGGGCGAAAAACTGACCCACGACATCTACTGGAACGGCTCCATCGGCGCGGCCAAGAAGGACCTGGACCAGAAGGTCCTGAAGATTCGCCAGCGTCTGGCGGCCAAAGGCGGCGACGCGCGGGTTTCGGTGTTGAAAGCCGTGGTGACCCAGGCCAGCTCGGCGATCCCGATCATGCCGCTGTACCTGTCGTTGCTGTTCAAGGTGATGAAGGAGCAGGGCTCCCACGAAGGTTGCATCGAGCAGGTCTACGGCCTGTACAAGGACAGCCTGTACTCGCCGACCCCGATCCTCGACGAAGACGGTCGCCTGCGTGCCGACTACAAGGAACTGCAGCCGGAAGTCCAGGCGCAGGTGGCGAAGCTGTGGGATGCGGTCACCACCGAAAACCTCAACGAACTGACGGATTTCGCCGGCTACAAGGCCGAGTTCCTGCGTCTGTTCGGTTTCGGCGTCGAGGGTGTGGATTACGAAGCCGATGTCAGCCCGGACGTGGCGATCGTCAATCTGATCCAGGCCTGAATCGGCGCCCGCGTCCTGCGGGTCCGAGGCGGGCGCTTGAGGGGCCGGGTCATCCGGCTCCCCAAGGTGATTGCCGGGTTTGGCCGCGCCGCTTCGAAGGCGCGGCGCAACCCCTGGCCGTTGTTACTTGATGACCTTCCAGTTCTTGTAGAAGCCCTGGCGCAGGGTGAACGCCGCGCTGGCGAACGCCGCGATCGCGCCGCTGATAATGCGCGGGGCGTAGGACGGGCGCACGATATCGATGAACAGGCAGTAACGCTTGGCGTCGTTCTTGTTGAAGGACGCATGCAGCAGCGTGTCATCGAAAATGAACAGCGGGTCGTCATGCCAGTAGTGTTTCTGATTCCGGCACTGGATATAGACGCCGTCATGGTGTGGCGCCGGGGCCATGTTGTAGAGCACGCGGAACATCATGCGCAGCGGGCCGAAGTGGAAGGACGTCGAGCGGTTTTCATTGAATACCGATACGCCCACGGTCTTGACATAGGGGAACTTCTGCTGGAGTTCCGGGATGTCCAGTTCGGTGTCGATCTTGCGCCCGTACCACTGGAAGAACAGCATGCCGCGCTTGTTTTCCGCCATCCGTGAGTCGAGGTACTGGATGATCTCGTCCTTGTGGCTCATCGCCTTGTCGATGACCTGCTGCAGGTCGCGCTGGCAGTCTTGCGGCAGGTCCTGCATCTTGTAGATGCCGCGATTGGGCTTGCTGATCAGGTCGAACAGCGAGTTGAAGGGCGACAGCACCCAGGTGTTGCGGCCGTTGCCGATAAAATACTTCTTCGCCAGCTCGGCGGTGTAGATGCCGTTGCGCAGGAAGTCATAGACACCGCAAACCACAACCAGAAGCAGAAAGCCGAGGACGGTTTTCGGAAAGCAGTAGATCAGCAAGAGTACGGCCAGTGTCCAGAGGATGGAGACGACTTTCTTGCGGATGTTGCGAATACTCATGAAACACTGCTCCCTAGAGCGACTGCGGCATCTGTGGCGTGCGCCGGGACGGCGCGGCAAAGCCTGGAAAAAAGTGCTGAATGTTACTGTTTTATAGTGGTATTTGACAGTTATTGTTAACGCCGGATCTTGATCTGAAGCGATGGTTACGATGTTTTGAGCGCCATGATGGCGCCCTATGGGGTAGGAAAACCAATGAAATTATCTTCTGTAGTCGCCTTGTTCATCGTCCTGACGGTGGGCCATGCCGGTCTCAGCGAAGCCCGGCAGTCGAGGCAGCAGACCGAATCGGTGGCGGGGGTCTTCGATTATTACCTGTTGACCTTGTCCTGGTCGCCGACCTTCTGTCTGACCCATGCCAACGCCCAGCAATGCAGTGGCAAGGGTTATGGCTTCGTGCTCCATGGCTTGTGGCCGCAGTATGCCAAGGGCGGCTGGCCGCAATCCTGTCCGCCGTTGACACCCCTGACGCAGCAGGAGCGGCAGAAGGGCCTCACGCTGTTTCCCTCGGGCAAACTGCTGGAGCATGAGTGGGACAAGCACGGCACCTGCAGTGGCCTGGGCGCTTCGGGCTACCTGAATGCGGCCGACAAGGCGCTGGGAACGGTGGTGGTTCCGCAAGCCCTGCAACCCTCGACGACGCCGCGTGAATACTCCGCCGAGCAGATCGTCCAACTGTTCCGCCAGAGCAACCCGGGGCTGCCCGAGGGCGGTGTGACGGTGCGCTGCAGCGGACCGGAACTGGCCGAGGTGCGTGTGTGCCTGACCAAGGACCTGGGCTTCGGCGAGTGCGGCAAGGGTGTCAGGAATCAATGCCGGCAAGGGCCGGTGCGCGTGCCCCCGATTCGCTGATCGCTCTGCGGACCACTTGGGCGGCGCTTGAATCGAGGCGCAGCTCAAGTGTCGCGTTGTGCACAAATGTTCAAGACAGGCGCGCGACGGGCTGGCAAAGTCAGCGTCTTTTTCTTTGTGCCTGAGTCTTATGTCCGATCATCTCTTACCTCGTACCGCCTTCCTGCGCGGTGCCGTGGCCATCCTGCCGTTGTCCCTGGCAACCGCGCCCTGGGGATTGCTGGCCGGCTCCATGGCCATCGAGGCCAACCTGACCCCGCTGCAGGGCCAGGGCTTGTCCAGCATCGTGTTTGCCGGGGCCGCGCAACTGGTGGCGATCGGCATGCTCAAGGGCGGCGCGGGGATCTTCTCGATCCTGCTCACCACCGCGCTGCTGACCTCGCAGCACCTGTTGTACGGCATGAGCATGCGTTCGGTGATTTCCCCGTTGTCCGGGCGTTGGCGGGTCGGCCTGGGCTTCCTGCTGACCGACGAACTGTTCGCCTTGACCAGCCAGCACGACAAGCAACAGTTCAACCGCTGGTATGCGCTGGGGGTCGGGCTGACGTTCTATATCGCCTGGAACCTGTTCACCCTGGCGGGGATCGTGCTGGGCCGCAGCATTCCCGGCCTTGAGCACCTGGGGCTGGATTTTTCCATCGCGGCGACCTTTATCGCCTTGATCACCCCGGTGGTGCGCAATGTGCCGACCGTGGTCTGCGTGGCGGTGTCGTTGTTCTGTTCGGTGCTGTTCAGCTACTGGCAGTTGGGTTCGGCGCTGGTGCTGTCGGGGCTGGCGGGAATGACGGCGGGATTTCTCTGCAACAAGCTGTATCGGGGGCGCGAATGATGGTCTGGGCGGTGATTTTCGGGATGGGCCTGTTGGTGTTCCTCAACCGTTATGTGTTTCTCGAACCGCGCTTGCCGGTGCGCCTGAGCAGCAATGCCCGGCAGTTCCTCGGCTTTGCCGTGCCGGGCATGCTCACGGCGATCTGCGGGCCGATCGTGTTCATGCCCGATCACCAGTTGAACCTGCAATACGACAATCCGTACCTGCTCAGTTCGCTGGTGGCCATCGGCCTGGTGCTCTACACCCGCAACACCTTGCTCAGCATGTTGCTGAGCATGGCGTTCTTTTTCCTGCTGCGCTGGTGGTTGGGGTGATCTTCGGCTGAGCTGCTGGTGCGGCTTATTTGAAGTGGGTATCGGCCACCGGCATGATCGTCGCGACACGCCAGCCGTCGGCGTTGCGCAGCAGGGTCTGGCTGATCAGGAGGGTGTTTTTCTGCGGCGTTTCACCGGCGTGGCTGCGGGTGAAAGTCACGGGCACCAGGATCTGCGCCACCGTGTCATTGAGCTGCGTAGTGCGGAATTTGCTCATGTCCGGGTCCAGTTGCCAGACGCCCTGATAGTAGTCTTTCAAGCGTTCGACCACCGCATCCGGTCCCCAACTGGCGCCGCCCCGGGCGTACCAGAGCATCTGCGGCGAATCCCAGAGCATCGAGCGGATCTGCTTGAGGTCGTGGGCGTTCTGCGCCTTGACGAAATCGCTGAAGAACCCGCGCACCTCGTCTTCGTTCGAGGCGGCGAAGGCGCTGCTGGTGGAGAGGGTGATCAGTGCACCCAGCAGCAGGGAACAGGTGGCGATGCGGGTGGTGGGAAACAGCTTCATGGTTGCTCCTGGCAGGCGTTCTGCGACTCAAAGGACAATGCGTGTTCATCTGTGAGCCAGCCTAATCGTCCGAGGACCATGAAAAGTGTCGTTTAACCCTCGTTTCGGGACGTCCAGGCGGGTGGGTCACTCAAAGGTGAACGCGGTTTTGTGGCGAGCGGGCTTGCCCGCGCTCGGCTGCGAAGCAGTCGTTAAATCGGATATCTCGCTCTTTCTGAAACACCGCGTTCGCCGGTTTTAGGGCCGCTTCGCGCCCCAACGCGGGCAAGCCCGCTCGCCACAAGTCCATGTTCATCTTCAGGTTTGAGGTAAGCCCAGCTTGCATTTCGACTCAAGAAATGGCTTCGCGCTGTTGCGCCGGCCCGGTCTTGACTCGGGCATTGCGCCGCATGGCCCGTGGCGGTTCGCCGAACGCCCGGACAAAGGCGCGGCGTATCCGCTCGCTGTCACCGAAACCGGGAAAGGTGATGAAACCGATACGCAGCATACTGACTCCGAAGCACCCTGGACCTGCGGGAAGAATAGATTACCTCAATCATGAAATATGCAGAGTGAATCCAGGCCGAGTTGTTTCCCCTTCACGGCCCCGCGTGCTTCAGCAACTCCTTGCGCAATTTGCCCGGTGACAGGCCGAACAGGCTCTGGAAATGCCGGATGAAATGCGGCGCGTCGGCAAAGCCGCATTCAAAGGCGATTTCGCCGATCTGCCGATCCGAGCTGACCAGCAGCCAGCGCCCGAAGCGCAGCCGCACCTGGCGGTAGAACTGCGCCGGGCTGGTATCGGTTTCCGCCATGAACAGCCGTTCCAACTGGCGTTTGCTGGTGCCGACCCAATGGGCGATGGCTTCGATTTCCAGCGGTTCGGCCATGTGTTTTTCCATCAGCATCACCGCCTCGTGCAGGCGCCGGTTGGACGAGCTGGCATAACCCAGGGCCTTGCGCCGTTCGAGAAAGCTGCCGGTGCCGCTCTTGGCCACGGTCATCTGGTGCACCACCTTGCCGGCGCGGTCCGGGCCGCAGTGCATGCCGATCAGATGCACTGCCAGCTCGATCACCGAGACGCCACCAGCACAGGTGATGCGGTCCTTGTCGATCAGAAAGTCGTTGTGGGTGATAAACCGCAGCGTCGGGAACAGGCGTTTCCAGTCATCGGCATGGTAGGCGTGCACGCAGGCGGTGTGGCCTTCCATCAGTCCGTGGCGAGCCAGGACGAAGCTGCCGGTGCACAGGCCGATCAAGGGCACGCCGGCCGCCGCGGCCTGGTGCAGGAACGCCGGGTAGCTTTTCGGCACATCGGCCAGCGAATCCAGCAGGCCGCCGATCACCACGATGTAGTCGAAGCGTTGCGGGTCGCCCATCTCGCTGTCGATGGGCACATCCAGCCCTCCGCTGGAGGCGACGCGTTGCCCTGGCGTGCCCAGCACTTTCCATTCGCAGCGGATCGGCCGGCTCTGGTCGCCGGTGTCGGCGGCATGGCGCAGCGCATCGGTCAGCCCGGACAACGACAGCAACGGAAAGCGCGGCCAGAGCACGATGCCCACCGACAGTTCGGCCGTTCCGCGGCGCTTGCGCGGGGCGGGCGCCGGTTGCTGGTCGAGGCGCGCCACCAGGCTCGGTTCGCCGGCCTCGTTCGCGGTTTCATGAAGATGTCGCAAATATTCAATCATTTGTGCAAAGCATCCAACTGATTCAGGTGCCCTCGGCCCTAGGATGAAGGCCTGCCCACCATCCTGTCGTTCAATAAGAAAACCAACGAGGTGCACACGATGAACAAGCCTGACATACAACGTTTTACCGGCTTTTGCGCCGGGTTGATACTGTCCCTGCTGGCCGCGGGCCCGGCGTTCGCGCTGGACACCGTGGAGCCGGGCAGCCTGACCATCGCCTTCAGCGGTGACATGCCGGGGACCGGTTATCAAGATAGCAAGATGGTCGGCTACGACGGTGAAATCCTTCAACAAATTTCCGAGAAGCTGGGGATGAAGGTCAAGCCGGCGCTGATGGAGTGGTCGGGGACCATTGCCTCGGTGCAGGCCCGCCGCGTCGACGTCATGGCCGGGACCATGGGCTGGACCGAGCAGCGCTCGAAAATCATGGCCCTGAGCGATCCGATCCACTATTTCAAGAACGGCATCACCCAGACCGACAAGACCGACTGGAAGACCCTCAAGGACCTGCAGGGCAAGAAGGTCGGGACCATCACCGGGTTCTCCTTCATTCCCGAGATGCGCAAGATCCCGGGGCTGCAAGTGACGCTCTACGACACCTCGGACGCCGCCGTGCGTGACCTGCTCGCCGGGCGTATCGATGCGGTGATCGGTGATCCGCCGGTCATGCAGTACGCCATTTCCCGTAACGCCCAGTGGCACCTGCACTTCAATGCCTTTACCGACAATGACCCCGATTTTCCCTTGCTGACCGGGCTGGGGCAGGTGGTGTTCGGTTTCAACAAGGACAATCCGCAGCTGCTGGCGGCGGTCAATGCACAGATCCAGGCGCTCTGGAAAACCTGCGAGATGCGCAAGATCGGCGCTCGCTACGGCCTGACCCAGGATGTCTGGTTCATGCCCCAGGGCAAGGATCTGCGCCTGAGCGTCGACCGTCCGGCGGATTGGAAACTGCCTGGCTGCCAATAATAAAGCGTGGTGCGCAGGGTCAGCTGGTCGACCCTGCGCCGGACCGAGAAAAAAGCGGGTGAGCAAGATGTCCAACCTGGTAGAACCTGCGCTGTTGCGCGTGTGTGACCTGTACAAGAGTTATGGCGACCTGGAGGTGCTCAAGGGCATCAGCCTGGAGCTCAAGGCCGGGGAAACCCTGTCGTTGATCGGCCCCAGTGGTTCCGGCAAGTCGACCTGTCTACGCTGCATCAATTACCTGGAGAAACCCAGCCGGGGTGAAATCTGGCTCGGCGATGAACTGATCGGGCAAGCCCGCGACGGTTCGCGCCTGCGTTTGCTCAGCGACCGGGAAATGGCCCCGCAACGGCTGGAGATCGCCATGGTCTTCCAGCTGTTCTACCTGTGGCCGCACTTGAACGTCCGCGACAACGTCGCGCTGGGTTCGATCAAGGCCCGTGGCATGCCGCGCAAGCAGGCTTACGAGCTGGCCGAAGCGATGCTGGAGAAGGTCCATTTGCGGCACAAGGCCGACGCTTACCCCGAGCAGTTGTCCGGCGGCCAGCAGCAGCGGGTAGCCATTGCCCGGGCCCTGGCGCAGCAACCCAAGGTCATCCTGTTCGATGAGCCGACTTCGGCCCTCGACCCCGAACTGGTGGGCGAAGTCCTGGCGGTGATCCGTGAGCTGGCCGAAGAGGGCCGGACCATGATCATGGTCACCCACGAAGTCCGCTTTGCCCGTGATGTGGCCGATCGGGTGATTTTCATGGACGGCGGCCATATCGTCGAGCAGGGGCCTTCCGCCCAGGTGATCGACACGCCCAGCCATGAGCGCACCCGCAGCTTCCTCGGGCGCATGGCCATGGAGCAGGCTTGAATGAGCAGCCTCCAGACCTTTTTCGGCTTGTTGCCCCTGCTGTTGAGCGGTGCCCTGACGGCACTCGAAATCGCCCTGTGCACCCTGGTGCTGGCCAGTATCGGCGGCCTGGCACTGGCGGTGTGGCTGACCTTCAGCCGCTCGCGGCTGGTGCAGGCGGGTATTGCCTGTTTTATCGAATGGATGCGCAATGTGCCGGCCCTGGCGCATTTGTTCCTGATCTACTTCGGCCTGTCGTACCTGGGGATCAATCTGCCCGCGTGGCTGGCGGCCATTGTCGGCCTGAGCCTGGTGGGCAGTGCCGTGCTCTGCGACATTTTTCGCGCCGGCCTGCAGTCGCTGCATGTCGGGCAATACGAGGCCGGCCTGGCGGTCGGGCTGACCCGTTCGCAGATCTTGGCCAGCATCCTCTTGCCCCAGTCGCTGCGCCGTTCGTTGCCGGCCTTCGCCAACTACGTCACGCAGTTGATCAAGGACACCTCCATCGCCTCGGCCATCGCCGTGCCGGAAATCATGTTCCTGGCGCGCAACCTGGTGACCTCGACCTTCCAGACCTCGTTGATCTACTTCGCGGTGATGTGTCTCTACGCCGCGATGATTCTGCCCATCGGCCTGGGTTTTATCCGCCTTGAACGGCATTGGGGGAGCGCACGATGATCAGCTTCTTTGCGCAATACCCCGAATATTGGAGCGACTGGACCGCGCGTCTGCTGCAAGGCGGTGTGGTCACCGCGAAGTTGTCCCTGGGCGGCTTTGCCCTGGCGGCGCTGCTCGGTAGCTTGCTGACCTGGGCCTTGCGCAGCCCGTTTGCCTGGCTGCGGCGCTCGGCGCTGTATTTTATTCAGGGCATGCGTGCATTGCCGCTGCTGGCCTTGCTGCTGGCGCTGTATTTCTCCCTGCCGAGCCTGGGCCTGACCTTGTCCGGCTTCGAGGCCGGGATCCTCGGGCTGGGCTTGCAGGGCAGTGCCTATATCGCCGAGATCCTGCGCGGCGGCCTGGATGCCTTGCACCGTGGGCAGCGTGAGTCGGCGATTGCCGTCGGCCTGACACCGTTCCAGGCGTTCACCGCGGTGATCCTGCCCCAGGCGATCCGCGGGATGCTGCCACCCTTGCTCAACGCCTATGTGTCGATCCTCAAGGACAGTTCGCTGTGCGCGCTGATCGCCACCGACGAGCTGATGCTGGCTGCCCGGGCGATCGCTTCGGAGAGCTTTCTGCCGATGCACATCTTCCTGTTGGTCGGCCTGTTCTATTTCGTGATCGCGTTCCCGCTTTCCCTGCTGTCGCGGGTGCTTGAGAAGCGCTTTTCCCGTGGCCGCAAAAGCCTGAGAGGTTGACTGGATGAATTCCCTGGACCACAGCACTTTCCACAGTATCGGCCAGTTGCAGCAGGCGCTGCGCAGTGGCCGCCTGACCAGCGAGTCCCTGGTGCGCGCCCAACTGGCTCGCATCGAGCGCTTCAACGGCCAGCTCAACGCCTATGTCGAGGCCTATACCCAACGTGCGCTGGGCGCGGCCATTGCGGCTGACCAGCAGCGGGCCGCCGGGGTCGACCTCGGGCCGTTGCATGGCATTCCGATAGCGATCAAGGACCTGTTTGAAATCGCCGGGCAGGCCATCACCGCTGGCTCGCTGGCGCAGCCTCCGCGCATCTCGCGCCTCACGGCAACCGCCGTGCAGCGTTTGGAGCGGGCCGGGGCGATTATCCTGGGCAAGACCCATACGGTGGAGTTCGCCTTCGGTGGCTGGGGCACCAATGCGGTGATGGGCACACCCTGGAATCCCTGGGACCGCGAAGTCCACCGGGCGCCGGGCGGTTCCAGCAGCGGCTCGGCGGTGGCGGTGGCCAGCGGCTTGGCCAGCGCCGCCCTGGGCACCGATACCGGTGGCTCGGTGCGGATTCCCGCCGGCATGTGCGGCCTGGTGGGCTTGAAGACCACCCGTGGGCTGATCAGCCGCCATGGCTTGATCGAACTCTGCCCGTCGCTGGACTCGGTGGGACCGCTCACCCATACCGTGGAGGACGCGGCCTGGATGCTCGATGCCTTGCTCGGCCCCGATCCGTTGGACCCGGTCTCGGCGCAGGCGCCGATGTTCAGTGCCGCGGCGGGACTCGATCAACCGGTGGCAGGGCTCAGAATCTGGATATTGCCCCAGGCCGAACGCGCCGCCATTGCGAGCGATATCCTGGCGGCCTACGATCAAGGGCTGGAGCAACTGGCCGCGTTGGGCATGCACCTGGTGGAGCAGCCACTGCCGCGCTCGCTGGAACTGTGCATGCGGGTGGCCGGCGGGCTGATGAGTGCCGAAGGTTATGCCAGCCTGGGGGCCCTGTTCGAACAGAGCGACCTGCGTTTCGATCCTCACGTCCAGCGCCGTGTATTGAGCGGCAAGGCCATCGATTCGGCGGCCTATATCGACTTGCATAACCAACGCCGCGCCGCGCGCAAGGCCATGCAGGAGGCGATGCTGAATGTCGATGCCTGCGTGTTCCCGACCAATGCCGTCGGCAGCGTGCCCCTGGATCAGGTCGATGAGTACGGCACGCCGCTGGCCTTGCTGGGGCGTTTCGCCAACTTGCTCAATCTGTGTTCGGTGGCGTTGCCGGTGGGTTTTGACGGTCAAGGCATGCCGGTGTCGATGCAGATTGTCGGCAAGGCGTTCGCCGAGCCGCTGATCCTGCGCATCGGTCATGCCTATCAGCAGCAGACCGATTGGCATCGGCTGACCCCGAGCGGCTGGGCCCTGGGCAAGGAGGCGGTGTAATGGAGATTTGCGTGGTGGGCGCCGGCATCGTCGGCTTGAGCAGTGCCTGGTTCCTGCACCGGGCCGGGCATCGTGTCACGGTGATCGACCAGGCGTCCGGTCCCGGCATGGGGGCCGTGGGCGGCAACGGCGCGCAGTTGAGCTACAGCTATGTGCAGCCGTTGGCCGATCCGTCGCTGTTGCCGGGGATTCCAAAACTGTTGCTCGACCGTAGTGGGCCGTTGCGCTTCACCCCGCAGTGGAGTCCGGAACAATGGCGCTGGTGCATGGCGTTTCTGGCGGCCTGCCGGACTTCGGTCTCGCGCCAGACCACGGTGGAGTTGTTGGCGCTGGCAACCGAGAGTCGCCAGGCCCTGGATGGGTTTATGCAGGAGCAGCATCTGGACTGCGATTTCACCCGCACCGGCAAGCTGGTGCTGTACCCGGACGCCGAAGGGCTGGACAAGGCGCAGCGTCAGGTGCGGTTCCAGGCCGGTCTCGGCTCGCGACAGCAGGTGGTCAGCGCCGGTGAGGCGGTGGCGATCGAGCCAGCGCTGGCTGGCTATCAGTCGGCGTTTCATGGTGCGATTCACACCGATAGCGAATGCGCGGTGGACGGTCTCAAGCTGTGTCGCGAAATGGCCCGGATCATGGCGGGCGAGGGCGTTCAATTGTTGTTCGACCGCAAGGTCGAAGGTTTCCAACGCCGTGGTGAGCAGATCACCGCGCTGAACCTGAGGCATGTCGATAAAGGGGCTGAAGTGCTGCACAGCGAGGCGGTGGTATTGGCAGCAGGCGCCTACAGCACGGGCTTGCTGGCGCAACTGGGTAGCCGTTTGCCAGTCTATCCACTCAAGGGCTACAGCATTACCTTACCGATTACCGAGCACACCCGGGCGCCAACGGTCAGCATTACCGATATGCGCCGCAAGACCGTGTTTGCCCGGATCGGTGATCGTCTGCGGGTCGCCGGAATGGTGGAGTTGTGCGGGATGGACGCATCGATTCCGGCGGCGCGGATCGAGCAACTGCAAGCCTCGACCGAGGCACTGTTCGGCGGCGGCTGGCACACCGGGGATTGTCAGCCATGGAGCGGTTGGCGGCCGGCGACGCCCACCGGCAGGCCTGTGCTTGAACACCTCGCAGACAGTAACCTGTACCTCAACACCGGGCATGGCGCACTGGGCATGACCCTGGCCTTTGGCAGCGCGCAGCGCCTGGTGCGGTTGGTCGAACACGCGGCCGGCTGACGTTTATCCAAGGAGAAAGACCGATGACGATTCAACGTTTCCAGAGCAATGGGCGGATGTCCGGTGTGGTCAGCCATGGCGATGTGCTTTACCTCGCCGGCCAGGTACCGGGCGATCTGCAAGGCGACATTGAGTCCCAGACCCGCCAGGTGCTGGAGAAGATCGACGGACTGCTGGCCCTGGCCGGCAGCGACAAGACTCGCTTGCTCAGCGCGCAGATCTGGCTCAAGCATATCGACCGCGACTTCGCGGCGATGAACGCAGTCTGGGATGCCTGGTTGCCGGAGGGCGGTGCTCCGGCACGGGCCACGGTAGAAGCCAACCTGGCGCGGCCTGAGGTATTGGTGGAAATCATGGTGATTGCGGCCAAGGCCTGATGCCCCCATAGACATCGTCGTTTCCAAACCTCTCTGGCAACGGTTTTCAGCCCAGCGCCTCACGCAACCGATGCCACAACATCCCCAGCGCCAGCAGCGGCGAGCGCAAGATCTTGCCCCCCGGAAAGGTCATATGCGGCACGGCACTGAAGATATCCATGCCCTGGCTCTGTCCGGCATGGATCGCCTCGGCCAACAACCGCGCGGTCCAGTGGGTCACGTTGACGCCATGACCCGAATAGCCCTGGGCATAGAACACATTCGGATGCTGTTGCAGGCGCCCGACCTGAGGGAAACGATTGGCGGTGATGCCGATCATGCCGCCCCATTGATAGTCGATGCGCGCATCCGCCAGTTGCGGGAACACCTTGAGCATCTTCGGTCGCATATAGGCACCGATATCCCCCGGATCACGCCCTGAGTAGTGGCAGGCACCGCCGAACAGCAGGCGCTTGTCGGCAGAGAGACGGTAGTAATCCAGCCCGACTTTCTGGTCACACAGCGACAGGTTTTGCGGAATCAGCTCGGCCGCCAGCTCGGCGGCCAATGGTTCGGTGGCGATGATATAGCTGCCAGCCGGCAGCACCTTGCCGCTCAAACGTGGTTCCAGGTCCTCCAGGTGTGCATTGCAGGCCAGTACCAGGCTATTGGCGCGCACACTGCCGCTGGCACAACGCACCTCCACCGTACTGCCATGGATCAGCTCCAGCACCGGGCTGTGCTCGAAGATCTGGACTCCCAGCGCCTGCGCCGCCCGGGCTTCACCGAGCACCAGGTTGAGCGGGTGCAAATGTCCAGAACCCCTGTCGATCAGGCCGCCGGCATACGCCGTGCTGGCCACCACCTGGGCCATGTCCTGGGGCGCGACAATCCGGGTTTCATGGGCATAACCCAGTTCCGCCAGATGCTCCTGCTCGGCGCGGAACGCGGCGAACTGTGCCGGAGTGTTGGCCAGTTCGCAGAAACCCCAGCGCAGATCGCAGTCGATGGCATGCTCGCGGATGCGATTGCCCACCACCTCGACCGACTCGATACCGGCACGCTCCAGATAACGCACGCCTTCCGTGCCGACATACTTGGCAAAACCGCTGACATCATGGCCGATGCCCCGAATCAACTGCCCGCCATTGCGCCCGCTGGCCCCCCAGCCGATCCGCCGGCCTTCCAGCAGCACCACCGACAGCCCACGCTGCGCCAGTTCGATGGCGGTGTTGACGCCGGTAAAACCGCCGCCGATCACGCACACATCGGCAGTCACCTGGGAGTCGAGCCGGGGATAATCCGGCTTCGAGCCGGCGGTCGCCGCGTAATAGGAGCGAGCATGTTCCATTGGGCTGGCTTGACTCATTTGTTGGACTTCACTTTGCTCCAGGAGCGGGTCATCAGGCGCATGATCTCGGGTGTCGGAGTGGTGGAGATGTAGAGCTTATCGAGGACTTCCTGGGACGGATAGACCTCGGGGTTGTTCACCAGTGCTTCGTCCATGTACTGCTTGGCCGCCGGATTGGGGTTGGCGTAGCCGACGGTGGCGCTGACCTTGGCAATCACTTGCGGGTCCAGCAGGTAGTTGATGAAGGCATGGGCTTCTTTCACATTGGTCGCATCCGCGGGAATGGCCAGCAGGTCGAACCACAGGTTGCTGCCTTCCTTGGGAATCGAGTAGGCGATGTTCACCCCGTTCTTGGCTTCCTTGGCCCGGTTGGCGGCCTGGAACACATCGCCCGAGTAACCGAAGGCGATGCAGATGTCGCCGTTGGCCAGGTCCGAGATGTACTTGGATGAGTGGAAATAGGTGATATAGGGACGCAGGGTCAGCAGCTTGGCTTCAGCCTTCTTGTAGTCCTCGGGTTTCGAACTGCGTGGGTCCATGCCCATGTAGTTGAGCATCGCCGGGAATACTTCGTCGGCCGAGTCCATGAACGACACGCCGCACTGGGTAAGCTTCTTCAGGTTCTCCGGTTCGAACAGCACCGCCCAGGAATCGATATGGTCGATGCCCAGCACCTGCTTGATCTTGTCGACGTTATAGCCGATACCGTTGGTGCCCCACAGGTAGGGCGCCGAGTGTTCATTGCCCGGGTCGTTTTTCTCCAGCAGCTTGAGCAGCTTGGGATCGAGGTTCTTCCAGTTCGGCAACTGCGCGCGATCCAGTTTCAGGAAGGCCCCGGCTTTCACCTGGCGGCCGAGAAAATGGTTGGAAGGCACCACCACGTCGTAGCCGGTGCGGCCGGCGAGCAACTTGCCTTCCAGGGTTTCGTTGGAGTCGAAGACGTCGTAGATCACCTTGATACCGGTCTTGCCCTGGAAGTCGGCGAGGGTGGTATCACCGATATAGTCGGTCCAGTTGTAGACGCTGACGGTCGGCTCGGCTTGTGCGGTGGCGCTGAACAGCAAGGCCAGTGCTAGCGGAACGACGGATTTCAATAGACGCATTCGACACCTCTTGTTGGGGTTGTTTTTCGGTCTGGGTAAAGGTTCTGGATCAGACGCTCAGCAGCAGGAACTCGCGTTCCCAGGAACTGATCACACGCTTGAAGTTTTCGTGTTCGGCACGCTTCACCGCCACGTAGCCACGGACAAACTGGGTGCCCAGGTAGCGTTCGATGGTCGGGCAGTCTTCCATGTGCGCCAGCGCGTCCTCGATGGTGATCGGCAGGCGCAGGTTGCGGCGCTCATAGGCGCGGCCCTCGACCTTGGCGCTCGGTTCGATCTGCTCGACCATGCCCAGGTAGCCGCACAACAGGCTTGCGGCAATCGCCAGGTAAGGGTTGGCATCGGCGCCTGGCAGGCGGTTTTCCACGCGCATGGCGTCGGGGCTGGAGGTCGGCACCCGCAGGCCGACGGTGCGGTTTTCCTCGCCCCACTCGACATTGACCGGCGCCGAAGTGTCCGGCAGGAAGCGGCGGAACGAGTTGACGTTGGGGGCGAACATCGGCAGCAGCTTGGGGATGTACTTCTGCAGACCGCCGATATGGTGCAGGAACAGCTGGCTCATCTGTCCGTCGGCATCGACGAAGATCGGTTTGCCGGTGACGCTGTCGACCACGCTCTGGTGCAGGTGCATGGCGCTGCCGGGCTCGTCGGCGATCGGCTTGGCCATAAAGGTCGCGGTGACGTTGTGCTTGAGCGCGGCTTCGCGCAGGGTGCGCTTGAACACGGTGATCTGGTCGGCCAGGTCGAGGGCATCGCCGTGACGGAAGTTGATTTCCATCTGCGCCGGGCCGTCTTCGTGAATCAGCGTATCGAGGTCCAGGCCCTGGGCTTCGCACCAGTCGTAGACGTCTTCGAACAGCGGGTCGAATTCGTTGGCGGCATCGATGGAGAACGACTGCCGACCGCTTTCCGCGCGACCCGAACGCCCCAAAGGGGCCTTGAGCGGCAGGTCCGGGTCTTCACAGCGCTGGGTCAGGTAGAACTCCATCTCCGGGGCAACAATGGGTTGCCAGCCTTTGTCGGCATACAGCTTGAGGACCTTCTTCAGGACATTGCGCGGCGACAGCTCGATAGGGTTGCCCTGTTTGTCGAAGGTGTCGTGGATCACGATGGCGGTCGGCTCGATGGCCCATGGCACCACATACATGGCCGACGAATCCGGCCGGCAGATCATGTCGATATCGGCGGGGTCGAGCAGGTCGTAATAGACATCGTCGTCGACAAAGTCCCCTGTTACCGTTTGCAAAAGCACACTTTCCGGCAGGCGCATGCCTCGCTCATGCAGGAACTTGTTGGTGGGTGCGATCTTGCCGCGGGCGATACCGGTCAGGTCACTGACCACGCACTCTACTTCGGTAATCTTGTGTTCTTTCAGCCACGAAGACAGCTGATCGAAAGGGGCATTCATAAAGACCTCGTTGTTGGTTTTTTTCTGCGCCGGCTGATCTGTCTGCATCCCGGCCGAGCGGCGAGAGACTTCCCCTGCGGCGCATTGGCGACTATCTTGGGCGAGCGATGGGGGGCCCATCTATCCACTTTATGACGGCATAAGACGCACCAAATGAGTGCGAACGGTCATCCGATGACAGAGTCAAACGCCTTGCGGGTTCAAGCGTTCAATACCGCCGATGTGGCCGAGCAGATACGCGCCACACCGGGTTGGGTGCAGCATTACCAGCAGATGTCGCCGGGACATTTCGCCGGGCAGATTCGTTACCTGGACCTGCAAGGGGTGCAGATCTACGAGGAGTGCATGAACACCCGGGTCGAGCAGAATTTCAGTGCGCCGTCGGGGGCGCTGGCCTTCTGTTTCGATCGCAGTGACAACGCCTTGTATGTGCTCAACGGCGAGAGCCGCAATATCTGGATCACTCCCGAGAACTATCAGGAAGTGGCAGTGGTGTTCGGTGCGGAGTTCGTGCAGCAGCATGGCCTGGACGTGGCGCGACTGGAGGGGTTGTTCATGGCGCCGCTCAACTCGCAACAGAACGGCTTGTTCAGTCGCTGGCTGAGCGGGACCCTGACCCGCCTGGCGCAGACCTTCGATCCGCCGAGTCGGGAAAGCCTGACCCAGCAACTGCTGGACGACTGTCTCTACATTCTCGATAACGCTGTCTGCCTGGACCCAGGTTCCTTGCAGCGCCGCGCCGAGGAGCGTTCGATCATGAAGCGCATCGGCGAGTGGGCGGCCGATTCGCCTGATGAAACCCTCAACCTGCTGGAACTGTCCGGTTTCGCCGGGGTTTCATTGCGTCAGTTACAGCACACCTTCAAGGCCTACACAGGTATGACGCCGAGCCATTGGCTGCGTTTGCGCCGGCTCAACAGCGCCCGCCATGAACTGCTCGGGCGCAATGCCCTGGACAAGACGGTGGCCGAGGTGGCGATGAATTGGTCGTTCTGGCATCTGGGGCGATTTTCGAACAGCTATCGGGCGTTGTTCGGCGAGCTGCCCAGCGAGACCCTCAAACGTGGCCAGCGGCTGCGCTGAGACCGCGCCTCAGGTATCACGCAACAGGTCGTTGGCGTTGAGCAGGGCGTAGGCGATCTGCGGGTTTTTCTCCAGGCCACGGCGGATCGCCGCCGGAATCGACTGGCGGGTCTTGCGGCACAGGCCGGGGTGTTCGGCGATCTGGATGTCGATGCCGCGCATGGTCCGTACTTCATTGAAGCCCGGGGCGACGGACACACGCAGGCCCAGCTGTTGGTACATCCGCTGTTGCAGGTGTTCGAGGTCGGTCAGGCTCTTGAGGTTTTCCAGGCGTTCGAGCAGAACCTTTTCCTGCTGGCGGGTCAGAGCCAGGATGCGCAGGTCGGCGCCCTGTATCTGCAGCAGTTGTTCCCGCTCGCAAATGCAGGCGCCGGGTGGGCAGGGCTGACGGATCGGTAAGGCTGTCATGGACTCCGATCATAGCCAACCCGGCCGGCCTTTGCCTATCCGCTTACTTAACGGTCTCCAGCGCGTTGAGGATCTGGTAGGCGGCTTTTACCCTGACCGGGTTGGGATAGTTTTTGTTGGCCAGCATCACGATGCCGATTTTCTTTGCCGGCACGTAGACGACGTAGGCGCCGAAGCCTCGGGTCGCGCCAGTCTTGTTGAACAGCGCATTCTTTTGCGGCGGTTGCGCGGGGGGGAACGGCGTCGTGATCTTGTGGGCCTCATACGCCATTTTCGAGGAGTTGCCCGTCAGCAATTGCTCAAGTTTGACCGGGTAGGGGTAGAACTCCCATCCCAGTCCCTGGGTGGTTCCATCGACCTGGTAGTAACCGCTCTGCGTCAGGTCGACGGCTTTGTGCAGCGGGGCTTCGAGGGTTTCCGGCTGGAGGTTGGCCTCGACAAAACGCAGCAGGTCGGTCGCGGTGGTCTTGATGCCGTAGGCTTCGGCATCCAGTGCGCCCGGGCCGACCCGGACGGATTGGCCATCCTGGGTGTAACCCTCGGCGTAATGACCCATCTGTGCCGGCGGCACGTGGAGATAGGTGTGTTTCATGCCTAGCGCCGGCAGCAGGGTTTTTTCGATCAGTTCATCGTAGGGGGCGCCGAGGCTTTTCGCGGCCACATAACCGAAGAGCCCCAGGCTCGGGTTCGAATACTGCCGATAGGTGCCGGCCGGATAGGTCGGTTTCCATTGCTTGAAGTAGTCGAGCATCTTGTCCTGGGCGTCGAACGCGTCCGGGAACTGCAACGGCAGGCCACCGGCTGAGTAGGTGCCGAGTTGCAACACCGTGATGTTATCGAAGGCACTGCCTTGCAGTTCCGGCAGGTAGTGGCTGACGCGCTCCGACGGGACCAGTTTGCCCTGGGCCTGGGCATAGCCGGCGAGGGCGGCGGCGAAGGTCTTGCTGACTGAGCCGATCTCGAACAGGGTGTCATCGGTCACCACTTGCCGGTTGCTCTTCGAGGCCAACCCGTAGTTGAAGTGATACGGCTTTGCGTTCACCAGAACGGCCACCGCCATGCCGGGAATATTCTGCTCCTGCATGATCGGGCCGATGGCGGCGTCGACGATGGACTGGATGTTGTCCCGGGTCTGGTCCGCCGCGAAGCTGTTGCTTGCGCCGATCAGCAAGAGGGAGGTCACCAGGACTTCCAGTTTGGCAAGGTTCTTCTTGAACATGGTTCAACGGCTCCCATTATGTTTCATTATGTTAACCGCTCACCCTGGAGCGGTTTTTTGTGTCGAAAATACGTCGCTGCGATCATCCGGCTGCGCTGGTGGAGGGGGGCAACCGCTGATTTATGCGGCTCTCCGTGGTTTTTTTACAGCCCATACAAGGGCCGGGACGCCGAATGTAGTCAGTGCGCGGGAAATCGACAAACAATGAAATTTCGGATTAGCTATTAGAAAATTTTGGGGCTTGATTATGGTTCGACCGCACTTGCCGTTGAACGCGCTACGCGCCTTCGAGGCGTCCGCGCGGCACTTGAGTTTCACCCGGGCGGCAATTGAACTGTGCGTGACCCAGGCCGCGGTGAGTCATCAGGTCAAGGGCCTTGAGCGGCAGTTGAAGGTGACACTGTTCAAACGCATTGCCCGCGGACTGATGCTGACGGCCGAAGGCGAAAGCCTGTTGCCGGTGCTCAACGAGTCCTTCGACCGGATTGCCCAGACTCTGGGGCGGTTTGAGGGCGGGCACTATCGGGAGGTGCTCTCGGTGGGGGCGGTGGGGACTTTTGCGCTGGGCTGGTTGTTGCCGCGATTGGCGGATTTTCGTGCCCGGCATCCGTTTGTCGACTTGCGCCTGTCAACCCACAATAACCGTGTCGACGTGGCGGCCGAGGGCCTTGATTTCGCCATTCGTTTCGGTGCCGGTGCCTGGCACGGGGTCGAGGCCATGCATCTGCTGGAAACGCCCCTTTCAGTGCTGTGTACCGCGCAGATCGCACGACAACTCAAAAGTCCGGTCGATGTGCTGAAGCAGACGCTGTTGCGCTCTTATCGAACGGACGAGTGGCCGCGGTGGTTTCAGGCGGCTGGCTTGCCGGAGGAGGGACGGGTACCGGAGAGCATCGTCTTCGATTCCTCGCTGGCGATGATGGAGGCGGCGCTTCAGGGGGCGGGTGTGGCGCTGGTACCGGTGATGATGTTCTCCCGGCAATTGGAGGCGGAGCTGGTTCTACAACCCTTCGATATCGCGATTGCCACGGGCAGCTACTGGCTGACCCGTTTGCAGTCGCGTCCTGAAACCTCGGCGATGGCGGCGTTCAGGAGCTGGCTGGGCGATGCGGTGGCTACGCTTTGAGCCGCACTCAGGAGTGAAGCAGGGCAATGGCGAAGGATACGACGACGGCGCAGGCAATGGCAAAGTTGAGATTCATGGGGGCAGGGTCCGGGACTGTAGGGGCGGGCCTATCCTGGACGGATTGCAAAAAAATGAAAAATTCTGTTTTACGATTTGAATGATCAATCGAAATGATGATTCAAACGCCAGGTTATAGATGCGGCGAAGCGGGTATCGCCAGCACGGGCTCCCGGCTCAGTCGGTTGTACATTTTGACCCGACGGTGGTTCTTGGCAAAGCCGCCGGTGGCCGCCACCGTCCCGCTCTGGATATGGTCCAGATAGCGAAACAACAGGCGTGGCGCAATGCACTCGACCCGATAGCCCAGTTCGGTCATGCGGTCTTGCAGTTCATAGCCGGGATTGCCACCGTTCATATGGAAGTGCAGCCCGTGGTGCTTGATCAGGCGTGCATTCCACAACGTGCAAAAACTCTTCAGGTGCTTTTCCCGGAACCGGCTCGGCGCCCTGGCATTCAGACCCAGGGCGCGCAGGCCGCGTCGGGCGTAATGTTTGGCAAAGCGTGAGGTCAGGCGCCAGGCCGAGCGGACCAGGCCCCGATTCAACTGCTCCAGGCAGCCGACGGCGACGACCTCCTCCGGGGTCGAGCACTGCCGGATCATCAGGCTGAACACGCCCGCGTCATGGATAAAGGTGTCGCTGTGCAGCAGAAACAGGTATTCGGTTTCGACTACTGCCAGGGCCAGGTCCAAGGCCCGGCCATGGGCCGCGCTCCCGCATTCAGGTGCGTGGCTTTTGCGTTCGATCAGGTTGATCCAGTCCAGGCCGCGCAAGTAGTCGGTGCTCGCATCGTTCGAATCGTTATCCACCACGAACACCGGGACATCGGTTCCGTGCAAGGCGGTTTTCAGCAACTCCAGACAGGTCCGAGTCAACTCATGGGTCTTATAGTTGACTAGCACAATGCTGTAATTCGCTTGCAGGGGACGCGTGCGCACCATCATGGAAAGCCTCGCTTATGGGCTGATATGAGTGCCTGGGCGTTCAGGCGTGGGCGCATTCTGCAAGGAGCCAGGTTTCAGGCATTTCTCCGTTGGGTAACTTTTTTGACACCTTTTCGTACCGTTGATTGCCCGGTGAAAGTTACAGGCGCCCGGCCCCGGCAGGTTCGCAACCTATACTCAAGACAGGTGATGCCGGCGGCACGACCGTGCTTGAGCCGGTTTTAGGGAGTTGTGACCTTGAGCCTGCGTGTGCTGATTCTTGCCTTGATGGTGCTGCTGGCCGCGTGTGTCGGCCAGCAGCGCGCCCCTGGGGCGACGGTGGCGACGCCGGTTTCGCCGAAGGTCTGGCAGCAGGTCGATGTCGATCTGATCCAGGCCTCCGAGCAAGCCACCGTGCAGGCTGACGACTGGGCACGTAGCACCATGGAATATTGGCGTACGCGGATCTATCAGCAGACTGACGAAAAATTCATTCCCTGGTTCGACGGTTACTGGACCCAGGAGTGGTTGTCGATCAAGGTCGGTTGGTACCGGCTCAATGACCAGGGCGAGCAGGACCCGTCGGCCAAGCGCCTGGCGAGTTACCTGCAGGAGCAATATCGCGCGCGGGTGTTGGCCCCGGTGGCGTTGGAGATCGATCCCGATTCGATCATGGATCAGGCGGCGCAGTTTTATCTTGAACAGATGGGCAAGCAACTGACGGTGATCGCCCAGCGTTATGGCGTACCGGCTGACCAGCTCGACCAGCATATCAATCAGATTCCGGCGATTTCCCTGGCTCCGCCCGCCGACCACAGCGTGTCGCTGTATCAAGCGTTGCATGCCGCGCCGTTGGCCAAACTGCCGGCTTATATCGCCTTGAACGCGCGTCTGCACCTGGCTGGAGGCACCAATGACGGAACATCAAGTGCGGGGATCAATTCGGTCGCGCGGCAGACCAGCGAAAAGCTCCAGTCCGAGTTCACCAGTCGCGGGGTGGCCGGTGCGGTCGCGACAGCGGTCGGGCGGGTCGCCGGAGCGATGATTTCCCTGGGAGTGGCGGGTTTTCGCGCGGTCGTCCACGAGCATGAACAGCCCGATACCCGAGTGCGGATTCGCAAGAGCCTGGGGGATGCCTTCGACAAGGCGTGGCTCAAGCTGGTGTCGGATCCCAGTGGCGGGGTGACGGCCACGACCCACTACCTGTCGGCCCAGATCGAGGGGTATCTGGCGACAGCCGTGGAGCAGCGGGTGCTGGTCGAGCCGCAAGGGAATCTGACACCCCGTCCTTGATCTGGCGCACGAATGCTCAACACAGGGGCCTCTATAGGGTAGAGTCGGCCAGCATCGCAGATGCCATCATTCGGAACTCTATCCCTTCATGCAAAAAAATGCTCAGCGCCCGCTTTGGCAGATCTATCTGGTTTTTCTGGCGCCCATGGTGCTTTCCAACTTCCTCCAGTCGCTCTCCGGCACGCTCAACAGCATCTATATCGGCCAGATGCTCGGTACCCAGGCATTGGCCTCGGTGTCGGGGATGTTTCCCATCGTCTTCTTCTTTATCGCCCTGATCATCGGGCTGGGCGCGGGCGCCTCGGTATTGATCGGGCAAGCCTGGGGGGCTCGCGAGCCGGACCTGGTCAGGGCGGTCGCTGGCACGACCTTGGCCCTGGGCGTCTTGATCGGCCTGGTTGCCGCGGTGCTGGGCAGCGTGTTTGCGCGTTCGGCGCTGATCGGCCTGGGTACACCCGCCGATGTGCTCGACGAAGCGGTCGGTTATGCCCAGGTGATGATGCTGATCATGCCGCTGTTGCTGGTTTTCGTGCTCTTCACCCAGTTGTTGCGCGGCATCAGCGATACCTTGTCGCCATTGCTGGCCTTGGCGGTCTCCACCACCACCGGTTTACTCCTGACCCCGGCGTTGATTCGTGGCTGGTTCGGCCTGCCACAGATGGGTATCCAGAGCGCGGCCGTGGCGGGGCTGGTCGGCACAGGGTTGGCGATGCTGTTCCTGGCCTTGCGCCTGCGCCATAAAGCCAGTGTCATGGCCCCGGATCAGGCATTGCTGATGGCGATGCGTCTGGATTGGAGCATCTTGAGCAAAGTCTTGAAAATCGGCCTGCCCACGGGGTTGCAGATGGTGGTGTTGTCGTTGTCCGAGCTGGTGATCCTGTCCCTGGTCAACCATCACGGTTCCCAGGCGACAGCGGCGTATGGCGCGGTGACCCAGATCGTCAACTATGTGCAGTTCCCGGCGCTGTCGATTGCCATTACGGCCTCGATTCTCGGTGCCCAGGCCATTGGTGCCGGGCGTCTGGAACGCATGGGACCGATCCTGCGCACGGGCCTGATGATCAACGTCTGCCTGACCGGTGCGCTGATCATCCTGGGGTATGGTTTGTCCCATTGGTTGCTGGGCCTGTTCATCACCGACCCGCTCACCCGCGCCGAAGCCGAGCATCTGTTGCATATCATGCTCTGGAGTATCCTGGTCTTCGGTTTCCAGGCGGTGATCGGCGGCATCATGCGCGCCAGCGGCACGGTACTGGCGCCGATGATCATCTCGATTTTCTGCATCGTCGGGGTGGAGTTGCCGATGGCCTATCTACTCGATGGGCGTTACGGGCTGGAAGGGGTGTGGATGGCCTTTCCGGTGGCATACCTGTGCATGCTGGTTTTGCAGACCGCGTATTACCGAGGCGTGTGGCAGCACAAGCAGATCGAACGGTTGATTTGACAGCGCCCCACTCGGCGCCAGACGGTGACTGCCGAAGGTCGGTTGTTCGATGACGAGACCCGGCTGGCACTTGAACAGGTCGATGCCGCCTTTGCCTAACTTGAGTCTTCCGTGGACAAACTGGCGGTGCGTGGCACCGGCAAAAAGTTGCGTATTGGTACTAGGTAAATATCGCGAGAGCGCCTACCTTGGTAAAGGCCTGCGCAGACAGGAGTCTGCGTTCCCCGCAAATAAGAACAAGAGAGTCGGCTTATGAAGTTTGAACCCCTTGCGCGTTCGCTCTTGGCGACGGCGTTGATCCTGGCTGTTTCCCCTGCCCATGCTGCTTCCCAGGCCCCGGTCGCGGGCGAAAATGGCATGGTCGTCACGGCGCAGCACCTGGCCACCCATGTCGGTGTCGATGTGCTCAAGTCCGGCGGCAACGCGGTCGATGCGGCGGTCGCCGTCGCTTATGCGCTGGCGGTGGTCTACCCGGCTGCCGGCAACCTCGGCGGCGGCGGTTTCATGACCGTGCAGCTGGCTGACGGTCGCAAGACCTTCCTCGATTTCCGCGAAAAAGCCCCCCTGGCCGCCACGGCCAACATGTACCTGGACAAGGACGGCAACGTCGTCCCCAACCTGAGTTCGAAAGGACATCTGGCGGTCGGCGTACCCGGGACCGTCTCGGGCATGGAGCTGGCGCTGGAAAAATACGGCACGAAAAAGCGCGCGCAGGTCATGGCCCCAGCCATCAAGCTGGCCGACGAAGGTTTTGTCCTGGAGCAGGGCGATGTCGACCTGCTGCACACCGCCACCGACGAGTTCAAGAAAGACATCCACGATTCGGGCTCGATCTTCCTGAACAAGGGCGAGCCGATGCAGGTCGGTCAGAAACTGGTGCAGAAAGACCTGGCCAGGACCCTCAAGGAAATCTCCGCCAAGGGCACCGACGGCTTCTACAAAGGCTGGGTCGGCAAGGCCATCGTCGATTCGAGCAAGGCCGGCAAGGGCATCATCACCCAGGCCGACCTCGACAAATACAAGACCCGCGAACTGGCGCCCGTCGAGTGCGACTACCGTGGTTACCACGTCGTTTCGGCACCGCCACCGAGCTCGGGTGGCGTGGTGATCTGCGAGATCATGAACATCCTTGAAGGCTATCCGATGGCCGACCTGGGTTATCACTCGGCCCAGGGCCTGCACTATCAGATCGAAGCCATGCGTCACGCCTATGTCGACCGCAACAGCTACCTGGGTGACCCCGATTTCGTCAAGAACCCGGTGGCGCACCTGCTGGACAAGGGCTATGCCGAGAAGCTGCGGGCGGCTATCGATCCACAGAAAGCCGGGGTCTCCCAGGACATCAAGCCCGGGGTAGCGCCCCATGAAGGCAATAACACCACCCATTACTCCATTGTCGACAAATGGGGCAATGCGGTGTCGGTGACCTACACCCTCAACGACTGGTTCGGTGCCGGGGTCATGGCGAGCAAGACCGGGGTCATTCTCAACGATGAGATGGACGACTTCACCTCCAAGATCGGCGTGCCGAACATGTACGGCCTGATCCAGGGCGAGGCCAATGCGATCGCTCCGGGCAAGACGCCACTGTCGTCGATGAGCCCGACCATCGTCACCAAGGATGGCAAGGCGGTCATGGTGGTGGGGACGCCTGGCGGCAGCCGGATTATCACCGCGACCTTGCTGACCATGCTCAACGTCATCGACTACGGGATGAATATCCAGGAAGCGGTGGATGCGCCGCGTTTCCACCAGCAGTGGATGCCGGAGACCACCAACCTGGAGAACTTCGCGGTCAGCCCGGATACCCGCAAGATCCTCGAGAGCTGGGGGCAGAAGTTTGCCGGTCCCCAGGACGCCAACCACCTGGCGGCGATCCTGGTCGGCGCGCCGTCCCTCGGCGGCAAGCCGGTGGGCAACAACCGCTTCTACGGTGCGAACGATCCGCGGCGTAATACCGGCTTGTCGCTGGGATATTGAGGCTCACGCCTGACGTTGTGGGGGCCGGCTTGCCGGCGATGGCGATGTTACATTCAGCGCCGCCATCGCCGCCATCCGGAGCCTCCTGGCGACTCGTTCAGAGTCGGGCGATGTTTCCCAGGGTGATCGGCACGATCATCCGGTGAAAGGGCCCCACGGGAAGCATATAGAGCCTGCCCAGCAGATTGTGCGTGCGCACCACCGTCGACAGGACGATCGTACGTGTACCTTCCGGTGTTATCGCCGAGCGGTTGAGCGTCAGGTAGACGTCCAGGTGCTTGTCTTTGTCGGCGAGCACCACTTCGTCGGGTCGATTGGCGATCAGGGTGAAGATGCCCACCCGATCATTCTCGCCATAGGACCCATCGTCCCTGGAGAGGTCAACCCGGGTCAGGTGCCCAAGGTCCTTGAGCCCGAACAACTGGACCAGGCGATTGCGCAGCAGCATCAGGTTATCGATCCAGGCCGGTGTCATCGACATCAGGTTCAAGGCATGCCGCAGGGCGGTGTGCTCGGTGTGATCGACGTCCACGCATTGGCTATCGACGAAGCTCGCCCCCGGCAGGTACTGGTGGATCGCCGAGTCGGCGGGAAGAGGGCATGTCCGTATGCGCGGTTTCATCGCGGCTCCTTGAAAGAGAAAAGGGCACCTTTCGGTGCCCTTGTTCATTGGCTAAAGACCTTTGGCCTTGGGGATATAGGCCACGCTGCCACTCTCTTTCTTCTTGGCCAGCCGCGCACCATTGGTGAGTTCGGTGGTGACCACCTCATGATCGGCCGAGAGGTAGCCCAGCGGCACCTCGTCGTGCTTGCTGTAGCTGGTGACGATCAGGGTGCGTGACGGATCCCAGTGCTGGCCACTGGTTTTCTCCAGCCAGGCCATCAACGCAGCGCTGTCGCCGGTACGCGGATAGTCCTGGGAGTCCTTGACATAGTAGAACGGCGTGCCCTGGTTGTTCATGTACATCGGCAGCTTGTTGTCCACCTCGATCATGACGATTTTCCATTCATCCCAAGGCATTTGCTGGCTGGCCTTGGCGCGCACGTCGTCGGCGAACTTGATCACACCACCGCCGCTGTTGGTCCACGGGTAGAGCACGCCGATCACCAGCAGCAGGAGCAGCGCCGCCGCCGCGAAGCCTTTCGACCAACCGGGGCCCGCGACCTTGCCGGCCGCACGTTTCTCTTCCAGGCGTCGGGTTACCCACCAGGCCGCCAGCAATTGGGCGAACGGCACCAGAGGCAGCACGTAGTAGCTACGGCGACTGCCGCTGAGGGTGAAGAACAGGAACAGCAGCCCCAATCCCCAGACCAGCCAGCGGGTGTTGGGCTCGATCTTCTTCCATTGGCGGATGGCGACCCACAGGCCGAGGATCCAGAACGGGGCCCAGGGCAGGGTGTAGGCCGGCAGGTAGATCAGGTAGGTGTAGATCGGTCCCATGTGGTCAAAGGGGTTGAAGAAACGGACCACGTTTTCCTTGAACACCAGCGCCAGGCCGCTTTCGCCGTATGTTGGCGAGCCATAGAAATGCGACAGCACGAAAGGAATGGAGTACAGCGCGCCGGCAATCACCAGGGCGATGAACAGCCGTGGGTTGAGGTGACGTTTCCAGCGCCCGTCAGCCAGCACATGGGGCAGCAGGATCAGGCCTGGCAGGATGAAGCCGATCAGCCCCTTGAGCAGCGAGGTCAGGGACAGGATCAGGAAGAACACCGTGTAGCGACCCAGCCGGGTATCGTCCGGCCCGCGCCAGTACCACCAGATGGCCGCGACCACACCGAACACCGTGAGGATGTCGGCGGTTGCTACCCGTGCCCAGAACACGAAATAGAAAGTAGTGGCCAACATCCAGCCGGCGATCAGGCCTGTACCCTTGCGCCACAGGCGTTCGCCGATCAGGTAGACCAGCCAGACCGTCAGCCAGGCGGCGATCACCGACGACAGGCGCAGTGACCAGTGGCCCAGGCCACCCATCAGGCCAGCGCTGGCGGTGATCAACCAATAGGACGGCAGCGGCTTGTCGTAATAGGGCGAGCCTTTGAGGTAGGGGTCGAAGTAGTTGCCCGATTGCAACATCTGCAGGGCGATGTTGGCCCAGCGTGTTTCCGCGCCCCACAACTCTCGTTGGCCCAGGCCCACCAGCAGAAGGATGGCCGATACGATAAGCAGGAGCGTCAGTGCGCCCTTGTCTGTTTTCCAGAAACTCTGATTCATGGTTGGGTCTGCGGGAAGATCATGATGATGGTATTACCCTTTTGATAACGCTTGCCGTCCAGTGGGAGCTGCCCGACTTCGCGGAAATCCTCTACGCTCTTGAGGCGCATGACTACACCGACCGATCCCTGTTTACGGGCCTCGGTCATCCATTGTTCGATGCTGGCGGAGTTGACCTGCCGCTCGGCGGCATCAGGATAGTCGAGACCGTACTTCAATTCACCCGCTGTGTTGAACAAATCCACCCGCGGACGTTGCAGGCGCCAGGCCAGCGCGGACGCCGCCCCCAGCTCGTTGCTCAACAGGCGGTTGGTCTGGCGTAATTCATTGACATGTTCTGCAATGAATTGATCCGGCATCCGGTTGTTGACGATGCTGGCCGGCATGCCCGCCGGCAGCAGCGCCACCAGCAGGCCGATCCCCAGCGCCGGCATGGCCCAGAGGGTCAGCGGGCGTAGCACCTGCAGGGCGTTGGCGATGATCCAGCCCATCAGCATGATGAACACCAGCGAAAGGTTGAAGACTTCCGCATGGCTGTTTTCGTAGATCGAACGGCTGGTTTGCAGGTAGATCAGGGCCGCCATGGCCACTACGCCAAGGACCAGGTTGAGCCAGCCGTTGATCCGCAGCATCCGTCCATCGGCACGGGCCACCCGATCGATCAGTGCATTGCCCATCATCAGTGCCAGGGGCAACAGGCACGGCATGATATAGGTCGGCAGTTTGCCTCGGCTCAGGCTGAAAAAGGCCAGGGGCAGCAGGAACCACAGCCACAGGAAACCCGTGCCGGGCTGGCGTTTGTCCTGCCAGGCCTGCTTGAACGTCGGCAGCAGCAGCACCGACCACGGCAGGCAGGACACCACCAGCAGCGGCAGGTAGAACCACCAAGGCCGGGCGTGTTGGGCGTTGTCGCCGGCAAAACGCTGGATATGCTCGTGCCAGAAGAAGAAATTCCAGTAGTCGGGCTCCTGGGCGTTGACCGCCAGTACCCAGGGCAGCGCGATGATCACCGCCACGACCACGGCCAGCGGGCCATAACGCAACAGTTCACCGAGGCGGCGTTGCCAGATCATGTAGGGCAGGGCGATCAGTACCGGCAGCAGCAGGGCGAGGAAGCCCTTGGTCAGGAAGCCCATGCCGCAGGCCAGGCCGAGTCCGGCCCAGGCGTACAGGCGATGGCGCCGCTCAGTGCTGTCGACCGCGAACCAGAAGGCGAAAAGGCTCAGGTTCGACCACAGGGTGAATTGCGGGTCGAGGTTGGCGTAGCTGGCTTGCCCGGCGATCAGGCCGAAGCTCATGAACAGCAGGGCCGAGGCGAAGCTCTTGCGTGGGTCGTTCCACAGGCGCCGCGCGATCAGGTACGTCAGCAGCACGCTGAGGCCGGTGGCCACGGCCGAAGCCACACGCACCCCGAAAAAGTTCTCGCCAAATATTGCCTGGCCGATGGCGATCATCCAGTAACCGGCAATGGGTTTTTCGAAGTAGCGCAGGCCCATGAAGTGCGGGGAGGTCCAGTTGCCGCTCAACAACATCTCCTGGCCGATCTGGGCATAGCGCGGTTCGTCGGGAATCCACAAGCCGTGGCCCGTCATGGGCAGCAGGTAGAAGACCGCGAAGGCCAGCAGCAGTACCGGTATGGACCAGCGCCTGAGCGTCGCTGCGGAAAGTGGAAACACGTGAGGGTTCATGGGTCGACCTTAGCGGTAAGCGCCGCAGCTAGGGTTTGAGCGGGGCAGGCACAATGCATGGACTTGATGGCCCGATCCAGAGTTTCGATGTTTAAAACTGTAAAGGATAGACAAGGCCCTGTGAGGGCAAGGGGCGGAGTGTAGAGAGGTGCAGGTGGGAGTGAAGTGAAAGTGTTGTGAAAAAATTGGAAATAGCGCCAGGAGCCCCGTTTTACCTGGGTTTTATAAACATTTTGACATACTTTATCGGGCGGTTGGTGGCGGGACAGGAGCGAGTCGGCTCGCTCCTGTCGTGAATCTGTCCATGGTCGGGGACTGGCCTTATTCACCGCGAATGTACTGTTCCAGTTGCCGGATCAGGTCAGCCTGTTCGGCAATGGCCTCTTTCACCAGGTCACCGATGGATAGCAGGCCGATCAGTTGTCCGTCCTCGACCACTGGAAGATGGCGCAGATGCTTGTCGGTCATGATGCTCATGCAGGTTTCCACGTTCTGGCGCGAGTCCACGCTGATCACCGGGGCGTTCATGATCTCGTGGACCTTGGTGGTGACCGAGCTGAGTCCGTGCAGGATCACTTTGCGGGCATAGTCGCGTTCACTGATGATGCCCACGACCTGGCCGTTTTCGAGTACCGGAAGGGCGCCGACATTTTTCGAAGCCATCAATATCAGGGCTTCGAACACCGTATGGTTGTGGGCGATGGTATGCACGCCCTGATGCTGGCTACCCTTGAGTTTCAACAGCTCTGCGACGGTTTTCATGGACGGCTCTCTCTTGCTGTTCTTAGTGTTCTTGTTTGGGGGGGCCACACTCCATCGTGGCACTCTTACAGAATCGTAGACGGATACTGTGAGGACGATGCGGAAAGCGGCCTGTAGATGCTGAAAAAACGTCATAGCCCGATCTTTTGCCGTAGATGGCCGCCGTTCGCTGAGTCAAGCGCCTCAATCTGACGATCGCAAGGGGATAAAACGGTAGTGTCCTGCACCCGTTTGAGTGACTGCTGCTCCGTGGGCGAGCAATGCCTGGGCGCTGTCTTCGTCTGCCAACTGAAAAGCCCAGGGTTGTTCAGCTGAGCGGGCTGCTCGACCCTCGCGGACCTCTGCGATGCTTGCCATGAACCTGTGCATGTCGGGTAGGTAAGTGGCAAAGCCGTTGCCCTTGAGGGCCGTCGTGCTGATACCGAGGCGGGCACAGATGGCTGCTTTGGCCTCGATGTCTTCACGGTCGGCCTGGCGCGAGCGCTCGATCAGCCCGGCCAACTCCCGGTCAACCAGCTGTCCTCCGACGATCAGGGCGGGGCCTTGTTCCCAGGATTCGGGCGGGCAGTCCTTGCGGTCCGCTCGCAACGGGATATGTGGATTGATTTCCGCGGGATAGATACGGCACACCAACGGGCGCCGTTCATAGATGCCGCAGCGGTTGTCGGCATTGAGATTACGGCATGGCCCGTTGTTGTAGGCGGCGAAAGTGATGGCCAGCCAGGCCCGGGTGGTCCCGCTGGAGACCCGGATCGAACGGCGACGGGCATGTTCGAATTGCTCAGCGGCTACCCCGTGGCCGTTTTCCAGGAACGCTTCCACCAGGACGATCAGCGTACCGCCGTCCGCGGCCCATTGGCGGGACTCCTCGAGCGTCAGCGGAACGTAATGGTCATTGCAGCATTTACCGCAGCCAACGCAGGAAAATCGTGTGTTGATCAACTCGCCACCTCACCCAGCTCTTTTTGAATCGGCGTGCGAACGCCGACCCCCGTGGTTGCACGGAGTTTGATCTGTGGAGCGGGCGAGTAGCTTTTTTGTTACAGCGTTGGCGAAATAAACTCAGTGGCGGGGATTCAGTTGCTTCCATGCTCTTGCCGCCGGCGCCGAAACTGCCCCGGCGGTAGCCCTTGGGTCGCCTTGAACCGGCGTGAAAAGTAAGCCTCGTCGGCAAAACCACACAATTGCGCAATCTGGCTCACCGGTTTTTCGCTGTTGAGCAGGTGCGTGCGCGCCAGGCGCATGCGGCGTTCCAGTACCAGCTCCGAGAAGGTGCTGCCGGTTTCCTTGCGCAGCAAGTGGGTCAGGTAGTTGGGTGACAGAAAGGCTGCTTCGGCGGTGTCCTTGAGGTTCAGTGCCGGGTCGGCGATATGCTCGCGCAGATAGCTCGAGACCCGCGCCAGCGCATCTCGTCGACCACGGTGTGCGGCTTTGTTCGCCGACAAGGCCTGCAATTCGCTCGCATACAGGCTGCAAACCTTGCCGGTCAGTTGCAGCAAGCAGCCCTTGAGCGCCTGTCGGGTCCCGAGGTCGCGGCCCTGATCCAGCTCGCGCATCTTTTCCAGCAAGCCCAGGACCTCGGCGAAGTCGTGGTCGGCGAGGATGAAATCCAGGTGCTCCTGATACTGGAACGGTGACAGTTCCGGCAGGTCATGGATGGAGAGGTCCTCCAGGTCCAGTGGGTCGCACTGCAAGTGCGGCAGGAAAAACGCCTGGGAAAAGTTGATCAGGACAAAGTTGCCGTCTTCCGGGTGCGGGATCAGGTGCAGGCGATGGGGCAGGATAAACGCCAGGGCCTGGTGCGGATAAGGTCGGATGGCGCCGCCGATGTGCTGCACGGTGTCGCCGCCCAGGTTGATCTGGATCTGGAAGTAGTCATGCCGATGCGGGGTGACGATAGCCGGGCGGGCCTGCTTGTCACGGATATAGAAGTCCGGGCGGTCGCTGCGTTGCTGCATGCCATAGGTGCGCACACGGGAGGAACTCGACATCGACACTGTCCTTGAGCTGAACCGGATACCGGCATTCTAAGGGGCGGGAGAGGTCTTTGCGACGGCGTGCTCCCTTCAAGGTGCTCGGCCGGATTGCCAAGCTCAACGAAACGGTCCACCGTGCAATGTTGAAGCATTTCCCCCAGTCGCAAATACAGGCCGATGCCGATCAATTGTTCGAGGTGTCGGGTCATGCCAGTGGCGAGCGTATCGGGCTTTTGAATCCGATTTTAGAAACCAAAGGCTACCTCTCAAGGGAAACCATGCAGAAATTTTTTACCTGGGTCATAACTTTTTTCTCCGGTATTCGTTCGATTGTCCTCATCGTATTCGGGATGGTCTTCCTCGTTTGCGCTGGCATGGCGCTTTACGATGCCGCCACGCTTTGGCAAGCGCGTGACTGGCCATCGGTCGTGGCTCGAGTTGATCAATGCTCGATGAATATGCGCTACAGCAAACAGGACTCGTGGTGGGACGTCTCGGCCACGTTCAGCTACGGGGACGACTTCGCTCGTCACCACCAGGAAACCTAGACACCTCCAGATACGCCGAGATATAGCCGTCACCCCGATCCCGTTATCAGCGCGAGTGAGCAGACCGCGCTCACGAAACGATTCTGCGACAAGGCGGCAACCGAGGGGCTAAGGGTGTCGCCAGACCATCCATGGATGGCTTGGAGAAGCGAAGCTGTCGCGATGGGCGAGTGGAAGACGAATGTTGTGATGATCTCGGTGTGTGGTCTAGGGGCAGTGATTCTTATTGCCCTGGGTGTGTCACTATGGCCGGGAAGGGCGGCTGCGGTGAAGTCGGTCACTCGAAAAAAACGACCTCAGGCGGCGAGGAAGAAGGCGTAAAAGCCGACGGACTCGAAGGTCACATACTTAAGAAATGTGCCGTCGAAGGTCGTGCGTTGGATGTGGGCATGATCTTCGACAGCGCGGGAAGCCCCCGCAATACCTGGCATCCTGGCCACCGATCAGCGTTAGCCAATCGTCAACTCGAACGTCGCAATCCCCTCGATCCCCGCGCTGACCCGATCCCCCGTCACCAGAGCGCCGACGCCTGCCGGTGTGCCAGTGAAAATCAGGTCGCCGGCCTTGAGTTCAACCGAGCGCGACACATGGCTGATCACATCCGGTACCGACCAGATCTGGTCCGCCAGGTCGCCGCGCTGGCGTTCGACATCGTTGACCTTCAACCAGATCGCCCCGCTTTGCGGATGCCCCACTGCGCTGGCCCGACGCAAGGCCGTGCAAGGTGCCGACTCGTCGAAACCCTTGGCCCAATCCCACGGCCGTCCGAGCTTTTTGGCCTGGGCCTGGATATCCCTGCGGGTCAGGTCGAGACCGACACCGTAGCCCCAGACATGGGCGAGGGCGTTGGCTGGGTCGATATCAGTACCGCCTTCACCAATAGCCACCACCAGTTCGATTTCGTGGTGCAGGTCCTCGGTCAGTGGCGGATAGGCGATCACGCCGCTGGCCGGCACCACCGCATCAGCGGGCTTCGTGAAAAAGAACGGTGGTTCGCGGTCCGGGTCGTGACCCATTTCCCGGGCATGTTCGGAGTAGTTGCGGCCGACGCAGAACACCCGGCGAATCGGAAAGCGCGCCGACTCGCCTTCAACGGCCAGGGATGGAATAGCGTGGGGGGCGAATACATATTCGCTCATGGTATTTCTCCTCGTAGGGATTGGGCCGTGGGCTGTGGCCATGGCTCAAGTGTGGAGGAGTAGGGCGAGCGGAAATTGGACAAATCCAGCATGCTTCTGGATTCTGCACGGCAGTGACATCCAGGCGCGTGCCTTTAATGTGGGAGCGGTGCTTGCCCGCGAAGAAGGAACTGCGGTTTTTCAGATAGACCGCATCATCGTTCTTCGCGGGCAAGCACCGCTCCCACAGGCTCAGTTACAGCGAGTCGTCAAGCACTTTTCGGCAGGGCCTGGCGGGAGGCCCATTCCGACTTCAGGGTTTGCAGCACACGGGCCATGAAGTCCTTGTCCGCGGCGGCTTTCTTGCCGACGTAACCCTGGCCCCGACGGTACATCTTGATGCAGGCGAACAGCGCGGGCTGGGCCTGGCTGAAGGCGCGCTCATCGGTGTAGGGCGAGCGGCCGTCAAGTTTCACGTCCCCGGTTTCGCTGATCCAGAGAATATGGTCGTCAAGGCTGTCCTTGCGCGCTGCGAACAGTCGAGCCAGTTGATCGATAGTTGGTTGATTGTTCAGATTCATGTTAAAGCCCCTTTGACCACTCGTTAATCTGTCTGGTTTACGCGTGTATCGATGCCAAGACGGCGAATCGCTGTGGTGCCGCACGCGGACAATGCTGTCCGTCGAGTGTGGCGCCGGCCCTGGGCGTGATTCGTGTAGCGAGAGTGAAAGCCTGCTACACACAACGTTTCAACGAGAAGAAACAACAGCGCGATCCTTGAACGGCGCTGACGACAGTAACGAAGTCAGCCACAAGCATTTTGAGGACGTTAGGCCAGTGCTTCTCGCCCGTTGGGACGATCACGACAGGTCAGCTTCATCAATCTGCCTTGTGGGCAGTACAGATCCGGAACAGCTCGACGGCTTGTCGAGCCTGTTGTAACAACAGCTTTTGCGGTGCTCCCGATCGGGGAGGCAGGTCCATCATGCAAGCGCCGAAAGCAGGCGTCAACTATTTTGTAGTGAATATTTTTAAGCACTACATATTGCTAAATCGTGATTTCTTACAACATTGCGAAAGGGCCATGCGGACGAAACGTGACCATCAAGTCTCGGTTTCAACGGCTCGACGGTCGCCGCCCGCGAATTCAAGGGGGTTGCACTGTTGCAGCCTGCGTAACAGACCTTTCTGGATCTGCCGATGTAAACCGGCGCAATACTGGCTTAAGCTCGGTAGCTTCTGAATCCGCCTCGGGAAACACGATGTCACAGCTATTTCCGACGACGCGCCTGCGTCGCCTGCGCCGAAATGAAAGCCTGCGCGGCCTGTTCCAGGAAACCGAGTTCAGCCTCAACGACCTGGTATTGCCGATCTTCGTCGAGGAAGGCATCGACGATTTCGTGCCCATTACCAGCATGCCCGGGGTGATGCGGATCCCGGAAAAGAAACTGGCCAGCGAGATCGAGCGTTACGCCCGCGCCGGTATCAAGTCGGTGATGACCTTCGGCGTTTCCCATCATCTGGACGCGACGGGCAGCGACACTTGGAACGAAGAGGGCCTGGTGGCGCGCATGGTGCGGATCTGCAAGGACACCGCGCCGCAAATGGTGGTGATGTCCGACACCTGTTTCTGCGAATATACCTCCCATGGTCACTGCGGCGTGCTGCATGGCGAGGCGGTCGACAACGATGCCACCCTGAAAAACCTCGGCCGCCAGGCGGTGGTCGCCGCACAGGCGGGGGCGGACTTCATCTCGCCGTCGGCGGCCATGGATGGGCAGGTCCAGGCCATTCGGAGTGCCCTGGACGCGGCCGGCTTTCTCGACACCTCGATTATGGCCTACTCGACCAAGTTCGCCTCGGCGCTCTACGGCCCGTTTCGCGAGGCCGGCGGCACGGCGCTCAAGGGCGATCGCAAGGCTTATCAGATGAACCCGATGAACCGGCGCGAAGCGGTGCGTGAGTCGCTGCTGGACGAACAGGAAGGGGCCGATGCGCTGATGGTCAAGCCGGCCGGCGCTTACCTCGACATCATTCGCGATATCCGCGAAGCCTCGCGCCTGCCGCTGGCGGCGTATCAGGTCAGCGGCGAGTACGCGATGATCAAGTTCGGTGCCCAGGCCGGAGCCATCGACGAGCCTCGTATCGTTCGCGAGAGCCTGGGGGCGATCAAGCGTGCCGGGGCGGACATCATCCTGAGCTACTTCGCGATGGACATTGCCCGCGACGGAATCTGAGTCGCGGATCGAAATCCGCTGTCGTCTGGTTCATCCAGGTGCGTGGCGCGGGCGTTGATTGTCTTGCGTTTCAGTACAGCGCTCAAAGAAAAGCCCGGCTGGTAGGCCGGGCTCTTGGCTGGATACTGCGGTATAGCGACTCATGCACGGTTCTGGATCAGACGATCGGAACCACCTTCGGCAACGCGACGGTCGATCAGACGATCAGAGCCACCTTCGGCAACACGGCGGTCGATCAGACGATCAGAGCCACCTTCGGCAACACGGCGGTCGATCAGGCGATCGGAACCACCTTCGGCTACACGGCGGTCGATCAGGCGATCGGAACCACCTTCGGCTACACGGCGGTCGATCAGACGATCGGAACCACCTTCGGCAACGCGACGGTCGATCAGACGATCGGAACCACCTTCGGCAACGCGACGGTCGATCAGACGATCAGAGCCGCCTTCAGCCACCGCTTGTTGAGTGTGGGCGACCACGGGTTGAGCCGAGGAGGCGGCGAAAGCGTTGACTGCTAGTACCGAGAAAGCGAGGCCGAGAAAGAGTTGGCGTTTCATGGTGGTGTGCTCCGGGTGTTATGTGTTGGGTATGGAGCGAAGGTTACGCGCCTGGATTTTTAAGAGAACTTCATTGGGTCGATGGTGACCATCGACGGCAATGATGGAGCTGTCTGGCAGGTGTAGGGGCTGAAAAGGATAAGACTGTGCGGGTTCAAGAGCAGGGTTGTGTGATGAAATCCCAGGGCTGATCACCAACCATTTTTTGCCAGGGAGCCCAACCATGAGCCAGCACGATTTCAAGCAACTGGATGTTTTCAGCCGCGAGCCCTTCAAAGGTAATCCGCTGGCCGTGGTCTTCGCCGCCGACCAACTGAATGACGAGCAGATGCAGGCTTTCGCGACCTGGACCAATCTCAGTGAAACCACCTTCCTGCAGACACCTCGGGACCCTCGGGCAGACTATCGGGTGCGGATATTCACCACTACCCGGGAACTGCCCTTCGCCGGTCACCCGACACTGGGTTCCTGTCATGCCTGGTTGGAGGCGGGTGGCATTCCCCAGGGTGAGGAGATCATCCAGGAGTGCGGGATCGGCCTGGTGCGGATTCGACGCCAAGGCGACGACCTGGCGTTTATCGCACCGCCGCTGCGGCGTGCAGGTCCCCTGGACGAGGCGCTGCGCGAGCGAGTTCGCCTGGGCCTGGGACTGGCTCCTGAGGAGGTACTCGATGCCCAGTGGGTCGATAACGGGGTGGACTGGCTGGTGCTGATGTTGCCCGATCGGGCACGGGTGCTGGCGGTAAAACCCGACTATGCCCAGTTGACAGGGCTGGCGGTGGGGCTGGTCGCACCCTGGAGTCCGGCACTGGACGGTGACGAGTGTCAGTTCGAAGTGCGTGCGCTGATCGCCGGTGAAGGTATGTGCGAAGACCCGGCCACCGGCAGCCTGAACGCCGGTATTGCGCGTTGGCTGCTGGGAGAGGGGCGGGCTCCGCAGTCGTATCGGGTCAGCCAAGGCACGGCGATGGGCCGTGCCGGGCGGATCCGGGTCGAGCAGGTGGGGGACGAGATCTGGGTCGGCGGTGCCGCCGTGACCTGCATCGCCGGTAGCTTGAACCTATAAGGCTTGGCCCGGCGTATGGGCGATCAGCATCATCGCCGCCGACAAGGTATGTCCATCGGTAATCTGGCCTGCGGCAATCATCGCCTTGAGTTGGGCCAGGCTGACGAACAGCACCTTGTCGACCTCGCCATCGGTGCCTTCCACTGCGTCGCCGTCAATGTCCACCCGGCAGACGGCAACCGCGCTGGCAATCAGTGAGGTGTTGCTGTGCAGCAGGCCCAACTCCGTGACCTTCAGGGCCGGCCAGCCGGTTTCTTCCAGCAGTTCGCGAGCGGCGGCGTCGCCGGCGGTTTCACCGCGGTCGATGGCGCCGCGGGGGAACTCGATCGACTGGGCGCCGATGGCCCGGCGTCGCAGCACCGCCAACATCAGGCGGCCATCCGGCAGGACGGGCACGGCGACCACGCCATTGATGGCCTGGGCTTCCTTGATGACGAAATAACCCCGTTCCTTGACCACGTCGAAGTAGGGTGTATGCAGCAGGCATTCGGATTCAGATTCGGTGTCGGGCTTCATGCGTGGCGTTACTCCAGAAAGCAGCGGTCGAACAGATAGAGCGCGTCAGGTTTGAGATTTTCCAGGGTGGCTTGCGGCCGGCCGCCGTCACCCTGTTTCTTGCGTCCGGTTTCCCGCAGGTAGCCGGCCTCGGTCATCTTCAGCAAGCGTTGCCGGGTGCTGGTCTTGAGCACCGGGCGCCCCAGTACCCGGGAAAAGATCGCGGTGGCTTCCGGGGCACTGAATTCAGAACCGAGAAACATCAGTGGCAGGCTGCTGTACAGCGATTTGGATAACAGTCGCTCCTGTGCCGCCGCCACCAGTGCGTTGTGGTCGAAGGGCAGGCGCACCGAAGCATCGGCGACCCTATCGAGGGCGAACCAGGCCTGTTGTTCGTTGAGGGTCGGCTCGTCACTGACAATGGCCAGGTAGAAGGTCGAGGATGACCAGCAGCGCGGGTCGCGAAAGGCATCGCCCACGGTGCCCACTTGTTCGATCCAGGCCAGTGGCAGATTGACCTTGTCGCTGGCGCGCAGGCGTTCCACCGCATCGTCCAGCGTCAGGTCGGCTACCGCGCCATTGACTACTACACCGGGTAATGCCCAATGGCCCTGGAAGGGATCGGCTTCACGTTTGTGCAGCAGGATCTGCAGGGCCTGGCTGTCACGGCAGTAGAAAAGCACGCACAAGTCGACGGTGTGCAGGTAGTCGCTTTTCCTCGGCGCGGTGGGGGAACGGTCCGACATATCAATTCCTGTGTACGGCATAGAGCCCGTAGTCTACCGGATCCATACCGGGAGCCATCCAGTGGGCGGGTAATGTTTCGCCCAGCGCCAGTCGTTCGCGCAGCTGTGTACTGCGTACACCTGCTTGTTCCTCCACGCAAAGCACCGAGAAGCGTTCCAGTAACTGCGCCCCCAGATGGAAGTCCGGCAGCTGCGTGGCGACGTCGTGCCCGACCACCAGGGCGAGCTGTCGGGTGGGCAGGCCGGTCATCTCGGCCAGGGCGCACAGCAGCTCATAGCTGTAGATGGGCGTCTCGGTATTTTCGGCCAGTTGCTGTTCGATCCGACACACCGCAATTGCCGACGAACAGGCCGGTCGCACCTGTTCGACGATCGATTGCAGCCAACCCGCACGCCGCTCGTATTCGGCCATGCGCTTGCCGTAGGGGTGCCTGAAGGACGGCACCACCCACACTGACCGCGCGCGACGGGATGCTTCGATCATCACCTGGGCATGACCGGCGTGTGGGGGATTGAAGGCGCCGCCGTAGATTGCAAGCTCGTACATGGGTGGGTCTCCTTTTGTTTTTTAAAGTACTCGTCATGTACTTATTGATCAAGAGGAGGACAAAGTATCGTCACCATTTAGATTTTTAACTTAAAAAACCACCGAATCGTTCTTGATTTAAAAGTACATGACATGTACTTTTAAATCGTCGCCAAGGGAGAACCCAGCATGAATACTCAAGTGATCAAGACCGCCGCCTTCGATGTCGACGCCCAGAAGGGCTTCACGCCACTCTGCCCGGATGAACTGCCGGTGGTGGGCGGTCACCTGATCGGTGCCGAGCTGAACTTCATGGCTTCGCTGGCCGCCATCCGCGTCGGCAGCAAGGACGCCCACAGTCCCCAGGCCCCCTGGGTGGTGGGTTCTCATGAGCAGATGCTCAAGCCCACGGGCCTTGAGCATGCCGACCTGACCTGGGTCAGCCACTGCGTACCGGGTACCGAAGGCTTCACGCTGCTCGATGAACTGCCGGCGCCCCAGGACTACGACTATTTCGTCTGGAAGGGCGTGGAGCCGGCATTGCACCCTTATGGTGCTTGCTTTCACGATCTCCAGCACAAGCTCTCCACTGGAGTGATCGAGTACCTCAATGCCCAGCAAGTCCGGCAGGTGATCGTCGGCGGCCTGGCCCTGGATTTCTGCGTCAAGACCACCGCGCTGCAACTGGCGGGGGCGGGTTTCCGGGTCATCGTCTATCTGCCGGCCTGTCGCGCCATCAGTGCCGATGGCGCGCAGCAGGCAGTCCACGATCTGCAACAGGCGCGTATCGAAGTCGTCAACAGTCGCGAACAACTGGCCCGTGCGGCGGGCCACAAGGAGTAAGTCATGGAAAGTGCATTCGACCGCGAAGGCGGCATCATTCAGGGGCTGCTGGATACTGACTACTACACCTTCACCATGATGCAGGCGGTGTTGCACCAGTACCCCAACGTCGAGGTGGAATATCAGTTCATCGTGCGTTCCCGGGAGAAGCTTGCGCACCTGGTCCCTGAGCTGCGTGTCGAACTGGAAAAACTCGCCGGCCTGCAAATGCGTGAAGGTGAACTGCGTTTCCTGTTCAATCGGCGTTTCCGTGAATACCTGACGCCGGACTTCGAGCAGTTCCTCGAGTTGTTCCGGTTCAATCTGCGCTACATCCAGGTCAGTGAAATCGACGGTCAGTTGAGCATCCGCGTTCGTGGCCCGATGCTGCACTGCATCATGTTCGAACAGCCGGTGCTGGCGTTGGTCAGCGAGTTGCGCAACCGTGACAAATATCCCGACGTGGCGCTGGGAGACGTCAGCCGCAAGCTCTACCAGAAGTTCGAGTGGCTGGAGAAGAACCTCAGCCGCGACGAACTGGCCGACCTGCGGGTCTCGGACTTCTCGACCCGCCGGCGCCTGTCGTTCCGCGCCCAGCGCGAGGTGGTGGATATCATGCGGCGGGATTTCCCCGGCGTGTTCGTCGGCACCAGCAATGCACACCTGGCCTACGAGTTCGATCTGCCACTGATCGGCACCATGGCCCACCAATGGTTGATGGTGCACCAGCAACTCGGTCGCCTGCGCGAGAGCCAGAATGCGGCGCTGGAGAACTGGGTGCACGAATATCGCGGGCGTCTCGGGATCGCCCTGACCGACTGCATCAGCACCGATTTTTTCCTCAAGGACTTCGACCTCTACTTCGCCAAGCTCTACGACGGCCTGCGCCAGGATTCGGGCGACCCGATTGTCTGGGCCGACAAGGTGTTGGCACGTTATGCGCAGCTGGGAATCGATCCGCTGACCAAGGACCTGATGTTTTCCGATGGTCTGAACTTCGAGAAGTGCCTGCCGATCCTTCGTCACATCCGCGGCAAGGCCCGGTTCGGCTTCGGCATGGGCACCAGCCTGGCCTGCGATGTCGAGAGCGTCGAACCGCTGAGCATCGTGATGAAGCTGGTGCGCGTGCATGGCGAACCGGTGGTGAAGTTTTCCGATGATCCGGTGAAAAACGTCTGCGAGGACCCCTCGTTCCTGCGTTATGCGGCGCAGGTGTTCAACGTGACTGAATTCAACCAGAAGCTGGAGGTGTGAGATGGGAACCGAGAATCAGGATCGTATTGCCAAGGCGCTTGGGGTGAACCGGCAACTGGCACAGGGTGACGAGGCGGCGGAGCTGGCTCGGCGCATCAATTTCATCAAGGCGCTGTTGAAGCGCTCCGGTTGCGAGGCGTTGGTGCTGGGGATCAGCGGCGGCGTCGATTCACTGACGGCTGGCCGGCTGTGTCAGTTGGCGGTGGAGCAGTTGCGCGAGGAGGGTGGCACGGCGCGTTTTATCGCCATGCGCTTGCCGTACCGGACTCAGGCTGACGAAAGCGATGCCCAGGCGGCCCTGGCGTTTATCCGGCCGGATCAGGTCAGCAGCGCGAACATCTCGGCTTGCGTGGACGGGTTGATGGGCAGTCTTGAGGCCGAGGGCTTGGAAGCAATGCCGGCGCAGGTGGATTTCGTCAAGGGCAACGTCAAGGCCCGGGCGCGGATGATGGCCCAGTATGCGCTCGCCAACTTCGTCAACGGGCTGGTGGTCGGTACCGATCATGCCGCGGAGGCGCTGATGGGCTTTTTCACCAAGTTCGGTGATGGGGCCTGCGACCTGGCGCCGTTGTCCGGGTTGACCAAGGGCCAGGTGCGGCGGCTGGCCTCGGCCCTGGGCGCGCCGGAGCCACTGGTATACAAGGAGCCGACGGCCGATCTGGAAGAGCTGGTGCCGGGCAAGCCGGACGAGGTCGCCTATGGTTGCACCTATGCCGAGATCGACGCCTACCTGCTGGGGCAGCCGGTGTCGGCGCAGGCCCGTGCGATTATCGAAGCGGCCTACGGCAGGACTGCGCATAAACGGGCCCTGCCTTACTTGCCGGTGTGAGGCGGGATCAGCGTGGGGTGTCGAGGGTCTTGTTCAGGGCCACATACTGCAACAGCATGATGGTCTTGGCATCGACGATGTCCCCGCGGTGGATGGCTTGCAGCGCGTCGTCCAGGGACAGCTCCAGCACCTCCAGGTCCTCGCCCTCGGCTTCCAGGCCACCACCGTGGCTGACTTTGCTGTCGCCGTCGTATTCGCCGAGGAAGAAGTGCAGTTTTTCGGTCACTGAGCCCGGGCTCATGAAGGCTTCGAAGATCTTCTGCACGTTCTGCACGCGGTAGCCGGTTTCTTCTTCGGCTTCGGCACGGATGCGGTCTTCGGGTGAAGCGTTTTCCAGCAGGCCGGCGGCGGCTTCCACCAGCATGCCGTCGTGACCGTTGATGAACACCGGAAAACGGAATTGCCGGGTCAGCACCACAGTCTGTTTTTCGCGGTTGAACAGCAGGATGGTCGCGCCATTGCCGCGATCATAAGTCTCGCGGCTTTGCCGCTGCCAGGTGCCGTCGCTGCGCAGGAAGTCGAAGGTGGTTTTCTTCAGCAGGTACCAGTCGTCCGAGAGGATGGTGCTGTTGATGATACGAACCCGGTCTTTCGTTGCGGTCATGATCCACGCCCTGTGGTATGCAAAGCGCAGATCATACTAGGGAGTGTTGTTTTTGTCGGGATTCTGCGGCGTTTGTGAGGGCCCTTTCGCGGGCAAGCTCCGCTCCCACATAGGATTGAGGGTAACCACAAGTTCTGTGTGCGCCGCAAAAGCTGTGGGAACACAGCTTCCACAGTGGATTGGGGTAACCACAAGTACTGTGTGCGCCGCAAAAGCTATGGGAACACAGCTTCCACAGTGGATTGGGGTAACCACAAGTACTGTGTGCGCCGCAAAAGCTATGGGAACACAGCTTCCACAGTGGATTGGGGTAACCACAAGTACTGTGTGCGCCGCAAAAGCTG
>NZ_JALLIX010000046.1 GCF_023242365.1 Pseudomonas sp. MWU13-2100
AAGGCCCATGGACCGGGTTTCATGCTCGGCCAGTCGAGGCCCACCCGGTAGCTCTGGCATTTGTCTGGCAGGGCCCAGGTAATTTGTGCGGCGCGGTGTGCAGGCTGAAACGAGCGTCCTGGCCGAGCATCTGTTCGGCGGCGATATCACCGTCGGTGCTGGTGAAGTCCACCCTGTAGTTGAATAGCTGGCTCAGGCCCTCGGTGCCCTCGGTGCCCTCGAAGACCAGGACGTCGAGTGGTGCCTCAAGCTTGCGAATCCAGAGTGTGTGGCGGCTGTGATCAAAGAAAGTGCATAGCGGGGGGTTGAGCATGTTCACGCATCCATGGCGGTAGACTCGGTCTAAACAGACCCGTGCCACCCCATCAATTCCTTTTGATACCCAAGTAAGGAAAAGTAGTGACAAGCGCGAGCGCTGCTTTCTTGCTCAGCACCATGCGTGATCTCAAACGCGCATTTCTAGTCCCCTAAACACCACAGGGAAGTTTCCGATCAACTTAGAGAAACGACCTACATCCGACTTACAATGTTTCACTACAGAAATAGACAGCCGCCATTTGCATCCACTTGACTGGAGTTTCGAGGGATTATTATTTGACTGACGAACATTGAGTCGAGCGCTCTATGCCGCGCTTCAAGAAAGCACTACCATCGAAAAGCCATTACCCACGCCCCCCACCAGAGAGGAAACATGGAGTCTCCTGCAATCTCGATTGGCCCGCGTTCGGACTATGCCCTTGCCCTCTCCGGCGGCGGCGTTCGAGCCATGGCGTTTCATCTCGGCGTGCTCAAATACCTCGCCGAACAACAGGCCCTGGAACGGCTCACGCAGATTTCCACGGTGTCCGGCGGCAGCTTGCTGGTGGGCCTGATGCTCCACGAAAATCACGGCCAATGGCCCGACTCCGCGATTTTCCTGCAGCGCATCTACCCCGCCCTGCAAACCAAGCTGTGCTCACGCAGCCTGCTTTGGAGTGCCTTGCGCCAGCTGCTCAACCCGCTGAATTGGCGCTTCCTGCTGTCCCGGGCCAACCTGCTGGCCCTGGCCCTGCAAAAGGACTGGGGGGTGACCGCCCTGCTGCCGGAGATCGCCGCCAGACCCGACTGGTCGATCAACGGCACCACGGCGGAAAACGGCAAGCGCTTTCGCTTCAAGCGCAGCAATATGGGGGACTACTCCATCGGCTATGCCAGCACCAGCGGCTTCCCCCTGGCCCAGGCCCTGGCGGTATCGGCGGCGTTCCCCGGCGGCATCGGCCCGCTGTCGCTCAAGACCCGCCGTTTCCAGTGGATGCGGCGCGAGTGGGAAGCCCCGCCGCACAGCGCCGTCGAGGTGCGACTGCCGTTCAGGAAGCTGCGGCTCTACGACGGTGGCGTCTACGACAACCTCGGCCTGGAACCTTTTTTCGACGCGGCGACCGGACAGACCAAGCGCTACGAGTACCCGATCATTGTCTCGGACGCCGGCGCGCCATTGCGGCCGGGGTTTGATGCCGGGGTGCTGAGTCCCTGGCGACTCAAGCGCCTGGCCGACATCATGTCCGACCAGACCCGCGCGCTACGTGGCCGGACCTTTGTCGAATACCTGAAGAAAGCCCCGGGGCGTGGCGGTTACCTGAGTATCGCCAGCGCCCTGGTCGAGCCGGTCAAAGGCAGCGATGCGGCCTTTGCCGCGGGTTTCCCCACCACCCTGAATCGCCTCGAACCCGAGGTGTTCGAACGGATCGCCCGACATGGCTACGCCGTGGCGCAAGCGACCGACCGCGAGTACCCACTGCTGCCCCTGGTCGCGAAAACGCCGGAGCCCCTCGTGCTCTCATGAACCCGCGCCTGTCAGGGCAGCGCCAGCACGCCCAGGCTGGCACTGACCACCAGAGCGGTGCCGACAAACTGCATCGGGATCATCGGCTGAGCCAGCACCACATAACCGGCCAGGGCACCCACCGCCGGTTCGGCACTCATCAGGATGCCAAACGAAGACGCCGGCATCCGCCGCAAGGCAACCATCTCCAGGCCATAAGGCAGCAACGGCACGAACAAGGCCAATCCCACGCAGCTGGCGATCTGCAACAACGGCAGGTGACCACCGCTCTGCCAAAGTCCCAGGGGCGTGGCAATCAGGGCGGCGGCCAACAGCGAGACCGACAGACCTTCAAAACCCTGGAACAACCGACCGACCTTTTTCATCATCAGGATATAAGCCGCCCACCCCGCCGCCGCCCCCAATGCCAGCAGCAAGCCCATCGGGTCGCTCACCCAGCCATCTTCGTTGCGCGCCAACAGCAACACCCCGGTCACGGCCAGCAGCGGCCAGATCAAGGCCCGCCAGCTGCGGACCCCGAGGCTGGCCACCAGCAATGGACCGAGAAACTCGATGGCGATCGCCAAGCCCAGTGGAATGCGCTGGATCGCCGCGAAGAAGCAGCTGGTCATCACCGCCATCGCCAGGCCAAGGCTCCCGGCGGCCAGCCAGCGTGACAGCGAAAACCTGTGCAGCGGTGGCCGCACCAGCAGCGCGAGAATCGCCGCCGCCCAGCACAGGCGCAACCAGGTGGTACTGAACGTGCCATAGGTCTCCATGGTCGGCGTTGCCAGCGCCGCGCCGAACTGAACCAGGAGCATGGACAACACGCAGAGCATGGCCGCCCACAACAGCGCTCGGCGATGGGTCCTGCCGGTATCAGGGAGCGGTAGACCGGTGGCATTTTCCTGCATGCTGAAGTCTCCTTTGAAGGTCGAACCATCCTAGCCAGTCGCACAGACTTCAAATAAGCTGATATTTCTTATCCCGACTTCACAGATATTGATAATGCGCGATCTCGACAGCAGCCTGCTACGAACCTTCGTCACCGTCGCCGAAACCGGTGCGGTGGGCGCTGCCGCCCTGCGCCTGGCGCGCACCCAGGCGGCGGTCAGCATGCAGTTGCGGCGCCTGGAAGACGACCTCGAACGCCGCCTGTTCGACCGCTCGCCCCGGGGCCTGCGACTGACCGAAGCCGGCCACCTGCTGCTGCCTTACGCCCATAGTATCCTTGGCGCCGGGACCGATGCCCGACGGGCCTTGTCCGCTAGCCAGATCGCTGGCAGCGTGCGTTTGGGTCTGCTCGAGGACATCGCGGTGGGCAGCCTGCCCCGGGCGTTGCGGCGCTTTTCCGCAGCCTATCCGCACATTTCCCTGGAAATCGTGATCGACAGCAGCGCGGCCATGTCCGCCAAGTTGGCGGATGGCACCCTGGATGTGATCGTCGGCGACGCTTCGGCGATCAATGCCCAGCCCCAGGCCTGCTGGACCCAGTCGCTGTTCTGGGTCGGCGCCCGCGGCCTGACCCTGCCCGCTGACCTGAGCTCCCAGAGCCTGCCCCTGGTGACCTTCGGCGGTGGCTGCCTGTGGCATGGCCAGGTGGTGAAAATCCTCAAGCGGGCGAACATCCCCTGGCGCGTGGTCTGCAGCAGCACCAGCTTGCCGGCGGTGCAGTCGGCGGTCGAGGCCGGCTTGGGCATCACGGTGTTGCTGGAAGGCAATATCCGCAGCGAAAGCATGCGCGTGCTGGGCCCGGCCGATGGCCTGCCGGCGCCGCCGATCGTCGATTTCGCCCTCTATGTCCGCCGGGTGCCGGCGATCCAGGCCGCGGCAGTCCAGGCCCTGCAGAGCTTTCTCGGCGAAGAGCTGAATATCATCATGCCGCGCACGGCACAAACGACAGAGATCGTCCTGCAAGCCCAATGAGCGCCCGCCCCTGGGACGTCATCCGAGGCACGGCAAAGAGCAGATAGATGTTTACAGCAATCTATAACCTGAAGGATGCTAGGCAGACCACCGCATTCCTTCAGGAGCCCCATCATGCCCCGCGTCTCGCGCAAACAGGCCGAACTCAACCGCGAAAGCATCACCGACGCCGCCGCGCGGCTGTTCCGTGAGCGCGGCCTGAAAGGCCTGAGCCTGGTCGAGGTGATGGGCGCCGCGGGTCTGACCCATGGCGGTTTCTATGGGCATTTCGAGTCCAAGGAGGCCCTGGCCGCGGAAGCGTGCAGCCGCAGTTTCCAGCAGACGGAGGAGCGCTGGCAGCAAACAGCCGAGACCCTGGGTCATGGCGAGCAAGCGCGCCAGGCTATCGTCGAGCGCTACCTCAGCAGCGCACATCGCGACACGCCCGGCGAAGGTTGCCCGGTGGCGGCCTTCTGCGGCGACCTGGCCCATGAAGACCAGGACAGCGAACTGCGCCGCAACTACGTCAAGGGCCTGGAAGCCCTGCTCGACACCTACAGTTCACTGCTGGATGCCAAGGATCCGCATGTCCGGCAAAAAGCCCTGGTGCAGCAGGCGCTGCTGGTCGGCGCCCTGACCCTGGCCCGCTCGACCCGGGGCCAGGCGCTATCGGACGAGTTCCTCGACGCTGCCAAGGCATTTCTGCTCACCGATGCGGGCGCCTAAGATCAGCCCACCGCCGTCAGCTCGAAATAGAACACCGCGCCCTTGCCGGGAATCGACAGCAGGCGAATCTGGCTGTCGTGCAATTGCAGGATGCGCCGCACAATCAGCAGCCCGAGGCCGCCGGAACGCCGGTCGCCGTCCTGATTGAACGGCCGGCGAAACAGGTTTTCCAGCAAGGTCGGGGCAATCCCCGGGCCGGTGTCGCTGACCGTGACCTGGATCTTGCCGCGCCCATGGGCCAGCGCCACCTCGATGCTGCCGCCTTCGGGAGTATGGCGCAGGGCATTGTCGATCAGGTTGGTCAGGACCCGCTCGATCATCCCCAGGTCGGCGCTGACCATCGACGCCCCACGGGGCAAGACTGCCAGCAGTTTCGACTGGCGGGTCTCGGCCATCAGCTCGAACTTCTGGAACACGTCCTGGATCAAGTCGCTGAGGGAGAAGTCCTCGACCTGCAAGCGCACCGCGCCATGCTCCAGACGCGCCAGCTCGAACAGCGCCTGGGCCAACTGCCCGACCTTGCTGCTCTGCGCCAGGGCGATCCCCAGGTAACGCCGGCGCTCATCCGGCGCCAGCACCGCATCCTTGAGGGACAGGGTTTCCAGATAACCGTGCAACGACGCCAGGGGCGTGCGCAAGTCATGGGAAATATTCGCCACCAGTTCGCGGCGGTCCTGATCGAGCTGGGTCAGGCTGCGCCACTGTTCGCCGATGCGCGTGGCCATCTGCGCAAAGCTGGCTTCCAGCACCTCGATCTCATCGCGACGTCCGGCTCCGGCCCGTGACAGCACCGGCAACTGCGCCGGCGCGGCATCGGTATCGAAATCGCGCATGGTTTCAGTCAAGCGGCGCAACGGACGGGTGATCAAGCGGAAGGCGATCAGGCCGGCGATCAGCCCCAGCAGCGCCACCAGGCTCATGGCCCACAAGGTGGTGCGCAGCACCGAACTGGCCGAAACCTGGGCCGCCAGGCGATCATGCTCTTCGCCCTGGAGGACCACGTACAGATAGCCCAGCTCCTTGCCGCCACTGCGCAAGGCCGCAGCGCTGAACACCTTGCGCCCGACATCGCTGCGCGGGTCGTCACCGAGGATCGGCAACGGCTGGCCGTCGAGCAGCCGGCGGATTGGCGCCAGGTCGACGTGATCGCGATGCAGGTGGCCTTGCGGCGCGGCATCGCCGGTGATCTTGCCGCTGGGCGAGAGCAGATAGACTTCCACGCTCGGGTTGACGTTCATCAACTGGCCGAACAGCGCGCGGACGCCCTCCATGGTCAGTCCTTCGGTGCCCACCAGCCGGTTGTCCAGGGCAATGCTCTGGGCCAGGTCCCGGGACAGGCCCTGGACCACTTCTTTTTCGTGCATGTCGCTGGCTCGCACCTGCAACCACACCGAAGCCCCGCAACAGGCCAGCAGCAGGATGGAAAAGGCCAGGGACAGGCGCTGGGACAGGGTCAGGTTCATGACGGACGACTCACCGGCGAGAAGCGATAGCCGCGGCCCCAGACCGTGAGAATCCGTTCGGGTTGCGCCGGGTCGACTTCGATCTTGGCCCGCAGGCGATTGATATGGGTGTTGACCGTGTGTTCATAGCCGTCGTGCTGGTAGCCCCAGACCTGGTTCAGCAGGTCCATGCGCGAATACACGGTGCCGGGGTTTTTCATGAAGAAATGCAGCAGGTCGAATTCCCGTGGGGTCAGGTCCAGGGGCTTGCCGTCGACCCGGGCTTCACGGGTCAGTGGATCGAGGCTCAGGCCGCCCTGCTCCAGGGTCCCCGCTTCGATTTTCAGGCTCTTGGCCAGGGCATCGACCCGCCGTAGCAAGGCCTTGACCCGCGCCGCCAGTTCCAGCATCGAGAACGGCTTGGCCAGGTAATCGTCGGCGCCCAGTTCCAGCCCGAGCACCCGGTGCATCTCGCTGGAGCGGGCGCTGGTGATGATGATCGGCGTGTAGCGCGCCATGGCCCGCGCTTGCCGGCAGATCTCCAGGCCATCGACGCCCGGCAGCATCAGGTCGAGGATCAGCGCATCCCAGGAACCCTTGCTCAGTTGCGCCAGGCCGAGGTTGCCGTCGGCGCAATGGGTGACCTCATAACCTTCGTCCCGCAGGTGCAGGCTCAGCAGGCCCGCCAGGTGCAGGTCATCTTCAACGATCAGAATACGCTTGGGTGAATCCATGGGCAGCCTTCGTGCTGGTAATCGCCGGAAACGACGCCTGGATCATTGTGCCGGATCGCCAGGCAGCAATGTTCACAAATAAGTTAACTTTACGGGAGGATTTGGCGACCCTCGCCGTCCAACAATGAAAGCCTGATCAATCACCGTGGACGCGACGCCATGTCCTCCAGAAGACGCTTTCTTGTTTCCAGTGCCGCCACCCTGCTCGCCGCCGGCCTTTTCGACTGGCGCGCCGTGGGTGCCACCTTCGGCAGCGGCAGCCGCTCGGCCGATAGCGGCGAAACCTTCGAAGTCAGCCATACCGACGCCGAGTGGAAAGCCATGCTCAGCGCCGAGCAGTATGAAGTGCTGCGCCACGAAGGCACCGAGCGGCCCTACAGCAGTGCCCTCAACGAGGAGCACCGCGACGGTGTGTTCGCCTGTGCCGGCTGCCGCCTGGCGCTGTTTTCCTCGGCCGCCAAGTACGACAGCCACACCGGCTGGCCGAGCTTCACCGCACCGCTGGAAAGCGCCGTGGCCACCCGTCGCGACACCTCCTTCGGCGTCTCCCGGACCGAAGTGCATTGCCACCGTTGCGGCGGCCACCTGGGCCATGTGTTCCCCGACGGACCGCCGCCCACCGGCCTGCGCTACTGCATGAACGGTGTCGCCATGACCTTCGCCCCTGGCGCGGCCTGATTCCCACGTTGCAACAAGGACTCCATCATGTTCCTGCTTATCCTGGCCTACCTCGGCGGTCTTCTGACCATCCTCAGCCCCTGCATCCTGCCGGTGCTGCCGTTCGTCTTCGCCCGCTCCGGCGAGCCGTTTCGGCGCAGCGGCCTGCCCTTGCTCTGTGGCATGGCCCTGACCTTCGCCCTGGTCGCCACCCTGGCGGCGGTCGGCGGTGGCTGGGTGGTGCAGGCCAACCAGTACGGCCGTTGGCTGGCCCTGGCGCTGATGGCGTTTTTTGCTATTACCCTGCTGTTCCCGCACCTGGCCGAGCGCCTGACCCAACCGTTGGTGGCCGCCGGTGACCGGCTGTCGCGCTCGGCGCAAAGCCATGATGGCTCGCCCAGCGCGCGCTCGTCCTTTGTGCTGGGCATCGCCACCGGCCTGTTGTGGGCACCCTGCGCCGGACCGATCCTCGGCCTGATCCTGACCGGCGCCGCCCTGCAAGGCGCGAACATCGGCACCACCTTGCTGTTGCTGGCCTATGCCGCCGGTGCCGCGACCTCCCTGGCCGGCGCGCTGCTGGTGGGCGGCAAGTTGTTCAATGCGATGAAGCGCAACCTCGGCACCGGCCAATGGCTGCGTCGAGGATTGGGCGCGGCCATGCTGATCGGTGTGGTCGCCATCGGCCTGGGCCTGGACACCGGTATCCTGACCCGGGTATCCACGGTGGCCACCTCGGGCCTCGAGCAGAAACTGCTCGACAACCTGACACAGAAGAAAACCCCGGACCAAGGCGGCGCGATGATGGCGGCTGTAAACAGTGACGCCGGCCAACCCGCCGGCAGCATGATGGCCATGGCGGCCAAAACTGGCGGTGCGGAACGGGCGCTGCCGGTGGAAGGCAGCCTGCCGGACCTGTCGGGCGCCGTGCAGTGGCTCAATTCCGCGCCGCTGAGCGCCGCCGAACTCAAGGGCAAAGTGGTGCTGATCGACTTCTGGACCTACTCCTGCATCAACTGCCTGCGCAGCCTGCCCTACGTCAACGCCTGGGCGCAGAAGTACCACGACCAGGGCCTGGTGGTGATCGGCGTGCATGCGCCGGAATTCGCCTTCGAACGCGATATCGACAACGTCCGCCAGGCCGTGGGCAAGCTGGGCATCCAGTACCCGGTGGCCATCGACAACAACTATGCGATCTGGCGCGGCTTCAACAACCAGTATTGGCCCGCCCACTACTTCGTCGATGCCCAGGGCCGCGTGCGTTATCACCACTTCGGTGAAGGCGACTATGAAGGTTCCGAACAGGTGATCCAGCAACTGCTGAAAGAAGCCGGCCAGCAGAATGTCTCCGGCGGCATGGTCAGTGCCCAGGCCCAGGGCGTGATGCAGGCCGCCGACGAAGCCGAAGTGAAATCGCCGGAAACCTACCTGGGTTATGACCGCGCCGAGAACTTCGCTTCGCCGGGCGAGCAGGTGGCGGACCAATCGAAAAACTACGCGGCGCCAAAACAGCCGGCCTTGAACCAGTGGGGCCTGGACGGCCAATGGACCGCCCATGCCGAGCAGGTGACGCTCAACCAGGCCCCAGGCCAGGTGGTCTACCGCTTCCATGCCCGTGACCTGCACCTGGTACTGGGTCCGGGCGCGGATGGCAAGCCGGTGCGCTTCAAGGTGCGTATCGACGGCGCGACGCCCGGCGCCAACCACGGCACCGACACCGACGCCAACGGCGAAGGCATGGTGACTGAACAGCGCCTGTACCAACTGGTCCGTCAGGCCGGAGACGTCAGCGAACATACCTTCTCCATTGAGTTTCTCGATCCCGGCGTACAAGCCTACGCCTTTACCTTCGGTTGATCGCCACGAGGATGAACACGATGAAAACGCCACTGATGCAACGAAAAACCAAGTCGCCGCTGTTGATATTCGCCGGGATCGCCACCTTGTCCTTCTCGGTGCTGCTGTTCCAGCGCCTGGCCTGGTCGGCGGAGGACGCGGTGCAGATCGCCCCACCGGCCCTGGATCAGGCGGCCGGCGCCCACGGCAAGGCCACGGCGGTGTTTGCCGGCGGCTGCTTCTGGGGCGTGCAGGGGGTGTTCCAGCATGTGCGCGGGGTCGAGAACGCGGTGTCGGGTTATACCGGCGGCGCGGCGGATACCGCACGATACGAATCGGTGGGCGAAGGCTCGACCGGACACGCCGAATCGGTGCAGGTGACCTATGACCCGAGCCAGGTCAGTTATGGGCAGCTGTTGCAGGTGTTTTTCTCGGTGGCCCATAACCCGACGGAGCTCAACCGCCAGGGGCCGGACAGTGGCACGCAGTACCGTTCGGCGATTTTCCCGATGAATGCCGAACAGGAAAGCATCGCCAAGGCCTATATCGCCCAGTTGGATACCGCCAAGGCATTCCCTGCCGCGATCGTCACCCGGATCGAGGACGGCAAGGTCTTCTATCCGGCCGAGGGTTATCACCAGAACTACCTGACGTTGCACCCGAACGCGCCGTATATCGCCATCAACGATTTGCCGAAGGTGGAGAACCTCAAGCGCCTGGAGCCGCAGCTGTACCGGGCTGATCCGGTGCTGGTGCCGGACGTCAATTGATGACCAATGCTGCAGACTCAAGAGCAATCTTGAGTCTGGCCACGATTTGTGGCGAGCGGGCAAGCCCGCTCGCCACAGGACCGTGTTCGGACTCCAAACTTCCTTATCCGGTATAGCGCCGCTTGTCCGCAGCCGGCGGGAAGTACTGGTACAACCAGGTTTCGCTCAAGGTCCGGTCACGGGTGCGAATAAACAGCCGCAACTCCACCGGGTCGACCCCATCGTCGCTCGGGTACCAGTCGAACGTCACCCGATAGCCGTTGATTTCGTCCAGCTTGAGGACATCGAAATCCTTTACCTGACCACGAGACGTCGTCACCACCGGCTCGATCTCGGCCCCCAGGGGCAGACGCTCCAGGCCGCCGCCGGTAAAGTCCACGGCAAAGCGCCGGGCCCAGACCTCGGGGTAATGCTCGCCCGGCGCCCAGCCTTCGACAAACCCACCCATGCCCGAACGGGTCGCGTGCACCCGTGCCAGCGGCGTTCCCACCGGCGGTATCGCACTCCAGTAGAGCTTGTAGCCGTAGTTCAGCGAAGCCCCCGCCGCCACCGGTTCCTTGGGCGTCCAGAACGCCACGATATTGTCCAGGGTCTCGCCCGTGGTGGGGATTTCCAGCAGATCGACAGAGCCTTCACCCCAAGCCGTGGTCGGCTCGACCCACAGACTCGGACGCCGGCTGTACCAGTCGACGGTATCCTGGTAGCTGGCGAACTCATGGTCAGTCTGCACCAGGCCGAAGCCCTTCGGGTCCTTGTCGGCGAAGGCGTTGAACTGCAAGGTCGCCGGGTTGTTCAGCGGCCGGCAGATCCACTCGCCATTGCCACGCCACATGGCCAGGCGGTCGGAGTCGTGGATCTGCGGGTGAAGGGTGTCGCACATCCGCCGCTCATGGGTGCCGCAACTGAACATGCTGGTCATCGGCGCGATGCCCAACTGCTCGATGGCGGTACGTGCATTGATATGGGCGTCGACCGCCATCACCACCTGCTCGGCCTGGCAATCGATGTCGAAACGGTAGGCCCCGGTGGCGCTCGGCGAATCAAGCAAGGCATAGACCACGAAGCGGGTGCTGTCCTTATCCGGGGTTTCAAACCAGAAATGGGTGAAGTCGGGAAACTCCTCGCGCTTCTTCCCATAGGTATCGATCGCCAGCCCGCGGGCCGAAAGGCCGTATTGCCCGGTCTTGTCCACCGCGCGGAAGTAGCTGGCGCCGAGGAACGAGACAATGTCGTGCTGATCGATTTCCGGGGCCTTGAACAGCTTGAAACCGGAGAATCCCAGGTCGCCCTTGAGCCGCGACGGATCGATGCCGCTGCGGGCATAGTTGAACAACGCCGGACGGAAATGCACCTCGCGGGCCTGGCGCGTCTGCGCGTCGACGCTGTACATGCGCACCGGTTGCTTGAAACCCATGCCGACGTGAAAGAACTGCATGTCCAACTGGCCCTTGAGCTCATTCCACAGCGAATGCCGGGCATCGTACTGAATGGCATTGAACTGCTGCGGGGTCATGTCCGCCAGGGACTGCGGCAACACCTGGCGGGTGCTGACATAGTCCTTCGCGGCGAGCTTCTTCGCCTGGGCCTGCAGTGTCTCGAAGTCGAAGTGTTCTATCTCGCCATTCGCGGTGGCAGCAAGCGCCCGAGCCGCGAACAGACCACTGGCCGACAGGCCGGTATAGGCCGCCAGGGCCATGGAAGCTTTCAGAAGATTGCGGCGGTGCATAAAAAGACCTGTACAGAAGCTGCCGGACATCCGGAACCCTGGGGCGCCGGATCAAAAGAAGCGCTCATTCAAGACTGCGAACGAATGCGGCTACAGGTAACAGATAACAAATCCCGGTTACGGTTCGCAACATCCTACAGAAAACTTACTGACAGCCTTTATTCAGCCAAGGTGTGGCTATATGTTTCCAGCCTCTCAAGAGACCCGAGGCACCCTGTGAACAGCTGCCCAGGGCCCGTGAAGATTTTTTCAGAATGTTTTCACGCGGTTCTTGGCACACTTGCCCACTTGTTTTGAAGGTCCGTCGAGGCAATCCATGACCCGCATCCTGACCATCGAAGATGATGCTGTAACCGCCAAGGAAATCGTGGCTGAACTGAGCAGCCACGGGCTAGAAGTTGACTGGGTCGACAATGGCCGCGAAGGCCTGGTCCGCGCTGTCAGCGGCGACTATGACCTGATCACCTTGGATCGCATGCTGCCGGAACTCGATGGTCTGGCCATCGTCACCACGCTGCGGACCATCGGGGTGGCCACGCCGATCCTGATGATCAGCGCCCTCTCCGATGTCGACGAACGCGTACGCGGCCTGCGCGCCGGCGGCGACGATTACCTGACCAAGCCCTTCGCCTCCGACGAAATGGCGGCGCGAGTCGAAGTGCTGTTGCGGCGCAAGAGCCCGGCACGGGAATTCGAGACTTCATTGCGAGTGGCCGATCTCGAGCTCAATCTGATGACCCGCGAAGCCTCCCGGGCCGATCAGTTGCTAAGTTTGTTGCCCACCGAGTACAAGCTGCTGGAATTCCTGATGCGCAACACCGGACAGATCCTCTCACGGATGATGATTTTCGAAGAGGTCTGGGGCTATCACTTCGACCCCGGCACCAACCTGATCGACGTTCATATCGGTCGTCTGCGCAAGAAGATCGACGGCCCGGGCCTGGCGCCGCTGATTCGCACCGTGCGAGGCTCGGGTTATGTCATTGCCGAACCCCTCTAAAGGCTGGCGCTCCTCCACCAGCCGGCTGCTGGCTCTCTACAGTTTCCTGTTCGTGGCCTGGAGCTGCAGCCTGATGGGGGTGCTGTACTACGAGGTATCCGGTTACCTGAGTACCCTCGCCCGACATTCGTTGATGCAACGCCAACACCTGTTTTCGCGTTTCCAGGGCCAACCGCTGATGGAAGCACTGACCACCAGCATGACCTTCGACATGCGCGGGGTGGACGCCTATGGCCTGTTCAACGAGCAGAAAATACACCTGAGCGGGCCGATCCAGGAAATCCCCGACGAGCTGCCCATGGACGGCAGGATCCATGAGCTGGCCAACTGCATCGACTCCGACGACCCGAACCTGCCCCAGGACAGTTGCGATGCGGTGGTCACCCAGACCCACGACGGACGCTGGCTGGTGTTGGTACGCGACAACGGCTCGTTGTTCGGCATCACCCGGATCATTCTCCACGCCCTGTTCTGGGCGGTATCACTGACCATTCTGCCCGGCGTTGCCGGCTGGCACCTGCTGCGTCGCCAACCGATCCGGCGGATTCGCGCGATCCAGGTCAGCGCCGAGTCGATCATCGCCGGCGACCTGGGGCATCGCCTGCCGCTGTCAAACCGCCGCGACGAGCTGGATATGCTGGCGGCGATCGTCAACGCCATGCTCGACCGGATCGAGAGGCTGATGCACGAGGTCAAGGGGGTCTGCGACAACATTGCCCATGACCTGCGCACGCCGCTGACCCGTTTGCGCGCCCAGTTGTATCGGATCCAGCAACAGACCGCCGAGGGTTCGCCGGAGTCCTTGCAACTGGATGGGGTGATTGCCGAGACCGATACCTTGATGGCGCGTTTTCGCGGTTTGTTGCGCATCTCCGAACTGGAAGACCATCAGCGGCGCTCCGGCTTCCTGGTGCTGAACCCTTTGCCGCTGCTGCACGAGCTGCATGACTTTTACTTGCCGTTGGCCGAGGAAGCCGAGATCCACCTGCGCCTCGAAGCGCCCGAGACACTGCCAGCGATCACTGGCGACCGGGCCTTGTTGTTCGAAGCCCTGGCCAACCTCCTGAGCAACTCCATCAAGTTCACCCCACCGGGCGGTGAGGTGGTGTTGATGGCGAGCAACGATGCGGGCAGTACCCGCATCGAAGTCCTCGATTCCGGCCCCGGTATCCCGGTGTCCGAGCGCGAAGCGGTGTTCCAGCGCTTCTATCGCTGCGACGAGGGTGCCCAGCACGGCGGCTTCGGCCTGGGCCTGTCGATTGTCGCCGCCATCGTCAACCTGCACGGCTTCACCCTCGACATCGGCAGTGCCGAACAGACCGGTGCACGCTTGATCCTCAACTGCCGGAACAGCCTGATCAGCATGGATTGAACCCCAAGACCCAAGCCTTGGGTTCAGCCCGGGAAATTGGCCCTCAAGGCCGCAAGGCCCTCGGCATAGATCCCGTGGAACAGTTCCACCGCTTCTTCTTCGCTGACGTCCACCGGGGTGAAGATTCCCGCCCACTCGACGATCGAAGTGTGCGGATCATTCCCTTCACGGACCTGCATCGTGGCCAGGTAGTCGGCCACCGGGAACGGTTGCTCGATAAAGGAATAGCTGTAGCGCCGGGCGCGGTTGTCAAACGCTTCCAGGCGCTCGACGATCAGCACACCGTCCGCCGTGTGCAAGCTGCGCACACGCCCGCCTTCGCTGAGGCGGCTTTGACGAATGAACGGTAGCCAGTCCGGCAGGGAGTCGAACCCCCCCATCAGTTGCCAGACCTGCTCCGGTGGCGCACCGATTTCGAGGGTTACGGATGTTGCGGCCATGAATAATCTCCAGGGATAAGTGGGATAGCCGGTCTGATCCCGGTACTGGAACCACTGACGCCAGCGACGTTATCGGACCGTTTGACAGGCATAAGCTCCTTTCTGGTTTCAGACCAGCGGCAACGGTGCATTGCCCGCCACCAACCCTTCGTCACGCAACGCTTGCCAGAACGTCAGCGGGATCGGCTCCCGCAGGGCCGCCACATCCTCGGCGATCCGCTCTGGCCGGCTGGCGCCGGGAATCACCGCCGCCACGGCCGGATTGGCCAGGGAGAACTGCAAGGCCGCGGCCTTGAGGCTCACCCCAAAGCGTTGCGCGATGGTCTTTATCCGTTCAACTTTAGCCATAATTTGTGACGATGCCGGTTGATATTCGAAATGCGTCCCGCCGGCCAGCACCCCGGAACTGTAGGGGCCACCGACGACGATATCGACTTGCCGTGCCAGCGCCTCGGGCATCAAGCGCTGCAGGGCCCGCTCGTGATCCAGCAGGGTGTAGCGCCCCGCCAGCAGGAAACCGTCGGGCTGCGCTTCGTCCAGTTGCAGGGTCAACTCACACGGTTCTACCTTGTTCACCCCCAGGCCCCAGGCCTTGATCACGCCCTCCTCGCGCAGACGGCTGAGCACTCGGAAGGCACCTTTGCGCGCCTGGTTGAAATACTCCAGCCATTCGTCACCATAGAAGTCCTGGGCAATGTCGTGCACCCAGACGATGTCCAGACGGTCGGTCTTCAAGCGCTCGAGGCTACCCTCGATGGAGCGCAGCGTGGCATCGGCGGAGTAGTCATTGACCATCTTGTTGGGACGGCCATGTTCGAAGACTCCGGCCTTTTCCCCAAGGTCGCGGGCGGCGACATCTTCCACTTCATCCAGCACCAGCCGGCCGACCTTGCTGCTGAGCACGTATTGATCCCGTGGGTGCTTGGCCAGGGCCTCGCCCAGGCGAATTTCCGAAAGCCCCGAACCGTAGAACGGTGCCGTGTCGAAGTAACGCACGCCCTGGGCCCAGACCGCATCGACGGTGGCCAGGGCCTCTTCCTCGGGAATGGCGCGAAACATGTTGCCCAATGGGGCGGTCCCGAAACCCAGGGTACCTGGCAGTTTGTCTCTGATGCTCATCGTAATGATCCTTTGAATGGAAATGATGAGTCCGCCTCACCTACCGGAGTGACGCGGATCTCGCTGTCGGGATCAATACTAGGTTGCGTACTTTTGACCGTCCAAGACATAATTTGCACAACTTGAGTCCTGAAAGGTCTGAAATGATTGATATACGCCAGCTGCGCTATTTCGTGGTCGTCGCCGAAGAAGAGCACGTCGGGCGGGCCGCCGAGCGACTGCATATCTCCCAATCACCCCTGAGCCGGCAAATCGCCCAGCTGGAGGAACGCCTGGGCCTGACCCTGTTCGAGCGCAGCCTGCAACGCATCCGCCTGACCGCCGACGGCCAGACCTTTCTCGCCGAGACCCGGGCCTTCCTGACCCATGCCAACCGGCTGGAGTCCCTCGGGCGACGGCTGGGTCGTGGCGAAGAAGGTGGCCTGTGCATCGGCTACATCGAGAACGCCATGCATTCGGGTGTGTTGCCCCAGGCCCTGCGCAGCTTGCGCGCCGAGCGGGCGGATGTGCATATCGCCCTCTACAGCCTCAATTCGGCACAGCAACTGGAAGGCCTGCGCCAGCGCAGCCTCGATATCGCCCTGGTCAGCGAGCCGCCTGTGACGGATGACCCGGACCTGAACAGCGCCCGCGTGCTCGACGACCCCATGCTGCTGGCCCTGCCGGAATGGCATCCGCTGGCGCAACTGAGCGAATTGACCCCGGCGGACTTTCTGGAACAGGAATGGATTGCCGTGCAGCACCCCCAGCGCACCGGTAGGCAGGACGATTTCATCCAGGCCTGCATCAAGGCCGGATTCAACCCCAATGTCCGGCTGCAAGCCAATGAACCGCTGACAGCGCTGGGGCTGGTGGCAGCGGGGCTGGGCTTGACCATGATCCAGCAGAGCCTGCGACACAACACGCCCCAGGGCGTGGTACTGCGGGAATTGCCCTGGATGATCTACACCACGCCCTTGTGGGCGGCCTGGCACCGGATCAACTTGCGGCCGCTGGTGGCGACCTTCAGGGAAGTGCTGGTGCAGGGCGCGATTGCGATCGACCTGCCGACACGCCTCTAGATGTCCATGATCTTGGCGGCAAAGGCATTCCAGCCTGCCGGCTCCTGGATCAGTGCCATGTAGTTATGGGAAAAGCCGTACATTACGCCGCGACGTGTCATGAGTTCGCGGACGATGGCGGTCGCCGGGCCGCCGCCACTGCCCTTCAACAGGTTCTGCTCCTGATAGGCGCGCCAGTGCAGCTCCATTGCAATGATCTTGCACAGCGCCGACTCCTGGGCCGCCACGCCGGTATTCTTCGCCACCAGACAGAGTTTGATAGGCAGGCTGACGGCCAACGATACCCCACCAGGAATAGCCGCCAAGCCGACCCCGAGGCCTTTGTTGAACAACTTATGGGTTTTCATGAGTTTCAATAATTCAAACCACCGACACAAGGTTTTACTCTGCCGGCAGTTCCTGGCCATTTCAGAAAAACGATGCAAGTGCATGGCGGACACCCCGGCGGAACTTCCCTCGCGAATCAACGCATAAGGATTGACGGGCAACGCCGTGCTGCCGAGCGCCGCTGCCGTTCCGGTAAAGGACTGTACATAATTACGCACTTTACGATGCTGCAACAGGTGTTTGGTCTTGGGTGAAGGCCGCGCGTCAACACCATTCACAACGAAATAGGGATTATCCACCAGGGCCGAACTCGGCTGCCCCATCTTGTAGGAACCCACCAGTGGTGCCACGCTGGCCCCCGTGCCATAGGGGATGAGTCCGGACAGTGCCAGGGCCATGTCCAGGAGCACGCTGTCCATCTTGAGACTGTACTGGGAAAGCTCTTTCACCCTGGCGGCAAACTTGTCTCGCTCCACACTCATATCGGCCTACCTCTCGCGTTAAAAAACCCGGGAATCTTCAATTAAAGTATCAGTCCCGAGCCGTGTTCAACGAGGTAAAAAAAGGCCAATTTATTACTTGAGTTTTCCATTTATTTAAAAACGACAAAAACAATAAGAAGCTTCCTAAAAGACCGCTGCTTCTTTATAAAGTCCCACTATTTTCCGATCAGCCTGAACAACGTTTCCAGGCTTTGACGGAGGGGGCCGGAGTTATCCAGCAAACTCATCGAGGGATCCTCCGCCGCCAATAGCAAGGCGGTGAACTCAGCATTGCGCGCCAGGCGCGCCTCGATCTGCGGCAAGCTCTCCCGCCCCCGGGCCAGCAACCGCTCACGCAAGACCGCCGGGTCGACGGTGAGCAGGATCACCTGCAAATCCGGATAACGCGCGCGCGCCTTGGGCAGATAGCCCCGTGAGCCGTTGACCAGCACATCCAGGCCAGCGGCCAGCCAGTCGTCGACCAGGCGCGGGATGCCATAGCACAGGCCATTGGCTTGCCAGCTCATGGCAAAGGCGCCCTGGGCCTGCAACGTTGCGAATTGCCCGGCACTGACCGACTGCGCCGCCTCGCCCACCGCCTCGGCCGAACGGGTGATGACCCGCCGGGCAATCCGGCAGCCATGCGCGGCCAGGGGGTCGCGGGCGGCATCGAGCAAACTGTCCTTGCCCGAGCCCGAAGGCCCGATGAGATAGATCAATCGGCCAGCCATCCACAGTCCCCCCCCATGGGTTGTCGCGCGCACAGTACAACACTCGCGACAATCAGGCACTGACCACAGGCGTGTTCGAGGACAGAAGGGGGGACAAGGCAGACGCGTCTACAACAGCTCGACAAGCAGCAACACCCAACCTGGACCGGGCGGTTGCACCGGCGTCAAGCCGGGTTGCGCGCCGCCAGTCGGGAGAAGCTCGCCAGACAGGCCACGGCGGCAAAGCCGGCACCGATATACAGCGCCAGGATAGGTCCGGAGTGGCTCGACAAACCGAAACTCAGCGCCACCAGTGCAGCCCCGGTGGACTGGCCGAGCAAACGCGCGGTGGCAATCGTCCCGCTCGCCCCGCTGCTGCGCTCACGCGGTGCACTGGTCATCAGTGCTTTCTGGTTCGGCGACTGGAAGAAACCGAAGCCCAGGCCACAGATCACCATGCGCACACCGATCTCCAGGACGCTCGGATCCGCCGGCAGCATCGCCAGAGACAACATGCCCAGCGACAACACGCCCAAGCCGATGCCGCCGAGCAGGCCCGGCGGATAGCGGTCCGACAGACGCCCGGCAAACGGCGCGATCAACGCCACTACCACCGACCAGGGTGTCATCAGGTAGCCGGTCTGAACCGGGTCACGGCCCAATACCGTCTCGAAGAAAAACGGCAGCGAAACGAAGGCCAGGCCCTGGGTGGCGAAGGAACAAACGGCCGTGAGGGCCGACAGGGCAAACATCGGACGCTTGAGCAGGTCGATCGGAAACATCGGTGCCGGGTGCCCGGCCTCGCGACGCAGCATCAGGCCACCGGCGCAGACACAGACCAGCAACGCCAGACAGATCGGCAGCGCGCCAGCAAACTGCGCGCCCTCCCCCAGCGCATAGATCAGCGAGCCGAAGGTCACGACACTCAGGCCGGCCGTCCCCCAGGCAAAGCGCTGACCGTTGGGCGGTGTATGCGGCAACGACGGAATGGCCATGGCCAGGGCGACCAGGCCAATCGGAATATTCACCCCGAACAGCCAGGGCCAATTGGCCACGGACAGGATCAGCGAGGCCACTGTCGGCCCGGCGGCGAACGACATGCCCACCACCAGAGCATTGAGGCCCATGCCCCTGCCGAGCTTTTCCGGGGGAAACAGACTGAAGATCAACGCGCCGTTGACGCTCATGATCGCGCTCGCCCCCACGCCCTGGAGGACCCGGGCCAGGGTCAACTCGGTGAGGGTGCTGGACATTGCACACAGCGCCGATGAGACGGTGAACAACACCAGACCGAACAGATAGATCTTGCGATGGCCGATCACGCCGCCGAACGAGGCGAAGGCCAGGATGGTCGCCATCGCCGACAACTGGTAGGCGTTGATGATCCACACCGAGGCTGCCGGTGTGGTGTGCAGGCTGGTGGCGATGGCCGGCAGCGCTGTGTTGGCGATGGCGGTGTCCAGCGAAGCCAGGGCGATGGAGATCAGGATCGCCAACATGCCACTGACCTGACGCGATAAACGCGGTCTGAAAATTCCCGATAAGCCGCTGATCGCACACCCCCGAAACCCGCTGACCAGAGCGGATCATAGCGTTTTGCCCAATATCGATGACGACGTTTTGCTGAACCACGGCTATACGACATCGAGCGCGGGTTCAGCCGGCGTCTGCGCCCATGGTGATCCCCTAGTCTCACTTGATAAACTAGCGCTTTCTTGGATCACTCCCAATAAAAGGTTGGCAATGGACGTTCTGGCAAGCATGAAGGTCTTCGTCAAGGTGGTGGATCACGGCAGCTTCAGCGCCGCGGCGCAGTCCATCGGGATTTCCTCGACCATGGTCGGCAACCATGTCCAGGGCCTGGAGAAACACCTGGGCACGCGCCTGCTGCATCGCACCACCCGGCGCCAGAGCCTGACCGAGATCGGCCAGGGTTATTACACCCAGTGCCTGGCGATCCTCGGGCAGATCGAACACGCCGAATTGATTGCCCGGGAACAGCGCGCCCATCCCCGCGGCCGCTTGCGGGTCAGTGCCTCGCCGACCCTGGCCTCGGATCGGCTGATCCCGGCAATCGCCGCCTACCTCAAGGCCTACCCGGAAGTGGAGATCGAGTTGAAGTTCAACGATCGGGTGGTTGACCTGGTGGAGGATGGTTACGACCTGGTGTTTCGCTACGGCGAATTGCCCAGCAGCGGGCTGGTAGGGCGCCTGCTGAGCAAGAACCGGCGCATCGCCTGCGCTTCACCAGCGTATCTGCAAGCCCACGGTACGCCGCAGGTGCCGGAGGATCTGCGGCAACATAACTGCCTGGTATTCCTGCGGGCCACGCCGCAGCGCGACTGGTTGTTCCACGGTGCGAGCAGCCAGAGTATCCGGGTAGACGGGCAACTGGCGGCCAATAACGGCACCGCGTTGATGAACGCGGCGCTGGAAGGCATCGGTATCGTCCTGCTACCGCAGACACTGGTGGAAGACGCCCTGAAGGACGGGCGCCTGGTCCACCTGCTGCCCGACCACGAGACCCTGGATCGGCCACTGCATCTGGTTTACCTGCCGGATAAGCAGATGACGCCCAAGCTGAGCAGTTTTATCGAGTTCATGGTCAGGCGCTTTGCCTGAGACAGCGCCACAAGAAGACCTCAAGCCGAGCCTGTCCTTGTGGCGAGCGGGCTTGCCCGCGCTGGGCGGCGAAGCGGCCCTGAAACCTGCGAATCCGCTGCATCAGGTAGACCGAGGTAGCTGGTTTTGCGACTGCTGCGCAGCCGAACGCGGGCAAGCCCGCTCGCCACAGTACCCGCCACACCTTGAGCGGAAATATTCAGTATTAATCCGCCATGCGCATCAATCCATTCTAAAAATGCACTTATCAAATCTATAGCGCTGCTCCAGTATCCCGTCCAATAAAAATCTGCACTGCGATGCAGGCCATAAAAATGCTGGAGACCTTCACGATGCACGCCACGACACCGACCGCCAGTTCCGCCCGTGCCAAGGCGGGCGCGGTATTTCGCGTTACTTCGGGCAACTTCCTCGAACAGTTCGACTTCTTCCTGTTCGGCTTCTACGCCACCTATATCGCCGCCGCCTTCTTCCCTGCCAGCAGTGAGTTCGCCTCGCTGATGATGACCTTTGCCGTGTTCGGCGCCGGCTTCCTGATGCGGCCGCTGGGTGCCGTGATCCTCGGCGCCTATATCGATGACGTCGGTCGGCGCAAAGGCCTGATCGTCACCCTGTCGATCATGGCCAGCGGCACCATCCTGATCGTGCTCGTGCCCGGCTACGAAAGCATCGGCCTGCTGGCCCCGGCCCTGGTCTTGATCGGCCGCCTGCTCCAAGGCTTCTCCGCCGGCGCCGAACTGGGCGGTGTCTCGGTCTATCTGTCGGAAATCGCCACACCGGGCCGCAAGGGTTTCTTCACTGCCTGGCAGTCCTGCAGCCAGCAAGTGGCCGTGGTCATCGCGGCGGCCCTGGGCTACGGATTGAACCAGTGGATGTCGGCCAGCGTGGTCGCCGATTGGGGTTGGCGCATCCCGTTTCTGGTCGGTTGCATGATCGTGCCGTTTATCTTCCTGCTGCGTCGCAACCTGGCGGAAACCGAGGAGTTCGCCAAGCGCAAGCACCGTCCGGGCATGCGCGAGGTATTCAACACCCTGGCGCAGAACTGGGTCATAGTGGTTGCCGGCATGCTGATGGTCGCGCTGACCACCACCGCGTTCTACCTGATCACCGTGTATGCGCCGACCTTCGGCAAGACCGTGCTACACCTGAGCACCGCCGACAGCCTGCTGGTGACCTTACTGGTGGGGGTTTCGAACTTCTGCTGGCTGCCCCTGGGCGGCGCCCTCTCCGACCGTATCGGTCGCCGTCCGGTGCTGCTGGCCATGTCCGGGATGACCCTGGCCACGGCCTATCCGGCCCTGTCCCTGCTGGTCCAGGCGCCGAGTTTCACCAGCATGCTGCTGGTGCTGCTGTGGTTCTCGTTCCTCTACGGGATGTACAACGGCGCGATGGTCGCGGCCCTGACCGAGATCATGCCGGTGGAAGTCCGGGTGGCCGGTTTCTCCCTGGCCTACAGTCTGGCGACAGCGGTGTTCGGCGGGTTCACGCCGGCGATCTCCACCGCCCTGATCCAGTACACCGGGGACAAGGCCTCGCCGGGCTACTGGATGAGTTTCGCCGCGCTCTGCGCCCTGTGCGCGACGCTGTTTCTCTATCGCAAGGCCAGGGTGCAGTTCCAGCCAGCGATGTAAGTCCGGTGTTTTTAGGGTGACCTGAAGGGCCTCTTCGCGGGCAAGCTCCGCTCCCACAGTGTCCGAGTTGTACGCCTGATCTGTGTATAACCGAGAACTTGTGGGAGCGGAGCTTGCCCGCAAAGACCGCGGAACAGGCACCACAGACTCATGAGCCTTGAGCCCAAGCCCGCCTTTTCAATACCAAAAAACAAGAGAGATCCGATGAAAGCAGTGATTCTCAAACTCACCCTGCTCGGCAGCCTGACCCTGGCAAGCCTGGCGACCCAGGCCGAAGAAATCCGCGTGATGACCTCCGGCGGCTTCACCGCTGCCTACAAGCTCCTCGGCCCGAAATTCGCCGCTGACAGCGGCAACACCCTCGACACCATTCTCGGTCCGTCCATGGGCAAGGCCCCGGAAGCCATTCCCAACCGGCTGGAGCGCGGTGAAAAAGCCGATGTGCTGATCATGGTCGGTTATGCCCTCGACGAATTGATCAAGCAAGGCAAGGTCCTGCCCGGCTCACGGGTCGAACTGGCCGACTCGCGGATCGGCCTGGTGGTGCGCGCCGGCAGTGCCCAGCCGACCATCGGTACCGAGCAAGAGTTGAAAGACACTTTGCTCAAGGCCAAGTCCGTGGCCTACTCCGACAGTGCCAGTGGCGTGTATATCCAGGATCAGCTGTTCAGGCGCCTGGGCATTGAAACGCAACTCAAGCCCAAGGCGACCATGGTGCCGAAAATCCCGGTGGCTTCGGTGGTGGCCAACGGTGACTATCAACTGGGCTTCCAGCAGGTCAGCGAACTGCTGCCGGTGCCAGGGGTGACCTATGTCGGCAAGATCCCGGAATCGGTGCAGTCGGTGACGCGGTTTGCCGCCGGGATTCCGGTGGGGGCCGAGCATCCCGCACAGGCCAAGGCCTTGCTTGACTACCTCGCCGCTCCGGCAGCCCAGGCCACCGTGAAGGCCACCGGGCTGGACTCCATTGCGCATTGAGGACACGCGCCTTGTGACAGTCCTTCCGACGACAGGATCTTCAAGTCATTCGGTGCCCATACTGACGCCATCGCCGGCAAGCCGGCTCCTACGGGCTTGTGTCGTACGCAAATCCTACGTTCGACATCGCCCCTTGTAGGAGCTGGCTTGCCAGCGATGAAGCCCTCAAGCCTTGCGGCGTCCGCTCCAACGCCATCGCCGGCAAGCCGGGCCTACACATGCGAAACTTTCATTTCCACAATCAGCCGCTCCAGCTCCAGCGCCGCCGGGGTCAGCACTCGTCCCCGGCGCTTGAGCAGCCCGACCTTGCGCATCACCTCCGGCTCGATCAGCGGCACACTGGTGAGAATCGGATGCTCATCGCCCACCGGCATCGCCATGGTCGGCACCGCCGCGATCCCCAATCCCGCCTCCACCAGACCGATCATGGTGGTGACGTGCCGGGTTTCACACACCCCGGTTTTCTGCGCCTCGATGCCCACCAGCGCCTGGTCGAGCAGGAAACGATTGCCCGAAGTCCTGTCGAGGCTGATGTAGTCCTGCTGGTACAGCTCGGTCCAGGTCACGCTGGCCCGGCCGGCCAATGGATGATCGCGGCGACAGGCCATGACATAACGCTCCTCGACCAATAGCTCGAATTCGATTTCCGCTTGCAGGTTACCAGTGAAGCTCAGGCCGAAATCCGCCTCGCCACTGAGCACGGCGGCATGCACGTCATTGGCGCTGGAGTCGAGCACCTTGACCTTGATCTTCGGGTATTGCCGGTGATAGTGGGCCACCACCTTGGGCATGAAGTAATAGGCCGCCGAAGGTACACACGCCACAGTGACATGCCCAAGCCGGGTCGAAGCCACGTCGGTGATGCCCAGCAGTGCGAGGTCCAGGTCGTCCAACAGCCGCTCCACCGTCGGCGCGAACGCCCTGCCCACCTGGGTCAGGCTGACCCGCCGGGTGGTACGCTCGAACAACCGGACCCCCAGGGCCTCCTCGAGCTTGTCCACACGCCGACTCAAGGCCGGCTGGGAAATGTTGATCGCCTGGGCCGCCTTGCGAAAACTGCCCTGCTCGACCACGGCACGGAAGGCTTGCAAGTCGTTCAAATCGAAGTTGATGGCCACCGGGCTGACTCGTCGGAAACTGATTGATCAGTTTAACGCACGAGTCCGTTGATTCGATGCATGGGTCGAACTGAATGTGCGTCATTCATCCGACAATAAAAAGCCCGGCCTCATGACTCAGACCAGGCTCTTCAGACTGCCCGGATCAGACTTTGACGATCCAACCCGCCGGGGCTTCGACGTCGCCGGTCTGGACGCCGGTCAGTTCATTGTACAGGCGCTGGGTCACCGGACCGACTTCGGTCTCACTGTGGAACACGTGCAGCTTGCCGTTGTACTCGATGCCACCAATCGGCGTGATCACCGCGGCAGTACCGCAGGCACCGGCTTCCTTGAAGTCAGCGATCTTGTCGATCAGCACATCGCCCTCGATGACCTTCAGGCCCAGACGCGATTCGGCCAGTTCGATCAGCGACAGACGGGTGATGCCCGGCAAGACCGAAGGCGACTTCGGTGTGACGAATTCGTTGTTGTGGGTGATGCCGAAGAAGTTGGCAGAACCGACTTCCTCGATCTTCGAGTGGGTCAGCGGGTCCAGGTAGATGGCGTCGGCAAAGCCACGCTTCTTGGCTTCGGCACCCGGCATCAGGCTGGCGGCGTAGTTGCCACCGACCTTGGCCGCGCCGGTGCCTTGTGGAGCGGCACGGTCATAGCTGGAGATCACGAAGTTGTGCGGCTTCATACCGCCCTTGAAGTAGGCGCCGACCGGGATGCAGAAGATCGAGAAAATGAACTCGGGAGCGGTACGCACGCCGATGTTGTCACCCACGCCGATCACAAACGGGCGCAGGTACAGCGCGCCGCCGGTACCGTAAGGCGGGATGAAACGCTCGTTGGCGCGGACCACCTGCTTGCAGGCTTCGATAAACACGTCGGTCGGTACGTGCGGCATCAGCAGGCGCGAGCAGCTGCGCTGCATGCGCGCGGCGTTCTGGTCAGGGCGGAACAGGTTGATCGAACCGTCCTTGCAACGGTAGGCCTTCATGCCTTCGAAGCACTGTTGGCCGTAGTGCAGCGCGGTCGAACCTTCGCTGATATGCAGGACGTTGTCTTCGGTCAGCGTACCCTTGTCCCACTCACCGTTACGGTAGTACGACAGGTAGCGCTTGTCGGTCTTGACGTAATCGAAACCCAGCTTGTCCCAGTTAATGCTTTCCTGACCCATGGCACCCTCAATCATCTGATAACCGCCTGAATCGCTCAGGCTTATGACATTTTTTTCGCAGGCAACCACAATACTCTATTCAGACAGGAAATCGCAGCCTGGACGACGTGCATGTCCTACATGCGTTTATGCCCGGTCCCCCAGCGGGCGACCTTCAGCCGGCAGGGAGCGGTGACGCGGCCTGGCGTCCAAAGCGGGTTTGAAGCGTTCGATTTCGTCACCGGTGTCGAACTGTCGGCCACATTCGCTCAACTGGTGCAACTGTGCCCGGCACTCGGCCAGTTCCCGGCGAGCCCTGCGCTCACGACAGAGCAGCACCCCGATCAACGCAATCACGAGCACTGCGACAACAGCCTCAAGCCATGGGGCCATCATTGAAAAACAGCCAATTTGAACATAGGTACACGACGGATAAATGGTCAGTGGCCATCTTGCTCCGAACGGAACGTGCGCCCATATTTTTTTAATGGGTCGCGGTTTCGGCCATCAACGACTGATGAACAGCGAAGCCGGCCATGACCCCGGCCGCTGAAGCCAGCGTCGCGTTATGCATCGGACTGGCCGCATCACCGGCGGCAAACACCCCCGGCACGCTGGTTTCCTTGCGCTCGTCGACCCGTATGTAAAAGCCCTGGAGCCCCTCCTCGAACAGGCACCCCAACTGTTCCGCCAGCGGGCTGGCCATATGGGTTTTCGGCCCGGTGAACAGCGCCTGGACCTCGATCAGCCGACCATCGCTCAAGCGCACTGCCTCAAGCGCCGGCGCCTGGCCCAGCAACTCGACCACCGGGGTCCGCTCGATCCGTACACCGCGCGCTTGCAGATGGATCAGTTGCTCGGCATCGGGTTCATGGATCCCCTGGGTGAAATACACCGTCGGCCCCCAATCGGGGATCATCCCGGCCTGGTGCGCGGAAAACGGCATGGTCGCCAGCACTCCCAAGGACAAATCACGGACTTCATAACCATGGCAATACGGGCAATGCAGCACCGTGCTGCCCCAACGCTCCCGCAGACCGGGAATCGCCGGCAATTCATCGCGCAGGCCGGTGGCCAGGACCAACCGGGCCGCCAGCGCTTCCCGCCCATCGGCCAACACCACGGCAAACCCGGCATCGACCTGGCGCGCCGACACCACCTCACCTTGCACGAACTCAATGCTCGGATAGCGCAACAACTGACGCAGCCCCTCGTCCCGAATCGCCCGGGGTGACTGGCCGTCCTGTCCCAGGAAGCCATGGGCCGTCGCCGCGAACCGATTACGCGGCCGGTCGGAATCGATCAGCAATACCCTCTGCCGGGCCCGAGCCAACTGCATGGCCGCCGACAACCCGGCAAAACTGGCACCCACCACCACTACAAAATGCGACATGAACAGAACACCTCTTGGATCGAATTTACGGAACTTTATAAGTTACGTAATAGTCCCACGTCAACTCCTGTAACTCGTCTTGTTACGGACGGTCGATTTTGCTATATCTGTGCTCTGTTTTTTTCCTGCGAAACCGCCCATGCGCAACGACAGTCGCCTTTCCCGCATGCTCCACGTGTTGATCCACATGGATCAGCACGACCAGCGCACCACTTCCGAGACCATTGCGCAGATGCTGCGCACCAACCCGGTAGTGGTCCGCCGAACCATGGCCGGGCTGCGGGATCACGGTTATGTGCACTCGGAAAAAGGCCACGGCGGCGGCTGGACCCTGGCCCGGCCCCTGAGCGAGATCACCTTGCTGGATATCCACCGGGCCCTCGGCGCGCCCGAAGTGTTTGCCATGGGCCTGTCGCGAGAAGAACCGCAGTGCCTGGTGGAACAGGCGGTCAACGCCCGGCTGACCGATGTCCTGCAGGAAGCCGAAGCGCTGCTGATCACGCGCCTGGGGCAAGTCACCCTGGCCGAGCTGGCGAGTGATTTCGACCGACGCCTGGCACAGAAACGCCTGGAAAACCCCGACCTGGAAATCCTGCATGGGCTACCGTCCCTGGAGAAGTCATGACAAACACTGAATTGCAGGTGACGGACCTGCTGGAAGGCGACGGCAAGGCCGTGGTCAAGGGCGCGTTGATCACCACGCACTATCGAGGCACACTCGAGGATGGTAGCGAGTTCGACTCGTCCCATGGCCGGGGCAAGCCGTTCCAATGCGTGATCGGCACGGGACGAGTGATCAAGGGCTGGGAGCAACACCTTTCTATGTAGGTTTTTAAAATTCATACCGCTTGTCAGAAAATAGATATGCCAGCATCAGATGGACATCGCTAGAAGCCACGCAGAATAAGACTTATGCCATATCGACCATGATTAAAGCATTCTAATTTGAATAAAATAGTTGCTATTTTTGCAAGATAATGCTTGCAATTTTCGGAAACATGTGTATAATAGGACATGTAGAGAGCGAGAAATAAACATCCCCTCTTTACAGGCCACCTTCGATGGTTTCCTGATCCTTACAGAGTGGATGGCAAAACTCTTAGGCAGTTAACGAAACTGTCGCTGTGATAGTGTGTCTCGCATCAGGATTATGGATTGGTCCAGACATACAAGAATTCCCCCTCGTAATGCTCGTAACATCCCCGACATGATGTGAATCCTTTAAAGGCTCTAATTAGAGTCTTTATTTTTGCTCTCGTGTCCTTAGCGTAAACATCACACCGTCAAACATATCCAGCCAAGGAGAACTCATGGCCGTAGAACGCCTATGCCCGCAATGCGGCATAACGCACAAAGTAAAACGCATCACCAAAGTGTACTGCTCGACCCTATGCAGGGTTAATGCATTCAATTCCAAGAAACGTCAACTGGTGCAATTGCCAGAACATCAATCACAACAACCACAGGAGAATCTAATACATGAATACTGCTGAAGAACAACGACAGGCTGACTCACTCGAATACCTACGGAGTTACGTACTGAAGCACTGCCACCACATGAGCCCGCAGCAGATTGCAGATGAGCTTCAAGTGCCGCTGTTTGCAGTGAAGCTCTATTACCCGAACGAAGCTCGATAACCAACAACACCCACGCCACCAAGAAAGGAGATAACTCACCACTATGATAAGGAAAACACCACCATGGCAACATACTTCGTTGTTAACGCTCCATCCAATCTGATTGTTGGAATAGTAACATCCTCGTACATCCCTGCTAACACTGCGCTCAAGACATTCGTTCTCAGCAATGAGAAGTCGTTGGACTTTTATTATCGTCACTTGAAGAAGGACGCTGACACTCTACTGGACATCGGTGAGTTGATGCAGAAGTCTTCGTTTGTTAATGATCGTGTGACCAAGGGCAAGGGTGGCGCTAAGCCAATGAGTCAGCGAATCCGTGCTGAACAAGATAAGCATAAGCCTTCCCGAGAAGAAGAAGTTAGAAACTACCTAGTTCAACATTCTCTAGCCAGTGCTGATGACCTTAGTGACGCACTCCACACCGGAATTGTAGCCGCCCGTGCCTATATGATCCGTTACGGATACTGAGACTAGCTACAAACGATTATACGGGGCTATGAAGGCGTTTCTCCTGCAATTAAGGCCATAGTGCCAGTTGCAGCTAAACGTGCTCTACAGCCCTTATAGACCGCATATCAAACCATTGAAAACATCACCATCTCAGCCCTTCCTGGGCCGTAGACCAATATCGCCCTGTCGGGCAAACACTAATATGAGGAAACACACAATGTCTATTACCACCCCAATTATGCAACACGTATTCAGTACCGCCGAATATAAAGCTCGTTGCCAACATGCTGAAACCACCTACCGTAAAACAATTGAATCTCCTGACCGGGTTGGCAATGTAGGCGGTATTGTTGAGTTCGTAAGCAATACAGTTGCTGAAGGCGTTGAGATGTATCACCAGAAACGTTGTGAAGGCTTTATCCCTCTAGACCTAATGAAAGCCGAGGCAATCACAGTAGTTTCAGGCTTCCCTAGTTACATGAAAATCCGTATGCATAAAACTGAGGAAGCACAGCAAGCTGACCTCGCCATTATCTTCGACCAAGTACGGACTCAGTATCAGACAGACATTGACGTTGCACTTGAGTGTCATCTGGTTGAGCAGGTTGCCATGATGGTGGCAAATGAAGAGAAGGCACGGATTGAAGCCGAAGCTAAACGCATCACTAAGCTGGAAGCCACCAAACGTAAGGAGTTGCTAGCAGCCCGTGACAAACTAAAAGCCCAGTTGATTGCAGAGGGGAAGCTAACTGAAGAAGGAGTAGCACAATGAGTACGCATGAAATTCTCAAGGCAAAGTATGCACCAGAGGAACCGAAGGCCCTAGAGGTAGTTGCTGAGACCCCGACACTTAACAGGAGCTATGAAGAGCTATTAGCCCTATACGAAAAAATCTTAGAAGTAAGTGGTAAGTCCTCTACCAAGTTGGAGGGTTCAGCCCTGATTGAACATATCCTACAACTGAACCGAGAGTCACAAACCAAGAGGAAGTTGTCCAATGCGTAAGTTACAACAGCATATTAATTACATTGCTCAGGAGGGGACTCAGCGGAGTGCCTTTCTCCTCGCCGGAGCAGATATAAATATGAAGCAGCTAACACAAGACCTTCGCTGTTTGATGTCCGGCCATTTTGGCAGGAAGAGCCTTAAGTACGTTTGGTTCAAGGTTTCTGGTGGAGTTGTTCTATTGGTGAGCGGGAGCAAGGTAGTAATCGAGACTGTTGAGAGCTACCTGGGTGACTCAGGTGATTGTCAAGAGTTTACGGTATTGTATCGCGGGCATGGTGTCAAAATCTTCAACAGCATTGTGAGTAAGAAATTAGTCGACTATGACCAGTCAACCCCGGGTCATTCGTTTGGAGCAAGCCGATGAGCCTCCACGAATCAATTGCCCAGCTAACGGGCAATCTTAGCTTTCTAGTTGACCTAAGTGGCCTAACTAGATTCGACAATAGTCTGAATCAAATCTCTAAACGTATGACCGCCCTCAGTGCCCAAGCGGATAAACTAGCTGCGAAGCTAGGGGGAGTCTCTCCTAAGAGTTCTACGCAAAAGTTAGATGCGTCTGTGGAACAGTCCAAGGGCCGTACATTGAAGTTGGAAACCGAACTAGCCAAGGCACAGAGAGCTACTTTTGCAGCCGAGCTTCAACAGAGTAAGCTGAAATTTTCCGGACTCAAGGAAGAAGCTTTCCTAAGTACACAATCCCTCAAGCAGAAACAGCTTCAGGCAGTGTTGGAAACCAAGTCCGCCAAAGTTGAACAGGAGCACTTGAGAACCCAAGGAATTCAATTAAAAAATCAGCATAGTGTAGAGACCGCCAAATTACGTCAGTCACGCCTAGAGGAAATTCTACGTCAACAGCAAGCCAAGACTCTCCTATTACAAGAGAAACAAGTAGCGGCCCTCTCAGCGACTCAAAGAGCCGAACTAATTTTACAACAAGCGAGAGAACGAGGTCAGCGAGCCACTGAGCGTTATCAACAGCGTATGGCTGATCGAAAGGCCCGTGAGCTTAAACTGGAAGAGAATACTGCCCGGCAGGCGGCTAAGTTTAAATGGGCAGAAAATCGCCAAACAGTGTGGCAAGCTCGCCAGGACACTCCAGCACCTGTTGTAGCAGAGTCAGGTGGCCTGGGCATGGTTGGTGCCCTGTCCGGTATCGCAATGGCTGTATACGCCATCTCAAGTGCTGCCAGCATGCTTACAGCCCGAGTGGAGCATAGACAGGAAAGTACAGCTAATTCTCAACAATTCGACTTTGCTCTAATGTCGGCCTCTGAAGATCCCAAGGTTCGTGACACTCTTAACAAGCGGTATAAAGAGACTTTCACAGATTACGGGATGGAAATCGATACGGAGTCAGCTCGCCAGTACAACAATAGTTCCGCCAGTCTTATGAAGCATGGCTACTCACCTGAAAAAGCCGCCGATGTTCTGGACGATCGATATGCCGCATTCCGTATTGGTAATGTCTCAGATGCTAACCAGCGGCGTATCGCACTTCACCTTGACCATATTTTGGCTCAAGGCCATGCAACAGGCCAGAACACCCGCCCATTAATGGCAGAACTAGGTGGCAAGATATCTCAAGATGTGTATGTGGGGACAGCTCATGCTCTTGGCTACAAGGGTAAAGATGATAAGGCCCAAGAGTTCTTCTATAAACAACAAAAGGCCGGGAAGTTAACCGCAGACGCTTTTTATGCTGGCATCCATCAAGCTGTTATTAATAACCCTGAAGTATTGGCACGACACAAGGGCAGTATTGAAGCACAAGAGGCACGATTGAAGAATGACAAGTTCTTACAGACCGATAACATCCAGAAAGATCCTCAGCTCATAGGAGCCCTCGGTGATCGTATCGCGGCTGAACGGGAACTAGTGGCTGCCATGGCACCAGTGAATAACGCCCTCAAGGATTTTGATCGGGCCTTGACGCAGTTTCAAACAGGGCTGCTCCGTACATTAGTAGGGAAGAATTTTGACGGTACGGTTCAAGACTCTGCTCAACGTGCTGCCGATGTCGCTTCTGTCGGGACTGTTGAAGGACCTGCCGTAGACCCAAGTGCCTTAACTGGAAAAACAGTTAGTGCTGATAGGGATAACATCCGTGATCCCGTTGACGTTTTATGGCGATGGTTATTTAATGTTGATCAAGATAAGGATAAGGTCGGCCCAGCAAGCAACTTGAAAGTATCAGCCCCTGATCCATTCAGCCCAGTTCCTACACTGGACACTTCGAAGTTTGATACAAGCCGTTTACCTATAAAGTTAGAAGACCTGATGCAAACACCAATACTTCAGGGGATGGTAAAGATGGCTGTGGCTGATGCTAACAACAATCCGCAAGCGACAGGAATCATGTCTAGTAATGATGCATTCTACAAAGCTTCTCAAGCACCTTCAGTCACGAATAACAATACGACGAACAACACTACTACTAATGCTCCGATAACTAACATTACCGTGAATACTAGCACTGGTGCTGATCCTCATGAGATTGCAGAGCACGCTAGAAGTGTAGTTCATAGCGAACTGCGGGCAGTGTTCGATACATCCAATACAGCCATCGGCACGAAAGCTCAGTAAATAACGATTAGCGGTTGACTATTGGCCGCTTTTTCCTCTAACCACTTTATTAGGAGATCACCTATTTTAATCAAAGCCATGTTGTATATAGCCGCCTTCCAAATCGCGGCTATTGGCGGACTCACACTCTACTCATACGCCCACTCTCAAGAAGAGAATAGAAAGTATGCCCTGATGGCAGAGCGTAACGCCATTGCCGCTAGCAATGAATTCACCCTGAATTTCTACAAGCAGACCGTAGTAGATCGAAGTCAAGATCGTGCAGATATGCAGTTATGGGTGGATCGTCAGATCACTCTACGATTAGCTCAAGCTGCAATACCCCAACCCACCTCAATAACAACAGGAGAGTAAACATGTATTACAGAACACAATCAGAAGCCATGACAGCAGCATACGCTCTGGCAGCATCAACAGGAAAACGTGTATGGCGTCATATGGTCGAAAGCAAGTACGGGGTGCCACGTTGGATTGTCTCATTTATTGAATGCCGCCAGACAGCCCTACAGGAGCTTACAGACTGACTCACAACATCTACGCTTGACACAGCGACCATCTTCCTATATTTTTCACCGACATCGCAGCCAACCGAACCGCATCCACCACTGAAACACAGTGAGCCTGGAGCGCGGTATTTTTGCGTCTGCGATTTGAACAAACCAACCCGGCACTACCCGAGAGGAATTGCCTATTGAACAGAACTGAACAAGGAGCCCCACCATGCATGACGTACATCCACTGATTACCGCAACCACCCTCATCAGTGCTGACGGTTTGATCATTGACAAACACACTGGTGAAATCCACGGGCACGATAGTAAGCCTTCTGTATTCTCTGGTGTTATCAACTACCAACGTGAACTGGGCAAGTGCCGAAGTGTGGACGACTTCCAGGATCATCTGAGCCACTTTGATCGACGTACATTGCCGCCCCACGAACTACACCCGCTACACGAACAAGTTGACTATGCCCATGGCCTATGGCGTCGCACTGGTGTTGACTGCCGTATCACCATCCCACAGCTACGCTTACTGGAGAAGTTGCACGATCTTGTTCTCTATCGTAATGTCATCTTCATGACTCAGGCGGGTTTGGCTAAGTCACTGGGCACCGCTGAATCAAACCTGATGAAGAAGCTGAAGGTGTTGATGGATGCCAACATGCTCAGAGTGTCCACGTCACGGAGTGACAATATCCGTAAGGGCGAGATCAAACTATCCTTGAATCCACGATTGGTCTTTCGAGGCCACGACAAGGCCCAGGGGCACTATATCCAAGAGTGGTATCGCCCGGTAGGCAGCCTGCACACTGAGACTGGAGCAGGCGAGCACCTCGCCATTGCAGCGTAACTTCCCGTAATCCTCCCGTAGGTAATTTAAAAAACCTACGCAAGAATTGGGCTGGAAGCCACGTAATACAAGAGGGTCGAAAAATTCCTATTATATAAAAGAGTTCTTCGGCGACCTTCGTCGAAGGGATTGCACGGTAAGCGAGAGCTTACAGGTTTACCCTGTGAAGGAACTTCACGTTTAATCCCCTTGCAAGAGAGGCGATAGCTTCGAAGGGTACAGGCAGATATATTGATGATAATCAATCTGCCAGAAAAGAAAGGTATTACTCAGACCTACGGTCTGGGGTATCCATTCGCTAACGCTACAGTGAGCACACATGAATACTGCCGTATTCTTCTTGTGCACAGTAAACAAGATCAAGATCAAAGGCCAGCCGCAGGCTGATCATATTGATTATTGAAATTGATTCTCTCAGACCGCTAGGTCACAGGTAGTACACTTTGCATAGGCGGATTGATTATCATCATTCTATCCGCTAACCTTCAAGGCTATCGCCTCTTCTAAAGTACTCAGTTTAGAACTCCGTTCTGTGCTCAGTTTCAAGGTAGTGCAACCTGAGAGCTAGAGCCTGAAGTAGTAGTTGGAGAGTCAAATGCACGCCCCCCCATCAGGCTTCGCCCCTTCCTTGAGCTATGCACATGCCACAACTGTGCTCATAGTTACTTGACGGCACTAACCCTGCCAACCCAAAGACGAGTGCCACTTGAATTTCTTCCCGGCCGCCAGAACACTTCACCCTCAATCTCATTAGGAATTCTATAAACAATCTTGGTCTTCATGGTAATTAACGGATTTACACCTCTAAACCATATATTGTAACCCTCAAGCATTATTGGCTCGACAGTATCAAATACATAATCCTTTCCGTTGTAGTTGACAAGCAAACTACCCTCGGCAGGTAGCCTGGACTCTGTATCGAGGTTCTTGAATGAGGCATTTACAACAAAAAAGCGAGAGCCCTCCCAGGTTTTCGGCTCTACAAACGAATTCCCTGTACCAACTTTATTTGTAGCATATGCCTTATCTGTAGATATCTCGAAGTATCCTATTGCAGCTTTCTCAGGTCGAGCAAGAATGTAATCGACATATTTCTCAGTGTAATTTGCAAACCTACCCTTGCCTGCAGCGGCAGAAGCCATCATGCATATCGCGTAATTACCTCCCACCGTTACTTTCTCTGGCTGTATTTTATTTTTTTTACGAGCACGGAGGGCCGCCCCTGCATCCAGGGCGGCTTTATGACTATAGATATCATCACTATACAGCATAGAAAAATCCTTATGATATTTTCTATCTTTCAGCCTGTCATACCCGCCGACCAGAGAGGCACTGAATTCAATATTTTTTTCTTTAAATTCTTTCTGTAGAATTTTGGTTGCAGTGTTCCCGCCGGATACAAACATTAGCAAGTCCTCAGCAATCATAGGCTCAGTTTCTTTTTTAATTTCCGCTTGCACTGCTGAGTCATAGCCAGCTAAATACTTATCGCACCCTTCAGAAAGAAAGTATTTATCTTTAAAGTTCACTTGAAATGGATCTAGAGCCGTCTCATTTCCGCCGGGTTTATTTTTTGCTGAAACAGGTATCGATGTTACAGCCAATAATCCAACTGCCAGCACCAGAAATCTTATCTTCAATTTAGCTAGTCCAGTGATATTACATCACCACAGGCTAGCACAGCGCCATCAGGAGTTGAAGTAGACAACTATCAAATAACTCATACAAACCCATGATTTCTCACCCTAGTTCAATCTCCATAATGTTTTAGAACTTGGCTTGCCCCAGTATTTCCGGGGGTGTGGTATAGGCACTTGTTAAGATAGTTTCTGATTCTCATCAAAATGATTGTTTTATGACTAAAAGTACAAATTTAGTCACAAAACGCCAGATTGATCATCCCAACCCCTCCTTAAGTCTGCCAGACTGCACGTTAGTGCCAGAGAATGGCGAATTGACATCTATGCTGCCAGAGCTTTCACTCACATAGCCTCTATCGGCTATCTATAAGGAGTTGAGAATGTCTACCAGTACAGAAGAGTTACGTGAACTGCTGACCCGGATTCATAAAGGGCTCACCGACATAACAGGTGCGGATGTCCCTGTATTTGAACGGTTGTTGACTCTCCGGTGGGCCTACTTCGATGAGGAGGTACAAGACGGATACCAGGGAGCTTGCAGTACGAAGGAAGGTGATATTCAGATATTGACCGGCCCCTTGTATGAACAGGCCGACCTGGGCTCATCAAACGACCGTTAAACGATACCTTCCAGACAGGCGGTATCCAGCATCATAAAAATAGACTTCTTGATTTTGTGATACCTTGGTACACTGATACCACGTTAAACGATCCCAAGGAGTCACCCACATGTCCCGCACCTTCTTGTATTGTCGTGTCAGCACCTCCTCCCAGTTCACAGAGAACCAAGTGCAAGAAGTGAAGGCAGCAGGCTTTGATGTGCAGGCCAGCCGTGTAGTAGAGGAAACAATCTCAGGCAGCATTGCAGCCAAGGAACGGTCAGGCTTTCAGAAGCTGCTGGATAGGATGGAGTCAGGAGACGTATTGATCGTGACCAAGCTAGACCGTCTTGGCCGTAACGCTATGGATGTACGTCAGACAGTTGAGCATCTAGCAGCTACAGGCATCCGTGTGCACTGCCTTGCCCTTGGAGGGGTAGACCTGACCTCACCAGCAGGCAAAATGACCATGCAAGTGTTGAATGCTGTAGCAGAGTTTGAACGTGACCTGTTGATCGAACGTACACAAGCTGGTTTGGCCCGTGCAAAGTCTGAAGGTAAGAAACTTGGTCGTCCTGAAGCCACTGACACGACAGCCTCTGTGCAATGCTTGAAGTCACAGAACAAGACACAAGCACAGGTAGCGACAGAACTGAAGATCGGTATTGCCACTGTCAAACGTCATTGGAACAAGGCCTGAAACCTCTTGAGATCAACCCTGAGACACGTTGAGAAGATGTGTGTGGCATAGAGGTATTTACACGTAATTTCCTCTCACGCAGCTTCACGCAGCCTCTGAGAGTTATTTTAGAATCACTCGGCAACTGGAATGCCTACCCCGGACCGGACTCATCACCTACCGTGAAATTCATTATTTTCCAGCCAGATGGTCTGATCAGCTCGTTCAGTGCACTCTGTTCCTGGGCGGCGGATAGGGTTAGGAAAAAAGCTCAGTCATTTAGTGCAAGGGTAGGCATCTTTCATTGCAAGCCACACTAGACCGGTTTTGCCTTGATTAAGCTTCGCGGGATTGTCTTTCAGATACTTGACAACAACCCTCGCAAGTTGGCCGTTTGTAGCATCTCTCGGTACACAGAGCTTGGCTTGATTCTCTAAGTTTTCGCTGAAAAACGCTGTTGTACTCAAAACTCCTTCAATGAACCCGACACACATGCCAGCTTGGCCTCGGTCAAAATCTCTATCTCTGTCAGAGGCCTTGATGAATTGTTGGCACTGGGTTAGCAATGCGTTTCCATCAGCCATGGCCTGACTGCATCCCATTGCCACTACCAGTGTCACCGCTACCGCTGTCCCTGCTTTCATCATCGTGCCCCTGTTTGTGGTTGGCCGGTCATTGATTCGTCTCGTGTACGGTTCAAAATTGTGAATGTGCTGAAAGCCACATATTACGTGGGCTGTAGTCCATTTGCATTACCGTCGCAATATGGATAGACAGAGTGCTACGACGTCTATCCAGCTTGCACGGGTAAGCGAGAGCTTACGGGAGCACACTGTGGACGGGATACCCCGTGAACGGAGTTCACAAGAGTTAACCCTCTGACTCTTGATAGTACACAGCAGTAGAGCTTCGGTATTGCTTTAGGAATTTTTCGAGAAATTTTACTACACGGGTGTCGTCATTAATAAATTCGATTGCCTCGGCAATTACTTCTTCCCCCAAGCCTTCCAGTGACTCCTGTAGTGTCCCGCCCCAGTCATTGCAGACATCCTGCCAATGAATGTCGTCTTCTTCAGATATGCCGTAATTTTCATACAGCCATTTATACTCTTCTGTTTCACCTCCGAAACCGTTCTCTCCCCATACTCGCTCCATCTCTGCCAATACAGCATCAATCAACTGATCTCTTGTCATGACTCCTCCTTGAAGCTTTGGTCTAGACACTGCTTTTGCTGCACTGGGTTGATTCGGGCAGTACGCCACTACGTTCCTAAAAGACGTCTCCAGGTGATTGTAGCTGAGGAGCATGATCACGGTGTCGATCGTTTGTGGTAGGTCATTCGTACTGGAGACGAAGGTTTTCGTGGTCTTCCTCGTCCATCCACGATTCTCCCCCTACCTCGGCTGGTTCAATCGGATCGCACTTCTCTGTATCCAGCCGGTTGGCATCACGCTCTTTAAGAACAAGGATCAGTTTATCGCCTGCCATGAGCTTGTATTGGTTAGCACGTCGATCAACACCCGCATACCTATAGACGACATCAGAATGAGATGATGTAATCCGTCCATCTAGATTGACAGTAATTGAATAATCGACGGTACGTAGCATGGCAGCCAGTAGCTGTGGGTCGTCTCTTTCAAGGTCCGACACCTCTCCCTTCTCCCGCCAGTAATTCCCGATTGGTGTTGCCACGGTTGAGCGTAGGATGATTAGAGAATTCTCTGTTGCTTCACGTTCTGCCTTGGCCTTCTTGTAAGCTTCCATGAACTCAGGTTCTGCCCCAAGCTCTCTGATTGTCTTGGCAAGGTTATCGAACTGTCTGCTCAGCTCTAACAGCTTACCCTCTTGAACTGCTATCTCCTTTTCGTCTACGCCCATCTGTTGACGGGTCATTGCTTCATTGGCGGCCCTGGCTGATGTGTACCTATAAATCGCATCCATTACAGGCTTGGGCACGATATGGGAGTTATCACAGCCCTTCAGGTTCTGCCGGGTGCGGCAACGCATAGAGTGAGGCATGCCGTCTTTGTTCTGAATGATGTAGTTTTTCCCGCATGATCCGCACCGTACCAGTCCCACAAGGAAGTGCTTGGCTGTTTTCGCTGGTCGTTTTGTCTTCACGTCTTCAGCATGGGTCTGAGCCTTGTAGAACAGGGATGGCTCAATCACTTCAGGGTATATGGCATCGATGATCTGATGGTCAGGTGTCCCGGCCAGCGTTTCCCATTTGCCAATCACAGCCTTGTTCCGTAGCCAGCCTTCGACGGTCGGACCACTGCATTTAGCCAGACGCTCAACACCGGAATCACGCATTCGTTTGGCAATGGTGGCCTTGCCCATTCCTGAAACGTACAACTCGAATGCGGTTTTGATCCAAGGGACTATTTCATCACGTACCGTACCATCGCTGTTTAGCCATACAGGTGTAATACGTTCAGGGGTAACACCCTCCGTCCTAGCTTTGTCCCTACGCTTCGCATATGAGGCCGTCACTCGCCTTGAGAGAGTTTCTGAGTAGCCGTGTGCAGCCTGAATCTTTGCCACTAGTAGGAAGATTTGAGTACCACCTACAGATGCCTTGGTGTACTCGGTGCCATCGTCCAGTGTGATGATAGAGACGCCAGCCTTGAGGATCGGTGCAATGACCTGAGTCAGCATCTCCAGTGGTTCTAGGCGACCTGTACGGTCGAGAGCTTCTACAAGCACCACAGCACCGTCTTTGATAGCACCCTGCTCTACAGCAACGAGGAGCTTCCCGAATCCCCCACCTTTTTCGATGTGCTCCCCATGGAATCCACTCTTGCCTAGGTCTTTGAAGCTCAGTTTACTCAGTTCATAATCGTCTTCATTCTTCCTCATCCACTCAGCAATCATGCCTTCCTGTCGTTCTACGCTGGACCCATCCCGCTGACGGGCACTTGAAAATCGAACGTATGAGATTGCCTGCTTCTTTTGCATGTCGGTGCCCTGCCCTTGATGGTCGGTATGATACCAGTCATTAAGGGTTACATACGAAGAACATGGGATATCGGCCTGATGGGCATGAAGGTCGGCGGCAAGCGCCGACTGTGCGTGCCGGCGCACCTGGCCTATGGCGAACGCGGCATGGGCTCGCTCGTCGCACCGGGCGCCGACCTGACCTTTGAAATCGAGTTGCTGGAAGTGCTGACGCGGGACGATTGAGCCCTCCTGCGTCTATCCTTGAGTATCGATCACGGCGATTCGTACCAAGGCGAGCGCCGATCGTCGCCGCATCAGCCACTCGTTCACCGGAGATATTCCCATGCCCGACCCGCAGGTCAGCGCGGCCCTGGAAACGCTCTTGCCACTGATGACCGAACAGCCCTTTCTGGTGCTCACGGGTGCCGGTATCAGCACCTCCTCCGGCATCCCGGATTACCGCGACCGCGAAGGTGTGCGCCGGGGCAAACCACCGATGATGATCCAGGAATTCCTCGGTTCACCCCAGGCCCGACGCCGCTACTGGGCCAGGGCCATGCTTGGTTGGCCACGGGTGCGCATGGCCCGGCCGAACGCCGCCCACCGGGCATTGGCCAGCCTGCAGGCGCGACACCACCTCAGCGGCCTGATCACCCAGAACGTCGACACCTTGCATGAGCAGGCCGGCAGTCACAATGTGATCGAACTGCATGGCAGCCTGCACAAAGTCCTGTGCCTGGATTGCGGCGCCCGTCTGGAGCGCGATTCCGTCCAGCTCACCCTGGAGACACAGAACCCTTATCTCGCCGGGGTCGAGGCGGTCCAGGCACCGGACGGCGACACCCTGTTGGACAGCGCCTTCGAGTCGCGCTTTCAAGTGCCCCGCTGCCCGCAGTGCGATGGCGAGCGCTTGAAACCCGACGTGGTGTTCTTCGGCGAAAATGTCGCCCCGCTCACCGCCGCCAGGGCCCTGACCTGCGCCGAACAGGCGGCGGGGTTGCTGGTGATCGGGTCGTCGCTGATGGCCTATTCGGCCTTTCGCCTGTGCAAGTTGATGGCCGAACACGGCAAGCCGTTGATCGCCATCAACCTGGGCAAGACCCGCGCCGATGAGTTACTGGACTTCAAGTTCGAAGCCTCATGCGAACAGTTGCTGCCGCTGCTGGCCGAGCACCTCGGCTGATCAGCAACGGATCGGCAGCGCCTCGATCAGCGCCTGGGTCGAGCGGACCCGGGCAATGCGCGGCATGACCTTCTCCATGGAGAAGCGATGGGTGTCCTCCCCAAGGCCCGCACAAGCGTCCTCGGCCACCACCACGGCGTAGTTGTGGTGCCAAGCGTCGCGGGCGGTGGACTCAACGCCGGAGTTGCTGGCAATGCCGCAGACGATCACCGTGGTAATCCCGCGACGACGTAATTGCAGGTCCAGTTCGGTGCCGTAGAAGGCGCTCCAGCTATGCTTGGTGATCTGCACCGGGGCGTTCAAGGCAGCGATCACAGGGCTCAGTAGCGCCCAATCTTCCGGCAAACCACCCGGCGGCACGGCCATGGGTATATCCACCGGCTGGTTGAGTTTGTCGGCGTAGTCGCTGGCGAAGCCCACACGCACGACGACTACCAGGCCGCCCGCCTGGGTCAGGTGTGCACCGAGCCGCGCCGCCCGTTCGGCGACCGCCTCCGGAGCATGGGGCGCAACCGGCATGGCCATGATCCCCTGCTGCAGGTCGATGATCACAAGAGCACAGGTACGAGGATCGAGCGTAAGCGACATGATGATCTCCTGGTCGACAGGTGTCGGCTTGCGCAACCTGGCAAGCGCGAACGGCGAAGCTGCGGTTAGAATATGAGGACAGCCTCACAATCAGGATATGAGGATGCCCTCACAAACTTCAAGTAAAAAAAATGTCAGCATCCACACGCCACGGCTGGAGCGCGGCAAGCAGCGCGTGGCCGAGTTGATGGCGGCCGCCGCCCGGGTCTTTGCCGAACACGGTTATGACGCGGCGACCATGACCGAAGTGGCCGCCCTGGCCCAGGCGTCGATTGGTTCGCTGTACCAATACTTTCCCACCAAGGCACTGCTGGCCCAGGCCCTGCACGGCGCGCAGCTGGAGGTGCTGCGGGGTCGCCTGGAAAGCCTGGCGCAGCAGGCGTCCGGCCTGAGCCCGCGTCAGCTGGCCGAGCGGATACTGGAGGAGTTGTCATTCTTCCTGGAGGAAAATCCGGCGTTCATCGCCTTGGCCGAACGGCGCGATATCGACAAGAAAACCAAGGCCGCGACGCGCTCGGGCCTGCTGTCGCTGCTAACCGGGCTGCTGGCCCAGGCGCAACCGCCGCTGCCGGCCGAGCGCCATGCACTGACGGCGGTGATGCTGCTGGAGCTGATGAAAATCGCCGTATCGCTCAAAGCCCACGAGTCCGCCGAAATCGCCGAGGGCGTCGTCCGGACATTCAAGAGCCTGCTGGGCCAGCATCTGGACTCGCTGTAGGAACTGCCGAGACCGCCTGGGTCCACCTTCGGCAGTTCCATTGAGTCCCCCTGCGCGTTCTTCTTATGCCGATGGAATGCTCAGGCCCCTGATCACCGCCGGGCGTGCCACGAACTGCGCCAGGGCGCGGAGCACATGAGGGAAATCCTTGATGCCCACCAGGTCGCCGGCTTCATAGAAACCGATCAGGTTGCGGATCCAAGGGAAGGTGGCGATGTCGGCGATGCCGTAGTCGTCACCCATGATCCAGCGGCGGCTTTCCAGACGCTGATCCAGCACCCCCAGCAGGCGCTTGCTCTCGGCGACGTAACGGTCGCGCGGGCGCTTGTCCTCGTAGTCCTTACCGGCGAATTTGTGGAAGAAACCGAGCTGGCCGAACATCGGCCCGATACCGCCCATCTGGAACATCACCCACTGGATGGTTTCATAACGCCGGGCCAGGTCCTTGGACATGAAGCGCCCGGTTTTCTCGGCGAGGTAGATCAGGATCGCCCCGGACTCGAACAATGGCAGCGGCTGGCCGTCGGGACCGTTGGGATCGATGATGGCCGGGATCTTGTTGTTGGGGTTCAACGCCATGAATTCCGGCGTCAGTTGGTCATTGGTGGCGAAACTGACCAGGTGCGTTTCATACGGCAGGCCCAGTTCTTCGAGCAGGATCGAGACCTTGACGCCGTTGGGCGTAGGCAACGAATAGAGCTGGAGACGGTCTGGATGTTGTGCAGGCCATTTATGCGTGATGGTGAACTCGGAAAGATCAGTCATGGAAAGCTTCCAGCAAGCGGTAGGGAATGCGGCAACGGGTCAGGACCTTCCCCCCGTCAGGGCGCTGATTATAGGCACAGCCCATGGCCGTGCCTGTAGCGTCGGGCCTGACATTTTTTTGCGCCATAAGCCGTCAATCACTGAAACAGAGAGGGCATCATGTATCTGAAAATTCTCAGCCTGCCATTACTGGCAGCTGCGTTACTGACCTTGGCGGGCTGCTCCACGCCCACCGTGGTGACCTTGCAGAACGGTACCCAGTACCTGACCAAGGACGCCCCTCAAACCCACTCAGCCGATGGTTTCTATGAGTTCAAGGATATTTCCGGCAAGCAGGTGCGAGTCAAGGCGTCCGATGTGGCGACGGTCAAGCCGAAGGATTGACATTGAGGGCAGGGTTTGGTCGTAGACATCGGGTGGTCTTGAGGGCCTCTTCGCGGGCAAGCTCCGCTCCCACATTGGATTTGCGTCGTGCACAAGATTCAGGTCCGACGCGGACATTGTGGGAGCGGAGCTTGCCCGCGAAGGGGCCGGCACGCTCCCACATTGGATCTCCATCGTGCACAAGATTCAGGTCCGACGTAAACATTGTGGGAGCGGAGCTTGCCCGCGAAGGGGCCGGCACAGACGCCCCATTATCCAGACCTCAGCGAAAATCCCGGCTGCGCACGGTGATATCCGCCAGCATCGAGCCCAGGTCGCTCAGGCGCCCGGCAATCACATGCCGGACATCGCCTTCGGTTTCCAGGCGCCCGTCCACCTTCAACAACTGCGCGCCCACCAGAACCTGCCGTTGCCGCTCGGCCAAGTCGCGCCAAACCACCACGCTGACGTTGCCGAATTCGTCCTCCAGGGTGACAAAGGTCACCCCGCTGGCCGTGCCCGGCCGTTGGCGCCCGGTGACCAGGCCGACAATGCTCACCGGCCGCCCGTGCTCAACCGCCAACAGTTCCCGCGAGCTGCGACAGCGTAAAGCCTTCAATTGCCCGCGCAACAACGCCAGCGGGTGCGGCCCCAAGGTCGTGCCAAGACTGGCGTAATCCGCTTGCAGATCCTCGCCGACACTCGGCCGCGGCAAAGCCACCGGTGCCTCGGTTGCCCTCGACAGCCCGGCGAACAGCCCAAGCTGCGCCTCGACCCCGGCCACTTCCCAACGCGCCTGGTAGCGGTCGCCCGCCAAGCCCTGCAAGGCACCGGCATCGGCCAGCAGCTCCTGGGCCCGGGTATCGAGCCCTGCCCGCTCACCGAGGTCGGCGATATCCTCGAAGTCCCCGGCCTTGCGTGCCATTTCGATCCGTTGCGCATCCTCTTCGCGAAACCCACGAATCATCCGCAAGCCCAGGCGCAGCGCCGGTTGCGGACCATCGGTCGGTTCCAGGCTGCAATCCCAAGCACTGGCCCGCACATCCACCGGGCGGATCTGCAAGTGGTGACGCCGGGCATCCTGAAGGATCTGGTCCGGGCTGTAGAAGCCCATCGGCCAGCTGTTGATCAGCGCACAGGCGAATGCCGCCGGCTCATGGCACTTCAGCCAGCAACTGGCGTAGGTCAGCAAGGCAAAGCTGGCAGCATGGGATTCGGGAAACCCGTAGCTGCCGAAGCCCTTGATCTGCTCGAAGATCTGCGCGGCGAACTCCGGTGCATAGCCGTTTTTCGCCATGCCTTCGGCCAGCCGCAGACGGTGCGGCTCAAGCCCACCGTGGCGCTTCCAGGCAGCCATGGAACGGCGCAACTGATCGGCCTCGCCCGGGGTGTAGTCCGCCGCCACCACGGCAATCTGCATGACCTGTTCCTGGAACAGCGGCACGCCGAGGGTGCGCTTGAGGACCTCTTCCAGTTCCGGCGATGGATAGGTCTCGGGCTCCTCCTTGTTCCTCCGGCGCAGATACGGATGCACCATGCCGCCCTGGATCGGCCCCGGCCGGACAATCGCCACCTCGATCACCAGGTCGTAGAAATTTTTCGGTTTGAGCCGTGGCAACATCGACATCTGCGCCCGCGACTCGATCTGGAACACGCCGATGGTGTCGGCCCGGCCGATCATCGCGTAGGTCGGCTCATCGTCCGGTGGCAAGCTCGCCAGGGTCCAGCGCGGCCCGCCGCGATACTGCTGCACCAGGTCGAAACAGCGCCGTAGCGCGCTGAGCATGCCCAGGGCCAGGACATCGACCTTGAGCAAGCCGACCTTGTCCAGGTCGTCCTTGTCCCACTGGATGATGGTGCGCTCGGCCATGGCCGCGTTCTCCACCGGGACCAGGGTGTCCAGCGGCTGCTCGGAAATCACGAATCCGCCCGGATGCTGGGACAGGTGCCGGGGAAAACCGATCAGTTGCCGGGTCAGGCCGAGTACTCGCCGCAATACCGGGCTGTCGGGATCGAAGCCGCTTTCGCGCAAGCGTTCCGGCGCCGGCGGCTCATCGCTCCAGTGGCCACAGGCGTCGGCCAGGGCATTGATCTGATCCGGCGGCAGGCCCAACGCCTTGGCCACATCCCGTACCGCCCCCGCGCCATGGTAGGTGCTGACTACCGCCGTCAAGGCCGCCCGGTTCCGGCCATAACGCCGGAACACGTATTGCAACACCTCTTCGCGACGATCGTGCTCGAAGTCGACATCGATATCCGGCGGCTCGTTGCGCTCGCGGGAGAGGAAGCGCTCGAACAGCATATTGGTGCGATCCGGGTTCAGCTCAGTGACCCCCAGGGCATAACACACCACCGAGTTCGCCGCTGAACCACGCCCCTGGCAGAGAATGCCCTGCTTGCGGGCGAAGTCGACGATATCCTGCACCGTCAGGAAATAACTGTCGTATTCCAGCTCGGCGATCAATGCCAGCTCTTTTTCGATAAGGTCCCGGACCCGAAGGCTGATCCCTTCGGGCCATCTCCGGCGAACGCCCTCTTCTGTCAGGTGACGCAGCCAGGACGTCGGGGTCTGCCCTTGCGGCACCAGTTCACGGGGATACTGGTAGCGCAGTTGACCGAGATCGAAGCTACAACGCCGGGCAATGACCTGGGTTTCGGCGAGCAAGGCCGCCGGATAGATCCCGCGCAAGGCCTCGAGACTGCGCAGATGCCGCTCGCCATTGGCATGCAACTGTTGCCCGGCATCGGCCACCCGGGTGTGCAGGCGTATGGCGGTGAGGGTGTCTTGCAGGGCACGGCGCGCCCGCACATGCATGTGCACATCGCCGCTGGCCACGGCGGGAATCGCCAGTTCGCCGGCCAGGGCCAGCAAGCGCGCCAAACGCCGCTCATCGTCCTGGCCGCAATGCAGTTCCACGGCCAGCCACAGGCGTTCGGGAAAACGCTCGCGCAACCAGCGGCCCTCGGCGTCGCTAATGACCTGTCCAGGTAGCCACAGCGCCAGCAACCCCGGCAGCGCCTGTGCAAAGTCCGTCCGCAACACTTGATAACGGCCCTTTTCCGCACGCCGCCGGGCCTGGGTGATCAGTCGGCAAAGACTCTGGTAGCCCGCCAGGTTTTCTACCAGCAACACTATCCGCGGTCCATTCTCAACCTGCATTTCACTGCCGATGATCAATGGCAGGCCGCTCTCCTGCCCGGCCTGCCAGGCTCGGACAATCCCCGCCAGGGTACATTCGTCAGTGATCGCCAGGGCTTGATAGCCCTGCTCCCTGGCCCGTTCGAACAACTCCCGGGCGCTGGAAGCCCCGCGTTGGAAACTGAAATTCGACAGGCAATGCAACTCGGCATAGTCGACGCTCATGCGAACCAGCCCTGCAGCAGCAAGGGGCCGCTTTCTCCCACTGTGCGATAGGCCCAGGCATGACGGCCGGCGCGGGTCTCGATCAGGTAATAGTCGCGGCGCACATCCGCGCCGTCCCACCAGCCCGACTCGATCCGCTCCGGCCCCAGCAGGACCCGCGCCGCCTGCTCGGGCAGTGGCAACGGCGCCTTGAGCAGCCAACCGGGCCGCAACGGGCCGGCGGCAGCCAGCGGCTCGGCTGTCTTTGCCGGGAGCGGCTGCCAGGCGCATTCGGGGCGGTGATCGGCCTGGAAACGCAGCCCCTGCACCGCGTCATCCCCCAACCGGGCACGCAGGCGTTCGCGCAGTTGCTCCCAGGGCAAGGACTGTTGCGGGCGCTCCTCGAAGAGTTCGCGGTGCTGCGGGACAAAGGCCGGCAGGTCCTCGGCCTCCAGGCGAAAACCACGCACCGCCGACTCGACCTGGACCTGCTCCAGCCGCCCGCGGGCCAGTTCGAAGAGCATCGAAGGATCGCGCTCGGCACTCAGCAGGCCGACCTTGATCCGTGTGTCCGCGCCCCCGGCATGTTCGAGGATCAGCTCGAAACGCTGCACACCGCTGTCGCGCCCGCAGAGAAACGCCGCCAGGTCCCCGGTCAGGCGGCGCAAGGGAAACAGCAAGGCCTGGTTCGAGGTCACGTCGAAATTCAGCTCGATCCGCGCCGCGAAGCGATCCGGCGGCAGATAGAACGCCAGGGCCAGCGGCCGCTCACCGAGCAAGCTGTCGAGGTGCTTGAGCAATGACGCCTCGAAGCGCCGCGCCAGACTATGCCGGGGCAAGGCCAGCACTTGCTCCAGGGTTCGCAGGCCCATGCGCGACAACGCCGTGGCCACCTCATTTTCCAAACCGACCCGGTCGATCGGCATCTGCCCCAAGGCCTGTCGCAAGGACCCGTTGTCCGCCAGGGCCAGGCCGTCGTAGGCATTGGCCAGGACCCGGGCCGCCGCCGGGTTGGGCGCAGCGACAATCCGGTGACGAAAGCCCAGGCCGGTCAGTTCTTCGCGCAAACGCGCCTCCAACTGCGGCCAGGGCCCGAACAGGCCCAGGCTGGATTCGATCTCGAACAGTAAAGCCCGCGGATAACGCAGGCTGACCTGGGAGCTGAAGCGGTAGGCCCAGGCGGCGAGAAACTGTTGCCACTGCTCGATTTCGACGGGATCGTATTCGGCACTGGCAAAGGCCTTGGTCAAGGCATGGGCGGCGGTCAGCGATTGCCCGGGACGCAGGCCCAAGGCCCGGGCCGACGCGTTCACCGCCTGCACCACGCGGCGTTGCGGCGAGCCCGTCAGCAGCGCCAGCGGCGCTTCAGGCTCAGGGGTTCGCCGCAGCACTCCGTCCAAGGCCAATTGCGGAAAAACAATGCAGACCCAACGCATACCCGCCTCAATGCCCGGTGCTGAAGGCAATCGGTGCCGAGTGGGCCAACCCGCCCCGGCACTTGAGCACCCGCAACTGCGCGGGGCGACCCTCGACGGCAATCCGCAGGGCCGCCGGCGAGGGGTTGATCGCCTCCGCCAGCGAGCGGTAGGCGAAGGCCAGGGTCTGACCGGTTTCCGCCGCTACCTGCAAGCGCCGCAAGGCCCGGTCATCGGCCTGTTGCGGCCAGCACAACACCGCGCCGCAACTGCCGGAACGCAGACACTGTTCGGCCGCCCACAAGGCATCCCGCGGTGCCGCCTGGATCACCGCCAACTGCCGCAGGTCCACCCCCGCGCTCAACCACGCCTGGGGATAGGGCACATGGGGGGGCGCCACCAGGACAATCCGCTCGCCCCGGGCCGATAACCGCGCCAGGGTCGGCCAGACCAGTTGCAACTCGCCGACACCCTCCCCGGCAATCAGGATTTCCGTCAGTGCTGCCGATGGCCAGCCCCCTCCGGGCAAGGCCGCGTCGAGGGCTCCATGGCCGCTGGGCTGACGATCGGACGGCGGTTCGGCCAGCGGCGCGACCGCCCGGCCTTTCCATACCCGGCGCTCGTCGAGCAGTGTATCCAGGGCCACCATCGCGCCCCTCATGCCGGCCGTACCAGACCGCAGAACACGCCTTCGATGGTCAGTTCCTGATGCTCGGGATCGACAACGATAGGTTCATAGGCCGGGTTGCGCGGCAGCAGGCGGATGCCCGTGGCCGTATGCTCGAAACGCTTGATGGTGACCTCGCCCTCCAGCCGGGCCACGACGATCTGGCCGTTGCGCACCTCCCCCGTGCGGCGCACCGCCACCAGGTCACCGTCGAGAATGCCATCGCCGATCATCGAGTCGCCCTGCACCTGCAGCAGGTAATCCGGTGCACGGGAAAACAGTGCGGGATCGAGCAGCAAGCGGCGATGCTCCTGGGCATCGACATCGATCGGCCGGCCGGCCGCGACCCGGCCCAGCAGCGGGATATCCAGCAACGCGGCCCGCGGCGCCTGGTCGAGCAGGCGGATGCCCCGCGCCTGATGGGCATTGACCTCGATAAAACCGCCCTCGGCCAGGGCCACCACGTGCTTGCGCGCCACGCTGCGGGAGGCGAAACCAAAGGCCTCGGCGATCTCGGCAAGGCTCGGAGGCTGACCGTTACGCACGATGCGCTCGCGGATAAAGGTCAGGATGGCGGAACGGCGGGGGCTTAAAGTCGTCATGGAGTACATTTGTACTCCTGTGGGATTTTCCTGACAAGAGCCGTCAGTCGAGACACGGGCCTGTGCGCCATGGTCCGGTAACGGCGAATGGCCAGGCCAGAACAACAGAATGGATATCCGCCTTCAGTGCATGAATATGACTACAGAACCATCCTACTTATAAAACATTGAAAACTCTTTCAATAAAGCCCCTCCATATCAGGCGCATACTCGACTTTTTAAAACTTCCGTAAAATCAATAATTCCACATTGAAAAACACAAGCTTCTTGCTATATTCACTCGAGCACTTCCCCCCTTGAAAACAGCCCTTGGACTGCTTCGCTTATAAAAGTTTCAACCGTTATCCGGAGACCACCATGCCCCATTCCAATACCCACCACCCGGAACGTCTCGCTGTCCTTCTGGGGCTCGCGATAAGGGACGAGTCATTCGCCACCGAGTTGCAGACGAATCCAACCAGTACCGCCAAGGACCTGGGCATGACCCTGCGTATCGACGAGGTAGTGGCGCTCAAGGGCCTGGACCTTGCCCACCTGACCACGGCCGCGAAAGCCCTGCGCCGCCCGCTCGCGGCCCATGCTGGCTTCGATCAGCAACAGGTTCGAACGGATTGAATCGCGACGGGTGTCCGTGATCCATCACAGGGATGTCCATCACGAAGTTCTTGTTACATCCCATTGAATTAACGCCTGACAAACAGTTATTGAGTTTCACTGTCAACCGAACACTGCCAACTCTTTAAATCCCGGCCTTTCTCTTTCTTGAAAGAGGGTTATCGCGCGCTCGTCATTCATCGAGTTACCTCCGAGGACAACGACATGACCACCCGACTGCATTCCCAACTCGACGACCTTTTCCAGTACAACACGTTTTTACCCGACGCCACCCCGGACCGCTTTCACCGTTTGCTCGATCGGCTCAGCCTGCAGCGCTACAGCACCTTCGCCGCGCTCTATGCCGAATGCTTCCAACGCCTGGAAGGCAGCCTCCGACTCAATCCGTTTTTTTCCAGCGCGACAAACCTGATCCTGCTGCCGGTCTCCCAGCGCCGCCTGATCATCAACGACCCGGTGTTCCAGATCTGGATGGCCCTGGCGTTCCAGCATGCCAATGCGGTCCTGACCGACTTGACGCAGGACACCGCGTCCTTGCAGGACATGCTCCTGGAGTTGCCGGCGGTCCTGCAACGCATCACCCAGACCGCGGTCGATCACAAGTACTCGAACCATCCACCGATCCGGCGCTTCAACGTCGATCCGCTGATCGCCGCCGCGACACCGCCCAGCTATGAGTTCCCCGAAGACGAAAGCACCCGCAGGCACCTGGAGCGCAGCGGTTACTCCATCCACTTCTTCCGCGACGTGGTCAGCGTCGCCCTGTCACGCATCGCCAATACCTGGCCGGCCTGCTACGAGCAATTCCGGCATCTGGTCAAGCTGATCTGCTACCTGCCCGACGGGACCTTCCGCAGCTGCTCGGCAGCGCGCTATACCGGCACTATCCTGCTCTCGGCCAAGGATCACTCGATCCTAGATATCGAGGAGTCGCTGGTCCATGAGACCACCCACCAACTGCTGTACAGCCTGGTCGAAGTCTGCCCGATCATCGACGAACAGCGCGCCGGGGAACGCCTGTTCAGCCTGCCCTGGTCCGGTCTGCAACGGGATCTCCAGGGTTATCTCCATGCCTTTTTCGCCGCGCTTGCCCAGGTCAAATACCTGGAACGCGTGCGTCAGCGCCCGGCCGTGGAAATGCAGCGGGCCGAAGAACGGATGCTCGGTATCCTGCGTGGGCTGATCAAGGCCCTGCCGGAGCTCGAGGCCTGCGACGATTTCTCGCCGCGTGGGCGCACCTTCCTGGACAATCTCGCCCAGGAGGTGCATGCCCTGCACAATCGCCATGCCGGCCTGCTGAGCCGCTCGAGCGCGACGGCGGGCAGCCTGGGCATGGCCGTGTAGGAGCCACCGGTGGCGGGAGGCCTAGTTGGGATCGAGCAAACCTCCCGTCCAGTTGTGCGACCCCCGGCTACCGGTGAATTTCGCCACCACCGAGCCTTGCGCTATCAGCCTGTCCCGGTGGCGGGTAACCAGCCGACCGGCCTGGGCCGCGTGCAGGACCACCTCGGAAGAGGCATCCCCGGGACGCCCCACGATCCGCGCAAAACGCTGCCCTTGCGCGACAAAGTCGCCCAGCTCTTTCTCGAAGACCAGGACCCCGGGCCGGGGCGCGAGCATCGTCTCCATATGCCCCATTTCCACCGTCTGCACCGGCCAATCCACCAGCAACGGCGCCTCGTCGATCACCCCGACGGTACACAGCCAGGCATACAAGCCGGCTTGCTGGCGATGGCGGTCGGACAGTCACCACAGAAACCTCTGGACAATCAACCAGGCTGATATCGACTATGCCTGTGACCCTCTTACACCGTCGTCCGCCAATCTCTAGACTCGCTTTCCGTCCGTTCCAGAGCCTTCGCCGATGAATAACCACCCCGCCCCCGTGATGACCCGCGCCCTGGTGATGCTGTTCGCCTTCTGTTGCGGTGCCATCGTGGCCAATATCTACTACGCCCAGCCGATCATTGAACTGATCGCGCCGGACCTCGGTATTTCCGCCCACAGCGCCAGCCTGATCGTGTCCCTGACCCAGATCGGCTACGCCCTGGGCCTGTTCTTCCTGGTGCCGCTGGGCGACCTGCTGGAAAACCGCAAGCTGATGATCGGCACCGCGCTGGTCGCGGTGATCAGCCTGGTGGCCGCCGGCCTGGCCCGCCAGCCCGGGGTGTTCCTGGTGGTGTCGCTGCTGATCGGCTTCAGTTCGGTGTCGGTACAGATTCTGATTCCCCTGGCCGCGCACCTGGCTCCCGAAGAATCACGCGGACGCGTGGTCGGCGGGATCATGGGCGGCCTGTTGCTGGGCATCCTGTTGGCGCGACCGTTGTCCAGCGTGGTCGCCGACCATTTCGGCTGGCGCACGGTGTTTATCGCCGCTGCCGTGCTGATGCTGCTCATCATGCTGGTGATCCTCACTACCATGCCCAAGCGTCAGCCCAGCCACAGCGCTACCTACGGGCAACTGCTGGGGTCGCTGGGAAAACTGTTCCGTGACCAGCCGGTACTACGCCAGCGCGCCTGGTACCAGGGCCTGATGTTCGCCACCTTCAGCCTGTTCTGGACCGCCGTGCCGCTGGAGCTGTCGCGGGTGCAGGGTTTGTCGCAGTCGGAGATCGCCTTGTTCGCCCTGGTCGGGGCGATGGGTGCCCTGGCGGCGCCAATGGCTGGTCGACTGGCGGATGCCGGGCATACGCACCGGGCCTCCTGGCTGGCGATGCTGCTGGCAACCCTGAGCTTTGCACCGGCGCTGATTCATCCGGCCTACAGTGTGATCGGCCTGGCCGTGACCGGCGTGCTGCTGGACTTCGCGGTGCAGATGAACATGGTGCTCGGGCAACGCTCCGTCTATGCCCTCGATGCCGCCAGCCGGGGTCGCCTGAATGCCTTGTATATGACCAGCATCTTCATCGGCGGCGCCACTGGCTCGGCCTTGGCCAGCGTGCTGTATGAGCAAGGCGGGTGGCTGGCGATCATGGCGCTGGGCAGTGCGATGCCGCTAGTGGCGTTGCTGAGTTTCCTGATGGTTGCGAGCCGTCGGAAGCGGCAGATGGCGGTGGCATAACGGATGCTTGAGGTCTGCCGGCATCTCTAGCGGCTTCAGGGGCCTCTTCGCGGGCAAGCTCCGCTCCCACAGGTTGCGGCGCACACAGAACTTGTGGTTACCCCAATCCACTGTGGAAGCTGTGTTCCCA
>NZ_JALLIX010000047.1 GCF_023242365.1 Pseudomonas sp. MWU13-2100
AAAAATAAGGGGGCATTGTATGCAATGCCCCCTTTACTCGCGAGGGCGAGCAACCCAGAAGTTGAGCCGAGCGAAGTCTTGTGGCGAGCGGGCTTGTCGGGACGCCGCACCGCCACTCTCGGCTGCGAAGCAGTCGTAAAACCGGCTATCTCAGTCTGCCTGATAGACCGAGTTCTCGGGTTTCAGGACCGCTTCGCGCTCCAGCGCGGGCAAGCCCGCTCGCCACAAGACCGCGCTTGCCTTTAAATGTCCTTGGCCCAAGGGCAGGCGCCGCCACATCGTCATCGCTGAAACGCCCCGGGACCTTGCCCGTCAGCCCCTGCCCCAGCGAGACATCGACCCCGGCACTCACCAGCCCCACCACCGCGTCGATATCCAGTGTCCAGCCCTGTTCCGGATCCAGGGCCACGCCGGTGACTTCGCAAAGACTCAGCGGGATGGTTTCAGGCCTTGGACCGAGAATACGCAAAATCAAATAAAATTTATTTTAGACACGCAGTCCAATTTATCCGTTCCCGACGCATTCAAACCATCACACTCTTGTGCTCGGTTCCGTTCAATCTGAGGGGCAGGATCACCAGCAGGACGCCCGAGACCACGCAAAAGCCCGCGATCGCCTGACCAGGCGGTTGGACAAGTTGCAAAAGATGGGGGCAGCCACGAGTCGGCGAGCATGCGGCCGAGCAACTTGATGGCAGTAAGGACCTCAAGTATCAATTCGCCAAATTTTTACGGAAAATTGATAGCGCCAATCACTAAAAAGACGCAGGTCTTATCGGGTCCGAACAAGCCTCTACTTATACTGGAAGCGTACCCACCGAGATCGGCCAAGCCGATTGAACGTGCCCATTAACGCTACAGGTATCGAGGACTAACGTCATGTTACTCAGCGCACTCCTGTTTGCAGCGATCATCGGCTTTTATCTGTTGTGCGGGCTCGTCGTCTACTTTGCCGATAATGTCATCACGCCCTCGAAAGCCCCGGATATCAAGCCTGTCCTGCCGAACCGACACAGCCGCAACTAACTCTGGAAACGACTCGCCGGCAGCGTTTAAACAATGCAGCGGGAGCACCTCGCCCGCCGTCCCACTGAAGGACCACAAAAAGGAATGCTCGACATGGCCATTGATCTGTTACTGGCGCTGGTGGTCAGTGTAGTGATCTATCTGTTCTACGCCGCTATCAACCCGGAAAAATTCTGACTGCCTGTTTCTGTTTAATCGCGCACGCTAGAAAAGTCCACTGATTCAGGAGTTAATGCAATGCCACACCTCTGACTACATCATTACCTTGATCGCCACCCTCCAGGGCGGCCACCAGACCCTGAGCCTGGGCCCGGTCGCCGCCCAGAAAGCCATTGAAGACCTCGAAACCAACGGTGGCGGTTTCTTCAACGTCAACGCCGCGCACCCGTTCGAGAACCCCAGCGCCCGGAGCAACCTCATGCTGATCCTGCTGATGGCCTGCCTGCCCGCCGCGCTGGAGGTGATGTTCAGCCACATGATCAAGAACCATCGCCAGAACGCGGTGATCTACAGCGTCATGGCCTTGATGCTGGGGGTATTCGGCGAGTCGCGGGTCAATGTGCTGGCGCTGAACCAGGCTCTGCAACGGGACTATCCGACGCATCAATAAGGCGGGACAATAGACGGGACTTACTCTGCGCCAGCGACACTGCCATGAACGTACAGGTTTCACGAAAAGTCCCACCCCTGCTCTGCCTGCTGATACTGGCGATCGGGTTTTCAATGATCGCCGGCTGTTCGGGGAGAGGATCGCACACCCCGGAGGGAGGATATGCCTGCTATGCCAAGGCGGTGCCATCGCAGGGGGATGGCGGGTTGGCCTGGGGGCCGAACGTGAAAAACGCCAGCGTCAAAGCGATGGGTAATTGCCAGCGCTACGCCGCTGAATCAGGCGGAACGCCTGCAACCTGCAAGGTCACCCTGACCGGCTGCCGATAAGCATCACTGCCCCACCCTACAAGCAGCCTGCTTGCGGGCGATGGTGTCCCTGAAGTCGATACAAGACTGACAGGGCTCATCGCCAGCAGGCTGGTTCCTGCCGGTTTTTTGGCATTTTCAAGATCCCATACAGAGACAGGACTCACAAACTTACAGAGGGGGCTTGCACAGCCAATATTATGGTATACCATCATACCATCTGATCAACGTGCACCCAGGAGCCCCCTTATGAGTTTCGAAATCCGCAAGATCGTCAGCTACTCCGAACAGACCCTGATCGAAGGCGGCAAGGCCGCGGACAAACCGGTGACCATGATCGGTCTCGCCGTGGTGATGAAAAACCCCTGGCTGGGCCGGGGTTTCGTCGAGGACCTGAAACCGGAAATCCGCGCCAACTGCTCCGACCTCGGCGCCATGATGGTCGAGCGCCTGGTGGCGGCCATTGGCGGCGCCGAGCGCATCGAAGCCTACGGCAAGGCCGCAGTGGTCGGCGCCGACGGTGAAATCGAACACGCCTCGGCGGTGATCCACACCCTGCGCTTCGGCAACCACTACCGCGAGGCGGTCCAGGCCAAGAGCTACCTGAGCTTCACCAACAAGCGCGGCGGTCCCGGCACCTCGATCCAGATCCCGATGATGCACAAGGACGACGAAGGCCTGCGCTCGCACTACATCACCCTGGAAATGCGCATCGAAGACGCTCCGCGCGCCGACGAAATCGTCGTCGTCCTGGGTTGCGCCGACGGAGGCCGCCTGCACCCGCGCATCGGCAACCGTTATATCGACCTGGAAGAACTGGCCGCCGAGAAAGCCCGGTAATCAATAAAAAAGGCAGGAGCGCTCCATGATTCGGCTCACCGCTGAACGCACCCCGGCTGGCACCAGTTACCTGGCGACCGGCCAAGGCCAGCCTGTGGTCTTGATCCACGGCGTGGGCCTGAATAAAGAAATGTGGGGCGGCCAGATCGTTGGCCTGGCCACCACGTACCGCGTGATCACCTACGACATGCTCGGCCATGGCGCCAGCCCGCGCCCGGCCAGCGGCACCTCGCTGCTCGGCTATGCCGACCAGTTGCTGGAGTTGCTCGACCACCTGCAATTGCCCCAGGCAAGCGTGATCGGCTTTTCCATGGGCGGGCTGGTGGCGCGGGCGTTTGCCTTGCACTACCCGCAACGTCTGCAGGCCCTGGTGGTGCTCAACAGCGTGTTCAATCGCAGCGCCGAACAGCGTGCCGGCGTTATCGCCCGCACCGCCCAGGCCGCCGAGCACGGACCGGACGCCAACGCCGAAGCCGCGCTGTCGCGCTGGTTCAGCCGCGAATACCAGGCGGCCAATCCCGCGCAAATCGCCGCCCTGCGCCAGACTTTGGCGGACAATGACCCACAAGGCTACCTGACCACCTATGAGCTGTTCGCCACCCAGGACATGTACCGTGCCGAGGATCTGGGCGGCATTCAGGTGCCGACCTTGATTGCCACGGGTGAGCTCGACCCGGGCTCGACCCCGGAAATGGCCCGCCAATTGGCCGAACGCATTCCCGGCGCCACGGTTGCCGTGCTTGCCGAACAACGGCATATGATGCCCGTGGAGTCGCCACGCCTGGTCAACCAGGTGCTGCTGGACTTTCTCACCAGCGCCCACGCCCGACCCAACCAGATAAAGGGGATCGTTGCATGACACTCGCCCGCTTCCAGATGTGCATCGACGGTGAATGGGTCGATGCCCTGTCCGGCAAGACCTTCGACAGTCTCGACCCGGCCCTCGCCGAACCCTGGGCGCAGTTGCCCGACGCCGACGAAGCCGATGTCGAGCGCGCGGTCCAGGCCGCACAAAGGGCTTTCGACAACCCGTCCTGGCGTGGCCTCAGTGCCACCGCCCGAGGCAAGCTGCTGCGTCGCCTCGGCGACCTGATTGCGGAGAACAAGGAACGCCTGGCGCAACTGGAAAGCCGCGACAACGGCAAGCTGATCCGCGAAACCCGTGGCCAGGTCAGCTACCTGCCGGAATTCTTCCATTACACGGCGGGCCTGGCCGACAAGCTCGAAGGCGGCACGCTGCCGCTGGACAAGCCGGACCTGTTCGCCTACACCGTGCACGAACCGATGGGCGTGGTCGCCGGGATCATCCCCTGGAACAGCCCGCTCTACCTGACCGCGATCAAACTGGCACCAGCCCTTGCCGCGGGCAACACTATCGTGCTCAAACCCTCCGAACACGCCTCGGCCACTGTCCTGGAGCTGGCGCGCCTGGCCCTGGAAGCTGGCATTCCGCCTGGCGTGGTCAATGTCATCACCGGTTACGGCGCGAGCACCGGTGCCGCCCTGACCCGCCACCCGCTGGTGCGCAAGATCGCCTTTACCGGCGGCGCCGCCACCGCCCGCCATGTGGTGCGCAGCAGCGCCGAGAACTTCGCCAAGCTGTCCCTGGAACTGGGCGGCAAGTCGCCGAACATCATCTTTGCCGATGCCGACCTGGACAGCGCGATCAACGGCGCCATCGCCGGGATCTACGCGGCGTCCGGACAGAGTTGCGTCTCCGGTTCACGGCTGCTGGTGCAGGATGAGATCTATGACGAATTCGTCGAGCGCCTGGTGGCACGCGCCCGGCGCATTCGCATCGGCAACCCGCAGGACGACACCAGCGAGATGGGCCCCATGGCCACCGCGCAGCAACTGGCCGTGGTCGAAGGCCTGGTGGCCGACGCCCTGGCCGAGGGCGCCCAACTGCGCCTGGGCGGCAAGCGCCCGCCGAACCTGGGCAACGGCTGGTTCTACGAACCGACCCTGTTCGAATGCGACCGCAACTCGATGAAGATCATGCAGGAAGAAGTCTTCGGCCCGGTAGCGTCGGTGATCCGTTTCAAGGACGAGGCCGAAGCCCTGGCCATCGCCAACGACTCACAGTTCGGCCTCGCCGCCGGCATCTGGACCCGCGACCTGGGCCGCGCCCATCGCCTGGCCCGGGACATCCGCTCCGGGATCATCTGGGTCAATACCTACCGCGCGGTCTCGGCCATGGCGCCCATCGGCGGTTTCAAGAACAGCGGCTACGGTCGCGAGAGCGGCATCGATTCGGTGCTGGCCTATACCGAACTGAAAACGGTGTGGATCAACCTCTCGTCGGCCCCCATGCCCGACCCCTTCGTGATGCGCTAGGAGACAAACGAGATGATCGAACCCGGTATCTACAAAGAAGTCATGGGCTCCTTCCCCTCCGGCGTCACGGTGGTCACCACCCTGGACACCGGGGGCGGCATCGTCGGCATTACCGCCAGTGCCTTCAGCGCCTTGTCCATCGACCCGGCGCTGGTGCTGTTCTGCCCCAACTACGCCTCGGACACCTACCCGATCCTGCGCGACAGCAAGCAGTTCGCGATTCACCTGCTGTCCGCCGAGCAGACCGCCGAAGCCTACGCCTTCGCCGGTAAAGGCAAGGACAAGGCCAAGGGCATCGCCTGGCACCTGAGTGCCCTGGGCAACCCGCTGCTGGACAAGGCCACGGCAATCATCGAGTGCGAGCTGTGGCGCGAATACGACGGCGGCGATCACGCCATCATCGTCGGCGCGGTAAAGAACCTGATCTTGCCCGAGCAAGCGGTGACGCCGATGATCTACCACAAGGGCAAGCTCGGCCCGCTACCCGCCCTGGCCTGAGGTTTTGCCATGGTCCGAGCCGACGCGGATGAACGCCGCATGATAAGCTTGCCGATGATTTCGGCCCTCGATCGGCCCCACGAACTTTTAGAGCGGATCCCATGAAACGCCTGCCACTCGACGACAGCTTCAAGGTCAATCGCAACCCCGTTACCCTGCGCGAAATCGTGCTGGACAAGCTGCGAAGCGCCATCATGAACTTCCAACTCATGCCGGGGGACCGCCTGGTCGAGCGCGACCTCTGCGAGCGCCTCGGCGTCAGCCGCACCTCCGTGCGCGAAGCCCTCCGGCACCTGGAATCCGAAGGCCTGGTGGCGTTCGCCGATGCCAAGGGGCCGAGCGTTGCCATCATCACCCTGGACGATGCGGTCGATATCTATGAACTGCGCTGTGTGCTGGAAGGCCTGATCGTCCAGTTGTTCACCCTGCGGGCCAAGGCCAAGGATATCAAGGCCCTGGAAAAGGCCCTCGAAGTCAATCGCAAGACCCTCAAGGACGGCGAACTGCAACAGGTCATCGATTCGGTGCAGGGTTTCTACGACGTCCTGCTCGAAGGCTCGGGCAACCGTGCCGCGGCCACCCAGCTGCGCCAGTTGCAGGCCCGGATCAGCTACCTGCGGGCCACCTCGGTGTCCCAGGAAAACCGGCGCGGCGCCAGCAACCAGGAAATGGAACGCATCGTCGAGGCGATCAAGAGCGGCGACCCGCTGGCCGCCCACCAGGCCTCGGTCGACCACGTGCGCGCGGCGGCCAAGGTGGCCCTGGAATACCTCAAGCGCAAGCAGGACGAAACCGGCCCGGCCCCCGAGATCACCGCGCCCATCGCCCTCAAAGAACCGCGCATGGGTCGCTGACATGCCCAGCCCGCGCTTCTGCCCGCAGTGCGGCGGCGCCGACCTCGCTCGGCAAATGCCGCCGGGCGACAGCCATGAACGCCTGATGTGCGCGGGCTGCGGCTACATTCACTACGTCAATCCGAAGATCATCGCCGGCTGCATCATCGAGCGCGACGGCAAGTACCTGCTGTGCCAACGGGCGATTCCGCCACGGCCCGGCACCTGGACCCTGCCGGCGGGCTTCATGGAAGCGGGCGAGACCACCGAGCAGGCGGCCCTGCGCGAAGTCTGGGAGGAGAGTGGCGTACGCGCGGAGATCCTCTCGCCCTACTCGATCTTCAGCGTGCCGAAGATCAGCGAGGTGTACATCATCTTCCGCGCCATCGCGCTGGAGATCACTGGCCAATACGGACCGGAAACCCTGGACTACCAATTCTTCGCGCCCGAGGACATCCCTTGGGACAGCATCTACTACCCGGCAATCCGGCAGATCCTCGAACGCTACATCGAGGAACGCCAGGCCGGGGTCTACGGCATCTACATCGGCAACGACGACAGCGGCAAGATTCACTTTATCCGCTGAACGCCTTCAGGGCGCCATACCCTCGACAATGATCACTTCGGCCCGGGCCGCGCCTTCGCGGTGCCGGCGCGCTTCCTGATATTCCACCGAACGATAACAGGCCAGCGCCTGGTCGTAGCAGTCGAACTCGATCACCACATTACGCTGTGGCGTTTCCCGCCCCTCCAGCGCCTCGGCGCGCCCGCCCCGTGCCAGCATTCGTCCGCCGTAGCGGGCAAATACCGCCGGGGCGCGACGGGTGTACTCGGTGTATTGCTCGGGGTCCGTGACATCCACATGGGCAATCCAGTAAGCCTTCATCGATGACCTCATTGCTGGTTTATTTTGTATTATGGTATACCATAAATCACATATTCATACAGAGCGAGCGCCGCCATGGCCTTTGACAGCATCCAGGACATCATCGACGACTACCGCCAGGGCAAGATGGTCCTGCTGGTGGATGACGAAGATCGCGAGAACGAAGGCGACCTGCTGATCGCCGCCGACTGCTGCAACGCCGGGGCTATCAGCTTCATGGCCCGCGAGGCACGCGGACTGATCTGCCTGACCCTGACCGACGAACATTGCCGGCGCCTGGATCTTACGCAGATGGTGCCGAGCAACGGCAGCGCCTTCAGCACCGCCTTCACCGTATCCATCGAAGCCGCCCACGGCGTGACCACCGGCATTTCCGCAGCCGACCGCGCGCGCACCGTCGAAGCCGCGGTGGCCGCCGATGCCCGCGCCGAAGACCTGGTACAACCCGGGCATATCTTTCCCCTGCGCGCCCGCGAAGGCGGCGTGCTGACCCGCGCCGGGCACACCGAGGCCGGCTGCGACCTGGCGCGCCTGGCCGGCTTTACCCCGGCCTCGGTGATCGTCGAAGTGATGAACGATGACGGCAGCATGGCCCGGCGCCCGGACCTGGAAGTGTTTGCGCGCAAGCATGGCATCCGGATCGGCACCATCGCCGACCTGATCCACTACCGCCTGAGCACCGAACACACGGTGCAGCGGATCGGCGAACGGGAGCTGCCGACCGTGCATGGCACCTTCCGCCTGATCACCTTCGAGGACCGCATTGAAGGCGGTGTGCACATGGCCATGGTGATGGGCGATATCCATCGCGAGACACCGACGCTGGTCCGGGTCCATGTTATCGACCCACTGCGCGACCTGGTTGGCGCCGAGTACCACGGGCCAAGCAACTGGACGCTCTGGGCCGCGCTGCAACGAGTCGCCGAGGAAGGCTGCGGTGTCGTCGTGGTGCTGGCCAACCACGAGTCATCCCAGGCCCTGCTCGAGCGTGTACCGCAACTGACCCGACCACCGCGCCAGTACAGCCGCTCGCAATCGCGGATCTATTCGGAGATCGGCACCGGGGCACAGATACTGCAGGACATCGGTGTCGGAAAACTGCGCCACCTGGGGCCGCCGCTCAAATATGCCGGGCTGACCGGCTACGATCTGCAGGTCGTGGAAAGCATCCCCTTCCCACAACCCTGAGCCCAACATCAACCTGTAGGAGCTGGCTTGCCAGCGATGAGGGCCGCGAGCCTTGCATCGATTGCCCAGACGCCATCGCCGGCAAGCCGGCTCCTAGAAAAAAGCGCCACGGACGGATCACCGGCAAGGCAAAGTGCTTGCAGAAAGCTTGGAATACCATAATATGATATTCCGTAGACCGGAGATATCTGCCAAGTGCCCCCGACAGGGAAAGCACAAGAAAATGCCCTTGGCACAGTCGCCTTAAAAAGGCTCAGATGGACCTACTGCTCCCGATAGGCGGGCATCAACAACCCGCTCAAAATCACAACAAATGAGGGCGTGAAAATGGTGTTGAACAAAGGTGCAACCGCGACATTGCTCGCGGGCTTCCTGGCAATTGGCAGTTCCTTCGCCATCGCCGCCGACAGCGTGAACTTCGTCAGCTGGGGCGGCAGCACCCAGGACGCGCAGAAACAGGCCTGGGCCGATCCGTTCAGCAGGGCCAGCGGCATCACCGTGGTCCAGGACGGTCCTACCGACTACGGCAAGCTCAAGGCCATGGTCGAAAGCGGCAACGTGCAGTGGGACGTGGTCGACGTCGAGGCCGACTTCGCCCTGCGCGCCGCCGCCGAAGGCCTGCTCGAACCCCTGGACTTCAGCCAGATCCAGCGCGACAAAATCGACCCGCGCTTCGTCTCTGACCATGGCGTCGGTTCGTTCTACTTCTCCTTCGTTCTTGGCTACAACCAAGGCAAACTGGGTGCCAGCAAGCCGCAGGACTGGACCGCCCTGTTCGACACCAAAACCTACCCTGGCAAACGCGCCCTCTACAAATGGCCAAGCCCGGGCGTGCTGGAACTGGCCCTGCTGGCCGACGGCGTGCCCTCCGACAAGCTCTACCCGCTGGACCTGGACCGCGCCTTCAAGAAACTCGACACCATCAAGAAAGACATCGTCTGGTGGGGCGGCGGCGCGCAGTCCCAGCAGTTGCTGGCCTCCGGTGAAGCGAGCATCGGCCAGTTCTGGAACGGCCGGATCTACGCCCTGCAGCAGGACGGCGCGCCGGTGGGCGTGAGCTGGAAACAGAACCTGGTCATGGCCGACATTCTGGTGGTGCCCAAAGGCACGAAAAACAAGGCGGCGGCCATGAAGTTCCTGGCCAGTGCCAGCAGCGCCAAGGGCCAGGCCGACTTCTCCAACCTGACCGCCTATGCCCCGGTCAACGTCGACAGCGTCGCGCGCCTGGACTCGGTACTGGCACCGAACCTGCCGACTGCCTACGCTAAGGATCAGATCACACTCGACTTCGCATACTGGGCCAAGAACGGTCCGGCCATTGCGACACGGTGGAACGAATGGCTGGTCAAATGAAAATGGCGGCCACGCTTTCCCCTGACACCCGCCCGACCGGGAGCGCCCCTGGCGCTGCCGGCCTGGCCAGCAGCAAGGCGGAGGTCATGCAGCAGTCCTCGTATGCGCAGCGCTGGCGGGGGGCGGGAAACCTGTTACCCGCCCTGCTGTTCCTCGGCCTGTTTTTCTTCGCGCCGTTGATCGGCCTGTTGCTGCGCGGCGTGCTGGAGCCCACGCCGGGGCTGGAAAACTATCAGCAACTGTTCGCCAACTCGGCCTATGCGCGGGTCCTGCTCAACACCTTTTCGGTGGCCGGGCTGGTCACGCTGTTCAGCCTGCTGCTGGGCTTTCCCCTGGCCTGGGCGATTACCCTGGTGCCCCGTGGCTGGGGCCGCTGGCTGCTGAGTATCGTGTTGCTGTCGATGTGGACCAGTCTGCTGGCGCGGACCTATTCATGGCTGGTGCTGCTGCAGGCCTCCGGGGTGATCAACAAGGCGCTGATGGCCATGGGCATCATCGACCAGCCGCTGGAGATGGTGCACAACCTGACCGGCGTGGTGATCGGCATGAGCTACATCATGATCCCGTTCATCGTCCTGCCGTTGCAGGCGACCATGCAGGCCATCGACCCGATGATCCTGCAGGCCGGGGCCATCTGCGGTGCCAGTCCGTGGCGTAACTTCCTGCGGGTGTTCCTGCCGCTGTGCCGGCCGGGGCTGTTTTCCGGCGGGCTGATGGTCTTCGTCATGTCCCTCGGTTACTACGTCACACCGGCCCTGCTCGGCGGTGCGCAGAACATGATGTTGCCGGAGTTCATCATTCAACAGGTGCAGTCGTTCCTCAACTGGGGCCTGGCCAGCGCCGGTGCCGCCCTGCTGATCCTGATCACCCTGGTGTTGTTCTACTTCTACCTGAAGCTCCAGCCGGAATCCCCGGTCGGCGCCAGTAACGCGAGGTAAGCCGTCATGCTCCTGACTCCCAATGCCATGAGCCGGCGCCTGCGCCTGGGCCTCTACCTCACCACTGGACTGATCGCCCTGTTCCTGTTGCTGCCGATCGTGTTCATCGTGCTGCTGTCGTTCGGCTCCTCCCAGTGGCTGGTGTTTCCGCCACCGGGTTGGACGCTGAAATGGTACGCCCAGTTCTTTTCCAACCCGGACTGGATGAACGCCGCCCTGGCCAGTTTGAAAGTGGCGATCCTGACCACCTTTTTCGCCGTCGCCCTCGGCCTGCCGAGCGCCTTCGCCCTGGTGCGCGGGCGCTTTCCCGGTCGGGAATTGCTCTATGGCCTGTTCACCCTGCCGATGATCGTGCCGCTGGTGATCATCGCCGTGGCGGTGTACGCGCTGTTTCTCAAGCTGGGCTACACCGGGACGCTGTTCGCCTTCGTGGTCAGCCACGTGATCGTCGCCCTGCCCTTCACCATTATCTCGATCATCAACTCGCTGAAGCTGTTCGACCAGTCGATCGAGGATGCCGCGGTGATCTGCGGTGCTTCGCGCCTGCAGGCGGTATTCAAGGTGACCTTCCCGGCGATTCGCCCCGGCATGGTGGCCGGCGCGCTGTTCGCCTTCCTGGTGTCGTGGGATGAAGTGGTGCTGAGCGTGATGATGGCCAGTCCGACCCTGCAAACCTTGCCCGTGAAAATGTGGACCACCCTGCGCCAGGACCTGACCCCGGTGATCGCCGTCGCTTCGACGCTGCTGATCGCCCTGTCGGTGCTGGTGATGGTGCTCGCCGCCGCCCTGCGCCGGCGCAATGAACTGCGCGCCTGAGCGCCCTGGAGTAAAACATGAGTGCCGTGATCAAAGACCCCGCGCAGTCCAGCGACCGCCCCCTGGTCAGCCTGCGCAACCTGAACAAGCACTACGGCGACTTCGCCGCCGTGGACAATATTTCCCTGGATATCCGGGAGGGCGAATTCCTTACCTTCCTCGGTTCCAGCGGCTCGGGCAAAAGCACCACCCTGTCAATGCTGGCCGGTTTCGAGACGCCCAGCAGCGGCGAAATCCTGGTGGGCGGACAATCCCTGGTCAAGGTACCCCCGCACAAACGCGATATCGGCATGGTGTTCCAGCGCTACTCGCTGTTTCCCCACCTGTCAGTGCGCGACAACATCGCCTTCCCGCTGACCCTGCGCAAGCTCAGCAACGACGAACGCTCGCGCCGGGTCGACGCCATGCTCAAGCTGGTGCAGCTCGAAAGCTTTGCCCATCGCCGTCCTTCGCAACTCTCCGGCGGCCAGCAACAGCGCGTGGCGATTGCCCGGGCGCTGGTCTACGAACCGCGCATCCTGCTGATGGACGAACCCCTGGGAGCCCTGGACAAGAAGTTGCGCGAAGACCTGCAGGACGAACTGCGCCAACTGCATCGGCGGCTGGGCATCACTATTGTCTACGTGACCCATGACCAGGAAGAAGCCATGCGCCTGTCCCAGCGCATCGCGATCTTCAGCCACGGCAAGATCGTCGGCCTGGGCAGCGGCTACGACCTCTACCAGAACCCGCCGAACGCCTTTGTCGCCTCGTTCCTCGGCAACTCGAATTTCCTCAAGCTCAAGGCCCGCGGCAATGCCGTGGCGGATTTCGAGGGCCAGGCCCTGGCGATCCGGCCGACCTCCGGGGTGTCCAGCGAGCAGCCGCTGTTGCTGATGGTGCGTCCGGAGAAGGCGCTGGCACTGAGCCTCGAACAGGCCGCCGCCGAGCCCTTGCCGGCGGGCTGGAACGAAGTGCCGGCCAAGGTCGCTGAAATGCTCTTCCTGGGTGAGAGCCAGACCTGCAGCGTGGTTACCGACGGCGGCACGGCAATGACGGTCAAGGCGCTGTCGGCCACCGGCATGCCGCTCAAGGCCGGTGATCGGCTGCGGGTACGCTGGGCCAGCACCGACGCCTGCGTCTATACCCAATGGAGCGAAGGCGATCTGAATAAAGCCGCCGGCGCCCATTGAATAAAACCCGGGCCAGGGGTGTTATATCCGGGTAGCCAGGCACTATCGGCCATGCAACCCGGAGATCCGAATGAACATCCTGTTATCTGCGACCGCGCTGGCCAGTGCGCTCCTCTGCACCTCGACACTGGCGGCGCCCCCGGACTGGCGCCTGGCCAAGGACGAAGACGGTATCCAGGTCTACCTGAGCCACGTTCCGGGTTCGCGCTACCAGAGCTTTCGCGGCGTAACGCGGATCAACGCCGATGTCAGCACCCTGAGCAACCTGCAGGAAAACCTGCGGGTCGCCTGTAAATGGTTGTACGCCTGCGCCGATATGCGCCTGCTGAAAAATGACGGCGACGACACCTGGGTCTATCTGACCACCGCGCTGCCCTGGCCGGCACAGACCCGCGACATGGTGATCCATGTGCACAGCCAGCGCGCCGACGACGGCAGTCTGACCCGGTCTCTGGAGGCGGTGCCCGGCTTCGTACCCCACGTACCCGGACAGATCCGGGTCAGGCAGATGAAAGGCACCTGGACCCTGCATCCGGAAAGTGACACGCGAACCCGTGTGACCTATGAGCTGCAAGCCGAACCCGCCGGCGATATCCCCTCCTGGCTGGCCAACCAGTTCGTGGTCGACGCGCCGATGGTCAGCCTCAAGACCTTGCGCGTGGTGGCCGAGCACCAGGGCCTGCGCAACGTCGAAACGGTGCCCTAGTCAGGCCTGGAGCCGTACTTTGAAGTCCTCGACCCAGGCCCGGACCATGGCCGAATAACGCGCTTCGAGATTGAAGAGCCGCGCCCAGAAAACTCAACATTATCTAACGTCGCATATACCAGTTCGCCATCTGATCATCGCAACCTTCAAGGCATCGTTCAGAACCAGGCAGGAGACGAGGGCATAACCGAATATCGCGACCATCTGCCAGCCTGGCAAAGGAACGAACCCCTTTAGTCCGACGAACGTCAGGGCAGTCCCCACAATAACGTCCAGGATTAAAGCGGCCATGAAGGTTTTACTTGGCAGAGTCGCCCAAAACCAGCGGCGCTCCCTTGCCGATACGACGGAGAATACGGCGAAGTACAGCAGCATCAGAAAGCTGAACGTATAGAGTGCGTCGTTGTTGCTTACCAAATCGAATCTCGTCCAGCAGATCCACAATAGAAAAAGCGTTTCGGCAACCATTGCAACACCGAGAACTACCGATACGCTAATGAAGCCACCGATATTCCACGTCTCGGGACGCTTCGACGGCCTGACATTGTCCGTGGAGAGGGAGACTTTCGCGAAATCCGTCAGGAACACCAGCAGCAGCATCGCGAAGGCGGAGACCACGAACTTACCTGTCACAATGAAGGCGATAGACACAAAAGCGGCCTTCAGAATCGTACGGCTGATCTTGTTGATGACCCACGTAAGGATACGCTGATAGATCGTCCTCCCCTGCTCGATCAGCATGACAATGTTGATCAGCCCCGCCTCGGTCAGAACAACGCTCGCAGCACTCTTGGCGACATCGGTGGCGGTGCTGACCGCTATCCCGACCTCGGCTTGACGCAGGGCCGGAGCGTCGTTGACGCCATCGCCCGTCATCCCGGTTACGTGTCCTGCGGCCTGAAGCCGCTTCACCACGGTATATTTATCTTCCGGAAACACTTCGGCAAAACCATCAATGCCAACGAAAATATCGACCTCTCCGCCCCCCGCTTGTGTGCTCGCCGCTTGTAAGTCCGTAACACGCCGGATCCGGGAGAGCCCAACGCCCTGGCCGATTTCAAGTGCGACAGGGAGTGCATCCCCTGTCAGCATCTTTACCTGCACGCCCAGCTCATGGAGAGTCGCGATGAGCTGCTTGGCGTCCGGTCGTGGAGGATCGAACAACTCCACCAGTCCAAGCAGGACAGGGACACCGTCTTCGGCGCCGCGCGCTACTGCTAATGTACGAAAGCCTTTTTCGGCTGAAGCGCTGACCCGTACCTCCAACGTCTCGATCTCGCGGGGCTGGAGTCCACAAACCTCGGCGATGGTACGCACCGCGCCTTTCATCACGCACACCCGCTGTCCGTTCAGCTCGACAATGGCTTGCGTCCGACGCGTTTTGGCGTCGAAGGGTGCAAAGGACAAGGGCTTTGCTGCGACAACGTCGTCTGAAATATGATGTTCCCTGGCTGCGGCAAGAAAGGCGAGATCGATAGGATCCTGGTTGGACTCCTGTGACGCCAGCGCGCCCGCCACCAAAACATCGGCTTGCGTCGCTTGTCCCAATGGCGTGACCCCCGTAACCGCCAGCTGGTTCATCGTGATGGTGCCGGTCTTGTCCACGCAGAGGACGTCCATCGTCGCCGCGTCTTCCGCGGCGCTGAGCCGAGTGACCAACACCCCACGCCGAGCCAGTTCCTTCGACCCGAAAGCCATGCTGACAGTGAACATGACAGGCAGTGCGACCGGTACCGCGCTCATCAGGAGAACAAGTAGCAAAGGGACCATTTCGAGCAGTGGCACACCACGGATCAGCGACAGGGCGAGCACCAAGCCGAGCAGTACGCCGACAATGACGAACAGCCAGCGCACGATCCTGCTCACAACCGCTTCGATGTGAAGTTTCGGACGAGCCTCCCGCACAAGTTCCGTCGTGCGTCCGAAATAAGTCTGCGCGCCCGTCAGAATCACCACGCTATTGCCTTCGCCATGCCGGACGATGGACCCCGACGAGAGGACATCTCCAGGCACTTTTTCAGACGCTTGCGACTCTCCGGTCAACGCTGATTGATCCAGGCTCATGGCACCGGTGAGAAGCTTCAGATCGGCGGGGATGATGTCACCCGGGCGCACGCGGACAATATCGCCGGGGACCAGCTCTCGGGCGGAAATCACTTGCCACTTCGAGTCGCGCAGCACTCGGGTGTTGACCTGCAGGCGCTTTTGCAGCGCCTTGACGACGCCAGCGGCGCGCTGTTCCTGAGTAAAGCTCAGCACAGCGTTGACAACCAGTAACACGCCCACAACGGCAAGATCGGTATAATGTCCGAGCACAACGGACAAGATCATGATCAGTTCAAGCATCCATGCCGAAATTCCCCAGAATTTTCGCAGGAACGTCAAGGCCGGATGCCCCGTCTTTTCGGCTACCTCATTGTAGCCATGCTCCTTGCGCTGCGTGTCGACCCCCGCATGTGTGAGCCCGGTATCAGGGTTCACCTGGAGAGCGGCAAGCGTTTGGGGAACCGTCGCAGTGGCAATGTCAGGTACGTTTATTTGAGCTGGCATAGCTTCGGAACCATTTGCGTGGGCTCTCTTCATGAATATCCTTCTCTAGCGTTTGCACAGGTCACGCTCAGTTGTCTGGATCGCTCATCAGGCCATTCGCCTACGACGTTTGTTGACGATACTCCCATTCCCCTGCTCTTGATTGAAGACCAGGCGTGTGGTGGCCGAGCATCAGGGCCAGCTCAGCGTCGAAACAGCGCCCTGGTCAGGCCTGGAGCCGCACCTTGAAGTCCTCGATCCAGGCCCGGACCATGGCGGAATAAGGCGCTTCGGGCCGGGCCATGCGTTTCATTTCCCCGAGAATCTGGTCCTGGAGGAAGTACAGACGCTTGGCGATACTGGCCACCGTCACGGAGAACGGCGCGTCCGGATCAGGTACAAGCTCGTCGGCCATCGATCCCACTTCCAGTGCCAGCATTTCCAGGAACTCCAGCTGGCGCAGCAGGCGCGTACGCTCCTGCACCAGGCCCAGCCGGTTCAAACCGTAGACATGAATCGAGACGCTGCCCTTGAGGCTCACGCCGGCTGCCAGCGCCTCCTCGATGTGGCCATCCAGGGCTGCGTCGGCCCCAGCCACGGGCGCAAGGTCAGCTCCCGCGTGTGAGCGGGGCAATACCAGGCCGATCAGGTTGGCCCGATCAATATGAAACTTCAGGTGTTCCTCCGGGTTATCGCGGCACGGGTCGAGCAGCAGCGGGTATTCGTCGGCAAAATCCTGCGCAGCGGACATGGCCCGTTGGCCGAGGATCGGGAAGCTGTCCTTCTTGCCGGAAAGCAGCAGGCTGCCCTGGTTGAAACCCTGGCGGTCGTCCTGCAGGGTCAGCAACTTGGCCGACAACCTGGGGGTGACCTGCTTGCGCTTGCGGTTGCAGTCAATGCAACTGGGCAACAGGTTGTCCCAGTCCATGGCCACCCACCAGTAACCGGGATGGCTGGCGTCCTCGGACACCGCGCCCTTGGGTCGGTAATGTTCGACATCCACCGGCGCGGTGGAGGCGAAGAAGCTTTCGCAGTAGGCGCATTTACCGTGGAACAGTTCATCGAGCTGTTTTTTTACGCTGTCGGATTTGTAGACCGCAAAAGCCGGCGGGCTGCCCGCGGGCGCGGCGAACCAGGCTTTGAGTTTTTGCAGCTCCCTGGCGGCGGGTGAATCGGTTCCGGACAGGGCATCCGGTGCCTTGGCAATCGTTCGAATGACGGCGCGCATGCTTCAGATCCCCTCCAGAACCGCGAGGATCCGTTTTTTGGATTCTTTGCGCAGCTCGCGGAGCTTGAGCGCGCTGGCCTGGCGACGGTTCTGCAGGTACTCCACCACCGCTTCCTGCACCAGCCGCTGGACTTCGGTGGCCCCCACCGGCAAGGCGTCGCTGATATCTCGTTCGAAGCGGCTCCAGGCGTGCTGCTGGGCGTCGCTCAGGGGTTGGCCCTGCTCACGGGCGACCAGCAGATCAGCGAACATTGCCAGCTCGCGCTCGGTGTCCGGCTGGTCGGTGGAGGTCAGGCTGAAAAAGTCCGAGGTCAGCAATTGCTCGATGGTCAGTTGGCTGACGTTGGGCAGGCGGACTACCTGCTCCACCATCACCGGCCAATCGCTGTCGGGATTGTCCTCGCTGGCAACCCGCTGCATGACGATCACCTCGCCGTCCTGCATTCCGCGCACGCACAGCGGATCGTGAGTGGTGGCGATGAAGGTGACGTTCGGCAAGGTTCTGCGCAGGGCGCCCATGATCCGGATTTTCCAGCGTGGGTGCAGATGGGCTTCGACCTCGTCGATCAGCACCACGGCCTGAGCGGTTTCCAGGCTCTCGAAGTGGGGGTTGATGCGCCGGTTCATCAGGCCCTGGATAATGTCGCAGACCATCGCCAACACCGAACGATAGCCTGAAGACGCCAGGCTCAACGGGGTTCGGCATAGCACCTGGCTGCCAGCAGCAGGTGTCACAATCAGGCAGCGCTGTTTTTCAATGTCTCTCTCCATGACCTTGAACCGACCCTCTATGGAAAGGATGTCTCGCAGGGCTCGCACCACATTGTTGAAATCGTCCTCCTTGAGGCTGAGCAACCACTTTTCCGGATTGGACAACAGCGCGGTCGAGTCGAAGAGGTTGATAACCGAGCGGCCCGGGCTGTAGCGGCGCACCCTTTTCTGATATTGCCGGAAGGCTCCATAGGCAAAGACTGGAGGCACGATAGATGTGCCTTCGTGCCAGTAAATACTGTCGGCAATGGTCAACTCCCGCTTGCCGGCACCATGGAAGGTGGCTGTTACTGACGCCGAGCTGCATTGAGGCACCTGCCCCGCGCCCAGCAGGACGGGATCGAGGGGCATAGCGGCGAAGTCGACCGGCAGTTGCGCGCAGGCTTCTTCACTACAGAGCACCAGGGCGGCAGCTTCGAGGATCGAGCTTTTGCCGGCGGCATTTTCACCGAGTATCAGCAGGGCGGGTCGGTCGGACTTCGCACTCGGGGCCTGCGCGGACTGAACAACGGGCATCTGCAACTCGAGCTGCTCGATACCCTTGAAATTGTTGAAGCGGATCGATTCCAGCAACGGGTAATCACGCGGCAAGGATCGAGATCTTTCCGGGAACGGGGCGAGTTGCTCTGCAACCGGTCGTGCCAGATGAGCCTCAAGATCTCCATACCAATCCGAAAAGCTGGCACCTTGGTAGAGTGTTCGCAACGTGGCCTCCACGCGCTCCGGCCCAAGCGCCGGCGGCGGCAGCTTGCTCGTTGAAAGCGCCATTGCAATACGTCGACACAGCAAGTACCAGAGGCCGCCAAAATCCAGCGAGGCAAAATCAAAGAGCCCGGGAGTCTGCCTGTCCTCCTCCCGCTGGGAAAACCAGTGATCGATCAGCTCTGCGGAATAGGCCTTCAGCTTGTTTCGACGCAGCTTGAGCAACTGGACACGATTGAGCTTGAAATGGGCGATCGTTTCACTTGCGCGCTCGCTCAGGGCATGGAGTTCGCCCGAGAGATCGACTGACAGGTGGAGTACCAGGTCAATTCGCTCGCAAGGATCGAGCAGGACATGACGCTCCTTGAGCGGGTAGTCGCACCAAAGTCCCGAGTTATCCGACACATAGGCTTGAAGTTGCCGCTCCGAGGGTAAGGGCGAGCGCTTGCCCCGGACAGGGAAGTAATCCGGTCGGTCGGGCTCACAGCCCTTACAGATGGGATAAAGATTCTCCCAGGCACTGCTCAGCCAAGCGTAATACAGGTGAGCATCTGCCGGTCGCTCAAGGGGGCTGGCTCCGGCATCCGGACGAAATCGGTAAGTGGACGTGGGGACCACTCGCTCACAGAACGCACATTTTCCGTGAAACAGCCGGCTCAGGCTGACACGTACGGACGCATCATCCAGATCAAAACCCAATTGCGGCGCTCGACTCTGCGCCCTCATTGTCATGTCAGTCAGAAAGTAATCGGCCAGCGCCTCTCTACCGGCACTAGCCTCCCGACTCCGCAACAGACTCGGCGGCGGCACGGAACTGCGATCAAAACGTTGCATGACCCTCTTCCCTAAGCAGTCAGGGGAAAGCCTGTCGCCCTCCCCTCAAAAGCACAGACTCTAAACGGCAGTTCGGGAAAAGTGGAGCCGTTTAAAGTCAGCGGACTGTATCGAGCTGAAACACCGACAAAAAAGCCCTTGCACGCACAGTATTACGGTATACCATAATACCTACAAACTTATAAAATCCGCTTCGCCACCCGAGGACCGTCCCATGATCGATGCCACCCTCTACAAACAAGTCATGGGCTCGTTCCCGTCCGGGGTCACCGTGATCACCACCCTGGATGATGACGGCCAGGTGGTGGGCCTTACCGCCAGCGCCTTCAGCTCCCTGTCGATGGACCCGGCCCTGGTGCTTTTCTGCCCCAACTACAGCTCCGACTCCTATCCGCTGCTGATCAGGAACAAGCGTTTCGCCATTCATGTGCTGTCCGGCGGCCAGCAGAGCGAGGCCTATGCCTTCGCCCGCAAGGGCAAGGACAAGGCCCAGGGCATCCAATGGACCTTGAGCGAACTGGGCAATCCGTTGCTGCCCAACGCCAGCGCCATCATCGAGTGCGAACTGTGGCGCGAATATGAAGGTGGCGACCACGCGATCATGGTTGGTGCGGTGAAGAACCTGATCGTGCCCCGCCAGGACACCAGCCCGATGATCTACTGCCACGGCAAGATGGGCGCCCTGCCCGTTCTCGCCTGAGCCAGTACACCGCCGCGCAGACGGTCCTTGCTTAAGGGCAATAAACAGTATTATGGTATACCAACAAATCAGCAGACAGACCTGCCGGCCAACAACAAAAGACCCGAGGTAAGCGTCATGAAGTTTTCCCTCTTCATCCACATGGAGCGTTGGGACGAAAGTGTCAGTCACCGCCAATTGTTCGAAGACCTCAGCGAACTGACCCTGATGGCCGAGGCCGGCGGCTTCAGCACCGTATGGATTGGCGAGCATCACGCCATGGAATACACCATTTCCCCAAGCCCGATGCCGCTGCTGGCCTATCTCGCGGCCAAAACCAGCACCATTCACCTGGGCGCCGGCACCATCATCGCGCCCTTCTGGCATCCGTTGCGGGTTGCCGGGGAATGCGCGTTGCTGGACGTGATCAGCAATGGCAGGATGGAAGTCGGCCTGGCCCGTGGCGCCTACCAGGTGGAGTTCGACCGCATGGCCGGCGGCATGCCGGCCTCCTCCGGTGGCCAGGCATTGCGGGAAATGGTGCCGGTGGTGCGGGCCCTGTGGCAAGGCGACTATGCCCACGACGGTGATATCTGGAAATTCCCCACCTCCACCAGCGTGCCCAAGCCGATCCAGAAGCCCAACCCGCCGATGTGGATCGCCGCCCGCGACCCGGACTCCCACAACTTCGCCGTGGCCAATGGCTGCAATGTGATGGTCACGCCGCTGATGAAAGGCGACGAAGAGGTCCTGGACCTGAAGAACAAGTTCCAGGCCGCTCTGGACAACAACCCCGAGGTGCCGCGCCCGCAACTGATGGTGCTGCGTCACACCCATGTGCATGCGGTCGATGATCCGGATGGCTGGAAAGTCGGCGCCACCGCCATCTCGAAATTCTATCGGACTTTCGACGCCTGGTTCGGCAACAAGCAGGTGCCGGTCAACGGTTTCCTGGCACCGAGCCCGGAAGAAAAGTTCGCCGAGCGTCCGGAGTTCGCCTTGGAGAATATCCGCAAAAACACCATGATCGGCACGCCGCAGGAGGTGATTGAACGTATCCGCTATTACCAGGCGCTGGGTGTCGATGAATACAGTTTCTGGTGCGACAACAGCCTGCCCCATGCAGAAAAGAGAAAATCCCTGGAACTGTTTATCCAGCAGGTAGTACCCGCGTTCAACTGATCGCCCGGGTTCTACGAGCATTGGAGCAGCTACCGGCCAACACTCGGACTGCTGCTCTATGTCACACTGGTCGCTGCGGGGCAGATGGTATATTCCTGCCACGCCCCAGCGGCTTGATCCCTCCTTTCAAGTCCCTGATCGGTCTCTTGTTCATCCAGACGACGGTGACGCATTCAATGAGCAGTTCCCTTCCACTCGCCCGCGACATCGATGGCAAGGCCATTGCCGCCCGCGTGCTCGAAGAAGTCCGTACAGACGTTGCAGGCTTGGCCGCACAAAGCGTTTTCCCGGCCCTGGCAGTCCTGCTGGTCGGTGATGACCCGGCCAGCCACGTCTATGTGCGCAACAAATTGCAGCGGGCCGAAGAAGTCGGCATCCGTTCGCTGGAGCATCGCTTGCCGGCAAGCACCGGCCAGGCAGAATTACTGCAGTTGATTGCCGGACTGAATGCCGACCCGGCGGTGAACGGCATCCTGGTGCAACTGCCTCTGCCCGCCCATATCGAGGAACAGGCGGTGATTCAGGCCATCGACCCGATCAAGGACGTGGATGGGTTTCATCGGGAAAACGTCGGCGGCCTGGTCCAAGGCGCCGAGGTGCTGACGCCTTGCACACCCAGCGGCTGCATGCGCCTGTTGCAGGAGACCTGTGGCGATTTGAGCGGCTTGCACGCGGTGGTCATTGGTCGCTCGAATATCGTCGGCAAGCCGATGGCGACCCTGTTGCTGCAGGCCCACTGCTCGGTCAGCGTGGTTCATTCGCGCAGTGTTGACGCCGCGGCATTGTGTCGACTGGCCGATATCGTTGTCGCCGCCGTGGGGCGAGCGCAGTTGATCGATGCCAGTTGGCTCAAGCCGGGTGCGGTGGTGATCGACGTGGGGATCAACCGGATTGAAACCGAGACCGGTAGCCGTCTGGTGGGAGACGTCGACTATGCCAGCGCACGTACGGTGGCCAGCGCCATCACTCCGGTACCGGGCGGGGTCGGGCCGATGACCATCGCCTATTTGCTGAAAAACACCGTGATTGCCACGCAACTGCAGCGGGCCAGGAAATAGGCACGGTGCGAAGGGTTCGGCCCTAATTCATACCACCGGCGAAAGCCCTGCGCCCGGCCTTCATCTCAGTGCGCAATTCGCCGATGAAATTGGAAATCGAGCGGATGCTGGTGAAGCTGCTGGTCGATACCCCGTTGAGCTGCAGATCCACGCGCCCCGAGACCGGGTCGAAGATCTTGATCATCAAGGAACCGCCGGCATTGGCCGTGCAGGTGCAGGACAACGGGAGGAAGCCGGATTCAATGATCCGGCGCAACTCTGCTTCTGGAATCATGCTGTTCATCCTTGAGATCAGTCTGGGGAGCGCCTGACGGGTCCAGCATAGACCCGTTTTTTCAAACGCAAGGCCCTGCGCGAGCAGATCGTTCGAGGGACTGTGATGCCTGTCACAGACAGGCACCCATCCTGCCGCGCCATCCGACGAATTGCACTCCCCCGCCACATGTGGCTGATACGGCCTCACGGCAGCGCGTTTCAGCGCTGCTGCGAGGCAAAGCGACCCTTCCCCGCCTGCTTCGCTTCGTACATGCGGCTGTCCGCCTCGCGCAACAGCTGTGTCGCGGTTCTCGGATCATCGCGCTGGTACACCGCAATCCCGATACTCACCCCCACCTGCACGGTAGCCGCACCGATCAGCACCGGCTCATTGATCAGTTGAATCAGTTTATGCGCCAGCTGCTCGGCGTCCTGGGTGCCGCCGAACTGGCCTTCCACCACGGCGGTAAACTCATCGCCGGCCAGCCGAAACACCGCATCCGTCTCCCGCAGACCGGTCTTCAACTTCTCGGCCACGATCTGGAGCAACAGGTCGCCGATTTCATGGCCAAAGGTATCGTTCACCGCCTTGAAGCCATCCAGGTCAAGAAACAGCACCCCCAGGGGAACGCCGATCCGGCGGGCCCTGGCCATCGCATTGGGCAGGTATTCGAGCAAGGATCGGCGGTTTGGCAGCCCGGTCAAGGTATCGGTCAACGCTTCTTTCTCGCGGCGTTCGGCCATGGCCTTGCGTTCGGTAATATCGTGCAGGAAAACACTGAAGAAGCGTTGCCCGTCGATTTCGACAGGGCTGATCCGCACCTCGACGGGAAAGACCATGCCGTCGCGCCGCACCGCCGATATCTCCAGGCGCTGGCGCAGCGCCTCATCGTCACCGGTGGCGAGATAACGCCGCCACCCGGCCAGATGAACCTCGCGCATGGCTACCGGGATGACCAGATTTTCGAATGACTGGCCCAGCGCCTCATCACGGGACCAGCCGAAGGTCGTCTCGGCCATTCGGTTCCAGGCCCTTATCGCGCCCGACTCATCGATACTCACGTAGGCATCGCTGGCGTGCTCCAGCACCGCCGAGAGCTCCGCCTCACGCTGCCGGAGCTCGCGATCGGCATGCAGCCGCTGAAGCATCGTATGGGACAGCATTTCATTGGCCCGCAGCAGTTCCGCGGTACGCTCCTCGACACGCTGCTCCAGGCTGTGTCGCAACGCCTGCAGGGACGCCTCGGTTTCCTTGCGCCGCTGGATATTCTGGACCGTCGCGATGTAGTACTCCAGATCGCCGTCCACCGACAGCAGCTTGGCCACATGCAGGTCGACCCAGACCGAGGAGCCGTCCTTGTGCCGGTATCTTTTCTCAAGCTGATAACGATCGATTTCGCCACGGTTCAACTGGCGCAACAGATTCAAGTCACTGTCCAGGTCGTCAGGGTGAGTGATGTCCTGGAAGCTCAGGGTCATGAGTTCGTCGGCTTCATAGCCGACGATGGAACAGAACGCGCTGTTGAGACTGAGAAAGCGCCCGTTGGCCGCGACCGCCGCGATGCCCGTGGGTGCGAGGGCAAAGGCGGTTTTCAGGCGTGCCTCGCTGGCCGCGAAGGCTGCCGCGGAGTGGGTGATATGCGAGCGGGACAGCAGCGCGGCCTCGCGCATCTGGAATTCCCGGCTGACCAGCCCGGCAAAGTCCTCCAGGATCTGCCGTGACTCATCGCTGAATATCCGGGCCTTGCAATCCATCGCACAGAGCGTACCCAGGGCATAGCCCTCGATGGAGCGGATCGGCGTTCCCGCGTAAAAACGGATACGTGGATTGCTGGTAACCAGCGAACTGGACGAAAAGCGCGGATCACTCAGCGCGTCGAGGACCACCATCGTCCGCTCTTGCTCTATGGCAATCGTGCAGAAGGAGATATCCCGGGGCGTCTGCCTGACGTCCATACCGACCCTGGACTTGAACCACTGACGGTCACTGTCGACCAGCGAAATCAGCGCAATGGGCACCTCAAGCGTGGTGGCCAGCAACCGCGTGATGCGATCAAAAACCGGCTCCGCCGCAGTGTCGAGCACCTCCAGAGCGCGCAACAGCTTTAAACGTCCAACTTCAGTGCGGTGCAAAATGGACGACCTCTCTCAGCTGATTCGGTTGCGTTCTATCTCCGTGTCGAGAATAGTGCGGCGATTCGCTCTGGGCGTGTGTAGGAGCCGTAGGCCACGGTATGCATGGCTGATGCTGACAGCATATGCCATTCTGAGTGGGCTTCAAGAAAGGGATGGTATTAGACTGACGGTGGTGATGAGTGGTGGCGCTCGTCAAATGACCAAAGGATGAACGCAGTGAGCCGGACCAGCCATATCTGCCTGATGGCGAGCTATAACCAGTGGATGAACGCCAAGCTCTATGAGTCGGCCAAGGGCTTGTCCGAAGAGGAGCTGAGCGCCGACAGGAAAGCTTTTTTTGGCTCGATTCTCGGAACCTTGAACCACCTGGCGGCCGGGGACAGGGTCTGGCTACAGCGACTCGCCCGGCATCCGGCGCAGTACCCGGCCCTGGAGCCCATTCGACAGTTGCCCACGCCCGAGCGCCTCGACCAACTGCTGTTTCCTGATTTCCAGGCACTAGCGGCGCATCGGGTATGGCTCGATCAAATCATTATCAACTGGGCCCGCTCAGTGACCGAGTCGGATCTGGATCACCCGCTCCACTACAAGAATATGAAGGGCGTAGCGGCTGAAAAGGACTCTTATGGCTTGATCATGCATTTTTTCAACCACCAGACCCATCACCGCGGACAAGTGACCACCTTGCTGTCACAGGCGGGTGTTGATGTAGGGAGTACGGATCTGGTGGCCCTCATTCCTTGCGAGCCACAGATCTGATCAAACAATCAAGCGCCTTTATTTGGCAGTGGAACTGCCGGCCTGGCTCAACCCTTTGTCGTTGTGATCGCCCGGCGTAGTGGCCGAAATCGCCGTGGCTTTCGACAGCCCTCGTGTGGTTTTGGAATGGGCGACATGCGACGTGGCGATCCCGTGACCACGAGAGGTTTTGTGGGCGCGTCCAATGTGAGTGCCACTCACGCCATGATCGCGAACAGCCTTGCCGTCATGATCGGTTTCCTTGCCTTCGGCGAGGCCGTTGCTCTTGGAACTGGCCGAGTGGCCGCTACCGGCATGACCACTTCCCTCTCCACTATGCCCGCCAGCACCACCAGCACCACCGTTGCCACCGTTGCCACCGCCATGACCACCCTCTTTGGCATAGGCAGACGCCATGATGGACAGTTCAGCCGGCAATAAAGGGGCAACAGCAAGCATCAGGGTGCATGACATGATGGCAACCAGGCTTTTCTTTTTCAAACGCATGATGGCTTCCGTAAAGTTAGTATTTGCGTAATCTCTGACACAATTGGTTACGTGTTGTTCAAAGACAAGCGACCAACGGAAGCCTCCAGCCCTGCTTATAAAGTTAATGCGAAATGCTCGCTTTGACTCTTCCCTGGATGCCCCGGCAAGACAAGCCGATATCACACCGGATCAGTGCAGGCGCTCAGTCGTTCAAGGCACCACTCAGCACTTCATAAATAATTCCGCTCGCGATAGACACCAGAATCAAGTCGGGCCCCGCCTGCTGCCATTCATATCCGTCGTAGCGCGGAAGCTGCCCCACAAGTCGACCATCCAGCTTTTTCGCAATGCCGGGTGGAAGAGGTTTTCCACGAGCCAGTTTTTTCTGGATGCCCGGCGGCAATGCTGGCCCGGGACGCCAGTAATCGCGGTGTCCGCCAATGACGCCGAGTACGCTTCCTCGATCGATGCTTGGCCCGTGCCCCCAATCACCACCTCCTGATTTTCTGCCTTTGCCGTGGCCGCCTTGATTGTCCTGGCCTTGGTCGTCTTGCGAAAAACCCCTGCCGTGTCCCTGGCCATTGCCGTTGCCGTTACCCGGATCAGCCAAAGCGGTAGCAGAGCCGGTTATCAGGGCGAAGCAGGTCAGTACCGTCATGAACGAACGAGATTTGAACATATCTGTTTTCCCAGAAAGAGGAACATCCCCACTGCAATGTAGACGGCATTGGGCAAGGAAGTTCCACTGCAACAGCAGCCATGGGAAGTGACGGTACAGGCAAAGTCGTTCAATGACGCAGCAATTTGCGCAACGGCACACCGTCCTTGAGCACGGGAGACTTGATGACGATGTAGCTGAAGTACTTGGAGATACCGATGTTCTTGTCCAGCAGGCTTTCGATCACCTCCTGGTAATGCTGGATACTGCGAGTCATGAAGCGCACCAGGTAATCATAGCCACCGCTGATCAGATGGCATTCAAGCACTTCGTCCACCAGCCGGATATTGGACTCGAATTTGGCAAAGTCTTCACGTTTGTGGTCGCTCAGGGTGACTTCGGTGAAGACCGTCACCGAATCGGTGATCTTCGCCAGGTTCAGGTGTGCCTTGTAGCTGGAAATGTACCCGGCCGACTCCAGCCGCTTGACCCGTTGCAGGCAGGGGCTGGCCGACAATCCCACCGCATCGGCCAGGCTCACGTTGGTCATGCGCCCATCTTTTTGCAGTTCAACCAAGATGCTGATGTCGATCCGGTCCAGTTTTACTAAACCTTCCATTGCCTACCTCTTGACTGCCGTTTGTAAGACAATCTTCTAGCAAAATCAGCGCCGTAAAGACAGCTGATGCTGCGCTACCAGATCCGCCATGCTGTTGATGCAGTAATCCGCGGCGCAGGGCGAGGAGCGCTTTACCTGGTCTCGACAGATCAGGCATACATCTCCGGCCGCCGGCCGGACGGCCGCAGGCCGAGTCACCTGCAGAATGTGCCGGACTTCAAGCTCGTTGCTCTTCAACCATTCTGGATCGAGCAAAGGATCGCTGGCCAATGAAATGAAATCATCGGGCGTAATCCCCAGCCGCTCACAAAGCAGCCCTCGATCTTCCGTATCGCGGTCGCCGCGCACCAGCAAGCGATAGAACTTGCGCAGGTACAACATCGCCCCCGGCGCGTCCTCGAACAGCGACCAGTTGGCAGCCGAACGGGCAAAGCTCATACCCTCCTCCCAACTGGCTTTCAGCCCCCAGCGCTCGGCCAGCTGGCGATGGGCGAAACACTGCGAGCCACTAAAGCCCAGTTCTGCGAACCGAGGATAAAGCACACGTACGACCTCGGCGTACTCCGCCAGTACCTGTTCCTTGTCTGAGTGACCGCCTCGGCTGTCGAGCAATGGTTGCAATGCCGCCCAGACCCCCGAATCGCGATCGACCAGAACCTCGTCGCAATCAATGAGCAGTGCCCGATATTCAGTCAGCCCCATGGTGTGCAAAGCCTCCGATGATGCATTTCATCCATCCGTGCTCCATAAACGCCCACGGGCGATGCCTGGCGGCACCGCCCCGAGCGGGCACCTGCTCAGTTCAAGACGCGTGCCAACGCGCCGTCGAGAATCTGCAGCGCTTCGTCGATCTGTTCTTCAGTGGTCACCAGCGGGGCGAGAAAGCGTAGAACGTTACGGTAAACACCACATTTGATCACCAGCAAACCGCCAATGCGCGCCTCATCGATCAAGCGCTGGTTCAAGTCAGCATCGGGAGTACGCGCCTCGTCATCCTTGATCAGCTCGAGCGCCAGCATGAAACCGCTGCCGCGCACATCGCCGATTTGCCAGTGACGCGCCTGCAAGCGCAACAGCCCCTGGCGCAAACGCTCGCCCAGTGCTTCACCGCGGGCCAGCAACTGCTCTTGCTCAAAGGCATCGATCACCGCCAGGGCCGCGGCACAAGACAAGGCGTTGCCGCCGTAGGTGCCACCCAGGCCGCCCGGCAACGGGGCGTCCATGATCGCCGCCTTGCCGACCACACCCGATAGCGGCAAGCCACCCGCCAGGCTCTTGGCCACCGTCACCAGATCCGGCTGGATCCCGGCATGCTGGAAACCGAACCATTTGCCGGTACGGCCGAAACCGGTCTGGATTTCATCAAGGATCAACACGATGCCATGCTTTTCAGTCAGGGCACGCAGTGCCTGAAGAAACTCCACCGGCGCCGCAAGGAACCCGCCGTCACCCTGCACGGGCTCGATGATGATGGCCGCGACTCGCTCCGCTGCCACCTGAGTGGCCAACAACTCGTCGAGCGCCTTGAGCGCCATATCGCTACTGACACCACGATAGGCATTCGGGTAGGGGGTATGGAACACCTCCGGTGCAAACGGCCCGAAGTTCTGCTTGTAAGGCTGGCTCATGCCGGTCAGGGTGGTGCCGAGCAACGTGCGGCCGTGGAAGCCGCCGCGAAAGGCGATAACGGCCGAACGGTTGGTGTGGGCACGGGCAATCTTGATCGCGTTTTCCACGGCTTCGGCGCCCGAGGTGAAGAACGCCGCTTTGTACGCTTCCTGGCCACCGATCATTTCGCACAGGCGTTGGGCCAGGTCGAGATAAGGCTTATAGGCAACTACCTGGAAACAGGCATGGGAGACCTTTTGCAATTGTGCCTGCACGGCCGCGACCACCTTGGGATGATTGTGGCCGATATTCAGCACACCGATACCGCCGACGAAGTCCAGGTAGCGCTTACCGTCCACGTCCCACAATTCAGCTCCCTGGGCGCGATCGATCACCAACGGGTGAGCGGTAACCAAGCCACGCGGCACGAATTGATCGCGCTGACGGAGCAAATGAGGGGTTTCGTCGACTTTGCTATTCATGGCATTTCCCATCGTGAGTCCGGCAACCGGAAGGTGGTTGCGATGCTGTTCAGGTTAAGCCTTGCGCGAAACGATCTACGCCGAACTTGGCCCCTGAGAAATTCGGATCAACTGTTTTCACCCTGCCAAACGGCAGATTCCTTCAGCACGCCGAATCTGCCGGAACATCACCAACAGAACGTCGCGCGAACCGTTTAGCCCGGTGCTTTCGACAGATCCTGCGCCGGCATTGCGCGATGATGGAGAGCCCCTTCACCCGTTCAGGAAATGCCCATGGCCCTGCTGTATAAAGCTGACCCCGTACGCGGCGACCAGTGGAAAACGCTGTTTGCCGAACACGCCCCGGATATCGAATGGCGCGCCTGGCCGGACATCGGCGACCCGACGGACATCGAGTACCTGGCCGCCTGGCAGGCGCCCGACGATCTCGAGGCGTTGCTGCCCAATCTCAAAGTGCTGTTCGCCCTGTCTGCCGGCGTCGATCAACTGGACCTCGGTCGCTTGCCCATCAGTTTGCCGCTGGTGCGCCTGCTGGATCCGGGCATCACCCGGGGCATGTGCGAATACGCCAGTTTCGCCGTGCTGAGCCTGCACCGGGACATGCTCCGTTATCGTCAGCAACAGACAGCTCGTTGCTGGCAGGCGCACTTGCTGCAACCGGCGAGCAAGCGGCGGATCGGTATCATGGGCCTCGGGACCCAGGCCCGGCGGATTCTGGCGACATTGCGGCCCCTGGGTTTTTTGTTGTCCGGTTGGGCTCGCAGCGTCCATCAGGTCGATGGGGTGGATTGCTATGCCGGCAACGAACAACTGCCTGCGTTCCTGAGCCAGTGCGACATTTTACTGTGCGTACTGCCGCTGACCGAACAGACCGAGGGCATTCTCGACGGCCGACTATTCGAGCAACTGCCTCAGGGCGCGGCGCTGATCAACATGGGCCGTGGCGCTCATCTGGTGGAAAGTGACCTACTGGCGGCCCTCGACAGCGGACAATTGAGCGGCGCCGTCATCGACGTGCTGCGGCAAGAGCCGGCACCGCCGGATCATCCGTTCTGGCTGCATCCAAAGATTCTGCTGACCCCACATATCGCGGCCATGACCCAGCCGGAAAGTGCGTTCGAGGTGTTGCTGGAGAACATTCGCCGACATCAGCGTGGCGAACCGATGGTCGGTGAGATCGATCGTACGCGGGGCTATTGAATACAGCGCAAATCCACTGTGGAAACGGGCTTGCCCCCCCCCACAGTGGATCAGTGGCATGGTTCAAAGGCGCTCGGCAATCGCTTTGCCCACCTCCTGCGTCGAACCCTTTCCGCCCAGATCCGGCGTGATCGGCCCCTCGGCGATCACCCGTTCGATCGCCTGCAGGATCCCGTCATGCGCCGCGCGATAGCGCTCGTCACCATTACCCAGGAAATCGAGCATCAACGCCCCGGACCAGATCATCGCAATCGGGTTGGCGATGTTCTGCCCGTAGATATCCGGCGCCGAGCCATGTACCGGCTCGAACAGCGACGGAAAACGGCGCTCGGGATCGAGGTTGGCCGAAGGCGCGATACCGATGGTGCCGGCACAGGCCGGGCCGAGATCGGAAAGAATGTCGCCGAACAGGTTCGACGCCACCACCACATCAAAGCGGTCCGGTTGCAGCACGAAACGTGCACACAGAATATCGATATGCTGCTTGTCCCAGGTGATGTCCGGGTACTGCTCGGCCATCAAGGCCGTCCTCTCGTCCCAATAGGGCATGCTGATGGAGATGCCGTTGGACTTGGTCGCCGCCGTCAGGCGCTTGCGCGGTCGGGTCCGGGCCAGTTCGAAGGCGAATTTGAGGATCCGGTCCACACCACGCCGGGTGAACACCGATTCCTGCAACACGAACTCATGCTCGGTGCCTTCGAACATCTTGCCGCCGACCGAGGAGTACTCGCCCTCGGTGTTCTCGCGGATCACCACAAAATCAATATCCCCCGGCTTGCGCCCGGCCAACGGGCAGGGCACACCGGGAAACAGCCGCACCGGGCGGATGTTCACGTACTGGTCGAAGTCCCGACGGAACTTGAGCAGCGAACCCCACAGGGAAATGTGGTCGGGCACCTTGTCCGGCCAACCCACGGCGCCGAAATAGATCGCGTCAAAGCCCTTGAGCTGTTCGAACCAGTCGTCGGGCATCATTTGCCCATGTTCCAGGTAGTAATCGCAGTGAGCCCAGTCGAGCACTTCGATGCTCAAGTCCAACTGCCATTTCTTCGCAGCCTGCTCCAGCACGCGCAACCCTTCCGGCAGGACTTCCTTGCCGATACCATCGCCGGCAATCGCGGCGATTCTGAATGCCTTGCTCATCAATCATGCCTCGCAAATGTCTGTGCCATCGTGGCTGGGGTTACAGCCCACCGATGTGGAAGGCTTTGACTTCCAGGTACTCGTCGAGGCCGTACTTGCTGCCTTCACGGCCCAGGCCCGACTGCTTGATGCCGCCGAACGGGGCGACTTCCATGGAAATGATTCCGGTATTGAGACCGACCATGCCGAACTCCAGCGCCTCGCCGAAACGCCAGGAGCGCCGCAAGTCCTGGGTAAAATAGTAGGCGCCCAGACCGTAAGGTGTAGCATTGGCCAGCGCGAGCGCTTCGGCCTCAGAGGTAAAGCGCATCAGCGGCGCCACCGGACCGAAGGTTTCTTCGTTGGCCAACAGCATGCCGGCATGGGCTTCGCCGAGCACGGTGGGTTGGACAAACTGACTGTCGCCCTCGGGTATCGCGCCACAGAGCAAACGCGCGCCCTGGCTCAAGGCATCGTCGATATGTCGGGCGACCTTGCTCACTGCGGCCGCATTGATCAGCGGGCCGATAGTGACATCGGCGTCCAGGCCGTTGCCGACCTTGAGCTTGCCCACCTCCTCCACCAGTCGCTGGGCAAACCGCTCGTAAATGCCGTCCTGCACGAGGATGCGATTGGCGCAGACGCAGGTCTGGCCGGCGTTGCGAAACTTGCTGAGCATGATGCCGGCCACCGCCTGCTCCAGGTCGGCGTCGTCGAACACAATGAACGGCGCGTTACCGCCCAACTCCAGGCTCAGGCGCTTGATGTGTTCGGCGCTCTGGCGCATCAGCAGGCGGCCGACTGCCGTGGAGCCGGTGAAGGAAATCTTCCGGACTGTCGGGTTGGCGGTCAGCTCTTCACCGATACCCGCGGGCATCCCGGTCAGCACATTGAACACGCCGGGCGGAATCCCGACCCGCTCGGCCAACACCGCCAGGGCCAGGGCCGAGAGCGGTGTCAGGTCCGAGGGTTTGACGATGATCGGGCAGCCCGCGGCCAGCGCTGGAGCGCATTTGCGGGTGATCATCGCGTTGGGGAAGTTCCACGGGGTGATCGCGGCACAAACCCCCACCGGTTGCTTGAGGGTCAGCAGCCGGCGATCGCCGCTGGGGGCCGGCATGGTTTCACCGTAAACCCGCCGGGCTTCCTCGGCGAACCATTTGACGAAACCGGCGCCGTAGCGAATTTCGCCCTTGGCCTCGTTCAAGGGTTTGCCCTGCTCGCAGGTCATGATCAGTGCCAGGTCGTCGAGGTTGTCGAGCATGGCCTGATACCAGTGTTCCAGTAGCGCCGCCCGCTCGGCCGCCGGGCGGGCGCGCCAGGCCGGCCAGGCCCGCTCGGCGGCTTCGATGGCGCGACGGGTTTCCGTGCCTTGCATCGCTGGCACGCGGGCGAGCAAGCGGCCGCTGGCCGGGTCGCTGACGTCCAGGGTCGCGGCGTTGTCAGCGCCGATCCACTGCCCATCGATGTAGGCGAGTTCTACCAAAAGGCTGGGGTCTTTCAAACGATTCTTGAGCATGGTCGAGGTCCTGATCCGAGACAACTGCCAGTCTAGGGAGGAGCCACGGACGAGGATGCTGAAAGCGCCATAACAGCAGTGTCGGATGCTGAAAAACGGGATGGGACGGCAGGCTCTACTGGTGGGCATTGGCTATTTATCGTGGCGAACAGCAAACCTGTGGCGAGGGGCCTTACTGTTTCAGGGAGCCCAGCAGTCCCTGCAGAAACCGCTCCCCGGCCTCCATCTGGCTGATCTCGATAAACTCGTCCGGCTTGTGGGCCTGTTCGATCGAGCCCGGCCCGCAGACCACCACCGGGACATCCAGTCGTTGCTTGAACAACCCGCCTTCGGTGCCGAAAGAGACTTTGGCGGTGCCGGTGTCCGGTGCGGCAAAGTTCTTCAGAAAGCGCACCGCCTCGACGCTCGGGTGGGTGTCGAGACCCGGATAAACATTGAGGGTTTCGATTTCGATGTCCGCCACACTGGACAGGCGCCTGGCTTCGCGCACGATCACTTGCGCACGCTCGCGCATCTGCTCCAGGAACTGATCCAGATCGTCCGCCGGCAGGTTGCGCACTTCAAAGTCGAGGGTACAGAGGTTGGGCACGATGTTCAGTGCCCTGCCGCCGCCGATCTGCCCGACATGCACCGTGCTGTAAGGCACATCGTAGTCGGCATCCTGGGCACCCTGCTCTTGCAACTGCTGCTGGCTTTGACGCAGTGCAGAAATAAAATCACAGGCCAGGTGAATCGCATTGACCGAGCGCGGAGCCAGCGATGAGTGGGCCTCCAGGCCCCGGCAATAGGTGCGATAGGAGCCCTTGCCCTTGTGCCCGAGCACGAACTGCATCTGGGTCGGCTCGCCGATCAGGCACAGGAACGGCCGTACCGGGGCCAGGTGCAACACATCGAGCAAACGCCGCACACCGACGCAACCGGTCTCTTCGTCATGGGACAGCGCCAGTTGCAGCGGTCGGCTCAACGGGCCGTCCGCCGCCTCGAGCATGGCGTCGATGGCCAGGGCGATGAAGCCCTTCATGTCGCAGCTGCCACGGCCATAAATCTTGCCGTCCCGCACCGTCGCCTGAAACGCCGGGAGGGTCCAGGCCTGGCCCGCCGCCGGGACCACGTCGGTGTGCCCCGACAGCAGGATCCCCGGTAACTCCCGGGGGCCAGTGCTGGCGAACAGGTTGGCCTTTTTACCCGTTTCATCCTTGACGATCAGCGACTCGATGCCCTTGCTCAGCAACAGGTCGCGGACGTACTCGATCAAGGCCATGTTCGACTCCGAAGACACGGTGTCGAAGGCCAGCAGATGTTTGAGAATATCCAGTACACGGGGTTTCATGAGGCCTTGCTCCGTTGCTCGGCTGAAAGGGCGAATCGGCGGATGGAGAACGGTTCGATCGAAGTGCTGGTGCTGCCGCTGCTGATCAGTTCGGCCATCACATCGCCGACGCCCGGGCCGAGCTGGAAACCATGCCCACAGAAGCCGAAGGCATAGAACAAGCCGTCGACGGTACCGCTCGGGCCCATCACCGGCAGGGAGTCAGGCAGGTAACCTTCGATGCCGCTCCAGACCCGGATGATGTTCAGGTTGCCGACTCCCGGCAGCAGGCGACGCATCTGCCCGAGCTGGTTGAGGATGCTGCGCGGCTCGACCTGGGCCCGCCGGGTCAGCATGTCCGGTTTGCTGCGGTAGCCGCCACCGATGACGATGTTGCCACGAGGGATCTGGCGGAAATAAATCACTTCCTCGGGAATCTTGGTGTACACGCCAATCACCGTCGGCAAGGCGTAAGGCACCGGTTCGGTGACCGCCATCTGTGGGCCGTGGGTGTCCAGCGGGACCGGCTCGCCGAATTGCGCCGAGAGTTTCTGCCCCCAGGCACCGGCGGTAATCAGCAGACGTTCGGCGCTGAACTGGCGACCATCGGTGGTGGTGATGCTGAACTCACCGCCGACCTTCTGTACCTCGGCCACTTCTGTCTGCTCCTCGATCCGCGCGCCGATACGCCGCGCCGCCCGGGCAAACGCCGGGGCCGCCAGGCGTGGGTTGGCGTGACCGTCGTGGGGTGCATAGGAGCCGCCCTTCACATCCGGCCCCAGGAACGGAAAACGCTGGTGCAGGTCCGTGCCGCGATAAATCTTCAGGTCCAGTTGCGCAGCCTCGGGGGCCGCGGCATAGGCTTCGAGCTCGGCGATTTCGTCTTCGCGGTAGCACACCCGCATGTGCCCACTGGCAATGAACTCGAGGTCGTCATCAATCAGCTCCGGCAAGCGCTTCCACAACGCCCAGGAACGGTTGGCCAACTCCAGCTGCCCAAGGAAACGCCCCTGCCGCCGGACGTTGCCGAAGTTCACGCCGCTGGCGTACTGACCGATCTGGTCGCGCTCCAGCAGGATCACCGTCTGCCCGCGCCGGCGCAGGAAAAATGCCGCCGCCGAACCCATCAGGCCACCGCCGACAATCACCACATCAGCTTTCTGTAGCGTCATGGCGACACCTCCTCGGTGAGCATCGACAGCGGTTTGACCGGCGCCTGGCCGCGCTGGCGGCCGACCTGTTGCACGGTGACACCCGCCGCGGCGGCAATCACCTCGGCCCCGGCCTGGGAGCAATAGCGCCCCTGGCAACGGCCCATGCCGACTCGGCTGAAGGCCTTGGCCCGATTGACTTCACAGGCGCCTTTTTCGCTGACCGTGCGCCGCAACTCGCCGGCGCTGATCATCTCGCAGCGGCAGACAATGGCAGTATCCGGCAAGGCTTTGGCTTGCGCCGAAGGCCAGGGAAACGCCTGAGCCAGGCCCAGGCGGAACTGCTCCATCACCGCCAGCGCCTGGCGCTGTTCATCACGCAACCCGGCATCCACCGGTTTGTGCAGATCCTCCAGCAACGCCATGGCCACCAGGCGTCCGGCGCATTCGGCGGCATCCGCGCCACGAATTCTCGAACCATCACCGGCGGCATACACGCCGCTCACCGAGGTCCGGCCGTCGTCATCGGTGGCCAGCAACCATTGGCTGGAGGCCTCATCGAAGCGCAGTCGACAACCGGCCAGGTCCGCCAATTGGGTTTCCGGACGCAGGTGATAACCCAAAGCGACGGCATCGCATGCCACGTCCAGGGTCGCCCCTGCCGCCGTCCGCACCTGCACGCCACTGACCCCGCTGGCTGCGTCACCCAGAACTTGCAGGGGGTGGATGCCCAGGTGCAGCGGAATCTTCGCCCGGTACAACTGCGCCAGGAGTTTCATTCCGGTGAACAACAGCCCGGGACGCGCCAGCAGTTTTGGCAAGGCCCCGATGCGTTTGCCCAGCGGCGAAGTATCGAGCACCGCCGCGACCTTGGCACCGGCCTTGAGGTACTGGCTGGCGACCAGATACAGCAACGGTCCACTGCCCATGAACACCACGCTGTGGCCGATGGACACCGCCTGGGACTTGAGCGCGATCTGCGCGCCACCGAGGCTGTAGGTACCCGCCAACTGCCAGCCTTCGATCGGCATCAAGCGGTCGGTGGCACCGGTGCACAGGATCAGCGCGTCGTAATCCACGGTCGAATGTTGGCCCTGGCTGACGCAGCACAGTTGCCCCGGTATCAGGTTCCATACCAGGGTGTCCGGGCGGTAATCAATCGACCCGCGCAAGCGGTCGAAACTCAGGTGCAAGTCCCGGGCCTTGGCGGCTTCGCTGCCATACAGCGTGGCGTAATCGCGGGTAAAACCTTGCGGCTGACGACGGTAGATCTGCCCGCCATCGCGACGACTCTCATCGATCAGGATCGGCTTGAAACCAGCGGCCAGCAGGGTTTCGGCGCAGCGAATACCCGCCGGCCCGGCGCCGACAATGACTATCCGTGCAATGGCCATATCGCCTCCGGTTGTGTGGTGACAATCTCCAGCCCTTCACGGACTTCGTTGGAACAGGCGCGCAGGCGTTCACCACTGCGGGTCCAGACCCAGCAATCCTGACAAGCCCCCATCAGGCAGAAACCGGCACGGCGGCCCGTATCGAACTCCGACTGACGCAACGCAGTACCCCGGGTCAGCAACGCGACCATCAGCGTATCGCCCTGCAAGGCCTCGATCGGTACCCCGTCCACCTGCAGTTTGACAGTCGGCCGGCCCTGCTCGGCCAGTCTTACAAAACGCCCCTTCATGCATAGGCTCCCTGGATCATGATATTCAAGTCCTGCTGCGTCTTGAGCAGCTCGGCGCTGTCGTGATGGCAGAGGATTTCACTGCCGCCCTCGATGATCCGGCGGTTCGGCGCGGTCTGATTGCACAGGCCGTCCAGCCGTACCGGGCAGCGATTGAGGAAGGTGCACAGCTCCGGCACATTGGCCTTCGCGCCGATGGGCGGCAGTTCACCGCAGGTGGTGCCGCAGTTTTCAAGCCATCCCTGGCGCAGTTCCGGCACCGAATGGATCAACAGGTCGGTGTAGGGATGGAACGGGGCCTGGGCAAATGACTGCCGGGTGCCGGCCTGGACCTTGTGGCCGCTGTACATCACCACGATGTCGTCGCACAGCGCCCGTACGGTGGAAATATCGTGACTGATGAACAGGTACGAAACCCCCAGTTCCTGACGCAGGTCGCGCAGCAGTTCGAGAATCGCCGCGCCGACCACGGTGTCGAGTGCCGAGGTCACCTCGTCGCACAGGATCAGGTCCGGCTTCGCCGCCAGCGCCCGCGCCAGGTTGACCCGTTGCTTTTGCCCTCCGGAGAGTTCATTGGGACGCCGTTCGGCCATGGCTCGCGGCAGCCGCACCAGGTCCAGCAGTTCACCGATACGCTCGCGCAATGCGGCGCCCTTGAGGCCGAAATACATCTTCAGCGGGCGGCTCAGAATGGTACCGACGCTGTGCATGGGGTTGAGTGCGGTGTCGGCGTTCTGGAAGACCATCTGAATGCGTCGGAACTGCTCAGGGGTGCGTTCGCAGAGACTGCCGCCCAGTGGCTGGCCGGCGAATGTCAGCGCCCCCAATGCCGGGGTCAGCAGCCCGGCCACCACCCGTGCCAGGGTCGACTTGCCGGAACCCGATTCGCCAATCACACCGATGGCCTGTCCCCGGCGCACCGTCAGGTCGATGTCCTCCAGCACGCGGATCGACGGCATGCCTTGCGGGTTTTTGTTACCGTAGCCGGCGGTCAGACCCTTGATCGTCAGCAACGGTTCGTCTTCGGCCAGGCCGCTGGGCGGACGGATCGTCGTATCGGGCCGCGCCGCCGCCAGCAGGCTACGGGTGTACTCATGGGCCGGGCCCTTGAGCAGCGGCGCGGTGGCACTCTGTTCGAAGACCTGGCCGCCGTTGAGCACCACGATCTGGTCGGCCATCTGCGCGACGACGGCGAGGTCGTGGGAGACATAGACCGCCGTTGCCCCACGCTCATGGACCACTCGTTTGAAGGCACGCAGCACGTCGATCTGGGTGGTCACGTCGAGGGCGGTGGTCGGTTCGTCGAGCACCACCAGCAACGGATCGCTGATCAACGCCATCGCCGCCATCACCCGTTGCAATTGCCCACCTGACACCTGGTGCGGGTAACGCTGGCCGATGTGATCAGGGTCCGGCAAGGCCAGGTCGCGGAACAACTCGATGGCCTTGGCTTCGAGCACGGCCCGGCTGCCCAGGCCATGAATCAAGGCGCCCTCCACCACCTGGTCGATCAGCTTCTTCGCCGGATTGAACGCCGCCGCCGCGCTCTGGGCGATATACGACACCCGGTTGCCACGCAGACCTTGCAGTTCGCGTTCGCTCAACGCCAGCATGTCGTGCTCGCCGACCTGCACCACCCCGCCCGACAACCGGCAGCCGCGCCGGGCATACCCGAGCAGCGCCAGGGCGATGGTGGTCTTGCCGGAACCGGACTCGCCGATCAATGCCAGCACTTCGCCTTTTTCCAGGGAAAAGCTCACACCCTTGACGATTTCCACCTCGCCGCGCTCGCCACAGGCGACTACGCGCAAGTCTTCGACCCGAATCAATTCACTCATTTCAATGACCTCCCGTACGGCGACTACGTCGGGACGACAGTCTGTCGATAAACAGATTCACACCAATGGTCAGGGTGCCGATGGCCAGCGCCGGAATCACGATGGCCGGCGCGCCCTGGTTGAGGCCGCCGATGTTTTCCCGTACCAGGGAACCGAGGTCGGCATCCGGTGGCTGCACCCCCAGACCGAGGAAACTCATGCCGCTGAGCAGCAACACGATAAAGCCGAATCGCAGGCCCAGGTCGGTCAGCACCGGGTTGAGCATGTTCGGCAGGATTTCCACACAAGCGATGTACAACCGACGCTCGCCACGGGTACGGGCTACCTGCACGTACTCCAGCGCCTCGATATTCACCGCCATGCTGCGGGCGATGCGGAAGGCGCCGGGGCAGAAACTCAGGACTGCCGTACAGATCAGCAACGTGACCGAGGAGCCGAACGCTGAAACCATGATCAGCGCCAGCATCTTGCTCGGAATCGAGATAAAGGCGTCCATCAAGCGACTGATCACTTCGTCCAGCCACTTGGGCGACACCACCGACAGCAACGCACAACCGGTGCCCAGGCCACTGGCCAACACTGCGGCAATCAACGCCAGGCCAACGGTGAAACGCGCGCCGACCAGAACACGGCTGAGCATGTCGCGCCCCAGGTAGTCGGTGCCAAACGGGTAAACGGCGCTGATGTTGTCAAAGACATTGTCGGAGACCACTTCGCCCACCGGGTGTGGTGCCAGCCAAGGGCCGAAAATCGCCACCAGCAACCAGATAACGCACATCACGGCCCCGATCAGACCCAGCCAGGCAGGTCCATGGGACACCTTGCCAACCGACAGGTCAGGGGTCGTCGGCGTCGATTTCACAATGAGGTTGTTCATTGGTTTCTCAGCCTCGGATTGGACAGAATCGCGCACAGGTCGGCAATCAGCACCAACCCCAGGTACGCCGTACAAAACAGCATGGTGCAGGCCTGGACCAGCGCCATGTCACGGTTGGTCACGGCATCGACCATCAGGCTGGCGATGCCGGGGTAGTTGAAAATCGTCTCGACAATCACCACTCCGCCCAGCAGATAGGACAGGCTCAGGGCGATGGCATTGGCGATCGGACCGATGGCATTGGGCAAGGCATGGCGCAATACGATGCGCATTGGACTCACGCCTTTGAGCCGAGCCATTTCCACATATGGGCTGTCGAGTTGATCGATCACCGCGGCCCGGGTCATGCGCGCCATTTGCGCGACGATCACACAGCACAGCGTCATCACCGGCAAGGCGTAAGTGCGCAGGAATTGCAGGGGTGAGGTGATGTCACTGGCATAGGACAGCGCCGACAACCAGCCCAGGTTCACCGCAAAAATCAGCACCGCCAGGGTCGCCACCAGAAACTCCGGCACCGCGACCATCGCCAGGGTGACAAAGCTCAGGAAACTGTCGATGCGCCCACCGCGGCCCATGGCCGAACCGATGCCCAGCACCAGGGCCACCGGCACGGACACCAGCGCCGTGGCGGCCGCCAGCATCAAGGTGTTGGGCACCCGACCGGCCATCAATTCGCTGACTGGCATGGCATTGGAAACCGACAATCCCATATCGCCGCTGAGCAGGCTCATCAACCAATGCAGGTAACGCAACACACCCGGCTGATCCAGCCCCAGTTTCAGGCGCAAGGCCGCCACCTGCTCCGGCGTGGCAAACTGTCCCAAAGCCTGTTGCGCCGCATCTCCCGGCAGCACCGCCGTGATGGCGAACACCACCATGGAGACGATCAACAAGGTTACGATCGCGGCGCCCAGGCGCCGGCCGATCAGCCACAGTGTGTTGCTATTCATCGCCCTCTCCTCCTGCAATGCAGCGCTGGCAAACCCCGCGGCAGCCCATCAGGCGTCCAGCCAGACCTGCTCGGCGAACATGTAGCCCATGAACCCGCCCAACGGGTTGCTGCCATAGCCCTTGACGCGCTGGTCGACGGCATCGATGTTGCTGATGAACACCGGGATGCCGATACCACAGTGGTCATGCGTCAGGGTCTGCATGTCCGCGTACATCTTGCTGCGCTTGGCGTCATCGGTTTCAGCACGGGCAAGCATCAGCAACTGGTCGAACTGGTCGTTCTTCCAGCCGGACTCGTTCCACGGCGCGCTCGACTGGAAGAACTGCGAAAACATCACGTCGGCGTTTGGCCGCGGGTTGATGTTGCCGAAGCTCAACGGGTGTTTCATCCAGTGGTTGGACCAGTAGCCGTCACTGGGCAGGCGGTTGACGTCGAGCTTGAGCCCGGCCTGTTTCGCCGATTGCTGCAACAGCACGGCGATGTCCACCGAACCGGTCGCCGCCGGCGAGGCCACCAGCGGCATGCTGATGCTGTCCATGCCGGCTTTCTTCAACAGGAACTTGGCTTTTTCCGGGTCATAGACGGTCTGTGGCAGGTCAGCGTTGTAGTAGCGCGAGCCGGGGGCAATCGGATGGTCGTTACCGACCACGGCAAAACCACGGAACACGGCGGATTTGATCTGCTCGCGGTCCATCAGGTGCTTCATGGCCTGGGTGAATTCCGGACTTTTGCCGGGCATCTGGTCCTGGCGGATGATCAAGTCAGTGTAGTTGCCCGATGGCGCATCCACGACGCGGTGAGTGGCACTGGCCTTGATTCGCGTGGTGGAGCGCGGATTGACCTCGTTGATCATATGCACGTCGCCCGAGAGCAGCGCGTTGACCCGCGAAGGCTCGTCGGCAATGGCAATGAACTCGATCTCGTCCAGGTAAGGCAGGCCCGGTTTCCAGTAGCCGGTATTGCGCGCCGCAATCGAACGCACGCCTGGCTTGAACTCCTTGACCTTGAACGGCCCGGTACCGATGCCTTGATTGAAGTCGGTGGTGCCCTCCGGAACGATCAGCAGGTGCGAGACGGCGAGGATCGATGGCAGTTCGGCGTTGGGCGCGCTCAGGCGGATCTGTACTTCATTGGCAGCGGTGGCCTTGATCTCGGTGAACTGCTCCATCAGCGGCATGACCTTGGAGCCGGTCAGCGGATCCTTGTGCCGCGACAGCGAGAACACCACGTCGGCGGCGCTCAGGGTTTTGCCGTTGTGGAAAGTCACGTCCTTGCGCAGGGTGATGGTCCACAGCGTGGCATCGACGTTGTCGATGCGCTCGGCCAGCTCCAGTTGCGGCACCAGGTGGCTGTCGAAACGGGTCAGGCCGTTGTAGAACATATAGTGACGCGCGTAGTCGGTGGACAGCGCCCCCTTGGCCGGGTCCAGGGTATCGGCGGTGGAACTGGACATGCCGGCGACCCGAATCCGACCACCCGGCTTGCCTTTGCCGGGACTCGCGGCCTCATCGGCAAACAGCTTGCCGGCGGCGCTGAACAGGCTACCGGTGCCTGCGGCGGCCACCCCGGCCACACCGAGCAACTGCAAGGCACTGCGGCGTGACATGCCGCGATTGAGTCCTTCGAATACCCTCAGGCTTTCCTGGCCGGAGATCAGATTGGAGTCGATCTTGTTGTCAGTCATATCAGCTGTACCTGTCGATAATGAGAAGGCTCATGCTCACGGTTGTCCGGAGCGTCTTGAAACGCAAACGACGGTGATGCCACCACTTCAACTCAATGCAAATAGTCCTGGAGCCGGTAATAGGCGCCCACCAGCGGCAAGAACCACGGTTTACCGAAATGCCCGGGAATCGCCGGCCAGTCGAGTTCGCGCCAGGGGTTGGCCTCGACGTTACCGGCCATCACCTCGGCCATCACCTGGCCCATGTGCACCGACATCTGCACCCCATGGCCGCTGTAGCCCATGGAGTGATACACGCCGCCATGCTGGCCGGCACGGGGTAACCGGTCGGACGTCATGTCCACCAGCCCGCCCCAGCAATAGTCGATCTTCACGCCGGCCAACGGCGGGAACATCTGCACCATCGCCGCCCGCAGCACCTTGCCGCTCTTGGCGTCGGAGACGCCGTCGGACATCGCGAACCGCGCACGCCCGCCAAACAGCAGGCGGTTGTCCGGGGTCAGGCGGAAGTAGTTACCGATCATGCGGCTGGTGACATAGGCTCGCCGACCGGGCAGTAACTGCTCGATCAGCGCCTGGGGCAGGACCTCGGTGGCGATCACGAAACTGCCCACCGGCACGATCCGCCGCCGGTACCAGCCCAACCCGCCGTGCTGACAGGCGCCGGTCGCCAGCAGCACCTGCCCGGCGTGCAGAGCCCCCTTGGCGGTGTTGACCTGATAACCGCCGGCCCGGGTTTTCCAGTCCTTCACCGGCGTGTCCTGATAGATCAACGCACCGCGACGTACGGCGGCCTCGGCCAGACCGACACCGAAGCGCCCGACATGCATCTGCACGCCGTTGCGCTGCAGCAGGCCACCGTGGAACTGGGCCGAGTCGACTTCAGCGCGAATCTGCTCGGCAGACAGCAACTCGACATCGGCATCGACTTCCCGGCGAATCAATTCGCAGGTCCGTGCCAGGCCCTCGTAGTGCATCGGCTTGGCGGCCAGTTTGAGCTTGCCGTTTCGCTTGAGGTCGCAAGCGATCTGCTCCTGCTCCACCAGCGAAACCACGCTTTGCACGGCACTCTCGTAGGCTTTGTAATAGGCTCGCGCCCGATCGGCACCGAGGCTGGCGCTCAAGCCGGCGTAATCCTGGGCCACGCCGGTATTGCACTGCCCGCCGTTGCGCCCCGAGGCTTCGCCGATCACCCGCCCGGCCTCCAGCACCACCACACTGGCGCCCTTCGAGGCCAGCGCCCGAGCCGCTGCCAGGCCGGTGAAACCGCCACCGATGACGGCCACGTCGACCTGCCCGGGCAATGCGCCGAGCTGTGCACCGGTAAACGCCGGTGCGGTGTCGAGCCAGTAGGATTCACTGCCCATGTCTGATCCGCCTATGCCAAGAAGACTACCGTTACGACTCAGAGACCGACCAGCGCGGCCAGCCCACCGATGTCGCTGATCTGCTGATAGCCGTAGAAAGCGTTGCCCGGGACTTCGTGGCCACGGGCAACGAAAGCCTTGTTGCGGATCTTCATGTCGTGGGCCGGCATCAGGTCGTAACGGAAGCTCGACGACACATGCAAGATGTCCTCCGGGCCGCAGTTGAGGTTGTCGAGCATGTACTCGAACGCCGCCAGACGCGGTTTGTAGGCCTGTGCCTGTTCGGCGGTAAAGACCTTGTGAAAGGGTGCGCCGAGCTTGTCGACGTTGGACATGATCTGGCTGTCGCTGGCGTTGGAGAAAATCACCAGGGGGATCTTGTCGGCGATTTTCGACAGACCGGCCGGTACGTCCGGGTGCGGGCCCCAGGTCGGCACGGCGTCGTAATACAGCTGGCCTTCGTCACGGTATTCGATGCCCCAACGCTTGCAGGTCCGGGCCAGGGCGGTCTTGAGGATTTCGTCATACGGCCTCCAGTCACCCATGACCTGGTCCAGGCGATAGGCCGAGAAGTCCTTGACGAACTGGTCCATCTGCTCGGGCACGACACGATCGGCGAACAGCTCGCGAGTCATCGTACCCATGTGGAAATTGGTCAGCGTACCGTAGCAGTCGAACGTAATGAATTTGGGACGAAGAAAGCTCATTGAGTGCGGTCCTGAAGTTCGTTGAGGTCATGGCGTGACAAGCATTCGCTCCGTTTCAGGAGCCGTGCTGCGACGCTGCAGCACATCGTCATTACAACACCGTGAAATCAGCAGATGGCGTTAAAAGCGACCTCTGCTCAATACAAACCACCGTTTTGGCACCTCACCTCAGCAGACTTTGCGGGTCGCTCCAGCCTTGGGCAAACCCCGTATTCATGCGCTCTTATGGACCTTTATAGTCCTAACGGACCGCAATGCGCACTGAACCACCGCAGAACCTGCGTCGGGCCGAACGAAAACGGGCGCTTCCCTGAGGAAGCGCCCGTCTGGGTGCAGTTTGAACCCCTGAGGTGCGATGTCGTGCCATGCACTTGTGGCGAGGGAGCTTGCTCCCGTTCGACTGTGAAGCAGTCGCGGAAGCGCCTGACAGGTTTTACTTGAAGCACCGCAGTGGCTGGTTTTGGGGGCGCTTCGCACCCCAGCGGGAGCAAGCTCCCTCGCCACAGGGGGTTATGTTCTGCGCGTTACTGCACGATATCGATCAGCACACTCTTGAAGCGCAAATTGGCCTCGAATGCTTCGCGCCCCAGATCCTTGCCGATCCCGGAACGTTTGTAGCCGCCGGTCGGCAGGATGTAGTCGTTACTGCGTCCGTAACGATTGACCCACACGGTCCCCGCCTCCAGGCGCCGAACCAGGCGCAAGGCGCGATTGAGATCGGCCGTGTGCACACCCGCCGCCAGGCCGTAGGTCGCATGCGAAGCCAGGTTCAGCGCCTGCTCTTCGTCGTCGAACGCCTGCACCGTCAACACCGGGCCAAAAATTTCTTCGCAGACTGCCGGATTCTGGTTATCCAGACCGACCAGCAAGGTCGGCTGGTAATAGGCCCCGCCCAGGCCTTCGAAGAGCCCGCCGCCGCTGAGCACTTCGGCACCGGCCTGGCGCGAGCGCTGGACGATGCCATCAATGCGACTGGCTTGCAGCCGGGAAATGATCGGCGACAGCGTGCTCTCGGACAACCAGGTCGGCCCAGGGCGCAGTTCCTCGAAATACGCCTGCAAGTGGGCAATGAACGGTTCCATGATCGAACGCTGGATCAACAACCGGGAACCGGACACACACACCTGCCCGGCATTTCCGGTAATGGCCAGGGCCACCGTGCGCGCGGTCTTGGCGATATCCGGCACATCGGCGAAAACCAGTTGCGGGCTCTTGCCACCGAGTTCCAGGGTGACCGGTTTCGGACCGACCAGTGCGCAGGTGGACATGATGCTCGAACCGGTCGCGGTGGAGCCGGTGAAGGTCACCTTGCCCACCCGTGGATGCCGACACAACGCGTCGCCGGTGATACGACCATCGCCCTGGATCACATTGAAGATCCCCGCCGGCATGCCCGCCTGCACCGCCAACTCGGCAAAGCGCAGACTGGAGAACGGCGTCAATTCCGACGGCTTGAGGACCACCGCATTACCGGCCGCCAATGCCGGGGCGACTTTCCAGGAGGCCATGCTCAACGGAAAATTCCACGGCGCAATGGCGGCAATCACCCCGTAAGGTTCGGCGATCTGCATGCCCAATCGGTCGGTCTGGGTGGCAGCGACCTGGCCGCCGTGCTTGTCCGCCAACTCGGCAAAGAAGCGAATGCCCTCGGCGACATAGGGAATATCCCAGGCGATCACATCTTTATGCGGGCGGGTCGAGCCCACCGCCTCCAGCGGCGCCAGGACGGCAGCATCAGCTTCGATCAAATCGGCCCAGCGGCGCATGACCCGTGCCCGCTCCCGGGGTGGGCGACTGGCCCAATCGCTGCGATTAAACGCCTGCCAGGCACCCTCGACCGCTTCATCCACCAGATCGACATGGGCAATCGGCAACTGCGCATAGACCTGGCCATCCGAGGGTCGCACAACGTCCAGCCCCGGTTGCGCATCACGGTATTTGCCAGCAATGAAATGAGCGCTGCGCACAGCGATAAGGCAAGGATCGAAGCTATCCATGGAGCACTCCAAAAGAGGGATGGCGAGTCGTGAAGCCAGGCCTCCATCGTAGAAAAAAAACGCAAGCATTTGCTGCCGACCTTGCGCGGCAATTAAGTAGTAAGTGTGGTCTGCGGGTCTTGGGCGCGGGGAATCTGCCGAATGCTCCGGGCCCTCTTGCCAGGCCTTCACGCAGATGGGATACAGGCAGCCTCGTGCCGCAAAACCGCTCGCTCATGCACACTGTTTAACGGAGACTCGCCATGTCCGCCCCACAACCTGTTGCTTATCTCTATCGCCCGATGACAGCCGCCGACCTGCCCTCGGCCCATGCCTTGTCCGTGCAACTGAAGTGGCCCCATCGCCTGGACGACTGGGCCATGTTGCAACGGGTCAGCGAAGGCTTCGTGGTCCTGGATGGCGAGCGTCTGATCGGCACGGCATTCGCCTGTCCGCAAGGCAAGTTCGCGACCATCGGCCTGGTGATCGTCAGTGACGACTATCAGGGTCAGGGCATCGGTCGCCAGTTGATGGAACGGGCACTTGAAGCCTGCCGGTCACGTACTCCGATGCTGAACGCCACCCTCGCCGGCGCGCCGCTTTACACCAGCCAGGGCTTTATCGAGTTCGGCCGGATTCAGCAACATCAAGGTCAAGCCCATGTCCCCGCCCCCGAGCCATTGGCCGACGGTGAAGTGTGTCGACCTTTGCACGCAGCCGATCGGACTCGTCAACTGACGCTGGCCAACGCAGCCAGCGGGCTGGACCGCAAAGCCGTGCTCACGGTTCTACAGGATGTGGTCGAGCATTCGGTGGGCATCGAGCGCGACGGACAGTTGCGCGCCTTTGCCCTGCTGCGCCCATTTGGTCGTGGCCGTTGCATCGGCCCGGTGGTCGCCGAAAACCCCGGACAAGCCAAACACCTGATCGCCGCGTTACTGGCCGAGGTGCCGGACGCGTTCGTACGTATCGACATTCCAGCGGACAGTGGCTTGAGCGAGTGGCTGGAATCGGCCGGTCTCAAGCAGGTCGACACCGTGGCGCAAATGGCGCGCGGCACACCGCCACAGGCGGCCGACGGCGTCCGCCAGTTCGCACTTGTCACCCAAGCCATCGGTTGACCATCGCGAGCGAAGAACCAGCCGCTATCCCCCTCAACAGCCCATTACCAGGGAGCGTCACCCGCATGTCTGAACCTACCGTTGTGCTTTTGGCTCGCGCTGACGGCAGCCGTGTCACCACGCCTTTCAACACCATGCCCTTGAGCGCCGCCGATCCATTCGGGGAACACCGTCAGATCGCCTACACCGGGACCGACGGTATCTGCGCGGGGATTGTGAGCACAGGCCTGGCACTCGATATCGATGTTTTTCCGCACACGGAAATGATCGTGATCCACGCCGGTAACGTCGTGCTGCAATCCCAGGGCCAGACGTTGAAACTGGGCATCGGCGCGAGCGCGGTGATCGGACGCGGCACGACCTTCCGGTTGCTGGCGCAGCCCGATACCCGCTGGGCCTTCTGTGCCGTCATCGACCCTGCGGCTGAACCGAGACCAGGGCTGACAGCGCTGGACCGGCAAGCGCTGCTCTCGCCTTCGGCCGCCCCGGAAGCCCACATCCTGATCGGCCCCACCCCGCAGTGCAGGTCGGGCAATGCCTTCGAAGACACCAGTACCGACCTGCGCGTCGGCGTCTGGGACTCGACGCCCTACGAACGCCAGGGGCGGGCGCACAAACTCAATGAGCTGATGCACCTGATTGAAGGCAGTGTCACCTTGCAGGCCGCCGATGGTACGAGTTTGACGGTCAACACCGGTGATACGGTATTCGTACCGCAAGGCACACCGTGCGCGTGGAAAAGTACCCGTTATGTACGCAAGTTCTACGCGGTGAAATAGAGCCCCATCTATCGGTGGTGGCGCAGCAAAGGCGCTTTATTGAGGGACGTTTACGAGCGCACAGCGTTGACCTTCGTCCCCCCCCCGACACCGGGAATCTGGAACAGGATTTGATTGAGCATTTGCGCTCGCTTTGGAGCTGGTGGCGGTCGTCAAGCGCTGGGGAAATCGTCGATGGTCCTGCGGTGGATGTTGCCGTCTCGATGCTCACAGGCATGTCCTGGCTGCATCTGGTCACCGCTAACCTGGGGAATCTTGATGACATCGACAATTCGGTCGCGGTGATCGTCAAAGGCCTGAGAGTTCGCTAGCCGGGAGGGGGCCAAGGTTTTTTTCGCCCATAACGACACTGACAGTTCTTATTAGCTTTATCGCACGTCCAACCGCTCATCGTTCTTCGCTGCAAGTTCGTCTTTACGCCAGAGAGTAACGTTCATGAATAGTCGAAAACGTGAGGAGTTTACGGACCTGCGATCCGGACGCTCCTTTGCCGCCAACGTGTCAGCTGCAGTCTTGCTGCTCCTGCTGGCCGTTTGCTCTTTCAGCGACCTGAAGCCCCAGTCCAGCCTGCTCTCACCCGGGGATGCCGGTGAAACCCTGGCCAATAGCGGTATCGCGTTATCGCCTGCTGCTTGGCCAAGCGAAACCTGGTGGACCAGCTTCAACGATGCACAGCTCAACACCTTGGTTGAAGAAGCACTCGCAAATAGATGAGAAGAGACAAGAACAAGAAAGCACCGCCAAGCTAATGCCTGCGGGGCTTTCTGAGAAGGATTGAGAATCCTTGAGAATCGAAAATGGTGCCCGAAGCCGGAATCGAACCGGCACGCCCTTACGAGCGGGGGATTTTAAGTCCCATGCGTCTACCAGTTTCGCCATTCGGGCGGTAGCGCGGTGAAGCGGTCTACGCAGTGGCTTATTTTGCGAGCCAGAGGCCTTCAAAACCTGCCAGCCAACCTGATGCCTGCGCGACAAGGGGACGAATATATACATCCCCACCCGGCGAAGCAAGTTTGCTGACGTCAATTCCCCACGCCACACACATTTCGCAACCATCTGATTTTCAAAGAATTGCCCGGTACCTGGCACGCCTCGAACCAGGACGTCCCCTCAAGAACCCTCCCACCTGGCCAAGTCATTGGATTTCCAAAGGTTGTGCATCAAATTGATATCTGCCTGTAATTATTTCATCACAAAGGGCCGCGATAATGGAACTCAGCCAAAGGATCCGGCCCCATCCCAAAAAGCCCGCACACCAGACTGTGTGAAAACGCAGTCCGCCGCGGTTTAAAGCAAATGCCCCGACTTGTCGG
>NZ_JALLIX010000048.1 GCF_023242365.1 Pseudomonas sp. MWU13-2100
GGTCGTCAGAAAGCACCAGAAGTTCAAGTTGAGTCATGAATACAACGCACTGATCAAGCGGGCGGTTGCAGGAGCTGAGTGCAACACAGCTATTGAATAGAAGTCAGGGCATCATGACGCCTGAGCGTGGCCTTTTGCATCACTTCGCTCATGACCTCGATTGGGCATTTGAAATCGAAACGTTTTCACGGGCGCATGTTCAGTTGCAAGGCGATGGCATCGAGGTCTTCCTGGCCGTGGGCTGACAGGTCCGTTCCCTTGGGCAGGTACTGGCGAGGCCGTTGATGTTCTCGTTACTGCCACGCAGCCAGGGGCTGCGCGGGTCGCAGAAATAAATCGCCACACCGGTCTTCTGGGTGATTTCGGCGTCCCGTGCCATTTCCCGCCCCTGGTCGTAGGTCATGCTTTTACGTATACCATCCTCTCGGTTGCGGCGCAGTTCTCGGCTGATGGTCGAGGGCGCTCGGTTGATCAACTGGGCGATCCTTCTCTGATTGAAACCGTGTTCCAGGCCCAGTTGGACGGTGACGCATTCTTCAAGGCTGAGTTCGTGATAGGACACAGGGACGACACCGTACCGGAAAGGTCAGGTGTTACACTCGGTTTTTGTGGCCGCCAAATAAAAAAGTTACTATATGTAAGTGCCTGAATATGTTTGTGAATATCACATGTAACAGTTAAGAAGGAACCGTAATCGATGAGTGATTTGAACACCCTGCGCGCCAGCCTCAACAGCGGCGAACATGTTTTCGCCGATACCCTGGCCTTCATTGCCGCCGGTTACCACTATCAGCCGCAAGCCTTCAACAACGGTGGCGTGGAAAACACCGCCGGGCAGAACGAAGGCTCGTGCAAGACCCTGGGCCTGGCCCTGCTGGAAGGCTTGAGCGATCAGGAAGCCTTGCTGGCCTTCGGCGAGCATTACCGTTCGGTCCTGGCCACCCCTGAAGGCAGCGACCACGGCAATATCCGCGCATTGATCGCCCATGGCCTGGCCGGCGTGAAGTTCACCCAGGCCCCGCTGACTCGGCGCTGATTCAAGGCCCGGCAAACACATCGCGACTTTTAAGATTGACCCGGCGACTTTATTTCGTTTGCCGGGGAGCGCTGCTCACGGCTTAGATAAAAAGAAGTCTTCCTACTTCCGAGCCAGGTCTTCATGAGCAGCGAAACCATCAGCCAGTCGATTTCCATCGTTCATCCCATCAGCCTCAGCCACGGCAAGAACGCCGAGGTCTGGGACAGCACCGGTAAGCGCTATATCGATTTTGTCGGCGGCATCGGCGTACTCAACCTCGGTCATTGCCACCCGCGCATCGTCGAGGCCATTCGCGAACAAGCCACCCGCCTGACCCACTACGCCTTCAACGCCGCGCCCCATGCGCCCTACCTCGAACTGATGGAGCGGCTGACGGCGTTTATTCCGGTGAGCTACCCGGTCAGCGGCATGCTCACCAACAGCGGCGCGGAGGCGGCGGAAAATGCCCTGAAGATCGTCCGTGGCGCCACCGGCCGCACCGCCGTGATCGCCTTTGATGGGGCCTTCCACGGCCGCACCCTCGCCACCCTCAATCTCAACGGCAAGGTGACGCCCTACAAACAGAAAGTCGGGGTGCTGCCAGGGCCGGTGTATCACCTGCCCTTCCCCAGCAAAGACAACGGCGTGAGCTGTGCCGAGGCGCTGAAAGCGATGGAACGGCTGTTCAGCGTCGAGATCGACGTCGAGGACATCGCCTGTTTTATTGTCGAGCCGGTGCAGGGTGAAGCGGGCTTCCTGGCCCTGGACGTGGAGTTCGCCCAGGCCCTGCGGCGCTTCTGCGATGAGAAAAAGATCCTGCTGATCGCCGATGAAATCCAGTCCGGTTTCGGCCGCACCGGCCAGCGTTTCGCGTTCTCGCGGCTGGGGATCGAGCCGGACCTGATCCTGCTCGGCAAAAGCATTGCCGGCGGCGTACCGCTGGGGGCGGTGGTTGGACGCAAAGCGCTGCTCGACACCTTGCCCAAAGGCGGGTTGGGCGGCACCTATTCGGGCAACCCGATCGCCTGCGCCGCAGCCCTGGCAACCCTGGACGAAATGACCGACGCAAACTTGCACGCCTGGGGGGCGCAACAGGAAGAGGCGATAGTCAGCCGTCACCAGGCTTGGCGTGCCAACCAGCTGTCACCCTATCTGGGGCGTTTGACCGGCATCGGCGCCATGCGCGGCATCGAGTTGCTCAACCCCGACGGCAGCCCTGCATCGGCACAGTTGACGCAATTGCTGGCCCTGGCCCGCGACGCTGGTTTGCTGCTGATGCCCAGCGGCAAGTCGCGGCACATCATTCGCCTGCTGGCGCCCTTGACCACCGAGGCGGCGGTGCTGGAGGAAGGATTGGATATCCTTGAGGCCAGCCTGGCCAGGCTGGCCTGAAACCCGCGGGAAGAAAAAAACCGGCCTCGGCCGGTTTTTTCATTACCACACAATCGCTGATGTGGGAGCGGTGCTTGCCCGCGAAGCTTTTTAGCGCCCTCAGGGGACTCTTCGCGGCGGTGCGGCGATCCGACGAGCACCGCTTCCACACCGTCAGGATCAAGCGTTCTGCAGGTCGTCGAGGTAACGCTCGGCGTCCAGTGCCGCCATGCAGCCGGCGCCGGCCGAGGTGATGGCTTGACGGTAAACGTGGTCAGCCACGTCACCGGCGGCAAACACACCCTCTACGCTGGTCGCGGTGGCATTGCCGTCACGGCCGCCCTGCACCACCATGTAGCCGTCTTTCAAGGTCAGTTGACCTTCGAACAGCGAAGTGTTCGGGGTATGGCCGATGGCGATGAACACGCCGTCAACTTTCAGCTCGTCGAAACTGCCGTCGTTGTTCTTCAGGCGGGCACCGGTCACGCCCATGTTATCGCCCAGTACCTCGTCCAGGGTGGCGTTGAGCTTGAGGACAATCTTGCCTTCGGCGACGCGGGCATGCAGCTTGTCGATCAGGATCTTCTCGGCGCGGAAGGTCTCGCGACGGTGCACCAGGGTCACCTTGCTGGCGATATTGGCCAGGTACAGCGCCTCTTCCACGGCGGTGTTACCACCACCGACCACGGCGACTTCCTTGTTGCGATAGAAGAAACCGTCGCAGGTGGCGCAAGCGGAAACGCCCTTGCCCATGAACGTCTCTTCCGACGGCAGGCCCAGGTAACGAGCGCTGGCGCCAGTGGCGATGATCAGTGCGTCACAGGTGAAAGTGCCGCTGTCGCCCACCAGGGTGTAGGGCTTCTTCGCCAGGTCTACCGCGTTGATGTGATCGAAGACGATTTCGGTTTCGAAACGTTCGGCATGTTCTTTCATCCGCTCCATCAGTGCCGGACCGGTCAGGCCATGCACGTCGCCGGGCCAGTTGTCGACTTCGGTGGTGGTGGTCAACTGGCCGCCGGCCTGCATGCCGGTGATCAGCAGCGGCTTGAGGTTGGCACGCGCGGCATAGACCGCGGCGCTGTAACCGGCAGGGCCGGAACCGAGAATAATCACTCGCGAATGGCGTACTTCAGACATGACTCACTCCTATCGACCGCCCGTCAGCTACCGGTGCGGAGCGCCGGCGGACCGGCTGGAATAAAAAAGAACCGCGAAAGCACTTGGGGAAGGCTTGTAGCACACAGTCCTGAAAAATAATGTGGTGCAGCGTATCGAGGAGGCGAAGATTAAGGAAATACGCAATAACAATCCAGCTCATAGCGGGTCTCTATCCTCAACGGCGCTCTTCGGGACGCCTTTGTTACTGCAAATGTCGACCCTTTCACCGGCCTCGCAAAATCGGTAAGGTCGGCGCGTTCCCCCCCCCTTCTCGGAGCACGTTATGCCCGCACCCGTCCTGTCCGGCCCGCAATATCTGCGCGAGGGCCTGAAGCTGGTCCTCAGCCCGGGCCTGCGCCTGTTCGTCCTGCTGCCGCTGGCGATCAACCTGGTGCTGTTCGTCGGCTTGATCTACCTGGCCGGCCACTATTTCAGTCTCTGGGTCGATACCCTGATGCCGACCCTGCCCGGCTGGCTGAGTTTCCTCAACTACATCCTCTGGCCGCTGTTCGTGGCGCTGGTGGTGCTGATGGTGTTTTTCACCTTCACCATGATTGCCAACGTGATCGCCGCGCCCTTCAACGGCTTTCTTGCCGAAAAGGTCGAAGTGGTGGTGCGCGGCACCGACAATTTCCCGGCCTTCAGTTGGGCCGAACTGCTAGCGATGATTCCGCGCACCCTGGCGCGGGAAATGCGCAAGCTCGGTTACTTCCTGCCGCGGGCCATCGCGCTGTTGGTGCTGTCGTTCATTCCGGTGGTGAATATCATTGCCGCACCGCTGTGGCTGCTGTTCGGGGTGTGGATGATGGCGATCCAGTACATCGACTACCCGGCGGACAACCACAATCTGAGCTGGAACGGCATGCTCGCCTGGCTGCGGCAGAAGCGCTGGCAGTGCATGAGTTTTGGCGGGATCGTCTACCTGGTGCTGCTGGTGCCGGTGGTCAACCTGCTGATGATGCCGGCGGCGGTGGCCGGGGCGACCTTGTTCTGGGTCCGCGAGCGCGGCGAAGAGGCGGTGGCCGGCGAGAAGCGCTGAGGCGGCAGGAACGCTGCCGCGTCACAAATCCATCATCAAACAGCCACAGTGTCGCAACCGCCCGGGGCGACACTGTAAACATGACGACAGCTCTGCATATCACCCTGATCACCGAAACCTTCCCACCGGAAATCAATGGCGTGGCCAATACCCTTGGCCGCTTGTGCGACGGACTGCGCGCCCGCGGGCACCAGATCGAACTGGTCCGCCCGCGCCAGAGCTGCGACCAGTCCCGCCCCAGCGATACCGAACTGCTGCTTTGCCGGGGCTGGCCGCTGCCCGGCTATCCCGGCCTGCAATGGGGCCAGTCGTCGATGCACAAGCTGCTGCGGCGCTGGAAGAGCCAGCGTCCGGACGTGCTGTATATCGCCACCGAAGGCCCGCTCGGCTTGTCCGCCCTGCGCGCGGCCAGGCGCCTGGGGATTTCGGTGGTCAGCGGCTTCCACACCAACTTCCAGCAGTATTCCCATCAATACGGCATGGGTTTGCTGACGCGGGTGCTGACTCATTATCTGCGCTGGTTCCACAACCGTTCCAAGCTGACCCTGGTGCCCAGCGTCAGCCAGCGCGTGGAGCTGGAGCGGCGGCATTTCGAACGCCTGGAACTGCTCTCCCGGGGCGTCGACAGTCAGTTGTTCCATCCGGCCAAGCGCTTGAGCGCCCTGCGCGACAGCTGGGGGCTGGCGGACAGCGATATCGCCTTGCTGTATGTCGGGCGGCTGGCGACCGAGAAAAACCTTGGTTTGCTCAAGCAGACCTTTGAGCGCCTGCGGGAAACTTATCCACAACGGCGGATGAAACTGGTTGTGGTCGGTGACGGTCCGCAACGTGGCGCGCTGGAAAAGGAACTGCCCGAGGCGGTTTTCTGCGGCACGCAGCGGGGCGAGGCACTGGCCTGCCACTACGCATCGGCGGATCTGTTCTTGTTCCCCAGCCTTACCGAAACCTTCGGCAATGTGGTGCTCGAGGCACTGGCGTCAGGGTTGGCGGTGGTAGCGTACGACGAGGCCGCGGCGGCCCAGCATATCCGCCATGGCTACAACGGCGTGCTGGCCATGCCCGGCGACGAGGAGGCGTTCTGCGATGCCGCCTGCTGGTTGCTGGAAGGCCGGGAAACCTTGCGCAATGTCCGCCTCAACGCCCGCCAGCATGCCAGCCGGCAAGGTTGGGGGGCGATTGTCGAGCAGTTCGAGAAGCAGTTGCGCGGGGCCTGTGACGCGCCGCCGGTGGCGCAACGCGTCGCGGCCCTGCCGGCGGATGTCGTGCCGACAACCGCCCTTCTGAAAACACCACGCAATCTGTAGGCGCTGGCTTGCCCACGGAGCTTTGGGCGGCCTCACAGGCCTCTTCGCTGGCAAGCCAGGCTCCTACAGGACGGTGTTTCACCAAGGAATACCGTCAGCTCCAGGACCGTGCAGGAGCCGACTGGCCGGCGATGGCGATCAAACATTCACCATCGTCGGCGCGGCGGCTTACGCCAGGCTCATCAACGCCTCACGGCTGAACGGCAGGATGTCCTGCTCGCGACCGTCGCGCACTTTCACCGCCCAATCCGGGTCCACCAGCAGGGCACGACCCACGGCAACCAGGTCGAACTCTTGGTTGCCCAGGCGCTCCAGCAGGTTCTCCAGGCTCGCCGGCTGTGCGACCTTGTCGGTGTTGACCATGAACTGCAGGAACTCGCCGTCCAGGCCGACGCTGCCCACGGTGATGGTCGGCTTGCCGGTCAGCTTGCGGGTCCAGCCCGCCAGGTTCAGTTCGGAACCGTCGAACTCCGGCTCCCAGAAACGCCGTGTGGAACAGTGGAAAATATCCACGCCGGCGTCGGACAACGGCTTGAGGAACTCACCGAGGGCCTCAGGCGTCTGCACCAGACGGGCGCTGTAGTCCTGCTGTTTCCATTGGGAAAAGCGGAAGATGATCGGGAAGTCCGGCCCCACCGCCGCGCGCACGGCCTGGATCAGCTCAATGGCAAAACGCGAACGGTTGGCCAGGCTGCCGCCGTATTGGTCGGTCCGCAGGTTGGTGCCTTCCCAGAAGAACTGGTCGATCAGGTAGCCGTGGGCGCCATGGATCTCAACACCGTCCATACCGATGCTTTGCGCATCACGGGCGGCCTGGACGAATGCCGCAATCACCTCGTCGATGTCCTGCTGGGTCATGCCGTGCACCACCAACTGACCGTCCTTGAGTTTCTCGCTCGGGCCATAACCCGGCACGCTGGCGTCCGGCTCGGTGCCCAGGCGCCGCACATTACCCACGTGCCAGAGCTGCGGAACGATCTTGCCACCCTCGGCATGTACCGCATCGACGACTTTTTTCCAGCCGGCCAGGGCCGCTTCGCCGTAGAAGTGCGGCACGTTCGGATAACCGTTGGACGCCTGGTGACCGACCGTGGTGCCTTCGGTGACGATCAGGCCGACACCGGCCGCCGCGCGCTTGCGGTAGTACTCGATGACTTTCGAATTGGGCACGCCACCCGGGGAAAACGAACGGGTCATCGGTGCCATGACCACACGGGTCGGCAACTCCAGCGCGCCAAGATGGAAAGGACGGAACAGGGCTTTAACGGGCATGGGAGCACTCCACGGCGCAAGGGGAATTTATGATCAGGATAATATTCCGCCTTGCGCACACCGCCCAGCACTATTGATCTGAGTGATTAAGCTTTAGAAGTGCCAGGAGAGCCCGCCCAGTTGAGTACCGGCATCAAGCCAGGGCTTTTTCGATCGCCTGGATCACCGCCGGATCATCCGGAACGGTACGCGGCGAGAAACGCGCCAATACGCGGCCGTCCTTGCCCATGAGGAACTTCTCGAAATTCCAGGTAATGTCCCCCGGAAACTCCGCCCCCTCGCCCGCCAGCAGACGGTACAGCTGGTGACGGTCATGACCGTTGACCTCCAGCTTGCTGCTCAAGGGAAAGCTCACGCCATAGTTCAGGCTGCAGAATGCCTGGATCTCCTCCTCGGAGCCCGGCTCCTGTCCGGCAAACTGATTGCACGGCAAGCCCAACACGCTGAAGCCCTGGGCCTTGTATTGCTGATAGAGGTTCTCAAGGGCGGCGTACTGCGGCGTCAAGCCGCACTTGGAAGCCACGTTGACCACCAGCACTACCTGTCCCTTGAAAGGCGCCAGCGGCAGTTCCTGACCATCCAGCGCTTTTAGTGTCAGATCGTGAAAAGCACTCATGACGAACTCCCGTTTTTCCGGACTTATACGCAAACATTGTTGCCTGACCGCCTGACCGGTTTCCAGTTAAAAACCGCGGCGGACTAAAAAAGGCGCCCGTGGGCGCCTTCCAACTACCAGAGCTTAGCAGCAGAAATCAGTGGTGATGGCCGCCTTCGCCATGGACGTGGCCATGGGCGACTTCTTCCTGGCTGGCATCACGGATTTCAATGATCTTGACCTTGAAGTTCAGGCGCTGGCCAGCCAACGGGTGGTTGCCGTCAACGGTGACATCGTCGCCGTCCAGGTCGCGAATAGTGACGATCTGCATCTGGCCATCCGGAGCGGAAGCGTGGAACTGCATGCCGACTTCCAGCTCGTCGACACCTTCGAACATGCTGCGGCTCAGGGTGCTGACCAGTTCAGCGGAATATTCGCCGTAGGCATCTTCCGGCTCGACGGCCACGTTCAGCTCGTCGCCGACCTTCTTGCCTTCCAGGGCCTTTTCCAGACCTGGGATAATATTGCCGGCACCGTGCAGGTACACCAGCGGGGCGCCGCCGGCAGAGCTGTCGATGACCTCACCAGCATCGTTGGTAAGGGTATAGTCGATGGAGACAGCCTTGTTGGCAGCGATCGTCATATGAGCGAGACCTTTTGCATAGGAATAAAGAGCGGACAAGTCTAAACAAGGATTCGTCCGAAAGCGAACTGAACCCGGACAGACGGCCCAAGGCCACGCCTGTCATTATTATCGGCTTTCATCAGGACGAGGACGGGCACTGGGTTGCCGAACTATCCTGTGGCCATACCCAGCACCTGCGCCATCAGCCGCCCTGGCAGTCGCGCGCCTGGGTGCTCGATCCGGGGCAGCGTGCGGAAAAAATCGCCCAGCCCTTTGAATGTGGTTGGTGCGCACAGGGCTCGGTTAACGATAACCTTGGCGACTGAACTTCGCAGACAGCCAGACATAGGCCGTCGCACTTGCGCTTCCTCAAGAGAATACGCATGCAAACTTTTTTTATCGCGCCCACCGATTTTGGTGTGGGTCTGACCTCGATCAGCCTCGGGCTGGTACGTACGCTGGAACGCGCCGGGCTGAAAGTCGGCTTTTTCAAACCCATCGCCCAGCCCCATCCCGGCGACCTCGGCCCGGAGCGCTCCACCGAACTGGTGGCCCGCACCCACGGTCTGAAACCGCCACAGCCCCTGGGTCTGGCTCATGTCGAGCGGATGCTCGGCGACGGCCAGCTCGATGAGCTGCTGGAAGAAATCATCACCCTCTACCAGCAGGCTGCGGTCGGTAAGGACGTGCTGGTGGTCGAAGGCATGGTTCCGACCCGCAGCGCCAGTTACGCCGCGCGGGTCAACCAGCACCTGGCCAAGAGCCTGGATGCCGAGGTGATCCTGGTCTCGGCGGCGGAAAACGAAGTACTGAGTGAACTCTCCGGGCGGGTGGAATTGCAGGCGCAACTGTTCGGCGGTCCCAAGGACCCGAAAGTGCTCGGGGTGATTCTCAACAAGGTCCGTACCGACGAGAGCATCGTCGATTTCTCCGCCCGCCTGAAGGAGCATTCGCCGCTGCTGCGCAGTGGTGACTTCCGCCTGCTCGGCTGCATTCCGTTCCAGCCGGATCTCAACGCGCCGCGCACCCGCGACGTCGCCGAACTGCTCGGCGCCCAGGTGCTCAACGCCGGAGACTACGAGCAGCGGCGCATGAACAAGATCATCATCTGCGCCCGCACGGTGCGCAACACCATCGACCTGCTCAAACCCGGCGTACTGGTGGTAACCCCGGGCGACCGCGACGACATCATCCTCGCCGTGAGCATTGCCGCGATGAACGGCGTGCCCCTGGCCGGCCTGTTGCTGACCAGCGACACCCTGCCCGATCCGCGCATCATGGAACTCTGTCGCGGTGCGATGGCCGCGGGCCTGCCGGTGTTGTCGGTGAGCACCGGCTCCTACGAAACCGCCAACCAGCTCAATGGCCTGAACAAGGAAATCCCCATTGATGACCGCGAGCGCGCGGAGATCATCACCGATTTCGTCGCCAGCCACCTCGATGCCCACTGGCTGCACCAGCGCTGCGGTACTCCACGAGAGATGCGCCTGACTCCGGCGGTGTTCCGCTACCAGCTGATCCAGCGCGCCCAGCAAGCCAACAAACGCATCGTCCTGCCCGAAGGCAGCGAACCGCTCACCGTGCAGGCGGCCGCCATCTGTCAGGCCCGGGGCATCGCCCGTTGCGTGTTGCTGGCCAAGCCGGCGGAAGTCGAGGCGGTGGCCCGGGCCCATGGTTTCGAACTGCCGCCGGGGCTGGAGATCCTTGACCCGGACCTGATTCGCGGGCGCTACGCCGAGCCCATGGTGGCCCTGCGCAAGAGCAAGAGCCTGAACACGCCGATGGCCGAGCAGCAACTGGAAGACACCGTGGTGATCGGCACCATGATGCTGGCGCTGGACGAAGTCGACGGGCTGGTGTCCGGAGTGATCCACTCCACCGCCAACACCATCCGCCCGGCCCTGCAGTTGATCAAGACCGCGCCGGGCTGCACCCTGGTGTCGTCGGTGTTCTTCATGCTGTTCCCGGACCAGGTGCTGGTCTATGGCGACTGCGTGATGAACCCCCATCCGTCTGCGGCGGAGCTGGCGGAAATCGCCCTGCAAAGTGCCGACTCGGCCCAGGCCTTCGGCATCACCCCACGGGTGGCGATGATCAGCTACTCCAGCGGCGAATCGGCCAGCGGCGAAGAGGTGGAGAAAGTCCGCGAAGCCACCCTGCTCGCCCATGAGTCGCAAAGCACCTTGCTGATCGACGGCCCGTTGCAGTACGACGCCGCGGCCAACGAAGCCGTGGCCCGGCAACTGGCACCCAACAGCCAGGTGGCGGGACGTGCCACGGTGTTCGTGTTCCCCGACCTGAACACCGGCAACACCACCCACAAGGCGGTGCAACGCAGCGCCGACTGCGTCAGCCTGGGGCCGATGCTGCAAGGCCTGCGCAAGCCGGTCAACGACCTGCCACGCGGCGCCCAGGTGGACGATATCGTCTACACCATCGCCCTCACCGCGATCCAAGCCGCCAACCGACCGGTGGATATCTGAATGTTAGACTTTCTCCCTGCGCCCCTGCGCGGCGTGATCGCCTCGCTGCTGTTGACGCTGAATACCTTGCTGCTGTGTTCGTTCCTGTTCTGCGTGGCGCTGCTCAAGGTGCTGCCTTTTGCGTTGACCCAGCGCTTGACCCACTGGCTGATGAACCATACCCATGAGGCCTGGGTCAGCAACAACAAGGCCTGGATGCAACTGGTCCGCCGCACCCGCTGGCACCTCAGCGGCCTGGAAGGCCTGGACTACCAGCATTCCTATCTGGTCACCAGCAACCATCAGAGCTGGGTCGACATCATGGTCTTGCAGTACGTGCTCAACCGGAAGATCCAGCCGTTGAAGTTCTTTCTCAAGCAGGAGCTGATCTGGGTCCCGGTGATCGGCCTGGCCTGGTGGGCCCTGGGTTTTCCCTTCATGAAGCGCTACTCCAAGGCCTATCTGGAGAAGCACCCGGAAAAGAAAGGCAAGGACCTGGAAACCACCCGCAAGACCTGCGCGAAGTTTCGTGACAACCCGGTGGGTATTTTCAATTTCGCCGAGGGCACGCGCTTTACCAAGGCCAAGCATGCGCAGCAGCAGTCGCCGTTCCGTTATCTGTTGAAGCCCAAGGCCGGCGGCATCGCCTTTGTGCTGGATGCCATGGGCGAGCAGCTGGAGTCCATCGTTAACGTGACCATCCACTATCCGGGGGGCAAGCCGGGGTATTGGGATCTGCTGTGTGGCAACGTGCGCGATGTGGTGGTGCATTTCCAGGAGCTGAAGGTCCCGCCGCAGTTTGTCGGCAGGAACTATGACCAGGACGGCGAATACCGCCTGGAGTTCCAGGGCTGGATCAACCAACTGTGGCAAGACAAGGACGCCTTGCTGGCGCAGATGCATCGCGAGTATCGCGCCAAGTCTTGAGGCACCAAGGAACCTTTGTCGCGAGGGGGCTTGCCCCCGTTCGGCCGCGAAGCGGTCGCAAACCGATGTCCGCGGTTTTTCTGAACGCATGCGGTGCCTGAATTCAGGGCCGCTTCGCGCCCCGACGGGGGCAAGCCCCCTCGCCACAAGTCGCTTCCCGACAGGTGCAAAAAAGCCCGCAGCCGATCACTCGACTGCGGGCTTTTTGCTGCCGCCGATCCTTAGATCGCGCCGCGCTGGCGCAACAGCTCGAGGACTTTCTTCACGCTGTCTTCCAACGACAAGGCCTGCGTGTCCACCACCAGGTCGGCATTGAGCGGCACATCGTAGGCGAACGACTCGCCCGGAATGTTATCGCCACCGGCCGCATACAAGCCTTGGGGATCACGCTCCTGGCAAGCCTGCGGCGAAGCCTGGACATAGACCGTCAACATACGCTCGGCACCGATCAACGCCTTGGCCTGTTCACGGCCCTCGGCATCCGGGGCCACGAACGCAGCCAGCGTCAACAGGCCCGCCTCGTTGAACTGGCGCGCCACGTGGGCGGCACGTCGCCAGTTCTCGGTACGCCCGGCACGATCCTGCGGCAAGCCCTTGTTCAGGTCATGGCGCAGGTTCTGGCCGTCCAGCACGAACACCGCACGCCCCAGGTCGAACAACTTGCGTTCCACGGCGTAAGCCAGGGTGCTCTTGCCGGCACCCGACAAACCGGTGAACAGCAGCGTCGCCGGTTGCTGGCCGAAACGCTGGGCACGCTCCTCGGTGGCGACATGGGCCAGCTTGCCATGGTGCGTGGTGCTGCCATGGACCAGCGGCTGGGCGACGATCATGCCGGCCCCCACGGTGCCATTGGTCAGGCGGTCGATGATGATGAACGAGCCAGTGGTGCGGTTGCTTTCGTAACCGTCCAGGGCAATCGGCGCATCCAGGGCGATCTTGACCTTGCCGATCTCGTTCAGTTGCAGGGCGCTGGCCGGACCTTCTTCGAGGGTGTTCACATCGACCTTGTTGACGATGCTGGCAATCGAACCCGGTACGTAGCTGGTAGCCCGCTTGATGTCGTACTTCTTGCCCGGCAGCATCGGTTCTTCAGCCATCCAGACCAGCATGGCCTCGAAGCTGTCGGTCACCGGCGGCACATTGTCGGCATGCACCAGCAGGTCGCCTCGGGAGATGTCGATCTCGTCTTCCATGGTCAGGGTCACGGCCTGGCCGGGACCGGCGCTTTCCAGCTCGCCTTCGAAGGTGACGATGGACTTCACCCGGCTGCTCTTGCCCGAAGGCAACACCACCACGTCGTCGCCCTTCTTCACGATGCCACTCGCCAGGGTGCCGGCAAAGCCACGGAAGTTCAGGTTCGGCCGGTTGACGTACTGCACCGGGAAACGCAGGTCGGTGAAGTTGCGGTCGCCCGCCACTTCCACGGTTTCGAGGATTTCCATCAACGACTGGCCGGTGTACCAGGGCGAACGCTCGCTCTTGTTCACCACGTTATCGCCCTTCAAGGCCGACATCGGCACGAAGTGCATGCTGGTCGGCTTCAGCTTCAAGCCTTCGGCGAACTTCAGGTAGTCGGCCTTGATCGACTCGAACACGCCCTGGTCGAAGTCCTTGAGGTCCATCTTGTTGATGGCCACGACTATGTGCTTGATCCCCAGCAAGGAGGCGATAAAGCTGTGACGACGGGTCTGGGTCTGCACGCCGTAGCGGGCGTCCACCAGGATGATCGCCAGGTCACAGGTGGAAGCACCGGTGGCCATGTTGCGGGTGTACTGCTCATGGCCGGGGGTGTCGGCGATGATGAACTTGCGCTTGGCGGTGGAGAAATAACGGTAGGCGACATCGATGGTGATGCCCTGCTCACGCTCGGCCTGCAGGCCGTCGACCAGCAACGCCAGGTCGATGTCGTCACCGGTGGTGCCGACTTTCTTCGAATCGCGGGTGATGGCTTCCAGATGGTCTTCGTAGATCATCTTGGAGTCGTGCAGCAGGCGCCCGATCAGGGTGCTCTTGCCGTCGTCGACGTTACCGCAGGTCAGGAAACGCAGCAGTTCCTTGCGCTCGTGCTGGCCCAGGTAGGCGAGGATGTCCTCGCTGATCAAATCAGATTGATGCGACATGCTTAGACCCTACTTAGAAATAGCCCTGACGTTTTTTATCTTCCATTGAGCCTGCGCCATCGTGATCGATGACCCGGCCCTGGCGCTCGGAAGTACGCGTCAGGAGCATTTCCTGAATGATGTCCGTGAGGGTTTCAGCCTCGGACTCCACCGCGCCCGTCAACGGGTAGCAGCCAAGGGTACGGAAACGCACCTTCTTCTTGACGATGCGCGCCTTGTCCTCATCGGACAGGTGCTCGAGGATCCGCTCGTCGTCGATCATGATCAGGGTGCCGTTCTTCTCGATGACGTCGCGCTCGGCGGCGAAATACAGCGGCACGATCGGGATGCCTTCGAGGTAGATGTATTGCCAGATGTCCAGCTCGGTCCAGTTCGATAACGGGAAGACGCGGATCGACTCGCCCTTGTTGACCTTGCCGTTGTAAACGTTCCACAGCTCCGGACGCTGGTTTTTCGGGTCCCAGCGGTGCTTGCTGTCGCGGAAGGAGTACACGCGCTCCTTGGCCCGCGACTTCTCTTCGTCACGCCGGGCGCCGCCGAAGGCCGCGTCGAAGCCGTACTTGTCCAGGGCCTGCTTGAGGCCCTCGGTCTTCATGATGTCGGTGTGCTTGGCGCTGCCATGGGTGAAGGGGTTGATGCCCTGCGCCACGCCGTCCGGGTTGACGTGGGTGATCAGGTCCAGGCCCAGCTCGGCAACCATCTTGTCGCGGAAGCTGTACATCTCCTGGAATTTCCAGCGGGTGTCGACATGCATCACCGGAAACGGCAGCTTGCCCGGGAAAAACGCCTTGCGCGCCAGGTGCAGCATCACGGCGGAGTCTTTACCGATGGAGTACAGCATCACCGGGTTATCGAACTCGGCGGCCACCTCGCGGATGATATGGATGCTTTCCGCCTCCAGCTGTTTCAGATGCGTCAGTTTGTCGACCATGGCTACTCACGAAAAGCGTTCTTATGGACGGCCAGCGGGCCGTGTTCGAGCGAGGCATGCTAGCACAGCACCCTATTCTATTGAGGGGGCTGACTAGATCGAAACGGTATAAGAATATACCCCCCTGTTTGGCCCGATCGGGTCTGTGTGAGCGCCGTCCTTGTGGGAGCGGAGCTTGCCCGCGAAAGGGACCGCGAGAACGCTCAAAGCTTCGCGGGCAAGCTCCGCTCCCACAAGGGCCAGTCGGCAGTTGCTAGATCGGATTCGGGCAATCGATAAACAGGTGTTCCAGGGCAAAACGCCGCGCCAGGTAGTCACCCAACGCCTGCACGCCATAGCGCTCGGTGGCGTGATGACCGGCGGCGATAAAGCTGATGCCGTTCTCCCGAGCACTGTGGAAGGTCTGTTCGGAGGCCTCGCCACTCAGGTACAGGTCCACCCCGGCCAACACCGCCTGGTCGATATAACCCTGGCCGCCGCCGGTGCACCAGCCGATCCGGCGGATCATGTCGTCGCCTTCGATCAGCAACGGCTCGCGGCCCAGGACGTCCTGGACCTTGCGCGCGAAATCACGGGCCGTCAGCGGCTCGTTCAAGGAGCCCACCAGTCCGACTATCTTCGGGTTTTCCGGATCCAGCGGGCCTTCCACGGTAATCTCCAGCTGCCGCGCCAACTGCACGTTGTTACCAACTTCAGGATGCAGGTCCAAGGGCAGGTGATAGGCCAACAGACTGATGTCATGCTTGAGCAGGGTCTTCAATCGGCGCTGCTTCATCCCGGTGACACAAGGGTCCTCGCCCTTCCAGAAATATCCGTGATGCACCAGGATCAGGTCGGCCTGGGCCTCGACGGCCGCATCCAGCAGCGCCTGGCTGGCGGTGACGCCGCTGACGATACGCATCACCTGCGGCCGGCCCTCGACCTGCAGGCCGTTGGGGCAATAATCGGCAATCCGTGCACTATTGAGAAAGCGATCCGCTTCCTCGACCAGCGTATTCAATGAAACCGCCATAAAAACTCCTGAATATCCCATTCAGAGGCGCCCGTGGCCTCGTATAATGCGCCACATTATGGGCCGTCCGACATGGCCTGCAACCTTCCAGGACTTTGCTCAATGCTCAAGGCTCTGCGTTTCTTTGGCTGGCCGTTGCTGGCCGGTGTGCTGGTCGCTTTGCTGATCATCCAGCGTTACCCGCAATGGGTCGGCCTGCCCAACCTCGATGTGAACCTGCAACAGGCGCCGCAGACCACCTTCCATCAGCAGGGTCCGTCTTCCTATGCCGATGCGGTGGACCTGGCCGCACCGGCGGTGGCCAACCTGTACACCACCAAGATGGTCAACAAGAACACTCATCCGCTGTTCGAGGACCCGCAATTCCGGCGCTTCTTCGGCGACAACCTGCCCAAGCAGAAGCGCATGGAGTCGAGCCTGGGTTCGGCGGTGATCATGAGCTCGACCGGCTACCTGCTGACCAACAACCACGTGACCGCCGGGGCCGACCAGATAGTGGTCGCCCTCAAGGATGGCCGCGAAACCCTGGCCAAGGTGGTCGGCAGCGACCCGGAAACCGACCTGGCGGTGCTCAAGATCGACCTGCCGAACCTGCCATCGATCACCATCGGTCGCTCCGACCAGATCCGCATCGGCGATATCGCCCTGGCCATCGGCAACCCGTTCGGGGTCGGCCAGACCACCACCATGGGCATTATCAGCGCCACCGGCCGCAACCAGCTGGGGCTGAACAACTATGAAGACTTCATCCAGACCGACGCGGCGATCAACCCGGGCAACTCCGGCGGCGCGCTGGTGGATGCCAGCGGCAACCTGACCGGGATCAATACGGCGATCTTCTCCAAATCCGGCGGTTCCCAGGGCATTGGTTTTGCGATTCCGATCAATCTGGCGGTGGAGGTGATGAAGGCGATCATCGAGCACGGCCAGGTGATTCGTGGCTGGCTGGGGATCGAAGTGCAGCCCTTGACCCAGGACCTGGCGGAGTCGTTCGGCCTCAGCGGGCGTCCGGGCATCGTGGTGGCCGGGGTGTTCCGCGACGGTCCGGCGCAGAAGGCCGGTTTGCAACTGGGGGATGTGATTCTCAGCATCGATGGCGAGCCGGCCACGGACGGTCGTCGCTCGATGAATCAGGTGGCGCGGATCAAGCCGACCGACAAGGTGGCCATCCAGGTACTGCGCAACGGCAAGGAGCTCAAGCTGATGGCGGAAATCGGCCTGCGGCCACCGCAGCAGACGCCGCCGCAGGAAGAGGAATAAGGCAAAAGCCGCATCGGAACGCCGTCCGGACCAAGCTCCGCGCCCACAGAAACTGAAGGGGCTCCGAATCCCGCGTACGACTCGGAGCCTGTGGGAGCGGAGCTTGCCCGCGAAGACGGTTTAAAGGTCGCCCAGCGCGTCGATCAGGGCCTGGTTCTGAGCCGGCAGCCCGATGGTGATCCGCAGGAACTGAGCAATGCGCTCCTGCTTGAAGTGCCGCACGATCACACCCTGCTCGCGGACCTTGGCCGCCAGCGCCGCCGCGTCGTGTTGCGGGTGACGGGCAAAGATGAAGTTCGCCGCCGACGGCAGCACCTCAAACCCCTTGGCCTGCAATTGCGCCACCAGCCACTCGCGACTCTCGATGACCTTGCGGCAACTCTCTTCGAAGTAGGCCCGGTCCGCGAACGCCGCCGCCGCACCGGCAATCGCCATGCGGTCCAGCGGGTAGGAGTTGAAGCTGTTCTTGATCCGTTCCAGGGCCTCGATCAGGTCCGCATGTCCCACCGCCAGGCCGACTCGCAGACCCGCCAGGGAACGCGACTTGGACAGGGTCTGGGTCACCAGCAGGTTCGGGTAACGATCCACCAGGCCGATGGCCGTTTCGCCGCCGAAGTCGATATACGCCTCGTCGACCACCACTACCGAATCCGGGCTGGCCTTGAGGATCCGCTCCACGGCGTCCAGTGCCAGCAGACAACCGGTTGGCGCATTCGGGTTGGGGAAAATGATCCCGCCGTTGGGCCGCGCGTAGTCCGCCACACGGATCTGGAACTGCTCGTCCAGTGGCACAGCGTCGAAGCTGATACCGTAAAGACCGCAATACACCGGGTAGAAGCTGTAGCTGATATCCGGGAACAGCAATGGGCGATCCTGCTGGAACAGACCGTAGAAGATGTGCGCCAGGACTTCGTCGGAACCGTTGCCGAGAAACACCTGGTTGGTCTTCACGCCGTAGTACTCGGCCACGGCGTGCTTGAGCAGGTCACCGTTGGGGTCCGGGTACAGGCGCAGATTGTCGTTCACTTCTGCCTGCATCGCGGCCAGCGCCTTGGGCGAAGGACCGTACGGATTCTCGTTGGTGTTGAGCTTGACCAGCTTGCTCAGCTTCGGTTGTTCACCCGGCACATAGGGCACCAGGTCCTTGACGAATTTGCTCCAGAACTTGCTCATGCTGGTTTCCCCTGTTCCTTATCAGCGACGATCCGATATTCCGCACTGCGGGCGTGAGCGCTCAACGACTCGCCACGGGCCAGTACCGAAGCGGTCTTGCCCAGTTCGGACGCGCCCTGCTCCGAGCAGAAAATGATCGACGAACGTTTCTGGAAGTCATAGACCCCCAGTGGTGACGAGAAGCGTGCGGTACCGGAGGTCGGCAACACATGGTTGGGACCGGCGCAGTAGTCGCCCAGGGCCTCGGAGGTGTGCCGGCCCATGAAGATAGCCCCGGCGTGACGAATCTGCGGCAGCCAGGCCTGCGGGTCGGCGACCGACAGCTCCAGGTGTTCCGGGGCAATGCGGTTGGCCACGTCAATCGCCTGCTGCATATCACGCACCTGGATCAAGGCGCCACGGCCATTGATCGAGGTTTCGATAATGGCGGCGCGCTCCATGGTCGGCAACAACTTGGCAATGCTCGCGGCGACCTGGTCGAGGAACCCGGCATCCGGGCTGACCAGGATCGCCTGGGCATCTTCATCATGCTCGGCCTGGGAAAACAGGTCCATGGCAATCCAGTCCGGGTCGGTCTGGCCGTCGCAGACCACGAGGATCTCCGAGGGGCCGGCGATCATGTCGATACCGACCTGGCCGAATACGTGACGCTTGGCCGTGGCCACGTAGATATTGCCGGGGCCGACCACCTTGTCGACCTTGGGCACGCTCTCGGTGCCGTAGGCCAACGCCGCGACCGCCTGGGCGCCGCCGATGGTGAATACCCGGTCGACCCCGGCGATGCACGCCGCCGCCAGCACCAGTTCGTTGATTTCACCACGGGGTGTCGGTACCACCATCACCACTTCGGCCACCCCCGCCACCTTGGCCGGAATCGCGTTCATCAGTACCGACGACGGATAGGACGCCTTGCCACCCGGCACATACAAGCCGGCACGATCCAGCGGCGTGACCTTCTGGCCCAGTACCGTGCCATCGGCCTCGGTGTAGCTCCAGGAGTCCTGCTTCTGTTTTTCGTGGTAGCTGCGCACGCGCTCGGCGGCTTTTTCCAGGGCCTCGCGCTGTGGTGCGGTAATCCGCGTCAGGGCCAGTTCGAGGCGCTCACGGGGCAGGATCAGCTCGGCCATGGAAGCGACTTCCAGGCCGTCGAAGCGCCGGGTGAACTCCACCAGCGCGGCATCGCCGCGCTCGCGCACGGCCTTGATGATGTCGAGCACCCGCTGGTTGACCGAGTCGTCGGACACACTTTCCCAGCTCAGCAGATGATCCAGATGATGAGCGAAGTCAGGATCGGCAGCGTTGAGTCGGCGAATTGCGTTGGACGTGGTCATAGCGTGGGCCTCAATAATTGGCGAATGCTTGGGAACAGCAGATCTCAGGCGCCGCAAGACTACCAAGCCATCCGCGTGGGCACCTGAGAATTCTGGCTATGACACGGATAGATGGGCGCGGCTCAAGGCCGCGCAATTGAATCAGTTGCGGTGTCGCGACTCCACTGCCTTGCGCAGGGTGTCGATCAGGGACTGGATACGGGCGTGCTGCATTTTCATCGACGCCTTGTTCACCACCAGGCGGGAGCTGATGGTCGCGATCAGTTCCTGGGGTTCCAGGCCGTTGGCCCGCAGGGTATTGCCGGTGTCGACGACGTCGATGATCTTGTCGGCCAGGCCGATCAGCGGTGCCAGTTCCATCGAGCCATAGAGCTTGATGATATCGACCTGACGGCCCTGTTCGGCGTAGTAGCGCTTGGCGACGTTGACGAACTTGGTCGCCACCCGCAGGCGGCCCTTGGGCTCGACGGCACCGATGGCACCCGCGGTCATCAGCCGGCACTGGGCGATCTGCAGGTCCAGGGGTTCATACAGACCCTGGCCGCCGTATTCCATCAGCACATCTTTACCGGCCACACCGAGGTCGGCCGCGCCATGCTCGACATAGGTCGGCACGTCGGTGGCCCGTACGATCAGCAGGCGAACGTCGTCCTGGGTCGTGGGGATGATCAGCTTGCGGCTCTTGTCCGGATTCTCGGTCGGCACGATGCCCGCTTCAGCGAGCAGCGGCAGGGTGTCATCGAGAATGCGGCCCTTGGACAGTGCAATGGTCAGCATGGGGAAACTAAGTCCTTCAACCTGTATCAGTAAGGCTCATTCTCCCTTGCCGGCGCGAGCAGGCTCGCACCGGCAAAGGGGGACAACACTAGCCCGGAACGCGGCGGATCTTGGCACCGAGCATCTGCAACTTCTCTTCGATGCACTCATAACCACGGTCGATGTGGTAGATGCGGTCGATCAGCGTGTCGCCGTCAGCGGTCAGGGCCGAAATCACCAGGCTGGCCGAAGCCCGCAGGTCGGTGGCCATGACCGGCGCGCCTTTCAGGCGTTCGGTGCCGGTGACGATGGCGGTGTTGCCTTCAACCTGGATTTTAGCGCCCATGCGATGCAGTTCGTAAACGTGCATGAACCGGTTTTCGAATATCGTCTCGATCACCGCGCCAGTACCTTCGGCGATGGCGTTGAGCGAAATGAACTGGGCCTGCATGTCGGTCGGGAATGCCGGGTACGGCGCAGTGCGCACGTTGACGGCTTTCGGTCGCTTGCCATGCATGTTCAGCTCGATCCAGTCCTCACCGGTGGTGATTTCAGCACCGGACTCTTTCAGCTTCTCCAGCACGGCTTCAAGAATGGTCGGATCGGTGTCCTTGACCTTGACCCGGCCACCGGTAGCGGCCGCGGCCACCAGGTAGGTGCCGGTCTCGATACGGTCCGGCATCACCTTGTAGGTGGCCGAGTGCAAGCGCTCGACACCGTCGATGGTAATGGTATCGCTACCGGCACCGCTGACCTTGGCGCCCATGGCGTTGAGGAAGTTCGCCAGGTCGACCACTTCCGGCTCGCGCGCGGCGTTCTGCAGCACGCTGCGGCCACGGGCCAGGGCAGCGGCCATCATGATGTTCTCGGTACCGGTCACGGAAACGGTGTCGAAGAAGAAGTTCGCCCCGCGCAGACCGCCTTCCGGCGCCTTGGCCTTGATGTAGCCGCCTTCGACGTCGATGACCGCGCCCATGGCTTCCAGGCCACGGATGTGCAGGTCAACCGGACGCGAGCCGATGGCGCAACCGCCAGGCAGGGCGACTTCGGCTTCGCCGAAACGGGCGACCATCGGCCCCAGCACCAGGATCGAGGCGCGCATGGTTTTCACCAGCTCGTACGGCGCGATCAGGGTCTTGATGGTGCGTGGATCGATTTCCACGCTGAGCTTCTCGTCGATCACCGGCTCAATGCCCATGCGCCCGAACAGCTCGATCATGGTGGTGATGTCGTGCAGGTGCGGCAGGTTGGCCACGGTCACCGGGCCATCGCACAGCAACGTGGCGGCCAGGATCGGCAAGGCGGAGTTCTTCGCCCCGGAAATGCGGATTTCGCCATCAAGACGAACGCCGCCAGTAATAATCAGTTTGTCCATAAGGGTCTCGACGCCAATTCAGGCTCAGGTGCGCTCGGCCCAGGCCGCGCGGCTGAAAAATTTCATAGTGACCGCATGGATGCTGCCATCGGCGATCCACGGGTTCAAATGGGCATAGATGCTCTGCTGACGCTTCACCGGGCTCAGGGCCACCAGTTCGTCGCTAATCACGTTCAGTTGGAAATTGCAGCCTTCGCCTTCAACTTCAACCTGCACCTGTGAAAGAGTGCCTGACAGCTTTTCTTCAAGGAAGCTCTTTACTTCGTAGGCCTGCATGCTCAACCTCAATCGGCGCCCAACGCGCGCGGGTCGGCCATCATACAAAAAAGCCCCGCGCCTGCGAACCCCGCATTGCAGGACTCTGACGGGGGGCTTCTTTATTCATGGCCCTGTCAATGAACGCCGAGGATCTCCGTCAACTCGGAAACCTCGGCGATTTCGCGCATGTCTTGCGGCATGGCGCGAATGCTCAGGGATTTGCCGCCGTCGGCGGCGTCCCGCATGAACGCCAGCAGCAAGGCCAGGCCGACACTGCTGGATTTCTCCACGGCGGAGCAGTCGACCACCAGGGCCGGCGCCGTGCTGGCCTTGATCAGCGCCTGCCCGTCCTTGCGCAAGGCCGGGCCGGTGCTGTAGTCGATCACGCCGGCCAGCAGCACTTCACCTGCCTCACCGGCGCGAACGCTGGCTTCACTCATTCTGTGCGGCCTTCTGCGGACTCTTCTCGGATTCGGCCTTGGCCTTCTCCACTTCACCGGCCCAGTTGTTGATGGTCTGATCCAGGTTGTTGCCGTTGCGCTGCATCGCATCGGCGAACTGATCGCGGAACAGCTTGCCGATATTGATGCCGTTGATGATCACGTTACGCAGTTTCCACTCGCCGTTGATTTTCTCAAGAGTGTAGGAAACCGGATAGATGGTGCCGTTGCTACCCTTGACGGTCATGCCGACACTGGTGCGGTCACCCGACTCATCCTTGGGCGCATCGACAGTGATGCCCTGGTTGTTGTACTCCAGCAAGGCATTGCCATAGAACTGGAACAGACCCTTCTTGAAGTTCTCCGCGAAGGTCTTCATTTGCTCGGGCGTGGCCTTGCGCGAATACTTGACCGTCATGATGCTTTTGGAAATGCCGTCGGCATCGACTACCGGACCGACGATGGTATTGAGCGCATCATAGAAAGCACTGGGGTTTTGCTTGTATTGGGCCTTGTTGGCTGCCAGGTCGGCCAGCATCCGGTCGGTGGTGTTCTTGACCAGGTCATGGGCCGACGTTGTCGCCAGGGCGTTGCCCATCAAGGGCAAAGTCGCCAGCAACACCAGCAGACCGCGTCGCAACATCGAGATCATGGAAAAACTCCTCATTTGGCGTCTTTGTTCACGGTATTGAGCAGGAATTTACCGATCAGATCTTCCAGCACCAGCGACGACTGGGTGTCGTGGATAGTCCCACCATCCTTGAGCAGGGTCTCGTCCCCGCCCACGCTGAGGCCGATGTACTTCTCACCGAGCAAGCCCGCCGTGAGGATAGACGCAGTGGAATCAGTCGGCAGGTTGTTCACGCGTTTCTCAACTTGCATGGTCACCCGGCCGGTGAAACTGTCATGGTCCAGATCGATCGCCGTCACCTTGCCGATGGTGACACCGGCCATGGTGACTTTAGCTCTGACAGTCAAACCGGCGATATTGTCGAAGTACGCATATAATTTATACGTTTCAGTGTTTGTCGTAGGGGACAGCCCGCTGACCCGCAACGCAAGCAGCAGCAAAGCCAGGATGCCAGCCAGCAGAAAAAGGCCGACACCGATTTCCAGGGTGCGGTTTTGCATCAGAAATCTCCAAACATCAAGGCGGTCAGAATAAAGTCAAGGCCCAGCACTGCCAGGGAGGCATAGACCACGGTCTTGGTCGTGGCACGGCTGATCCCTTCGGAAGTGGGTTCGCAGTCGTAGCCTTGAAACACGGCAATCCAGGTCACCACGAAGGCGAACACGATACTTTTGATGATGCCGTTCAGCACATCACTGTTGAATGTCACGCTGTTCTGCATGTTAGCCCAGTAGGAGCCGTCATAGACCCCCAGCCAGTCCACCGCCACCCATGAACCGCCCCAGATCCCGACCACGCTGAAGATCATTGCCAGCACCGGCAGGGAAATGAAGCCGGCCCAGAGCCGCGGCGCGACAATGTACTTGAGTGGATCGACACCGATCATCTCCAGGCTGGACAGTTGCTCGGTGGACTTCATGTTGCCGATTTCGGCGGTCAGCGCCGAACCGGCACGCCCGGCGAACAGCAGCGCGGTGACCACCGGCCCGAGTTCACGCAACAGGGTCAGGGCGACCATTTGCCCCACCGCCTGTTCGGAACCGTAGCTGGAGAGGATATTGAAACCCTGCAGGGCCAGGACCATGCCGATGAAAACCCCGGAGACGACAATGATCACCAGACTCATCACGCCCACGGAATGCAATTGCTTGATCAGCAGCCCGAAGCCGCCGCCGATGCTGCCACGGCCGAACAGCACATGGGAGAGGAACAATGTCGAGCGACCGAGCACGGCGAGCACGTCCAGGCCCGAACGACCGAACAGACGCACTCTCTCGATAAGTGATTTCTTGCGCATTGTCAGCGCTTCCCCAACAGGTCAGTGCGGTAGTCCGCCGCCGGAAAGTGGAACGGTACGGGACCGTCAGGATCGCCGTTCATGAACTGGCGGATACGCGGGTTATCGGCATTCATCAGCTCTTCCGGGGTGCCTTGCCCGAGCACCTCGCCATCACCGACCACATAAAGGTAGTCGGCGATGCTGGCGGTTTCGGCCAGATCGTGGGACACCACGATGCTGGTGATGCCCAGGGCATCATTGAGCAGACGGATCAGGCGCACGAGGACACCCATGGCGATCGGGTCCTGGCCGACGAACGGTTCGTCGTACATGAGGATCTGCGGGTCCAGGGCAATCGCCCGGGCCAGGGCCACACGCCGTTTCATACCGCCGGACAACTCGTCGGGCATCAGGTCGACCGCTCCGCGCAGACCGACTGCCTGCAATTTGAGCAGCACAATGTCCCGGATCATTTCTTCCGGCAGTTCAGTGTGAACCCGCAACGGAAAGGCAACGTTCTCGAAAACGTCCAGGTCAGTGAACAGCGCACCACTCTGGAACAGCACCCCCATGTGCTTGCGCGCGTCGAACAGATCGCCGCGCGACAGGGTGGGGAGGTTCTGACCATTGACCCATACTTCGCCGCCGCTGGGGCGCAGTTGCGCGCCCATCAGCCGCAACAGGGTGGTCTTGCCGCACCCGGAAGGCCCCATGATGCCGGTGACCTTGCCTCGCGGGATACGAATGTCGACATTATTGAAGATGCTGCGCGCACCGCGCTTGAAGGTCACACCCTTCAGCTCGACCGCGTAGGCGTTATCGGCGCTCATCTAAACTCCTTGCGATGCAGCCTCGGACTCGGACACCAGACCTCTCTTGAAAGAGGCGCATACTTCCTGAGCGGGCCGAACTAGCCGCGAACTATATCACCGCTGATACGAGCCGCCCAAGGCCGAAGCCACCCTTGTTCAGGATAAATACAGCCGGGCTTGAGGGCTTGCGAGACAAAAACTGAAGGCAAACTCCTACAGGCACCACGCAAAACGCAATGATCTAGTGTGAGTGACGAGGGCATTGCCGCTATAATCGCGCCTTTTCATCAGGCTATACGATTTCTGACATGAGCCAATCCAGCGACCTGATTCAATCAGCACAACGCACCATCCGCCTCGAACGAGAAGCCGTAGAAGGCCTGCTCGCCCATATCGACGCTGATTTCGTACGCGCTTGCGAAATGATTCTGGCCAGCAAAGGCCGTGTGGTCGTGGTCGGCATGGGCAAGTCCGGACACATCGGCAACAAGATCGCCGCGACCCTGGCCAGCACCGGCACCACGGCGTTTTTCGTCCACCCCGCCGAAGCCAGCCACGGCGACATGGGCATGATCACCCGAGACGACATCATCCTGGCCCTGTCCAACTCCGGCTCGACCGCGGAAATCATCACCCTGCTGCCGTTGATCAAACGCCTGGGCATCCAGTTGATCAGCCTGACCGGCAACCCCGACTCACCACTGGCCAAGGCCGCCGAAGTCAACCTGAACGTGCATGTCGAGCATGAGGCCTGCCCGCTGAACCTGGCGCCGACCTCCTCCACCACCGCGGCCCTGGTGATGGGTGATGCCCTGGCGGTGGCCCTGCTCGAGGCCCGCGGCTTCACCGCCGAAGACTTCGCCTTTTCCCACCCGGGCGGCGCCCTGGGCCGGCGCCTGCTGCTGAAAGTGGAAAATGTCATGCATGCCGGCGACGAGTTGCCACAAGTACTGCGTGGCACCCTGCTGAAAGACGCGCTCATGGAAATGACGCGCAAAGGTCTCGGCATGACCGTGATCGTCGAAGCCGACGGGCGCCTGGCCGGGATCTTCACCGACGGTGACCTGCGCCGAACCCTGGACCGCCCCATCGATATCCACACGGTCCTGATCGAAGACGTCATGACGCCCCACGGCAGGACCGCCCGGGCCGAGATGCTTGCCGCCGAAGCCCTGAAAATCATGGAAGACCACAAGATCAGCGCGCTGGTGGTGGTCGACAGCGAAGATCGCCCGGTGGGCGCCCTGAACATGCACGATCTGCTGCGCGCGGGAGTGATGTAAATGAATGACGATCTGTTGCAACGTGGCAAGGCCATCAAGTTGGCGGTCTTCGACGTCGACGGCGTGCTGACCGACGGTCGCCTGTACTTCCTCGAAGACGGTAGCGAATTCAAGTCGTTCAGCACCCTAGACGGCCAGGGCATCAAGATGCTGATGGCCGCCGGCGTGCAAACCGCTATTATCAGCGGTCGCAAGACCGCACTGGTCGAGCGCCGCGCGCAGAACCTCGGCATCCCCCATGTCTACCAGGGCCGCGAAGACAAGCTGGTGGTGCTCGACGCTCTGCTCGCCCAGCTCAATCTAAGCTATGCACAGGTCGCCTACCTGGGTGACGACCTGCCGGACCTGCCGGTGATCCGCCGCGTCGGACTGGGCATGGCCGTAGCCAACGCCGCCGGCTTCGTCCGCGAACACGCCCACGGCATCACCCGGGCCCGGGGCGGCGATGGCGCCGCCCGCGAATTCTGCGAGCTGATCCTGCAAGCCCAGGGCAGCCTTGAAGCGGCTCACGCCGCCTACCTGTAGAGCTATTTATGCTGAGCAAGAAAATTCGCAATATTCTGCTGTTCGCAGTCATCGCCGCTATTTTCGCGGCCGTTGGCTACTGGAACATCAGCCCGGAACGCTTCCTCGATCGCCCGGTGGCGCCAGTCGATGAAACCCAGATCGACTACTACGCTATCAACGCCCACAGCATTCAGTACATGCCAGACGGTCGCGTACAGTACGACTTGACCGGCGACAAGGTCGAACACCTCAAGGCTTCCGACGTGACCCTGGTGACCAAGCCCGACATGCACATCTACCGCGGCACAGTCTATCCGTGGCATGTCCAGAGCGAGCACGCCGAGGTCAACCCGGACGGCACCGAAATCGAGCTGATCGACTCGGTACGGGTGGCACGAACCGACGAACTACAGCGGGAAGTCATCATTACCAGCAGCCGAATGACAGTATTCCCACAGAAGCAATATGCGCAGACCGAGCAAGCCGTTAGAATCGACGGGGCCGACGGCGTGACCACTGGCAATGGAATGAAAGCGTATTTGAACGACAGCCGGATACACCTGCTGTCCAATGTAAGAGGACAGTATGAGTCTCGTTAAAACCCTCCCTATTTTGCTTGGCCTCGGTGCGGCACTGGGAAGCGTGAACGCCTGGGCACTGCCGACCGACAGCCAGCAGCCGATCCGCATCCAGGCCGACGACGCTCAACTGGACGACAAGCAAGGCATCGCCACCTACAAGGGTGACGTGGTCATTACCCAAGGTTCGATGATCGTCAAGGGCAACACCGTGACGCTGACCCGGACCAAGGACGGCGCCATCGACGTGGTGACCTCCGTGGGCAACCTGGCCTACTTCGAGCAACTGCAGAAAGTCGGTGATCCGAAGCCGGTGCAGGGTTATGGCGTGACGATCCAGTATCACGCCCAGCAGAACCGCATCATCCTGATCGACAAGGCCAAGGTGATCAACGACGGCAACACCACCGAAGGCGAGAAAATCGTCTACGACACGGTGAAGCAGATCGCCCAGGCCGGTCGCGCCAACGGCAGCAAGATCACCGCCCCGCGCCCACGCATCGACATGGTCATCCAGCCGAAGCCGAAAACCGACCAGCAGAAGGCGCAGTAATGGCAACCCTGAAAGCCCAGCATCTGGCCAAGGCCTACAAAAGTCGCCAGGTGGTGCGTGATGTCAGCCTGTCGATCGACAGCGGGCAGATCGTCGGCTTGCTCGGCCCCAACGGCGCCGGCAAGACCACCTGCTTCTACATGATCGTCGGCCTGGTCCAGGCCGACCAGGGTCGTGTGCTGATCGACGACCAGGATGTCAGCCACCAGCCGATGCACGGTCGTGCACGCGCCGGGATCGGCTACCTGCCTCAGGAAGCCTCGATTTTCCGCAAGCTGTCGGTGGCGGACAACATCATGGCGATCCTCGAGACCCGCAAGGAACTCGACAAGAACAGCCGCCGCAAGGAGCTGGAAAGCTTGCTGCAGGAGTTCCACATCAGCCACATCCGCGACAACCTCGGCATGAGCCTGTCCGGTGGCGAACGGCGTCGCGTGGAAATCGCCCGCGCCCTGGCTACCGCGCCGAAATTCATCCTGCTCGATGAGCCCTTCGCTGGGGTCGACCCGATTTCCGTTGGCGATATCAAACAGATCATCTATCACCTCAAGGCCAAGGGCATCGGTGTGCTGATCACCGATCACAACGTCCGCGAGACCCTGGACATCTGCGAAACCGCCTATATCGTCAATGATGGACAGCTGATCGCCGAAGGCGATTCGGCCACTATCCTGGCCAACGAACTGGTCAAGGAAGTCTACCTGGGCCATGAATTCCGCCTGTAAACATCGAGGTAACGGATCAAGCGCCAGAGCGCAACCTGTTCAATAAAAACCACAAGAATTTTATTGTTACAGCGCTCTAGGCAAAGGCTCGGGTTTCAGGCATATAATTTGCTTATGTTTGGCGCCCCGGCGCCCTGTAGAGTGGATGGCGCATGCGCGCCGGCGAATAAGGTGTTAAGCCCCTGCCATGAAACCATCGCTAGTCCTGAGAATGGGCCAGCAGCTGACGATGACACCGCAGCTGCAACAGGCCATCCGCCTGCTCCAATTGTCGACCCTGGACCTTCAGCAGGAAATCCAGGAGGCCCTGGAGTCCAATCCGATGCTCGAACGCCAGGAAGAAGGCGACGACTTCGACAATACCGACCCGCTGGCCGACAACGCCGAGCACAAACCCAACACTGAAATCCAGGAACCCTCCTTCCAGCAGGAAACCGCGCCGACGGTGGACAACCTCGAGGAAGGCGACTGGAACGAGCGCATTCCCAACGAACTACCCGTCGACACCGCCTGGGAAGATGTCTACCAGACCAGCGCCAGCAGCCTGCCGAGCAACGATGACGACGAGTGGGACTTCACCACCCGCACCTCGGTCGGTGAGAGCCTGCAGAGCCATCTGCTCTGGCAACTGAACCTGGCGCCGATGTCCGACACCGATCGACTGATCGCCGTGACCCTGATCGACTGCATCAACAATCAGGGCTACCTGGACGAAACCCTCGAGGAAATCCTCGATGCCTTCGACCCGGAACTGGATATCGAGCTGGACGAGATCGAAGCGGTACTGCATCGCATCCAGCAATTCGAACCGGCCGGCATCGGCGCGCGCAACCTGGGCGAATGCCTGTTGCTGCAATTGCGCCAGCTGCCGGCCCGCACGCCCTGGCTGGCCGAAGCCCAGCGCCTGGTCAGCGACTACATCGACCTGCTCGGCAGCCGCGACTACAGCCAGTTGATGCGGCGCATGAAGCTCAAGGAAGACGAACTGCGCCAGGTCATCGAACTGGTGCAGAGCCTCAACCCGCGCCCGGGCTCGCAAATCGAGTCCAGCGAAGCCGAATACGTCGTCCCCGACGTGATCGTGCGCAAGGACAACGAGCGCTGGCTGGTGGAGCTGAACCAGGAGTCGGTGCCGCGCCTGCGGGTCAACCCGCAGTACGCCGGTTTTGTCCGCCGCGCCGACACCAGCGCCGACAACACCTTCATGCGCAACCAGTTGCAGGAAGCCCGCTGGTTCATCAAGAGCCTGCAGAGCCGCAACGAAACCCTGATGAAAGTCGCCACCCAGATCGTCGAACACCAGCGCGGCTTCCTGGAATACGGTGACGAGGCGATGAAGCCGCTGGTCCTGCATGACATCGCCGAAGCGGTAGGCATGCACGAATCGACGATTTCCCGGGTCACCACGCAAAAATTCATGCATACCCCCCGTGGTATCTACGAACTGAAATACTTTTTCTCCAGCCACGTCAGCACCTCCGAAGGCGGCGAATGCTCGTCCACGGCGATCCGCGCGATCATCAAAAAACTGGTCGCGGCGGAAAATCAGAAAAAGCCGTTGAGTGACAGCAAGATCGCTGGTTTACTGGAGGCACAAGGCATTCAGGTGGCCCGTCGAACCGTCGCCAAATACCGTGAGTCTCTGGGGATCGCCCCCTCCAGTGAACGGAAACGACTGATGTAGTAGACAGGGCCCCGTTACAGCGTCTGGGCTGCGTTCTGAAACCGCTAAGTTTCAGAGCGTGCTCTGTGGCAGGCAATCGCCTGCTGCGTTATGCACTGGCAACGAAGGAGAGGCTGTATGCAAGTCAATATCAGTGGACACCAACTGGAAGTGACCGAACCCCTGCGTGCTTACATCGGCGAGAAGCTCGACCGACTGGAGCGTCATTTCGACAAGATCACCAACGTACAGGTGACCATGGCTGTCGAAAAACTGAAGCAGAAAATCGAAGCCACCTTGCATATCCACGGCGGTGAAGTGGTCGCCAACGCCGAGCATGACGACATGTATGCGGCGATCGACCTGCTCACCGACAAGTTGGACCGACAACTGAAAAAGCATAAGGAAAAGAACCTGCACCTGCTCCAAGGTACAGGTCGCTGACACCCATCCATGATCCGACTTGAAAGCATCCTGACCCCCGGCCGTTCCCTGGTGAACGTGCCGGGCGGCAGTAAAAAGAAAGCCCTCGAGCAAATTGCCAACCTGATCAGCCAAGAAGTCCCTTACCTGGCCATGCAGGATGTCTTCGACGCCCTGGTCGCGCGCGAGAAACTCGGCTCGACCGGTTTCGGCAATGGCATTGCCATCCCACACTGCCGCCTGAAGGGTTGCGTGGCGCCCATCAGCGCCCTGATGCACCTGGACGCCCCCATCGATTTCGACGCCATCGATGGCGCGCCGGTTGACCTGCTGTTCGTCCTGCTGGTCCCGGAAGCCGCCACCGATGCCCATCTGGAGCTGCTGCGGCAGATTGCCAGCATGCTCGACCGCAAGGACGTACGTGACAAGCTGCGCGGTGCGACTTCCAACCAGGCCCTGTATCAGGTGGTCCTGGACGAGCAGAACGGTCACTAACCATGCGCTTGATCATCGTCAGCGGCCGCTCCGGCTCGGGTAAAAGCACTGCCCTCGATGTCCTCGAGGACAACGGCTACTACTGCATCGACAACCTGCCGGCGGGCCTGCTGCCGGAACTGGCCGAGCGCGCGCTGATCCATACCGAGCTGGCGCAACCGCTGGTCGCCGTCTCCATCGACGCGCGCAACCTGCCCAGCCACCTGTCGCGCTTCCCGGAACTGCTCGATGAAGTGCGCAGCCGGCATATCCACTGTGACGTGCTGTACCTGGATGCCGACGAAGAAACCCTGCTCAAACGCTTTTCCGAAACCCGTCGGCGCCACCCGCTGAGCAGCGCCAATCGCTCGCTGGCCGAGGCCATCCGCGACGAAAGCAACCTGCTGGGACCGATCTCGGACCTGGCCGACCTCAAGGTCAATACCACCCACCTGAACCTCTATCAGTTGCGCGACACCATCAAGCTGCGCCTGCTGAACCAGCCGGAGCCGGGCACCGCCTTCCTCGTCGAATCGTTCGGCTTCAAGCGCGGCATGCCGGTGGATGCCGACCTGGTGTTCGACGTGCGCTGCCTGCCCAACCCCTACTGGAAACCGGAACTGCGCGAGCAGTCCGGGCTAGACCAGGCGGTGGTCGACTACCTGGCCGCACAAGCCGACGTCGAGGAGATGTACCAGGATATTTCCAGTTATTTGCTTAAATGGTTGCCGCGTTTTGCCGCCAGCAACCGGGCTTATGTCACTATTGCCATCGGCTGCACGGGCGGGCATCACCGCTCCGTCTACCTCACCGAACGCTTGGGCAAGGCCCTGCAACAATCCCTGAAGAACGTCCAGGTCCGCCACCGCGACCTTAGCTGAAAGGACCACCACCGCGATGCCCGCTCTGGAAATTGAAATCATCAACAAACTGGGCCTGCATGCCCGCGCTTCGGCGAAGTTCGTCGGCGTTGCCGGCCAGTTCCCCTGCCAGATCCGCGCCGGGCGTACACCGGAAAGCATGGTCGACGGCAAGAGCATCATGGCCATGATGATGCTGGCCGCCGGCAAGGGCACCCGGATTCATCTGAAAACCGAGGGCGAGCAGGAAGATGAGGCCATGGCCGCGCTGGTCAAGCTGATCACCAACTATTTCGACGAAGGCGAATAACGCCGAGCGGTCATAGCGATCAAAAAAAGGCGCGCCATCCAGCGGATGGCGCGCCTTTTTAATCAGAGCTATCAGCTACCGGCGACGGTCATCCGCTCGATCAGCACCGAGCCGGTACGGATATGGCTGCGCAGTTCCAGATCACTGCCCACGGCAACGATCTGCTTGAACATATCGCGCATATTGCCGGCAATGGTCACTTCCTGGACCGGGAACTGGATCTCGCCATTCTCGACCCAGAAGCCCGCCGCCCCGCGCGAATAATCCCCGGTGACCATGTTCAGGCCTTGGCCCATCAACTCGGTCACCAGCAGGCCGCGGCCCATGCGCCGGATCAGCGCGTCCTGATCCTCAACCCCATGGGTGACGAACAGGTTGTGCACACCACCGGCGTTGGCGGTGCTCGGCAGGCCCAGCTTACGGCCCGAGTAGGTGCCCAGCACATAGGAGACCAGGGTGCCATTTTCGACGAACGGCTTGGCATAGGTTGCCAGGCCATCGCCGTCAAAGGCCGAGCTGCCCATGCCCTGCATCAGGTGCGGACGCTCGTCGAGGGTCAGCCACTCCGGGAACAGGCGCTGACCCATCGCGCCTTCAAGGAACGAAGACTTGCGGTACAGGTTGCCGCCGGAAATCGCCGAGAGAAAGCTACCGAACAAGCCGCCGGCCAATTCCGCCGAAAACAGCACCGGCACTTCGCAGGTCGGTACCGGACGCGCACCCAGGCGGCTGGCCGCCCGTTGCGCGGCCTTGCGGCCAATGCTCGCGGCATCCGCGAGCAATTCGCCCTGGCGATTGACGTCATACCAGTAGTCGCGCTGCATCTGACCGTCGCCTTCGGCGATCATCACGCAACTGAGGCTGTGCCGGGTCGAGGCCGAACCGCCGATAAACCCATGGCTGTTGCCATACACGCGGCAGCCTTGGGAAGTGCTCAGGGTGGTACCGTCGGCGTTCTTGATCCGACTGTCGGCGTCAAACGCCGCCGCCTCACAGATCAACGCGCGCTCGATGGCCTGCTCAGGACTGATGTCCCAGGCATGGAACAGGTCGAAGTCCTTGAGTTCCTTGGCCATCAGGGCGGCATCAGCCAGGCCCGAATGCTCGTCTTCCGAGGTGTGCTTGGCGATGGCCAAGGCCGCCGCCACGGTTTCGCGAATTGCTTCGGGGCCACTGGCCGAGGTGCTGGCCGAGCCCTTGCGCTGCCCCACGTACAAGGTGATGCCGAAGCCCTGGTCACGGTTGAACTCGACGGTTTCCACTTCCCGCTGGCGCACTGAAGTCGACAGTCCCTGCTCCAGGGATACCGCCACTTCACAGGCACTGGCGCCCTGGCGTTTGGCTTCGGCGAGAATCTGCTCGACCTGCTCCTGCAGGACCGGCAATGCCTGCGGGCCGACGCTTTGTGCTGAACTCATGGCTTTCTCCACTCAAATTCTGCTTTCGGTCAAGGTCTTCGAGCGACCGGGCCGGACAAGCGGCCCCCGACTGGTTATCATGGCGGCGTTTCTTTGCGGACTGCCACCATGGTTGATTCTTACGACGACTCCCTCGATGGGGAGAAAAGCAAAACCCAGGTCAAACGCGAGCTGCATGCTCTGGTTGATCTCGGCGAGCGCCTGACAACACTCAAGCCGGACCTGGTGGCAAAACTGCCACTAACCGACGGCTTGCGCCGTGCCCTGGCCGAAGCGCCGAAGCACACCGCGAATATCGCGCGGAAACGGCATATCCAGTTCATCGGCCGGCTGATGCGCGATCAGGACACTGACGCCATCCTGATGCTGCTGGACCAACTCGATGCCTCCACTCGGCAATACAACGAACGTTTCCACAATCTCGAACGCTGGCGCGATCGCCTGATCGCAGGTGCCGACGATGTTCTGGAAAAGTTCGTCATCGACTACCCGGACGCTGATCGCCAGCAACTGCGCTCCCTGATCCGCCAGGCTCAACACGAGCTTGCGCAGAACAAGGCGCCGGCCGCCAGCCGTAAAATCTTCAAGTACATCCGTGAGCTGGACGAAACTCAACGCGGCCTGCGTTGAGCTTCGCCCCGGGTGAGCCCATCTGGCGCTCACCCGACGCTCCACCTCTTCCTACGACCCCGTGCCACCCACGGTGATCGCATCGATCTTCAAGGTCGGCTGACCAACCCCCACCGGTACCGACTGCCCATCCTTGCCGCACGTGCCCACGCCGCTGTCCAGCGCCAGGTCGTTGCCGACCATCGACACCCGACTCATGGCTTCCGGGCCGTTGCCGATCAGCGTCGCCCCCTTGACCGGTGCGGTGATCTTGCCGTCTTCGATCAGGTAGGCCTCGCTGGTGGAGAACACGAACTTGCCACTGGTGATGTCGACCTGGCCGCCGCCGAGGTTGGCGCAGTAGATGCCGCGTTTCACCGAAGCGATGATTTCCGCCGGATCGCTTTCGCCACCGAGCATGTAGGTGTTGGTCATGCGCGGCATCGGCAGGTGCGCGTAGGACTCGCGACGACCGTTGCCGGTACGCGCCACGCCCATCAGCCGGGCATTGAGCTTGTCCTGCATATAACCTTTGAGCACGCCGTTTTCGATCAGCGTGGTGCACTCGGTCGGCGTGCCTTCGTCATCGACGCTCAGGGAGCCGCGGCGGCCCGCCAGGGTGCCGTCATCGACGATGGTGCAGAGCTTCGACGCAACCATCTCGCCCATCCGCCCGCTATAGGCCGAACTGCCCTTGCGGTTGAAGTCGCCTTCCAAGCCGTGGCCGACCGCTTCGTGCAGCAGCACCCCGGACCAACCGGAACCAAGCACCACCGGCAAGGTGCCGGCCGGCGCGGGAATCGCTTCGAGATTGACCAGCGCCTGGCGCAGGGCCTCGCGGGCATACCCCATGGCCCGGTCTTCAGTGAGGAAATAACGATAGTCGGTACGCCCGCCACCGCCGTGCCCGCCGCGTTCACGCCGGCCGTTCTGCTCGACGATCACGCTGACATTGAAGCGCACCAGCGGCCGCACATCCGCCGCCAGGCCGCCGTCGGTGGAGGCGACAAGAATCCGCTCCCAGACCCCGGCCATGCTCACCGAGACCTGCTGGATACGCGGATCCAGGGCACGGGTGGCGACATCGACACGCTTGAGCAATTCGACCTTCTCGGCACGGCTCATGACGTCCAGCGGGTTATCCGGCGCATACAACTGCGTCACTTCCTGGCTGCTGAACACCTGCACCTTGCCATGCTGCCCGGCCCGGGAAATCGAACGGGCGGCACGCGCCGCCGAGCCCAGGGCTTCGAGGGTAATGGCGTTGCTGTAGGCAAAACCGGTTTTTTCACCGGACTGGGCGCGCACGCCGACACCCTGGTCAAGGTTGAAACTGCCTTCCTTGACGATGCCGTCTTCCAGGGCCCAGGACTCGGAAATCTGCCCCTGGAAATACAGGTCGGCGGCATCGATGCCCGGCCCGGCCAGATCGCCCAGCACCGCCTGCAGGCTTTCGATGGTTACGCCACCCGGCGCCAACAGGTGTTCGCTGACTGAGGACAACAACTCGCTCATAGTTTTGCGCCTTATTTCGTCATTCCGATGCAGGTCGCTGCGCGCCCTGCGAGAAAAAGCGCCGATGGCTCGCCACCGGCATCCGCGCCCGGATGGACGCCTGTTCATTACTGTCGCGTTCGGCCAGCAACACCGCTTCGCCTTGATCCTGTTCGGCGACGATGCGCCCCCAGGGGTCGACAATCGCCGCGTGGCCAAAGGTTTCCCGCGGCCCCGGATGCACCCCGCCCTGGGCTGCCGCCAGCAGGTAGCACTGGGTCTCGATGGCCCGGGCGCGAATCAGCACCTCCCAGTGCGCCGCCCCCGTCACAGCGGTAAAGGCCGAGGGTGCGGTGATCAATTCGGCACCGGCCTTGCGCAACTCACTGTAGAGCTCGGGAAAGCGCAGGTCGTAACACACACTCAGGCCCAGGCGTCCTACCGGGGTATCGGCCACCACCACCTGGCTGCCATAAGCATAGTCATCGGATTCGCGATAACGCCCGCGCGTATCCGCCACGTCCACATCGAACAGATGCAGCTTGTCGTAACGCGCCACCGCCTCGCCCTGCTCATCGATCAACAGCGAACAGGCGTTGGCCTTGGCGCGCGGCTGGTCGACAGGCGGCAATGGCAAGGTGCCCGCCACTATCCATAACTTGAGGTCGCGGGCGGCCTGTTTCAACCAGGGCAGGATCGGTCCTTCACCCAAGGCTTCGGCGCGGCCGATCTCGGCGATGTCGCGACGGCCCATGGCGGCGAAGTTCTCCGGTAGCACGGCCAGCCGGGCCCCGCCTTCGGCAGCCCGCTCCAGCAGCGCGCGTGCCTGGGCCAGGTTGGCCAGGACATCGCTCTGGCTGACCATCTGGATGACGGAAAAGGTCATGGCGCACTCCTTCAAAGACATAGCGTCATGCTACTCCATGCAGCGGCATGCCCAGTACGAAAAATGCCGGCGCAACCCGTTTGCGCCGGAGCCTTACTTCGACTTGTCAAACGGCTTGTCGAAAGTGATCTTCGGTTCTTTCCAGGGGCCGGTAATGCTGTATTTGACGCTGGCGAAGCGCGCCACGCGGTCACCGATCAACTTGTCGATCAGGAACAGCGCGCCGCCGATGGCCGGCGCACCGACGATCAACGCGGCAATCGGCAGGTTGTTGGTCACCGGCAAGGTCACCAGCAGCTTGGCATCGACCCGGTCGGCAACCATATCGAGGGTGCCATTGAGTTCCAGGTTGCTCGAAGGCCCCGTCAGGGTGATCGGATTGCGCGTCACATACACGCCATCGCTGGCCACCAGCAGGCCCTTGACCCGATCGTAGCTGAGGCCTTTGCCCAACAGGTCGGAAAAGTCCAGGCGCAGGCGGCGGCCGATGGAGTTGAAGTTCAACAGGCCAAATACCCGCAGGGCCTGGGCACCGCCGTCAGCCTCGACGAACTGGCCCTTGTTCAGGGTCGCATCGATACTGCCCGAGAAGCGCTTGGGCCCGACCCAGGCCGGCGAGCCGGGCCAACGGCCATCGACATCGACCTGGAAATCCTCACTGGTGACAGTCGGGGCAAAGCTCCAGGCCTTGAGCACGTCCGCCAGGTTCTTGCCTTCCAGGCGCCCGTTGAACCAACTGCCGCTGCTGCCGGGAAGCCCTTCCCAGCCACCAGAGCCTTGCAGTTGCAAGCCTTTGAGGCCGAGATTGAGGTCATTGAGCCTGATGCCCTTGGGGGTCGGGCGCGCCTTGAGCGACCAGGCACCGACCAGGTCATTGCCCTGGAACAGTTGCTCGATGCTCACGTCCACGGCTGGAATCTGTCGGGGATCGACCGAGGCCAACGGGTCCGGGGCATTCTCATCGGCGACTACACTCGGGTCCGGCGCCGGCAGGCGCACATAGGCCAGCTTGACGCCAATCGGCACATCCTTGGCATCCGGCAAGGTCACGCTGCCCTTGGCCTGCTGGCTGTCGATCCGCAAGCCCCAGGCATTGGCGCTGCGGGCCATCTGCAGATTCACCTGGTCGAACCGGCTACCGAAAGCGCTGAGCTTGCCGACCTTGAAATCCGCGCTGCTGAGCAATTGCTTGGCACTGCCGCCCGGGTCCTGGCCGGCATACCGGTCAGCGACGGCTTTCCACGGTTCCAGGTCCAGCTCCGACAACACTCCACGGATCCGCAGGCCCTGGGCCGTCGGCAGTTGCGCGGAGCCGTCGCCGAGGAACAATTCGCCACGGCCCTCGCCGAACCTGCCGCTCGGCGCGGCAAAGGTGAAGTTGGCCAGGTTGCCGTAATTGAACCAGTAACGCCGCTCGGCACCTTGCAAGGTCATGCGGAACACGCTGTCGCGCCCCAGGCTGGCCGGCATGCCGAACGGCGCCGGCAAGTCGACGGCAACGCCTTTGAGGCTGGAGTTGATCATCAACTGGCTGTCGGCACCGTCCAGGGTCAGTTGCAACTGGTAAGGCAGGTCACCCGAGACCGGCAACGGCTGGCTGACATTCAGCCAATCGCTGAGCTTCTTGATCGCCACCTGCCCCTTGGCCACCACCCGGGTATTGAGGCTGCCCGGTTTGCCGTCGGCGAAAATCTGCGCGCTGATGGGCCGCTCGAATGCCTGGGCACTGATATTTCCGGCACTCAGGCCCTTGGCGCTGTCGAAGCGGAAATCACCCTTGAGCTGGCTCAGTTCCAACGCCGGATCAGGCAGCTTGAGCGTGGCCTTGTCGGTCTTGAAATCCACCAGGATCTTCGGTTCCTCGGCCTTGACCAGTGGCACATCGAGGCTCACCTTGCCCGACAGGTCACCCGTGGCCTGCCAGCCGGCAAAGGTCGCGCCAGTGCCGATCGGTGCTTCCTGGAGAATCTTCAGGCCGTCGCCCAGGCCACCGGCAAAGTTGCCGTCGAGGAACATATGGCTGTGTTGCCCGCTGGGCACATGGGGAATATTGACCATGATGTCGCTGACCTGGGTGTTGAGCAACTGGCCTTCGCTGGCGTTGATCCGCACCCCGCTGTCCTCGATAAAGACATCACCCTTGACCTTGCTGACATGGGGCCAGCCCGGCTGGAACGCCAGCTCGGCATCATGGACCTTGAAGAACAGGCTGATATTGCGCGCCGCGGCCACGGCGTCGTGGTTCAGCGAGCCCTGGTACTGGAAGAAGCCCTGCTCCACCGCGCCATGCAGGATCGAACTGCGCAACCATTCGTCCAGCGCCGGGCTCAACACCGCCGGCAGGTACTTGGGGGTGAAACGACCTTCGCCATCCACCAGGCCGACCCGCAGGTCCATGTAGTCTTCCGTGCCCTGGGCAAAGTGCAGGCGAATCAGGAAGTCGGCGGCGATCTTGCCTTCTTCCCCGAGCACCTTGATGTAGGGCGCGATCAGGGTGAAACCTTCCTGGTCCAGGCGCCAGGTCAGGCGCGCATTGGCTTGCAGGTACTGCCAGGGTTTGTTGAAAATCGGGTACAGGTACAGGGAGAAATCCTTGCTGTCCATGCGCAGTTCGCCCTGGCCGAGGTCGCCACTGATGCTGCCGCTGACATTACGCGCCGCCGGGGCGCCGTGGTAGGCATCGAAGCCGACCCGTTCCAGGTTCGCGGCGAAACTCAGCTTTTGATCGCCGGTTTCCTGGGGCCGGTAATCCAGCAGCACGTTGCGCAGGGCGCCGCTGACGTTCAGGTGATCGATGGTCGTGGCCAGGCCTTCAGGCAGGGGCGCCAGGGCGTCGAGCAAGGGGGTGAGCGGCGTCAGGTCCAGGCGATCGGCCTGCAAGTGCCAGCGCTCCGGTTCTTTGTCGGTGGCGGCGAGTTGCTGCAATTGCAAGTGGCTTTCCCAGCGCGTCTTGCCCAGGCTCATCGCCAGGGAGTTGAGCTGCACGTCAAACCCCTGCCCGGTGTGCTGGACATAGGCGTTGAGGGCCAGGTTGTCGATGCTGACCGCCTTGCGCTGGGCATAGGCGCCCCGGAATTGCGGCGCATTGAGCCGGACCACGGCGCTCTGCACCGTACCATTGGCCCAGTTCAACCAGAACTCGCCACCGGCCTTGAGCTCGGTGATGTTCATCTGCCCGGTCAGCCGCGTCGGCAGCCAGTGCGCCCAGTCGCTTTGCGGCAGGCTCAGGTAGGCTTGCGCCGTGCCATTGCGCCAGTCGCTGGCGCGCAGGCGGGTTTTCAGGTTCAGGGCCAGGGGTTGGCCGTCGGGCAAATTCAAGCGCAGGTCGAGGCGCTGGCGGGACACACCGCTTTCCAGGTTGAGACCGATGTAAGTCAGGCTCAGCGGTGATCGGCCGAACGGCTGCAAGGTCAACTGGCTGTCGAGCACCGACAACTGCTTGATCATCTGCGCACGGGTCAGCCACTGCGCGGGATCCAGCGGCTGGTCGTCCTGCACCGGAAAACCCTGGAGGGCCCAGTGGCCGTCCTGGTCTTCCTTCAAACTCAGTTGCAGGCCACTGAGCTCAAGATGGGCAATCCGCACTTCGCGGGCCCGCAGGCTGGCCCAGAGATCGGGAGTCACCTGGACCTTGTCCAGCAACAGCGCCGAAGCGCCCTCGCCAACTCTTACATCGTGGGCCAGCAGCACCGGCGTCAAGCCCTGCCAGCGCCCTTCCAGCCTGCCAATGGACAGCGGCAGGCCGACGGCGGCCTGGGCCTTGCTTTCGATTTCGGTGCGGTACTCGGCCACCAGCGGCACCAGTTGCCGGCCCAGGCTGACATACAATGCCACCAGTACCAGCAACAACGCACCGAGGCCCATGCTCCAGCGGGTCAGGCCGGCAACAAAGCGTGTCAGACGCTCCATGTCAGTGCCCCCTCAGGCAAGGTTCAGTGAACAGGTCGACGCAGGACCGGGCTTGCAGGTTCTCAGTACAGGAAATCAGAGCAGCACCACGTCATATTGTTCCTGGGAATACATGGTCTCGACCTGGAAACGAATGGTGCGGCCGATAAAGCCTTCCAGCTCGGCGACATTGCCGGACTCCTCGTCCAGCAGACGGTCGACGACCTTCTGGTTGGCCAACACTCTATAACCTTCGGCCTGGTAGGCGCGGGCCTCACGCAAGATTTCACGAAAAATCTCGTAGCAAACTGTTTCCGGGGTCTTCAACTTTCCGCGCCCCTGGCAACTGCCGCAGGGCTCGCACAATACCTGCTCGAGGCTTTCGCGGGTGCGCTTGCGGGTCATCTGCACCAGGCCCAGCTCGGTGATGCCGATGATGTTGGTCTTGGCGTGATCGCGCTCCAGCTGCTTTTCCAGGGTCCGCAGGACTTGGCGCTGATGCTCCTCGTCTTCCATGTCGATGAAGTCGATGATGATGATTCCGCCGAGGTTGCGCAGGCGCAGTTGCCGGGCAATCGCGGTGGCCGCTTCGAGGTTGGTCTTGAAGATGGTTTCTTCAAGGTTGCGATGACCGACGAAGGCCCCGGTGTTGACGTCGATGGTGCTCATGGCTTCGGCCGGGTCGACCACCAGGTAGCCGCCGGACTTGAGCGGCACCTTGCGCTCCAGGGCCTTCTGGATCTCGTCCTCGACACCGTACAGGTCGAAGATCGGCCGCTCGCCGGGGTAGTGCTCCAGGCGGTCGGCGATTTCCGGCATCAGTTCGGCGACGAACTGCGTGGTCTTCTGGAAGGTTTCCCGCGAGTCGATGCGAATCTTCTCGATCCTCGGGCTGACCAGGTCGCGCAGGGTGCGCAGGGCCAGCCCCAGGTCTTCGTAGATCACGCTGGGGGCGCCGATGGTCTTGATCTGCGCGCCGATCTGGTCCCACAGGCGCCGCAGGTAGCGGATGTCCATCATGATCTCATCGGCCCCGGCACCCTCGGCCGCCGTGCGCAGGATAAAGCCGCCGGCTTCGGTGATGCCTTCGCGGGCCACGCAATCGCTGACCACCTGCTTGAGGCGCTCGCGCTCGGCTTCGTCCTCGATCTTCAGGGAAATGCCGACATGCGCGGTACGCGGCATGTACACCAGGTAACGCGAGGGGATCGACAGTTGCGTGGTCAGGCGCGCGCCCTTGGTGCCGATGGGATCCTTGGTGACTTGCACCACCAGGCTCTGCCCTTCGTGCACCAGCGCGCTGATGCTTTCGACGGCCGGCCCTTCGCGCATGGAGATTTCCGAGGCGTGGATAAACGCCGCCCGGTCCAGGCCGATGTCGACGAACGCCGCCTGCATGCCCGGCAACACCCGCACCACCTTGCCCTTGTAGATATTGCCGACGATCCCGCGTTTCTGCGTACGCTCGACATGAACCTCTTGCAACACGCCGTTTTCTACCACCGCCACGCGCGATTCCATCGGCGTGATGTTGATCAGGATCTCTTCACTCATGGCTGGGTCTCGTTCAGGCGTATTCACAATAAAATTGCCATATCGCGGGCGTGCGGCAATCAGCGCACGACAAGGTTTTGCCAACAGGGTATGCCGAAATGGCCAAGCAGTTCTGCGGTTTCGCAAACGGGCAGGCCGACAACGGCGGAATAACTGCCATTCAAGCCCACAACGAAAACCGCCGCCAGGCCTTGAATAGCATAGGCGCCCGCCTTGTCCCGCGGTTCGCCGCTGGACCAGTAGCGATGAGCTTCTTCTGGGTGTATTGCACGAAATTTCACCAGGCTGCGCACCACCCGCGACTCACAGCGCTCGCCGTCGAGCACGGCAATGGCAGTCAGCACTTCGTGTTCGCGATCGGACAGGGCCTGCAACATGGCCAGCGCATCGGCTTCATCCAGCGGTTTGCCGAGAATCCGACCGTCCAGCACCACGGCGGTGTCGGCCCCCAGCACGCAGGTCCCGGCTGCCGCTTGCCCGGCCCCCAACCGCGCACGACCGGCCGCGGCCTTGCCGCGCGCCAGACGCTCGACGTAGGCCAGCGGGCTTTCATCAGGCAATGGGGTTTCGTCGATCTCGGCACTGATGACGCTGAACGGCACGCCGATCTGCGTCAGCAATTCACGCCGACGCGGCGAGCCGGAAGCCAGGTAGAGCGAGGTCATCAAGACATCTCCGTGTCGGGCTCTTTATAGGAGCCATGTCAGCAGAATCAGCAGCTCACCCGCAAATGGCAGGCAAATCCCGTCAGTTGATTTTGTAGCGCCGGCGCAGCCCCCGCAGACCGAAGCTGACCCAAGGCCAGAGCAAGGCGCTGACCAGGGCCGGCAGCACCAGCGCCAGGGTCGGTTGGCGGTTGCCGGTCAAGGCGCTGAGCCAGAGTTGCACCAACTGCGCCAGGCCGAAGATCACCAGGAGCACCAGGCTCTGTTGCCACATCGGGAACATCCGCAAGCGCTGTTGCAGCGACAGTACAAGGAAAGTGATGAGGGTCAGGATCAATGCGTTCTGCCCCAGCAGGGTGCCGTAGAGCACGTCTTCGGCCAAGCCCAGCAGGAACGCGGTGACCATGCCGATCTTGTGCGGCAGGTACAACGCCCAGAACGCCAGCAACAGTGCCAGCCACAGCGGGCGCAGGATCTCCATGAATTGCGGCAGTGGCGAGACGCTGAGCAGCAGGCCGATGGCGAAAGTCAGCCAGACGATCCAGCCATTGCGGGAAAAGGTATCAGCCATTATTGCTCCGTCCGGGGGGCTGCCCGTGTCGCCGCCGACGGTTTGCCGGCGGCGGGCTTGGCAGCGGATGGCTTGACGGCATGGGCTGCCGGCTTGGCCGGGGTTGCCGGTGCAGCGGCAGGTGCGGCGGGTGCGCTCGGCTTGGCCGGTGTCGTGGCCGCGGGCTTGGGCACGGTGGCCGGTACTACCGGCGCGCCGTCACCGCCCTGGCGATCCGCTTCCTGGGCCTGGGCCGCTTCGTTGGCGCGCTCTTCCGGGGTACGACTGTCGCTGAACACCAGCAACAGGTAGCGGCTGCGGTTCAACGCGGCGGTCGGCACGGCGCGGACAATGGCGAAAGGCTGGCCGGAGTCGTGGATCACTTCCTTGACCGTCGCCACCGGGTAACCCGCGGGGAAGCGCTGGCCCAGGCCGGAACTGACCAGCAGGTCGCCTTCCTTGATATCAGCGGTGTCGGCGACATGGCGCAGTTCCAGGCGCTCGGGGTTGCCGGTACCGCTGGCAATCGCCCGCAAGCCGTTGCGGTTGACCTGCACCGGAATGCTGTGGGTGGTGTCGGTGAGCAACAGCACGCGCGAGGTGTAGGGCATCAACTCGACCACCTGGCCCATCAGGCCACGGGCATCGAGCACCGGCTGGCCAAGGACCACACCGTCGCGCTCACCCTTGTTGATGATGATGCGATGGGTGAAGGGGTTCGGGTCCATACCGATCAACTCGGCCACCTCGACCTTCTCGTTGACCAGTGCCGAGGAGTTGAGCAACTCGCGCAGGCGTACGTTCTGCTCGGTCAAGGCCGCGAGTTTTTGCAGGCGCCCTTGCAACAGCAGGTTTTCGGTCTGGAGTTTTTCGTTTTCGGCGACCAGCTCGGTACGACTGCCGAACTGACTGGCCACGCCTTGCCACAAGCGTTGCGGCAGGTCGGTGATCCAGTACGATTGCATCAGCACCAGCGACATCTGGCTGCGCACCGGTTTGAGCAGCGTGAACCGGGCATCGACCACCATCAGCGAGACCGATAGCACGACCAGCACCAGCAAGCGCACGCCCAATGAGGGGCCTTTGGCAAAAAGCGGTTTAATGAGCCGCTCCTCCCAGGCAATGAGTCATTTTATTCATACGGCATCACACCGGCCTGGATGAAGATTGACAGAAGATAAACGCAACAGGCAGCACTGCAAAGTGCTGCCTGTGAGCCGAACAGCATAGAGCTTCTCAGCGAACTTACTCGCTGGAAAGCAGATCCATGGTGTGCTTATCCATCATTTCCAGGGCACGACCGCCGCCACGGGCCACGCAAGTCAGCGGGTCTTCGGCAACGATCACCGGCAGCCCGGTTTCCTGGGCCAGCAGCTTGTCGAGGTCACGCAGCAAGGCGCCACCACCGGTCAGCACCAGGCCACGCTCGGCGATGTCCGAGGCCAGTTCCGGAGGCGACTGCTCCAGGGCGCTCTTGACCGCCTGGACGATGGTCGCCAAGGATTCCTGCAGGGCTTCCAGGACTTCGTTGGAGTTCAGGGTGAAGGCACGTGGCACGCCTTCGGCCAGGTTACGGCCACGCACGTCGACTTCACGCACTTCGCCACCTGGATAGGCGGTACCGATTTCCTGCTTGATGCGCTCGGCGGTCGATTCACCGATCAGGCTGCCGTAGTTGCGACGCACGTAAGTGATGATCGCTTCGTCGAAGCGGTCGCCGCCAACCCGCACGGATTCGGCATAGACCACGCCGTTCAGGGAGATCAGTGCGATTTCAGTGGTACCACCACCGATATCGACAACCATCGAACCGCGGGCTTCTTCCACCGGCAGGCCGGCACCGATGGCGGCGGCCATCGGTTCTTCGATCAGGAACACTTCCCGGGCACCGGCGCCAAGGGCCGATTCACGGATGGCACGACGCTCGACCTGGGTCGATTTGCACGGTACGCAGATCAGCACCCGAGGGCTGGGCTGCAGGAAGCTGTTTTCATGCACCTTGTTGATGAAGTACTGCAGCATCTTCTCGCAGACACTGAAGTCGGCGATCACGCCGTCTTTCATCGGACGAATGGCGGCGATGTTGCCCGGCGTACGGCCGAGCATGCGCTTGGCCTCGGTGCCGACGGCGACGACGCTCTTCTGGTTGCCATGGGTGCGAATCGCAACAACCGATGGCTCATTCAGGACGATACCGCGCTCGCGCACGTAGATAAGGGTGTTGGCTGTGCCCAGGTCGATGGAGAGATCGCTGGAAAACATGCCACGCAGTTTCTTGAACATTGGAAAGGGACCCTGGGCAACGCGTGGGTAAAAAAGTGCGGCAAACTCTAACAACGACGGGGATTTTGGGCAAGGCGCCAATATGTTAAATTAGGCGTTTTTCCGAGCACCATCCCATACAATCGCGGCCATGTGACCGTAGAAATGCGGTAGTGTTCCGACAATCGTAAGTCGCGCCCGCACTTATTGACACTCTTTATTGTGTATTGCCTAACCGAACGGACACCTTCCGTCCGGTTTTCCACTGGAGATCCCCATGGCGCTTGAACGCTCCGACGTGGAAAAAATCGCTCACCTGGCCCGCCTGGGCCTGGTCGAAGCCGATCTTCCACGCACCACCGAAGCCCTGAACAGCATTCTGGGCCTGGTCGACCTGATGCAGGCTGTCGATACCAGCGGCATCGAACCGCTTGCCCACCCTCTGGAAGCGAATCAGCGCCTGCGCGCCGACGTCGTCACCGAGCGAAATCACCGCGAGGCTTATCAGTCCATCGCGCCAGCGGTCGAAAACGGCCTGTACCTGGTTCCGAAAGTCATCGACTAAAGGGAAAGAGCCTGCAATGCATCAGATGACCCTGGCCGAGATCGCCCGTGGCCTCGCCGACAAGAAATTCTCCTCCGAAGAGCTGACCCGGACCCTGCTGGCGCGTATCGCCGAGCTCGACCCGCAGCTCAACAGCTTTATCAGCCTCACCGAGGACCTGGCCCTGAGCCAGGCCAAGGCCGCCGACGCCCGCCGTGCCGCCGGCGAGAACGGTGCCCTGCTCGGCGCGCCGATTGCCCACAAGGACCTGTTCTGCACCCTGGGCATCCGCACCAGCTGCGGCTCGAAGATGCTCGACAACTTCAAGGCGCCCTATGACGCCACCGTGGTCGCCAAGCTGGCCGCCGCCGGCACCGTGACCCTGGGCAAGACCAACATGGACGAATTCGCCATGGGCTCGGGTAACGAATCGAGCTACTACGGCCCGGCGAAAAACCCGTGGAACCTGGAACATGTGCCGGGCGGTTCGTCCGGCGGGTCGGCGGCGGCGGTTGCCGCGCGCCTGCTGCCGGCGGCCACCGGCACCGACACCGGCGGCTCGATCCGCCAGCCGGCGGCGCTGACCAACCTCACCGGGCTGAAACCGACCTATGGTCGCGTCTCGCGCTGGGGCATGATCGCCTACGCCTCCAGCCTCGACCAGGGTGGCCCGCTGGCGCGCACCGCCGAAGACTGCGCCCTGCTGCTGCAAGGCATGGCCGGCTTCGACCCGCAGGACTCCACCAGCATTGATGAGCCGGTACCGGATTACTCCGCCAGCCTCGGCACCTCGATCCAGGGCCTGCGCATCGGCGTGCCGAAGGAATACTTCAGCGCCGGCCTCGACCCGCGCATCGCCGAACTGATCCAGGCCAGCATCAAGGCATTGGAAAAACTCGGCGCGATCATCAAGGAGATCAGCCTGCCGAACATGCAGCACGCGATCCCCGCGTACTACGTGATCGCCCCGGCGGAAGCCTCGTCGAACCTGTCGCGCTTCGATGGCGTGCGTTTCGGCTATCGCTGCGAAGACCCGAAAGACCTCACCGACCTGTACAAGCGTTCCCGTGGCGAAGGTTTCGGCGCGGAAGTCCAGCGCCGCATCCTGGTCGGCGCCTACGCGCTGTCGGCCGGCTACTACGACGCCTACTACCTGCAGGCACAGAAGATCCGGCGCCTGATCAAGAACGACTTCATGGCCGCCTTCAACGAGGTCGACATCATTCTCGGCCCGACCACACCGAACCCGGCGTGGAAGATCGGCGCGAAAAACAGCGACCCGGTCGCCGAGTACCTGGAAGACGTCTACACCATCACCGCCAACCTCGCGGGCCTGCCGGGCCTGTCCATGCCGGCCGGTTTCGTCGACGGCTTGCCGGTGGGCGTGCAACTGCTGGCCCCGTATTTCCAGGAAGGCCGTCTGCTCAACGTTGCGCACCAGTATCAGCTCAACACTGACTGGCACACCCGCACACCTGAAGGCTTCTGAGGAGAAACACATGCAATGGGAAGTCGTGATCGGGCTGGAGATTCATACCCAGCTCGCCACCCAATCGAAGATTTTCTCCGGTAGCGCCACCACCTTCGGTTCCGAGCCGAATACCCAGGCGAGCCTGGTAGACCTGGGCATGCCCGGCGTGTTGCCGGTGCTGAACCAGGAAGCGGTGCGCATGGCGGTGAAGTTCGGCCTGGCGATCGACGCCGAGATCGGCCAGCACAACGTGTTCGCGCGCAAGAATTACTTCTACCCGGACCTGCCCAAGGGCTACCAGATCAGCCAGATGGAACTGCCGATCGTCGGCAAGGGCCATCTGGACATCACCCTGGAAGACGGCACGGTCAAGCGCGTCGGGATCACCCGAGCGCACCTGGAAGAAGACGCCGGCAAGAGCCTGCACGAGGACTTCAGCGGCGCCACCGGCATCGACCTGAACCGGGCCGGCACGCCGCTGCTGGAAATCGTTTCCGAACCGGACATGCGCAACGCCAAGGAAGCCGTGGCCTACGTCAAGGCGATCCATGCGCTGGTGCGCTACCTGGGCATCTGCGACGGCAACATGGCCGAAGGTTCGTTGCGTTGCGACTGCAACGTCTCGGTCCGGCCCAAGGGCCAGGTCGAGTTCGGCACCCGTTGCGAGATCAAGAACGTCAACTCGTTCCGTTTTATCGAGAAGGCGATCAACACCGAAGTACAACGCCAGATCGAACTGATCGAGGACGGCGGCCGGGTGATCCAGCAGACCCGCCTGTACGACCCGAACAAGGACGAGACCCGCGCCATGCGCAGCAAGGAGGAAGCCAACGACTACCGTTACTTCCCCGACCCGGACCTGTTGCCGGTGGTGATCGAGGATGCGTTCCTCGATGAAGTCCGCGCGCAGTTGCCGGAGCTGCCACCGCAGAAACGCGAGCGCTTCCAGGCACAGTTCGGTCTGTCGGTCTACGATGCCAGCGTGCTGGCTTCCAGCCGCGAGCAGGCGGACTACTTCGAAAAAGTCGTGAGCATCGGCGGTGACGCCAAGCTGGCGGCCAACTGGGTCATGGTCGAGTTGGGCAGCCTGCTGAACAAGCTGGGCGTGGACATCGACCAGGCGCCGGTCACGGCCGAGCAACTGGGCGGTATGTTGTTGCGGATCAGCGACAACACCATCTCCGGCAAGATCGCCAAGATGGTCTTCGAGGCCATGGCCAATGGTGAAGGCAGCGCCGACGAGGTGATCGAGGCCCGTGGCCTGAAGCAGGTCACGGACAGCGGTGCCATCGAGAAGGTGCTGGACGAAGTGCTGGCGGCCAACGCCGAGCAGGTCGAGCAGTATCGGGCGGCGGATGAAGCCAAGCGCGGCAAGATGTTCGGCTTCTTTGTCGGCCAGGCGATGAAAGCGTCCAAGGGCAAGGCCAACCCGCAGCAAGTCAACGAACTGCTGAAGAGCAAGCTCGAAGGCTGATTGCGAGCGGGTCCTCAAGACCGCCAGAAGCTTCGCGGGCAAGCTCCGCTCCCACAGGTCCTGCGTCGGACAGAGGATTTGCGTACGACACGATCCTGTAGGAGCCTGGCTTGCCAACGATGCGCTCCTCAAGACCGCCAGAAGCTTCGCGGGCAAGCTCCGCTCCCACAGGTCCTGCGTCGGACACGGGATTTGCGTACGATACAATCCTGTAGGAGCCTGGCTTGCCAGCGATGCGCTCCTCAAGACCGCCAGAAGCTTCGCGGGCAAGCTCCGCTCCCACTGGTCCTGCGTCGGACACGGGACA
>NZ_JALLIX010000049.1 GCF_023242365.1 Pseudomonas sp. MWU13-2100
ATCCATGGCGGTAGACTCGGTCTAAACAGACCCGTGCCACCCCATCAATTCCTTTTGATAGCCAAGTAAAGAAAAAGTAGCGACACGTGCGGGTACTGCTTTCTTGCTCAGCACCATGCGTGATCTCAAACGCGCATTTCTAGCCCCCTAAACATCTCAGAGAAATTTCCGGCTAATTTAAAGAGGTGGCCTACAAATTCATCCAGTCGAACAAGGGATTGGCCCGATGTTTCCAATGCGATGTTTAAGTCCCGCGCAACAGGCATAAAAAATCCGGGGCCTTTGTCAGACTCCGGATTTTTCAGCTGTTCAAGGATTAATCAATCATTCTCAAGTGAACAACATTGCGCGTCAGGCCGGCTGTTCGACGCTGCCGATAAAATTCGCCAGCTCCGGCGTTTGCGGACGGGCAAACAGCGCCTTGGGGTCGCCCACTTCATGCACCTTGCCCTGGTGCATGAACACCAGCTTGTCGCCGACTTCCCGGGCGAAGCGCATTTCGTGGGTGACCATGATCAGGGTCATGCCTTCCTTCGCCAACTGGCGGACCACGCTGAGCACTTCATTGACCAGTTCCGGGTCCAGGGCCGAGGTGATTTCGTCGCACAGCAGCACCTTGGGCGACATCGCCAGGGCCCGGGCAATCGCCACGCGCTGCTGCTGGCCGCCGGACAGGCGCTCCGGGAAGGCGTCGAACTTTTCCCCCAGCCCGACCCGTTCGAGCATCTGCCGCGCCAGCTCGGCGGCCTTGGCCTTGGGCATTTTCTGCACCACCTGGGGCGCGAGCATGACGTTTTCGCCGACGCTCAGGTGCGGGAACAGGTTGAACTGCTGGAACACCATGCCCACCGTTTGCCGCAGGCTGCGCAAATCGGCGCGGGCGGCGTCCAGGTAGTGGCCGTCGACCTCGATCACCCCGTCGTTGATCGACTCCAGGCCGTTGAGGGTACGCAGCAGGGTGCTCTTGCCCGAGCCGCTGCGACCGATGATCGCCACCACCTGGCCTTCCTCGACACTGAGGTCGATGCCTTTGAGCACATGGTGATCGCCGTAGTACTTATGCAGGGCAGAAACTCTAAGAAGCGGCATGCAGTCTCCTTTCCAGGTAGCGCGCACTGAGGGACAGGGGGTAGCACAGCAGGAAATAACCGAGGGCTACCAGGCCATAGATCATGAAGGGTTCGAAAGTGGCATTGGCGAGCATGCCGCCGGTCTTGGTCAGTTCGGTGAAGCCGATGATCGAGGTCACGGCCGTGCCCTTGATCACCTGTACCGAAAAGCCCACGGTCGGCGCCACGGCAATGCGCAGCGCCTGGGGCAGGATCACATGGCGCAGTTGCTCATACGGGGTGAGGGCCAGGCTCGCCGAGGCTTCCCACTGGCCGCCTGGAATCGATTCGACGCAGCCGCGCCAGATCTCCGCCAGGTAGGCGCTGGTGAACAGCGTCAGGGCAATGGCCGCCGCCAGCCAGGGCGAGATATCCACCCCGAGCAAGGCCACGCCGAAAAACACCATGAACAGTTGCATCAGCAGCGGCGTGCCCTGGAACAGCTCGATATAGGCCCGGGCGAAACCCCGGGCAAAGCCGTTGTCGCTGATGCGCAGGACCATCACCAGCAGGCCGATCAGCCCGCCGCCGGCAAAGGCCGCCAGTGACAGGGCGATAGTCCATTGCAGGCCCACCAGCAGGTTGTCGAGGATGTCCCACAAGGTGAAATCCATCAGCGGTTCCTCGTGATGTAACGGCGCCCCAGCCAGTTCAGCAACTGGCGGATCAATAGCGCCATGACCAGGTAGATCAGGGTGGTCAGGGTGTAGGTTTCAAAGGCGCGGAAGTTGCGCGACTGGATGAAGTTGGCGGCGAAGCTCAGCTCCTCGGTGGCGATCTGCGAGCAGACCGCCGAGCCGAGCATGACGATGATGATCTGGCTGCTCAGGGCCGGCCAGACCTTGCCCAGCGCCGGCAGCAGGACCACATGGCGAAAGGTTTCGAAGCGGGTCATGGCCAGTGCCGCGGCGGCTTCCAGTTGTCCGCGGGGGATCGCCTGGATACCGGCGCGAATGATCTCCGTGGAATAAGCGCCGAGGTTGATCACCATTGCCAGTACAGCGGCCTGCCACTCGGAAATTTGCAGGCCGAGGGACGGCAGGCCGAAGAAAATGAAAAACAGCTGCACCAGGAACGGTGTGTTGCGGATCAATTCGACGTAGACGCCGAAGATCGCCGCGAAGGGGCGGATCTGCCAGGCCCTGACCACGGCCCCGACAATGCCCAGGCTGACCCCGAGCAAAGTGCCGATGGCGGTCAGCTCCAGGGTGAACAGGGCGCCGCGCAACAGCAGGTCGGCGTTGTGCAGCACCGGCAGGAAGTCGAACTGATAAGCCATGGAGCGGACCTCAGGCGAGCGCGATCAGAGATCGGCCGGAAGCGGTTGCTTGAGCCACAACTGGGCGTTCTTCTCCAGGCTGCCGTCGGTCTTGGCCGTGGCGAGGATCTGGTTCACTTTTTCCAGCAACGCCGGCTCGTTCTTGTTCACCCCGACGTAGACCGGCGAGTCCTTGAGCTTGACCTTCAGGGCGGGGATACGTTTCGGGTTGCGTTCGGCGATGGCGACCATCACCACGTTGCCGCTGGCGATCAGGTCGACCTGCTTGGCCAGGTAAGCGGCGATGGTGGTGTTGTTGTCCTCGAAGCGCTTGATGGTCACGCCCTCGGGCGCCACGGCGGTCAGCTCGATGTCCTCGATGGCGCCACGGGTGACGCTGATGGTCTTGCCCTTGAGATCACCCAGACCGTTGATCTTGGCGTCTGGCGGACCAAAGACCGCGAGGTAGAAGGGCGCGTAGGCACGGGAAAAGTCGATGACCTTCTCCCGCTCGGGGTTTTTACCGAGGCTGGAGATCACCAGGTCGACCTTGCCGGTGGTGAGGAACGGAATGCGGTTGGTGCTGTTGACCGGGGTCAGTTCCAGCTTGACCTTGAGTTGTTCGGCCAGCAGCTTCGCGGTGTCGATGTCCAGGCCGCGGGGTTTCATGTCCGGGCCCACCGAGCCGAACGGTGGGAAGTCCTGGGGCACGGCGACCTTGAGGGTGCCACGGGCGATGATGTCGTCCAGGCCATTGGCGTGGGCGGGGGCCTGACTCAGCATCAGGCTGGCCAGCAAGGCGGTGAGCAGGGTGCTGCGGCGTTTGGTCATGGCGTCTCTCCGAATCCAGAAGGGCGATCTCTGTCCGGGGCAGTGCACAGCCCATGCCACACTTGGCCGAAGCCGTGTCCCTGCTGGTATGGCTGGGTTTTTCATGGTCTTACTGGTCTGAACAGTTGCGCGGCTTTCGCACCCTTATCGAGCATGGGCTCGTGGCGCTGAACCAGTGCTGGGCGTGACTTGCCGGATCTTGCCAATAGCTTTACAACTAGCGTTTTCCCGGACCAACAGCTGAAAAAAACAATGAATTCGATCTCCCGCGCCGTCCCGGAAGTGGCGCTGCAAGCCATTCGCAAACTGATTGCCGACGAGGGGTTCGGCCCGGGCGACGTGCTGCCCTCGCAGCGCGACCTGGCGCTCCGGCTGGGGGTGAGTCGGGCGTCGCTGCGCGAGGCGCTGTCGTCCCTGAGTGCCCTGGGGGTGATCAGTGTGCAGCCGGGCAAGGGCGTGTTCGTGCAGGCGCCGGTGGAGTTGGCGCCGGCGGCCGGCGGCCTGGCGTGGCCGTTCGCGGCCCAGGCATCGGCGCAAGATATCTTCCAGTTGCGTTATGCCCTGGAGGGCTTTGCCGCCGGCCTGGCGGCGGTGACCTTGAGCGCCGATGAGCTGGATGCCTTGGAGGACAATGTCGAGGCCCTGCGGCTGGAACTCAAGGCCGGAGATTTCAACGCGGCCGCCCGGCTGGACTTCGATTTTCACCGGCGCATCCTGCTGGCCAGTGGCAACCAGGCCATGGTCGGCATCCTCAGCGCCAGCGCCGAGCTGTTCCTGGAAAGCCAGAAGCTGCCGTTCATCCGGGCGGAGCGGGCCATGGAAACCTGGCAGGAGCACCGCAAGATTCTCCGCGCCCTGGCGCGGCGCGCCTCGGGCCCGGCACAGAAGGCGATGCAGGAGCATGTGCGCAACGCGGCCCTGCGCACCGGCATTGTCTTCGTCACGCCCGGCTGATCGTCCCGACCGAGGCTGACACGGACCCTGTAGGAGCCAGGCTCCTGCAAGGCGCGGCGGTGCTCACGCGCGTGCATTTGTGCAGAAGAAATCGGATTGGGCTATACCCAAACTGATGATTTGTCATAGTTAGACTCAATCAACTGCGGCTTCCTGTACGTAGGAAGGCCAGCTATGATGAGCGACGTTTTTTGCTTACAACCTGGAGACTTCCATGAGCAGCGATCTGATCAAACACGTTAGCGACGCTAGCTTCGAGGCCGATGTAATCAAGGCCGAAGGCGCTGTACTGGTCGACTACTGGGCTGAATGGTGCGGTCCCTGCAAGATGATCGCCCCGGTCCTGGACGAGATTGCCACGACCTACCAAGGTAAACTGGTCGTCGCCAAACTGAACATCGACGAAAACCAGGAAACCCCGGCCAAGCATGGCGTGCGTGGTATCCCAACGCTGATGCTGTTCAAGAACGGCAACGTCGAAGCGACCAAGGTCGGCGCGCTGTCCAAGTCCCAGCTGACGGCTTTCCTCGACGCCCACCTGTAAGGTCGGCATCGTCAAAAAAGGCCCCGCAAATAGCGGGGCTTTTTTCGTTGTCAGGGGCTAGACGTCCAGAATTGCAGGTGTTACATTCGGCCCCGCACTGGTTTCTCCACTGCCCCCTGCAAGCCGTCGCCGACGCACTCCTTTTCGAACAAGTACGCGATCCTGTCGCCTTCTCTGCGGCGCGGCCTCATTAAGCCAAAAGCTTAATTTCTCCCCCCTCCATAAATGATTACGTCATTCCTATATGAATCTGACTGAACTCAAGCAAAAGCCGATTACCGAACTGCTCGAATTGGCCGAACAGATGGGCATAGAAAATATGGCCCGTTCGCGCAAGCAGGATGTGATTTTCTCCCTGCTGAAAAAGCACGCGAAAAGCGGCGAGGAAATCTCCGGTGATGGCGTGCTGGAGATCCTCCAGGACGGCTTCGGCTTCCTCCGCTCTTCGGATGCCTCCTACCTGGCCGGCCCGGACGACATCTACGTCTCGCCGAGCCAGATCCGCCGCTTCAACCTGCGCACCGGTGACACCATCGTCGGCAAGATCCGTCCGCCGAAGGAAGGCGAGCGTTATTTCGCTCTGCTCAAGGTCGACACGATCAACTTCGATCGTCCGGAAAACGCGAAGAACAAGATTCTCTTCGAGAACCTGACCCCGCTGTTCCCGACCGTACGCATGAAGATGGAAGCCGGCAACGGTTCCACCGAAGACCTCACCGGTCGTGTGATCGACCTCTGTGCACCGATCGGCAAAGGCCAGCGCGGCCTGATCGTGGCGCCGCCGAAAGCCGGCAAGACGATCATGCTGCAGAACATTGCGGCGAACATCACCCGCAACAACCCGGAAGTGCACCTGATCGTTCTGCTGATCGACGAGCGCCCGGAAGAAGTGACCGAAATGCAGCGCACCGTGCGCGGCGAAGTGGTCGCCTCGACGTTCGACGAGCCGCCAACCCGTCACGTGCAAGTGGCCGAAATGGTCATCGAGAAGGCCAAGCGCCTGGTCGAGCACAAGAAGGACGTGGTGATCCTGCTCGACTCCATCACCCGTCTGGCGCGTGCCTACAACACCGTGATCCCGAGCTCCGGCAAGGTCCTGACCGGTGGTGTCGATGCCCACGCCCTGGAGAAGCCAAAGCGTTTCTTCGGTGCCGCGCGTAACATCGAGGAAGGCGGTTCGCTGACCATCATCGCCACCGCGCTGGTTGAAACCGGCTCGAAGATGGACGAAGTGATCTACGAAGAGTTCAAGGGTACCGGCAACATGGAACTGCCCCTGGACCGCAAGATCGCTGAAAAGCGCGTCTTCCCGGCGATCAACATCAACCGTTCCGGCACCCGCCGCGAAGAGTTGCTGACTGCCGACGACGAGCTGCAGCGCATGTGGATCCTGCGCAAGCTGCTGCATCCGATGGATGAAGTCGCGGCCATCGAGTTCTTGATCGACAAGCTGAAACAGACCAAAACCAACGATGAGTTCTTCCTCTCGATGAAACGCAAGTAAGTCGAGCAGGGCCGCAAAAGCCGGGGAAACCCGGCTTTTTGCTGTCCGGGCGCTGTTCGATTGCGCGATATCGGGGCGAACCGGGTAAACTGCCCACCCCGAACGCCACGGATCTACGAGGCTCACGCATGCAGTATCGCGACTTGCGCGACTTTATCAGCGGCCTGGAACAGCGCGGCGAACTCAAGCGCATCCAGGTTCCAGTGTCGCCTATCCTGGAAATGACCGAGGTCTGCGATCGCACCCTGCGGGCCAAGGGACCGGCGCTGCTGTTCGAAAAGCCCAGCGGTTTTGATATTCCGGTGCTCGGCAACCTGTTCGGCACGCCCGAGCGCGTGGCCCTGGGCATGGGCGCCGAAGCGGTCAGCGAACTGCGGGAAATCGGCAAGTTGCTGGCCTTCCTCAAGGAGCCGGAGCCGCCCAAGGGACTCAAGGACGCCTGGTCCAAGCTGCCGATCTTCCGCAAGATCATTGCCATGGCACCGAAGGTGGTCAAGGACGCGCCCTGCCAGGAAATCATCATCGAAGGCGATGATGTCGACCTCGGCAAGTTGCCGGTCCAGCATTGCTGGCCGGGCGATGTCGCGCCGCTGATCACCTGGGGCCTGACGGTGACCAAAGGACCGAACAAGGACCGCCAGAACCTCGGCATCTATCGCCAGCAGGTGATCGCCCGCAACAAGGTGATCATGCGTTGGCTCAGCCACCGTGGCGGTGCGCTGGATTATCGCGAGTGGTGCGAGAAACACCCGGGCCAGCCGTTCCCGGTGTCCGTGGCCCTGGGCGCGGACCCGGCGACCATTCTCGGCGCGGTGACCCCGGTGCCGGACAGCCTCTCCGAATACGCTTTTGCCGGCTTGCTGCGGGGCAACCGTACCGAGCTGATCAAATGCCGCGGCAATGACCTGCAAGTGCCGGCTTCGGCGGAAATCGTTCTGGAGGGCGTGATTCATCCGGGCGAAATGGCCCCGGAAGGGCCGTATGGCGACCACACCGGCTATTACAACGAAGTCGACAGCTTCCCGGTGTTTACCGTGGAGCGCATCACCCACCGGATCAAGCCGATCTACCACAGCACCTACACTGGCCGGCCGCCGGATGAGCCGGCGATTCTCGGTGTGGCACTGAACGAAGTGTTCGTACCGATCCTGCAAAAGCAGTTCCCGGAAATCACCGACTTCTACCTGCCGCCGGAAGGTTGCTCGTACCGCATGGCCATCGTCACCATGAAGAAGTCGTATCCGGGCCACGCCAAGCGCGTCATGTTGGGCGTCTGGTCGTTTTTGCGACAGTTCATGTATACCAAGTTCGTTATCGTCACCGACGACGATATCAATGCCCGCGACTGGAACGACGTGATCTGGGCCATCACCACGCGCATGGACCCCAAGCGCGACACGGTGATGATCGATAACACGCCGATCGACTACCTCGACTTCGCCTCGCCGGTGTCCGGCCTGGGCTCGAAGATGGGGCTCGATGCCACGCACAAATGGCCCGGCGAGACCACGCGTGAGTGGGGCCGGGTGATCGTCAAGGATGAGGCCGTGACCCGACGGGTCGATGCCATTTGGAATCAGTTAGGAATAGATTGATGCGTGTGACCTTGCAGCCGTCCGGCGCCGTCCTTGAGATACGGCCCGGCGAGCGGATTCTCGACGGTGCCCGGCGCCTGGGCTATGACTGCCCGCAAAGCTGTCGCAACGGCAACTGCCATGTGTGCGCGGCGCTGCTGGTGGAAGGGCGGGTCGCGCAGGCCGGCGACGTGCGTGACCATGGCGAGTTCTACACCTGTATCGCCGAACCCCTGGAAGACTGTGTGCTGCTTTGGGATGGCGTGCTCGCGCAGGGGGAGCTGTCGGTGCGCAAACTGGCTTGCCAGTTGATCGAATGCGCCGAGATCGGCGGCGATGTCTGGCGTGTGCGCCTGCGCGCGCCGGCGGGCAAGCCGCCGCGTTATCACGCTGGCCAGTACCTGATGATCGAGCGCGACAACGGCGAGAAATCGGCGTTTTCCCTGGCCTCGGCACCGCACGCCGGACGTGATCTCGAGTTGCATGTGCTGGTGCGTGAGGCCAGCGCCCAGAGTTTGATCGAGCAGTTGCAGCGCAACGGCATGGCGCGGGTCGAGTTGCCGTTTGGCGATACCCACCTGGCCCAACTGCCCGATGGACCGCTGGTGCTGATCGCCGCGGGCACCGGCATGGCGCAGATGAACAGCCTGATCGAGCATTGCCGTTCCGCTGGCTTCCAGCACCCGGTGCACTTGTACTGGGGCGTGCGTCGGCCCGAGGATTTCTACACGCTGGAGCACTGGGACGAGTGGAAGCAGCTACCGAATCTGTTCCTGCACAAGGTGGTCAGCGATTTGTGTGGTTGGGAAGGGCGTTGCGGCATGCTGCATGAAGCGGTCCGCGAAGACATTGCCGACCTGTCGGGGGTGAGTGTCTATGCCAGCGGCTCGCCGGCGATGATTTATGCGACGCTGGATGCACTGGTGAACGCCGGGATGGATGCGCACCAGATGCGTGCCGATGTGTTTGCCTATGCGCCCAGGCCCTAACCCCGCAGTTGCTCCTGTACGGGTGACACCTTGTGGCGAGCGGGCTTACCCGCGCTGGGCTGCGAAGCAGCCCCGAAACCAGTGATCGAGGAGTATCAGGTAAAACGAGGTGTTAGCTTTTAGGGGCGCTTCGCGCCCCAACGGGGGCAAGCCCCCTCGCCACTGAGGCCCTCAAGACCGCTAAACCCTTAGAAACGCACCCCGGCGGTAAGCATCGCCGCATTAAAACCCAGCAACACCACCTCCGCCGCCACCGGCCCGTAATGGGTGCCGACGGAAGGAATGATCACCGGTGCAACGCCCAAGTGGTTCAGGGGGATCTTGTCGCGATATTCGCCTTTGTAACCCTGCAGCAAGCCACCTGTGACTTTCAGGTACACCGGATAATTGGTGCTCTCGAACCGCTTGCCGGCATAAGCGTAATACGAGCGTTGTCTGAACGAGTTGCGAAATGTCGCTGCCCCATAAAGAAACCCCGAAGCGTCATTGCGTTCCAGGCCGATCAGGTCCTGGTGATTGGTGTGGTCCGGGTCCGGTGAGAAATGCCGGGTGACGACGCTGGTCTGCAGGTACCAGAAGCCCTTGTCCGCACCGTTCGAATCGTTCGACGCCCAGACGGCGGGCGCCAGCAGGAACAGGCACAAGCCCCGAATAAGGAATGATTGCTTCATGGTCATTGGCCCCTGGTGAAACGTAGCGATTGAAGTAGGCGGCCGTTATACGTAAGTCGAAATCGGATTGTCAGACCGTGGCCTCTGAAGTGTATGTAGGGTTTTTCCCGTACGCGATGTTTAGCTTATCGTTATGCGATTTTAATATTTAATTTATTTGTTACGGGACATTAAGATATATAGCCGCCGGGCCGCTGGCCTCCATCGAGTCAGCAATGGCTACATCGATAACGGCGGCATCCTGACCTGCAGCACTTTTTCGCCGTACGGTTACAGCGGCGCGTTTTATTACGGTAAAGTGACTTACAACTGGTAATGATCAGGAACCCCACGCAATTTGTCATGACCGCTATCGATCCTGCGTTGTCGAGTTTGGCCTATCCGCCGCGCCTGGAGCTGGGGGCGCAACTGACCCACGAGCAACTGCTCTGCTCCATGCAGGCCACCATGGCCCGGCACAAGGGCGGACCGGTCTGGCTGTTCGCCTACGGCTCGTTGATCTGGCGTCCCGAGTGCTCCGCCGTGGAGCGGGTACGCGGGCGGGTTCATGGTTACCATCGGGGCTTGTACCTGTGGTCCCATGAGCACCGGGGTACGCCAGAGTTTCCGGGGCTGGTGTTCGGCCTGGACCGCGGCGGTTCCTGTAGCGGTTTTGCCTATCGCCTGCCGGACGATCAACTGGAAGCGTCGCTCTATGCCTTGTGGCAGCGGGAGATGCCGGTGCCGTCCTATCGACCGCACTGGCTCAATTGTCGCCTGGTCTCGGGGCAGACGGTTCAGGCGCTGGGCTTTGTGCTGGAGCGGCACCTGCCCAGTTATGCCGGCAACCTGCCGGACCATGTACTGAACCAGGTATTCGAAAGCGCCTGCGGGCGCTATGGCACCACCCGCGACTACGTCGAGCAGACCGCCAGCGCCTTGCGCAGCCACGCCATGCCGGATCGCAACCTGGAGGCGCGACTCAAGCGCTGCCGCTCGGCTTCTCACTAATACCAAGCACGCCACGAACCTGCAGGAGCCGGCTTGCCGGCGATGAGGCCGGTAAGTCCTGCATCGACTATCCGGCCGCCGTCGCCGGCAAACCGGCTCCCACAAGGGATCGTGTTCGCTTCGATGGATCGGTAAACCCATGTAACGCAGTGCGATCATGTCGATGATCGAGTGGCCGGCATAACTATTAAAAGAAGTAAGGGGAAATATACCTGGTTATTTTTATCGTCGTCAAAAGCGCTATTTGATATCGATGTGGCAGGCGTTATCGATGGGCTGGTTAATGTTTTATTGGGCGGTTTCGTGTTCAAGAATTGTTTCATTGTTCACGTTTATCCGTTTGCTGGGGCGGTGCTATAACAACTGATCTTTTGCGGTCGAGTGAAGTTATAGATGAAACTGAATATAACCCGTGGCCTGTCCGCCATTATCAGTACCGGTATGCCAATACAGCATGGTCGGGCCTTTCAGCGTGTGGCCGACGCTCACAACTGTGTCATTGCCGTGCGGGCCGTGGGGCCTTGTGCCACTGGTTTGTTGTTGGAAAGTTATGCCACCAAGGGGTTTCACAATAAAGCCAAAAGTTGCACCTGGGGGCCAATGGCCGGGTTTGTTCTGGCGGACCCGCGATTCACCAAGAACCCGGACTTCTCCAGTCAGCGAGAAGCACTGCAAGAGGCCGTGGACTTTGGCGCGGACGAAGCACCCTTGTATATTACCGATCACCGCCGTCAAGCGTTGGAGGGCCCGTTGAAGTGCATGACGTTGGTGGGTGGTAATCACCAGGAAATGCGTTATACGGCGCACGGACCGCTGGGCCTTTGCATGAACTTTATCTTGAAATATACAACTTCGGTTGCCGGCGCCAGGGGCGAGGGACTTTGGGGCGTGTTTTATGGGCCGCAAGAGCGCCGGTTGTCCAATAGCCTGACGGGTCTGAATCAGACGCCGGATCGGACAGACCTGCTCCCGGTCATGGCCATCGTCGATCCCGCTTGCCCGGAGGAGGTGCGCCCTACTTATCGGGCCGCGACCACCTGCGATTATGACCTGTGGGCGGTCTTTCCCGGACGCGCCAGCTATTCCCGTTCAGGGGCGGACCGGCGCAGGGTGCCGGGCAGTGATCGCTGGCGCTACGACGAGAGTTTTTTCGATCAGCATGAGGATCCGCATCGGGGCAACATGACGCCGCGTCTCAACCTGCTCCGAAAAGCCCTGAACGCAGCGGTTCGTTCGCAAGGCTATCAAGGCGGTGATGTGGTGCATCACAGCGACGAAGCGGGCCGGCCGCTGGTTTACGATATTGATTTTCCCTGCCTGTTCTTTACGCCCCATGAAGAGGCTTATTGCGCCCGGAGTGTGCAGGATCTGAAGCAGTTGCTCCGTCAGTTGAGCTTCGACTACGTGCTCGGTTTGAATCCGGGCTGGCATCGGCAGTTGGGGCTCACGATGAGCCCGAAAGGACACTACGAGGTCTAGTGTCGCTCCTTCTGCGTCTCAGCCGGGAAATGGCGGTTCCTGGACTTTCTCGCTGCGGGATTCGATCAGTTGCCCTTTATGGTCGAAGCGCAGCACGATCAGCCAGTCATACACCTCTTCCGGCCAGCGCTTGTACCCGGTGAGCTTCTTCGCATCGCCGCCGAAGGCTTCGATCAGATTGTCGATATGTCCGTGGTGCCAGGCGATCAGTACCACCGACGCGCTGTTGTCCTTGCCCAGGGACTTGACCAGCTTGTCGACTTCTTCGTCGGCATAAGGTTGTTCGATAGGCCGTTTCAGGTGCTGCGACAACGGCGTGAGGGTCAGGCGCGGGCGGTCGCTTTCCTTGCTGTCGCGGGTGGCGATCAGGCGTTGCGGGGTCAGTTGCGCGCCGTCCAGCGACAAGGGATCGAAGTAGCTGGCGTAGGCCTGGGCCCGATGTTCTCCGGCGGCACTGAGCCCGCGGCCCTGGTCGGGTTTCTCCGCGTGGCGGACGATCAGTACCGTGACGTCGCGCAGGCCGTCGTCCTTTTGGGCCATGGCCGGTGTGGCGAGGACCAGCGCGCAGAAGGCGAGTACACCGGGCAGCAGGGGCTGTAGCAGTTTGAGCATGGATTTGCCTCGATGGGACACAGGGGCGCGCCCGTCATGAGCGCGCCTCGATCAAGGGCAAAATATAACGGTATTCAGTCGTCTTGCCGGGTGAAACTGTTGTCAGGTGCTCAGCGCACCTGCACCACCACTTTGCCGACAGCCTTGCGCTGGGCCAGGTCGTTGATGGCCTGGCCGGCCAGCGCCAGTGGATAAGTCTGCGACACCAGCGGCTTCAATTTGCCCTCGGCGTACCAACTGAACAATTGCTGGAAGTTGGCGGCGTTGTCCTGGGGTTGGCGCTGAGCGAACGAGCCCCAGAACACCCCGACCACCGAGGCGCCCTTGAGCAGCGCCAGGTTCACCGGCAGCTCCGGGATGCGCCCACTGGCAAAACCCACCACCAGCAGGCGACCATTCCAGGCGATGGAGCGGATGGCCTGGTCGAACAGATCGCCGCCGACCGGATCGTAGATCACGTCGACGCCGTTGCCGTCGGTCAGGCGCTTGATTTCATCCTTGAGATTGTCCAGGCCATAGTTGATCAGCTCGTCGGCGCCGAGGGCCTTGGCCACCGCGAGTTTCTCGGCACTGCTGGCGGCGGCGATCACCCGGGCACCCATGGCCTTGCCGATTTCCACGGCGGCCAGGCCCACGCCTCCGGAGGCACCGAGCACCAGCAGGGTTTCCCCCGGCTGTAACTGCGCGCGCTGCTTGAGCGCGTGCATGGAGGTGCCATAGGTCATGCTGAAGGCGGCGGCGGTGGTGAAGTCCATGGCGGCGGGGATCGGCAGTACGTTATAGCCGGGTACTTTCACCTCTTCGGCAAAACTGCCCCAGCCGGTCAGGGCCATCACCCGGTCGCCGACCCTGAGGTGGTTGACCTTTTCACCCACCGCGGCGACCACACCGGCCGCCTCGCCACCCGGGGAAAACGGGAAGGGTGGCTTGAACTGGTACTTGCCCTCGATGATCAGCGTGTCCGGGAAGTTCACCCCGGCGGCGTGCACCTGCAAGAGGATCTCGTTCTTCGCGGGCACCGGGCTGGCGACCTCTTCCAGCACCAGCGTTTCGGCGGGGCCGAAGGCTTTGCAGAGCACGGCTTTCATCGGGCTATTCCTTTGGGAGTGATGGCCGATAAGTGTAGGTGTGTGAATAGAAGGGTCAACGAGCATGCCCCACCCTGATAGCCCGCCATAAGCTTTTTGCTTGGGCAGGGCGGTGCGGGTCGCTATGCTAGACCGTAAACCGGATAAGGAGCGAATTGTGAAAGCGTTGATCATGTTGATGTTGGCCCTGTCCCTGCCACTGGCGGCAGTGGCGGCGGAAGAAGCCAAGGAAGGGCAAGCGGCGGGCCCGAAAGTCAGCTATATCAGCCTGACGCCGCCGTTTGTCGGTAACTATGGCCTCGATGGCAGTCCGAAACTCAAGGTGTACAAGGCCGATGTGGCTCTGCGCGTGACCGGTGACGAGGCGGCCAAGGCGGTCAAGGCCAACGAGCCGTTGATCCGTAACCAACTGGTGGCACTGTTCGCCCAGCAGACCGTGGAGTCGATGAGCAATGTCGAAGCCAAGGAAAAGATGCGTCAGGAAGCGCTGAAGCAGGTTCAGCAGGTGATGAGCGATGAAACCGGCAAGCCGGTGATCGAAGACCTGCTGTTCAATAACCTGATCGTTCAGTAACGCTCAAGAGGCATACCGGGCCCCGTGTGGCGAGCGGGCTTGCCCGCGCCGGGGCGTGAAGCGGCCCTGAAACCGGCTATCTCGGTCTACCTGACACACCCATTTCTCCGGTTTTAGGGGGCTTCGCCCCCAGCGCGGGCAAGCCCGCTCGCCACAAGACCGTGCTCGGCTTTGGCTGAGTGGCAACTCAGGACGCCAGGCTCTTGCGAAACCGCGCCAGGGCAATCGAGAAGAACACCAGGCCGATAGTCGCCAGCGCCAGTACATCCGGCCAGACCACGCTGACCCCGGCATTGCGGAACAGGATCGCCGACGCCAGGCTGACGAAGTGTGTCGACGGCGAGCCCTGCATCACCCATTGCAGCCAGGTCGGCATGCTGTCCAGCGGCGTGCTGCCACCGGAGAGCAGGAGCATCGGGATGATCACCGGGATCGCCAGCAGGCCGAACTGTGGGGTCGAGCGGGCCAGGGTCGCGAGGAAAATCCCCAGCGCCGTGCTGGCGAACAGATAAAGCGCCGTCACCCCCAGGAACAACCCCATCGAGCCGGCCAACGGCACGCCCAGCGCGCCCTTGACGATCACCTCCAGCGACACCCAGGTGCAGATCACCACCACCAGCAGGTTGCTCCAGATTTTCGCCAGCATGATTTCCAGGGCCGTGAGCGGCAGCACCAACAGGTGATCCAGGGTGCCGTGCTCGCGTTCGCGCAGCAGTGCGGTGCCGGTGAGGATGATCGCCAGGATGGTGATGTTGTTGACGATCTGGATCACCGCCAGGAACCAGCCGCCCTCCAGGTTGGAGTTGAACAACGCCCGACTGGTCAGTAGCACCGGCGTCTGGCTCGCGGCGTCGGCCTGGCCGCCGTATTCGAGGAGTTCGCGTTGGAAGATCCGCCCGATATAGCCGGCGCCCATGAACGCCTGGCTCATGGCGGTGGCGTCGACGTTGACCTGAATGGTGGGTGAGCGGCCGGCCAGCAGGTCGCTCTGGAAGTTGGCCGGCACATTGATCACGAAGGTGTACTGGCCGCTGTCCAGAGCCGCGTCCAGGCGGTCGTAGGCCAGCGCCGCCGGGCGCTGGAATTCCGGTGGTTGCAGGGCATCGCCCAGTTTGCGCGACAGCGCGCTGTGGTCCTCGTCCACCAAGGCGACACTGGCGTTGTGCACGCCGATCACCGAACCGGCCGCGGGCATGTAGATCGCCACGCTGAAGGCATAGAACAGGAACAGCAGCAGGACGCTGTCATGCCGCAGGCTGGTCAGTTCCTTGATGCCGAGGCGCAGGATATGGGCGAGCTTGTGCATCAGGCCTCCTGCTTCTTGAGCATGATCAGGCTCAGGCCGGTAAAGGCGACGAAGAACCCGAACAACGCCAGGCACTGCGGCCACAGCTCGCGCAGGTCCAGGGCCTTGGTGAAGGTGCCGACGGCGATGTCGAGAAAGTGCCCGGCGGGGAACAGCATGCCCATCAACGCGGCACCGCCGTCCAGCGACGAGCGCGGTACGATCAATCCGGAAAACTGGATGGTCGGCAGGCTGGTGATGATCATGGTGCCGAGGATCGCGGCGATCTGGGTGCGGGTGAAGGCCGAGATCAGCAGGCCCATGCCGGTGGTCGCCAGCACATAGAGCACGCCACCCAGGGCCAGGGTCAGGCCGCTGCCCTTGAACGGCACGCCGAACAGCCAGCGGTTCATCGCCACCAGCAGGGCCAGGTTGATCAGGCTCACCACCAGGTAAGGTGCCTGCTTGCCCAACAGGAACTCCAGGCGGGTCAGGGGCGTGGCGTAGAAGTTGGTGATCGAACCGAGCTCTTTCTCGCGGACAATGCCCAGGGCGGTGAGCATCGCCGGGATAAACGCCAGGATCAGCGCCATGACGCCGGGGCCGATGGCATTCACGCTGACCACGTCCTGATTGTAGCGAAAGCGGGTTTCCAGCCGGGCGGCGGGGCGGGCGTCGTAGGCCGGGCTGCTTTGCGCCGCCAGTTGTTCGAGGTTGGCCTGGTGCACGGCCTCGACATAGTTGCGGCTGGTTTCGGCGCGGAACGGCATGCCGCCGTCCAGCCAGGCGGCGACCGTGGGTTGGCGCCCGGCATACAGGTCGCGGCCGAAGCCCGGGGGGATTTCCAGCGCCAGCTTGATCTCCGAACGTTGCAGGCGCTGGTGCAGTTGCGCGGCATCGCGGATCGGGGCTTTTTCTTCGAAGTAGCGCGAGCCGCGGAAGGCTTCCAGGTAGGCCCGGCTTTGCGGCGTCTGGTCCTGGTCATAGACGGCGAAGGCAAGGTTCTCCACGTCCAGCGAAATCCCGTAGCCGAAGATCACCATCATGAACAGCGATCCCAGCAGGGCGAAGGCCAGCCGCACCTTGTCGCGCAGCAGTTCCTTGCCTTCGCGGCTGGCCACGGCCAGCAGGCGTGCGGGGCTGAAGCCGGTCTTGTTCGGTGCCAGGCTGGACGCCGGCGGCGCCGTATCACCACTGCCGGCCTGCGTTTCCGGCGAACTGTCCTGCGCTTGCTCCAGGCAGCGGACAAACGCGGCCTCCAGGGTGTCGCCGTGGAACTGTCGTTGCAGGGCGTCCGGGGTGTCGCAGGCGAGCACCTGGCCGGCATGCATCAAGGAAATACGGTCGCAGCGCTGGGCTTCGTTCATGAAGTGGGTGGAGAGAAAGATCGTCACCCCCTGTTCCCGCGACAGTTCGATCAACAGGCGCCAGAAATCGTCCCGCGCCGCCGGATCGACGCCGGAGGTGGGTTCGTCGAGGATCAGCACTTCCGGGCGATGCAGCACCGCCACTGCCAGCGACAGGCGCTGGCGCAGGCCCAGGGGCAGGGCGCCGGACGGCTGGTCGGCGATCTCGCCGAGATTGAAGCGCTGGATCAGTTCTTCGATCCGTGTCGCGCTGTCGGCCTTGGGTAGGTCGAACAGGCGCGCGTGCAATTCAAGGTTCTGCCGGGTGCTGAGTTCGCCATACAGCGAGAAACTCTGGGACATGAAACCGACGCGCTTGCGGGTCGCCAGGTCCGCGGCGTCCACCGGTTTGCCGAGCAGCGTGGCGCTGCCTTCGCTGGCGGGCATCAGGCCGGTGAGAACCTTCATCGTGGTGGTCTTGCCGCAGCCGTTGGAACCGAGGAAACCGAAGATCTCGCCGCGGCCGATAGCGAAGCTGACCTTGTTCACCGCCGTGAAGTCGCCGAAGCGCAAGGTCAGTTCGTGGGCTTCGATGGCGATATCGGTTTGCTTGGCGTCCCGCGGCGGGATCACCAGGGGCTGGTTGTCGTGGCCGCTGTCGCCCTGGAAATGGGTGAAGGCGTCGTCGAGTTTGCCGCTCGCGGTGCTGGCGGCCAGTTCCTGGCTCAGGCCCGCGGCGATCAGGCGACCACGGTCGAGCATCAGGCAGTGCTCGAACTGTTCGGCTTCCTCCATATAGGCGGTCGCCACCAGCAGCGTCAGTTGCGGGCGCTGGCGGCGGAACTCATCCACCAGTTCCCAGAAGCGCCGCCGCGACAGCGGGTCGACGCCGGTGGTGGGCTCGTCGAGGATCAGCAGGTCGGGGTCGTGGATCAGCGCACAGCACAGGCCGAGCTTCTGCTTCATGCCGCCGGAGAGTTTGCCGGCCGGCCGCTCGCTGAAGTGCTCAAGGTCGGTGGCGCGCAGCAGGTTGTGCATGCGCAGGTCGCATTCGGCCTTGCCCAGCCCGAACAGGGTGGCGAAGAAACGGATGTTCTCGCTGATCGACAAGTCGGGGTAGAGGTTGCCGCCCAGGCCTTGGGGCATGAAGGCGATGCGCGGATATAGGCTGCTGCGGTGGCGGCGCTCGTCGATGGCGCCGCCAAGGACCTGCAACTGGCCTTGCTGGAGCTTCTTGACCCCGGCGATCAGCCCCAGAAGGCTGGATTTGCCGGCGCCATCCGGTCCGATCAGGCCGCAGCGGGTGCCGGCGGGCAGGCTGAACGTGATGTCGATCAGGGCCTGTTGCTCGCCGTAGCGATGCTGGATGCCACTGGCTTGCAGCGCCAGGTCGCTCATTTCAGATTGGCCGGCCAGTCCATGGGGCTTGTGCGCACGTAGCCGGCGCCGGGCATGCCGGGTTTGGCCTGGGGCACGGCGGCGGGCTCGCTCAGGCGCAGTTTGACCCGGAACACCAGTTTCTGCCGCTCGTCACGGGTCTCCACCTCCTTGGGAGTGAACTGCGACTTGGCGGCGACGAAGGCGACTTTCGCCGGCAGCGGGTGTTCGGGCAGGGCGTCGAGGACGACCCGGGCGTCGTCGCCCTGGGTCAGGCGACCGACCACGGAGGCGGGCAGGTAGAGGTTCATGTACTGGTCGTTGGGGTCGATCAGCAGCAACACCCGGCCACCGGCACCGAGGACTTCCCCGGGTTCGGCCAGGCGCAGTTGGATAATACCGTTGAGGGGGGCGCGCAGGCTGCTGTCATCTATTTCGCTGGTCAACTGGGCGACCTGGGCCTGGGCCGCACCGATGGCGGCGTTGGTGGCCGAGACCTGGGCCTTGGCGGCGGTCAGCGCGGCGCTGCTGGTATCGTAGCGGGCCTGTTGCTGGTCGATCACCTGGCCGCTGGCGAAACCGCGCTGGGCCAGTTCGCGAAAGCGCTTGAGCTCCTGGCCGGCGAGCAACAATTCGCTTTGGCGCAGTTGCACGTTGGCCTGGTTCGCCGCGAAGTTCTCACGGGCGCGCAGCACTTCGGCTTCAGCCTGGTTGCGCTGGGCTTCGAGGGTACGGGTGTCGATGCGGGCAAGCAGTTGGCCCTGGGTGACTTTGTCACCTTCGTTGACCAACACTTCGGCCAGCCGGCCCGGGGTTTTACTGGCGATCTGTACTTCGGTGGCTTCGAGGCGGCCGTTGCCCATGCCGAGGCCTTCGGGCAGGCGGTCGTGAAGGGATTTCCAGTAGCCGAAGCCACCGGCGGCGGCCAGCAGCACGAGCAGGGCGGCGGCGAAAAGACGGGAACTGTGTTGATTCATCGACATTACGGCATCCTGCGTCAGTAGCGTCCAATTTTGACCGGATACGCGGCGAAACCCGTTGATATTGGTCAAATGAACGGCAAGCCTAACCTGAATCGAGTGCAGGGTGCATCGTTGGATGTTGTGTTGTTCGTGCCGGCCTCTTCGCGGGCAAGCTCCGCTCCCACATTAGGTCAGTGTCGTGCACAAAATCCATGATCGACACTGTACTGTGGGAGCGGAGCTTGCCCGCGAAGAGGCCAGTAGGCTCAGCGCAAGGCCAGAACCGCTGCCCACTGTTCGGCTGTGACCGGCATCACCGACAATCGGCTGCCTTTCTGCACCAGCGGCATCTCCGCCAACTCGGCCTGCTGCTTCAGATAACCAAGCCCCAGCACCTTGCCAAAGGTCTCCACATGGGCGACCTGCAAGGCGCTCCATGGATTCTTCTCGGCACTGGCCTTGGGGTCGTGATACGCGCTCTCGGGATCCAGTGCTGTCGGGTCCGGGTACGCCGCCGCGACGATCCGGCCAATCCCGGCAATCCCCGGCTCCGGGCAACTGGAGTGATAGAAGAAAAACTCGTCGCCGAGCGCCATTGCCCGCAGGAAATTGCGCGCCTGGTAATTGCGCACACCATCCCAGCGCGTCTCGCCGAGCTTGGCCAGGCCTTCGATAGACAGTTCGTCGGGCTCGGATTTCATCAGCCAATAGGCCATGGGTTTGCTCCTTGGGCAACTTGTCGGGCAATTTCGCGCACTAACCGACGGTCGGTTGACGCCAATGTTTGCGTAGTGCTTCACGTTATCGCAAAATGCCGGGATTTTAAGCTTGACGCTGCTGCACGGCCTATAACGAAAACCGTTGCTGTCATCGTGGATCATTTGCCTAGGGGGGCAATCGATGAAACGCAAACCGGATTTACTATGGATTTTGGTGATTTTGTTCGGTTTGGGCGTGGTCACTACAGGCTATGCCCAAGGCCTTTGGTCCGGCAAGAAAGATGTACCGGTGGAAATCGTCCAGCCGCAGCCGCAGCAGTCGACCCTGTTCAAGCGCTGATCTCGACGGCTCCTGCCGGATCGAGCCGATTCGTTATTGCGCGAAATACCAGGCGCGGTCCGTGACCGTGCCGTGTAACGGCACATCCCAGCTGGCCTGATTCAACTTCCCGACCTTCTGACATTCATGGGCCAGCCCCAGCAGCGTCGGCTTGCGCCAGCTTTGGCGGCGGGCCAGATACGCCAGGCTGCGGTCATAAAAACCGCCGCCCATCCCCAATCGTCCACCCTCGATATCGAAACCCACCAAGGGCAGCAGCACCAGGTCCAAGGTCCAGACCTTGCGTTGCGCGGCCAGGTTGACCCGTGGCTCAAGAATACGAAAACGATTGGGGTGCAGCTTCTCCCCCGGCCGAATGCGCTGGAATACCATCCGCGTGCGCGGCCAGGCGCTCAGCACCGGCAGATAGGTGTGCTTGCCCCGTCGTTGCGCTTCACGCAGCAGCAGGCGCGGATCGATCTCACCGTCGGTGGGCAGGTACAGGGAAATGTGGCGGGCACGGCGAAACAGCGGGTGTTGTGCCAATTGCCGGTACAGGCCGCGGGCAGCCTGGCGTTGTTCACTGGTGCTGAGCGCGCGGCGTGCTTTGCGCAGCAGTCGTCGAAGTTGCGGGCGGGAAGGCAGCGCAGGTTCGGTCATGGCATCTGGCTTGGGCAATCGAGCGGCCAGGACGGCAACCCGTTAACACCACTGCCGGCAGTGATAGCCGGCACCGGGTTGAAATCAGGCTCCCCGACGTACCGCTGTCGGCTTAGCCCTTGAACCCGAGAGTTCAAGGTGGAAGTTGCAGGAGGCCTTAAGGCTTTCCGTCTAGCGGACATGCGCACCGGCCCCAACGTGCAACTCCCGTGGTTTTGCGAATCGGCTCAGGGACATCACCAACTGGCAAGCACTCCAGGGAGTGGCATCAGTATACCCGAAACTGGCTGTAGGAATCAGCCTTTGCTGTTGTCCGGATCAGCGGACAGCGCCAAATCGACACGATCGAGCAGATCACGCACCTGTTCGCGGGTCGAGCCGCTGGCCTGTACATCAGGGCGTTCCTGGCGATGCAGCAGGTCGTGGGTAATGTTCAGCGCGGCCATCACGGCAATGCGGTCGGCACCCACGACTTTGCCGCTGCTGCGGATTTCGCGCATCTTGCCGTCCAGGTAGCGAGCGGCGCTGACCAGGTTGCTGCGTTCTTCCTGCGGGCAGATGATCGAATATTCTTTATCGAGGATCTGCACGGTCACGTTATTGCTTGAACTCATGAGTCTTGCTCCAGGGCTTTTAGGCGCGAAATCATGGATTCGACCTTACGCCGGGCGATTTCGTTTTTTTCAATGAGGGTTGCGCGCTCCTCGCGCCAGGTCTTTTCCTGAGCTAGTAAGAGTCCGTTTTGGCTTTTTAGTTGCTCGACCCGGGTAATCAGCAGTTCGAGTCTGGCCATCAGCGCGTGCAGGTCGGTGTCTTCCATCGGGTATCCACTGAATATGACTGATGATCGGTAGTAAACACGGCGCGGAGCAAACGTTTGGACGGCCGATGGTCTGGCTCGTGCGCGAATGCTAGGATACAAGGCCTTCATTCTAGACATTGCGCCGCTTGGCGCCTAGCCGCCCATGCCTATTCAGAATTCCCCGTATAACGCCTTTGCCACCCTGCTGAGCACCAGCGGTCACCCTGTCTCGCCGGCTGAACTGCACGGCCTGTTGCTCGGCCGCAGCTGCGCCGGTGCCGGCTTCGAAGCCGACAGCTGGCTGGTGGACGCCGCCGAGCTGCTCGAAGGCGAGCCGCAAGACAACGTGCGCAACGCCCTGATCGGCCTGCAAGAGATGGTCAAGGGCGAGCTTACCAGCGATGACATGACCGTTGTCCTGCTGTTGCCCTCCGACGACGCGCCGCTGACCGAGCGCGCCATTGCCTTGGGGCAGTGGTGCCAGGGTTTCCTCGCCGGTTTCGGCCTGACCTACCGCGCCAACGCCCTGAGCGTCGAGGCCACCGAGGTGCTCCAGGACCTGGCGGCCATCGCCCAGGTGCAGGACGCCCTGGAAGAATCCGACGACGGCGAAAGCGATTACATGGAAGTCATGGAATACCTGCGGGTTGCGCCGCTGCTGCTGTTCACCGAAATCAACAAACCGGCTGAACCGGCTGCCAAGCCTTCTCTGCACTAAGACGCCTTCAGACAGGGAGCTCCATCTGCCCATGATCCATATCCCGAAAGCGGAATACGCCCGGCGCCGCAAGGCCCTGATGGCGCAGATGGAACCCAACAGCATCGCGATCCTGCCGGCCGCCGCCGTGGCGATTCGCAATCGCGATGTCGAGCACGTCTATCGCCAGGACAGTGACTTCCAGTACCTGAGCGGCTTTCCCGAGCCCCAGGCGGTGATCGTGCTGATCCCCGGCCGACCCCACGGTGAATACCTGCTGTTCTGCCGCGAGCGCAATGTCGAGCGCGAGCTCTGGGATGGGCTGCGTGCCGGACAGGAGGGTGCGATCCGCGATTTCGGCGCCGACGACGCGTTCCCGATCAACGATATCGACGACATTCTCCCGGGCCTGATCGAAGGGCGCGACCGGGTCTATTCGGCCATGGGCAGCAACCCGGAGTTCGACCGGCACCTGATGGAGTGGATCAACGTGATCCGTTCCAAGGCCCACCTCGGTGCGCAACCGCCGAACGAATTCGTTGCCCTGGATCATCTGCTGCACGACATGCGCCTGTATAAATCGGCGGCTGAAGTGAAGGTGATGCGCGAGGCCGCGGCGATTTCCTGCCGCGCCCATGTGCGGGCAATGCAGGCCGGCCGCGCCGGCTTGCACGAGTTCAGCCTGGAAGCCGAGCTCGACTACGAGTTCCGCAAGGGCGGGGCGAAGATGCCGGCCTACGGTTCCATCGTCGCGGCCGGACGCAACAGTTGCATCCTGCATTACCAGCAGAATGACGCGCTGCTCAAGGACGGCGACCTGGTGTTGATTGACGCCGGTTGCGAGATCGACTGCTACGCCAGCGATATCACCCGCACCTGGCCGGTCAGTGGGCGATTTTCGCCGGAGCAGAAGGCGATCTACGAACTGGTGCTGGCGGCCCAGGAAGCGGCGTTTGCCGAAATTGCGCCGAACAAGCATTGGAACCAGGCCCACGAGGCCACCGTGCAGGTGATTACCGCCGGGCTGGTGGAGCTGGGGCTGTTGCAGGGCGATGTCGACGAACTGATCGCCGCCGAAGCCTACAAGGCGTTCTACATGCACCGTGCCGGCCATTGGCTGGGGATGGATGTGCATGATGTCGGTGACTACAAGGTCGGTGATCAATGGCGCGTGCTGGAGGTCGGCATGGCGCTGACCGTGGAACCGGGGATTTATATCGCCTCGGACAACCAGAACGTGGCGAAGAAATGGCGAGGTATTGGTGTGCGCATTGAGGACGATGTGGTGGTGACCAGACAAGGCTGTGAAATCCTCACCGGTGGCGTGCCCAAGACCGTGGCCGAGATCGAGGCCCTGATGGCCGCTGCCCGGACCCAGGCGGCATGAGCCGGGTCAATCTGGCGATCATCGGCGGTGGCCTGGTCGGTGCCAGCCTGGCGCTGGCCTTGCAGGCCGGGGCCAAGGCCCGGGGCTGGAAGATTACCCTGATCGAACCGTTCGCCCCCGGCGACAGCTATCAGCCCAGCTACGACGCGCGCTCTTCGGCGCTGTCCTTCGGCGCCCGGCAGATCTATCAGCGCCTGGGTGTGTGGCAGTCGATCAGCCAGCGGGCCGAGCCGATCAAGCAGATTCATGTGTCCGACCGCGGACGTTTCTCCACGGCGCGCTTGTCCGCCATGGAGGAGGGCGTGCCGGCCCTGGGGTACGTGGTGGAGAACGCCTGGCTGGGGCAATGCTTGTGGCAGGCGCTGGACCGGGAGGTGATCAGCTGGCGTTGCCCGGCCGAAGTCAGCCACCTGCAACCGCTGGAAGATGGCTATCGACTGACCCTGGGGGATGAAACCCAGCTGGACTGCGACCTGGCGATACTGGCGGATGGCGGTCGCTCCGGGTTGCGCGAGCAGTTGGGGATCGGCGTGCGCAAACGTTCCTATCATCAGAGTGCCTTGATCGCCAATATCACCACCAGTGAAGTCCATAACGGTATGGCTTTCGAGCGGTTTACCGACGAGGGGCCGATGGCCCTGCTGCCGTTGCCGGAGAATCGCTGCGCGCTGGTCTGGACCCGGCAGGGGATGGACGCCCAACGCCTGGCCGAGCTGGACGAGCGCAGTTTCCTCACTGAGTTGCAGGGTGTGTTCGGTTATCGCCTGGGCACCTTGCGCCAGGTCGGTGCGCGGCACCTGTACCCGCTGAGCCTGGTGGAAGCCGAAGAACAGGTGCGTGCGCATCTGGTGGTGCTGGGCAACGCCGCCCACAGCCTGCATCCGATTGCCGGGCAGGGTTTCAACCTGTCCCTGCGCGATGCCCAGGCCCTGGCCGAGGCCTTGCTGGCGAGTACGGCCCCGTTGGGCGACCTGGCGACCTTGCAGGCCTACCAGGCGCGTCAACGCCTGGACCAACAGCTCACCGTGGGCTTCTCCGACCAGGTCACCCGCCTGTTCGGCAACGCCCAGCCGTTGGTGGCCCTGGGACGCAATATCGGCCTGCTGGGCCTGGACCTGCTGCCACCGGCCAAACGCTGGTTCGCCCGGCAGGCCATGGGCCTGGGTACCCGTTCCGATGTCTAGGGCCTTGCCGGACCTGGGATACGCCCGCCTCCACACTCCGAACCGTGTGGGAGCAGAGCTTGCTCGCGAAGAGGCCCTTGAGGCCGCCAAAAGCTTCGCGGGCGGGCCCTGCTCCTGCAAAGTCCGCATAACCTTCACTAAGGCTTAAAGCATGGAAATGCGCGCAGATGTGCTGATTGTCGGGGCCGGAATGGTCGGAAGCGCCCTGGCCCTGGCGTTGAAAGACAGCGGGCTGGAGATTCTCCTGCTCGATGGCAGCCCGCTGAGCGTCAAGCCGTTCGACCCGCAGGCGGCCTTCGAGCCGCGGGTCAGCGCCTTGTCCGCCGCCAGCCAACGGATTCTCGAGCGCCTTGGCGTGTGGGCCGGGATCAGCGCCCGGCGGGCCAGCCCGTACCGCGACATGCAGGTCTGGGACGGCAGCGGAACCGGGCAGATCCACTTCTCGGCGGCCAGCGTGCATGCCGAGGTGCTGGGACATATCGTCGAGAACCGGGTGGTCCAGGATGCCTTGCTCGAGCGCCTGCATGACTGCGACATGGGCCTGCTGGCCAATGCACGCCTGGAGCAGATGCGCCGTTCCGGCGACGACTGGTTGCTGACCCTGGCCGATGGCCGCAAGCTGCGCGCGCCCCTGGTGATCGCGGCGGACGGCGCCAATTCGGCGGTCCGTCGTTTGGCCGGCTGCGCCACCCGCGAGTGGGACTATCTGCACCACGCGATCGTGACCAGCGTGCGCAGTTCGCGACCGCACCAGATGACCGCCTGGCAGCGGTTTACCGATGACGGCCCGCTGGCCTTCCTGCCGCTGGAACGTGACGGGCAGCAGGACTGGTGCTCGATCGTCTGGTCGACTACCCCGGAGCAGGCGCAGCGCCTGATGCTGCTGGAAGAGGAAGACTTCTGTCGGGAGCTGGAGCGGGCTTTCGAAGGGCGGTTGGGCACGGTGCTTTCGGCGGATGCGCGGCTCTGTGTGCCGCTGCGTCAACGCCATGCCAAGCGTTATGTGGCCGAAGGGCTGGCGCTGATCGGCGATGCGGCGCACACCATTCACCCGTTGGCCGGCCAGGGCGTGAACCTGGGCTTTCTCGATGCGGCGGTGCTGGCTGAAGAGTTGCTGCATGCGTGCGAGCGCGGCGAACGGCTGGCGGATGTGCGGGTGCTGAGCCGCTTCGAACGGCGGCGCATGCCCCACAACCTGGGGTTGATGGCGGCGATGGAAGGCTTCGAACGGCTGTTCCAGGCCGACTCATTGGCGCTGCGCTGGCTGCGTAATGCCGGATTGAAGAGCGTCGAGCAGATGCCCGAGGCCAAGGCGCTGTTCGTGCGCCAGGCGCTGGGGCTGACGGGAGATTTGCCGGAGTTGGCGAGGGCCTGATGGGCATCTGTGCAACATCTGGTAACTCCTCTGTCTGCGGTTAAGTTTGAGAAGCGAAATGTGAGTCACTATCATTTCGCGCTCATTTCGAAATCGAGAGACCGCTCCCATGTCGGCACCCAAGCGTCTACTGACGGCCCTGGCCCTTTCTCTCATGGCCAGCACTGCCCACGCCGCCGACGAAGTGGTGGTCTACTCCTCGCGCATCGACGAACTGATCAAGCCGGTCTTCGACGCCTACACCGCCAAGACCGGGGTCAAGATCAAGTTCATCACCGACAAGGAAGCGCCGCTGATGCAGCGGATCAAGGCCGAAGGCGAAAACGCCAGCGCCGACCTGCTGCTCACCGTCGATGCCGGCAACCTCTGGCAGGCGGAAAAAATGGGCATCCTGCAGCCCTTCAGGTCCAAGGTGATCGACGCCAATATTCCGTTGCAATACCGTTCGTCCGCCCATGAGTGGACCGGCCTGAGCCTGCGTGCGCGGACCCTGGCGTACTCCACCGAACGGGTCAAGCCCTCCGACCTGAGCACTTACGAAGCCCTCGCCGACAAACAGTGGGAAGGCCGCCTGTGCCTGCGCACGGCGAAGAAGGTCTACAACCAGTCGCTGACCGCGACCCTGATCGAAGTCCATGGTGCCGAGAAGACCGAACAGATCCTCAAGGGCTGGGTCGGCAACCTGTCCACCGATGTGTTCGCCGACGATATCGCCGTGCTGCAGGCGATCAATGCCGGGCAGTGCGACGTCGGGATCGTCAACACCTACTACTACGGTCGCCTGCACAAGCAGAACCCGAACCTGGCGGTCAAACTGTTCTGGCCGAACCAGGACGACCGCGGCGTGCATGTAAACCTCTCGGGCATTGGCCTGACCAAACACGCACCCCATCCGGAAGCGGCCAAAGCCCTGGTGGAATGGATGACCACGCCCGAGGCGCAGCGCATCTTTGCCGACGGGAACCAGGAGTTCCCGGCCAACCCGGCGGTGCCGCCGTCGACGGAAGTGGCGAGCTGGGGCCGCTTCGTGCCCGATAGCCTGCCCGTGGAGATTGCCGGCAAGCGCCAGGCCGAGGCGATCCGCCTTATGGACAGGGCTGGCTGGAACTGAGCACACACAAGTCTTGGTTACATGCCATTTTTTGTGGCGAGTGGTCAGCCCAACTGATCGCCGTATCCCTTTGCTCAGAGAGTCCCCTTGGCCCATCCCGCCCAGCGCCGCTGGTATCCTCTGGTCTTTGCCGTCGCCGCCCTGGTACTGCTGCCCCTGAGCGTGCTGCTGTTGTCCTGGCAGTCGATCGACCTGCAGATCTGGTCCCATCTCTGGGACACCCAACTGCCACGCCTGTTGGGTAACACCCTGACTCTGGTGGTGGGCGTCGGCCTCGGGGTCACCCTGTTGGGGGTGAGCCTGGCCTGGCTCACCAGTCTCTGCGAATTCCCCGGCCGGCGCTGGCTGGACTGGGCGCTGATGCTCCCATTCGCCATCCCGGCCTATGTGCTGGCGTTTGTTTTTGTCGGTCTGTTGGATTTCTCCGGCCCGCTGCAAAGCCTGTTGCGCGAGTGGTTTGGGAGTGGCCTGCGCCTGCCCAGGGTGCGTTCCGCCGGCGGGGTGATCCTGGTGCTGGTGCTGGTTTTCTACCCCTACGTCTACCTGCTGGCGCGCAGCGCCTTCATGGCCCAGGGCAAGGGCCTGATGGAAGCCGCCCGGGTCCTCGGGCAATCGCCCTGGCAGGCGTTCTGGCGGGTGGCGCTGCCCATGGCACGTCCGGCCATCGGTGCCGGCGTGGCCCTGGTGCTGATGGAGACCCTGGCGGATTTCGGTGCCGTCGCGGTGTTCAACTTCGATACCTTCACCACCGCCATCTACAAGACCTGGTACGGTTTCTTCAGTCTCTCCAGCGCCGCGCAACTGGCCAGCCTGTTGCTGCTGGCGGTGCTGCTGGTGCTCTACGGCGAACGTCGCGCCCGTGGCGCCGTGCGCAGCGGCAATGACCGTCCACGGGGCCAGCCGCTCTATCATCTACGCGGCGTGAAGGCACTGGCGGCCAGCGCCTGGTGCCTGTTGGTATTCGCCTGTGCCTTTATCATCCCGCTGCTGCAACTGCTGGTCTGGTTCTGGCAGCGCGGCCGTTTCGATCTCGACGAACGTTACACCGGATTGATCTTGCACACCTTGTACCTGGGCGTCATGGCGGCGCTGATCACCGTCAGCGTGGCCCTGATGCTGGCCTTTGCCCGCCGTCAGGCGCCGACCCGGATCATCCGCTCCGGGGTCAGCCTGGCCAATCTCGGCTACGCGTTGCCGGGCTCGGTGCTGGCGGTGTCGATCATGCTCGCGTTCAGTTATCTGGACCGGATGCTGGTGATCCCGCTGTCGGGCTGGCTGGGTGGGACGGGCAAGCCGTTGCTGCTGGGCAGTCTGTCGGCCTTGCTGCTGGCCTATCTGGTGCGTTTTATCGCCGTGGCCTATGGCCCGCTGGAAAGCAGCCTGGCGCGTATCCGGCCGTCTTTGCCCGAGGCGGCGCGTAGCCTTGGGGTCAGTGGGCCACTACTGTTTTGCAAAGTGTATCTGCCGTTGTTGCTGCCCGGCGCCTTCAGTGCGGCGTTGCTGGTGTTCGTCGATGTGCTCAAGGAAATGCCCGCCACCCTGCTGATGCGCCCGTTTGGCTGGGACACGCTGGCGGTGCGGATCTTCGAAATGACCAGCGAAGGGGAGTGGGCGCGGGCCTCGCTGCCGGCCTTGACGCTGGTGCTGGTCGGGCTGTTGCCGGTGATCGGCTTGATTCGCCGTTCGGCACATCGAATCGGCTAGGTGTCATGGTTCTCCCTTGCGGCTACAATGCGCGGCATTCGGTGCGGTCCGTCTGACAGACCGGGTACGAAACAGGACTCAAGGCCCCATCCATAAAGGGCTCAAGCCGGTTTCCTGCCTGTCCGCGCCTTCGCCACGCCCGGAAGGAGAAACCCATGGGACAGCGTACGCCTCTCTATGACCTGCACCTCGCCCTTGGCGCGAAGATGGTCGATTTTGGCGGTTGGGATATGCCACTGCATTACGGCTCGCAGGTCGAGGAGCACCATCAGGTGCGACGTGACTGCGGCGTGTTCGATGTCTCGCACATGACCGTGATCGATATCAGCGGCAGCCAGGCCAAAGCCTGGTTGCGCCACCTGCTGGCCAACGATGTCGAGCGTCTCGAGAGCACCGGTCGCGCCTTGTACAGCGCGATGCTCAACGAGCACGGTGGGGTGGTCGACGACATGATCGTCTATCGCACCGAGGCCGGTTATCGCCTGGTGGTCAATGCCGCCACCCGTGATCAGGACATGGCCTGGATGCAGGCCCGGCTCGCCGGCTACGACGTGCAATTGCACGAGCGCCCGGAGCTGGCGATGCTGGCGATCCAGGGGCCCCAGGCCCGGCACAAGATCGCCGAGTTGGTGAGCCAGTCCCGCGGCCAACTGATCCAGCAGCTCAAGCCCTTCGAAGGCCGCAGTGACGGTGATTGGTTCATCGCCCGCACCGGCTATACCGGGGAAGACGGCCTGGAGATTGTCCTGCCGGCCGACCAGGCCCCCGGCTTTTTCAACGACCTGGTGGGCGCGGGTATTTCGCCCATCGGTCTTGGCGCCCGGGATACCTTGCGCCTGGAGGCCGGCATGAACCTTTACGGCCAGGATATTCACCAGGACGTTTCGCCGCTGGCGGCCAATATGGCCTGGACCATTGCCTGGGAGCCGGCCGATCGCGACTTTATCGGGCGTAGCGCCCTGGAGGCGGAAAAAGCCGCCGGCGCCAAGCTCAAGCTGGTCGGACTGGTGCTGGAAGAGCGCGGCGTTCTGCGGGCGCATCAGGTGGTTCGGATCGCCGAGGTTGGCGAAGGAGAGATCACCAGTGGTAGTTTCTCTCCTACGCTTAGCAAGTCGATTGCGCTGGCGCGTGTTCCCTCGGCCACGGCTGATCGCGCCGAAGTTGAAATTCGTGGCAAATGGTACCCGGTTCGTGTGGTAAAGCCGACGTTCGTGCGTCATGGCAAAACCTTGATCTGACTTTTCCGGCGGGCCCTCAATCGCTCCGCCACTGATACTTAAATTTGAGGACACTGAATATGAGCGATATCCCAGCTGATCTGCGTTTTGCCGAAAGTCACGAGTGGGCCCGCCTGGAAGCTGACGGTACAGTTACCGTCGGCATCAGCGACCATGCCCAGGAAGCCTTGGGCGATGTGGTGTTCGTGGAACTGACTGAAGTCGGTACCGAGTTCGCTGCTGGCGAGGCGGCCGGTGTGGTCGAGTCGGTGAAGGCCGCTTCGGATATCTATTCGCCAGTGTCGGGCGAGGTGATCGCGGTCAACGAGGCGTTGTCCGGCGAACCTGAGCTGCTGAACTCCGATCCGTACGGCGCGTGGATCTTCAAGCTCAAGCCGAGCAATGCGGCGGAGCTGGAGAAGTTGCTGGATGCGGCGGGTTACAAGAAGGCTATCGGCGAGTAATCCACCAGCCTGGTTTTTGTGGGAACACTCATTTTGTGGGTGTTCTCACTTGTGGTGAGTGGGCTTGTCGGAACGCCGCACCGCCACGCTCAGCTGCGAAGCAGTCGCAAAACCGACTAACTCGGCTTACCTGATCTACCGTGTTCGTTGGTTCTAGGGCCGCTTCGCGCCCCAGCGCGGGCAAGCCCGCTCGCCACAGGACTGAGCAAGCCCTCTCTCCACCGCAGCGGGAGAGGGCGCTCTTGCTGTTACGGTTGCAAAACCGCCTTGACCGCCGCCACCGAACGCTCGACATCGGCCTTGGTCATGGCGTTGAACATCGGCAACGACACGATCAGGCGCCCGACGCGTTCGGCGATCGGGAACATGCCTTCCTTGAAACCGCGTTTGCGGTACAGGCTCAGCAGGTGGATCGCCGGGTAGTGATAGCCGATGCCGATGCCGCGCTGCTTCATCTCTTCCATGAAGGTCGCCCGCGCCGGCTGGCCGTCCTGACGCTCCGGCAGTACCAGCTGGAACATGTGCCAGTTGCTGTTGGTGAAATCCTTCACCGGTAGCTGCGCGCCGTATTTCTCCTCGAAATCACTGCCGAAGCATTCGAAATAGTATTCGGCCAGCTCACGGCGGTGCGGGGTGATCTTGTCGATATGGGCAAACTGGCCCAGGCCGATGGCCGCGGCGACGTCGGTCATGTTGAACTTGCCGCCCAGCACGTCCACGTCGAGGCCGTCATGGCCGGTACGGGTCACGCCCTGCAGGCGATATTTCTCGGCCAGGCGGGCTTCTTCGGCGTTGTTCAACACCAGGCAGCCGCCTTCGGACGAAGTGATGTTCTTGTTCGCCTGGAAGCTGAACGACACCAGGTCACCGAGGGCACCGATCTTCTGGCCGTTCCATTCCGAACCCAGGGCCTGGGCGGCGTCTTCGACGATGCGCAGGTTGTGTTTCTTGGCGATGGCGTACAGGCGATCCATATCCACCGGCAGGCCGGACAGGTAAACCGGGATGATCGCCTTGGTGCGCGGGGTGATGGCGGCCTCGACCTTGTCCAGGTCGATATTGCGGGTCACCGGGTCGATATCGGCGAACACCGGGGTCGCGCCGACTTCGATGATCACGTTGGCGGTCGCTACCCAGGAGATAGGCGTGGTGATCACCTCGTCGCCCGCGCCGATGCCAGCGATGCGCAAGGCGATTTCCATGGTGCAGGTGCCGGAGTTGAAAGTGCGCACCGGACGCCCGCCGAAGTATTCCGACAGTTGCGCTTCAAAGGCCGCGACCTTCGGCCCGCTGGTGATCCAGCCGGAACGCAGGACATCGCCCACGGCGGCAATGGTCGCTTCGTCGATGGTCGGTTTGGAGAAAGGCAGGAAAGGAAGTTCGCTCATGGGGTCGTGACGTCCGCTGTGAAGGCCGGCAGTGTTCTACCGGCAGTGAAGAGTAGACAGCAAGGCTGCAATACTGGCGATGATACTGTTTTAAGGTGAAAATTCAGTGCTTTTTTTGCTGTCCGGACGCTGAACGAACACACCGGGCCGCTGCCCGGGCAAGGCAAAACGCCGCGGTTAAGCGGCGTTTTGACTGGGGGGGAAGCCTTTGGATCAGTCTTCAGCGACGGTGTTCTTCGCCAGGATGGCGTTGGCCAACTCCATGTCGGTGACCTTCAAGCCCGGGTTGTCGGCTCGCAGTTTCTGCATGGCGGCCTCCAGGTAAGGGCCGCGGATGCCGCCATCGCTGGCTACGAAGCTGCTGGCATCATCCTGGGCCGCGACCACCAGCTTGTGGTCCTTCCTGAAGGTCAGGTAGGTGGAACCGGTGGTGGCGCCAGAGGAAAGGACGTTGCGCCAGAACTCGTCGGCCATCGCGGCGCCAACGGGAAGGGTAAACAAGGCCAATGCGACAACTGCTGTTTTAAGACGCATGAGGGTGACTCCGGTGTGGGTATTTGAGAGGTTTGATTGCCGTTGTCATACCGGAGTTCAATTGACTTCACTCAATCCTTTGCACATGCAAGGTACTGCCGTCCTGGCCGACCACCCGGACCTGGGTGCCGACTTCGCAATCCGGTCCGCTGGCCATCCAGACGCTGTCGCCGACCTTGATCTTGCCGCGTCCGGCGACAATGGCGACATGCACCATGAAGGTCCTGCCGAGCAGATCATGCCCGCGCTCATTGAGCCCCGGCTGGTCGCTGGGCCGGGCGTTGCTGCGCTGGCGTTTCCACCAGAGCCATGCGGTGAGAATCGACAGCACGCCGAACAGCACGAACTGCAGGGTCCAATGCAGGCCGGGAATCAGGTAGGTCAGGATGCCCACGGCCGCGGCGGCAGTCCCGACCCACAGCAGGTAACCGCCGGCGCCGAATATTTCGAGAATCAACAACAGCGTGCCGAGGGCCAGCCAGTCCCAGAAGGACAGGTGTTGCAGGAATTCCCACATGGGCGTTGCCTCAGGGTTTCTTGCTGTCGAACGTGGCCTTGACGATCTCGCCGATGCCGCCAATCGCGCCGATCACCTGGCTGGCTTCCAGCGGCATCAGGATCACCTTGCTGTTGTTGGCCGAGGCCAGCTTGCCCAGGGCGTCGATGTATTTCTGTGCGACGAAGTAGTTCACCGCCTGTACGTTACCCTTGGCGATGGCCTCGGAGACCACCTGGGTCGCCCGGGCTTCGGCTTCGGCCTGGCGTTCACGGGCCTCGGACTGGAGGAAGGCCGACTGTCGGGCGCCCTCGGCCTCGAGGATCTGCGCCTGTTTCTTGCCTTCGGCGGTGAGGATCGCCGAGGCGCGCAGGCCTTCGGCCTCGAGGATTTGCGCGCGCTTGACCCGCTCGGCCTTCATCTGCCCGGACATGGCCGCCATCAGGTCGGCGGGCGGGCTGATGTCCTTGATCTCGATGCGGGTCACCTTGATGCCCCACGGCGCGGTGGCTTCATCGACGGTGCGCAGCAGGCGCTCGTTGATGGCGTCGCGTTGGCCGAGCATGGCGTCCAGCTCCATGGAGCCGAGCACGGTACGGATATTGGTCTGCAACAGGTTGCGGATGGCGTGTTCGAGGTTGTTCACCTCGTAGGCGGCCTGGGCGGCATTGACCACCTGGAAGAAGCACACGGCGTCGATCTGGACCGTGGCGTTGTCGGCGGTGATGACTTCCTGGGGCGGAATGTCGAGCACGCTTTCCATCACGTTGATCTTGCGCCCGATGCGGTCCATGACCGGGATGATGATGTTCAGGCCCGGCTTGAGGGTGTTGGTGTAGCGCCCGAAGCGCTCCACCGTCCATTGATAGCCCTGGGGCACGACCTTGAAGCCCATGAACACCAGGGCGATGGCCAGGCCGACGAAGAGTAGGAGTACGCTGCCGATTTGCATGACAATTCCCTGTTGCAAGTGTTTATCGAGAAGGCGGTTACCTTGAGTGTAACGGGGCTTGCGCGGATAAAAAGTGTTTACTCGGCTGCGGACGCATGTCGTGACACTTTCATCAGCGCTGCTCGCTCTGTGGCGTGACCCGCAGCACCTCCTCGACGGTGGTCAGCCCCGCCGCGACCTTCTGCGCGCCGGACAGCCGCAGGCTGCGCATGCCGTCCTTGAACGCCTGACGGCGCAGGGCCAGGAGGTCGGTGTCGGCGTGGATATGCGTTTTCAGGCCATCGTTCAACACCAGGATCTCATAGACCCCGGCGCGCCCGTGATAACCGGTGTCGCGACATTCCAGGCAACCGACGGCGCGCTGGGCGCCGCTCGGCATCGGCGCCTGCCAGGGCCGGGTCAGGCTTGCCCAGTCGTCCTCTTCCAGCTGGGTCGGCGCCTTGCAGTGCGGACACAGGGTGCGCACCAGGCGCTGGGCCATGACCCCGAGCACGGTGGCTTTGATCAGGTAATGCGGCACGCCCAGTTCCAACAGGCGGCTGATGGCGCTCGGCGCGTCGTTGGTGTGCAGGGTCGAGAGCACCAGGTGCCCGGTGAGCGCGGCCTGGATCGCCATTTCGGCGGTTTCCAGGTCGCGGATCTCGCCGATCATGATGATGTCCGGGTCCTGGCGCATCAGTGCGCGCACGCCGCTGGCAAAGGTCAGGTCGATATTGTGCTGGACCTGCATCTGGTTGAAGGCCGGCTCGATCATCTCGATCGGGTCCTCGATGGTGCAGAGGTTGACCTCCGAGGTCGCCAGCTTCTTCAGGGTGGTGTACAGCGTGGTGGTCTTGCCCGAGCCGGTCGGGCCGGTGACCAGGATGATGCCGTTGGGCTGGCGGGTCATCTCCTGCCAGCGGCGCAGGTCGTCGGCGCCGAAGCCCAACTGGTCGAAATCCTTGAGCAGTACTTCCGGGTCGAAGATCCGCATGACCATCTTCTCGCCGAAGGCCGTGGGCAGCGTCGACAGGCGCAACTCGACCTCGCCGCCGTCCGGGGTCTTGGTCTTGACCCGGCCGTCCTGGGGCCTGCGCTTTTCCGCGACGTTCATCCGACCCAGGCTTTTCAGGCGGCTGACAATCGCCATGGTCACCTGGGGCGGGAACTGGTAGACGTTGTGCAGCACGCCGTCGATGCGAAAGCGCACCGTGCCCTGTTCGCGGCGCGGTTCGATGTGGATGTCGCTGGCCCGTTGCTGGAAGGCGTACTGGAACAGCCAGTCGACGATATTGACGATATGGGCATCGTTGGCGTCCGGTTCCTGGTCGCTGGCGCCGAGGTTGAGCAACTGTTCGAAGTTGCCCGGGTTATGGTTCTTCTGGTCGACCAGGCTGGCCCCGCTGACCGACTTGGCCAGGCGGAAAAACTCCACGGTGAAGCGCTGGATATCCAGCGGGTTGGCCACCACCCGGCGGATCGGCAGTTTCAGCACGTGGCTGAGGTCGGCTTCCCAGGTCCGTACATGGGGCTGGGCGCTGGCGATGGTCACGCCGTCGCGGTCGACCGCCACCGCGAGAATCTTGTGCCGTTGCGCGAAAGCGTAGGACATCAACCCGGTGACCGCCGCCACGTTGATCTTCAGCGGGTCGATGCGCAGATACGGTTGGCCGGCCTGGCGGGCCAGCCAGACGGTCAGGTTTTCCAGATCCAGGGGCTTGCCCGGACGGCTCAAGTCGGCCAGCTGCTGGCTGGCGATGAACTCCAGCGGGTGCTGCTGGGTATTGCGTGAGGTGCGTCGGGTGGCCAGGGCCTGTTCGGCGACTTCCTGGCTGATAAAACCCTGGGCGACCAGTTCGCGCAACAGCTCATTGACATCCAGCCAACGGTCCGGGGAGAGGGGGGCGACGGGCATGCGGGCTCCTATTCGGTCGGTCCTGCAACCAGCGATGCAGACGTAGTCCCTGTCTGATCGTCAATTGCCAAGAATAGACGCGAGGCTGCCTGACGTCGGCGTCGATACCAAGACAAAGATTGCGATTTTTTTCAAAAACACCATCAGCCCGCGGCTTGTGCGCTGTGCAGCTGTGCGCCTTGGGTCGGTTGCAGGGCCACGGAACAGACACTGATCAGATTGCGCATTTTTTCCGCGATGACCTGGGCGCGGTGCCAGCTCAGGCCGTCCAGCACGACATCGATCGCCAGCAGCCCGTCGTCTTGTTGCGCCTGCACCTGTTGCGGAGTCAGGAACTGCAGGGCGAACAGGTTCAGCAGGCGACAGAGCAGATCCGGTTCCGCTTCGGCGAGGACCTGGTAGCGCACCTGGCAGTGGGCATTGCCCGCCGCCCAGACATCGGCACGGGTGGGAGCGTCATGGAGGGCTTCGGGGGAAGGCATGATGAGGATCCTGGGGCGGCGGCGGGATAGTCTTGGGAAATTTTTACACGCCGAGCCGGGCATTTCTTGTCTATGATGGGCTGGTATTGTCTGATCAGGACATAATCTATTCGCTAGTATGCTTTTATGGGGTTTTTATATGCACGGCGAGCTGGACACCTATGACCGCCGGATCCTGGCCTTGCTGCAAGAAGATGCCTCGCTTTCCAGCGCGCAGATTGCCGAACAGGTGGGACTGTCCCAGTCGCCCTGCTGGCGGCGGATTCAGCGGCTCAAGGAAGAGGGGGTGATCCGTGCCCAGGTGACCTTGCTGGACCGCAAGAAAATCGGCCTCAACACGCAGATCTTCGCCGAGGTCAAACTCAACGCCCATGGCCGCTCCAACTTCACCGAGTTCACCGAGGCGATTCGTGGTTTCCCGCAAGTGCTGGAGTGTTATGTGCTGATGGGGGCGGTGGATTTCCTGCTGCGGATCGTCACGGCGGATATCGAGGCCTATGAGCGGTTTTTCTTCGAGAAGCTGTCGATGGTGCCGGGGATCCAGGAGGTCAACTCCATCGTTGCCCTGTCCGAGATCAAGTCCACCACGAGCTTGCCGGTATTGCGTCCGGCTTGAGGGTTTATTGGGCAAAGACGTCCTTGACGGACACCAGCGTCGGTTTGCCGTTTTGAGACAGGATCAGCACCGTGTAGCGTTCTCCCTGTTCCAGCAGACCCAGGCTCAGGGGCTCGGTGAGTAAGGTGTCGCTGCACAAGCCTCGCACGGAGAGCTCTACCGGATTGACCTCGCGACGGTCGAGCAGACCAGGGTTCACGTCATGGAAAATCTGCCGATCCTGGTGGTCTTTGCGCTTCGAATCGTCACCGCTATGTTGGCCTGCACGCTGCAAACCTCCAAGGGGGCAGTCGGGGTCGGCGTTGATGAATGCCACTGAGGCCTGGAGGCCATTGAAGTCTTTCGGTTGCTCACGCACGGTCAGCAGTTCAAAACCCTTGTCGCCGGGCACCACCACCAAGGTCACGAACTCGCCGGGGGACAGCTCCAGCTTGACCGGCACGCTGACACCGGCACTGCTCAAGGCGCCCGTGACCGGTTTGTCAGCGGGTACCGTGGAGAACGCCGAAATGACTGACGGGGCCAGCGTCTTAGGTGCCTGCTCGCCTTCCGGGAGCACCTCGAGGGGCGTGTCGAGGGCGTTGACAAAGCGAATGAAAGCCGAGTCCCGGCTCGGCCCGGTGGGATAGAGCGCGGTATCGGCGTGGGTAGCGGCAAAGCTCATCAGCGTCGCCAGAGCCAACAGCAGTTTGCCTGTCCTGTTCATTTGCCGACCGCCTTGAGCGCCGGGGCCTGCAACAGGGCCTTGACGATGTCCTCGCTCCAGGTCTGGTAGCCGGTGCGGGTCAGGTGCTGGCCGTCAATGGTCGCCCACTGGCCTTTGGCGGAGAACTGCAATGAGTCGATATAGCTGCACGGCGCGACGTTTTTTGCCAGGAAGTCCGACATCACCTTCACGCGTTCATAGGTCTTGCCATATTTGCCGCCCTCGCTGCCCCAGTTCGGTCCGACCCAGACGCAGGGGGTGTGATGGGCGGCAATGGCCTTGACCAGGTTGTCGGTCTGTTTCCAGATCCAGGCCTTGGGGAAGCTCGGTTTGTCGTAGCTGGCCATGGTGTCACCCATGACGATGAGGGTGAGGTTGGGTTTGTCGCTGTCCAGCAAGTCGCCGATCGGCCGGGTCGATGCGTCTGTCAGCATCTTGGCCGCTGCGCTGCCCCTGCGTTCGGCGCCGCCGCAGGGGCTGGGCGTGGTCTTGAGCCAATCGCCGGCATTGGCCCCGCAGATTCCCAGGGAGTGGACCTGGGCGCCCTGCCGGCTGAGGGCATCGTGCAGCGGATTGAGCAGGAAATCCGGGGTGGCCACGTGGCTGTCGCCGATGATCAGGATGGTCAGGCCCGCCAGTACGGATGAAGTTGCCACGGTGCATGCTCCCAGTGATCAGTTGGAGTAGGGCGAACGATATGGACTGACCGGCAAGGCCATGGGCCCGGTCATCCTCTCGAACAGGTAGCGCAGGTACAGTTCGGCGGTCACCTCGCGGTAATCCTGGGCGTTATCCACCCCCAGCGCACCGCCGAGCAGCACGTTCGAACCGAGCCGGTACTCGCCCGCCGCATTCAGGTTGTAGCCGATGCCGGTGCTGCTCTGGCCCGGATAGGAGAGGTTGTTGGCGGCCTGCTCGGCGCTGTGGCCGGGAAAATAGTCGGCGCCTTTCTGGTCGATATGCTGGACCCCCACCGCGCCGCTGAGCTTGTAGGTGAAGCGCTCGGAGCGCTGCGACCAGGTGACCGGAACCGCCACGGAAAAGAACGTCTGTGGACTGAAGTAGCCGCCGTGGCCGTAGGTGAAGAAACCCTGGTTATTCTCGTAGGACAAGGCCGTGGTGCTCAGGCCCAGGGTCAGCTTGTCGTCGGGCTGGTTGTCCAGGTACCAGTAGATCCCGCCGCCGAGTTCGGCGCGGGTGTTGGACTCGACGTTGTTGCCGATCAGCTTGTGCAGGGCGCCGTAGCCGTAGACCCCGACTTCCTGGTCGTCGTAGCCGAGCTGGGCGCGTCCGCCGTTGGCTGTCACGCCACCCCACTTCACGCCGGTTCGCCGGTCTTCGGTCCCGGCGAAAGAGGTCAGACTGTCGGTGACCGGGCGCCGCGACAGGGCGATGCTGTAGTGCATGTTGGGGCTGGACACCAGCGGCTGGTCCAGGCTCACGCCGCCGATCACGGTGTTGTAGGTGAAACCCACCGGGCTGACGCCGATATCGGCCTTGATGCCGTGCTCCGGATTTTCCATCGCCACCGCCAATCCCACACCGTTGGCCTGTTGCGAACCTGGGGAACCGCTGGGCAAGCCGCTGCCCAAGCGCGTGAGGCTATAGCTCCGGACACTGCCGGCGTGCAGCGACACCGGCGTCACCCGCAGCGCCACGCGATTGTCACCGGCGGGCAGATTGGCTTCGAAGGGGGTTTCAACATCGGTCAGTTTGCTCAGACCCGATTCATTGTTGTTACTACGCACGCTCAGGCCCTGGGCTATATAACCGCTGCGCTCCTGGAGAATCTCATCCAGGGCCAGTTGCGCCGGACTCTGGTTCAGGCGCGCGGAATCGTCTGAACGGCGACCGGGGGCAAAGGGGTTGCCGCTTGGGGCCGGGTCACTGTCCAGGCCGCTGTCGGGCACGGCGTCCGAGGAACTGTAGAGCTGTGGTGCAAGGGCCGGATCGGGCGGCATCGTATCGGCCGCCTCGTTGCCTGGCATCAGCGGATCGGCCGCATGGGCGGCACTTCGGCGCGGTTGTCCGGACTGATTGCGGAAAGGGTTGTCGCTGTCGTCGTCCAGGTTGCCCTGGGGCTGGCCGTCGCGGCGTTGACCGCCTTCGATGGCCACGGCCTGGCGCAGCAGCTCGGCGGCTTCGGCGCTCTTGCCCATGGCGCGGTAGGTCCCGGCGGCGCTGGTCAGCACTTTCGGCACCCCCGGCTTGAGCGCCAGGGCGGTCCTGAGGGACTTGTCGGCCTGGGCGTAGTCATGGTCCTGGGCGGCCAGGCTGGCCACGCTCAGTTGCAGGTCGGCGTTGCGTGGGTCGTTCTGCAGCAGGGGCTTATACAGGGCCATGGCCTTGGCGTTGTTGCCGCTGGCGGCATACATCCGCGCCAGTGCCGAGACCGCCTGGGTGTCGTGGGGGTACTGCTTCAAGGTCGGCTTGAGGATGTCGTAGGCCCCGGCCAGATTGCCCTTCTCGCGCAACTGGTCGGCCTGTTTGATGCGGTAGAGTTTCACCAGCTCGGCATAGTGCCGACGATTCGCCTCGTTGAAACGCGATCCTTGCAAGGCGCGCAGGATATCCGCGGCATCACTGTCCTGGTCGGCCTTGAACAGGATGTCGGCATACAGCAGTTGCAGTTTGGCGTCGGGGCTGGGGGAGCGCTCCACCAGGTCGCGCATCAGGGCTACGCCCTGTTGTGGCTGCCCGGCGTCGATATAGGCCGAGGCCAGGATCGCTACCCGCTCCGGCTTGCCGGCGGTCAGCGCCTGGCTGCGGGCCAGCAGGGCCCGGGCCTCCTGGCGTTGTCCGCGCCTGAGGTTGTCGACGGCGGCTTCGGTCTGCACATGCAGGGCGATTTCCTTGCCCAGTTCGTCCATCTCGCGGCTGCGCCGGGCCGGCGGGATGCGCGCGAGACTGGCCTGGGCGTCCTGCCATTCACCCAGTTGGGCCGAGAGCAAGGTCCGGGTGTACAGCGCGTCGGGCTGGTCGGGGTGGCGTTTGAGCAGGTCATTGACCTGGTCCTTGGCGGCCTGGGTACGGCCTTGCCCGAGGTAGATCCGCGCCAGGGCAAAACGTGTCCAGGTATTGCCCGGGTCGTCCACCAACGCCTCGCGGTAGGCTTGCTCGGCGGCACGCAGGTCGCCGCGCTGTTCGGCGAGCCGCGCCACCTGGGTGGCGCGCAACGAGCGGATGGACACCGTGGAGCCCAGGCGGGCCTGGGCCGCTGCCGGGATCGAGTCGATCAGCTTGAGCGCCTCATCGGATTTACCCTGCTGTGAGAGCACCGCGATCAGGCCGCCCAGGGCCTGGGGATCGTCGCGATGACTGGCGAGGATGCGCCGGTAACTGGCTTCGGCCTGGGCCAACTGGCCTTGCTCGACCTGCAAGTTGGCCAGTGCCACCTGGCTGGCCGGCTCACCGGGGTTCTGGCTGGCGGCCTGTTCGATCATTTGCCGCGCCTGGTCCTGGCGTCCGGCTTTTTGCGCCTCGCTCGCGCCAGCCATCAGCCGCCAGTAGCGGACGTTGTCCAGCGCCTGTTTCCAGGGGTGCCCGCCGGGTAGTCGGGTGGCCCGCTGCAGCAAGTCCTCGGCTTCGTCCAGGCGCTCCTGCTTTTGCCGCAGGACACCCAGGCCGCCGAGGGCGTCGGGGTCGTTGGGTTTCTCCTTGAGGCGGATTTGAAACGCCTGCTCGGCGGCGACCAGGTCACCGCCTTCGAGTGCCTGCAGGCCTTGGGCATCTTGCGGGTCGCGCTGCCAGGCGGGCGCTTTGCGGGCGGATGCCGCACCCCTGCGGGCCAGGGTCTTGCCCTTGTTCATCAGGTCGCGGATTTCCTTGTCGTCCGGGTGCGCGGCGAGGAACTGTTCGAACAGCGGGACTTGCGTCGGCGCCGGCGGGCCGATCCAGGTCAGGGCGAAGCGCCAGGTTTCGTTGGCGTCACCGCCGACATCCTTGTCCTTGGCGAGGAGCGCCAGGCGGCGGATCCCTTCAGCCCGGGTGTCGAGGTTGCGGACCATGTGCTTGGCCAGGAACAGCGCCACGGCACGGTCGTCCGGGCGCTCGCGCAGCAGTCGTTCGAGACCGGCGCGGGCTTCCTGTTCGCCGCCCTTGGTGTAACCCAGCAGGTAATAATACTCGCGGGCCAATGCCCCCTGGGGCTGGCGACCGTCGAGCAGTTGGCGGTAGATCTTCACCGCGTCGTCGTATTTGTCGGCGTCCACCAACTGCCGGGCCTGGGCCAGCAGTCGGGCCTGGTCATCGCTGCCCAGGGCAATGTCCTGTTCGAGTTGTTGGGCCTGACGGGGCTGTGGCACCAGCGCCTGCAAACGGGCGAGGTATTTTTTCGCTTCCTCCAGATGCTTGAGCTGGACGTTGCTCAGGCCCAGGCCATAGAGCGCTTCCGGTCGGTCGGGGGCGATCAGCAGCAACTTGTTCCAGGCGTCGATGGCCCGATCGGGGTTGTTCTGCGACTGCCAGTAGCGCCCTTGCTCGATCAGTTGCGCCTGTGGGTCGTCAGCCCGGGTCTGAAGGGCGGTACTGGCCAGGGCAAACAGCAACGTCAGGGTGAGGGTATGGCGCATGGCGGTTCTCCCGCGCCGCGAATTCACGACAGCCGCCGTTTGGCCTGGGCGCGCAGGCCCAGGAAGATCAAGGCGCAGAGCAGCACGAAGCCGATCAGGACGGCGAGCAGCATCCCGCTCAGATGCCGCGACAGCAGCAACTGCAAGTGCCGGAACCAGCCCAGGTGGCCGACGTAGTACGGCTGGTCGGCGGTCAGGGTAGTGATCTGCTTGTCCTGGATCACTGCCAGGCGGCCCTGGATCAGATCCTTGTAGTCATCGCCGCCGATCATCGCCGCGGTCACTTCGGTCAGCCGTGCCGGGTCGCTGCTGGCGACTACCACCACACTGCGGCCGCTTTTGAGTGGCGACTCGAAGCCCGCCAGGTAGGGTGTGCCGCTGCCCGACCAGGCGAGTGTGGTGCGGGTCTTGCGCACCGCCGCTTGCGAGTCGGGGCTGAACCAGTCGTGGATGCGCAGGGCCAGGTCGCTCAGGTCGAAGAAGTGCCGGCCGCTTTCGCTACGGGCCGGCAACGCGTCGGCCCATTGCTTGATCAGGGGCTGGTCGCTGCCGGTGGCGAACACCAGCAGGTCCTTGTCGCTGGCCGCCTCGACATCGCGGGCCTGGATCACCTGCAGGCCGGTGGCCGGATAGCCGGTGGATTCGCCGAAGCGTCCGAGCACGGTGAGGAAGGCGCTGAGGGTGGCGGGCTCCTGGCTGTCGGGCATCACCACCGCGGTCTCCGAGAGGTCGGCCAGGCGGGTGAAGGGGAAGCCGCTGTCGCGGAACTTGCCCAGATCGGGCATTGCGGTGTAGTGGTCCAGGCCGCTCAGGTCGAGGGTCGAATCGCCTTCGATCTGGCCGCGCATGTCTTCGACGATAACGTCCCGGCACTCGCCTTGTTTGACATAGTCGTACAGGTAGCGCATTTGCAGCTGCGACTCGAAGGTGGCGATGTCCAGAGGCAGGAACATGTTGGCTTCACGAGGCAGGCTGTCATCTTTCTTAAGCCAGTCGAGCAGGGCCGGGCCGCCATTGAGGTTGGGGATCGAGGGCAATTGCATCGAACGCACCAGGTGATCGTTGAGGTGCACCAACAACGCCGAATTGGTCGAGAATTGCTGGGGCGTGTAACGGTATTTGAGCAGCAGCGGCGCCCCGCGCCCGCGCCATTCGAACAGGTCCGGCGGCAGGCGCAGCGGAATGATGATGTCCTCGGGGCTGTAGCCGGAGACGTGCAGTTGCCGGGCGTCGACCAGTTCGCCGAGCTTCACCGGCCGGTCGGTCGGCAGCCAGTTGGGCGCGTCATAGGGGACGCGGACCGGCAGCGGGTCGAGGTGGTCGATCAGCGCGGTGGCGCCGGACATCGACTTGCTGCCCAGGGCAACGGCCAAGGCGGCGGTCTTCAGCTCGGCGTCGTTGCGCCCGCTGATTACCAGCAACTTGCCATAGGGGTCGTTGGGGTTGGTCATCATGGTCACGCTGGGACCGCTGGCGGCGTTGCTCGACAGCTCGCCCAGCGCCAGGGCCTCACGGTGGGTGACCAGGACAATGGCATTACCCTTGGCCGGCAGTTGCCCGACGCTGACGGGAAAGGTCGCGGTACGGTAGGCGGCCAGGGCGCCGAACTTGGAGGAGAGCGCGGCGGCGGCTTCCAGCTTGGTGGGGCTGGGTGAGGTATCGAAGACGAAGGGCAGGACCAGCGGGCGGGCATCATGCCGGTCGAAAAACGGCACTGGCAGCAGCGCCAGATCATTCTTCAGGGCGATGGGCGAATACTGGATAATCAGTTGGCTGTCGTTGCTGGCCCTGGCCCACAGGCTCGAGTGCAACGGGTCTTCGCATTGCATCGTGTAGTGCCCGATCAGTTGCAGGTCCAGCCGGTTGAAGTCGGTGATCAGTCGCGCGGGGATCTCCACCACCCGTTCCAGGTCCTTGCCGGCCTGTTCCCGGGGCAGCGGCAGGCTGGCGGCGACCTTGTCGTTGACCAGCACGTTGATCTGCGACAGCTCGGGCAGCATCAGCGCCGAATAGCCGTAATGCAGGACCACCTGGGCACCGGTCACCACCTGGTCGGCGCGAATCCCGAAGTCGACGCTGTCGGTTGACTCGACACCACGCAGGTACATGGGGTCGCGGCGGCCCAGTTGCTTGAAGGTCAGGCTGTAGCTGTTCTTGTCACTGGCGAGCGCCTGGGGTTGGCTGATGCCGGCGGGGCTGACGCGGTTGTCCGTTTGCGTCACGCTGGCGCCGGAGGCCGGATAGATGCCACAGCAGACCAGCAAAAGGAGGGCGTAACGAATGCAGCGTCCATCGCTGCCAGCGGAGAATGTCGGGCTCATGGCGTGTCCAGGGCAGGTGCGGAGGGAGAGGTGTCGGCGCGCCGCCGTTCGAGCGCCTGGCCGGGTAATCTGAGGGTGGCCTTGAGCAACTCGGACAGGCCATGCAAGGCGATGACGCTGATTGCGCGCAGGGCCATGAGCGGCGAGTCGGGGGTGCTGGTGCCCCAGTTCCGCGCCCAGGTGTCGGCGCGTGAGTAGGTCAGGTGGACCAGGTCGCTTTGCTGGCTCAAGGTCATCGGGTCGAAATGGATGCCGACCACATTGTCACGGCTGAAGACCACGCTGCCGTCGAAGTGATAGTGCTGCTGATGGCGGGCCAGCGAGACCCGCAGGGGCGTGCCGAGGGGGATCGATTGACCTTGCGCGAGCTTCAGGCCCAGGCCGTGCTGCGAGAAGTCCTGGGTGAGGCTGTGATACTCCGTGCCGTCGGCCAGGTGCAGGCCGACCGGCAGCTGCGCCTCGACCCGGGGTTCGGCCCGCACCTGGCGGGTTTCGCTGGCGACTGCGATGGCGGCGGCGCACATGATGGTGTTGTACAGCGCCCAGACCTGGTTGAGCAGTACCGTTTCATCGGTGGTGACATCGGCCCCGAGATAGTCGTAGATCCCGTACGCCACTGCGGCGATATTCAGGACCAGCAGCACGATGTAAGGGCGTGCCATCTTCCAGTCGAAGAAGTCTGGATGCAGGTCACCGCCCTTGTCCGTGACGTTGAAGTGCCCGGATTTTGGCTTGAGCATGCCCATCAGCACCGGTACCAGGATGTACCAGGCCAGCACCGTTTCGTAGACCTCGTTCCAGTACGAATGGCGGAAACGGCCCTGGATGCGCGAGTTGGTCAAGTTGGCCAGCAGCAGGTGTGGCGCCGCGTAGGCGGCCACCATCAGTGGCGCCGCGTGGAAGATCTGTGCGCCGAAAATCAGATAGGCCAAGGGGGCGGTGAGAAACACCAGGCGCGGGAAGCCATAGAAAAAGTGCAGCATGGCGTTGCTGTAGCAGATGCGTTGGCCCAGGCTCAGGCCGCGTCCGAGCATGGGGTTGTCGGTGCGGAAAATCTGCGTCATGCCGCGGGCCCAGCGCACGCGCTGGTTGATATGCCGCGAGAGGTTCTCGGTGGCCATGCCGGCGGCTTGCGGCAGCGCCAGGTAGGCGGTGTTGTAGCCGGCGCGGTTGAGTTTCAGCGAGGTATGGGCGTCTTCGGTGAGTGTCGTTTCGTCCATCCCGCCGATGGCTTCCAGCGGTGCCCGGCGCATCAGCGCGCAGGAGCCGCAGAACATCGCCGCGTTCCACAGGTCATTGCCGTCCTGCACCAGCCCGTAGAACAACTCGGCTTCGTTGGGGACCGTCTGGTAGGTCTTGAGATTTTTTTCGAAGGGGTCCTGGGAAAAGAACACATGCGGGGTCTGCACCATGGCCAGCTTGGGATCCTTGAGAAACCAGCCCATGCTGATTTGCAGGAAGGAGCGCGAGGGCACGTGGTCGGCGTCGAAGGCGGCGATGTATTCGCCGTGGGTGACCTTGAGCGCGGCGTTGAAATTGCCGGCCTTGGCGTGCAGGTTGTTGTCGCGGGTCAGGTAGTGGGCACCGACGCTCTCGCAGAACAGGCGGAACTCCTCGCGGTGGCCGTCATCCAGAACGTGGACCTTGAGCTTGTCCTCCGGCCAGTTCATCCGCAGCGCGGCGAATACGGTGATCTTGACGATCTCCAGCGACTCGTTGACGGTGGTAATGAACACATCGACAGTGGGCCATTGCCGCGGATCCTCGCTGAGCAGGATTGGCCGGCGCTTGAGCGGCCAGGCGGTCTGCACGTAACCGAACACCAGCACTAGCAGCGCATAGAGCTCGGCCAGCACCAGGGTATAGCCGAACAGCATGTCGTGCAGGCTCTCCAGCTCCAGGGTCTCGGTCAGACGCCAGTACATGTAGCGCAGTGAGGCGATCAGCGACAGGCTGATCATTGCGATGATCGGCAGGCGACCGGGCAGGCGGCGCAAGACCAGCACCGCGACCAGGCAGGCGAGGCCGAACAGCGCTTGCTGGAGCAGGTCCGCGGGAGCGCTGATCACCCCCGCCAGGACCACGGCGCAGAGTATCGCGGTACCCAGGACAAGGCCCAGGCGCAAGGGCGTGGACCATTGGCGCATGTGTCGCAGGGAAGTGCCGAGCAGGCGATTGACGCGGCGTTCGAAGGTCATGGGCGCTGTGACTCCAGTTGATCGTGGAGTTTGTCGGCGATGGCCAGGATGTCCTGGCAGCCACGGGATTCGGCGGATTGCTCGAACGGGTTGCATTCATAGGCCAGCGCCTCGGCGATGGCGTCGTCCCAGATGACCGTGCCGAGCAATTGGCTTTTCAGTTGGTTTTCGAGGATCTGCGCGATGTCCACGGACAAGGCGTGGGAGGTATCCACGCCGTTGATCACGAACCAGCAGGCTGTGTGCCGTTCACCTTGCAGATGGGGCTTGAGCGAGGCAATCAGTCGCTCGAGGGTGGCGTGGGAGGCGGCGTCCGGGCGAATCACCGCGATGATGAGATTCGCCATGCACAGGGCCTGGTCCTGATAGACGTTGGTGCCGGCGGGTGTATCGATGATCAGCGTGTCATGTTCGCCCAGCCCCAGTTCGTCCAGGTGTTGGGCGAGCCAGTGGGGGTTGTCCTTGAGTTCCTGTTCAAGGGCGTGCAACTGCTTTGAGTCGCTCTCGCCGAAGGCCAGCAGTCGGGTATTGGCATAGCCGGTTTGGGCCAGTTCGCGCCAGCTGTGCCGTTCCAGGCTGGCCTGGCAGATGCCTGATGTTTGCGGGCCGATGCCCAGATGTTGGTGCTGGGCATTCTGTGGGTCGAGTTCGAGGACGATGGCCTGCCGGTCGGCACCGTTGAGCAGAATCGCCAGCAGGCTGGCCAGGGTGCTGCGGCCGACGCCGCCGCGGGTCGAGACTACCGCGATGACCTGGGCCGCGACGTGGGGCTCCTGATGTGGCTGCGTCACCTGGGCCTGGCGTTGCCGGGCGAGATCGTGGAGCAGTGTGCGCAAGGATGGGGTGGTGGTTTTTCCAGGCGCGACGGCATCAGCCTGGACGAGCGGCGGCGAGGCAGGTTCGATCGGTGTGGACGCTGGAGGTTGGGGCGCCGCAGGGGGAGGCGCTGGCGTTTCGGTGAAGACCCGGGCCACCTCGATTTCCCGATAGCGGTCGGCCTTGGCGCCGAACTTTCCCATCAGGTTCGCAACATCATCGTCGTCATCTGAAGGCTGCATGAAAGCACCCATCCGTACCATTCTAAGAAAATCTTGAAAGGGGACAGATACGGCTAATCACACAATGCCGTCGTGCTGCATGCCCACCTGGCGGTGTGGCAAACGATGGTGTTCTTAAAGGTGTCGCCTGAACGTCTTGCGATAGAACCGAAGGCACTTAGTGTTAATCCTGAGTGCTTTATCGTTCTATCAGGTTCAAATGTAGACCAGATTTACCGAAGCAAGAAATTTTCGGTGGGTCGCGTGTCGAACCGCATGCCGGCGCCCGACACGTTCTTGTGGTGAAACGCGGATCTGTGGGAGCGGAGCTTGCCCGCGA
>NZ_JALLIX010000005.1 GCF_023242365.1 Pseudomonas sp. MWU13-2100
CAGCACCGCAAGGGACTATCGAAATCGCCCTGGCACAACTCTGGCAAGACTTGCTCGGCTTGTCCCGGGTCGGCCGGCATGACCAGTTCTTCGAACTGGGTGGTCACTCGTTGCTGGCGATGCGCCTGATTTCGCAGGTCCGCCAGCGACTGGGGGTCGAAGTGGGCCTGGCGCAGCTGTTTGCCCATCCTGAGTTGACGGCTCTGGCCCAGGTGATTGCCCAGGCCGGGCGCAGCACACTGCCGGAGATCGTGCCGGTGGCGCGTGACCAGGCCTGGCCGTTGTCCTTTGCCCAGCAGCGTTTGTGGTTCCTCGCGCAGATGGAAGGCGCCAGTGCGGCCTACCATATGCCCGCCGGCCTCAGCCTGCGTGGCAGCCTCGACCGAGTGGCCTTGCAACGGGCGCTGGAGTGCATCGTCGCGCGCCACGAAGGTTTGCGCACCACCTTTGTCCTCGGCGATGACGAACAGCCGTTGCAACGGATTGCCGCGGCGGATGCCGGCTTCAGCCTGCAACTTCACGATTTGCAGGGGCTGGCGGCTGCCGAGGACAAACTCCGGGTCCTGGCCGCCGAGGAGGCGCTGCAACCGTTCGACCTGGAACAGGGTCCGTTGATTCGCGGCCGCCTGATCCGCCTGGCCGAGGACCATCATGTCCTGCTGCTGACCATGCACCACATCGTTTCCGATGGCTGGTCGATTGCCGTTCTGACCCGCGAACTGGCCGCGCTCTATGCCGCGTTCAGCCAGGGCCAGGACGATCCCCTGGCACCGCTGGCGCTGCACTACCTCGACTACGCCGTATGGCAGCGCCGTTGGCTCAGCGGTGAACTGTTGCAGAAACAGTGCAACTATTGGCAGCAAGCCCTGGCAGAAGCGCCGGCACTGTTGATGTTGCCTACCGACCGGGCGCGTCCGGCACAGCAGGACTATGCTGGTGCCTCGCTGCCGGTGGCCTTCGACGAAAACCTGACCCGTGGCCTCAAGGCCCTCGGCCAGCGTCACGGCACCACCTTGTATATGACCGTCATGAGCGCCTGGGCGGCGCTGTTGGGCCGCCTGGCCGGGCAGGACGACGTGGTGATCGGTTCGCCGGTGGCCAATCGCATGCGCGGTGAAGTCGAAGGGCTGATCGGGCTGTTCGTCAATACCCTGGCGATCCGTGTCGACCTCAGCGAGCAACCGACGACCGAGGCCCTGTTGGCGCGGGTCAAGACCGCGACCCTGGGCGCCCAGGCTCATCAGGACCTGCCATTCGAGCAAGTGGTGGAAGTGATCAAGCCGGTGCGCAGCCTGTCCCACAGTCCGGTGTTCCAGGCGATGCTGACTTGGCAGGACATGGGCGGCGCGGACTTCGCCCTCGGCGATCTGCAGCTCGAAGGCCTGGGAGCGAGCCAGACCCTGGCCAAGTTCGATGTCTCGCTGGACCTGGGCGAGGCCCAGGGCCGTCTGCTCGGTTCGCTGGAATACGCCACGGCACTGTTTGACGAACGCACCATGGTTCGTTACCTCGGTTACTTCCAGCGTTTGCTGGAAGCCATGGTTGCGGATGATCGTCAAGTTCTGGAGCAGGTGCCGTTGCTCGATGCGCTCGAGCGTGAGCATCTGCTGGTGGGCCTCAACGCGACCGAGGTACCTTATCCGCGGAACTGCACCATTCACCAACTGTTCGAAGCGCAGGTTCGCGCGCAACCCGAGGCCATCGCGGTGGCCTTCCAGGCGCAGCGCCTGAGTTATGCCGGACTGAACCGCCAGGCCAACCGCCTGGCCCATCATCTGATCGGCCTGGGCATCGGCCCGGACGATCGGGTGGCGATCTGCGTCGAGCGCGGCGTGGAAATGATGGTCGGCCTGCTCGGCGTGCTCAAGGCCGGTGCAGCCTATGTACCGCTGGACCCGGCCTATCCGGCCGAACGCCTGGCCTACATGATCGAGGACAGCAAGCCGTCGGCCTTGCTGACCCAGCTTGCACTACAGGACCGTTTGCCGGAGCTGGACCTGCCGCTGGTACTGCTCGACGACGATCAGCGCCAGGGCTTCGACGAACGCGACGACAATCCCGTGGTGGCGAACCTCGGCGTGCGTCACCTGGCCTATGTGATCTACACCTCCGGCTCCACCGGCAATCCCAAGGGGGTGATGATCGAACACCGTGGCCTGGTCAACTACAGCGTCGACGCCGCCCGCCTGTTCGGCCTCACTGCGGCGGACACCGTGCTGCAACAGAACACCCTGAACTTCGACCTGTCGGTGGAGGAAATCTTCCCGGCGCTGCTGGCTGGGGCCACCCTGGCGCCAAGCCGGGAGATCTTCGGCAGCGAGGGCCGCGAGGATCACGGCATTCGCCCGACCTTCCTGCATATGACGGCAGCCCATTGGCACACCCTGGCCGCCGAATGGCACAGCCAGCCGCTGGTCGCCGCGCAGCGCCTGGAAGGTGTGCGCCTGATCAACGTCACCGGCGATGCCCTTTCGGCACAAAAGCTCAAACTATGGGATGAAGTGCGGCCGGCGCACACGCGCTTGATCAACACCTATGGTCCGACCGAGGCGACGGTGTCCTGTACCGCGGCCTATGTCAGCCACGATGTGGTGGCCGGCAGCGAAGGCAGCGGCAACGCGACCATCGGCAAGCCGATGGCCAACACCCGCATCTACCTGCTCGATGCCCACCAGCAACCCGTGCCATACGGTGTGGCCGGTGAGATCTTTATCGGTGGTGACGGCGTGGCTCGGGGTTATCTGAACCTTGAACAGGTCAACGCCGAGCGTTTTCTGGTTGATCCGTTCAGCACCGGCGCCGATGCCCGTATGTATAAAACGGGCGACCTGGCCCGCTACATGGCCGACGGTCGTATCGAATACCTGGGCCGTAACGACTTCCAGGTCAAGGTTCGCGGTTTCCGCATCGAGTTGGGAGAAATCGAATCGCGCCTCGGCAGTTGTGCGGGGGTCAAGGAGGCGGTGGTAATCGCCCGGGAAGATCGTCCCGGGGAAAAACGCCTGGTCGCCTATGTGGTCGCCCAGCCTGACACGAGCCTGGATGCCGCCGGTTTGCGCGCGGAACTGGCGCCGCAACTGGCCGAATACATGCTGCCGAGTGCCTTCGTGATGCTCGACGCCTTGCCGTTGACGCCGAACCGCAAGCTCGACCGCAAGGCCTTGCCGGCTCCGGCGGGCGATGCCTTTGCCAGTCGCGAGCATGTCGCCCCGCAAGGCGCCACCGAGGCGGCCCTGGCGCAGATCTGGCAGAGCCTGTTGAACCTGGAAGAGGTGGGGCGTCACGACCACTTCTTCGAGCTTGGTGGGCACTCGCTGCTGGCCATGCGCTTGATTTCCCAGGTGCGTCAGCGCCTGGGGGTCGAGCTGAGCCTGGCGGATATTTTCGCCCAGCCGGAGTTGGCGGCATTGGCCCAGGTGCTGGCCCGAGCCGCCGGAAGCAGCCAACCACCGATCGTGCCAGTGTCCCGTGACCAGGCCCTGCCGTTGTCGTTTGCCCAGCAGCGCCTGTGGTTCCTGGCCCAACTGGAGGGCGGCAGCTCGGCCTATCACATTCCGGCGGGGCTGCGTTTGCGTGGTGCCCTGGATCGTATTGCCCTCAAGCGGGCGCTGGATCGTATCGTTGCCCGTCACGAATCGCTGCGGACCACCTTTGTCCAGCTGCAAGGTCAGGACGCGGAGCAACGGATCGCCCCAGCCGATATTGGCTTCAGCCTGCAATTGCACGTGCTGGCCGGCCAGACGGAGGCGGAAGAAGAGCTGCTGTCCATCGCCGCCGCAGAGGCTCGCGAGCGCTTCGACCTGGTCCGTGGACCGCTGGTGCGCGGGCGTCTGGTGCGCATGGCCGATGACGACCATGTGTTGCTGGTGACCTTGCACCACATCATCTCCGATGGCTGGTCCGCCGGGGTGCTGACCCGTGAACTGGGTGTGCTTTACGAGGCGTTCCGCCAGGGCGCGGAGGATCCGTTGCCGGCCTTGCCGGTGCAGTACGCCGACTATGCGCTGTGGCAGCGCAACTGGCTGAGCGGGGACGTTCTGCAACAGCAAGGGCAATACTGGCAACAGGCCCTGGCCGGTGCGCCGGTCCTGCTGGCCTTGCCGAGCGACCGGCCACGTCCGGCACAGCAGGATTACAGCGGGCATATGCTGGGCCTGGCCCTGGACGCCGACTTGACCCGTGGTCTCAAGGCGCTGAGCCAGCGCCAGGGCAGCACCTTGTTCATGACCGTCATGGCCGCCTGGGCCGCGGTGCTGAGCCGACTGTCCGGCCAGGATGACGTGGTGATCGGTACGCCGGCGGCCAACCGCCTGCGCGCCGAGGTGGAGGATTTGATCGGTTTCTTCGTCAACACCCTGGCGGTGCGGGTCGAGGTCCCGGCAGGGCTGAGCGTCGAAGCCCTGCTGCAACAGGTCAAGCGCCAGACCCTGGCCGCCCAGGCCAACCAGGACCTGCCGTTCGAGCAGGTGGTGGAAGTGGTTCGTCCGCAGCGCAGCCTGTCCCATAGCCCGATTTTCCAGGCGATGTTGTCCTGGCAGAACACCGAGAACGTCGATCTGGCCCTCGGCGATATGACCCTGCAAGGGCTTGGGGTGACCAGCCGCACGGCCAAGTTCGATGTGTTGCTGGACATGACCGAAGTCGGTGACCGTCTGTTTGGCACCCTGGAATACGCCACGGCATTGTTCGACGAAGCGACCATGCAGCGTTGCCTGGGCTACCTGGAAGCGATGTTGCGTGGGATGGCGGCCGATGAGCGAGCGCTGGTGGCACAGATTCCGTTGCTGGATAAGGAACAGCGTGGGCAGTTGCTGGAAGGCTTCAATCACACGGCGGTCGACTATCCGCGGAACCTGACCTTGCATGGCCTGTTCGAGGCGCGGGTTGCCGGCAGTGGCGACTCGGTAGCGGTTGTCGACGAGAAGGGCAGCCTGACTTATGACGCACTCAACCGTCAGGCCAACCGTATCGCCCATCGCCTGATCGGCCTGGGCATCGGCCCGGATGATCGGGTGGCGATCTGTGTCGACCGCAGCCTGGAAATGGTCGCGGGGCTGTTGGGGATTCTCAAGGCCGGCGCCGCTTATGTGCCGTTGGACCCGGATTATCCGATTGATCGTCTGACCTACATGCTGGAGAACTGTGCGCCGGCAGTGGTTCTCACCCAAGAGGCTTTGCGTGCGGTGCTTCCGCCAAGCGATGTGCCGGTGCTGTTGCTCGATCCTGAGCATGCCGGAGGCGAAGGCTTCCTTAGTCAGCCGGACACCAACCCGCAGCGGTCCGAGGTGCGCCCCGAGCATCTGGCTTATGTGATCTACACCTCCGGTTCCACCGGCCAACCCAAAGGCGTGATGAACGAACACCGTGGCGTGGTCAATCGCCTGCTGTGGATGCAGGATGAGTACGGCCTGGATGCCTCGGACAGCGTATTGCAGAAAACCCCATTCAGCTTCGACGTCTCGGTCTGGGAGTTCTTCTGGCCGCTGTTCAATGGCGCACGGCTGGTGATGGCGCGGCCGGGCGGTCATCGTGACCCGGGTTACCTGCGTGAAGTGATTCGCGAGCAGAACATCACCACCTTGCACTTCGTCCCGTCGATGCTCGATCTGTTCCTCGCTCATGGTGAGGCCGGGGACAGCGGCTTGCTGCGGGTGATGTGCAGCGGTGAAGCCTTGCCAGGGCATCTGGTACGACGCTTCAAGCAGCAGTTGCCGGAAGTTGGCTTGTTCAACCTCTATGGTCCGACCGAAGCGGCCGTGGACGTCACGGCCTGGGATTGCGCCGGGCCGCTGGACGAAACGCCGGACAACACGCCTATTGGCAAGCCGGTGGCGAATACGCGGATCTACCTGCTCGATGCCAGCCGGCAGCCGGTGCCGCTGGGTGTGGCGGGCGAGCTGTATATCGGCGGGGTGCAGGTGGCTCGCGGTTACCTGAACCGTCCTGAGTTGAGCGCCGAGCGTTTCCTCGATGATCCGTTCAATAGCGGCCGTATGTACCGCACCGGCGACCTGGGTCGCTATCTGCCGGATGGCACGGTGGAATACCTGGGGCGTAACGACGACCAGGTGAAGATCCGGGGTTTCCGGATCGAACTGGGCGAAATCGAAGCGCGTCTGGCCGCTTATCCAGGGGTCAAGGAAAGCGTGGTGCTGGCACGGGAAGACAACCCAGGCGAAAAACGCCTGGTGGCCTATATCACCGCGCAGCAACCTGAAACGCTGCTGGAGATCGAAAACCTGCGCGGCCATCTGCAAGGCGCGCTGCCGGAGTACATGGTCCCGGCGGCCTATGTGCAGCTTGATGCACTGCCGCTGACGCCTAACGGCAAACTGGACCGCAAGGCCCTGCCGGCACCGGATGGCGCGGCACTGATCAGCCGTGAATACGAAGCCCCGCAAGGCGAAGTCGAAAATGTACTGGCACAACTCTGGGCGGAACTGCTCAAAGTCGAGCGCGTAGGACGGCACGACAACTTCTTCGAGCTCGGCGGTCACTCGTTGTTGGCCGTCACGTTGATCGAGCGGATGCGCCAGGTCGGCCTGAGCGCCGATGTCCGGGTGCTGTTCGGCCAGCCGAGCTTGTCGGCACTGGCGGCGGCGGCGGGCGGCAGCACGGAAATCGTGGTGCCGGCCAACCTGATTCCCGAGCGTTGCGAACACATCACCCCGGACTTGCTGCCATTGGTCAGTCTGACCCAGGCACAGATCGACCGGGTGGTGGCGACAGTACCGGGTGGCGCGGCCAATATTCAGGACATCTACCCGCTGGCACCGTTGCAGGAGGGGATTCTCTATCACCACCTGGCGGCGGAGCAGGGCGATCCCTATGTGCAACAGGCGCTGTTCTACCTGGAAGATCGCGCCAGGCTGCTGGCTTTTGTCGAGGCCTTCGAGGGCGTTATCGGCCGCCACGATATCCTGCGCACCGCCGTGCTGTGGGAAGGTCTGGACGAGCCGCTGCAAGTGGTTCTACGCCGGGCACCGATGGTGCTGGAGGAGTTGACCTTTGCCCCTGAGGCCGGAGAGATCGCCAGCCAGTTGCGCGGCCATTTCGACCCGCTGCACTACCGGCTCGACGTCCGTCAGGCGCCATTGCTGCGCCTGGCCTGTGCCTACGACGGCGTGCAACAGCGCTGGGTCGCCTTGTTGCTGTTCCATCACATGGCCCTCGATCACACCGCGCTGGACGTGGTGCAGTACGAGATGCAGGCCTATCTGCTGGGGCAACAGGCGCAACTGGGGGCGGCGGTGCCGTACCGCAACTACGTGGCCCAGGCCCGCCTGGGTGTCAGCCAGGAAGCTCATGAAACCTTCTTCCGCGACATGCTCGGTGATGTCGACGAGTCGACCCTGCCGTTCGGCCTGCACAATGTGCAGGGTGACGGCAGCGCCATCGACCAGGCCCGCCTGGTGGTCGACGAGGCCTTGAGCCTGCGCCTGCGCCAGTCTGCCCGTCGGCTCGGCGTCAGCGCTGCCAGCCTGCATCATCTGGCCTGGGCCCAGGTGATCGGTGCGCTCAGCGGTCGCGAGGACGTGGTGTTCGGCACCGTATTGATGGGCCGGATGCAAGGCGGCGAGGGCGCGGACCGGGCGTTGGGGATGTTTATCAACACCTTGCCGCTGCGCATTGAGGTCGGCGCACAAGGGGCCCGGGCCGGTGTCCGGGCGACCCATGCCCGCCTGAGCGCCTTGCTTGGCCACGAGCACGCTTCCCTGGCCCTGGCCCAGCGTTGCAGCGGCGTCGCCGCTCCGGCGCCGCTGTTCAGTGCCTTGCTCAACTACCGGCACAGCGCCGTGCAACTCGACAACCAAGCCTTGGCGGCGTGGAACGGGATCGAGAGCCTGGGGGGCGATGAGTGGAGCAACTACCCACTGTCCCTGAGTATCGATGATCTGGGCGACGCCTTTGTGCTGACCGCGCAGGTGGTGGCCGAAATCGGCGCCCAGCGTATTTGCGGCTATATGCATGCGGCCCTGGACAGCCTGGTCGAAGCACTGGAACGCAGGCCGGAAATGCCGTTGCACGATCTGTCGATCCTGCCGCTGGCGGAACGTCGGCAACTGCTGCTCGACTTCAACCGGACCGACCGCGCCTATCCCCATGGCCAGCTGATTCATCAACTGTTCGAGGCCCATGTGGCGGCGCGGCCGCTGGCGATTGCAGCCCGCGAGGGCGAGTTGACCGTGACCTACGCTGAACTCGATACCCGTGCCAATGCCCTGGCTCACAGCCTGCGCGAGCAGGGCGTGGTGCCGGGGACCCGGGTGGCGATCCTGCTGGATCGTTCGATCGACTTGCTGGCGAGCCTGCTGGCGACCCTCAAGTGCGGCGCCGCTTATCTGGCGCTGGATCGCCTGGCTCCCGAGGAGCGTGTGCGTTTCATGCTCGAGGACAGCGAGGCGATCGTGCTGCTGACCCATAGCGAGCTGATGGCTCCCGCCGGCACGCCGCGGCTGGACGTGGATACCCTGCAAGCGCCGACACTGGCGATGAGCCAGGCCCCATCGGTTCTTGAGGACAACGCGACGGCAGACACCGCCGCCTGCATCATCTACACCTCCGGTTCCACCGGTCAGCCCAAGGGTGTGATCGTCAGCCACAACGGTCTCGCGCGCCTGGTCCAGGATAACGGCTACTACGATTTCTCCCCCGAGGACCGGGTTGCTTTCTCCTCCAACCCGGCGTTCGACGCCAGCAGTCCGGAAATCTGGGGCGCCTTGCTCAATGGCGGGCAGTCGGTAATTGTCGAGCATCAAGTCCTGCTTGAACCGCTGGTTTTCGCCGAATTGCTGGAGCGCAACGGGGTGACGGTGCTGATCACGTCCACCGCTTTGTTCAACCTGTATGCCGGGCTGATCCCCGCCGCACTGGCGCGCTTGCGCATGGTGATGTGCGGTGGTGAACGGGCGGATCCGGCGTCGTTCCGGCGGGTTCGTGAGCACTCGGCGACGGTGCGCCTGTTCAACGGCTACGGTCCGACCGAAGCCACCACCTGCGCCAGCCGTTACGAGGTGTTCGACGTGCTGCCGGGTACCCTCGGCCTGCCGATCGGCCAACCCAACGCCAACGTGCGCATCTATGTGCTCAATGCCCGAGGCGAGCCGGTGCCGGTGGGTGTGGTCGGCGAGATGTATATCGGCGGTGCCGGGGTCGCGCTGGGTTACCTGAACCGGCCGGAGCTGACCGCCGAACGCTTCAGCGACGACCCGTTCGCCGAGCACCTCGCTGGCCGTCTCTATCGCACGGGAGACCTCGCGCGCTGGTTGCCGGACGGCAACCTCGAGTACCTGGCGCGCAATGACGGCCAGGTGAAGATCCGTGGCTTCCGTGTGGAACTGGGGGAAATCGAGACCTGCCTGCATCACTGTGCCGGGGTGCGCAACGCCGTGGTGGTGGCGCGCGAGGACAGCCCGGGCGACAAATACCTGGTGGCTTATTACACCGTGCAGCCTGATGGTGAAGTCCCCGAACCCGAGGCCCTGCGTGCGCAACTGGCCGCCGACTTGCCGGAATACATGGTCCCGGGGCTCTGCATTCGCCTGGATGCCTTGCCCTTGACCCTCAACGGCAAGGTCGACGTCCGTGCACTGCCGGCACCGGCGGCGGATCAGTTCGCCACCCACGCTTTCGAAACCCCGCAAGGCGACCTGGAAAACCGGCTGGCGCAGGTCTGGGCCGAAGTGCTCGACCTGGAGCGGGTCGGTCGTCACGACAACTTCTTCGCCCTCGGCGGTCATTCGCTGCTGGCGGTGCGTCTGGTCAGCCAGCTGTCCACGGTCGGATTGCCGCTGTCGCTGGCGGAGTTGTTCCAGCACGCCAGTGTTGCGGCGCTGGCCGAGTTGCTGGCAAGCCGCAGCGCCGAAGTACGCTCGGATGAACAACTGGTGGCGGTGCGTACCACTGGTAGCCAGCGTCCGTTGTTCCTGGTCCATGAGTTCAGCGGCCTGGACCTGTATTTCCCGACCCTGGGCCAGTATATCGACAGCGATATCCCGGTCTACGGCCTGCCCGGCGTGGCCCTCGGCCAGACGCAGTTGCAGACCATGGAATGCCTGGCAACCCGTCTGTTGAGCCTGATGCGCACGGTCCAGCCGCAAGGGCCTTACCGCCTGGCCGGCTGGTCGTTCGGCGGGGTGTTGGCCTATGAGATCGCTATCCAGCTGGTTGGCCTGGATGAGGACGTGGAGTTCGTCGGTCTGATCGACACCTATCTGCCGCGCCTGGTGGATCAGGGCCGGGCCCGCTGGAATCCGGACAGCGCGCACAAACAGCATCTGCTGGAACACTGCGAGCGCTTCTGGACCGGCAACGCCGAGAATCCGGCGGTCCTGGCGCGACTCGCTGGGTTGCGTTCAGCGCTCCGGTCCTTCGATTTCGAGGGGCTGCTACAGCGCTGCCGCGAACAGGGCGTGCTGCCGCCGGCGCTCGCGGTGCATGGAGCCCGCGATCTTTGGCAGTACCTGGATCGCGAGGTCGCCCACGGTCATGCCCAGGCCCATTACACGGTGTATGCCAACAGCGTGCCGGTGCATCTGTTCACTGCCAGCGAGCGCGCCCACGATGCACCGGCCCACAGCGGTTACCTGGGGTGGGACGAAGTGCTGCCGCTGAGCCAGTTGCACAGCATCAAGGTGCCGGGTGACCACCAGAGCCTGATGCAGATACCCCATATCCACGGCCTCGGGCAGGCGATCAACACGGCGTTGGCCGGCCTGGCCGGTCGTCCGTTGCCGAGTCGCAGTACCCACCAGCCGTTGCTGACGATCCAGGGCGGACGCGGCGATCACACGCCGGTGTTCTGTGTGCCGGGGGCCGGTGACAGTGTCACGGGCTTTATCGGCCTGACCGATGCGTTCGGTCCGCATTGGCCGATCCATGGCCTGCAACCGCGCGGGCTGGATGGTCGCACGGTGCCGTACAGCCTGGTGGAGACCGCCGCCGAGGCCTATCTGCAGGCGATCGACAGTGTGCAGCCGAAGGGGCCGGTGCATCTGCTCGGCCACTCCTTCGGTGGCTGGGTGGTCTTCGAAATGGCTCAGCGCCTGACTGCACGGGGGCGTGAGGTGGCTTCGCTGACTTTGATCGACAGCGAGTCGCCGGGGGGCAATGGCGTGGTGGGCAAGCCTTATACGGCGATGGGCGTACTGGAGCGTCTGATCGAGACCATGCAACTGGCCGCGGGCAAGTCGATGGAGGTCGATCGGGCCGCCTTCGAGGCGCAGGACGACGCCGGCCAGATGCGCTTGCTGCATGCCGGGATGGTGCGGGCCGGGCTGTTGCCGCAACGTTCGGCAACGGACTCGATGCGTGGGCCGGCGCGAGCCTTCGGCACGGCCTTGCGCACCCGCTATCAACCGTCGTCGATCTATACCGGGCCAGTTCGCCTGGTGCTGGCCGACGACCCGGTACTGGACGCGGCGGGCAACCAGCGCGAGCAGCAGGCGATGGTCGACGGCTGGCGCCGTTGCGCCCCGGATCTCACCGTCTGGCGCGGGCCGGGCAACCATTTCACCATCCTCAAGGCGCCCCATGTGCAGCATCTGGCGAGTTGGTGGCGATCCCATCAATAACTCAGTCTCTTCAAGCCCGGCGGTGGGTCCGCCGGGTCAACCCTCAACACATTCGTGGCTTTCTATGAAAAAGTTGAAGTTTCGCAAAGTGGTAATAGTGGTGGTGCTGCTGGTCCTGGCGGCAATTATTTTCTACAGCGTACAAGCTCCGGCAAAACCGCCGGAGTACCTGACCGCCAAGGTCGAGCGCGCGGATATCGAGAACTCCGTGTTGGCCAGTGGGGTACTGCAAGGTATCAAGCAGGTCGATGTCGGTGCGCAGGTCTCGGGCCAGCTCAAGTCGCTGAAGGTCAAGCTGGGTGACAAGGTCACCCAGGGCCAGTGGCTGGCGGAAATCGATCCGGTGGTGCTGCAGAATGCCCTGCGCCAGACACAGGTCAATGAAGAGAACCTGATCGCGCAGAAACAGGCGGCCGCCTCGCAACTCAAGGACGCCAAGGCCACCTACGAGCGCTACAAGCTGCTGCGCCTGGATGACGCGATCTCCAAGCAGGACTTCGAGACCGCGCAATCGAACTTCGAGGTCAAGGGCGCCAACCTGCTGTCGCTCGAAGCACAGGTCAGGGACGCGCGGATCCAGGTCGAGACCGCCCGGGTCAACCTGGGCTATACCCGCATCGTCGCGCCGATCAGCGGTGATGTGGTGGGTATCGTGACCCAGGAAGGCCAGACCGTGATCGCCAGCCAGCTGACACCGGTCATCCTCAAGCTCGCCGACCTGGACACCATGACCATCAAGGCTCAGGTCTCCGAGGCCGATGTGATTCATATCGTCCCGGGCCAGGAGGTGTATTTCACCATCCTCGGCGATGCCGACAAACGTTATTACGCCAAGCTGCGCGGCACCGAGCCGGCGCCGCAGAACTTCCTGGATGCCCAGGCCACCAGCGCCAGCAAGCAGAACAGTGCGGTGTTCTACAACGCCTTGTTCGATGTGCCGAATCCGGATCACCGCCTGCGCATCTCCATGACCGCCCAAGTGCATATCGTCCGTGACCAGGCCAAGACCGTGTTGACGGTGCCGGTCGCAGCGCTGGGTGACAAGAACCAGGATGGCACGTTCCCGGTGCGGGTGGTGGACGAGCAGGGCCAGGCGCAGATCCGCAACGTGCAGACCGGCATCAATAACAATGTCCGGGTCGAGATCAAGAGCGGCCTGGCCGAAGGTGACAAGGTGGTGATCGGCGAGCCGTCGGCCACACCCGCGGTAGCAGGAGCCTGACCATGAGCCGACCCCTGCTGGAACTCAAGGGCATTACCCGTCGTTTCGTCGCCGGTGAGAAGGATTTCATCGCGCTCAATGACATCAACCTGACGATCAATGCCGGCGAGCTGGTGGCGATTACCGGCGCCTCGGGCTCCGGCAAATCAACCCTGATGAACGTGCTGGGTTGCCTGGACCACGCCAACAGCGGCAGCTACCAGGTCGACGGGCGTGAAACCAGCACCCTGAGCGACGATGAGCTGGCGGAGTTGCGCCGCGATCACTTCGGCTTCATTTTCCAGCGCTATCACCTGTTGCCGCATCTGGGGGCGACCCACAACGTCGAAATGCCGGCGGTCTATGCCGGTACCGGCGAGAGCAAGCGTTACCTCCGCGCCCAGGAACTGCTGGCGCGCCTGGGCCTGGCAGGGCACTTGGGGCATCGGCCGAGCCAGTTGTCGGGCGGTCAGCAGCAACGGGTCAGTATCGCCCGGGCATTGATGAACGGCGGCGAAATCATCCTCGCCGACGAACCGACCGGGGCGCTGGACAGCGTCAGCGGCAAGGAGGTGATGAAGATCCTGCTGGAGCTCAACAGCGCCGGGCACACGGTGATCCTGGTGACGCACGATGAAAAGGTTGCGGCCCATGCCGAGCGCATCATCGAGATGCGTGACGGCGAGATCGTCGCCGATCGGGTCAACGTCAATCGTCCGCTGGTCAACGAAAAAGCCACTGAGCGTCTGCCGGCCAAGCCCAGACAGGGCAATCGGCTGATGGCCGGTCTGGCGCTGTTCCAGGAAGCCTTCGTGATGGCCTGGGTGGCGCTGATCTCGCACCGCATGCGTACCTTGCTGACCATGCTCGGGATCATTATCGGTATCACTTCGGTGGTGTCGATCGTGGCCATTGGCGAAGGGGCCAAGCGCTATGTGCTCAAGGACATCCAGGCCATCGGCAGCAACACCATCGAGATCTTCCCCGGCAGCGATTTTGGCGACAGTAAATCGGGGGCCATCGAAACCCTGGCACTGTCCGATGTCACGGCCTTGAGCAGCCAGTACTACATCGACAGTGCCTCGCCGAACATCGGACGCAACCTGTTGGTGCGTTACCGCAACCTCGATGTGACAGCAACGGTCAGTGGGGTCAGCCCGAGTTACTTCCAGGTGCGCGGCACCAAGATGGGCTCGGGGGTGTCGTTCAGCAAGGACGACGCCCGGCGGCAGGCGCAGGTGGTGGTGATCGACTACAACACCCGGACCCGCCTGTTCGGCCCGTCGGTCGACCCGCTGGGCCAGGTGATCCTCGTCGATAACCTGCCGTGTACGGTGATCGGCGTGACCGAAGACAAGAAGAGCATCTTCAACACCAGCAAGAATCTGAATATCTGGATGCCCTACGAAACCGCCGCCGGTCGTGTGCTGGGCCAGCGCTACCTGGACAGCATCACGGTGCGGATCAAGGACGGCCAGCCGAGCAAGGTGGTCGAGGACAACGTCAACAAACTGATGGAGAAGCGCCACGGGACCAAGGATTTCTTCACCTATAACCTCGACAGCGTGATGCAGACGGTGCAGAAGACCAGCCAGTCGCTGGCGTTGCTGTTGTCGTTGATTGCGGTGATCTCGTTGGCGGTGGGGGGGATCGGGGTGATGAATATCATGCTGGTGTCGGTGACCGAACGGACCCGCGAGATCGGCATTCGCATGGCCGTGGGCGCACGTCAGTCGGATATTCGCCAGCAGTTCCTGGTGGAGGCGGTGATGGTCTGCCTGATCGGCGGGGTGATCGGCATCAGCCTGTCGTTCGGTATCGGTTATGTGTTTTCGCTGCTGGTCAAGGAATGGCAGATGGTGTTCTCGGTGGGCTCGATTGTCACCGCGTTCATCTGCTCGACGTTGATCGGTATCGTCTTCGGCTTCGTCCCGGCGCGCAATGCCGCGCGGCTTGATCCGATCGAGGCGTTGGCGCGGGATTAGCGGAAGAGAAGGAAGGGCCTGTCGCCTGGGTGGTGACGGGCTCTTTTTGAGGTGCCAAGGTGACTGCGGTCATGTGGGAGCGGTGCTTGCCCGCGACGGCGGCCGAGAGGTCGCTAAAAGCTTCGCGGGCAAGCACCGCTCCGACAAGGGCAGGGGTCAACCCACCGCACTGACGCTGGAAACTCGTGCCGCGCTGCTGCTCTTGAGGGCCTGTTCGAAACGATCGAGGACCATGCCGACTTCCGCTTCGGTAATGGTCAGCGGCGGCAGGAAGCGCAGGACCGCGCTGTGGCGTCCGCCGGTCTCGATCATCATGCCGTTGTCGAAGCACTCGAGCTTGATCGCCCGCGCCCGCGCGCCATCGCCCAATCCCGGACGCGAGCCGCTGCCCGGCTTGACGATTTCCACCCCGAGCATCAGTCCGCGGCCACGCACGTCACCGATAAACGGGAAGTGCCGGGCAATGTCTTCCAGCCCACTCTGCAACTGTTCGCCGCGACGCGCGGCCTGGGCCGCCAGGTTGTGTTCCTTGATATAACGCAGGGTCGTGGCACCGGCAACCATGGCCACCTGGTTGCCGCGAAAGGTCCCGGCGTGCATGCCCGGGCCCCAGGTGTCCAGGTGCTCGGCATAAATGATCACCGACATCGGGTAGCCGCCGCCGATGGCCTTGGACAGTACCAGGATATCCGGGGTGATCCCTGCGTGTTCGATGGCGAACAGGCTGCCGGTGCGTCCCAGCCCGGTTTGTACTTCGTCGACAATCAGCAGGATCTCCTGCTCCCGGGTGATCTCGCGCAGGGCCCGCAGCCATTCGGCCGAGGCCGGGATGCAGCCACCTTCGCCCTGGACCACCTCGACCACCACCGCCGCCGGCTTCGGCACACCACTTTCCGGGTCACAGAGCACGGTGCGGATGTAGTCGATGGAGAGCCGGTCGGTATGTTCGCCGTCGGTGCCGAACGGGCAGCGGAAGCGGTAGGGGAATGGCAGGAAGTGGGTGCCCTGGGTGACCAGGCCGACCTTGGGATTGAGGTTGCCCATTGCCGACAGCGCCCCGGCGGTCATGCCGTGGTAGCCGCCATGGAAGGCCATCAGCGTCGAGCGCCGGGTGTAGTGGCGGGCGAGCTTGATCGCCGCTTCGATCGCGTCCGAGCCGCTGGGGCCGCAGAACAGGATCTTGCTGTTGTCCCGCAGGCCGGCCGGCAGCGTCGCGAACAGCTCCTGGACGAAGGCGTGCTTGGCCGGCGTGGCCAGGTCCAGGGCCTGTTGCAGATGATCGCTGTGGAGAAACTCGATCACCGCATCACGCACCACGACCGGGTTGTGACCCAGCGCCAGGGTGCCGGCATTCGACAGGCAGTCGAGGTACTCCTGACCGTTGGCATCCTTGACCCGCATGCCCTTGCCGCTGACAAACAAGCGTTGGAACGTCGCCGCGTAGGTACGCGCGTTCGACTCCAATTTCTTGAGACTGCTTAACTCTTCCATAGTCGATCACTCATTGGCACAGGTGCGAATTCATTGGTCGCTCATTTCGAGCTGAGCCCGATTCTGTAAGAGCCCCGCGGCGGCCGCCACTTTATCGCGCCCGGGATGTCCCCGTTTTCCACGCCAGACAGGCCCCGGCTCCTGGGGTTAAATGCGTGCCACGAAAGGACTTTATGGCGCGGGAAGAAAACGCTGCGCCAGTCCCCGTAGCCTTCTGCGCCATCACCCGTTTTCCTATTTCCCAGGACGCCTGTGCCCAGGTGTCTTCGAGAGCGTTATGCCTATCGCCAAACCTGCTGCCCACCTCCTGCTGTCGTTGTTGTTCGCGACGTTGCTGGGCGGCTGCACGCTGGGTCCGGATTACCAGTTGCCGGCGGTGGCGGTGGCCAGCCAGTGGTATGCGCCGTTACCCCATGGGGCTTCAGTGGTGGGGCTGAACGATTGGTGGCGGCAATTCAACGACCCGGCGTTGGCGACCCTGCTGCACCTGGCCGAGGCGGACAGCCCATCTCTTGACCAGGCCCTGGCACGCATCGCCGAGGCTCGCGCCACCCTGGACGGTAGCAGCGCCGCCGCTCAGCCGCAGCTCAACGGCGGGCTGACCAAGGCCCGCGCCGGCCTGCGCCAGCGCGGGGTGAAGCAGCGCGGCAGCACCTCTGGCGCGACCCTCGACGCAGCCTGGGAGCTGGACCTGTTCGGCAAGCTGCGGCGCAACAGCGAAGCCTCGCGCAACCTGCTCGAGGCCCGTGTCGATGACTGGCACGACGCCCGGGTGTCGCTGGCCGCCGAGGTCGGTGATGACTTCGTGCAATACCGCGGTTGCCAGATGCTGGTGAACGCTTACCGTGACCAGGCGCAATCCCAGGGCCAGACCGCGCGCCTGACCCGGCTGTCGTTCCAGGCCGGTTTTACCTCCGCCGCCGATGCCGCGCTGACCGATGCCAGCGCCGCCGCCAGCAGCGCGACCCTGACCAATCAGCAAAGCGAGTGCGATGTGTTGCTCAAGAGTCTGGTGGCCCTGACCGGCAGCGGCGAGGAACAAGTGCGCGAAGTGCTCGCTCATACACCGGCGAAGTTGCCCGAACCGGCATTGCTGGACGTACGGGAAATTCCCGCCAACCTGTTGCGCCAGCGCCCGGACCTGGCCTCCAGCGAGCGCCAGCTGGCTGCGGCGAATGCGCAGATCGGCGCGGCCCAGGCCGATCGACTGCCGAGCCTGAGTCTGGTCGGCTCGTTTGCCGTGGGCAACACCAGCGGCGCCTACAGCCGGAACTGGAGCCTCGGCCCGCAACTCAGCGTGCCGCTGTTCGATGGCGGCAAGCGCCGGGCCGCGGTGGACTCGGCCCGGGCCGGGTATGACGTGGCCCTGGCGACCTATCGGCAGACCCTGCGCACGGCGGTGATGGAAGTCGAGCAGTCGCTGGTACGGCTGGATGCCGCGCGGCACTCGGAAGTCGATGCGCAGCGCGCCACCGACGGTTACCAGGAATATTTCCAGGCCATCGATCGCAACTGGCACGCCGGCAACGCCAGCCTGCTGGATCGCGAGCTGGCTCGCCGTTCGGCGCTGTCGGCGCAGATCGAGCTGATCACCTTGCAGCAGAATCAGGTGCGCTACTGGATCGCGCTATACAAGGCCCTGGGCGGTGGCTGGCAGGACGAGCCCGCGGGACTTGCCGGCGACGCGCCGACGCGAGGCGGGGCATGAAGCCGAGCCCGGGTTATGGGTTGCTGGCGCTTGCCGCGCTGGCTCTCTCGGGTTGGCTGCTGTTCGGCCGCGCTGCGAAGATACCGGCTGCCGTGGTCATGCCGGCCACCAGCCTGAGTGTCGAGACGGTTCAGCCGCGCCGCGAGGACTGGCCGCAGGAACGGGTGGCCAGCGGTGCGCTCGCGCCCTGGCAGGAAGCCGTGATCAGTGCTGAAACCGGCAGCCTGCGCATCGCCAGTCTGAACGCCGATATCGGTGACCGGGTGAAGCAGGGCCAGGTGCTCGCGACCCTGGCCGATGACAGTGTATTGGCTGAGGAAAACAAGCAGAAAGCCGCGGTCGCCCAGGCCCTTGCGCAGTTGCAGGAGGCCCGTTCCAATGCGCGGCGGGCGGCACTGGTCGGGCAGAGCGGGGCCTTGTCGGAGCAGCAATTGGAAGAGTATCGGGTCAAGGTGCAGACCGCCGAGGCCAATCTGGCGGCGGCGAACGCCGACCTGCGCACCACCCGCATCAAGCTGACGCAGACCCGCATCGTCGCGGTGGACGACGGGATCATTTCCGCCCGCAAGGCCTTGCTCGGGGATGTGGTGGCGGCTGGCGCCGAACTGTTCCGGATGATCCGCGATGGCCGCATTGAATGGCAGGCCGAACTGGACGCCCAGCAACTGTCGGGAGTGCAGGCCGGCCAGCCCGTCCGCGTGACGTTGCCGGGTGGCACGCAGGTCGAAGGGCGAGTGCGACTGGTCTCGCCGGTACTCGACAGCAAGACCAGCCGGGCGCTGGTCTATGTGTCCTTGCCGGTGAGCTCCATGGCGCGGGCCGGCATGTACGCCAGCGGTCGTATCGAGCTGCCAGGCCGCGCGGCGCTGACGGTTCCGGATACCGCCGTGGTCCTGCGCGACGGGCGTTCCTATGTGTTTGTGCTGGGTCAGGACATGCATGTCAGCCAACAGGGCGTGGAGGTCGGGCGCCGTCGCGGGCAGGCGCTGGAGATCGTCGGCGGCCTGGCGGAACAGGCACGGATCGTCCGCAGTGGCGGCGCGTTCCTCAGTGATGGGGCCAGTGTGACCCTGGTCGGCTCCGAGGCGCAGGCCCGATGAATATTTCCGCGTTGTCCATTCGTTATCCGGTCCCGGCGGTCATGCTGTTCGTGCTGCTGACCCTGTTCGGCATGTTTGGCCTGGAGCGCCTCGGCATCCAGGACTTTCCGGACACCGACCTGCCCACCGTGGTCATCAGTGCCTCCCTGGAGGGGGCGGCGCCCGAGCAACTGGAAACCGAGGTGGCGCGCAAGATCGAGGACAAACTGACCTCGTTACGCCTGTTGCAACATGTCACCACGCTGATTGCCGACGGCAGCGTGAGCATCAGCGTGACCTTTGCCATCGACAAGGACGGCAACGAGGCCCTCAACGAAGTGCGCAATGCGGTGGACAGCGCCACGCCGGAGTTGCCGGCGAATCTCAATACACCGTCGGTATCGCGTCTGACCACCAATACCTCGGCACTGCTGACCTATGTCATCGATGCACCGCGGATGGATGAAGAGGCCTTGTCGTGGTTTGTCGACAATGACCTGAACAAGCAACTGCTGGCGGTGCGCGGGGTGGCCAAGATCGTCCGGGTCGGTGGCGTGGACCGCGAAGTCCAGGTCGACCTCGACCCGGCGATGATGGCCGGCCTGGGCCTGAGTGTGAACGACGTGGCCAGCCGCTTGCGGGCCATGCAGAAAGACAACTCCGGCGGCCAGGGTGACCTCGGCAGCGGCCAGCAGGCCCTGCGCATCCTCGGCGCCATCGACGATCCGGCGGCGCTCGGGGCCATCCGCATTCCCATCAGTGACGGACGCATGCTCGCCTTGCAGCAGTTGGCCACGGTACGCGATAGCCATGCCGAGCGCAGCACCCGGGCTTATCGCGACGGCAAGCCGCTGATCGGCTTCCAGGTGATCCGCTCCCTGGGTTTTTCCGATGTCGGGGTGAGCGCTGATGTTCGCCAGGCAATGAGCCGGTTTGCCGAGCAACACCGGGGTATCCACGTCGAAGAGGCGAGTAACACCGTTGAACCGGTGCTGGATAATTATCGCGGCTCCATGGCGTTGCTGTACGAGGGCATGTTGCTTGCCGTTCTGGTGGTCTGGTGGTTCCTGCGGGACTGGCGGGCCACCCTCGTCGTCGCCACGGCACTGCCACTGTCGATCATCCCGACTTTCGGCGTGATGTATTTTGCCGGCTTCACCCTCAACACCATCTCGCTGTTGGCCCTGGCCCTGGTGATCGGTATCCTGGTGGACGATGCCATCGTCGAAGTCGAGAACATCGCGCGGCACCTGCGCATGGGCAAAAGTCCGCGTCAGGCGGCGATCGAAGCTTCCGACGAAATCGGCCTGGCGGTGCTGGCGACCACCGTGACCCTGGTGGCGGTGTTCCTGCCCACGGCTTTCATGGGCGGGATATCCGGCAAGCTATTCCGGCAGTTCGGCGTGACCGCCAGCGCGGCGCTGATCTTGTCCCTGTTGGTGGCGCGCCTGCTGACGCCGATGATGGCGGCGTATGTGCTCAAGGCCCGGCCGCATATCGAGCACGACAGCCGCTTGATGACCCGTTATCTGGGCTGGATCCACACCAGCCTGACCCGGCGCAAGAGCACCATGGCCCTGGTCGGCGTGCTATTGCTCGGCTCCCTGGCGCTGATTCCGCTGCTGCCCACCAGTTTTCTGCCGGCCCAGGACAACGCCCGCAGCACCATCAGCCTGGAATTGCCGCCGGGCAGCAGCCTGGCGCAGACGGCGGCGATCACCCTGCAGGCCGACGCCCGCCTGCGCGCCATCCCCGAAGTCGCCCATGTTTTCGCCGCGGTGGGCAGTGGCGATATCGCCGGCGGCGGTAATCGCAAGGCAGTCCTGACCATCGACCTGCTGCCACGCAACCAGCGCGAACTCAAACAGTCGGCGATCGAGGCGAAGATGCGCGAAGCCCTGCGCGGCTTGCCCGGGGTACGGGTCAACGTTGGCGGTGACAGCAGTGGCGAACGCCTGCAAATCGTCCTCGCCAGCGATAATGGCGATTTGCTCGAACGTACCGCCTCGGCCCTCGAGCCGCAGTTGCGCCAACTCAAGGGTATCGGCAACGTGACCTCGAGCACGGCGGTGCAGCGCCCGGAAATCCAGATGCGCCCGGATTTTGTCCGCGCCGCCGAACAAGGTATCAGTAGCCAGGACATTGCCGACACCTTGCGCATGGCCACCTACGGCGATTTTTCATCGTCGCTGGGCAAGATCAATCTATCCCAGCGCCAGGTGGATGTCCGGGTGCGCATGCAACCGCAGGTGCGCAGCGACCTGGAGGCCATCGCCCAGTTGCGGGTCAAGGGCCGTGACGGTCAGGTCGCACTGGCGTCCCTGGGGCAGATCAGCATGGGGAGCGGACCGGCGCAGATCGATCGGCTCGACCGCCTGCGCAATATCACCCTGTCGATCGAGCTCAATGGACGCAATCTGGGCGAGGTGATGGAGCAGGCCAGGCAGCTGCCGGTGATGCAGCACCTTCCGGCGCAAGTGAAACTGGTGGAGCAGGGCGAACTGCAACTGATGAGCGAGTTGTTCGGCAATTTCAGCCTGGCCATGGCGGTCGGGGTGTTCTGTATCTACTCGGTGCTGGTCCTGCTGTTCCATGACTTCATGCAGCCGCTGACCATCCTCTCGGCGTTGCCCCTGTCGTTGGGCGGGGCCTTGTTGGCCCTGTTGATCGGCGGGATGAGCTTTTCCATGGCCTCGGTCATCGGTTTGCTGATGCTGATGGGGATTGTGACCAAGAACTCGATTCTGTTGGTGGAGTACGCGATCATGGCCCGTCGTGACCAGGGCATGAAGCGCTATGCGGCGTTGATCGATGCCTGCCACAAACGCGCGCAGCCGATCCTGATGACCACCATTGCGATGGGGGCGGGCATGCTGCCGACGGCGCTGGGATGGGGTGGGGAGTCGAGCTTCCGTCAACCGATGGCAGTGGTGGTGATCGGTGGCTTGCTGGCCTCGACGGTGCTGAGTCTGTTGGTGGTGCCGGTGATCTTCACTTATGTCGACGATGGGCTTGAAGCATTCAAGAGACTCTTTCGTACACCTCGATAGACGCAACAGGTCGCTATCGAGGTGTTTTCACGAATGAGTGCGCGCTGTCAGAGGGCGCTTTGCAGGACGGTGGTGTTCTCCAGGCCTGTCCTGGAGTCCGCCGAGTGCATCCAGCGGATCAGTGAGCGGCGACCGCCGATGCCCATTTTGATGGAGGCACGCTTGAGATAGCTTTCCACGGTATTGACCCGTAGCGCCAACTGATCGGCCAGTTCCGGTGCCGTGCGCCCGGCCAGCAGGCCGACGCAGACTTCGGTTTCCCGCGAGGACAGATTCAAGCCGGACATTTCCAGACGTTCGATGAAGCGCTGACGCAAGGCATCCATGCCACCGTTTTCCAGCTCCTGGGTGACCGAGAAGGCTTCCAGTCGGACCGGAGCCGGCAACAGGGCTTCGATATGCTCGCCGATCATGGGCAGCAACAGGCAGGAAAAATCCTGGAGGAACGCGCACTCCTGGGTGGAAAACCCCAGGGACGGGTTGGATCGATAGACCGACAGTGCGTAGCAGCGATCTTTCGTGCGGCAGATCAGGTGCAGGTGGTTGGGGGACGCGTGCTGCGTGGACGCTCGCTGGCAGCAGGCCAGCTCGGTTCGCGGCGCCAGCCAGGTGTCGTCATTTGCCTGGGCGGACTGCTTGACCGAAGAGGCACTCATCAGGGTGTCGGTGCAGATCGGGCTGATGCCCACGCCGCCGATACTCGAGGTAACCGACTGGGCGGCATTCGTGGTGTCGATCCGCAGCTCGGTGATGTGCGTGGCGTCGACGGGCAGTTGGGCAGCGATCAGGTCATGCAGCACGCGCGGAAAATTACGGTTACCGGTGTTGGCAATCACTTTGCCGACTGACGGGAAAAGTCTTTGCAAGTTCATCCGCTCTCCATTTTTTATTCTGGGCGCCACGGCAAGCGCCGCCCACGGTCCATGAGGATTGTTGGTACGTATTAGTTAGCTTGGGTCATATAACGAGTCGTGCTGTTCGGTGGGGTCGCGGCGTAGTCGACGGCGGGCAATGCAATCAACGGCAATTGATCGCCTGTCAGGCACTGCATATGGTTTATCTTGAGCATATTATCGTAGATTTTGGACGTGCACTCCAGGGTGCCGTAGATGACTTTCTCGCCCTTGCTGCCTTGTGCAACATTGCGTCGATGGAGGGCCCAACCAGAGCGTCTTAGAACTTTTTCCATCATGGCATCTACAATGACTTCATAAGTGCTGACCTCTTGTGTGCGGGCAAACCGTAACATTGCCATGAACAGAGCAGCGGTACGAAAATCAACTTTGGTCTTGCTGAAATCGTTGCCGCAGGTGTCGGTGCTCAACAGCGCAAAGCGGGTAGCCTCCCAGCAGTCAAACGGGTTGGGCCTGGAGAGCTCATCACTGAGCATGAAGCTCAAGGCGCCACAAATCAGGGTTGGCTTATAGGACGGGCGAAGTCTGACGCAACCGGTTACCTGTGGTCCCTTGTGGGAATAAATATAGATCGCGTCATCATTGTCATATTGATCGAATTCATAATCGCTACCAGCATAGCTTTCAATATCCCATTTTCTGCGGTCAATAAAAGCGGCTTTGCGGATACTGAGTATTTGCTCTAATGCCTGGACCGGCAGTTCGCTGTAGCTGGCGATAGCGATATGCACGTCGGTGAAAATGTACGAGTGCTCGGAGAAAATGTACGAGTGAGGGAAATAGCCGATCATAAGTACGTCGCGGATAGGGAGAAGGTGCTTATTTATAGTGGTCCTGTATAAGCGCGGCAACTGTACTTAAGTGCAGGTGGCTGATGAGGGCAAAGTGCTGTTTAATTGTCGCCGTGAGACTTTCGCCGTCTCAGCTGTTTATCGTTGCAGTGCGGGTTGTACGATAACCGTGATGCGTGGGAGAATTATAAGGTTGTGATCGCGGTGGCGGTGGCGGTGGCGGCGCTCAGGCGTTGATCTTTGATTTGAAGAGTCTGGACGCGAATTCATCAAGTTGCAACAAAAGCAAGGGTGTTCTCGCTGTTAATAAGGAAAACGGATTTTCCAACCTGGAAAATAAGTCGACTGGAAAATAAATCCATTTTGGAATTTTTTGGGGGCGGGTTATGTATTATGTTGCAATTGCAATGCTCACGGTGTTGCTGGTGCCGGGGCCGACCAATTCGCTGTTGCTGCAGTCGGGGGTCAGTCGCGGCCTGGGCGGTTATTCGTTGAAGTTGATTCTTGCCGAATGGGTGGCCTATCTGATCCAGATTACCATCTGGGGAATATCCATCGATGCACTGACGGCCAATTACGGCTGGGTGGTGGTGGCGACGAAGATCCTGGCGGTGATTTTCCTGTTCTACATTTCGCTGAAACTGTGGTTTTCGGTGCAATTGGATACCTCAGGGAAGCCCTCTGCCATCTCGGTTTCGGCGCTGTTCCTGGCGACGCTGACCAATCCGAAAGGGCTGTTTTTTGCCTCGTTCGTCGCCCCTGCCGGAACCTTCATACACTGGGAAAGTTATCTTTCATTCATGGCAATCTTTTCCCTGGTCATTCTTCCCGTGGGGATTGTCTGGGTGGGACTGGGGGCTGTCTTTGGACGGAATCTACCATCGATAATATCGGGTAATCGGGTCAATAGATTTGTTTCATTGGTCATTGGCTTATTTGCCAGCATGGCGTTGTATAACCTGGCTTCGAACGTGATATTGACGTGACGGGAACAGCTGAGCCGGCCCCACAAGTGCGAGACCTGTGCGGCGATGAGAGGCGGCGACTCAAACGTGGAAAGTTAAAAGATATTGTGTCGGATGGCCTTGACCATGGCCTGCTTGACATTGGTGCAGCCCATTTTCTCGGTGATTTTCTTGGCGTAGAATTTCACCGTCCTTTCAGTGATGTTCATGATCAGGCCGATTTCCTGATAATTTTTGCCGAGGGCCAGCCAGTGAAGGAATTCAATTTCCCTGGGACTCAGGGAGAGGAGCTCTTCCTGGGTCACCTCAATCGGCCGATATTGATGGGCAATGCTACCGATGGCCTTGATCAGGAACATGTTCGACTGGACGATGCGCTCAAAATCAGGGTCGCCTTCAACACAAGGCAGGTGCAGGGAACCAAAGGCGCTGCCGGGCTCATGAAGGGGAATGCTGAAGCCTTGATCAATGCCATAGCGTGCGGATTGCTCAAAGACTTTGCTGGGCGCATGAGTGGGATCGTTTATCGTCGTCCAGAAGAACGGTCGCGACGTGATGGCGGCATTGGCCATGACCGGATCGGACTTGTAGAGCGCCTGCTTGCGGTAGGTCTCAACCCACTCGGCGGGATAGCTGCTGTGGATCGAGATATCACCGTTATCAACTAAATGCGAATCGAGGTAGACATAGGCAAAACGTGTTATTTCCAGTTTGTAGAATACCCAAGTCAAGACATCTACATAGGTTTTTGTGCTGGCCCCAGGAATGTTGTTCTCAACTTCTCTAACCAAGTCAAACGTATGTTTGATTGTGCGGAGTTTAGGCATGACAAGCGGGCTCCGATTGGCTGGATGTGCTCTATTATATGGATCCAAATGGGGAATGTCTGACTTATAGCATCGCCCGAAAACCATTTCAATATGTGTCAAATAGAAAACAAAATTTGACGCAATGTCGATTCAGCCACTTATTTTTGACGCTTTCGGGGCGCCGAGTCGGCCGCGCAGTCAATTTTTCTTGATGATTAAGGGCGTGTTAAGAGTTCCGGGATAATCGCTTGGGTGATGTAATGGGATCAGATTGCCACTGTCTTCATTCCCCCCCCAGGCCTGCCGGAATCGGCCGATAGGCCGGCCCCTCAGTCTCAGCTAAGTTTCCCCGGGTAGTCTCCTCCCTGCGCCGATTGTGGCGCCGTTAAGGAGACGCCCGCAGATGAAAGCCCTGACCACGGCCGACTGGCTGAACAAGGTCCCGGAAGTGACACTGTCCTTCTGGGTGATCAAAATCATGTCCACGACCGTGGGTGAGACCGCGGCCGATTTCCTCGCCGTCGACGCCGGCCTGGGGCAGGGCCTGACCAGCATCGGCATGGCCGTGCTGCTGGCCATTGCCTTGTTCGGCCAGCTGCGGACTCGTGCCTACACCCCCTGGATCTACTGGCTCAGCGTGGTGCTGGTGAGTGTGGTCGGGACGCAGATCACCGACCTGCTCACCGACAAGCTGGGCATCAGCCTGTATGTCAGCACGGCGATATTTTCGCTATTGCTGGCGATCAATTTCGGCGTCTGGTATGCCCGCGAACGCAACCTCTCCATCAATGCAATCGTCACGCCGCGCCGGGAGTGGTTCTACTGGACGACGGTGCTTTGCACCTTCGCCCTGGGTACGGCGGCGGGCGACCTGGCCACCGAAGCACTGGGCCTTGGCTTTACCCTCGGTTCGCTGATTTTCGCCGGGCTGATCGCCTTGACCCTGGTCGCCTGGCGCCTGGGCGGCAACGCCGTGCTGACTTTCTGGGTCGCCTACATCCTGACCCGTCCATTCGGTGCTTCCCTGGGCGACTTGCTGACCCAGGCCAAGACCTACGGCGGCCTGGGCATGGGGGCCGCCTGGACCAGCGCGATCTTCCTCAGCGTCATCCTGATCCTGGTAGTCGTCGCTCAGTTCAGCGTCGGCAACCGCAAGCTCGCCACTCAATAACCCATTCGGATACACCCAAGGAATCATCATGCTCAACGTTCAAGCTGTTATTCGCAAGGCTGCTGTTCTGTCTGTCGTTGCCGTGCTCGGTCTGGCCGCCGGCTGCTCTAAGCCGGCTGATACAGCGAAGTCCGCCACGGCGCCGAGCACGACCGGCACGGTAGCGGGAGCCAGCCCGGCAACTGCCTCGAAACTCGGCGACCTGTCGGCCTTCCAGAACATTGCCGTCGATGTCGCCGCACTGGTCGACAAGAACGACCTGGCCGCAGCGAAAACACGGATCAAGGATCTGGAGTTGGCCTGGGACTCTGCCGAGGCCGGCCTCAAACCGCGCGCCGCGAGCGATTGGCATGTGCTGGACAAGTCGATCGACAATTCGCTCGAAGCCCTGCGCGCCGGCAACCCGAAACAGGCCGACTGCAAGGCCACAATGGATGAGCTGCTGAAAACCTTTAACGGCATGCAAGGCAAGAAATGATCTCGAACCCGCCGGTGTGGGTTCTGCACGCCAGATAAATTGCTTCGTGCACCGCTAAACAGGTGCTTCAATGCAGGCTCGGCAATCATTACGCAAGCAGGTTCGCGTAGGAGTGTCGGGCCGGTTTTTTTTAGCGGAGAGGGGTATGCGGATATTACTGGTCGAAGATGACCCGATGATCGGCGAGGCGATCCAGGGGGCGCTGAAGGATGCCAGTTACGCCATCGACTGGGTCAATAACGGCACGACCGCCCTCGCGGCGCTGGATACCCAGCATTATGACCTGGTACTGCTCGACCTCGGCCTGCCGGGCCAGGACGGCCTTGAAGTGCTGGGCTGTATTCGTGCCCGCGACAATGGCGTGCCGCTGTTGATCATCACCGCCCGCGATGGCCTCGGTGATCGGCTGCATGGCCTGGATGGCGGTGCCGACGACTATCTGCTCAAACCCTTCGACATGGCCGAGTTGCTCGCACGCATGCGCGCAGTCCTGCGCCGCAAGGGCGGTACCGCATTGTCGCTGCTGAGCAACGGCGTGATTTGCCTCGACCTGATCTCGAAACAGGCCGGCACCGAGGCAATCCCCGAGGTCCAGCTTTCCAGCCGTGAGTTCGCGTTGTTGCAGGCACTGCTGATCCGGCCGGGAGCGATTCTCTCGCGCGGCGATCTGGAAGATCGAATCTATGGTTGGGGTAACGAGGTGGAAAGCAACGCGGTGGAGTTTCTGATCCACGGTTTGCGACGCAAGCTGGGCAGCCATGTGATCAAGAACGTCAGGGGCATGGGATGGATGGTTTCAAAAAACGCCTGAGGGAGTCGGTCCAGCTCAGGCTGTCGGTTTCGCTGTCGCTGGCGATCCTCATCGTTGCCGTGCTGGCCGGGGTATTCGCCTTTGTCTCGGCTTTCGACGAGGCCCTCGAAATGCAGGACAACACCCTGTATCAGGTGGCCGTGCTGTTCGAGCGCCAGCAGATGACGCTGGCTTATCCGCAGCCGGAGGGCGTGGTCGCCGGTGACGATGAAGAGTCCCGGGTGATCGTGCAGTACCTGGGCGACGGCCGCCGCGCCCCGGCTGATATCGAGGCCGGTGGCCCCTTGCCTTTGCCGGCGACCCTGGCCGATGGCTGGTCGACGCTTGCGGTCGCGGGTGAACCGTTCCGGGTACTGGTCAGGACCCTGGGCAATGGTCAGCGCATCGCCGTGGCCCAGGAAACCGGCATTCGCGATAAAGACGCTCGTGAGAGTGCCTGGCGCGGACTGTTGCCGTTTCTTATCCTGTTTCCGGTGCTGCTGCTGGTGGTGGCCGACTTGCTGCGCAAGTTGTTCCGGCCTATCGCGGTGCTGGCGACGGAGATCGACACGCGCGGCGAGCAGGAGCTGCATGCCATCGATGAAACCCATGTGCCCGCTGAAGTCCGCCCCTTTGTGCTGGCGATCAATCGCCTGCTCGGGCGGGTTGCCCAGTCCATGGACAGCCAGCGCCGTTTCGTTGCCGACGCCGCCCATGAATTACGTTCGCCGTTGACCGCGCTGTCTCTGCAAGCCGAGCGGCTCGCCGCGGCCGAGATGTCGAGCCTGGCCCGGGAGCGACTGTTCGCCTTGCGCCGGGGTATCGAGCGAGGCAAGAGCCTGATCGAGCAACTGTTGGCGTTGGCCACTGCCCAGGCCGATGCGTCGCCGCCCGGCGCGCCGCTCTCGGTGCATGCGGTCTATCGTCGGGTACTGGAAGACTTGTTGCCGCTGGCCGAGCTCAAGCAGATCGATATCGGTGTCGAGGGGGCAGAGGACGTGTTCCTGGCACTCAACGAGATCGACCTGCTGGCGTTGGTCAGGAACCTGGTGGATAACGCCATTCGTTATACGCCCGTCGGCGGCCGGGTCGACCTGTGGGTGAGCCGGGAGCAGGGTGGGGCGCTGTTGCAGGTCAAGGACAGTGGCCCCGGTATCGACGTTGAAGAACGGGGGCGGGTCTTCGATCCGTTCTATCGCAGCCTGGGCAGCCAGGAAGTCGGTTCCGGGCTGGGACTGTCCATCGTCAAGGCCATTGCCGAGCGTACCGGCGCGCGTATCCGCCTGGCGTATTGCGACGAAGTGGCGCGACGCGGGTTGTGTGTTTCGCTGTGGTGGCCGTTGACGACAGTTCCAAGCTGACGCACCGTTGGTACTGACCCGGCGTTTGCTCTTGCTTGCCGAGAGTACGCGGCTGTATGCCGCCGATCCTGTTCATCTGTATCTATCGGGAGCCCTGACCGCTTGATACGGTCTGCTGCTCTTTTCGGCAAGGAACTGCTCCATGGACCTTATGGCTATCCCCTTCGGTACGACTGATTGGTCGACTATCGAGCCTGTCGCTCATCCAGGCCAGACAGGTACCGCCTATTGGCGGACTTGTCAGTTTGGCGCTACCCGTGTGCGGATGGTTGAGTACAGTCCTGGATACCTGGCCGACCACTGGTGCTGGAAAGGGCATATTCTGTTGTGTCTGGAGGGCGAGCTGGACACGGAACTGGAAGATGGCCGCCGGTTTACACTGGCTGCGGGGATGAGCTATCAGGTGGGCAACAATAATGAGGGACATCGGTCGTCCACTGCGAGCGGGGCGAAGTTGTTCATCGTGGATTGAATACCGGAGGCGGGGCCGCCTCAGGGATGATCGGATCGACTTCGCCACGCAAATCGGCCATGACGAAGTCGTCGCTGTGGGTATGCATCCATACGAAGTTCAGGGTGACACGGATCCTGTTTTCCGTCTTATTTCAGTTTGGGCATATCCAGTATGGATCTGATAAAAGCCTCGTCGGTGTTGGCCAGGAGTTCAGATACGTACCACTGGCCTTGCACCTGCCTGAAACCAATATGCAGTCCGATCAGCTGCCCGTCGTCGCGCTCGATCAGATAGGCTCTGCTTTCAAACACTTCACCTTTGGTTTCCTTGGGGTTCAAGTGTATTTTGTATATTTCATGTTGTCCGAGCCAGGCGGCAAGTGCGATCTGGCTCTTGGAGATCAGTGCCTTCTCCTTGGTTTGCCACTTGTCAAAATGTCCGGAAAAAGCCTTGTTCCAGCAGTCCGCCGCCAACTTGTTTTCAATGCATTGAATGTATTGGTTCTCGAACTCGTCTTTGTAGGCGATGGCTTCACTGGCGCAGGCGGAACTTGCGGTTGCCAGGAGGGACAGGCAAAAAACAGCTTTCTTGAACATTCTGATCTCATCTTGAATTTAAGGTTTTGCCTTTCGGTTCAACCCTGTATTGCTTGGTCATCGGCATTCGCTTTCGCGCTTGCAGCCACCTATGGCCCAGGCGTATTGGTCCTACAGTACCGCACCAGGTTCAGGAGTGGATAGTGGACTTCCAAAACCCGTGATGACCGCACGCCTGGCGCGGTCCCACGGGTCCGGAGGGCAGGGCGCGATCAGGCCGCGTTGGCTTCTTTCTTCAGGCTGTTCATGTCGATCACGAAGCGGTATTTGACGTCACCCTTGAGCATGCGGCCATAGGCTTCGTTGATGTCCTGGATATCGATCATCTCGATATCCGAGACCAGCCCGTGGCTGGCGCAGAAGTCCAGCATTTCCTGGGTTTCCTGGATGCCGCCGATCAAGGAGCCGGCGAGGCTGCGGCGCTTGAAGATCAGGTTGAACACCGACGGCGAAGGGTGCGGACTGTCCGGGGCGCCGACCAGGGTCATGGTGCCGTCGCGCTTGAGCAGGGCGAGGAACGCGTCCAGGTCGTGGGGCGCGGCCACGGTGTTGAGGATGAAATCCAGGGTGTTGGCGAACTTGGCCATTTCGTCCGGGTGCTTCGACACCACGACGTCATGGGCGCCGAGGCGCAAGCCGTCTTCACGCTTGTTCGGCGAAGTGGTGAACAGCACCACATGCGCGCCCATGGCATGGGCGATTTTCACCGCCATGTGCCCCAGGCCGCCGAGACCGACCACGCCGACCTTTTTGCCCGGGCCGACTTTCCAGTGGCGCAGCGGCGAATAGGTGGTGATGCCGGCACACAGCAGCGGCGCGACCGCCGCCAGGTTGGCGTCGCCGTGGGAGATGCGCAGGACGAACTTTTCCTTGACGACGATGTTGTCCGAATAGCCGCCGAAGGTGTTTTCACCGCCAAACACCGGGCCGTTGTAGGTACCGGTGAAGCCGCTCTCGCAATATTGCTCTTCACCTTCGGCGCAGGACGCACAGTGCTGGCAGCTGTCGACCATGCAGCCGACGCCGGCCAGGTCGCCGACCTTGAATTTGTTGACATTGGCCCCGACCGCGGTGACCCGACCGACGATTTCATGCCCCGGTACCGACGGGTACAGGGTGTTATGCCATTCGTTGCGCGCGGTGTGCAGGTCGGAGTGGCAGACGCCGCAGTAGAGGATGTCGATCTGCACATCGTCGGCGCCGGGCGCGCGACGCTCAAAGGTGAAAGGCTTGAGTGAATCCTTGGGGTTCTGGGCTGCGTAGCTATAAGTCTTGGTCATGGCGTCGTCACCTTGGGTTTCATGGGACAGGAAATAACTTGACCAGCATAGCCACTGAATCGTTCAAGGGGATGACGATCCCAAGACGGGGACACACCCGACTGTCCGAGCCCGCAAGCCCCCGATTGCTTTCAGCCCTGCCACATGGACAGTTCGACGTCCTCGGCGAACGGCGTGGACAGGTAACCCTCGGCAGGGTTGCGCACCCGTGCCAGGTACTCGGGGCTATGGTCGGCATTGTCGGCGATGATCAGGGCGCCCGGGCGCAGGCGGCTCTGCAGCAGGCCCAGAATCTCGGGGTAGAGCGCCTTGGCGCCGTCGAGCAGGACCAGGTCGATGCTTTCCGGGAGGTCGACTCCGAGGGTTTGCAGGGCATCTCCCTCGCGAATTTCCACCAGATCGATCAACCCGCCGGCGCTCAGGTTCTCCCGCGCGCGTAGCACCTTGGACGGCTCGAACTCGCTGCTGATCAGGCGGCCGCCACCATTGTCCCGCAGGGCGGCGGCGAGGTGCAGGGTCGAGAGGCCGAAGGAAGTGCCGAACTCGACAATCGTCCGCGCCGTGCAACTGCGCGCCAGCATATACAGCAGAGTCCCGGTCTGCCGCGAGACCGCCAGCGGAAAATCCTTCAGTCGTGTATAGAACTCAAGGTAGTCGGTCTTGCTGCGCATCAGGCGCGCGCGCTCCTCTTCCGAGATATTGCCAGCGGCGGCGGCGAGGGTTGACCAGCTGGCATCGGCCTCGGCGAACAGGCGGTCCAGCAGGGGGGCGAGGGGGGCTTGAGTCAGGGTTGTCATGGGATGTTCCAGGTGAGGTCAGTGAGGGTTTATAATGCGAATAAATCTTCATGTTTTCTATTCGCATTGCGAGTCCCGCCCATGACCGATCGCCCAAGTACGCCGATTGCCTCACGCAAACAGCCCCAGCAGGCTCGCTCCAGTGATCTGGTCGATTCGATTCTGCAAGCGGCTATTCAGGTTTTGGCGAAGGAGGGCATGCGGCGCTTTACCACTACGCGGGTCGCCGAGCGGGCCGGGGTCAGCGTCGGTTCGGTGTATCAGTATTTCCCGAACAAGGCAGCGATCCTCTTTCGCCTGCAGAGTGATGAATGGCGGGAAACTTCCGAGTTGCTGCGCGGCATTCTTGAAGACACGCGCAACCCGCCCTTGGAGAGGTTGCGTCTGCTCGTCCACGTCTTTATCCGCTCCGAATGTGATGAAGCCCAGGTCCGCGTGGCACTGGATGACGCCGCGCCGTTTTATCGCGATGCGCCCGAGGCGCAGGAGGTAAGGGCAGCGGGCAAACAGGTTGTCGAAGTGTTCATGCGCGAGGTGCTGCCCGATGCCACGGACGCAACCCGGGCCGTGGCCGGCGATCTGATCAAGGTGACGCTCAGTTCGGTGGGCAAGCAGTTTTCGGAAAGCCCGCGAACCCCCGACCAGATCGAAACCTACGCTGATGCCATGGCCGATATGTTTTGCGCTTATCTGCGGGGCCTCGGACATGCTTGAAAGCCTTCTCTGGATCAGGCAGCCTGATCCAGCACTTGCTCATCCAGTTCAGTATCGCTGTCATCCTTGACCGAGCCTCGGTCGAGAAACAGAAACACCACGGCCGCCGTCAGCACGGTGATTGCCGTCAGTACCAGCAGCAAGCTGCTGAACGCGGCGCTGTAGCCCTCGGCCAGCGTGGTGCGTCCGGCGGCGGGTAGCAGGTGCATGGCGCCGGCCAGGTCGCCGGTGGCCAAATGCTGCGCTGCGCCGACGATATCCGGTGTTGCCGTGCCACCGAGATGGCCTGCGGTAAACGCCGACAGCAGCGCCGTGACGATGGCAATGGCCACGCCTTCACCGGCCACTCGGGTGGTGCTGAAAATACCGGTGGCCATGCCGGCGCGCTCCTTGGGCACCACGCTGACCGCCATGCCATCCATCAAGCCCCAGGGCAAGCTGATGCCGACACCGATCAGTAACATCGGCCAGGCCAGTTCGGCTGCGCTGCTGCCCACCGGCACATGGCTCAACCAGAACAGCCCGGTGGCACACACCAGCAAGCCACTGCCGCACAAGATGGAGGGCGACAACCAGCGGGTCAGGTAGCCGGCGACAATCGGCAGTACCAACAGCGGCGCTGACAAAGCGACCAGCAACCAGCCGGCTACGACCTCGCTCATGCCCTCGATGCCGACGAAGCGGATCGGCAGCATGATCAGCAGCACCACGAAAGAATAGGCCGGCGCGGCCGCCAGCAGTTGCACGCCGACGAAGCGCGGGAAGCGGAACAGCGTGAGGTCGAGCATGGGCTGGGTGACTCGCTGTTCGATCACGACAAAGGCCACGAAGGACAGCAGCGCGACGGTGAACAGCCCGAGCACCAGCGGATCGGCCCAGCCGCTTTCCGGCGCCTTGAGGATGGCAAAGGTGAAAATGCCCAGCGCCCAGGTGAAGGAGATCGCGCCAGGCCAATCGATGCCGGCCGCCTCGGGGTTGCGTGACTCGTTCATATAGCGCGTGGCCAGTATCAGCGAGATTACCGCCAGCAGGGTGATCAGCAGGAAGATCACCTGCCAGCCAAACACCTCGATCATCGCACCGGCCGCCACCGGGCCGAAGGCCAGGCCGATACCGAAGCTGGTCCCGACGAAGCTGAATGCGCGAATGCGCCCCGGTCCGTCGAAGACTTGCGCCAGGGCCGACATACCGCCGGAGAAGGCGGCCGCGGCGGCCAGCCCCTGGGCTGCGCGCAGGACGTCGAACAATGCCAGATTCGGGGCGAAGGGCAAGACCGCGGCGAGCAGTGCAAAAGCGCTGACGCCGCCGATGAAGACTTTCTTGCGGCCATAGTTGTCGGCCAGTGCACCGGCCAGCATCAGGCAACTGCCGAAGGTCAGCATGAAAGCGTTGGTGACCCAGTTCAGTTCCATCGGCGAACCACCGAAGGTGCGGCCGATGGCGGGCAGGGCAACGGCGGCCGCGGTGAAGTTGAAGGGCATGGTAATGGCCGTGATGCACACGGCCAGCAGCATCAGCCGCTGTTGCAGCAAGAGTGGAATGGACATGTTGAGCGATCCTTGTAGCGGGCGGGTATTAGCGCCCAGGGTGAGTGCGAGGACGGCCGAGATTCGCTGGTTTGCTCGGGCTGTCAGAACATGCAAGGATTTTAAAGAGCGAGTAATCTGGCAAAAAGCGGCAAATGTTCCGCCCATATCGGAATAAAAGGATCGAATAGGAGGGGCAGGTGGATCGACTGAGCGGCTTGATGGCCTTTATCCGCACGGCCGAGCTGGGCAGTTTCGTCGCGGCGGGCAGGGCGCTGGGGCGGTCGGCTTCGGCGGTCGGCAAGGGGGTGACCCGGCTTGAGCAGCAGTTGGGTGTGCGGCTGTTCCAGCGTTCGACCCGCAGCCTCAGCTTGACCGATGAGGGCCGGGTGTTCCAGGAGCGTTGCCGGCGTATCCTCGATGACCTCGACGATGCCCAGGCGACCTTGTCGCAGTCCACGGAAGTCCCTCGTGGGCGCTTGCGGATCAGCATGCCGGCGGCCAGCTACCACCTGTTCCAGTCGGTGCTGACGGCGTTCATGGCCTTGTATCCCGATATCGAACTGGACCTCGACTTCAGCGACAAGCTGGTGGATGTGATCGAGGAAGGGATGGATATCGTCATTCGCAGCGGCGACCTACCGGATTCGCGGTTGATGAGCCGACCCTTGCCAGGGGTACAACCGATACTGTGCGCCGCGCCGGTCTATCTGGAGCGCCATGGCTCGCCGCAGACCCCGGCTGAGCTGGACGGTCACCTGGCGGTGCGTTTTCGCTACTTCAAGAATGGCAAGCTGCTGGACTTTCCGTTAATGCGTGAAGCAGGGGCGCGGGAACCACGGACCCGCACGGTGATGATCAGCAACAATATGGAAATGGTGCTCGGGGCGCTGATCAAAGGCTTTGGCCTGGGCACCATCCCGGATTTCCTCGCCCGCGAGGCGCTGGCCGACGGTTCATTGCGTTGCCTGCTGCACGGCTATCTGATCCCACCGGACAACATGAGCATCGTCTGGCCTTCGAGCCGTCAGTTATCGCGCAAGATTCGCGTGTTCGTGGATTTCATGTGTGAACGGCTGGAACAGGAGGCGGCGCAGTTGCGTGCGACCCTCGCGCAGGAGTGTCTCTATTCCCGCAGAAGCGAGAGCCGGCTGGCTCGCGATGGCGGTTGAGCGCTGATCCCGGGCGTCAATCGCTTCCCAGCAATGAGCGGGCGAACTCATCCGAGGCGATAAAGTCCAGGGTCTTGCGCAACTGGAGGGATTCTTCCTCACCGAAGGCCTGCTCGAAACGACACGACATGCGTTGGGAGATCTGCCGAGCCTCTTCGTATTTGCGCTGACCCGCCTCCGTCAGCAGCACGCGCCGGCTGCGCCGGTCGAGTTCGTCCACCTGCAACAGCACCAGGCCGTCACGCACCAGCGGCTTGAGGGTGTGGCCGAGTGCCGAAAGGTCCATCACCAGGGACTGGGCCAGGTCACGCATTTTCGGTTGGTCGGCACGAGCGATATGCGACAGCAGGGAATACTGGGTCGCTTTCAGGCCGCAGACTGCGAACGCTTCGTCATAGATTTGTCCCAACCGCCGGGATGCCCGGCGCACAGCACCGTTCGCGCAACTGCTGGCCTGGGGACTGTCGGGACTGGGTGGCGCACATTTCAAGGGCTGATCACTCTTTGAAGCAAAGGCCGAACCGATAATTATGCCTGTGGGCGTTGTGAGAACAAGGCTTTTCAGGTCATGGGGCGAACGACATATTCTGCAACAAATATACTTGCGTATGCCTCTAAAATCTATATCGTGGCATATACCTGTTTATGGCCTGGATGTCAGGGCAATTTGCCCGGGTTGAAGAGGGAGCTGGGCAGGAGCAGGGCGCCCCATTTAACCCAAGGAGTGTATCGAGCATGACGAACCCATCGGAGTATCTGCCACCCAAGGTCTGGACCTGGCATAGCGAGAACGGCGGTAAATTCGCCAATATCAACCGGCCGATCGCCGGTGCGACCCACGACAAGGACCTACCGGTCGGACGTCACCCGCTGCAGCTGTATTCCCTGGCCACGCCCAATGGCCAGAAGGTCACCATCCTGCTGGAGGAGCTGCTGGCCCTGGGGCACACGGGAGCGGAATACGACGCCTGGTTGATCCGTATTGGCGAGGGAGAACAGTTCGGCAGTGGCTTCGTCAGCGTGAATCCGAACTCCAAGATCCCCGCGCTGATGGATTACAGCGGCCCGAAACCGATCCGGGTCTTCGAATCGGGTGCCATCTTGCAGTACCTCGCCGAGAAGTTCGGCGCGTTCCTGCCCACCGAGCCCGCGGCCCGCGCCGAATGCCTGTCCTGGCTGTTCTGGCAGATGGGCAGCGCGCCGTATCTGGGCGGCGGCTTCGGGCATTTCTATGCTTATGCACCGACCAGGATCGAATATGCCATCGACCGTTTTGCGATGGAAACCAAGCGCCAGCTCGACGTGCTCGACAAGCAACTGGCGGTCAGCGAGTACATTGCCGGCAGCGAGTACAGCATCGCCGACATGGCGATCTGGCCCTGGTACGGCGGTCTGGTGAAAGGTCGGCTCTACGAGGCCGCGGAATTTCTTTCGGTACAGGACTACCGGCATGTCCAGCGCTGGGCCGATGCCATCGACGCACGTCCCGCCGTGCAGCGTGGGCGAATGGTCAATCGGGTGTCCGGGGAGCTCTCCAGCCAGCTGCGCGAGCGTCACGATGCCAGCGATTTCGACACGCGCACTCAAGACAAACTGACCGTTGCAAGCGAGTAATCCTGTCGATCACGGCGTCCTGGCAGGATGACGACGTGGCGTGCGGTGGCTGCCCGGGTAAGGACGTGACAACCTGAAGAGCGCTTATTATAATTTGATTATCATAGGCTGCTTCAGAGTGTCGAGACCTCCATGGAAAGCAAGACCGCACGCTTGACCGTACTCATTGACCCGGTCAAGAAAAAAGCCCTCGAGGAGCTTTGCGCCGCCCAGGACCTGACGCCGTCCCAGGTGGTCCGCCAGCTGATTCGCGACTATCTGGAAACCCACGGTGTTTCCTATTCGACCCAAAGCAAGGCCGCTGGCAAAGCGCAGTGACACGGCCGTTCGACGCCGGGCAGGCAGCTGCTACTGCCCGGGTTCGCTGGTTGCGCCCAGTGCCGAATTGAAGTCGGCATGATAATGCCCAGGCCCCAGTGCCTGGAGTATCCCGGCCTTGCGCAGCTTGCCGAGGACCTTCTCGTTGGCTTCGCACAATTTCACGACAATGCTGCGGTTGTGTAGCTGCTCGATGACTTCGAGCAGGGTCTGCAAACCCGTGATATCCATGAAGGGCACGTGATTCAGGCGGATGATCAGGGTCCCGGGGTCGGTGTGGGTCTGTGCCAGCACCCGTTCGAAGGTTTCCGCCGCGCCGAAGAACAGCGGCCCCTCGATGCCATACACCAGGACATTGGGCGGTAATTCGAACTGGCCGTTGAGGCGCAGCTCGACCTCCAGGTCCTTGCCGACTATTTTCTGCACGGCCACCGAAGACGCCATTCGCCGCATGAATTGCAGCATGGCGAGAATGACGCCGATATTCACGGCAATGGTCAGGTCGCTGAAGACCGTCAGCAGGAAGGTGATCAGCAATATCGCGATATCGGCCCGTGGCGCCCGCTGGAGCATGCGCTTGAAGTGTTTCAGCTCGCTCATGTTGTAGGCCACGACAAACAGGATGGCCGCAAGGGCGCACAGCGGGATATTCGAAGCCAGCGGGGCCAGGAAGGAAATCAGCAGCACCAGGGTGAGTGCATGCACCAGGCCGGCGAGCGGGCTGTTGCCGCCGTTGCGGATATTGGTCGCCGTTCTGGCGATCGCTCCGGTGGCGGCAAAGCCGCCGAACAAGGGGCTTAACAGGTTGGCGATGCCCTGGCCGATCAGCTCCTGGTTGGAGTCATGGCGGGTGCCGGCCATGCCATCGGCGACCACCGCCGAGAGTAATGACTCGATGGCGCCCAGCATGGCGATGGCGAATGCCGGGCCGATCAGTTCGATGATTCGCGGCAGGGTCACTTCCGGCAGGCTCAAGGTCGGCAGGCCCTGGGGTATCCCACCGAAGGCACTGCCGATCGTGGCCACCCCGGGAAACTGGAAAAACGACTGTATGACGGTGGCGACGACCATCGCGACCAACGGCCCGGGCACGCGTTTCATCCCGGGGAGCCTGGGCGTGAGCAATACCAGCAACAGGCTCAGGGATGCCAGCAGGGTCGTCGCCAGGTGAAGATGCGGGAGCGCTTGAAGCAGTTGCCAGAACTGTTCATGGAAATGACCGGCGGCGACTTTCGGCAGGCCGAAGAAGTCTTTCCATTGGCCCACCCAGATAATCACGCCGATGCCGGCGGTGAATCCGACGATCACCGGGTCGGGGATGAACTTGATGATGGCACCCAGTCGGGTGATACCGAGCAGCAGCAGGATTGCCCCGGCCATGAACGTCGCTATCTGCAAGCCGTCAATGCCGTAGCGGGCGCTGATGCTGGCCAGGATAACGATAAAGGCGCCGGTGGGGCCGGCGATCTGCACCCGGCTGCCACCGAACAAGGACACCAGCAGGCCACCGATAATGGCGGTGTAGATGCCTTGTTCGGGCTTGACCCCCGAGGCGATGGCAAAGGCCATGGACAGCGGTAGCGCGACGATTCCGACGATAACGCCCGCGACCAGGTTGCGCGACCAGTGCTTGCGCCCCAGCAATCCGGATTTCCACGCTTCTCGTATCGCAATCATGACGCTTACTCCGCAGGGGTCATGTGTATAACATTAACATGTGATGATAACCAAAGAGCAATAGGATTCCTCTAATCCCCAATGATGTCGACGGCTTGCCGGTCGCCTTCGTGGATTAGCCGGCGCGCCCGGCAAGCAGTCGCAGCCAGGGTGGCAGGTGGAAGGCGCCCATGATCAGGTACATTGTTACCATGCCGTTCAGCGCCAATGGTCCCGGCATGGTGGCGCAGGCCATATCGGTGCTGGCATCGGCGGCCGTGAGCAGCGCCATGATGGCGAAGGTTGGCGCGCCCGCCAGTCCCAGCCAGTCGGCGATGCTCAACGCAAGGCCGACTGGCGCTCCTGTCGAGCGGTTTTCCTTTGTTCGACCGGACAAGGGCATGCTGGCTACTCCTGGCCGTATTCGTCGTGGCGACGCCACCAGATACCCTGTTCATTGCGGCCTTTGGGGGCACGGTCGAGCCACTGATACATGCCCCAGAGGCCATCCAGCCCACGAGCATAGGCGGAGTAGGTGTGGTAGACCTCGCCCTTTTCAAGCACGAAGGCACTGATACCGGGCCTGTCACGAGTGTAGGTGGCAATGTCGGTTCCGGTCGTCGCGGCGATCCGGGCAATCGGACTTTCGCTGCCTTGCAGTCGCCATTCCTGGACCGTCTGGCCTCTCTGGGGCCCGGCCAAAGGCGCCTCGCTGAGGTAGTTGTAGACAATGTCGCCTTTGCGCTGCTGCTCTTCGCTGAACCAGACGTTGAAGTCGCTGTTGAAATCGCTGCCGTACGAACTGGCCCAGTCGAAGCTCCAACCCATGCGCTGCTTGAACGCCTGCAGTTTGGCCAGCGGAGCCCGCGAGATGGCGGTAAAGGCGACGTCATGGTGTTCGAGGTGGACAACCACGCCATTGAAACCATCGGCGATTGACGAGCAGGACGGGCAGCCGGCGCTGTAATCGGGCCCGAACATGAAGTGATAGACGAGCAACTGTGAGCGGCCCTTGAACAGCTCCCGCAGTGAGACGTTGCCTGCCGGGGTATCGAAGCGGTAGGCCTTGTCGATCCGCACCCAGGGCAGTGCCTGACGCTGTCGGGCCAGGGCGTCGCTGCGGCGGGTCAGTTCCTTTTCATCGGCCAGCAAGTCGAGTCGTGCTGCCAGCCATTCTTCGCGAGTGCCTGTCTTCTGTGTGGTCATCATGGTTCTCCATCTGCCATTGCTCGTCGTACCATCGGTCGTGCGAGCGGTTACCGGTTGGTCGTGAACAGACTAGGGCGGGCCTGGAAGATGGTGGGAGTGACAAGTTTGACGGGATGGCCATGGACCCGATGATCAGCGCCGCAGCGCGGCTGCTTGCGACCGGTGATGTCCTTGGCGCCTTGAAACGGGTGGCGCTGTGTGACGACGGGCCCGGGCTGGCGCTGCGCGGTATTGCCATGGCGCAGTTGGGTGATGTGGTTCGCGCAAGGGCCCTGCTCAAGCTGGCTGTCCGTGCCTTCGGGCCGCAAGAAGCGCTGGCCAGGGCGCGCTGTATCGTTGCCGAAGCCGAGATTGCGCTGGTCTCCCGTGACCTGGCCTGGCCGGTCAAGACACTCGTCGGCGCGCGGGCGGTGCTCGAGGCCCATGGCGACCGCTTGAATGCCGCCCATGCGCGGCACCTGGAAGTCCGGCGTCTGCTGTTGACCGGCGATCTTGACCAGGCCGAACATCTGCTGGCCGAGCTTGAGCCGCTAGGGCTGGCGCCGCCCTTGAGGGCCGCTTACGAGTTGGTCAGTGCCGGGATCGCCATCCGGCGCCTGCATACGGCGGCGGCTCGCGCTGCACTGCGGCGAGCGGAAAATGCCGCGCATGAGGCGGGCATTCACGCACTCGCCGCCGAAGTCGAGCGTGCGTCTCAGGTGCTCGAAATTCCGGCGGCACGTCTGATCGCACGGGGCGAGGAGCGCTTGCTGTTGCTGGCGCAAGTCGAGCAACTGTTTGCATCGGCGGCCCTGGTGGTGGATGCCTGTCGCTACAGCGTGCGTGAGGGCAACACGCAGGTATCGTTGACGACGCGGCCGGTCTTGTTCGCCTTGCTCCGTGCCCTTGCCGAGGGCTGGCCAGGCGCTGTCTCGCGGCATGCGCTGATCGCCCGGGCCTTTCGCGGCAAGCAGGCCGATGAATCGCACCGGGTCCGGCTGCGGGTCGAAATCGGACGGCTGCGCGGCGAGATTCGCGGGTTTGCACAGGTGAGGGCGACCGGCGAGGGCTTTGTCCTCGTGCCACGACAGGCTCCTGAGGTGGTCATCCTGGCGCCGCCTGTCGAGGAACGGCATGGTGCCGTGCTCGCTCTCCTGGCTGATGGTGAAGCGTGGTCGAGTTCGGCCCTGGCGATTGCCCTGGGCAGCAGCCCGCGCACGGTGCTGCGGGCGCTCGATGCCCTGGCGGCGACAGGCAAGGTGCAAGCTTTCGGCCGCGGGCCGGCCTGCCGCTGGACGCTCCCGTCCGTACCTGGATTCCCGTCAACCTTGTTACTCCCGGGGCCGCTGAGCAGCGGCTAGACTGAGCTCATGAAAAACTCTCAAGCTGAAATTCTTCGTGAGTACGGGCCGTTTCCAGGGGCCGACTCGGTGGCGGGCGTGACCTATGACGGCCAGCACGTCTGGTTTGCCTCCGGCGACAAGCTCAACGCCCTCGACCCGGAAAGCGGGGCGCTGGTGCGCTCGATCGATGTCGCCGCGCAGGCCGGAACCACCTTTGATGGTCGCTATCTGTTCCAGATTGCCGAGGGGCGCATCCGCAAGATCGATCCGAAGAGCGGTGAGGTGCTTACAAGCATACCGGCCCCCGGCAATGGCGGTGACTCCGGCTTGGCATGGGCCGAGGGGACGCTCTGGGTCGGGGAGTATCAGGGGCGCAGGATCCATCAGGTCGATCCCGAAACCGGGGCGGTTCTGCGCATTATTGAATCGAAGCGCTTCGTCACGGGTGTTACCTGGGTCGATGGCGAGCTTTGGCACGGTACCTGGGAAGACGACAAGAGTGATGTCCGGCGGGTGAATCCGCAAACGGGGGCGCTGCTGGAGCGCATCGATATGCCGGCCGGCGTGGGTGTATCGGGACTTGAGTCCGATGGTGAAGATCGGTTTTTTTGCGGTGGTGGGAATAGCGCAAAAATCCGCGCGGTCCGTCGCCCCAGGTAAGCAGCATGGCCTGCGGCGTTTATCCGGACGCCATCGCCGGCAAGCCGGCTCCCACAGGTCCGCGCATCACTGCAAGGGGGCGTTGTCGCCACGCTCCTTTGTAGGCCCCAGCTTGCTGGCGATAGCGCTTCAGGGTTCACCCACGGCCCGGAGCATCAGGCCAGGATGATTTCCTTGACGCTGGCTTTCAGTGCCTCGAATGCTGCTTCTTCGCTGGCTCGCTGGTTCGTCACCAGTACGTCGATACGTTCCGCCGGACAGTAGCTGATACGGCTCTGCACGCCGAGCTTGCTGTAGTCGGCGAGGATCACCACCCGTTCGGCGTGCTCGGCCATGGCCCGGGCCACCTCGCTTTCACGGTGATCGTAGTTGCTGGCGCCGTGGTGGGCGTCGACACCTACCGGCGAGAGCAGCGCGAGGTCGGCGCGATAGCGGCCGATTTCCGCCACCGTGGTCGCGCCCACCGTGGCCGGTGAGCGGTCACCGAGGGAGCCGCCGAGGATGATCACTTCGTTATGCAGGCTGCCCGGTGCGCTGCCACGCAGGTGCAGCGCGACATTGAACGAGTTGGTGATCACGGTCAGCCCACCTAGCTTGGCCAACTCCTGGGCCAGAATTTCAGTGGTGGTGCCGGCGTCGATGAAGATCGTCTGGCCATGGCTGAGCAAGCTGACAGCGGCGCGGGCCAGGTCACGCTTGAACTTGACGTTGATATGCGCGCGCTCGGCAATCGGCGCTTCGTCCTCGACCGGGATCGCGCCGCCGTGGATGCGTTTCAACTCGCCCAGGGCTTCCAGTGCCACCAGGTCGCGGCGCACGGTTTCGCGGGAGACATTCAGTTCCGTGACGATGCGGTCGGTGGTCACGCGCTGCAAGGTTGCCAGCAGCGCACGAATCCGCTGGTAACGCTCTTCTTGCCACATACCTCATGTCCTTGTTGTTGCGATCAGTATCCGAGTACGCATTGTGGGAGGCGGGACAGCGCTGTCAAGTTTGCTGGCCGATTGCCGTCGGTGAGAAAGTGTCGATGTGCCATAAATGTGTAATATTGTGGCATTGTTGTATTTATGTGTATTTGGCGCTAGCCTCGTCACCGGGCGGCTCGTCCCCTGCGCCCTTGTCTTGAAACACGCTCTCGCCGTCGCCCCGTTTGCGACCATTCTTCTAAGATCCAGGAGTTATGCCATGCAGCGTCGCCAGTTTCTGAACACCCTTGCCGCCGTTTCCGTTGTCAGTCCCCTGTTGTTGAGCGGTCGCCTTGCCGAGGCCGCGACTACCAAGGCCGTGCCGAGCGAGCTGGACCCGGCGCGCTGGTCGCCGCTGAACCAGAAACGCTTGCAGGCGGTGATCGACCAGCATGGCGTGAAGAGTGCGTCCTACCACCCGGACAAGCGTCCGTACGCGGTGTTCGACTGGGACAACACCTGCATCATGAATGACTGCGAAGAGGCGCTGCTGGTCTACCAGATGAATCATCTGCAGTACAAACTCAGCCCCGACGAGTTTGCCGCCGTGCTGCGCCAGGACGTGCCCAACGGCCCGTTCATGAAGGACTACCTCACGGTCGATGGCAAACCGGTGAACATGGAAGACATCGCCGCCGACGTCGAAGCCGACTACCGCTGGCTGCACGCCAACTACCAGGGGCTGGCCGGCAGCAAGAGCCTGGAGGAAATCCAGGCCACCGACCAGTTCAAGGACTTCTTCAGCAAGCTGTACTTCATGTATGACGCGATCTGCGACAGCTACCCGGTGGAGATCGGTTACAAGTGGATCCTCTACTTCTACAAGAACATGACCACCGCCGAGTTGCAGGCGATGGCGGAGGCCTCCAACAACCACGACCTCGGTGACGGCCTGCGCAAGGTCAAGTACGAAAGTCCGCGCAGCCTGCCGGGCAAGGCCGGGGTGGTCGCCGACACGCACTTCCATGGCATCCGTATCCACGAGGAAATCCGTGGCCTGATGCACACGCTGCGGGCCAACGGTATTGACGTGTATGTCAGCACTGCTTCCATCGATGATGTGGTGCGGGTGTTTGCCGGCAATTCCAACTACGGTTATGGCGTGCCGCCGGAAAACGTGATCGGCCTGCGCCTGGCGATGAAAGACGGCAAGTACGACAGCAGCTACCTGCCAGGCTGGCACTTCAACTACGGCCCGGGCAAGACCGTCGGGATCAAGAATGTGCTGGTGGCGAAGAAGGGCTATGGCCCGGTGCTGGTGGCCGGCGACAGCGACGGCGATGCCTGGATGCTGCGTGACTTCAAGGACACCGCCGTGGGCGTGATCGTCAACCGCATGAAAAAGGGCGAGATCGGTGCCGACAGCCAGAAGGCCGCCGAGCAGTTGGGCAAGGCGGACGCGCGTTTCGTCCTGCAGGGCCGCGATGAACAGACCGGGCTGATGATCCCGGATGAAAAGTCGGTCAAATACGGCAAGACCGAGCGCAAACTGCTGGCGTAAGTCGGCCGGCTCGCGGGTGGCGCAAGGCTGCCCGCGGGTCGTGGTAATGATTGTTTCGCCCCCTCCTCAAAAGACAGTGGACTGTGCACTATCCCGCTACGACAGCTCTCTTATTGGCCGTTGTTACACTGAAAAAACAGCGCAAAAATCGCACACGAAGTGCCATTGGACAACAGTTCATGCGCGCTGTTTTATTCAGTTTATCAACCGCTCCATCTATGTGAACGAGAGTCGTTTTATGAAAACCGATATGCCCTTTGTCAAGTTCAAGCAGGGCATGCCTATCAACTGGCAAGTCGTGTCTGGCAGCAGGACAAAGTTACTCATTCCGGGGAGATAGAAATCACCCTGAGTGGCAATAACTATAAAGGCCTGTTGATCCAGTTAGAGCGCCATATCGAGCCCCAGCCAAGGTAACCTGAACGCTGGAACCGCTCCTTTGCAAGGGACGTACTACACTGGTTGAGTGATTGGCGTCCCTCTGCAACCGAACGTTCACGCAGCCTGGCCTCGGAGTGGTTTCATGAAGACAAGGAACATCAGGTTGACCCTCAGATCGGCCCTCGGCTTCGGACTGATCTGTCTGCTGTTGATCAGCCTCGGACTGACTTCGCTGTATCGGATGAAGGAAATCCACGACGCCTCCCTGAGACTGCAAACGGACTGGCTGCCGAGTGTCCGCCAGGCCGGCCGCATTCAAGATGCCGGGCAACTCTACCGGCTTGATGCCCGCCGCTTTGTCATGGATGAAGACCGCCAGAGCAGAAGCTCCCTGGACAAATTACAGGCGCTGAAAGTGGTCTTGAGCCAGGAAACCGAAAAATACGTTTCGCGGGTTTCCAGTCCCGAAGAAAAACAGCTTTATGACCAGGTGGTCGTTAATGTGCGCAATTATCAGGACCTGATCGATCGACTGGTGAGCATGAGCCCGACTGCGTCCTTCGAGACCATGACCCACTTCATTCGTGACACTACCAGCGAAGCGGCGAAAAAGTTACAGACTTCGATTCAAGCGCTGATCCTCCTCAACGAGGCGGGTGCCGAGCGTTCGGGGCAGGCGTCGAACGCCAGCTACGACAGCGCGTTCCTGCTGACGCTGGTGTTCATGGTGCTGGCCCTGGTGATTACCTGCGTCGTGGCGCTGCTGTATACCCGCAGTATCGCGCAACCGATCAATACCTTGCGTCTGTCGATGCAGAAGATCGCCGATGGTGATCTGAAAAGTAAGGTGGAGGTCAGCGGCCGGGATGAAATCACCGACCTGCAGACGGTCGCCGCCACCATGCGTTCGAGCCTCAAGAACACCATCGAGCATATCTCCGACTCTTCCCGGCAACTGGCCTCGGCGGCTGAGCAGATGAGCGCGATTACCCAGGAGTCGACGGCGGGTATTCAAAAGCAGAGCATTGAAACCGACCAGGCCGCCACTGCCGTCAACCAGATGACCGCGGCCGTCGAGGAGGTGGCCAGAAATGCCATTTCGGCATCCCAGTCCACCCAAGCCTCGGAAAGCTCGGCACGGATCGTCCAGGATCGGGTCGATGAAACCATCGGCTCCATCGAGCGCTTGAGCAGCCGTGTCGAACAGACCAAAACCGATATAGAAGGCCTGGCCGGACAAGCCCTGCACATTGCCAAGGTCCTCGACGTGATCGGCGCCATCGCCGAGCAGACCAACCTGCTGGCATTGAACGCCGCCATCGAAGCCGCGCGGGCCGGTGAGCAGGGCCGTGGCTTTGCGGTGGTCGCGGATGAAGTGCGTGCGCTGGCCCATCGCACCCAGCAGTCGACCCAGGAAATCGAGCAGATGGTCAAGGGTATCCAACTCGATTCGAAGAAGGCCGTGGAGTCGATGAACCACAGCAGCGAAGAAACCCGGGTGACCCGTTCGCTGGCCCACGAAACGGGCTTGGCGATCAAGGAAGTGACCCTGTCGATTTCGCATATCAATGAAAAGAACCTGCTGATCGCTACGGCTTCCGAGCAACAGGCGCAGGTGTCCAAGTCCGTTGACCGTAACCTGATGAGTATTCGTGATCTTTCCATTCAAAGCTCGTCGGCCGCGAGCCAGACGTCTATCGCCAGTAGCGAGCTGTCCAAACTGGCGGGGAGTCTGAATCACCTGATCTCGCGGTTTTCACTGTAGCCGGGCCTCCAGCGAGGTACCTCAGTGTGATGGGAAACCAGGACATTGGTCATGCTAAGACAGATACAGGTGAGTGAGCTGCGTGTCGGTATGTATGTGCAATCCTTTTGTGGTTCCTGGATGGATCACCCGTTCTGGCGCAGTCACTTTCTGCTCGATGATGAACAGGATATAGAAAAGATCCATGCCTCCGGTATCGCCGCGCTCTGGATAGATACCGAGAAAGGACTGGATCTCGAGGTTGACACGCTACCTTCGCCAGCCGTGCCGGTGCTTGAGCCGCCGGCCATTGCGGCACAGGAGCGTCCGCGCAATCGCCCGCGGATCGCCATGAGCGATGAGGTGGTCCATGCGCTGAGTCTGTGCGCCAGGACCAAGGCCGCGGTGCTGAGCATGTTCGCCGACCTGCGGATGGGCACCGCGGTTCATCCCGAGCAGATTTCCCACTTGATCGCGGAAATCTCGGATTCGCTGATGCGTCATCCCGACGCCCTGATCAGCCTGGCCCGGCTCAAGACCAGCGATGAATACACCTACATGCATTCGGTGGCGGTGTGCGCCCTGATGATGAGCCTGGCCTACCGCCTGAACCTGCCCGATGGCCTGGTGAAAGAGGCCGGCATGGCGGGCATCCTGCACGAGGTGGGCAAGATGATGGTACCTGCCGAGTTGCTGAATAAGGCCTCGCCGCTGACTGAGGCCGAATTCGAGACCCTGCGCCGCCACCCCGAGATCGGCGCGAAGATGCTACTCGACACCCGCCATTTCAGCCCGAGAGTGGTGGATGTCTGCCTGCATCATCACGAGAGAGTCGATGGCAGCGGTTATCCGCACAAGCTCTGCGGCACGCAGATCAGCCTGTTCTCGCGGATGGCCGCGGTGTGTGACTGCTATGACTCGGTGACCTCCGAGCGACATGGCAAGCCAGCCTGGACGGCGGCCGTGGCCATTCGAAAAATGGCCGATTGGAAGGGGCAGTTCGATGAGCAGATCTTCCATGCCTTTGTCCGTTGCATCGGGATCTATCCGGTGGGGGCCCTGGTGCTGTTGCACAGCGGTCGGCTGGGGATCGTCATGGAGCAACACGAGCGGTCATTGCTGACCCCTCGGGTGAAGGTGTTCTACTCCTCGAAACTGCGGATGCCCATTGCCCAGAGTGTCATCGATCTTGCCGAAGCCTGCGAACATGATTCGATTGCCGGCCTGGAGTCGGTCAAGAAGTGGGGATTCAAGCACCTGGACGAACTGTGGTCGGGTATTTCCATCGGCAAACAGTCGATCTTCAATACCGCCTAGGGGTCAGGCTGCCACCGCCAGAGCCGTGACCAGGAATTCGATAAAGGCCCGGGTCTTCTGCGGCACCCGGCGCGCCGAGGGATAGACCGCGTTGATACTGATCGCCGGAGCCTGCCATTCGCAGAGCACCGGGACCAGGGTGCCGGCGGCCAGGGCGTCCTCGACGATAAAATCGGGTAGCAGGGCGATGCCCATGCCGGCTTGCGCCGCCTGGGCCAGCAGATCACCATTGTTGGCATGCAGGGGGCCGGTGACGGTGACCCGCTGGGTCTCGTTGCCATTGCTCAGTTGCAAGCTGACGCCGCTTTGCAGGTAGCCGTAGTTAAGGCACTGGTGGGCCGTCAGGTCCTTGGGAGTCCGTGGCGTTCCGGCGCGTGCCAGGTAGGCCGGGGAGGCCACCATGATGCGTGGCGCGGGAGCGAGCAAACGGGCGACCATGGAAGAGTCAGGCAGGCTGGCAATCCGGATGGTCACGTCGAAGCCGCCGCGCACCGGATCGACTTGCTGGTCGCTGAGCACCAGTTGCAGTTCCACATTCGGGTGCTGCTGGTGGAACAGCGGAATCAGCGGCCCCAGGCGTCGCAGGCCGAAGGACATGGGCGCGTTGACCCGCAGCACACCGCGCAATTCACCGACGCCATCGCGGGCCCGTTGTTCGGTTTCGTCCAAGGACGCGAGCAGTTCGCGGGCCGCCTCGTAGTATTCCGCGCCGGCTTCGGTCAGGTGCAGGCTGCGGGTGGTGCGTTGCAGCAGTTGCACGCCAATGGCCTCTTCCAGCGCCTGGATCTGCTTGCTGACTTTCGAACGCGGAACATCCATGGCCCGGGCCGCCGCGGCAAAGCCATTGGCGCCGACAGTGGCGACGAAGGCGCGCATGCAGTCGATACGATCCATATTGTCCCTTTTCCAGAATCAATGCTCTGTGGATTCTAGGGCGTTGCCTGGTGCTTATCCAGCATCGAGGGGGCCTGTATCGTGGTTTTCTCGAACTGCCGTTCCTGTAAAAAATTTCATCCTGCGGGGAACAGGCTGAAATGCGCAGCTCGATAGGATGAGCCCAAGTCAGCAGGAACTCGTGCTGACGAACTCAAACTATTGGAGAGTGACTGATGAAATCCCTTAAAGCATTGTTGATCGTGACCCTGATGACTGCTTCCGTTGCGGCCATGGCCGAAGGCGGCGGTGATGGCGGTGATAAAGTCATGGCCCGCATGGACGCGGCCCGCGATACGTCCATGGCCTATTACCAGAAGTCTGAAAAAGCCCAGGCCGTGGCGGCCGGCAAGCAGGCCGCGTCCGATAGCGTCGAACGCACCAACTGACGGTGGAGGTCGGCGGTCGGGCCGAGAGGCCGGCCGGTTTGCCCCGCAGGCGTTTGACGCCTGCCGAGGGGCACCGGATCAGCATACAACAGGCATCAAGCGGGTCGCTGACTGGCCGTGTGGCAGCAGGACCCGAAGCACGCATTGTCCCGGGAGCGGAGTAGCCGACTGCCCGGGTCGCCTTGGGCGAGAGTGAAACTGCGGTTACTGAGCCAGCAACGCTTCGAGCTTTTCCTGGTCACGGGCAAACTGACGGATACCCTCGGCCAGTTTCTCGGTGGCCATGGCGTCTTCGTTGGAGGCCCAGCGGAATTGCGCTTCATTGAGTTGCAGGCGCGGCTCCCCCGCGGCGCCTGGCACCAGTCGACGCTCCAGCGGGCCTTCGTCCTGGCTGAGCTTTTCCAGCAGGTCGGGGCTGATGGTCAAACGGTCGCAACCGGCCAGTTGTTCGATCTGGTTGAGATTGCGGAAGCTCGCGCCCATGACCACGGTCTTGTAGTCGTTGGACTTATAGTAGTTGTAGATGCGCGTTACCGACTGCACGCCCGGATCGTCGGCACCGCTGTATTCGTTGCCGGTGGACTTCTTGTACCAGTCGTAGATCCGGCCCACGAACGGCGAGATCAGGAACACCCCGGCATCGGCGCAGGCCGCGGCCTGGGCGAAGGAGAACAGCAGGGTCAGGTTGGTCTGGATCCCGTCTTTTTCCAGTTTCTCGGCGGCGCGGATGCCTTCCCAGGTCGAAGCCAGTTTGATCAGTACGCGGTCACGGCCGACGCCGACCTTGTCGTACAGCTCGATCAACTGGTGGGCCTTGCCCAGCAGCGCGGTTTCATCGAAGGACAGGCGCGCATCGACTTCGGTGGAAATTCGCCCTGGAATCACTTTGAGAATGCCACTGCCCACGGACACCGCGAAATGGTCGCAGGCCAGGCCCACATCGCCCTTGGCGTGAGCCACGGCGGCCTTGAGCAGCTCGGCGTAGCCTGGCAGCGCGGCGGCCTTGAGCAGCAGCGAAGGGTTGGTGGTGGCGTCGACCGGCTTCAGGCGGGTAATAGCGTCGAGGTCGCCGGTGTCCGCGACCACGGTGGTGAACTGCTTGAGTTGTGCAAGCTTCGAAGTCATGAGCGTCTCTGTCGGGAAGGGCGTGGATCCATGCACTGATTGAGTGCGGCTGAGGTGAAAAGTTCTGTCAGTCGAATGCGTTCAAGAATGCCGCCGAACCAGGGGTTTGTGCAACCCAAACTGTAGGACGGTTCAGGTTTGCGCGCTCGGCATCAGTGTCGCGATCAAGGCGCGGATAGTCCCGGGCAGTGCTTCGAGTTCGCGCACCAGTATGCTGCGCTCGCGAATCGCCCAGGGCTCGTCCAGCGCCACGGTCACCAGTTCCATGGTCCGGCTGTGGCGCACGGCGGCGGACTCGGGAATGATGCCGATGCCCACGCCGGCCTCGACCATCCGACAGATGGCCTCGAAACTGGAAACCTGGATACGCAACGACAAGGTCTTGCCCAGCCGTTCGACATGCTCGCGCAAAAAACTCAGCAAGGTGCTGCCTTCGTGCAGGCCGATATGCTGGTACGCCAGGGTCTGGTCGAGGGCTATCGACTGCTGCGCCGCCAGTGCATGTTCCACCGGCACGATCAGCACCAGGCGGTCGGTGCTGAAGTGCATCACCTGCAGGCCGCTGGCTTCCACCGGGCCGGCGATGATGCCCATGTCGGTGGTGCCGTCGAGTACGCCGCGGACGATGTCCCGCGATAACCGTTCCTGCAGGTCCACCGTCACCCCTGGGCGCAGGGAGAGGAAACCGGCCAGCACCTCCGGGAGAAACTCGGTGACGGCCGTGGTGTTGGCGAAGATGCGGATATGCCCGGCGGAATCGCCGCCGTAGCTGGTGAACTCGCTCTTCAGATAGTCGACCTGACGCATGATCAATCGCGCATGTTGCAGCAAGCGCTGGCCGGCCGGGGTGACCTCCACGCCACGGCTGTCGCGGTACAGCAGGCGCGTATCGAGTTGCGCTTCCAGGGCCTTGATCCGTGCGCTGGCGGCGGCCGGCGAGAGGAAGGCACGCCGAGCGCCCTGGGTCAGGCTCGGCGATTCGGCGATATGGATGAAGAGGCGTAGATCCGCCAGGTCGAAATGCATGGGGCGACTCCGCTCAGAGGCAGCGTGCAAGTAGGACGTTGGCGTTCAGCATAACCGAACGCCGGCTTATAGAAATGCAAATTCTCGGAACGGGCTGCACCTTGCATCATCGGTTCATGACAACAACCGGCAAGGAGGAAACCTTCCATGAGTGCGACGGATCTGAGTGCCTGGCTAGGACGGACCGAAGAAGCCCACGACCAACTGAGCCGTAATCTGCTCAAACGTATCGCCGCGACTTTTGGCGAATCGACTCCGGTCCATGGCGAGGCGCTGCCGCCGCTGTGGCAATGGTGTTTCTTTCAAGAGCCGGTGGCCGAGACCCTGTTGGGCCCTGACGGTCACCCGGCCCGTGGTGGCTTCCTGCCGCCTGCGGACAATCGCAATCGCATGTGGGCCGGCGGCCGCCTTGAATTCTTCGAGCACCTGCGTGCCGGTCACGATGCCACCCGGCTGTCGACCATCAGCCATATCGAGGAAAAGTGGGGGCGCAGCGGTGCCTTGCTGTTTGTCACCGTACGACATGAATACACCCAGGCCGGCCGGCTGGCGCTTCGCGAAGAGCAGGACATCGTCTACCGCGAACCCACACCGCCGAAGCAGAGCAGCAGCGAAGCGCTGATCCAGGGGGACTGGCACGAAGCCGTCGAGCCCACACCGACCTTGCTGTTTCGCTACAGCGCCGTGACCTTCAATGGCCATCGCATTCACTACGATTTTCCCTACGTCACCGACACCGAAGGCTATTCGGGTCTGGTGGTGCACGGTCCGATGATCGCCACCCTGAACTTGCGGGCGTTCTGTCGGGCCAATCCGCGGGCGACCCTGCGGCGTTTTTCCTATCGTGGCGTGCGTCCGTTGATCGCACCGCAACCCTTCGAAGTCGGTGGACGGATCCTCAGCCCCGGGGTTGCCCAGTTGTGGGCCGGCAACGCCGCTGGCCTGGCCCAGCAGGCTGAAGTGCACTTCGACTAACAATAAAAAAGGCCATCAGCCCCATGAATCCGAATAACAACGAAGAACTTAATGCCATTCGCCAGGGTGTTCGTGCCCTATGCGCTGAATTCGATGCCGTCTACTGGCGCAAGATCGATGAAGAAAAAGGTTTCCCCGATGCCTTCGTCAAGGCGCTGACCGACGCCGGCTGGCTGGCGGCGATGATTCCCGCCGAATACGGCGGCTCGGGCCTGGGCCTGGCCGAAGCCTCGGTGATCCTGGAAGAGGTGAACCGTTGTGGCGGCAACTCCGGCACGGTGCACGGCCAGATGTACAACATGTTCACCCTGTTGCGTCACGGTAGCGCGGCGCAGAAAAGCTTCTACCTGCCCAAGCTGGCCAGTGGTGAGCTGCGTCTGCAATCGATGGGCGTCACCGAACCCACCACCGGCACAGACACCACCAGAATCAAGACCACCGCGGTCAAGCGCGGCGACAAGTACGTGATCAATGGGCAGAAGGTCTGGATCTCGCGGGTCCAGCACTCCGACCTGATGATCCTGCTGGCGCGCACTACGCCGCTGGCCGAGGTGCAGAAGAAATCCGAAGGTATGTCGATTTTCCTGGTGGACCTGCGCGAGGCCATCGGCAACGGCCTGACCGTGCAGCCCATCGCCAACATGGTCAACCACGAGACCAACGAGCTGTTCTTCGACAACCTGGAAATCCCCGCTGACAGCCTGATCGGCGAAGAGGGCAAGGGCTTTCGCTACATCCTCGACGGCCTGAATGCCGAGCGCACGCTGATCGCCGCCGAATGCATCGGAGACGGTCGCTGGTTTATCGAAAAAACCAGCGCCTATGCCCGCGACCGGGTGGTGTTCGGCCGGCCCATCGGGCAGAACCAGGGCGTGCAGTTCCCGATTGCCGAAGCGCATATCGAGATCGAGGCCGCCGATCTGATGCGCTGGCGTGCCTGCGAGGAGTACGACAGCGGGCGGAACGCCGGGGCCAGCGCCAACATGGCCAAGTACCTGGCGGCCAAGGCGTCCTGGGAAGCGGCCAACGCCTGCCTGCAGACCCATGGTGGTTTCGGTTTCGCCTGCGAATACGACGTCGAGCGCAAGTTCCGCGAGACTCGCCTGTACCAGGTGGCGCCGATCTCCACCAACCTGATCCTGTCCTACGTGGCCGAGCACCTGCTCGAACTGCCGCGCAGCTTCTGAGGAACCGAGCATGAGCCATACCCAAGCCCTCTGCGAATTCCTCGCCGACCTGCGTTACGAGCAGGTGCCTCAAACGGTGTTCGAGCGTACCGAAGACCTGTTCCTCGATTGGTTGGCCTCGGCCCTGGCCAGCCAGGGGGCTCATCCGATTCCGTTGTTCGAGTCCTACGCCTGCAAGATGGGGCCGGCAAACGGTCCGGCGCGGATCCTGGTCAATGGCCAGGGCAGTTCGGCGTACTTCGCCGCACTGGTGAACGCCGCTTCCTCGCACTTGGTGGAGCAGGACGACCTGCACAACAGTTCTGTGTTGCACCCGGCCACCGTGGTGTTTCCGGCAGTGCTTGCCGCTGCCCAGGACCTGAACAAATCCGGTTGTGAATTACTGTTGGCCTCGGTTGCGGGTTACGAAGCGGGGATTCGTATCGGCGAGTTCCTCGGTCGCTCCCACTATCGGATCTTCCACACCACGGCCACCGTCGGCACCCTGGCGGCGGCCGTGGCCGTGGGCAAGCTGATGGACTTCGACCAGGAGCAGTTCAGCAATCTGCTGGGCAGCGCCGGCACCCAGGCCGCCGGGCTCTGGGAGTTCCTTCGCGATGCCGCCGACTCCAAGCAGTTGCACACCGCCAAGGCTGCTGCGGACGGCCTGCTGGCCGCCTACCTGACGGCGGATGGCTTGACCGGAGCGCGCAATATTCTTGAAGGCGACCAGGGGCTGGCCGCCGGAATGTCCAGCGATGCCGATCCGGCGAAGCTGTCCGATCGCCTGGGCAGTCGTTGGGCGCTGGTGGAAACCTCGTTCAAGTTCCATGCCTCCTGCCGCCATACCCATCCGGCCGCCGATGCGCTACTGGCGCTGATGGGGCAGGAAGGTTTGGGCCACGAACAGATCCGGCATGTGGAAGCCCGTGTGCATCAGGGCGCCATCGATGTGTTGGGGCGGGTCAAGGTGCCGCGAAGCGTGCACCAGGCCAAGTTCTCCATGAGCACGGTGCTGGGTCTGATCGCCGTGCACGGCAAGGCCGGCCTGCCGGAGTTTCACCAACGGTCATTGACCGATCCGGCCGTGTCGGCGTTTCGCGAGAAGGTCAGTATGACTCTCGACCCCGAAGTCGATGATGCCTATCCCCAGCGCTGGCTGGGCCGGGTGGTGGTCACCACGGTTGACGGCCGTACCCTGTACGGCGCCATCAACGAGCCCAAGGGCGATCCCGGCAACAGCCTGTCGCGGGCCGAGCTGGAAGACAAGTTCCGTCGTCTGTTGCAATTCTCCGGTGCGCGCTCGCCCGAGCAGGCCGAGGGTTTGATCCGTCAGGTCTGGGACCTGCGTAACAGCACTGACTTGAAGGAGCTGCGCTGATGAATACGGCAGCAGGCAATACCCCGGCACCGCGCCCGTTGGACGGCATCACGGTGATCAGCCTCGAGCACGCCATTGCCGCGCCGTTCTGCACCCGGCAACTGGCGGATCTGGGCGCACGGGTGGTGAAGATCGAGCGCCCCGGCAGCGGCGACTTCGCCCGTGGCTATGACGAGCGTGTCCGCGGCCTGGCCTCGCACTTCGTCTGGACCAACCGCTCCAAGGAGAGCCTGACCCTGGACCTCAAACAGGATCAGGCCGGCGATATTCTCGAAAATCTGCTGGGGCAGGCCGATGTGCTGGTGCAAAACCTCGCACCGGGTGCCGCCGCCCGTATGGGCTTGTCCTTCGACGCACTGCACGAGCGCTTTCCACGGCTGATCGTCTGCGATATCTCCGGTTATGGCGAGGGTGGTCCTTATGAGAAGAAAAAGGCCTACGACCTGTTGATCCAGAGCGAGGGCGGTTTTCTTTCGGTGACCGGCGGGCCGGGCGGGGATGAACTGGCGAAGGCCGGTTGTTCGATCGCCGATATCTCTGCCGGCATGTACGCCTACAGCGGCATTCTCTCAGCGTTGCTGCTGCGGGAGAAAACCGGGGAGGGCAGCCGCATCGACGTCAGCATGCTCGAAAGCCTGGTGGAGTGGATGGGCTACCCGATGTATTACGCCTTCGACGGCGCCGCACCACCGCCACGTGCCGGCGCGGCGCACTCGACCATTTATCCCTACGGGCCGTTTCCGGCGGGCGACGGCGGCACGGTGATGCTCGGCTTGCAGAACGAGCGTGAATGGGCGGCGTTCTGCGACAAGGTGCTGCTGACTCCGGAGTTGGTGCTGGACGAGCGGTTTTCGGCCAACTTCAAGCGTTCGGCCAATCGTGAGGTGTTGCGCCAGATCATCGTCGACAGCTTTGCCCGGCTCAGCACCGAACAAGTGATTGCCCGGTTGGAAGAGGCGCAGATCGCCAATGCCCGGGTCAATGATATGCAGGGTGTGTGGGACCACCCGCAGCTCAAGGCCCGTGATGGCTGGCGCGAGGTTGAGAGTCCGGCGGGGAAACTGCCGGCGCTGCTGCCGCCGGCGCGCAATGCGGCGTTTGAGCCACGGATGGACGCGGTGCCGGGGTTGGGGGAGCACACCGGGGCGATTCTGAGTGAGTTGGGGGTTTGCGCTGAGGCGGTGGAGCAGTTGCGAGCTGACGGTGTGATCTGACGCCATGCACCTTGTGGCGAGGGGGCTTGCCACCAAACGCACTCGCCACAGGTTCATCGTCAACTGAGTCAAATGAATTAAAAAGGAACACAGCATGTCCTCATCCATAGCCCGCTCCGCGCTCTTCGTGCCCGGCAGTCGTCCCGAGCGTTTCGCCAAGGCCCTGGCCAGCGGTGCCGACGCGGTGATCGTCGACTTCGAGGATGCCGTCGAGGAGCCGCTCAAGCGAATCGCCCGTGAGTATCTAGGGCAGTTCCTCTGCGCCAATTCCCAGGCCCGGGTCCTGGTGCGGGTCAATGCCCCGGACCACGCCGAACACAGCGCCGACCTGGGGTTCTGCAAACAACACCCTGGCGTCAGCGGCGTGCTGCTGCCCAAGGTCGAGAACGCGGCCCAGGTCGCTGCCGTGGCGACGACGGGCAAACCCGTCTGGCCGATCATTGAAAGTGCCCGGGGGTTGTTGAACCTGGCGGGGATCGCCAGCGCCCCAGGCGTCGAGCGCCTGTCCTTCGGTGGCCTGGACCTGGCCCTGGACCTCAATCTGAGCAGCGGCTCGGATGCCGCGCAGTTCGCCCTCGACCAGGCCCGCCTGGCGCTGATCGTGCATTCGCGCGGCGCTGGCCTGGTCGCGCCACTGGACGGCGTACACCCGGCCATTGACGATCCTGAGGGTTTGCGCCGCTCGATCCGCCATGCCTACGAGATGGGCTTTGCCGGCGCGTTGTGCATTCACCCCCGACAGGTGCCGGTGATCCACGCCGCCCTGGCGCCGAGCGCCGAAGACCTGGCCTGGGCCCGGCGCGTGGTAGACGCCGGCAGCGACGGCGCTGGGGCCTATCAGGTCGACGGGCAGATGGTCGATGCGCCGGTCTTGTTGCGCGCACGCCGCTTGTTGGCCCTGGCGTAGGCCATAACCGCGGCAACGACAGGCAGATCCTTAGCCGATAAGCGGATGCCTCGTCGTACTCAACCTTCGGCAATGAATCCAGGGTTTGCGTAGCGTTCACCGGAGCCGAACGCGGGTACTCAGAATTCGAAATTCTCTATATGCATGGCTTTAGGCAACCTGCCTACAACACAACAATAAGAAGGTGACTTACATGTTCAAGTTGACCCGGGCGCTGCTCTGCGCCGCCACCTTGCTCACCGCCGGCCTGGCGCAGGCGGCCGAGCCCATCGTGATCAAGTTTGCCCACGTCGTCGCGGAAAACACGCCCAAGGGGCAGGGCGCGTTGCTGTTCAAGAAACTCGCCGAAGAGCGCCTGCCGGGCCGGGTCAAGGTCGAGGTCTACCCCAACTCGTCGCTGTTCGGCGATGGCAAGGAAATGGAAGCCTTGCTGCTCGGTGACGTGCAGATGCTGGCACCGTCCCTGGCCAAGTTCGAGCAGTACACCAAGCAGATCCAGATCTACGACCTGCCGTTCCTGTTCAACGACATGGCCGCTGTCGACCGCTTCCAGGCGGCCCAGGGCAAGGCACTGCTGACCGCGATGCAGGGCAAGGGCATTCTCGGCCTGGCCTATTGGCACAATGGCCTGAAACAGATTTCCGCTAACAAGGCGCTGCACGTACCGGGCGATGCCCGTGGCCTGAAGTTCCGCGTCCAGGCTTCCAGCGTGCTGGAAGAGCAGTTCAAGGCCATCCGCGCCAACCCACGGAAGATGAGCTTCGCCGAGGTTTACCAGGGCTTGCAGACCGGCACCGTCAACGGCACCGAGAACACCTGGTCGAACTATGAGAGCCAGAAGGTCAACGAGGTGCAGAAGTACTTCACTGAATCCAACCATGGCCTGATCGACTATATGGTGATCACCAACAGCAAGTTCTGGGACGGCCTGCCGCCGGACATCCGCGGCGAGCTGGAAAAGATCATGGCCGAGGTCACCCTCGAAGTGAACAAGCAGGCCGAAGCGCTGAACCAGAACGCCAAGCAGAAGATCATCGAGGCCAAGACCAGTGAAATCATCGAGCTTACCCCGCAAGAGCGCGTGCAATGGCGGGAGGCGATGAAGCCGGTGTGGAAAAAGTTCGAGGGTGAAATCGGTGCCGATCTGATCGACGCGGCCGACAAGTCCAACCAGCCCTGACGGTGGTTGCGAACACAGAACGCCTGTAGGAGCGCCGGTCGGCGCTCGGTTGTCGGCGATGGCGACCGGATAAGCGATGCAGGGCTCACGGGCCTCTTCGCGGGCAAGCTCCGCTCCCACAAGGGTTCTGTGTCGAACAGCAGATTTGCATACGACACAGATCTTGTAGGAGCGCCGGTCGGCGCTCGGTTGTCGGCGATGGCGATCGGATAAGCGATGCAGGGCTCACGGGCCTCTTCGCGGGCAAGCTCCGCTCCCACAAGGGTTCTGTGTCGAACAGCAGATTTGCATACGACACAGATCTTGTAGGAGCGCCGGTCGGCGCTCGGTTGTCGGCGATGGCGACCGGATAAGCGATGCAAGGCTCACGGGCCTCTTCGCCAGCAAGCCTGCAAGAAATCGTGTCCGGCTTTGTTTGATCGGCATCGCGGCCCACGCCCCGGTCCACCCTTTTCCATTTCGCGGAGTCTTGTCCATGCAAACGCAACCATTGCGGCGTATCTGGGAACATTTCGAGGAAGGCTTTATCGCCTTCCTGCTGGCAGCCATGACGCTGGTGACCTTCGTCTATGTGATGGCCAACAACATCTACACGCTGTTCTTCAACCTGGCCGACCGCTGGGCCTGGAGCCGCGGCTTCTTCAACAGCCTGGGCGACGCCACCATGACCGTGGCCCAGGACATGACCTGGAGCGTGGCCCTGACCAGGGCCATGTTCGGCTGGCTGATCTTCTTCGGTGTCTCCTACGGCGTGCGTACCGCCGGCCACCTCGGAGTCGACGCCCTGGTCAAGCTGTCCCCGCGTCCGGTGCAACGCTACCTGGCGATGCTCGCCTGCGCCTGTTGCCTGGCCTACGCCGGGCTGTTCATGGTGGCCAGTTACAAGTGGCTGAGCGCGGTGCTCGTCGCCGGGATCGGCGCCGAGGACCTCGACCAGTACGGGATCAAGGTCGGCTACATCGTGCTGATCGTGCCGGTGGGCTTTGCCCTGGTGCTGATCCGCTACCTGGAAATCTTCTACCGCATTTTCACCCGTCGTCAGGTCGGATTGGGCCTGGCCGATGAAGCCGGCGAAGCGAGCAAGCTGGCGAGTGAACACAAGGAGCAGCGCTGATGGCCGTTCTCTGTCTGTTTCTGCTGTTGTTCACCTTCATGTTCCTCGGTGTTCCGATCGCGATTTCCCTGGGCCTGTCCGGCGCGGTGTCGATCCTGATCTTCAGCCAGGATTCCCTCAGTTCCCTGGCGATCAAGCTGTTCGAGACCTCGGACGCCTATACCTTCCTGGCGATTCCGTTCTTCCTGTTGTCGGGGGCCTTCATGACCACCGGCGGCGTGGCCAAGCGCCTGATCGATTTCGCCAACGCATGTGTCGGGCATATTCGCGGCGGCCTGGCGATCGCCGCCGTACTGGCTTGCATGCTGTTCGCCGCCTTGTCCGGTTCCTCGCCGGCAACCGTGGCGGCGGTGGGCTCCATCGCGGTGGCGGGCATGGTCCGTTCGGGTTATCCGAAGGCGTTCGGCGCCGGGATCATCTGCAACGCCGGAACCCTGGGCATCCTGATTCCCCCCTCCATCGTCATGGTGGTGTACTCGGCGGCAACGGAAACCTCGGTGGGCAAGCTGTTCATGGCCGGGGTGATCCCCGGGCTGCTACTGGGCCTGATGCTGATGGTGGCGATCTACATCGTGGCACGGATCAAGAAGTTGCCGGCCCAGCCGCGGGCGACCTTTCGCGAGTGGTTGACGGCGGCGCGCCGGGCCTTCTGGGGCTTGCTGTTGCTGGTGATCATCCTTGGCGGGATCTACAGCGGCCTGTTCACCCCGACTGAAGCGGCAGCAGTGGCAGCGGTGTATTCGGCGTTTGTCGCCTTGTTCATCTACAAGGACATGAAGATCCGCGATTGTCCCAAAGTGCTGATGGAGTCCGGTCGGTTGGCGATCATGCTGATGTTCATCATCGCTAACGCCATCCTGTTCGCCCATGTGTTGACCACCGAACAGATCCCGCAGCAGATCACCAACTGGGTGGTGTCCGAGGGGTTGACGCCGATCGGCTTCCTGATGATGGTCAACGTGGTGTTGCTGGTGGCCGGTAGCTTTATGGAACCATCGGCCATCGTGCTGATCCTGGCGCCGATTTTCTTTCCGATTGCGGTGAAGCTGGGGATCGATCCGATTCACCTGGGCATCGTCATGGTGGTGAACATGGAAATCGGCCTGGTGCATCCTCCGGTGGGGTTGAACCTGTTCGTGACCTCGGCGGTGACCGGGCTGAGCCTGGGGCAGACCATTCGCGCGGCGTTGCCGTGGTTGATGATCCTGCTGGCGTTCCTGATTCTGGTGACCTACGTGCCAATGATCTCGTTGACGCTGCCACATTGGTTGGGTATGCCGTGATGCAGATCTGAAGTCGAGCACTGTTTTGTGGCGAGCGGGCTTGCCCGCGCCGGGGCGCGAAGCGCCCCTGAAATCAGCTGATTCATTGTGTCAGGTGCAATGCAATCCCAGGTTCTACGACTGCTTCGCAGCCGTACACGGGCAAGCCCCCTCGCCACAGGACTGCGCACGGCGGCGGATAGCGCGACGGCAATGATCGTCAGTGCCGTCAGCTCACATACAAACTGTGGCAGGCCTGCTCTTAACTGTCCCTGTGCGCCCCCGTCACCGGCAGACGACTGCCGAGGCGATAACGCGAAGAGGGATGGGTCAGGCGAACATAGGTGACGATCTTGTTCTGGCTCCAGGTCCGTCGTACCAGGATCAGGCACGGCTCCAGGGTATCGATCTGCATATGCTTGCTTTCGTCGCTGCTGGGGTGGCCGGCCTCGACAATATGCTCCATTTCGTCGGGGCGAATGACCTGCAACAGGTAGCGCGCCGGCTGCAACTGTTCGCCGAAGTCCTGCTGCAGGAAATCCGGTACCAGTTCGGGATTGACGTAGCGGTCCTCGAACTGTACCGGCACGCCTTCTTCGCTGTGCACGCAGATCAGGTGAAATACCGACGAGCCGGTGGGCAGTGCCAGGGCGGCGGCCACCGGCATCGAGGCCGCTTCGCGGCCCAGGTGCAGGACCCGGCAGGAATAGCTGTGCCCGCGGGCGATGATTTCGTCGGCGATATTGGTGATGCGCAGCAGGTTCGATTGCGGCTTGCTTTCGGCCACGAAGGTGCCGACGCCGGAGATCCGCAACAGATGACCTTCCTCCGTCAGCTCGCGCAAGGCCCGGTTGACGGTCATGCGCGAAATGCCCAGCTCCTGCACCAGGCGATTCTCCGAGGGAATCAAGTCGCCAGGCTTCCATTCGCCGCTGCGCAGCTTGTCTTGCACAAAGTCCTTCGCGCGCCGATAGAGGGCTTGCGGTGCATTTTTGATCATGGGTCAGTCCGCATCTTTTTGAGCGGCAAGAACACTTGCCAGGGCCTTGAGAAAAAGGTCGTTATCCTCACAGCTACCGATGGAGACACGCAAGTACTCCGTGTAGCCGTCTTCACGCCAGGGTTTGACGATAACTCCTTTGCTCAGCAAGGCCTGGTTGATGGTTTCAGCCGGATAGGGCGTGCTGAAGAAGAGGAAGTTGGCCATCGACGGCGCGGTGTCCAGGCCCAGGTTCTGCAAGGCAATCACCATATGCCGGCGCTCATGGGCGACGTGGGCGAGGGTGGCTTGCAGATGCTCTTCATCCGCCAGGGCGGCAATCGCCGCGGCCTGGGCCACGCGGTTGATATTGAATGGCGTGCGCAGGCGGTCGATCAGGTCGGCCAGCATGGGGTCGCTGACGACGCCGTAGCCGATCCGCAACCCGGCCAGGGAATAGGCCTTGGAGAAGGTGCGCAGCAGGATAAAGGGCTTGCCGCTGGCCTGGATCAGCCCGAGGCAATCGGGATAACCCGCCTCGAATTGCGCGTACTCGTAATAGGCCTCGTCGAACACCAGCAGGCACTGGGCCGGTAGTGCTGTCAACAGGCGGTGCAATTCGTCGGCGTCGAGGGTGCAGCCCACCGGGTTGGAAGGGCAGGAAAACATCAGCAGGCGGGTTTTCGGGGTCAGCGCCTGAATCATCGCTGCTACGTCGAAGCGGCCTTCATCGGTCATCGGCACGCCCGTTACCCGGGCTCCGGCGGCGATGGGGTAGATAAAGTGCAGACCGAACGAGGGCACCACGGTGACCACTTCATCGCCATGGTCAAGGAACACCCGACTGATAATGCTCAGCAAGTCTTCGGAGCCATTGCCAAACACCAACTGGTTGCCTGGCACGCCGAGCTTGGCGCCGAGGGCCGCGCGCAGTTCCAGGCAACTGGCATCCGGGTACAGCGCGATGCTGGAACAGGCCTGGGTCATGGCGGCGGCGACTGCCGGTGCCGGGCCCAGGGGATTTTCGTTGCTGCCCAGCTTGGCCACCCGGGTCAGCCCGAAACGTTTGCGCACCGCTTCCGTGCCGAGGCCGGCGTTGTAGCTGGCGAGGTCGCGCACCTGGGGGCGGGCAAGGAGTTGCAGTTCAGCAGCGTTCATACCGGGGATGCCTCTTTGTTGTCTTGCCAGAACGCATTGCGATCCAGATAGTTCTGCAGGAATTGCTGCAGACGGGGGTGTTCGGTGTTGTGGAAGATTTGCTGCGGCGTTCCCTGGGCCACCACCTGGCCCTGGTCGAGGAACACCACGGAGTCGGCGACCTGCGCGGCGAAACCCATCTCATGGGTGACCACCACCATGGTCATGCCTTCCTTGGCCAGGGTCTTCATGACCTGCAGGACTTCGCCCACCAACTCAGGGTCGAGCGCCGAAGTCGGTTCGTCGAACAGCATGATGTGCGGCTCCATGGCCAGCGCCCGGGCAATCGCCACGCGCTGCTGCTGACCGCCGGAGAGCTGGATCGGATAAACGTCGGCCTTGTGCGCCAGGCCGACTTTGTCGAGCATCGCCAGGGCGCGCCTGCGGGCTTCGGCGGCAGGCAGCTTGCGCACCCGCAGCAGGGCTTCGCTGACATTGCCCAGCGCGGTCATGTGCGGCCACAGGTTGAACTGCTGGAAGACCATGCCGATATTGCGCCGGACCTGATTGATCTGGGCTTGCGCGGCACGTTTACGACCCTTGCCGTTGTCCGCCACATAGCCGAGCAACCGGCCTTCGATATGGATCTCGCCTTCGTCGTATTCTTCGAGAAAGGCCATGCTGCGCAGCAGGGTGCTTTTGCCCGAGCCGGAAGGACCGATCAGGCACACCACTTCGGAATGCCGGACCTGCAGGTCGATCCCCTTGAGCACACGCAGGGCGCCGAAGCTCTTGCCGACATTGTGCAGGCGCACCATGGGTTGCGAGTCGCCGGGGAGTTGTTCGGGAGTCTTCATGGGGGCACCTTGTTTCGGGACAATGGGTGGCAGGGGGCGTTGTAGGATGTTCATTGCGGCTGCCTGCTCATGAAACGGCCGACCCGGGTCTCCAGGACCATGCCCAGGCGTGAACAGAACTCCACCAGCAGCAGGTAGCCGATACACAGCACCAGCAGGGTTTCGACGAAGGCGAAGGTTTGCGAGCCGATACCGGTCATGACCATGGTCAGTTCCGGGATGGTGATAATCGACAGCACGGCGGTTTCCTTGCACAGGATGGTCACCAGGTTGACCAGTGCCGGCAGGATGATCACCAGCATCTGCGGCAGCTGGATGCGCAGGATGCATTGCCAGCGACTGATGCCCAGGCAGTCGGCCGCCTCCAGTTGGCCACGGGCCACCGACTCGAAGCCGGTGCGGAAGATCTCCGCGAAGTACACGCTGCCATAGATGCCCAGCCCGAGAATCCCGGCGGGAACCGGGTCGAGGCTGAGGCCGAAGGACGGCCCGCCGTAATAGACCAGGAACAGCTGGACCAGGAACGGCGTGCTGCGGATCACTTCGATAAATGCCCGGAGCGGCGCGCGAATCAGGTTGTTGCCGAACAGTTGCGCCACGGCGATCAGCAAACCGAGGAACAAGCCCAGAACCACCCCGGCGGACCAGGTGCCGAGGGTCACCGTGAAGCCCTGGGCGATATCGTCGAGGTGTTCGGTAATGACCCGGTAGTCGAAGATCATGTCAGTTGCTCCTTCATGCGGCGCTCCAACAGGCCGCCGCAGAACGCCAGTGGAATATTGATCAGGCAATAGAAACCGGCGAGCATCAGGTAGTCCTGCACGAACAGGTAGTCGCTGGCCGCGAGGTTCTGCGCGGTACGGGTCAGGTCGGCGAGGCCGACCACCGACACCAGCGAAGACGCCTTGATCAGCAGGATCATTTCATTGACCAGGGCCGGCAGGGTCAGGCGCACGGCTTGAGGGACGCGGATGCGGATCAGCATTTGCCGGGTACTCAGGCCCAGCAGGCCGGCCGCTTCCAACTGCCCGCCGGGGATGGCCAGGAAGCCGCCACGGAGGATCTCGGCGATATAGGCCCCGGCGCACAGCGACAGGCTGATGATCGCGGCCGTCAGCGGCGACACATTGGGCAGGCCGACCCGTGGCAGGAAGTAATAGACAAAGAGCAATTGCACCAGCAGCGGAATACCGCGGAACACGAAGATGTAGCCGCCCCCCAGGCGCCTGAACAGCGGCAGCGGCGACAGGCGCAGGCTGGCAACCAGGATGCCGATGAAAAAACCGATCACCAGGGCCGCGATGGAGACCTCGAGGGTCACCAGCAGGCTGGTCAGTAGCAACGGCAGGTTCTGCAGAAACAAAGGCCAATCGAACATTGCGCTGACTCCGACTCAGTTGATCGCCGGCCAGGCTTGGCCGGCGATCAGGTCCTCCAATGGGCAGGCGGATTTACCAGGTTGGGGTGAAGTCGGCTTGCGGCACGTTCATCTCGGCACCCAGCCACTTCTTCTGCAAGGCCGCCAGGCGCCCGTCCGCATGCATTTTCAGCAGGGCGGCATCGAGTGCGGCGATCAGGCTGTTGGCGTCGTCATCCTTACGCCCCAGGTAGGCGAAGTAGGAAGTCTTGCCGAACGGTGGCTGGACCACTTTGAAGGCATTGCTGCGCTGGGCGGCGACATAGGAGATATTCGGCAGCGAGTTGGCGACGGCGACGATGCGCTTGGCCGCCAGGTCCGCGTAGGCCTGGTTGTTGTCGACGTATTCGCGGATGGTGACTTTCTCCGGCAGGGTGGCGGCGAAGGTCTTCAGTTCTTCGAGCTGTGCCGAGCCTTTGCCTGCGCCGACCGCCTTGCCGGCAATGTCCTGCGGCTTGCTAATGCTGTTGTCGTTGGCACCGATCATCAAGGCCACGGTGGCTTCGGCGATCGGCAGCATGAAGTGATAACGTTCCTGGCGGGCCCGGGTCACGATGATCGGACCGGCGACCACGTCGAACTTCTTCGCTTCAAGCCCTGGCAAGACGCTGGGCCACGGCAGGTCGAGGAATTTCACCTTGACCCCGAGTTCCTTGCCCAGCTGTTCGAACAGTTCGGAGTTGAGGCCTTTCTGCTTGCCGTTGTCGGTGAAATCGAAAGGCGCGAATTGCAGCTCGGTACCTACCACCAGTTCACCGGCTTTTTTGACATCAGCCAGTTGATCAGCATGTGCCGCCAGGGACGCGACGCTCAGGGTGAGCGCCAGGCACAGGCCGTTGAAGCGTTTACTGAATAGAGAATCGAGTTGCATGGTGTCACTCCTTCAGGGGATGCAGCGAGGTTGAGTGTGTGTTCCAGCGGTGATTCAGGTTGGCGACAGCAGTTAACGTGCCACTCCGGTATATACAGCCCTCAGGCGAGAATCTTGCCCGGGTTGAGAATGCCGTTGGGATCGAAGCAGTCCTTGAGTTGGCGCATCAGCGCGAGGGCTTCGGGGCTGACCGAGTGATGGAGAAACTCGCGTTTGAGCAGGCCGATGCCATGCTCGGCGGACACCGAGCCGCCGAGTTCGCCGACGGCGCTGTAGACCAGCTCCTCGATGGCCAGGATCGGCGCGGGCTGGGGCAGGGACGCACAGTCCACGGTCAGGTGCAGGTTACTGTCACCGATGTGGCCGAAGTACACACTGTGGTTGCCAGGCCAGCACTCTTCCAGGCGTGCGCGACAATGCTCGACGAAGTCGCCGATCAGGCCGATCGGCAGACTGACGTCGAAGTTCAGCGGGGTCATGCGTAGAGGAAACTCACCGGTCGCTTCGCGGATCTTCCACAGTCCCCTGGCCTGGGCCTGGGAGCTGGCGAGGACCGCATCGAGCACTTCGCCGGCATCGAGTGCCTCTTCCAGCGCTATCTCAAGCTGTTCCCGGGAACCGGCGGACTCCAGCAGCACATACAACGGATGTTCCAATGAGATCGGCGCCGTGGCGTTTTCCAGCCAGCTCACCCCGAGGCGAAAGAAGTCCTGCCACATCAGTTCATAGGCCTGTGGCGTGCCGACACTGCGCTGGATCCGCCGCAACAGGCTGACGGCACTGGCGTAGTCGGGCAGGGCGCAGAGCAGGGTGCTGGCCTGGCCGGGTTGCGGCGCGAGCTTCAAGACCGCGCGGGTAATCACGCCCAAGGTGCCTTCGCTGCCGATAAAGCACTGTTTCAGGTCATAACCGCAGTTGTTCTTGATCATCTTGTTGCGCAGGTCGAGCACCCGGCCATCGGCCAGGACCACTTCCACTCCGAGCACCAGATCGCGGGTCATGCCGTAGCGGATCACCGCATTGCCACCGGCATTGGTGGCGATATTGCCGCCGATCTGGCACGAACCGCGCGCGCCCAGGTCCAGCGGGAAGATAAAGCCCGCGTTGAGCGCCGCCTGCTGGATTTCCTCCAGCGTGGTGCCGGCCAGCACGCTGATGGTGGCGGCGGCCGGGTCGATCTCTTCAATGCCGCGCAGGCGCTCCAGGGACAGGGCGATATCCGCGGCCCGCGGTACGGCGCCGCCGGCGAGTCCGGTCATGCCGCCCTGGGGAACCACCGATTGCCCGGCGCCATTGCAGATGCGCAAGGCGTTCGCCACATCCGCCGTGGTCCTTGGCAACAGCAGCGCGGCGGGACAGGCCGGGGCGTGGCCGGTCCAGTCGCTGTAGTGGCGCTGACTGATATCGGCGCCGGTGACGACCGCGTCATCCCCCAGGGCCTGACGCAACAGTTCGAGGGTTTTTGGTAAATCGCTCATCGGCTCAACTCACGGTCGGAAAGGGTAGAGGGTGTCGTGACCAGGGCACGACGATCAAGCTGCTCCAGGTTCGCAGTGCCCAGCAAGGACAGGGCCAGGCGCAGCTCTTGTGCCAGCAGGTCGAGGGCATGGCCGGCGCCTGCCTGTGCGCCGACGGCGACTCCATACAGGGTAGATCGCCCCAGCAACACCGCGTCGGCACCCAGCGCGCAGGCTTTGAGAATGTCGCTGCCACGACGGATACCGCTGTCGAGCAGCAACGCGAGCTTGCCCTTGGCCACGGCGGCAATCGCCGGCAGGCAGTCGATGCTGGCGGGAACCCCGTCCAGTTGACGGCCGCCATGGTTGCTCACCACCAGCCCGTCGAGCCCCAGGGCCACGGCTTTCTCAGCATCCGCCGGGTGCAGCACGCCCTTGAGCAATAGTCGATGGGGCCAGCGCTCGCGCAACCGGGCCAGCGCGTCCCAGTCGAGACCGGTATCCATCTGGCTGCCGATAAAGTGCGCGGCGCCTTCGATGGTGCGTTGTCCGGGCGGCAGATAGCGCTCGATATTGCCCAGGTTCGGCAGGCCCTTTGGCCACAGCGCCTGGCTCATCCAGCGGAGATGGCAGAGCAGGTCGAGCTTGTTGCGCAGACTCAGTTGCCGGGGCCGGACGAAGTTGCGCCGGTCCCACTCGCGGTTGCCCAGCAGCACGGCATCGCTGGTCAGCAGCAGGGTCCGGCAACCGACCGCGTCGGCCCGTTGCAGCAGGTCCTCGCCGACGGCGGGATCACGCAGGCAATAGAGTTGGAACCAGAGATTGACCTCGGGCACCGCCGTGACCAATTGCTCCAGGGAACTGCTGGACACGGTGCTCAAGGTAAAGGGCAAGCCGCGCTCCGTGGCGGCCCGGGCCAAATGTATATCGGCATCGCGGCAGAGCATCGCGTTGTAGCCGGTGGGGCCGATGGCCATGGGCAAGGGCAGGTCTCGCCCGAACAGCGAACGTTGGGTTTGCGTCACCGAGCAGGGCACCAGGGTGCGAGGCAGCAGCGTTATATCCGCGAAAGCCTGGCGATTGCGCCGTAGCGTCAGTTCTTCTTCGGCGCCGCCTTGCAGGTATTCCCAGGCGAAATGCGGCAGGCGTTGCCGAGCCATGGCCGCCAGTTCGGCAATGCTCTGTGCCCGGTGGAAATCCGGCCCTGAATAATAGCGACGCATGGCGATCCCTATGCTGTGATGAAAGTGGCGCAGCGAGGCTGCGCCAACCCGGTGTCAATCAAGCGTACAAGCGTGTGGCGGGCAACCAGCGTTCGAAGGCGGCGGATTCGACCCAGTTTCTGGCCGCCGCAATATCGGGGGCGAAGTAGCGGTCTTCATCGTAGTGCGCGACCTCGCCACGAATCATTGCCAGGACTTCAGAGAGTTTTTCCGAGGTCTTGAGTGGGGTGTGCAGGTCGACGCCCTGGGCGGCGCCGAGCAGTTCGATGGCCACCACGGCACTGCTGTTGCCGGCCATATCGAGCAAACGGCGGGCGGCAAAGGTCGCCATCGACACGTGGTCTTCCTGGTTCGCCGAAGTCGGCAGGCTGTCCACCGAGGCCGGGTGGGCCAGGGTCTTGTTCTCCGAGGCCAGGGCGGCGGCGGTTACCTGGGCGATCATGAAGCCCGAGTTCAGGCCGCCTTCGCGCACCAGAAAGGCCGGCAGGCCGGAGAGCGCCGGGTCGACCAGTTGCGCGATCCGCCGTTCGGACAGTGCACCGATTTCGGAAATCGCCAGGGCCAGGACATCGGCGGCCATCGCCACAGGTTCGGCGTGGAAGTTGCCGCCCGAGAGCACGTCGCCATCGGCGCTGAACACCAATGGGTTGTCCGAAACCGCGTTGGATTCACGCAGGAACACCCCGGCGGCAAAGCGCAGGTGATCCAGGCAAGCGCCCATGACCTGCGGCTGGCAGCGCAGCGAGTAGGGGTCCTGGACCCGGGCGCAGTCGATATGCGATCGGCGAATTTCGCTGTCGGCCAGCAGTTCACGATAGAACTGGGCCACATCAATCTGGCCAGGTTGACCGCGCACGGCCTGGATACGTGGATCGAAGGGTACGTCCGAGCCTTTCAGGGCTTCCACGCACAGGCTGCCGGCCACCACGGCGGCGCTGAACAGCTTTTCGGCGGCAAACAGTCCGCGCAGCGCCAGTGCGGTGGAGACCTGGGTGCCATTGATCAGCGCCAGGCCTTCCTTCGGGCCCAGCACCATGGGTTCCAGGCCGGCGATCGCCAAGCCTTCGACGGCGTCCATCTCCCGGCCTTCATGGCGCACGCGACCGACGCCGATCAGCACGGCGGACATATGCGCCAGTGGTGCCAGGTCGCCGGAGGCACCCACCGAGCCCTGGGACGGGATGCACGGATAGACCTTGGCGTGATAGAGCTTGACCAGTGCATCAATCACTTCCCAGCGGATCCCGGAAAAACCACGGGCCAGCGAACCGACCTTCAGCGCCATGATCAGGCCGACGCTGGCATCATCGAGCAATGGCCCGGTGCCGGTGCAGTGCGAGAGCAGCAGGTTGCGTTGCAGCTTGGCCAGTGACTCAGTGGCAATCGAGGTCCGGGCCAGCAGGCCGAAGCCGGTATTGATGCCGTATACCGTGCGTTGGTTGGCGATGATTTCGTTCACCGTACGGGTGCTGGCGTCGACATTCTCGCGTGCGGCGGGGTCCAGCTCGATCGCGCATTGCTTCTGATAGATGACGCGCAGTTGATCCAGTGTGAGTTGACCGGGCTTGAGCAGCAGGGGGGCGGGCATGGCAGTGTCCTAAGGCGTGGGGTGGGTGGAATAGATGGCTATATGTTCCTGTATATACAGGATGAGCAATATGCGGGCCAAAACCACTATTCCGCGCAGAGAGTGGCGCGGCAGACCCGATTCGCGGCCATTTCGAAAAAAAGGCTGGCGCCTGTCGAACCTTGAATATGTCACCAAAGGCCGCACCAAAATCGCGCAACCGCACAGGGTTGGGGCGATTAGAAACCAATGTTAGTTGAGTTTTGCGTGAGACAAGATCTGTGCGCAACAGATGGTCGTTTGGACGTGCAAGCTGTTGCAGGAAGGCAAAGACGAAGGTTTACGGCGGAATCTGATGCTGTATATACAGCGATGGGTGATTTCACTCGAGAGTCGATCGCCCCGGCTTCGCGGGACTGAACGGAGGCTGCGCAAATGGGCTAAGGATCGGACGGTCTTTCCTCTCGATGATTTTCAATACCGGTGACATATCTTCCTGCGACGATCTGCGGCGAATCGCAAGCCAAGGAATGTCGAGATGGATATCGCGCACATCAATTCCTGCTCGCGGATCGGCGCCTTTCGCTGATAGCTGTCGGGCAACGCGGTATGGCGATTATCAGCGCCTTGCTGGCTGACCTCGCCGGGCCTGGGGCAGCCTGCAACCGGAGCGCAGTTGGGCCATGCCGGATTTGCAGGCGCCACAGTTACCGATTGTGGCGCAGGCTGTTCCGGGTTCCGCGCCGTCAGTCTTGCAAACGCCACGGGCGGTGATTCGCGCGGTGCCGGCGTCACTCAATGGGAGGGCGCAGCCATGACCCCGGTGATGCGGCGCTTGTCGCGAGCAGGCTTGAAACAATGCGGGTTACTCAAGGAAAGGCACGATCGAACCTGTGGGAGCGGAGCTTGTCGGATCGCCGCACCGCCGAGAAGCTTTTGGCGGTCTCAAGGGCCCCTTCGCGGGCAAGCTCCGCTCCCACAAGGTTTGTGTCGAGTCCGGACTTTGTATAAAGCCCAACAGACGCCTGTGTCGAGTGCGGACTTTGTGTAAAGCCCAGCAGACGCCTGTGTCGAGTGCGGACTTTGTGTAAAGCCCAACAGACGCCTGTGTCGAGTCCAGATCTTGTGCACGACACAAAATCTAATGTGGGAGCGGAGCTTGCCCGCGAAGAGGCCCCTGAGATCACCCAATAATCATGCCCCCTTACGCCTGGCCAGCTTCATCACCACCACAAAGAACACTGGCACGAACAGCACCGCCAGCGTCGCCGTGATCATCCCGCCAATCACCCCGGTACCGATGGCCTGCTGGCTCGCCGAACTGGCACCCGTAGCTATCGCCAGCGGCACCACCCCGAGGATAAACGCCAGGGACGTCATGATGATCGGGCGCAAGCGCAGGCGCGCCGCCTGCACCGTCGCTTCCAGCAGATCATGGCCCTCGTCATAGAGACTCTTGGCGAACTCGATGATCAAAATCGCGTTCTTCGCCGAAAGGCCGATGATGGTGATCAGACCGACCTTGAAGAACACGTCATTGGGCATCCCGCGCAAGGTCACCGCCAGCACCGCGCCAAGCACCCCGAGCGGCACTACCAACAGCACCGAGGTCGGGATCGACCAGCTTTCATACAGCGCCGCGAGACACAGGAACACCACCAGCAGCGACAGCCCCAGCAGCGTCGTTGCCTGGGAACCGGACAAGCGCTCCTGCAATGACAAACCGGTCCATTCCAGGCCCAACCCCGCCGGCAACTGCGTCACCAGTCGCTCCATCTCCACCATCGCCTGTCCGGTGCTGTGTCCGGCCTTGGGCTCGCCGGAAATGGCAATCGCCGGGTAGCCGTTGTAGCGGGTCAGCTGCGCCGGGCCCTGGGTCCAACGGGCCTGGACAAAGGCCGATAAGGGCACCATTTTCCCGCCGCTGTTGCGCACATTGATCTTCAGCAGATCGGCCACCTGGCTGCGTTGGTCGCCTTCGGCCTGGATCACCACCCGTTGCATGCGCCCCTGGTTCGGGAAGTCGTTGACATAGCTCGAGCCCAGCGCCGTGGAGAGCAGCGCGCCGATATCGGCAAAGGACACCCCCAGTGCATTGGCCCGCTGACGGTCGACTTCCAACTGCACCTGCGGTGCTTCGGCCAGGGCGCTCTCGCGGACGTTGGCCAGCACCGGGCTCTTCTCAGCCGCATCCAGCAACTGGCTGCGGGCCTTCATCAGCGCCTCATGGCCAACGCCGCCACGGTCCTGCAGGCGGAATTCGAAACCGCTGGAGGTGCCGAGGCCGTCCACCGGTGGCGGCAGGATGGCGTAGGCCACGGCGTCCTTGATCTCGCCCAGGGCCAGGTTGGCGCGGTCGGCTATGGCCTGCGCCGAGTCCTTGGCGCCGCGTGCCGACCAGTCCTTGAGGGTGGTGAAGGCCAGCGCGGCATTCTGCCCGCTGCCGGAGAAACTGAAACCGAGGATCATGGTGGTGTCGCCGACCCCCGGTTCCGTGGCGTTATGGGCTTCGATCTGTTCCACCACCTTGATCGTACGGTTCTGGCTCGCCCCCGGCGGCAACTGGATATCGGTAATGGTGTAGCCCTGGTCTTCCACCGGCAGGAACGAGGCGGGCAGGCGCATGAAGCACAGAGCCAGCAGCCCCAGCAACAGGCCATAGATCAGCAGGTAACGGCCGCTGCGTTTCAGCGCATAAACCACCCAGCCTTCATATTTATTGCTCAGTTGCTCAAAACCCCGGTTGAACGCACCGAAGCAACCGCCCTTGGCGTGATGCTCTCCCGGGGCAATCGGCTTGAGCAGGGTGGCGCACAACGCCGGGGTCAGGGTCAGGGCGAGGAAAGCCGAGAACAGGATCGAGGTGGCCATGGACAACGAGAACTGCTGGTAGATCACTCCCACCGAGCCCTGCATGAAGGCCATGGGAATGAACACCGCCACCAGGACCAGGGTGATGCCGACGATGGCACCGCTGATCTGGCCCATGGCCTTGCGCGTGGCGTCCTTTGGCGACAACCCCTCGTTGGCCATGATCCGTTCGACGTTCTCCACCACCACGATGGCGTCATCCACCAGGATGCCGATGGCCAGGACCATGCCGAACATGGTCAGCACGTTGATCGAGAACCCCAGGGCCAGCATGGTGGCGAAGGTGCCCATCAGCGCCACCGGCACCACCAGGGTCGGGATCAGGGTGTAGCGGATGTTCTGCAGGAACAGGAACATCACCGCGAACACCAGCAACATGGCTTCGCCCAGGGTGTAGATCACCTTGGTGATCGAGACCTTGACGAAGGGCGAGGTGTCATAGGGAATCTTGTATTCGACCCCGGCCGGGAAGTAGCGCGACAACTCGTCGAGCTTGGCACGCACCAGGGTGGCGGTGTGCAGGGCATTGGCGCCGGGGCTCAACTGGACGCTGAAGGCGGTGGATGGCTTGCCGTTAAGACGGGTGCCGTACTGGTAGTCCTGGCTGCCGATTTCCACCCGGGCGACATCGCCGATGCGCACGCTGGAGCCGTCGGGATTGGCCCGCAGGACGATATCGGCGAACTCCTTCGGCGTGCTCAACTGGCCCTTGACCAGCACCGCGGCGTTGATCTCCTGGGTCGGGCGTGCTGGCAGGTCGCCGATGCTGCCCGCCGAGACCTGGGCGTTCTGCCCGGCCACGGCGGCGCTGACGTCCGCCGGGGTCAGGTTGAAGCCCACCAGCTTCCGCGGGTCGATCCAGATCCGCATGGCCCGTTCTGCGCCATACAGTTGGGCCTTGCCGACCCCGTCGAGACGCTTGATCTCGTTCATTACATTGCGCGCCAGGTAGTCGCTGAGGGCGCTTTCGTCGTACTTGCCGTCACTGGAGGTGAGGGTGGCGAGCAGCAGGAAACCGGCGGAGACCTTTTCCACCTGCAAGCCTTGCTGGGTCACGGCGGCGGGCAGGCGCGGCTCTACCGCTTTCAGGCGGTTCTGCACATCGACCTGGGCCATTTCCGGGTTGGTGCCGGGCTGGAAGGTCGCGGTGATGGTGGCGCTGCCCAGGCTGCTCTGGGATTCGAAATACAACAGGTGGTCGGCACCGTTGAGCTCCTGCTCGATCAGGCTGACCACGCCTTGATCCACGGTCTGTGCCGAGGCGCCGGGGTAGACGGCGTAGATTTCCACCTTGGGCGGTGCGACGTTGGGGTACTGCGCCACCGGCAACCGCGGGATGGCCAGGGCGCCGGCCAGCAGGATGAACAGAGCGACCACCCAGGCGAACACCGGCCGGTCGATAAAGAAATGCGGCATGCTCACTGTCCTTTGGACTGGGCGAGGGGAAGGGGGCTGTCGTCGATCTGCACTTTCTCGCCGGGACGGGCGTGTTGCAGGCCCTCGACGACGATGCGCTCACCGGCTTTCAGGCCGTCGGTGACGATCCAGCGATCATTCTGCACCGCGCCCAACTGCACCGACCGCTGGCTGACCCGCTGTTCAGCATCCACCAACAGCACCTGGGCGATCCCGGCGCTGTCACGCTGGATGGCCCGTTGCGGCACGGTGATGGCTTCGTGGTTGACCGCCTGTTCGACGCGCACCCGCACGAAGCTGCCGGGCAGCAGGTCAAGGTCCGGGTTGGGGAATTCGCTGCGCAGGATCACCTGGCCGGTGCCGGGGTCGACGCTGATATCGGTGAACAGCAACTTGCCCGGTAGCGGGTAGGCACTGCCGTCGTCCTGGATCAGCGTGGCCTTGGCCTGGTCCTGCCCGACCTGCTGCAACTGTCCGGCGCGCAGGGCGCGACGCAGGTCGTTCAGTTCGCGGGTCGACTGGGTCAGGTCGGCGTGGATCGGATTCAGCTGCTGGATCAGCGCCAGGGCGGTGGTTTCGTTCTGGCCGACCAGGGCGCCTTCGGTCACCAGCGCGCGGCCGATACGTCCGGAAATCGGCGCGGTGACGGTGGCGTAACCGAGGTTGAGTCGGGCCCGTCGCACGGCGGCCTTGTTCGCGGCGACATCGGCGGCACTCTGGCGCGCGGCGGCCTCGGCGTTGTCGTAGTCCTGGCGGCTGACTGCATGGCTGTCCACCAGATCGCGGTAGCGCTGGTGTTGCAGGCGGGTCTGGAAAGCATTGGCCTCGGCCTTTTCCAAGCTGGCGAGCGCGCTGTCGAGGTCGGCCTTGAACGGCGCCGGGTCGATGCGGAACAACACATCGCCCTGTTTCACGTCGCTGCCTTCGCGAAACACTTGCTGCAGTACCACGCCGGCTACCCGCGCACGGACTTCGGCGATACGCGGCGCGGCGATGCGTCCGCTCAGCTCGCTGTTGATCGACAGGCTCTGGCTCTTGAGGATCTCGACCCGGACCTTGGGCGGGGGCGGCGTGTCCGGGGCTTTCGCGGATTTGTCACAGGCGCTCAGGGTCAGCGCCAGGGCCGACAGGCAAAGCGGGGCAAACAGCTTCTTCAACATAACAGAGTCCCAATAATGACCCCCGCATGCTAAGGGCCGCGGTCAAGCAGTGCTGTGAAGCTGTGTAGGGCGTTGGTGAAAAAGTGTGAAGCTTCTGCTCGCAGGGACACGCAGGCGTATATCCTTCACGCTTTTCCGCTTCGTAAATTTACCTATGCCTAACATTCTGCTGGTCGAAGACGACAGCGCCCTCAGTGAATTGATCGCCAGTTACCTGGAGCGCAACGGCTATCAGGTCAATGTGCTGGCCCGTGGCGACCTGGTGCGTGAACGGGCGAAACAGACCCCGCCGGACCTGGTGATCCTCGACCTGATGCTGCCGGGCCTCGATGGCCTGCAGGTGTGCCGCCTGCTGCGCGCCGATTCGGCGACGCTGCCGATCCTGATGCTCACCGCCCGCGACGACAGTCACGATCAGGTGTTGGGCCTGGAGATGGGCGCCGATGACTATGTGACCAAACCCTGCGAGCCGCGGGTGCTGCTGGCCCGGGTGCGGACCTTGCTGCGCCGTAGCAGCCTGGCCGATCCGCAGGTGGCCAGCGACAGGATCCTGATGGGCAACCTGTGCATCGACCTCTCGGAACGCACCGTGACCTGGCGCGAGCAGCCGGTGGAGCTGTCCAGCGGCGAATACAACCTGCTGGTGGTGCTGGCCCGGCATGCTGGCGAGGTGCTCAGTCGCGACCAGATCCTCCAGCGTCTGCGCGGCATCGAGTTCAACGGCACCGACCGCTCGGTGGATGTGGCGATTTCCAAGCTGCGCCGCAAGTTCGACGACCATGCCGGCGAGGCGCGAAAGATCAAGACCGTCTGGGGCAAGGGTTATCTGTTCAGCCGCTCCGAATGGGAGTACTGAAAGCATGCTGAAGATCCTGGTGCGGCTGTACCTGATCACCATCGTCACCTTCAGTGCGGCGATCTATCTGGTGCCTGAGCTGGTGATCGGGGTCTTCCACGAGCGTTTCATGCGTTACAACATGGACCAGTCGCGGGGCTTGCAGAGCTTGCTGATCGAACAGTTTCGCCAGGTCCCGGAAGACCGCTGGCAGGCCGTGGCCAGGCAACTGGACCAGCGTTTCGCGCCCTTGCAGGTCAATCTGGTCCGTGTCGACGATATGACCTTCAGTGCGTCCGAGCAACGGCGCCTGCGCGTTGGCGAGGACGTGATCCGCCTGGGCGATTGGGGCACACGGACCCTGGCGGTCTCTCCGCTGAATGGACAATGGGCGGTATCGCTGGAGGTGCCGCCCGATCCGCTGGACGTGAACCTGTTGTACTGGAGCATAAACGTGCTGATCGGTGCCGCGTTGCTGGCTTGCCTGCTGTTCTGGCTGCGCCCGCACTGGCGTGACCTGGAGCGCCTCAAGCAAACGGCCCGGCGCCTCGGTCAGGGGCAACTGAGTGAACGCACGAATATTCCGCCACGCTCCAATATCGGTGAACTGGCGGCGGTGTTCGATACCATGGCCGACGACATCGAATGCCTGCTCAACCAGCAGCGCGACTTGCTCAATGCGGTCTCCCACGAACTGCGCACCCCCTTGACCCGCCTCGACTTCGGCCTGGCCCTGGCCTTGTCCGAAGACCTGCCGCCGGCCTCCCGCGACCGTCTGCAAGGACTGGTGGCGCATATCCGCGAGCTGGACGAACTGGTGTTGGAATTGTTGTCCTATAGCCGTTTGCAGAACCCCGCCCGCTTGCCGGAGCGGGTGACGGTGTCGCTGGACGAGTTCGTCGACAGCATCCTCGGCAGTTTCGATGAAGAGCTGGAAGCCCCGGACACCGTGCTGGATGTATTGATGCACGGTTCGCTGGAGCGCTTCGCGCTGGATCCGCGCCTGACCGCGCGGGCGGTGCAGAACCTCTTGCGCAACGCCATGCGGTATTGCGAGCGGCGAATCCAGATTGGCGTCAGGGTCAACCCGGAAGGCTGTGAGCTGTGGGTCGATGACGATGGCATCGGCATTCCCGAGCTGGATCGGGAGCGGATTTTCGAGCCGTTCTATCGCCTGGACCGCAGTCGCGATCGCGCCACCGGCGGTTTTGGCCTGGGCCTGGCCATCAGCCGGCGGGCGCTGGAAGCCCAGGGCGGCACCCTCACCGCCGAGCAATCGCCGCTGGGCGGGGCGCGTTTCCGCTTGTGGCTGCCGACCGTGGCCTGCTAGAAATGATTCGGGGGTTCAGCGCCGCTGCTTCACCAACCGTTTTATCCCCTCCAGCACCAACACCACGACCGCCAGCCAGATCGGCAGGTAGGTCAGCCATTCTCCCGCTCCGATGCTTTCCCCCAGTAACAGGGCGACGATCACCAGCAGCACGGGCTCGACATACCCCAGCAACCCGAACAGTCCGAAGGCCAGCATCCGGCTCGCCAACAAGTAACAGATCAGCGCAGCGGCACTGATCATCCCCAGCAGGGGAATCAGCCCATACAGTGCCGGCCGTTGGCTGACCACTGAAAAACCCTGTTCGCCGTGCTGCACGAACCACCACGCCATCGGCAGTAACAGCACCATCTCGAGCCAAAGGCCGCCCAGGTTGTCGGTGCGGTTGCGCCGACGCAGCACGAAGTAGATCGGATAACCGATGGCAACCAGCAGGGTGGTCCAGGAGAAGCTGCCGACCCGATACAACTCGTTGAGCACGCCACAGAGAGCGAGCAGGGCGGCAACGGCCTGCGGACGCGACAGACGTTCGCCGTAGACAATACGCCCGGTGAGCACCATGGTCAGCGGCAAGAGGAAATAGCCGAGGGAAACATCCAGGCTGTGCCCGTTCAGCGGCGCCCAGAGGAACACCCACAGCTGGGCGCCGAGCATCGCCGAGGACAGCAGCAACTTGACCGGCAACAGCGGCTCCCGGCGCACCCTGGCGAGTATCGCGAGGACCCGCTTCCAGTCCCCGGACACCAGCATGAACACGGTCATGCAGGGCGCGGTCAGGAGCATTCGCCAACCGAAGATATCTTCGCCGTTGAGGGGAGCGAGCAGAGATGTATAGAAATACATGATGGCGAACAGGCAGGACGCCAACACCGAGAAAACGATACCTCTGGACACTACAGCCTCACGAAACGGTGGGTTCGGTTTTTTTCGGCAGGATAGCACCCTGCTTGAACAACAAGGCCTTCAATCCGCTTTCGGCGTCGATATCGGGGAACTCGGGTGGATTGTCCAGGCGCCGTTCGAACAGCATGCCCGGGGCCTCGCGGGTCACACCATCGATCAGGAAGTCCGAACCCACGGCCGGATCGTTCATGCAGGCGAGGACCACACCCTCGGCGCTCAGCAGCTCCGGCAGGCGGCGCAAGACCCGCTGGTAATCCTTGCTCAGCAGGAAGCTGCCCTTCTGGAAGGACGGCGGGTCGATGATCACCAGGTCAAAAGGGCCGCTGCTGATGACCTTGCCCCAGGACTTGAACAGGTCGTGGCCGAGAAAGCCGACCTTGCCCAGGTCGTGGTCGTTCAGGCGGTGATTGTCACGGCCGCGGCTCAGGGCGGCTCGGGACATATCCAGGTTGAGCACATGGGTGGCACCGCCGGCGATCGCCGCCACGGAAAACCCGCAGGTGTAGGCGAACAGGTTCAGCACTCGCTTGCCCTGGGCATTGGCCCGCACCCAGTCGCGGCCGTAGCGCATATCGAGAAACAGGCCGTTGTTCTGTTTTTTGCCCAGGTCGACCTGATAGCGCAGGCCGCCTTCAGTGATCACCCACTCCTCGATAGCCTGGCCCACCAGCCATTCGGCGGGACTTAGAGGCTGGTAGCGATGGTGCAGCAACAAGGTCCGGGCGCCGCTGGCCAGCCAGGCAGGCGACTGGCTGATTTCCAGCAGCAGGTCCTTGAGGGCTTGCAACTGCTCGGGCTCCGGTTCCTTGAACAGCGAAACCAGCACCACGCCCTGCAGCCAGTCGACGGTCAGTTGCTCCAGTCCTGGCCAGCAGCGGCCTCGGCCGTGGAACAGGCGCCGGGTTTCCGCGGGGGCGCTGGCCAGGGCCGTGAGCAGGTGAGTGTGGAGGCGGGACAGGGCGTCGGGGTTCATCAGGCGGTGCCGGCAAGGAAAAGGGCTGGCATTCTAACCTTATCCGTTTACTTCGCTGTGGGTTGTACCGCTGTGCATTTGATTTCCAGCAGCGGCGCCGGGTGTACCGGGCGACCTTGTGCCGCACGGCTAGCTAGTGATGAGCCCCCGCGCGCTTGAGCAGGCGCTTGCAGCGTTCAGACAGGTGAAACACCTGCAGGTGTTTTCCTGCCTTCTGGTAGCGTTCGCGCAGAGTCTTCAAGGCGGCAATGGCCGAATAGTCGACGAAGTTCAGATGACGGCAGTCGAGGGTCACCTGGACGGGATCGTTGGCTGGGTCGAACTGATTGAGAAAGGGCGCCGTCGAGGCAAAGAACAACGTGCCGTGCAGGCGATAAAGCTTGCTGCCGTCGGCCTCCAGATGGCTGTCGGCGTACAGCTCCCGGGCCTGCTGCCAGGCGAAGTTGAGCGCGGCGATGATTATTCCGCAGAGCACGGCGGTGGCGAGGTCGGTGAGCACGGTGATGCTGGTCACCGCGACGATCACCAGTACGTCATTCAGCGGTACCTTGTTCAGCACCCGCAACGAGGCCCAGGCGAAGGTCTGCTGCGCGACCACGAACATCACACCGACCAGGGCCGCCAGCGGGATGCGTTCGATAAAGGGTGAGAGGAACAGGATGAACAGCAGGATCATCACCCCGGCAACCACCCCGGACAGCCGACCGCGGCCGCCGGAACTGAGGTTGATCACTGTCTGGCCGATCATGGCGCAGCCGCCCATGCCGCCGAACAGGCCGGAAACCACATTGGCCACGCCCAGTGCCGCGCATTCGCGGTCCGGGTAGCCGCGGCTTTCGCTGATCTCGTCGGTCAGGTTCAAGGTCAGCAGGGTTTCCAGCAGGCCGACCATGGCCATCAGGAACGCATAAGGGGCGACGATCCGCAGGGTTTCCAGGTTCCATGGCAATTGCGGCAGGGCCAGCACCGGCAGGCCGCCGGCAATCCGCGCCATATCACCGAGGGTACGGGTCGGCAGGTCGAGCAGATACACCGCCAGGCCCACGCCGAGGATCGCCACCAGTGCTGGCGGTACGCTGCGGGTCAGGCGCGGCAACAGGTAGACGATGGCCATGGTCAGCAGTACCAGCCCGGTCATCAGGTACAGCGGCGTGCCGCTCAGCCAGGTTTCGCCGCTCTTGAAATGTTCCAGCTGGGCCAGGGCGATGATGATTGCCAGGCCGTTGACGAACCCCAGCATCACCGGGTGCGGCACCATGCGCACCAGCTTGCCCAGGCGCAGCAGGCCGAAGGCGAGCATGATCAGCCCGCCCAGGAGCACGCTGGCGAGCAGGTACTGCACCCCGTGTTGCACCACCAGTGCGACGATCACCACCGCCATCGACCCGGCGGCACCGGAGATCATGCCCGGGCGTCCGCCCAACAAGGCGGTCAGGGTGCAGATGATAAAGGCACCGTACAGGCCCATCAGCGGATTGAGGTGGGCGACCAGGGCGAAGGCGATGCATTCGGGGAGCAAGGCAAAGGCGGTGGTCAGTCCGGCCAGGGCATCGGCGCGCAGGCGTTGGGGTTTCATGGCGTACCTGAAAAGCAAGCCGGCAGGGCCGGCGGCGAAAAGAAGGGGGCGGATGGTACGCAATTGAATACGCGGGGGCCAGTCAGCGCTGTTCGGCGAGGCTGGCCTGGAGCAACTCGGACAGTTGCCGCACCGCCGCTGTTGGTGCTTCCACAGCCTGGTGCAGCACATAGCCGAGCATCGGCAGTGGCGGTAGGCTTTCAATCACGGCCAGTCGGGTCGGGAGGCCGATGCGGGTGCGCAAGGTGACGCCGAGGCCCGCCGCAACGGCGGCCCAGATGCCACTGACACTCGGGCTGGTGAGGGCCACTCGCCAGGGGATGCGTGCGCGGTCCAGGGCATGGGTTGCCGTACTGCGCAAGAGGCAAGGTGCATCGAACACCACCAGGGGCAGAGGCAGGTGGGCGGCTGGAGAGGACGCCGGCGACTCGCGCGGGCCGATCCAGTGCATCTGCGTTTCACCGAGGCGCGTGGCGTGAGCTGTGCTTGAGCCGGTCTCCCAGGCCAGCGCCAGGTCCAGGCGGTCATTCTCGATCATCGCCAGCAGCTCGGCATTGCGAGCGATGCTGACTTCCAGGCTGACCTGCGGGTGGAGCCTGGAAAAGCGCCGCAGGACGTCGCTGAGCAGGTGCTCGGAAAAATCGTCCTGCAAGCCGATGCGTACCGTGCCTTCTATGCGCGCGCCTTGCAGGTTGCTGAAAATCTCGTCGTTCAATTCCAGCAGACGTCGGGCGTGGCTGAGCAGGGATTCACCCGCCGCCGACAGGATCAGACCGCGACCCGACTTCACCAGCACGGCGCTGCCGACCTGGGTTTCGAGTTTCTTCAGTTGGGCGCTGACCGCCGAGGTCGAGCGGCCAAGACGCTCGGCGGCCTTGGCAAAACTGCCGAGCTCGACACCGGCGACAAAGGTGCGCAGTACATCGAGGTCGAAGGTGGGATGGCGCACAGAGGATCGTCCACTTATTTGGGATTGTAAGTTCTATCTAATCTGATATTCGGAACTATCGTCGCTGGTTAACCTGTCTCCGTCAAATCAACAGCTATGGAGGTTGTATGCCGTTCGCCCGTATTTCCCTGCATCGCGGCAAGTCCGCCGAGTACCTGAGCCGGCTGTCCGAGCAGTTGCATGAGGCCCTGATGGAAAGCTTCGAAGTGCCGGCTGCCGATCGTTTTCAGATTATTCATCAGCATGAGGTGGGTGAGCTGATCTTCGATCGCGACTATCTGGGCGGGCCGCGCAACGAAGACTTTGTGCTGATTGCGATTACGGCCGGTCGCATCCGCGATACCGCGACGAAACAGCGCTTTTACCGGCGTCTGGTGGAACGTCTGAGCATGGCGCCGGGGATTGATCCGGAAAATGTCATGGTGGTGATCAGCACCACCCAGGCGGATGAATGGTCCTTTGCGGGCGGGCGGGGTAATTGACCTGTTGCCGACCCGATGTTGCTCAACCGCCTTATCCGGGCCAGACCGGTTATCATGCCAGGGCCCTCTGCTGCCGATCGCCGAGGGTGCGCCTCAACCCTCGGAGCCTGATGTTCGATGTTCACGATCACCTTGTTTGAAACCCCACCCCCGGAGTCGATCCACAGCCAGATCCAGCAAATGGTTGTCGATTACGTCACCGATGTCAGCCAAGTGGCCATTGCCCCGAGTAATCCGCTCTACCCGCTGTATCAGTACGGCGTTGGTTATGAGGTGCATCTCTATATGCAGGCGATGGATGGCTCCAAGGGCCTGGCCGTCGAACTGATCGTGGCAACCGATGCGCGGGACCCTGAGAAAGTCGTGGGTTTCCTGCTGTACTTGCCGGTCAAGGATGATCCGCAGGCCTGCTCGGTGGCCTTTATGGCGGTGCGCGAAGGTTATCGGCGTCAGGGTGTGGCGCGGGCGATGCTGGAGCAGATGCTCGAGTGTTATCCCCACGCTGAGCTGGCCTGCGTCGTCGGCAAGGTACCGGTGTTCGAGGCCCTGGGTTTCCAGGTGCTGGCCGCGCGCGGGCCACAGGTACTGATGAATAGCCGTGACCATGGCACGGACGGGCTGGTGGCGGTACTCGAGATCGCACCGATCTATCGTTCGCTGGAGGTGCGACAGATTCATGCCTATCTGCTGCAACAGCACGGCAAGCGTGCGATGGTCGATGCGGAGAAACAGCGTGACCGCCAACTCGACCAGATGACCCGCCACGCCCGGGCTTTTGTCCTGGAGCGGCTGGGTGACCAGCGTCAACACGACGGGATCCCGACTCCGCCACAAGACTGATTGTAGAGACCGGCTTGTGTGGGAGCGGAGCTTGCCGGCGAAGCTTTTGGCGGCTTCAAGAGCCTCATCGCCAGCAAGCCGGCTCCTGCAAGAGAGGCGCCCGATCAGTTACGGGGTACCGAACATCGCGGTCCAGTAGATCCCCGAATCGCTCTTCGGATCCACCACATAGGCGGCGCCCAGCTCGCGGAACTGTGGATTCATCAGGTTGGCGCAGTGGCCTGGACTGGCCAGCCAGCCGTCGACCACCTTGCGCACGGTGTCTTGTCCGGCGGCGATGTTCTCGCCGATCAACTGGCCGTTGTAGCCCGCCAGCTCAGCCCGATCACCCGGCATGCGCCCGTCACGGTCCTTGTGGTCGAAGAAGTTGTTGTTGGCCATGTTCCGGCTATGGCCTTCAGCGGCGCTCGCCAGCACGGCGTTCCAGGCCAAGGGGGTTGTCGCCGAAAACGCCTGGCCGCCGCACTGGCGCGCTTGCGTACGAGCACTGTTGATCTGTTCGAGCAGTTTCTGGCCTTCGGCTTGCCAGTCACCCAGGCGTGCGCTCAGTAATGGTCGCGCCAGTACGATACGCCATTCACGTCCCTCGCGGTTGACGCCGATATCGACGAACTGCGGGTTCAGCACCACCTGACAGAAACTTTCCTGCACCGCTTTCATCGCCGCCGCCGCGTCGCGCGGCCCCGAGAGGCTGATCGCCTGTACGGTGACCATCGGATAGGCCTTGGCGGTCAGCGCTTGTTGCAAGTCGCCCGGGCTATTGATGGGCAACACCAGGCGAGGGTCGGCGACCAGTGGCGGCAACTCCAGCGATACCTGGCTGGCGCAACGCTGCGCCTGGCTGCGGTAGTGGTTGATCGAGCCGATCAATTGCGCCTGATCGTCAGCGGCGGCGTTGGCCGCGAGCAGCGGGCCCAGCGTCAATGTGGCCAGACCGAAAAGCGATGATATGAAGCGCATGGACATCTCCCTGGAGCGGACTGCGCCCATGATGCCGGATTTTCCACGGTAGGAGCACCTGTACGTCGGCCAGCTTGTCCTACAGTTCCGGTAGGTTTTTTCTGTGTAAAGGCGAAGCGTTTTCATCAACTCATGTGGCTGAGGTATTATGTCGCAGCAAGGAAGCGTCTAGCGTGCCTATCCGAGGTGACCGGACGTCGAAGGAATCGCGAAAAAAGCCTCACGGGCTTGGTTGAATGAGCCGACTGATCGTGCGCATCGACCGGGTCCGGGCAAAGGCAAACAAAATGAGTGTCACCCAACGTAGCTGAAGCCAATGACTAATAAAAAGTCAGCGCAGGAGGGACATGAACGTGAGGCCGGTGGTTTTTCATGGGCCTTGTATGTCTACCTATCCTAGGTATTACTGAATGTTGAAGAAACTGAACACAGCGCTGCTGGGGCTGGCGGTGTCGATGGGCGCGATGTCCGTGCACTCGGCCGAGACAAAAAAAGTCGATGTGCTGCTCATCGGCGGGGGCATCATGAGTTCGACCCTGGGGATCTGGCTCAATGAGTTGCAGCCGGACTGGTCGATGGAAATGGTCGAGCGCCTCGATGGCGTCGCCGAAGAAAGCTCCAATGGCTGGAACAACGCCGGTACCGGACACTCCGCCCTGGCCGAGTCGAACTACACACCGTACGACAAGAACGGCAAGATCGATATCTCCAAGGCAATCGAGATCAATGAGTCGTTCCAGATCACCCGTCAGTTCCTGTCCTGGCAGGTTCGTCAAGGCGTGCTGAAGAACCCGCACTCGTTCATCAACTCGACGCCGCACATGAGCTTCATGTGGGGGGATGACAACGTCAAGTTCCTCAAGGATCGCTACGCGGCGCTGCAGACCAGCCCGCTGTTCAGCGGCATGCAGTACACCGAAGATCAGGAGCAGATCAAGAAGTGGGTCCCGCTGATGATGGACGGGCGTGATCCGAAGCAGAAGATCGCGGCCACCTGGACCCCTATCGGTACCGACGTGAATTTCGGCGAGATCACCCGCCAGTACGTCGCCCACCTGCAAGCCCAGCCGAACTTCAAGTTGCAGCTGTCCAGCGAAGTAGAGGACATCAAGCGCAATGACGACGGCACCTGGCGCGTCACCTACAAGAACCTGAAGGACGGCAGCGAAACCTCGGCCGATGCCAAGTTCGTGTTCATCGGTGCCGGTGGCGGTGCGCTGCATCTGCTGCAGAAGTCCGGTATTCCTGAAGCCAACGACTACGCGGCGTTCCCGGTCGGCGGTTCGTTCCTGGTTACCGATAATCAGGATATCGCCCTCAAGCATATGGCCAAGGCCTACGGTATCGCTTCGACCGGCGCGCCACCCATGTCGGTTCCGCACCTCGACACCCGTGTGCTGGACGGCAAGCGCGTGATCCTGTTCGGGCCATTCGCGACCTTCTCCACCAAATTCCTGAAGAACGGTTCGTACTTCGATCTGCTGACCAGCACCACCACCCACAACGTCTGGCCGATGACCCGTGTCGGGATCGAGCAGTACCCGCTGGTCGAGTACCTGGCCGGCCAGTTGATGATGTCGGATGACGACCGCTTCAACGCCCTGAAGGAATACTTCCCCGAGGCGAAGAAAGAAGACTGGCGCCTGTGGCAAGCCGGTCAGCGCGTGCAGATCATCAAGCGTGACGAAGAGAAGGGCGGGGTCCTGAAACTCGGCACCGAAGTGGTGACCGCCAAGGACAACAGCATCGCCGGCCTGCTGGGTGCATCGCCGGGTGCTTCCACCGCCGCGCCGATCATGCTGACCATTCTGGAACGGGTCTTCAAGGACCAGGTTGCGACGCCTGCCTGGCAGGAAAAGCTGCACCAGATCGTGCCAAGCTACGGTACCAAGCTCAACGGCAACCCTGCCGCGGTCCAGAAGGAATGGGACTACACGGCTGAAGTCCTGCAACTGACCAAGCCTCCGGTGATCAGTCAGACCGCCGTCGCGCCAGCCGCACCGGCTGCGAGCGACAAGCCCAAGGCCGACACCCCAGCGGCTGACATGGCGCTGTAAAGGCCTTGCCTCGCTTCGGCGGGGAGCGCTGAAGCGAAGAACACCCATTGCCCGGTCTTGCGACTGGTCGGTGGGTGTTTTTTTATGTCCAGGCAAAAGGCCTCCGAAATAGGACTGTGTCGGCGGTAATCGGTCGTATTTTCTCATCCGAGGTATCTGCGTTCTGTCAGACGTTGGTCGCATTTGTCTGGATATTATTCGGTCCCCGCGTAATGATTAACGGCAAAAGGCCACCCTTGCGTGGCCGACTGGACGACTCGGATTGACGACAACGGGTGCTGATGAAAAAACTCACGACAGTTGAGCGGATGTTGTTGCGTGATCGCGAAGAAGAGGAGCGGCTCGCCGCCCTGCATGCCTTCGACTTGACGGACGTGGCCCGCGAGGAGTGTTTCGCGCGGATCTGCCGGTTGGTCGCTTCGCGCTTTCAGGCGCCGGTGGCGATCGTCAGCCTGATCGACCAGGACCGCCAGTGGTTCCTGGCCACCACCGGGTTTTCCGGGCAGGAAGCACCGGGATTGGAACTGTCGTTCGGAGCTCACACGATCCGGCAGCGTGGCGTGCTTGTGGTGGATGACGCCCATTTGGACCCGCGCTTTGCGGACTTTCCCCAGGTCAAGGGTGAAGACGGCCTGAGGTTTTATGCCGGTGCGCCCCTGCGCACGGAAGGCGGTTACGCCATTGGCAGCGTCTGCATCCAGGATACGGTGTCACACAGCCTGACGCCGGCCGATCACGCCGCCCTTGAAGACTTCGCCGCGCTGATCATGCAGTTGATCGAGCGCCAGCATCTGCTCAAACGCGTGGATGCCGTCAGCGGCTTGCCCAACCGCACGCAATTTCTCTCCGACCTGCAGGGCTTGCTCCAGGCCGGCGATGCGCGCAAGAGAGTACTGGTGACGGTCGATGCCCTGGACACCGATTGGGCGCACCGCTTGACCGTGGCCGAGGGCATGGTGCCCTTTGAAGCGGTCCTGCGGGATATGGCCTCACGGATCCAGGCGTTTATTGGCACTGGGATCAAGATCTATCACGTGATGGTCAAGGGGTTTGCCTTCACGATGCAGATGGACGCCGAGGAGGCGCGCGGCTTTTTGCCCCGTTTGGTGGATTGGCTGCGGCGGGCCCCCATCAGCGAGAATCTACCGATGGTGCCCACGGTTTGCGCGGGGTTGCTGGAGTTCGAGAACGACTCGGAGACGGCTCGGGAACTGCTGCGCAAGGGCCTGTTCGCGCTGGAGACCGCGCGGCAGAAAGGCCTGCCCTATGCTTATTACAATCAGCGCGACGATGCGGTTTTTCGTCGCCTGTTCAGCCTGCTACCGGACATTACACCGGCCTTGAAGGCCGATGATGTGTTCCTGGTCTATCAGCCCCGGTTCTTGTTGAGCGATGGCGCCCATGTCAGTGCCGAGGCGCTGATCCGCTGGAATCATCGCCAGCATGGCTTTATCTCGCCTGCGGAGTTCATTCCGATTGTCGAGAAAAGCTCGCTGATCCATTCGGTGACGGATTGGGTGATCGAACGGGTAGTGACGCTGATTGCCAGTACGGGCTATGCCCGGGACAAGAAAATCTCGCTCAATCTTTCATCGCGGGATTTCTATGGGCGCAATGTGGCGGATGTCATTGCGCAACGCTGTGCTGCCCATGGGGTCGACCCGGCCATGCTCGAGGTGGAAATTACCGAAGGCGAGTGGCTGCGCTCCAGCGCCGGGGTGATCGAGCAGCTTCAGCAACTGAGGAATCTGGGTGTCGATGTGGCCATCGACGACTTCGGGACCGGCTACAGCAACTTCTCTTATCTACACAAGATTCCAGCCAATATTCTCAAGCTCGACCAGTCGATGATCTTCGACCTGGAGCACAGCGCCCAGCATCAGCGGGTGGCCAAGTCGATCATCGGCGTGGCCCGCGACCTGGGCTATCGCACCGTGGCCGAAGGCGTGGAAAGTTTCGGCTGCCTGGAAATACTCAAGCACTTCGGCTGTGACGAGGCGCAAGGCTACTTTCTTTCCAGACCGGTCGAAGAAGCACTGTATTTCCAGCAGGCGGCACTGGATCGTTTCCCCCTGAGTACGGGCTGAGATCCTTTGCAGGAGCCGACTTGCTGGCGATGAACATAGCTGATGCACCGCTATCTCCGGCAAGCCGGTTCCTACAGGGAGCGCCTCGAAGCGGGGGTCAGGCGCTGCGTGGCACGCGCCCGGAAACGAAGTGGCTGACATCGTTGAAACCCGGGGTGGACGCATGCCCCGGGGTCACCAGGGAATCGACAAAGGCTTCGTCCTCGGCGCTGATCTTCACCGCCAGTGCTTTGGTGTAACTGTCCCATTGCTCCTCGGTGCGCGGGCCGACAATCGCCGAACTGACTGCCGTATTGTTCAACACCCAGGCAATCGCGAACTCCACCAGGCCGATGCCACGCTGTTGGGTGTACGCCTGCAACTGCTGGGCAATGCGCAATGACTCGACCCGCCATTCGGTCTCGAGGATGCGCCTGTCCTGGCGCCCGGCCCGGCTGTTGGCATCCGGTGCGACATCCGGGGCGTATTTACCGCTGAGTACACCGCGAGCCAACGGGCTGTAGGGCACCACGCCGAGGCCGTAGGCGGCAGCGGCGGTGATCTGCTCGGTCTCGGCCTGGCGGTTGACGATGTTGTACAGCGGTTGGCTGATCACCGGCTTGTCCACCCCCAGGCGCTCGGCCACGCGGATCACTTCGGCAATCCGCCAGCCGCGATAGTTGGACAGGCCCCAATGGCGGATCTTGCCCTGGCGCAGCAGGTCGCCGATGGCCGATACCGTGACGTCCAGCGGAGTGTTGTGGTCTTCGCGGTGCAGGTAGTAGATGTCCAGGTAGTCGGTACCCAGGCGACCGAGGCTGGCTTCGATGGCATTGAACAGATGCTTGCGGCTCAAGCCGCTGCGGTTCGGCTTGCCATCCACCGGGCCGAAACCGGCCTTGGTCGCGAGGACCCACTCATGACGATGGCGGGCAATCGCTTCGCCGACGATTTCCTCGGAGCGCCCGCCGGTGTAGACGTCCGCCGTGTCGATAAAGTTGATGCCCTGGTCCCAGGCCTTGTCGATGATGCGCAGGGAGGTTTCGGTGTCGGTCTGTTCACCGAACATCATGCTGCCCAGTGTCAATGTGCTGACTTGCAGTCCGGAATGGCCGAGGGTGCGGTAACTCATGAACAACATCCTTTTGCACGAAAGAGAAGATGCCCATCAGATACCAGAATGTTGTCGTTGAGCAATCCCTCAATCAACTCGCCGATATCTGACAATTCTGTGAGGGAAAGTAGCGCAAAGTTTTCATGCATTCCGATCCTTGCCAGGGGGCACCACAATGGCGACTCCCTGACCGTTCGTCGGAACTGTCAATTCTGACAGGTTGTTACGGCGGCTCGGTCTAGAGTGATATGTAGCCAAGAGACCTGCTTGTCCGGCAGGTACAGTCGTAAAGGCCATCAGGACATAACCCCGTTCAATATGGAGAGACATGATGCTTAATTCGAAACGTCTTAAAGCGCTGGCCATGGTGATCGTCGTTGCCCAGGCGGGCGTGGTCCCGATGGTGATGGCGCAGGCGCAGGTCGCGCCGACGACTCAGACCCAGAAGGTCACTTCCGAGAAGGCCGGTATGCAGTTGGCGGCCAAGAAGAAAAAACACCACAAGAAACACAAGAAAGCCATGAGCTCCGTGACTCAAAGCGTGAGTGCGAGCGCCACCGCCTGATTTTATTCATTGGGGGAGACGCGCCCGAGGGACGACAGCGATGTCGTCCCTCGGGCTTTTTATTGCCGTCGTTTTACGCTGCGCGCAAGGTGCGGGTCATGCGCAGGGCCAGCAGGCTGCCGGCAACGATCACCGCGGCCAGCACATACAGGGCTGCGTCGGTGGAGCCGCTGGCGTCCTTGACCCAACCCACCAGGTACGGGCTGAGGAAGCCGGCCATCTGGCCCATGGAGTTGATCAGCGCCAGGCCACCGGCGGCCGCGCCGGCGCTGAGCAGGGCGGTGGGCACCGGCCAGAACATCGGCAGGCCGGTGAGGGCGCCCATGGTGGCAATCGTCAGGCCGAGAATCGCGATAGCCGGCGAGGTGGCGAAGTTGACCGCGATCAACAGGCCGATGGCGCCCATCAGCATCGGTACCACCAGGTGCCAGCGGCGTTCCTTGCGCAGGTCGGCGGAACGGCCTACCAGCAACATGAACACTGCCGCCAGCAGGTAGGGAATCGCACTGAGCCAGCCAATCACCAGGTTGTCGCTGAACCCCAGATTCTTGATGATCGACGGCAACCAGAAGTTGATGGCATAGACACCGCTCTGGATACAGAAGTAGATCAGGCCAAAGGCCCAGATAGCCGGGTTCTTGAACACTTCAGTCAGCGAGTCGCTGACCGTCTTGGGCTTGTTGGCGGCATCCTCGGCCTGGTCGGCTTCGAGTACCGCGCGTTCTTCCGCGGTCAGCCACTTGGCGTTGGCGAATCTATCCGCCAGCAGGAAAAATGCCGCAATGCCCAAGGCAATGGTCGGGATGCCCTGCAACAGGAACATCCACTGCCAGCCGGCAAGACCGCCTTGGCCTGCGCCAAAGTGGTTGAGGATCCAGCCGGAGAAAGGGCTGCCGAGCAATCCCGAGACCGGGATTGCCGACATGAACAGGGCCATGATCCGCCCGCGCCGGAAGCTCGGGAACCACTGCGAGAGGTACAGCACCACGCCGGGGAAGAAGCCGGCCTCGGCGGCCCCGGTGAGCAGGCGCAGGGTATAGAACTGGATCGGTGTGCTGACGAGCAGCAGGCAGGTCGACAGCACTCCCCAGGTGATCATCATCAGGGCGATCCAGCGCCGCGGACCGAAGCGGCTCAGCGCCAGGTTGCTCGGCACGCCGCAGAGCACGTAGCCGATAAAGAAAATCCCGGCTCCGAGGCCGTAGATGGTTTCGCTGAATTTCAACGCATCGAGCATCTGCAGCTTGGCAAATCCAACATTGACCCGGTCGAGGTAGTTGAACAGGTAGCAGATGAAGATGAAGGGAATCAGGCGCAGGGTGATGCGCTTGTATACGGCGTTTTTCAAGTCAGCGGTGGCCTGGGATAACGCGGCGCTCTGTGACATGGCGGTCTCTCTTTATTATGATTTTTTGCGAGGCAAGGGTAACTTGATCGCCCTGTGAGTCTCGGTCACCCCAGCCTTGCTGTCTTTGTGCCAGTGCACAGGGTTTGCCGGTGTACCCTGTGCTGCTGAACAAACGTTGCTCCACCTGAACCAAGGACCCTACCGCTATGTTCGAACTGGACCATGACCTTGCGCAGGATATCGTCGATCGTGCGATGGCCATTCTGCCGTACAACGTCAATGTCATGGACAGCCAGGGCCTGATCCTGGGCAGTGGCGAACCGGAGCGGATCAATACCCGCCACGAAGGTGCGCAACTGGTGCTGGCGAACGGTCGGGTGGTGGTGATCGACGAGCAGGCGGCCAAGTGCCTGAAGGGCGTGCAGCCAGGGATCAACCTGCCGTTGATGCATGACGAACGGCTGATCGGCGTGCTGGGCATTACCGGTGAGCCGGAGCAACTGCGCACGTACGCCGAACTGGTGCGCATGACCGCCGAAATGCTCGTCGGCCAGCGTCACCAGCAGGCCGAGCAGCAATGGCGGCGCCAGCGTTGCGACGACCTGCTGGCCTTGTTGCTCAGTGACGAAGGCGATTCGCCGCGCCTGATCGACGAGGCCCGGCAGATGGGGCTCAAGCCGCAGTTGTCACGGATTCCCTACCTGTTCGAACTGGACCCGGGACAGAGTGCCGAAGCACTGATGGCCTGGCTACAGTCACGTTATCCCGACAGTTGGTGCGTGAGCGGGTCGACCGCCTCGCTGCTGTGGTGTCGGCCGGCGACGGTGATCCTCGATGATCAGCGCCTGCTGGAGAAGCTCGACAGCCTGGGCTGGAAGATCGCCCGCGTTGCCGCGGGCGGCCAGGCTGATGGTTTGCAGGGTTTGCGTCGTTGCTATCGGCGGGTCGGTGATCTGCTTGCCTATGGCCGGGATGTCCTGCCCCACAGCCGCCTCTTGCAGCTCAATCGTTATCGTTTGCCGGTGATGCTCTGGCGGCATCGCAGCGACGATGCGCTGGAAGAGTTGCTCAAACCGTTGCGCAAGGTGATCGCCAAGGACAGTAACGGCCAATTGCTCGCCACCTTGCGCAGCTGGTGCGAACATGACGGTCAGAGCCAGGGCTGTGCCGAAGCACTGGGGATTCATCGCAACAGCCTGCGCTATCGGATGGAGCGGATTGCCGAGATCAGCGGTGTCGACCCGCTGCGCCTGGACGGGATGCTGGCGTTGTACCTGGGGGTGCAATTACTGCCCCACAGCGAATCACCTTTGTAGGAGCCGGCTTGCCGGCGATGAGGCCCTTGCGTCTCGCACCGTCCTTACCGCGGCTCCTGCAGTGGATTGTGCAGGCCACCAGGGTGGTTTGTAGGAATGAACAATAAAGCCTGCCCCGACTTGTGCAGCAGACCGGCGTCATTCCCTGTTTCAACTGGCAGCATGGACGTCACAAGAACTGGAGATCGCCCATGAAAATCATCATCGCCCCCGACTCATTCAAGGACAGCCTCAGCGCCGAAGGTGTGGCCCGGGCGATTGCCGAAGGCCTGGCGCGGGTACTGCCCGAGGCGCAGTTGATTGAATGCCCGATGGCCGACGGTGGTGAGGGGACGGTCGCTTCGGTGTTGGCCGCGTGCAACGGCGAGCTGCGCAGCCTGCGCGTCCGTGGTCCTTTGGGCGACCCGGTGAACGCGCATTGGGGCTGGTTGCCGACAAGCGCCACGGCGATTATTGAAATGGCCGAGGCCAGTGGCTTGCAACTGGTTCCGAATGAGCAGCGTGACGCCTGCATCACCAGCACCTACGGCACTGGCGAACTGATCCGCGCGGCCCTGGATGCCGGGGCGCAGCGGATCATCCTGGCGATTGGCGGCAGTGCCACCAACGATGCCGGTGCCGGTGCCTTGCAGGCCCTGGGCGTGGGCTTGTTCGATGCTCGCGGGCAGGTCGTGCCGGCGGGTGGCCTGGCCCTGGCCGGGGTGGGGCGAGTGGCACTGGAAGGTATCGACCCGCGTATCGACCAGGTGCGTTTCGAGATCGCCGCCGACGTGAACAATCCTTTGTGCGGCGAGCAGGGCGCCTCGGCAATCTTCGGTCCGCAGAAAGGCGCGACACCGGACCAGGTGCGCGAGCTGGATGCGGCCCTCGGGCATTTTGCCGATCTGTGCGCGCAGGTGCTGGGCCGGGATGTGCGTGACGAGCCGGGCAGCGGTGCGGCGGGTGGCCTGGGGTTTGCCGCCAAGGCGTTCTTCGGGGCGCGTTTTCGTCCCGGTGTGGAGGTGGTCGCTGAGTTGGTGGGGTTGGCCGAGGCGGTACGCGGTGCCGACCTGGTCATTACTGGCGAAGGCCGCTTCGATGCCCAGACCTTGCGCGGCAAGACCCCGTTTGGCGTGGCGCGGATCGCCAAGGAGCAAGGTGTACCGGTGATCGTACTGGCCGGAACCCTTGGCGAAGGTTATGAGCAGATGTATGCCCACGGGGTCGACGCGGCCTTTGCCCTGGCGTCCGGGCCCATGAGTCTGGAACAGGCCTGTCGCGAGGCGCCGCGCCTGCTGAGTGCGCGAGCTGGGGACATTGCCCGGGTCTGGACGCTGGCGGCAAGGGCTGTCCGTGAAGAATGATGATGCCTGGTGTTTCCTCCGGCCATTCAAGGCTAAGCTTGCGATCAGTCCAAGGTTTCGGACTTGTCTGCCCGGAGATGCTCTATGGCTCGTGCCCGCCCGCAACTGATCAGCGCAAAGCTTGCAAAACTGCACCCCACCCAAGTCACCGTCGGCCTGCAAGAGGTCGCCCTCAAGCGAGCCCAATGGCAGACCCTCAAGCGCAAGGAGCGCGAAACCGCCCTCGATAATCACTGGTTTCCCTGCGTCCTCGGGCCTGAAGGTCGGCACTATATCGTCGATCACCATCACTTCGGCCTGGCGCTGATGCAGGAAGAGGTGAAGAAGGTCTCGCTGGTGGTACTCAAGGACCTCTCGTTCGTCGAGCCCGCGAGCTTCTGGACCATCATGGACTTCCACCAGTGGGTTCATCCCTACGATGCCAAGGGCATTCGCCGCGGTTACGACAAGGTGCCAGGATCCATCAATGAGCTGCAGGACGACCCCTATCGCAGCCTGGCGGGTGCCTTGCGCCGGGCCGGTGGCTTTGCCAAGGACGTCACGCCCTTCAGCGAGTTTCTCTGGGCCGATTTCTTCCGCACGCGCATAAGCGCCGCCGAACTGAGCGCGCCCAGCGAGCAGGTGCAGGCGACCGCCCTCAAGTTGGCCCGCAGCCAGGCCGCGCGTTATCTGCCGGGGTGGAGTGGTCCGATCGATGCCTGAGCCGTCCGCGCTGCCTACCCCGATGCCCGCCGAGCAACCGAAACGCGGCTGGGCCGACTTGATTGCCGGGCTGTCGATTGCCGGTCTGCTGTTACCTGAGGCGGTCGCCTATTCGAGTATCGCCAATCTACCGCCCCAGGCCGGGGTCATTGCGCTCTTCGTCGGGCTGTTCTGCTACGGCCTGTTCGGTACCAGCCGTTATGCCATCGTCTCGGCGACCTCGTCGTCGGCCGCGGTGCTGGCGGCGGCCACGGTCTCGGTGGCGGGTCCCGACATGGCGCTGCGCCTGACCATGGCCATCGGTCTGGTGATGATCACCGGCCTGATGTTCCTGCTCGCCGGCCTGTTCAAACTGGGCAGTGTCACGTCGTTTATTGCCAAGCCGGTGTTGCGTGGCTTTGCCTTCGGCCTGGCGGTAACGATCATCCTCAAGCAGGTCGCGAGCATCGTCCATGTGAGTCCCGCCCACAGCGATCTGATCCGCTTCGTGCCGGAATTGCTCAGTCAGTTGCCGCGCTGGAACTGGGCCGGGGTCGCGGTGGCGGCTGTCGCCCTGGTCCTGCTCTCGATACTGGGCCGCTACCGGCGTTTGCCGGGCGGGTTGCTGGTGGTGATGCTTGGCGTCGCGGCCGGAGAATGGCTGGATCTGCCTGGCTACGGCGTCAACCTGATCGGCGTGATCGACCTGCAACTGACGGTGCCGTCGCTGCCGCGCCTGGTCTTCACCGACTGGCTCAAGCTGGTGGAACTGGGCTTTGCCATGGTGATGATTCTCTACGCCGAGTCCTACGGCTCCATCAGCGCCTTTGCCCTCAAACACGGTGACCGGGTGAACTCCAACCGTGACCTGCTGGTACTGGGCGGCGCCAACCTGTTGTCCGGCCTGTTCCATGGCATGCCCGCCGGTGCCGGCTACTCGGCGACCTCGGCCAATGACGCTGCGGGTGCGACCTCACGTTTGGCCGGGGTGGTGGCGGCACTGGTGGTGCTGGTGATCGTATTGACCTTGTTGCCGCTGATCGCCCTGACGCCGGAACCGGTGCTGGCGGCCATCGTCATTCATGCCTTGACCCGGGCCCTGAGCCTGGAGCCCTTGCATCGCTACTTTGTCTGGCGGCGGGATCGTGTCCTGGCGATCTGCGCGGTGGCCGCGGTACTTCTGCTCGGGGTGTTGGACGGCTTGCTGGCGGCGGTGGCGATCAGCCTGATGCTGATGTTGCGGCAAATGTCCTCGGCGTCGGTCCAGGTGCTCGGGCATATTGCCGACGGCCATGATTTCGTCGACTGCCAATTGCATCCCCAGGCACGGGAAGTCCCTGGGCTGCTGATCGTGCGCCCGGGCGAGCCGTTGTTCTTCGCCAACGCCGAACGCATCCTCGGCAGCGTCTCGCGGCGGGTTCGCGAGCAAGGAGATGCCGTGCACTCGGTGATTCTCAGCCTGGAGGAGTCGCCGGACCTGGATGGCACCAGCCTGGAAGCCCTGCAAGACTTCATCGCGCGTTTCCCGACCGAGGGCAAGCGCCTGTTGTTCGCACGTTTGAAGCAGGGCGCGCATCAGGCCTTGTTGTCGCTACCGGCCGAGACGCTGGCACAGGTGACGCTCAGTGACTTGAGCGTGTATGCGGTAGTGCAGCAGGTCAATCAGCCACTGGGCACTGGCGTCGCAAGCTGACCTTTGCCGGTTGGGAGCCCCGTGCGAGCGCGCAGGGCTCCCAAGCGGTTGATCAGCGGTACGATCTCGTCACCGCCCTGGACCGCCAACTGGCCGCCGGGAATGAAGTCATTCTGCATATCCGATCACGACCAGGGCGCAACGCGGGTCGTTCAGCGGCGGCAGGTGTTGAAACGGGGACATAAGACCTCCTTGGAAATGGGATGCGGCCTGGAGGATTCTAGTCGTTGCGGCTGCGCCAGGCAGCATCTCGGACTGTCGGTGGCCTGCCGTCAGAGGGGTAAGTCATTGGCCAGGTGGATGGGGGGTGGTCTCGCCACCGCCGTCGCCTGCAAGCCGGCTCCCACAGGTTTGCGCTCGCCGCCAAATATTGTCGAGCACAGAGTTCTGTAGGCGCCGGCTTGCTGGCGATAGCGTCGGTACAGCTTGCATCGTCAGTCAGCTGGCAAAACGCTGCCTGAGCAGGTCGGCCATGCCATTGAGCTCTGCCACCGAATTGTGTCCGATCAACATGTAGGCATAGGTCGGCCCGGACCAGAACACCACGTTCATGCCATGGCGTACTTCCTGCGCCATGGCCCGGGTCCCGGTTTTCGAGTGGGTGATACACAACGCCAGCGGCCCGTGTTGCGGATCCAGGTAGTTGATCTGGGCAATCGGTATATGTTCGTACTCCAGCATCTGCGCGCGCTTGAGTTGCGCGACCGGCAGTTGTACCTGTGCCGGCTCAAGGGCCAAGCCCAGGTGTTGTTGAACACTTTGCAGTTGCGCTCGATGATCGGCGTCGCCGCTGGGCAGGTTCTCGAGGGTCTGCGCCGTGTAGAGCGCCATGTAGTCGGCCACCAGCCCGCGCCAGCTGATTTCACTGGACGGCGCGGGTGTCTGCCAGCGCTGGAACAGTCGGTCCGCGGCAATTCCCGCGACCATGAAGCTGGCCGCCACGGCGAGAAAGCTGCGTCGGCTCATTGGCGCCGCGGCCATTTTTTCTGTCGGCAGGGCGTGCAGCATGGCCTCCAGACGGGCCTGAGGCGCCTGTTTGAGCAGTTCGCCATAGGCGGCCTGGAACGGCAGGTCACTGCGCATCAGCCACTCGAGACGCTCGGCAACGGCTTCGTCACGAGCCAGGGCGGCTTCGATCCGGCTGCGCTCCTCGGCGTCCACTTCGTCGTCGAGAAAGGCCACCAGCTGTTCATCCGTAGGGGTGTAGTGCGAAAGCTGGTCAGTCATCGCCGTTCTCCGCTGTTTGCGCTGGGCACCGCACGCAACGGCGGATGCTCCGCCAGTTTTACGCGTGCGGCGGCCAACCGGCTCATGACCGTACCGATGGGCACTTCGAGCACCTGGGCCACTTCTTTGTAGGACAGACCTTCGACATAGGCGAGAAACACCGTTTCGCGCTGGGCGTCGGGCAGGGCATCGACGCGCTTGATCACCTGGGAAGCCAGTACGTGGGTCTGTACCGCCTGCTCGCCATCGAAGCTCAGGGCTTGGTCGGCATCGACCTGGCCCTGGCCGCGGCGCACCCGCTGGGAGCGCACTTCATTGAGCCAGATCGAGTGCAGGATGCTCAGCAGCCAGCGGTCCAGGCGCGTGCCTGAGACGAACTGGTCGCCGCGCTCCAAGGCGCGGACACAGGTGGACTGCACCAGGTCCTCGGCGACATGGCGTTGGCGCGACAGCACCAGCGCGTAACGCCATAGGCGTGGCAGGTGCTGTCCCATCTCGGTGCGTATTTCCTTGTCGCTGGCGATGACAACCTCCGCCTTCAACGGTGATCAGCTGGGGATCCGGTGCGCGATGGCGTCGGCCAGGTCTTCATATTCTTCGCAACCGCTGCCGCAAAGCGACTTGATGGTCTGCAACTGCACCTGGGCGAGGTCGATGCGGCCTTTGATCACGTAGGCTTCGCCGAGGTATTCACGGACTTGAGCGTAGTTCGGGTCCAGTTCCAGGGCTTGCAGATAGTAGCCAATGCCTTCGTCGGTGCGACCCAATTTGCGGGTGGCATAGCCGCGATAGTTGAGGGCCTTGGCGGTATTGGGTTGCTTGAGGGTGTCGAGCAGGTCCAGGGCGGCCTGGTAATCGCCGTTCTTGGCCAGGCGGTAGGCGTAGTCGGTGCGATCTTCATCCGGTGTCAGACTGCTGACATACGGGATGCAGGCTTTTTTCGCCTTGTTCCACACCTGACCCTTGGGACAGGTAGGTGGCATGGATTCCGGCTTCTCGCCCGAAGCCAGTGCCGGCGTGCTCAACAGGGCCCCGGCCAGGCAACTGGCAGCCAGGAAGGGAACCGCGAATGTGGCTTTACGAATACTCATCGGTAATGCTCCGGTATCTGTTGGCTAGTAGACGCTGTTGCAGTGGGTCTTATTCACATCTGCTGAAATTTATTTGCGCTGCCAGGTGGCAGGGCGGCGGTTACAGTGGTTATGGATTGAACACTCGATGTTCCGGATTTATTCATTCCAGCAGAAAAAAATCGCCCGGCGGGCGATTTCTGTTCAAAGCGATCGTTCCCACCCGGGGGGCGGGAATGATCGAGAGAGGTTACAGGCCCAGGTCCGACAGCCCCGGGTGATCGTCCGGACGACGGCCCAGGGGCCAGTGGTACTTGCGCTCCGAAGCCTTGATCGGCATGTCGTTGATGCAGGCGTAACGGGTAGCCATCAAGCCGTTTTCGTCGAATTCCCAGTTTTCGTTGCCGTAGGAACGGAACCAGTTGCCAGAGTCGTCATGCCACTCATAGGCGTAGCGCACGGCGATGCGATTGTCGGTAAAGGCCCAGAGTTCCTTGATCAGTCGGTAGTCCAGTTCCTTGGCCCATTTGCGGCTCAGGAAAGCCTTGGCTTCCTCGCGGTTGTGGGCGAACTCGGCACGGTTACGCCATTGAGTGTCCAGGGTGTAGGCCAGGGACACGCGCTCCGGGTCGCGGGAGTTCCAGCCGTCTTCGGCCAGGCGGATCTTCTGGATCGCCGACTCACGGGTGAAAGGGGGAAGCGGCGGGCGGACGTCAGCGTCAGATGACATGGCAATGTCTCCAATTGAGTAGGGTTCAGACAAGTTGTCGCGCTTGGGTCAAGCGGTCGCAGGCCCGTCGGCCACTCGCTCATCCGGAGCGTAGCGGCGGTTAGGCGCGCGACTTAGAGCGCCAATAACGTTCGCGCCATGCATTGCGCATTATCGGCTGCACCGGGGTCGCCCATGACAAGTGCAACGGTAATGGCGCCATCGATCAGGATCAGCAACTGTTTACCCGTTGCCTGGGGATCGACGACGCCATGTGCTTCACAGAGCTCGACCACATAGTCGAGCAGCTTCTGTTTGTGTTCCCTGGCCAGTAGCCGTACCGGGTCCAGGGGATCGCCGGTTTCACCGGCGGTATTGATAAAGGCGCAGCCGCGAAAGCCCTCGCTGGCGAACCAGCCGCCCAGCACGCTGAACAGGGCGAGCAGACGCTCACCGGAGCTGGCGGCCTGCTCGACTTCGCCGCGATACCACTGCATCCAGCGGATATCCCGGCGGCGCAAGGCTTCCAGGGTCAGTTCGTCCTTGGTACCGAAGTACTTGTAGAGACTTTTGCGCGCCACACCGGAGGTGCGCACCAGCAGATCAATGCCGGTGGCATGAATGCCACTTTGATAGATCAACTGCTCGGCGGTATCCAGCAGGTTTTCGCGAGTCTGGTTCGGAGTGATGTTGTTCATGGGGAAGAGAGTAGAACGATCGTTCTCTGCGGTCAATCGTCTTTTTGAAATAAACCCTGATGGGCGCTAGGGGGGGATGGCCGGGGAGTGCATGCTGGAACGGCTCCAGGTTGGCAGCAGAGCCCTCTTCGAAGGCGCGTCCGAGAGCGGCGCATGGTGTAGACTCAGCGATCCTTCGCATTCGACCCTAGCGAGCCCTATGCCGTCGCTCTTCAAACGCTCCCTGTTGCCCAAACTGCGCAGCTTCCCCCTGGCCGCCGAGGCCTTGACCATCCTGCCTTCGGCGGCCGAGTTCCGGCGTTGTCTGCTGGAGAAGATTGCCGCTGCCCGGCAGCGCATCACGCTGGTGGCGTTGTACCTGCAGGAAGACGAAGCCGGCCAGGAAATCCTCGACGCCCTGCATGCGGCCAAGTCGGCCCGTCCGGAGTTGGACATCGTCGTGGTGGTGGACTGGCTGCGGGCCCAGCGCGGCCTGATCGGGGCCGGCAAGCAGCCAGGCAACAGTGCCTGGTACCAGGCGCAAACCCGCGACCACGCCACGGAAGTGCCGATCTATGGGGTGCCGGTGCAAACCCGCGAGCTGTTCGGCGTGTTGCACCTCAAGGGTTTCGTGATCGATGACTGCGTGATCTACAGCGGTGCCAGCCTGAACAACGTCTACCTGCACAAGTTCGACAAATACCGTTTTGACCGTTACCACGTGCTGCACAACACCGCCCTGGCTGACTCGATGCAGGGACTGATACGCAACGAGTTGCTGGGCTCCCGGGCGGTACGCCGTCTCGACGTGCCCGAGTTGCCGACGACCCGAAGCCTGCGCGGCGATATCGGCGATTTGCGCAGCCGCCTGAAGAAGGTCGGCTATGACACCACGGCCGGCAGCGAGCCGACGTTCGGTCTGTCGGTCAGTCCGGTGATGGGCTTGGGCAAGAACAACCCGTTGAACCGCCTGGTCTGTGAACTGATCGCCTCCAGCCAGCAGCAACTGACCATCTGCACGCCCTATTTCAACCTGCCGCTGGCGGTGACCCGGGAAATCAACCGGGCCCTGGAGCGCGGGGTGAAGATCGATATCATCGTCGGCGACAAGACCGCCAACGATTTCTATATCCCGCCAAGCCAGCCGTTCAAGGTGATCGCCGCCTTGCCCTATCTCTACGAGATCAGCCTGCGGCGTTTCGCCAAGCGGCATCAGGCGGTGATCGACAGCGGGCAACTGAATCTGCACCTGTGGCGTGACGGCGACAACACCTATCACCTCAAGGGCATGTGGGTCGACGAACGTTATACCTTGCTGACCGGGAACAACCTCAATCCACGGGCGTTCCGACTGGATCTGGAGAATGCCCTGTTGATTGACGATCCGCGTCGCGAGTTGCTGGAGATGCGCGAGAAGGAGTTGGCCCAGATCATGGAAAACACCCAGCGGATCGACAGCTTCAAGGACCTGGAGACCCTGATGGACTATCCGGAAGCGGTGGGCAAGTTCCTGCGGCGTGTCAGTCGGGTGCGGATCGAGCGGTTGTTGTATCGGATGTTGTAAGGTGGGAGGACGGCAGGGGTAGCGCGTTATCGTTCATCGCGAGCAAGCTTGCTCCTACGGTATTGAGTCGTTCGCGAAAGCGGATTCAACCGAATCATTGTAGGCGCCAGCCTGCTGGCGAAGGGGCCATCCCAGGCGATATCAATCCCCCGGGATGAATACCGGCCTCAGTTCAGGCCCAGCTTGCCACGCAGGGTCGACAGGTCTTCGGCCAGGGTCGTGACCGGACCCACCAGGGCCTTGCGGTCGGCTTCCTTGACCTTGTCATAGGTTTCGAAACCGCCATCCTTGGTCTTGTACTTGGCCAGGATCTTGTCCACGGCGGCGAAGTTCTTGTCCACCTTGGCGGCGAACCCCTTGTCCTGCTTCTCGATCTGCGGACGGAACAGGTCGACGATTTTCTTCGCGCCGTCGATGTTGCCCTGGAAGTCATACAGGTCGGTGTGGCTGTAACGGTCTTCTTCACCGGAAATCTTGGTGGCCGCCACTTCTTCCAGCAGCGCAGCGGCACCGCCGACGACTTTCTCAGGAGGGAAGGTCAGGCCGGCGACGCGGGTCTGCAGGTCCTTGACGTCCTTGTTCAGGCCATCCGCCAGGGCGCCCAGGCCGTCGGTGGTGTTTTCCGAGAACAGGGTGTATTCGATACGATGGAAACCGGTGAAGTCTTCGGCCGTCACGCCTTTTTCATGGTCGTTGACGCGCGAGTCGATGGCGCCGTCCAGGTCATTGAACAGCTCGGCGATCGGCTCGATCTTCTCGTAGTGCACGCGAGTCGGTGCATAGAGCTTCTTGGCGGTGGCCAGGTCGCCTTTCTTCACCGCGTCGGTGAACTGCTGGGTCTTGCTGGCCAACTCGTCAAGTTCTTCGGTCACATAGATCTTGTAGTCGGACACTGGCCCCACCAGATCCAACGGCGCGGTGGCCGCGAAAGCCGAAAGCGGTGTGTGGAACAGGCCAAGGGCCAACAACAAAGCAAGAGGCGACTTCTTCATGGGACGTTTCCTGGTGAGTTAAGGGTCAAGCGATGGCTTTTTGTTTTACAGCTGAAAGCAGTGAGCGACCGATAAAGTCCTGATCGCTGGTGACCCCGGGCAGGGTGAAAAAATAACCGCCGCCGATGGGCTTGAGGTACTCCTCCAGGGGCTCGCCGTTGAGCCGGGTCTGCACGGCGATAAAGCCTTGCGCCAGATCCGCTTGGTAGCAGATGAACAGCAGGCCCATCTCCAACTGGCCGTTCTTGCTCACGCCATTGGAGTAGTTGAACGGGCGACGCAGGATCAGGTTGCGCTGGGTTTCGGCGGTGCGCGGATTGGCCAGGCGGATATGCGCATCGAGCTTGGTCAGCTTGCCTTCCGGGTCCTTGCTGTAGTCGGGGACCTGGTTCTCCGTCTGGCCATCCATGGGCGCACCGGTGGTCTTGACCCGGCCGATGATGCTCTGCTGTTCCTGCAGCGGCGTGCGGTCCCAACGCTCCACCAGGTTGCGGATGATCCGCACGGCCTGATAGCTGCCGGCCACGGCCCAGGCCGGTTCATTGGTCCCGGGCTGGACCCAGACGATTTTGTCCATGGCGCTGGCATCGTTGGAGTCGGGGTTGGCCGAGCCGTCACGGAAACCGAGGAAGTTGCGTGCGCTCTGGGCTGGTTCACCGGCCTTGACCGGTGCCTGGGCCGGTACCGTGCCTTCCTGTTTCCAGCGCACCAGCAGCAGGTCCGGAGTGTTCTTGACGATATCGCGCAGGGCGTGAATGTTGGTGTCCGGAGTGTTGGAGCAGAACTGGATGCTCAGGTCGCCGTGGCACAGTTCCGATTGCAGTGCGTCGTTGGGGAAACCGACCATGCGGATCAGGTGCTTGGGCTTGACGCTGGCCAGGCCGTAGCGCTCATCGAACAGCGACTCACCCACCGCGACGGTGATGGTCAGGTTGTCCGGGGTAACCACCGGGCCGAGAATCCCGGAATCCAGGGGCGGCAGTTTTTCATCGACCTGTTTCACCGGACCGCCGCTCATAAGGAACGCGATGCGCTTGTTCAAGGTGCGGAACAGGCGTTCGAGTTCCTCGCTGTCGCTGGCCAGGACGTCGAAGGAGACGATCATGCCGGCGGCCGGACGCGGGGTGACGATCCCGGTCTGGTGCTTGCCGTGGAAGTCGTGGCGGTCCTCGGTCTTGTCGCTGCTCGGGGCTTCGGTGACCTGTGCCTGGCTGGCGGCCATGGCCGGGCAGCTCAGGGCGCTGCCGGCGAGGGCGGCGCCGGCCACCCCCATGCCCAGCAGGACGCGACGGCGCTGGGCGGAGAATTCGGCGTTGTTGTGTTCTGAATCGCTCATGTTCGTATCGTCTGCTTGGTTACAGGCCGGAAAGGCCGAGGGCGGGATCGATTCCATCGAGTGCATCGGCCAGGTCCTTGGCCTTGTTGCTGATCTGCTGGCGTTGCGCGGCACTTACGGTGTCGTAGGTGACATAGCCGTCGGTGTTGCGCAGGCCGTTGAATTCGGCGTCGAGGGCCGTGGCGGCGCTGTCGATCTTCACCAGTAGCTCGCCGGACGACTTGACCAGCAGCGGTCGCATCAGGTCGATGACCTTTTGTGCGGCTTGCAGGTTGGCGGCGAAGCCGTCCAGGTCGACGTGGCTGTAGCGCTCTTCTTCGCCGCCGCTGGCGCGGGTATCGGCCATGCTGCGCAGGCTGCGCACGACGATGCTGACCAGTTGTTCCGGCGGCAGAGATTGGGCCAGCAGTTGCTGCTTGAGGTTGGCGACATCGGCTTGCAGATGCTGGGCGACCGGCACCAGGCCGTCGACGCTGCGTTGCTGGAACAGGCCGTACTCGATGCGGTGGAAGCCGCCGAAGCCGGGGTCCTGCTCGCGTTTTTCGTAATAGTCGGCGCGGGCATTGATCGCGTTATCCAGTTCGGCGAGCCGCTGGGCGGCCGGGGCCAGGCGCTGGTAGGCGGCACGGGCCGGGGCATAGAGCACCTGGGCCTGGGTCAGGTCACCGGCGGCAATCGCCTGTTCCAGTGCATCGACGGCCTTGATCAGTGCGTTGCCCTGGCTGCTCAGGTAGACGCGGAACTCCGACAACGGCCCGATAAAGGCGGTCATTGACGGACGCGCCTTGGCCGCGGCCTCGGAAGCCGCCGTAGGCGTGACGTGCAGGGTGCCGCGCGGATTGCTCAGCAGGCCGCAGGTAATGGCGTAGTCGCCGGGTTGCAGGTTGGCATTGATCACCTGGCTCAGGCCCGGGGCGATGTTCTCGCGCTCCTCGAGCACCAGTACGCCGTCGAGGATCTCCCACTCGACCGCGCGTTGCGAACTGTTGAGGATGCGGAAGCTGTTCTGCCCGGCCGGCACGCTCAGGGCATTTGGCTCGCAGCCGTGGGCCTGGATGGTCACGGTGATTTCGTTGTGATGGGCCTGGCGTTTGCTCGCGGCCAGTTGCGAGGCGTAATAGAACAGTCCACCGGCCGCGATCATCACGATCACCGAGCCGGCTACCGCCCAGCGCAGGGCCTGGGGCGGTTTGCCAGTTGCAGGGTTGGACATGGGTAACCTTACTGGTTGGGAACGGAAGAAGTGTGCTTGGGTGCCGGTGCCGCGCTCGGCAGGAAGAACAGCACCAGGGTGAACGCCAGGTACAGCAGGTAGGCGCCGAGGACGCTGACCGTCGGCGCATCCTGGTAACCGAACATGCCGGCCAGGACCGAGCCCGCCGGGCCGTCCATCGGCAGCGTGGCGCTGATATCGAAGACCACGGTTTGCAGGTGGTTCCACAGGCCGGCTTCATGCAGGGCCTGGACCGAATTGGCGAGGATGCCGGCGGCGACCACCAGGATGAACAGGCCGGTCCAGCGGAAGAACAGACCCAGGTTCAGGCGCATGCTGCCGCTGTAGATGGCGAAACCGATGAAAATCGCCAGGATCAGGCCGAGCAGGGCGCCGATGGGTGCGCCCGGACCGTCACTCTGCTGGAACACCGCCAGCAGGAAGAACACGGTTTCCAGGCCTTCGCGGGCCACGGCGAAAAACACCATGGCAATCAGCGCCCAGACCTGATGTTTGGAACCGGCGAGTGCCTGGTCGAGGGATTCGTGCAGGGCGTGCTTGATGGAGCGGGCGACCTTGCGCATCCAGAACACCATCGAACTGAGGATGCTGACGGCGACCAGTCCGACCACTCCTTCGAAGAGTTCCTGCTGTTTCTGCGGGAACTCGGCACTGACCAGCTCCAGGCCACCACCGACCAGCAGGGCAAGGGCGGCGGCGAGAAACACGCCGATCCACACCGCCGGCATCCACTGACCCCGGCCGGTCTGCTTGAGGTAACTGGCGATAATGCCAACGATAAGCGCGGCTTCAATGCCTTCGCGCAGCATGATCAGGAAGGGAACCAGCATTCGGCAACGCACCACTGTTAGAGAAGATGGTAATTTGTAACATAATGATACTCATTACTAAACAGTTTTGATTGCTAATTGCTGAATGGTGGCTGAATAGGCGCGGCGGGACGCTGGGAAGGGGCTGTCCGGTGCTGTTTGCGCGCGGGGGATCGGCGATCCGCAAGAGGCGGGTTTACGCGGTCACTGTGGGAGCCGGCTTGCTGGCGATGGCGTCCGTATGGACAGCGCAAGGCTCAAGGCCCTCATCGCTGCGATACGGCGTCCCGACAAGCCAGCTCCAGGTTTTGCGGTGTTTTCAGGATTCGGTCTTATTGGAATCAGTTATTGAAATTGCAGGAATCCGACAGCTTGAGGTAGCTGATCTCCGCGGGCTTGCCGGCGGTATCGATGAACTTCATGTCGGCCGTGATGACTTTGCATTCCTGGCTCGGTTGCTCAGTCATCGAGATGACCTTGGCCACGTGCAGGGGCATGCCGTAATGATAAGGCACGGGTTGAGTGGTGCCGGTGTTGTCGGCCTGTGCCAGGCCGGCAAAGGTCGAGAGGGCCAGGGCTCCCATCGCCAGCAGGGTACGTAGTTTCATGGCATTTCTCCGAAGCAGGCTTGAGGTTTTATCCAGCGCCATGGGGGTGTTGGACATGCCGCGGAGGGCGTCAGGGGAAAGCTGCGCGAGCGCGGTCGATTCCACTTTCAATATGCAGGATTAATCCTGAATTAAGTGTAGGATTTTTTATTAGCCTGCTAGTGAAATTGACCGCCTGAGGTTAACCATTACTCTGGAAATGATCTCGGTTCAATGCACCCCGTGGGAGACATCGGTCGATGTCTCCCACGGGGTGCATGCGCTATCAGCGCTCTTATGCGTTGTACAACGACGCGCAATACATCACAACCATCCTGCAGCCTTGTTGTGCTTGCGACAGTTGCAATGCGCTTATGCACTATAATCAGTTATTAAAATTTGCAGTAACGGTTACTCCAAAAAAATCTAACTACCTGTTATTTTTGACAGTATTCGGTCGGGCGTGCCCGCCTTATATTTTATTTGTCTCGATTTAAGGACAATGAAAAGACTGCCGGGTTTGGTGAAAGCCCCGTGTTGTATAGGCTGAACGGTTGAGTTTTGATGAAACAGATATCTTTCTCTTATGTCGAATATGCGGGCAGGCGTGAGCGCTTCCTGATCGAAATGAATCAGGTGGTGCCGTGGATGGGTTTAATTTACGAAAAGGAAGTGGTAATGCTCGGTTTGGAGGATGGCCCTCTGTCATGGAGTAAAAGACTCTTCTGCAAGGATGCTGATCCAATCGAAATGTACCATATGCGGGAAGTTCGTTATGTTAATCACGCCTCTTACCTGAGTGGAGGGCATATCATGTTGACTGCAGATGATTTCAAAGGTTTAAATCCTGGCGATAAAGTACAGATCAGGCTTGATCCTGAATCAAGAGCAACCCAATGGGTTTATTTTCACTCGGTTTTTGCTGGGCGACTGAACTATAATGATCTGAATTTTCAGGAGTATTCGGTTGAGCTATCAACGCTTACATCTCCAATTGCCTCTTGATCGCCTAAATGGGATGGTCATAGCGGGCCTCATGCCGCAACCGGTGCTATCAGGTGTTGGTGGGCTGAGTTGCGGCTCGGCTACGGCGTTGCGAGAAGAATGATGCTGTTCCTGGTAAAGGGGGGTGACCGAAATATGTGCAAAATACTCAGTCAAGGGCGGTGAGGCTTGCATGCGGTTTTGGAATAATGGTTACTCCCAAAAAACCTAATTACCTGTCATTTCTGACAGTATTCAGCTGGGTATGGCTCTTCTATATTCCTCTTGTCGTCGAATTAATAACTCACCAGGTTCAGATAAGGAGTTTTTTTATGAGAAAGGAACAGAGCGATTCTGTTAAAGGATCGGCTGCACAGGCTCCTCACATAAATTGGACATGCGTCGACACTACTGTATTTGATATTTCCGATAATCCGCTGGGCCCCTATACACTTACTCAAGGGCTTGCCTACGACCCTGAAGCCAACCGGGTGTTTTTTTTCTGGGTGTATCACCTTGCCTGTGCTCTCTCAAGCAGGTTTTTTAAGGGGGAACGTTGAGTATGTCGAAGAACTCTCCAAGAAGTTTCTCTTTCCCGCAGATCTCACCAATTATGGAATTAACCATGTGGGGTGCATCGATATCCTTGATGGCGAGATATTAGCACCCCTTGAGGATAAACGATATGCAGGGGAAAACTATTTGAATCCGATGCTTGCTACATTCGATCCGGAGACATTCGCTTACACCGGGACACATGCATTATTGCCGCGCGATGAGGATCAGGATAATGGGGTGCCTTGGGTTGCGGCTGACGCCGCACACGGCGTTGTTTATACATCAAAGTATAGCCCTGAGAGATTGAATATATTTCCCATTGCCACATTGTGGTCCGGCACACCCGTTCGTGAGCAATTGCAACTGTCTCGACGTATTCGCGACGTACAGGCCGGAAAAGTACTTGATGGTCATCTTTATGTTATTTCTGAAGAAGAAGTGAAAGTAATCGATTTGACGGATGGCGCGGTGTTTGATGTTCATTTGGGGGGCTATTTGCCAAGGCCAGAGAATCCAGATTATTTTTATGAGTGGGAGCATGAGGGATTGGCCTTCTTTCACGGAGAAAAAGGTTCTTTTCTTCATTTGACGGCTGTTAGGAGTTTGGGTGGTCCAGACATCATTTATCCAATTCCGACCGGTGTGGTTGTTTTTGATTTTAAGATAAGTTCTAAGTGATGAAGGTCGTCGCTGCTACGATAGTTGGGCCGAATTAACGCCCTGTGGGAGCAATCAGTCGACGCTCCCACAGCGGGCCCGTGCGGTATCAGGTCCTTATGCGTTGTTCGACGACCCGCAACACATCACAACCATCCTGCAGCAAGAGCGCGGCCACCCCGGAAATTCGCATCAGATCAATGCCATCCGAGTGATGAGTGCTCATGCACGACACGCTGTCCAGCAGCCACCATTCGCGACCAAGCGAATGTGAGGGTGGCAACTGTACGCGGGTTGGCCGACCGGTCCCTAAGTTCCGGCACACCCGAAGGTGTCCCACGCACAGTCGCCATAGAAATATGCAGGCGCAAAAAAAGCGCCTACTTTCAGATGGTGAGCGCTTGTGCGCTTAGGGATCGGACGGCCAAGTCCGGCCGCTGAATTGGCAGCGACGGTTTAACTATAAGGCTATGAGTCTAGTTATGCAACTGGTAGCACGGTCGCTGTAAAACTCATTTGTGTGTCGCCTTGAACCCGTAGCGCGAGCAAATGTCATTGCAGATGCATTCAGGGGGCGGTGTTAGAGCTATATCGCGATGCACTCTGTCAGTTGCAAGCGGTACCCATCGCCGATTTCAAAGGGCTGGGCGAGCCTGACCATCCTGTGCGCGAATTTTTCGAACAGTTGGATGAGTTGTTCTAGTCCTTGTCAAAGGTGGCTATAAATGAGAGGCCACCCAGCAGCAAAGCAGGCATAGCGATCGCCGCATCGATCTGATAGGGCGAAAGCAGATGATACCAAGGCATGCGGAATGCCAGGATACATAGAACGAGGCCGAAGCAGGCCCTGTACCTGTGCCGTAACTTGTAGCGCAGTGACATATAAAGCAGGAACTCGATGAGTCCGAATGTAAAAAGAAATATCAGAAACTCAATGAAATATGCTGTCAAAATATTATTTCCCGGACTTCAGGATCATTGAGGAGGATGATTGCTGCGGACCAATCCCGCCTTCAACGGTAGCGACAAGGCTTAGGATGATATCGCCAGCGTGATAAGTCGGTAATTTCCCACCTACAAACCTGCTTGCCCCAGCCCCAAGAACAAACCTACCAACGCGCTTCGCCACCTCCCCACCTGGCAAAGCCGCCGCCATAGCACCAAAGGCTGTTGATGTAAGCATTGAGACGAGAGTACGTTGCTCATTCAGGCGGTCCGCTTGCTCCCTGGTTAAAGGTTGCGAAAAGGCGATCATCATCAAACAGGGACGCTCTTGAGCCAGCATCTTGTCATATAGCTGGACGATCAAACGGGTCACTTCGTAGTGGGCAGTACGCACTTCGCAAAAACGTAAGCTGTACAAGTTTGCACGGTCAGAAGGCTGAACGATAAAACGGCCGACATGAAAAACAATGCCCAAACGCCCTTGGTAGCGATATCGCTCAATATCCATATAGGTGTCCTTGAAAGTCGAGAATCCCTGCTGCGTTTTTTTCTGCAGCCTTAACGGCCAAACGCTATAAGAACCAGCGACCATTAAAAATAAGACCAATCCGATATGCCTGTAGGGCTTTCTCCTTATTGTCGAGTGAACCAGCTATGAGTCTCGCTGCGGCCTTTTTGGCCTCGTGCGCACTCATCCGCCTGGCATTTTTCTTCCACAAAGGGTCACTCGTTTCTAGCTGCCTACTTTCTGGGGGCTCTGTCCATGCTGAGCGTCGGGCTCAAATCAGCTCCGTCCCTACCAAACGGCTGCCCCCAAATCACCCACTCCCGCACTGCCTTGGGGCCTTCACACCCACACCCTCGTGGCCTTCCGTAGCACCGTGCTGTGCTAGCGCCCGTGACATTGTTTTTTCGAAAATCCTATCTAATTGATTTTTATTGAGTTTATAGCCTCGATTGCAGTACGCAGAATCTGCTGGCACAGTTTCTGCTGTCTATTCCGTTGTTACATACCAAGTTCCGTTATAGCGGAATACACATCATCGGAGTGCAACGTCATGCAGCGTGGACTTTCCTTGTTTAAAGCCTGTGTTTTTCTTCTGGCGGCTTCGGCGGCGGTGGCTGCGCAAGCAGCCGACAGCAAGCTCGATAGCGTGCTCAAGCGCGGTCACCTGATTGTAGGCACTGGCAGCACCAACGCGCCGTGGCACTTCCAGGGCGCAGACGGCAAGTTGCAGGGGTTCGATATCGATATCGGCGGCATGATCGCCAAGGGCCTGTTCAACGACCCGAGCAAGGTCGAGTACGTGGTGCAGTCTTCCGATGCGCGGATTCCCAACCTGCTGACCGACAAGGTCGATATCAGCTGCCAGTTCATCACCGTGACCGCCAGCCGCGCCCAGCAGGTCGCCTTCACCTTGCCGTACTACCGCGAAGGGGTCGCGCTGCTGCTGCCGGCCAATAGCAAATACAAGGAAATCGACAGCCTGCGTGCCGCCGGCGACGGCGTTACCGTGGCCGTGCTGCAGAACGTCTATGCCGAGGAACTGGTGCACCAGGCGCTGCCCAAGGCCAAGGTCGACCAGTACGACAGTGTCGACCTGATGTACCAGGCCATGAGCACCGGCCGGGCCGACGCCGCCGCCACTGACCAGTCCTCGGTCAAGTACCTGATGGTGCAGAAGCCCGGCATGTACCGCAGCCCGGCTTTTGCCTGGAGCCCGCAAACCTATGCCTGCGCGGTCAAGCGCGGCGACCAGGACTGGCTGAACTTCGTCAACACCACGCTGCATGAAGCCATGACCGGTGTCGAGTTCCCAACCTACGCGGCGTCCTTCAAAAAATGGTTCGGTGTCGATCTTCCTTCGCCAGAAATCGGTTTCCCTGTCGAATTCAAGTGATCCGTTAAGGGCAGGGCGCCGAATGCGGCGCCCCGTCGAAGGTACTGCGAACCATGAACTATCAGTTGAACTTTGCCGCCGTCTGGCGCGATTTCGACACCTTGCTGGCGGGACTGGGCCTGGGCCTGGAACTGGCCCTGGTGTCCATCGCCATCGGTTGTGTGATCGGCCTGATGATGGCGTTTGCCTTGCTCAGCAAGCATCGCGCACTGCGGGCGCTGGCCTCGGTGTATGTGACGGTGATCCGCAACACGCCGATCCTGGTGTTGATCCTGTTGATCTACTTCGCCATGCCGGGCCTGGGCATCCGGCTGGACAAGATTCCCTCGTTTATCGTCACGTTGTCGCTGTATGCCGGGGCCTATCTGACTGAGGTGTTCCGCGCCGGCCTGCTGAGCATTCCCAAGGGCCAGCGCGAAGCCGGGCTGGCCATCGGCCTCGGCGAATGGCAGGTGCGGGCCTATGTCACCGTCCCGGTGATGTTGCGCAACGTGCTGCCGGCGCTGTCCAACAACTTCATTTCTCTGTTCAAGGACACCTCCCTGGCAGCGGCCATCGCCGTGCCGGAGCTGACCTATCACGCCCGCAAGATCAACGTGGAAAGCTACCGGGTGATCGAAACCTGGATGGTGACCACGGCGCTCTATGTGGTCGCCTGTTACCTCATTGCCCTGATGCTGCGTTACCTCGAGCAGCGTCTGGCGATTCGCCGATAGGAGGCACTCATGTACGAATCGCAAAGTTGGTTGCATGAGTTGTGGATCGCCCGGGAAACCCTCTGGGAGGGTTTCCAGACCAGTGTCGCCGTTTCGGTCCTGGCGATTGTCTGCGGCACCCTGATCGGTATTGTCGCCGGCCTGGTGCTGACCTACGGCAAGTTCTGGATGCGCGCGCCGTTTCGCCTGTATGTCGACCTGATCCGCGGCACCCCGGTGTTCGTGCTGGTCCTGGCCTGCTTTTATATGGCCCCGGCCCTGGGCTGGCAGATCAGCGCCTTCCAGGCCGGTGCCCTCGGCCTGACGCTGTTCTGTGGCTCCCACGTGGCGGAGATCGTGCGTGGCTCGATGCAAGCCATCCCGCGTGGCCAGATGGAAGCGAGCAAGGCCATCGGCCTGACCTTCCACCAGGCCCTCGGTTATGTGCTGTTGCCCCAGGCGCTGCGGCAGATCCTGCCGACCTGGGTCAACTCCTCCACCGAGATCGTCAAGGCTTCGACCCTGCTCTCGGTGATCGGTGTCGCCGAGTTGCTGCTCAGCACCCAGCAGGTGATTGCCCGGACTTTCATGACCCTGGAGTTCTACCTGTTCGCCGGTTTCTTGTTCTTCATCATCAACTACTCGATCGAGTTGCTCGGTCGGCATATTGAAAAGCGGGTGGCCTTGCCATGATGACTGATTCCCAAGCGCTGCTCAGCATTCGCGGGCTGCACAAACAATACGGCAAGCTCGAAGTGCTCAAGGGCGTCGACCTGGACATGCAGCGTGGCAACGTGGTCACGCTGATCGGCTCCAGCGGCTCGGGCAAGACCACGCTGCTGCGCTGCGTGAACCTGCTGGAAGAGTTCCAGGGCGGCCAGATCACCCTGGACGGCGAGTCCATCGGCTACAGCGAAGTCAACGGCAAGCGCGTCCGCCATCCGGAAAAAGTCATCGCCCAGCATCGGGCCATGACCGGCATGGCGTTCCAGCAGTTCAACCTGTTTCCGCACCTCACGGCCTTGCAGAACGTGACCCTGGGCCTGCTCAAGGTCAAGAAACTGCCCAAGGACCAGGCCGTGGCGCTGGCGGAGAAATGGCTGGAACGGGTCGGCCTGCTGGAGCGGCGTAATCACTTTCCCGGGCAGTTGTCCGGTGGCCAGCAGCAACGGGTCGCGATTGCCCGGGCCATTGCGATGAATCCCAGCCTGATGCTGTTTGACGAAGTCACTTCGGCCCTCGATCCGGAACTGGTCGGGGAAGTACTGGCGGTGATCAAGGGCCTGGCGGAAGAGGGCATGACCATGTTGCTGGTCACCCACGAGATGCGTTTTGCCTTCGAGGTCTCGGACAAGATCGTGTTCATGAACCAGGGGCGTATTGAAGAACAGGGGCCACCCAAAGAACTGTTCGAGCGTCCGCAGTCGCCGCGTCTCGCGGAATTTCTGAAAAACACCCGTTTTTGACTTTTCATTCAAGGAGAACAGCATGAGCATTATTCGTTATGGCACCGGCAGCACCGCGGGTGGCGGTCAGCCGCGTCCTTTCGCCCGCGCCGTCGAAGCCGATGGTTGGTTGCACGTGTCCGGCCAGGTGCCGGCGCTGAATGGCGAAATCATTGTCGGCGGCATCGTCGAGCAGACTCACCAGACCATGAAGAACCTGATCGCGATTCTCGAGGAGGCCGGTTATGGTTTGAAGGATGTGGTGCGCGCGGGTGTCTGGCTGGAGGACCCGCGGGACTTCTGGAGTTTCAACAAGGTGTTTTCCGAGTACTTCACGCCCGAGCACGCTCCGGCGCGGGCCTGTGTCCAGGCGAACATGATGGTCGACTGCAAGGTCGAGATCGATTGCATCGCGTACAAGAAGAAGTGATGAAACCCTGATGGCCTATTCGCGGGCAAGCTCCGCTCCCACAAAGTCAGGGGCGGGCCGCTGTATTGCGTACAACCGAAAATTTGTGGGAGCGGAGCTTGTCGGGACGCCGCACCGCCGCGAAAGCGATCTAACAGTCGCCGCGGGACTCTGGGTACACTCCCCGGCAATTTTTCCAATGGGATGGCACTGACATGACCGAAGACACCATCAAGCGCCGGGCAAAAGGGCTGGATCGGGCGTTCGATATTCTCGATTACCTCAAGGAAGTCGGCCAACCGCTACGTCCCAATGACATTGCCAGCGGTATCGGCAGCCCGAAGTCCACGGTCTACGAGCTGGTGGCATCCCTGCTGGAGCGGCGCATCCTCGAATCGGTCGGCAAGGAAGGCCATGTCTACCTGGGCCGTCAGCTGTATTTTCTCGGCCAGGCGCACCTGCGGCATTTCGACCTGAGCCGCGAAGCCGACCACGCCTTGCAGGAAATCGTCAGCCAGACCCGGGAAACCGCGCAGATGTGCCTGCTCAACGGGCGCAAGTACACCGTGGCGCTGATGAAGGAAGGTGAGCGGCATTTCCGGATTTCCTCGGATATCGGCGAAAACGCGCCGATTCCCTGGACCGCTTCCGGCCGCCTGCTGCTGGCACACCTGAGCGACCAGCAAATCATCGACCTGATCGACCACGACGACTTCATCCTGCCGGACGGCCAGCGCCTGCCGCTGGAGGTGTTTCTCAAGGAAATCCGCCAGGCCGGGATCGACGGGTTCTTTTCCTTCGATAGCGTCGCCGACACCTTTACCCACTGCTTCGCCGCGCCCGTCAAGGACGAGCGCGGCATTTGCATCGCCACCCTGTGCATCGTCGCCCCGCGGGCCGATGCCAAGACCAACTACAACGACTATCGCCGGGTCCTGATCGAGAGCGCGAACAACCTGGCCCGTCGCATCAACGACTAGTGCGGCCGCCACGGGCGCCGCCGATAAGGAGTTTGCAATGTCTACTGCCTTGAACTTCACCGCCGTGGAAAAAGGCGCCGCCAGCGTCGGTGCGCAACTGGTGAGCGATGTCAGTCTGCCAGCCCTGGTGCTCCACCGCGACGCCCTGGAGCACAATATTCGCTGGATGCAGGATTTCGTCAGCGCCAGCGGCGCCGAGCTGGCGCCCCATGGCAAGACCAGCATGGTGCCGGCGCTGTTCCGGCGGCAACTGGCCGCCGGGGCCTGGGGGATGACCCTGGCGACCGCCGTGCAGACCCGTGCCGCCTACGCGGCAGGCGTCCGGCGAGTGCTGATGGCCAACCAGCTGGTGGGCGCGCCGAACATGGCGCTGATCGCCGGGTTGCTGGTCGATACGCAGTTTGAGTTTCACTGTATGGTCGATCACCCGGACAACGTCGCGGCCCTGGGGGCTTTCTTCGCCGAGCGCGGCCTGCGCTTGAACGTGATGATCGAGTACGGCGTGGTCGGCGGTCGTTGTGGTTGCCGCAGCGAGCAGGAAGTGCTGGACCTGGCTCGAGCCATCAAAGCCCAGCCGGCATTGGCCCTGACCGGTATCGAAGGTTACGAAGGGGTGATTCATGGCGATCAGGCCGAGAGCGGGATTCGCGCCTTCGCCGGCTCCCTGGTGCGACTGGCGGTGGACCTGCAGAACAGCGATGCGTTCGATATCGGCAAGCCGATCATCACCGCCTCGGGTTCGGCCTGGTACGACCTGATCGCCGAGGAGTTCGAGGCCCAGGACGCCGACGGACGTTTTCTCAGCGTGCTGCGCCCGGGCAGTTATGTCGCCCACGACCATGGCATCTACAAGGACGCGCAGTGCTGCGTGCTGCATCGCCGGGGTGACCTGAGCGAAGGCTTGCGTCCGGCACTGGAAGTCTGGGCCCATGTGCAATCGATACCGGAGCCGGGCTTCGCGGTGATCGCCCTGGGTAAGCGCGATGTGGCCTTCGATGCCGGGTTGCCGGTGCCTTTGCTGCGTTATCAGCCGGGGGTGCTGCCGGCAATGGGCGAGGATGTCAGTGCCTGCAAGGTGACGGCGGTGATGGACCAGCACGCATTCATGACGGTGGCGCCGGGCTGCGAGTTGAAGGTTGGGGATATTGTGTCGTTTGGCACCTCTCATCCGTGCCTGACGTTTGACAAGTGGCGGGTCGGTTGCATTGTCGATGAGCGGATGAGTGTGATCGAAACCTTCGAGACTTGCTTCTAAGCGGATATCGTCTTCGCGGGCAAGCTCCGCTCCCACAGTGTCGGTGTCGATCCCGGACAGAGTGATCGACACAGGACCAGTGGGAGCGGAGCTTGTCGGCACGCCGCAGCGCCGCGAGAAAGCCGTATCGGACACTATGAGACCCGCAGAATGACCACCCTGAACCTGCCCCTACCGCGCATTGCCCTGATCGGCGAATGCATGATCGAACTGCAACAACACGCCGACGGCAGTCTGCACCAGAGCTTCGGTGGCGACACCCTGAACAGCGCCGTGTACCTGTCCCGCGAACTGGGTGGACGGGCTTCGGTGGACTATGTCACGGCCCTGGGCGATGACAGCTTCAGCGACAGTATGTGCCGGATCTGGCGCGAGGAAGGCATTGGCTTGGACCTTGTTCAACGCCTGCCAGGGCGCTTGCCCGGTTTGTACTGCATCCAGACCGATGCCAAGGGCGAGCGCCGGTTTCTCTACTGGCGCAACGAAGCGGCCGTGCGCGACTGCTTCACTGCGCCGAGCGCGGCCCCGGTGCTGGCGGCTTTGCCGGATTACGACGTGCTGTATTTCAGCGGCATCACCCTGGCGGTGCTGGGCGAACTCGGCCGGGAAAAGCTGGTTGCGGTGCTGCAAGAGGCCCGTCGGGGCGATACCCGGGTGGTCTTCGACAATAACTATCGGCCGCGTCTCTGGGCGAATGTCGAGCAGGCGCGTGAGGCGTATCGCTCGGTATTGCCTTATGTCGACCTGGCCTTGTTGACCCTGGAAGATGAGCAGGCGCTGTTCGATTATGCCGATGGCGAGGCGGTGTTTCGTGCCTATGAGCATATCGGCATCCCGGAAGTGGTGATCAAGCGGGGGGCGGAGAGTTGCCTGATTCACTGCGAAGGCGCGGCGTTCGAGGTGCCGGCGCAGAAGGTCGAGACGGTGGTCGATACCACGGCGGCTGGGGATTCGTTCAGTGCGGCGTATCTGGCCAGTCGCCTGAGGGGCGGTGATCCGCAAGAAGCGGCGTTGGCCGGGCATCGGCTGGCGAGTCGGGTGATTCAGGTGCGTGGGGCGCTGATTCCACGAGGCTGACGGTTCAGGCCTGAGTGTGTGGAGGTGCTAGTTTTGTGGCGAGGGGGCTTGTCGGGACGCCGCACCGCCCCGTTCGGCTGCGAAGCAGTCGTGAAGCCAGTCACTGCATTCGACCTGATGCACCCGGATCACAGATTTTAGGGCCGCTTCGCGCCCTAACGCGGGCAAGCCCGCTCGCCACAAGTGTTACGTGCCTTAATCGCGGTAAAAGACCTGCACCAGATGATACCCAAACTTGCTCTTGATCGGCCCGTGCACGGTGCGCAGCGGCTTCTTGAAAATCACCTGGTCGATGGCACCGACCATCTGACCCGGCCGGACTTCTCCCAGGTCACCACCGCGCTTGCCGGAGGGGCAGGTGGAGTACTTCTTGGCCAGCACATCGAACGCCTCGCCCTTGGCGATACGTTGCTTGAGCTGTTCGGCTTCCTCGGCGGTCTTGACCAGGATATGGCGGGCTTGGGCTTTCATTGATTCGTTACCTTGAAGCGTTGGGGCATGCGACGGGCGCGGCATTATGCCTGAAGGTCAAGACGCTTGCCCGATCATGTCGCGCACCCGGATCGCCAGTGCATCGAGGGTGAAGGGCTTGGCGATCAGGTCCATACCCGGCTCGAGAAAACCTTGGCGTTCGGCGGCCTTCTCGGCATAACCGGTCATGAACAGCACCTTGAGCCCAGGACGGTGCTGGCGGGCGACTTCCGCCAGTTGCCGACCGTTCATCCCCGGCAGGCCGACATCGGTGACCAGCAGGTCGATGCGCAGGCTCGACTCCAGCAGCGGCAAGGCGGTCCGCGCATCCGCCGCCGGGTGCACGGTATAGCCCAGTTCGTCGAGGACATTGAGCACCAACATCCGTACCGCCGGGTCATCCTCGACCACCATCACCGACTCGTCGATCTCGGCCAGCGGCGACTCCGCCGGTTGCCGCGACGGTCGCGGCGCCTCTGCTTGCGGCGCGTGATAGCGCGGCAGGTACAAGCGTACGCTGGTGCCTTTGCCCGGCTCGCTTTCCAGGGTGACATGGCCGCCGGACTGCTGGGCAAAGCCATAGATCATCGACAAGCCCAGGCCCGTGCCCTGGCCGATGGGCTTGGTGGTGAAGAACGGGTCGAAGGCCTTGGCCAGAATCAATGGGCTCATCCCGGTGCCGTTGTCGCTGACGCCGATCATCACGTAGTCACCGGCCTTGACCGGTTCCAGGGTGCTGATGTCGCCACCGTCGAGATAGCTGTTGGCGGTCACGATACGCAGCTCGCCACCGTCGGGCATGGCATCGCGGGCGTTGATCACCAGGTTGAGCAGGGCGCTTTCCAGTTGTCCGGTGTCGGTGTTGACCGGCCACACGTCCTGGCCCAGTTCGACCTTCAAGCTGATATGCGCGCCCTTGGTGCGGCTGAACAGCTCTTCCAGCGACTGCACCAATTGGTTGGGATCGATGCGCTTGCGGTCCAGCGATTGCCGTCGGGAAAATGCCAGCAATCGGTGGGTGAGGGCGGCGGCCCGTTGTGCCGAGCTGACGGCGGCGTCGGCAAAACGGCCGATTTCGTCGCTGCGCCCGGCGGCGATATAGCGTTGCATCAGATCGAGGCTGCCGATGATGCCGGTGAGCATGTTGTTGAAGTCATGGGCTATGCCGCCGGTCAGTTGTCCCACCGCTTCCATTTTCTGCGCGTGACGCAAGGCTTCTTCGGCCCGCTCGCGCTCGAACATCTCGTTCTGCAAGCGCTGGTTGGATTCGGCCAGTGCTCGGGTGCGCTGGGCGACACGCTCTTCCAGGGTCTCGTTGAGATTGCGCAGGGCCTCTTCGGTACGTTTGTGTTCGGTGATATCCAGGGCCGCACCGACAAAGCGCCGCGCCCGACCATGGGGATCGAGTTGGCAGCGTCCGCGAGCAAAGACCCAGCGCACCTGGCCGTCGGCGTGCAATACCCGGTATTCTTCGGCGTGCTCGGTGTGCTGCTCCAGGCACTGCTTGATGCCATGGGCCACCAGCGCGCGATCTTCAGGGTGCACACTGTCCATATAGACGCTGATGGGGGTCTGGCTGGCCAGCGCCGGGTCGACTCCGTGCAATTGGGCGAAATGAGCATCGGCGATAAAAAGGTCCTGGTCGATATCCCAGTCCCAGGTACCGAGTCGGGTGGCGGTGTCGCCTGGAGATCCGTTCATAAACCTGCCTTGAAGGTGAAGCTTTGGGTTGCGCCGCGGCTTATTATCCCGCCAAGCTGTAGACATCCGTCATATCTGAATGACACAAGCTTAATCGCACAAACCTCTTTTTGACTGTATTGCGGACAACTTTGCCATGGATATCCACGCGTTGCTGAAAACCCTGGCCGCCCAGGACGGTTCGGACCTGTACCTGTCCACCGGTGCGCCGCCCTGTGCCAAATTCAACGGCGTGCTCAAGCCATTGGGCACGGACTCGCTGAAGTTGGGTGAAGTGGCGGCCATTGCCGACGGTATCATGGATGCCGAGCAACGCCTGCAATTCGAGCGCGAACTGGAAATGAACCTGGCGCTGTCCTTGCCCGGTGTCGGCCGCTTCCGCATCAATATCTTCAAGCAGCGCAACGAAGTGTCCATCGTCGCGCGCAATATCAAGCTGGAAATTCCTCGTTTCGAAGACCTCAAGCTGCCGCCAATCCTGCTTGAGACCATCATGGAGAAACGTGGCCTGGTGCTGTTCGTCGGTGCCACCGGTTCTGGCAAATCGACGTCGCTGGCAGCGCTGATCGACTACCGCAACCGCCACAGCAGTGGTCATATCATCACCATCGAAGACCCGGTGGAGTACATCCATCGGCACAAGAAGTCGATCATCAACCAGCGCGAAGTCGGGGTCGACACCCGCAGTTTCCACGCGGCGCTGAAAAATACCCTGCGCCAGGCACCGGACGTGATTCTGATCGGCGAGATCCGCGATCGCGAAACCATGGAGCACGCCCTGGCGTTCGCCGATACCGGGCACCTGGCGATCTCCACCCTGCACGCCAATAACGCCAACCAGGCGCTGGACCGCATCATCAACTTCTTCCCCGAAGACCGCCGGCCACAATTGCTCAATGACCTGGGCAACAACCTCAAGGCGTTCGTCTCGCAGCGTCTGGTCGCGACCCTGGACGGCAAGCGCCGGGCGGCGGTGGAGGTGATGCTGGGCACGCCGACGGTGCGGGATTTCATCAAGCGCAATGAGTTTTCCGAGCTCAAGGGCATCATGGAGAAGTCCGAGCTCATCGGTATGCGCACCTTTGATACGGCCTTGTTCGAACTGGTGGTGGAGGGCGCGATCGACGAGGAGGAGGCGTTGAAGAACGCCGACTCGGTGAACAACCTGCGGCTGCGCCTGAAGTTGCATCAGGACACCACGGCCCTGACCGTGCAGAAGACCCCTCCCGCGCCGCCGATCGCGGCGAAAGAGTTGGATGCCAAGGACTGGGGCCTGGTGGAAGATGGCAACACGCCCCACGGTTGACTCCGCGCCGCCCATAACCTGATGGGCGGCGCTTTCCGGATCAGGGCAGTTTCCTCGTGTTGCAGGGACGGCCGCGTTGCTCAACCCAACTGATGTCGATACGGCAAGTCCGGGCCGTTGCGGCTACAGGTAATTGCAGCAGCGCCGACGGCGAAATCCAGCATCGCATCGATCTGAGCCTTGTCCAGACGCTCCAGGCCCTGTATCGAGTCCAGCTGCTGTTCGGTCAACCAGGCGATCAGCGCTGCCTGGAAAGTATCGCCGGCACCGACGGTATCGACGGTGATCACTTCGCGGGCCGGCACCGACCAGTGGCCATGCTGGCGACTGTAGACGCTGGCGCCCTGGGTGCCGCGGGTCAGGAACACCAGCTGGCAGCGCTGGGACAGCCACTCCTGGGCGATGCTCTGCGGGTCGCGATCCGGGTAGAGCAGGCCCAGGTCCTCGTCGCTGACCTTGATCATGTCGGCATGGGCGGCCAGGGCCGCGATCCGTTGGCGCCAGAGCTCGATATTCGGTTTCGGGTTGAGTCGCACGTTGGGGTCGAGGGAAATCAGCCGCCGGCCGCTTTCCCGCCGCACCAGGGCCAGCAGGGTGTCGGCAATCGGTTGCACCACCAGCGAGAACGAGCCGATATGCAAGCCACGCACCTCGTCGCCGAGTTTCGGCAGGTGCCCCGGCAGCAACTGGCGGTCGGCGCAGCCTTCGCCGCGGAAGCTGTAATGGGGCGAGCCGTCGGCGCCCACGGCGACCATCGCCAGGGTGGTGGGGGCCTCGAAGTCCAGCAGATAATCGGCGCGCACACCTTCTTCTTTTAGGACCTGCTGCAAGCGGCGTCCGAGATAGTCCGTGGACAACCCGGCAAACAACGCCGCGTCGACCCCCAGGCGGCGTAAGCCGACGGCGACGTTGAACGGCGAACCGCCGGCAATCGCCTTGAAATTCACTTTCGAGGCTTGTCCGCTTGCCTCATCACTGAAAAAATCGAACAGCGCTTCACCACAGACCAGATACATGGGAACTCACTCTTGAAGGGCCGCTACCTGTTGGCGGTAGCGCTGATAAACGGGTTGGTAGGCGGCGACATTGGCGGCAACTGGCCGGGTTTCGCTCGCCGGATCCAGGCTGACGCAACGTTCGCACAATTCGGCCAGGGTTTGCACGCCGGCGGATTCGCACCAGGCGGCCTGGATCGCCGCACCGAGGGCCGCGGCTTCGCTCTGGCGGGTGCAGACCACCGGGGTGTCCATGATATCGGCGACGATCTGCCGCCACACCGGGCTTTTCGAGCCGCCACCGGTCAGGCGGATACCCTGGCTTTGCAGGCCGGCTTCGCGCAGCAGGTCCAGCCCGTAACGCAGGCCGAAAGTGGTGCCCTCGACCACGGCGCGACACAGGTTGGGCTGGGTCAGGTTGGTCAGGGTCAGGCCTGACAGGCTGCCCGTGGCCTGGGGCAGGGCGGGGACCCGTTCGCCATTGAGAAACGGCAGCATGCCAATCCCCTCGGCGCCGATCGGGGCTTGTTCGACCCGGGCATTGAAGTCGTCGAGCCCGAGCTCGAACAGCTCGCGCACGGCGCCGGTGGCGTTGGTCAGGTTCATGGTGCAGATCAATGGCAGCCAACCCCCGCTGGAAGAGCAAAAGGCCGCGACCGAGGTGTGAGGGCTGACCAGCGGTCGGTCGGCATAGGCATAGACCGTACCGGAAGAGCCGAGGCTCATGGTGATGATCCCGGCCTGGATATTGCCGGTGCCGATGGCGCCCATCATGTTGTCGCCGCCGCCACTGGAGACCAGCGCGTTGGGATTGATGCCCAGCATTGCGGCGATCTCGGGAAGAACCCGAGCCACCGGCTGGTGGGCGTCGATCAGTTCCGGCAAGGCGGCCTGCAGGCGCCCGCTGGGGTCGATCTGGTGCAGTAGGGGCAGGTCCCAGCAGCGCTTGCGTACATCGAAATAGCCGCTGCCCGAGGCATCGCCGTACTCCGCGCAGCTACGGCCGGTGAGCCAGTAGTTGAGGTAATCGTGGGGCAGCAGGATATGGGCGATCCGGGCGAACAGCTCGGGATGCTGTTCCCGGGTCCAGAGTAGTTTGGACACGGTATAGCCGGGAGCGATCACCAGGCCGAGACGTTCGAGCGAGCCCTGTTCGCCTCCCAGCTGTTCCAGCAGGCGCTGGTTTTCCGGGGTGGTTTCGGTGTCGCACCAGAGCTTGGCCGGACGCAGGACCTGGCCCCGCTCATCGAGCAGGACCAGGCCGTGTTGCTGGCCGGAGACGCCGATGCCGAGGATCGCCTGGCCATCGACGGCGGCCGCGGCCAGGGCTTGTCGGGTGGATTGGACGAAAGCGTCGAGCCATTGCCCGGTGTCCTGTTCGCGGCGGCCATTGGCCTCGCTGATCATTGCATGGGGTGCCGAGCCCTGGCCCAGCACCCGACCGCTGACGGTGTCGAGGACGATGGCCTTGGTGCCTTGGGTGCCGCAGTCGATGCCGAGATAGAGTTTCTGATTCATGACGGTGCCTGGAGTTAGAGCTGGATCACTGCATCATTGTGGGCGCGGAGCTTGTCGGGTCGCCGCATCGCCGCGAAGGCGGCCTCAAGGTCGCTAACAGCTTCGCGGGCAAGCTCCGCTCCCACAGGTTCATATCCCACAGGTTCATGTTCGACCGCTAGGCCGGAACGTTGGCCAACAAATGTTCCAGTGTCTTGCTCACGCCCACTTCGCGCAAGCTGTTGAAGCAGCGTTCGAACGCCGCGATAAATTCGGCGGATTGGGGAATCGAGCTGCCGAAAATCTCCTCCACGGCGAACAGCCGTTGCACGATCAAGGTGTCATCCGCCACCAGCGCCTGACAGAATTCGGCCCGTGGGTCAGGAATGCCGTAGGTCGCGCCGTTTTCATCGACCCCCTTGAGATACAAGGCCCAGGCCGCCACCACCAGCGCCGCGCGCTCGGTCTCGCGAGCGTCGGCGATCAGTCGGTTGATGGTCGGGATGGTGAACTTGGGAAACTTCGACGAGCCATCGGAACACACCCGCTCCAACTGGTCGGCAATCGCCTGGTTGGAGAAACGCCGCACCAGGGTGTCCTTGTACTCGTCCAGGTCGATACCCGGCACCGGCGCCAGCTGCGGGGTGACGTCCAGGTCCATGTAGGCACGCATGTACTTAACGAACAGCGGATCGTTCATGGTCTCGTGGACAAACCGATAACCCTTGAGGAAACCCAGGTAGGTCAAAGCCAGGTGGCTGCCGTTGAGCAGCTTGATCTTCATCTCTTCGTAGGGGGTGACATCGTCGGTGAACTGCACGCCGACCTTTTCCCAGGCGGGGCGGCCGTTGACGAACTTGTCTTCCAGCACCCATTGCACAAAGGGTTCGCAGACCACCGGCCAGGCATCGTCGATACCGTGTTCGTCATGCAGTTGCAGGCGATGGGCGGTGCTGGTCATCGGCGTGATGCGGTCGACCATGGCATTGGGAAAGCTCACGTGGGCGGCGATCCAGTCATGCAGGTCGGCGTCGCGCAAGGCGGCGAAGGCCAGCAGCGCCTTGCGGGCCACGGCGCCGTTGTGGGGCAGGTTGTCACAGGACATCAGGGTGAAGGCCGGGATACCGGCGGCCCGGCGTTTGGCCAGGGCCGCGCAGAGAAAGCCGAAGACGGTCTGTGGTGCCTCGGGGTGGGTGAGATCGTGCTGGATCTGCGGCAGGTGCGTCATGAACTCGCCGTTGCTGTCGTCGATGCAGTAGCCACCTTCGGTGATGGTCAGCGAGACGATGCGGATCTGCGGCGAGGCGAGCTTGTCGATCAAGGCCTGGCGGTCGTCCTCGGCCAGCAGCATGTCGCTGATGGCGCCGATCACCCGGACTTCGGTGTCGTCGCTGTCGCCCAGCTCGTACAAGGTGAAAAGGTAATCCTGCCCGGCCAGGTCGTTCCGGGCGCGGCGGTCTTCGTTGCGCAGGCCGGCCCCGCAGATGGCCCAGTCCAGGCCCTCGCCGGTGTTCATCAGGGCGTCGGTGTAGTACGCCTGGTGGGCGCGATGGAAACCGCCGACGCCGATATGGACGATGCCCTGGCGGGTATCGGCCAGGTTGTAGAGGGGCAGGCGGACTTCAGGCGCCAACTGATGGAGATTCTGTTTGTTCAGTTTCATGGCTAAGGCTCTCGGCAATCAGGCGGCAGCGCGCAGCGGACGGGCGACCGCGACACCGTTGGCATCGAATAAATGGCAGTGGGCGCTGTCCAGGTGCAGTTGCAGGGTTTCTCCGTACTGGCTGGCCATATCGCCGCGGATACGCATGGTCAGGGCTTCACCCGAGGCCGTGCGCACGTGACAGAAGGTGTCGCTGCCCAGGCGTTCGCCGACATCGGCGGTGACCTGCAAGGTACAGTCGCCGGGCTTGGCGAGCTCCAGGTGTTCCGGACGAATCCCCAGGGTCACCGGGCTGCCGACGCTGAGGCCGGGGTCGCTCAGCGGCAGGCTGACGCGGGTCCCGGCCTCCAGCTCGACCTCACAGCCCTGGCCGTCGAGGCGGCTGACCTTGCCCTTGAGAAAGCCCATTTTCGGCGTACCGAGGAAGCCGGCGACGAACAGGTTGGCCGGTGCATGGTAGAGCTCAAGGGGCGAACCGACCTGCTCGACGCGTCCGCCGTTGAGTACCACCACCTTGTCGGCCAGGGTCATGGCTTCGACCTGGTCATGGGTCACGTAGATCATGGTGGCCTGCAGCTCCTTGTGCAGGCGCGCCAGTTCCAGGCGCATCTGTACCCGCAGGGCGGCGTCGAGGTTGGACAGCGGTTCGTCGAAGAGGAAGATCTTTGGATTACGCACAATGGCGCGGCCGATGGCGACCCGCTGGCGCTGGCCGCCGGAGAGTTGCTTGGGCTTGCGCTCCAGCAGCGGGCCGAGTTCCAGGATACGCGCGGCTTCGTTGACCTTGCGTTCCACCTCGGTCCTGGACTCGCCGGCCAGGTCGAGGGCGAAAGACATGTTCTTGCGTACGCTCATATGCGGGTACAGGGCGTAGGTCTGGAACACCATCGCCAGGTCGCGCTTGGCCGGGCTGACTTCGGTGATATCGCGACCGTCCAGCTCGATGGTTCCGGAGGTGACTTCCTCGAGGCCCGCGATCAGTCGCAGCAGGGTTGATTTGCCACAGCCGGACGGACCGACGAAGACCACGAACTCGCGGTCGTTCACTTGCAGGTCGATGCCTTTGATGATGGACAGGCCTTCGAAGCCTTTTTGCAGATTCTTGATTTTCAGGTTGGCCATGGTGAGGCTCCTTTTGAAGTTCGCTGAGAACCCTGTGGGAGCCGGTTTGCCGGCGATGGCGTCCGAATGGGCGTCACAAGGCTTGAGGGCCTCATCGCTGGCAAGCCAGCTCCTGCAGGTTCTGTTGTGTTCAAAAAATCGCTGATCTATTTCACGGCGCCGAAGGACAGGCCGCGGACCAACTGCTTCTGGCTGATCCAGCCGAAAATCAGGATCGGCGCACAGGCCAGGGTCGAGACGGCCGACAACTTGGCCCAGAACAGGCCCTCGGGGCTTGAATAGGAGGCGATCAAGGCGGTCAGCGGCGCGGCCTGCGAGGAGGTCAGGTTCAACGACCAGAACGCCTCGTTCCAGCACAGGATCAGCGACAGCAGCAGGGTCGAAGCCAGCCCGCCCTTGCTGATCGGCAGCAGTACCCGGACCATTTCCTGCCACAGGGTGGCCCCATCGAGGCGGGCAGCCTCGAGGATGTCCTTGGGGATGTCCTTGAAGTAGGTGTAAATCATCCAGACCACGATCGGCAGGTTGATCAGGGTGTAGATCACGATCAGCGCCAGGCGCGTGTCCAGCAGGCCGAAGGACTTGGCCAGCAGATAGATCGGCATCAGCACGCCCACTGGCGGCAGCATCTTGGTGGATAGCATCCACAGCAGGGTGCGTTTGGTTCGTTGGGTTTCATAGAACGCCATGGAGTAGGCCGCCGGCACCGCGATCAGCATGCATAGCAAGGTGGCGCTGAAGGAAATCACCACCGAGTTCCAGGCGAAGTGGAAGTAGTCGCTGCGCTCCTGGATATGCAGGTAGTTCTCCAGCGTCGGGGTGAAGAAGAACTGCGGCGGCGTGGCGAACGCGTCGATCTCGGTCTTGAAGCTGGTCAGCACCATCCAGAAGATCGGGAAGAAGATCAGGATCGCGATGGCCCAGGCCAGGGTGCCGAGCAGGACACTTTGCAGACGCCGGGATTGTTTGAGTGTGAGGGTCATGGCGCGGGCCTCAAGGCTTGTCAGTCAGGTTTTTGCCGATCATCCGTACCAGGATGATCGCCGCGATATTGGCGATGATCACCGCGATCAGGCCCCCGGCCGAAGCCATGCCGACATCGAACTGCACCAGGGCCTGGTTGTAGATCAGGTAGGCCAGGTTTGTCGAGGCATAGCCCGGACCACCGTTGGTGGTGGTGAAGATTTCCGCGAACACCGAGAGCAGGAAGATGGTTTCGATCATCACCACCACGGCGATCGGCCGGGCCAGGTGCGGCAGGGTCAGGTGCCAGAAGATCGCCACGGGACCGGCACCGTCGAGGCGCGCGGCTTCTTTCTGTTCCTGGTCGAGGGACTGCATGGCGGTCATCAGGATCAAGATGGCGAAGGGCAGCCACTGCCAGGAGACGATGATGATGATCGACAGCAGCGGGTAATGGGCCAGCCAGTCCACCGGCTGTGCGCCGAACACACGCCACAGCGCGGCGAGAATCCCCGAGACTGGGTGGAAAATCAGGTTTTTCCAGATCAGCGCCCCGACGGTGGGCATGATGAAGAAGGGCGAGATCAACAGCACCCGGACGATGCCGCGGCCGAAGAACTCACTGGCTTCCAGCAGCGCCGAAATCAGCACGCCGAACACCACGCTGATCAGCAGTACGCTGCCCACCAGCAACAGGGTATTGGTGGCGCCCGGGAGAAAGCCCGAGTCGGTCAGGAAGTAGGTGTAGTTTTCCAGCCCGACGAACTGGTTCTCGCCCGGATAGAGCAGGTTGTAGCGGATCAGCGAAAAGTAAACGGTCATGCCCAGGGGCACGATCATCCACAGCAGCAACAGGCCGACTGATGGTGAGACCAGGAACCAGCCAGGGTTGCGCAGACGGCTTTTACGCAGCGGCTGGGGTATATCCATATGGGCTTTGGCAGTGGAGGTATTCATGGTGTTCAAAACCGATTAAGTGCAAGGAGCGGGCAATCTCAGTCCTTCGGGAGGCGAGCTTGTGTGGGAGCGGAGCTTGTCGGGACGCCGCACCGCCAAGCTTTTAGCGATCTTGAGGGCGCCTTCGCGAGCAAGCTCTGCTCCTACAGGGGACGGTGTGTTGTCCCCGAACCGGGTTACTTCGGATAACCCGCGCGTTTCATTTCGCGTTCGGTGAAGGTCTGGGCGTCGGCCAGGGCCTTGTCGACCGTGGTCTGGCCGGTCAGGGCAGCGGAGAATTGCTTGCCGACCTGGGTGCCGATGGCCTGGAACTCAGGAATGGTCACCAGCTGGATCCCGACATAAGGCACGGGTTTGGCGCTCGGGTCTTTCGGGTTGGCGGCCTTGAGCGATTCCAGGGTGATCCTGGCGAACGGCGCGGCCTTCATGTAGGCATCGCTGTAGGTCGAGGCGCGAGTGCCTGGCGGTACGTTGGCAATGCCGTCTTCCTTGGCCACCAGGGCCCCGTATTCCTTGGAAGTGGCCCAGCTGCTGAAGACTTTCGCCGCGTCCTTGGCCTTGGAGCTGGTCGGGATCGCCAGGGCCCAGGAGTAGAGCCAGGCCGAGCCTTTCTCGGTGACCTGATGCGGTGCGTAGGTAAAGCCGACATGGTCGCTGACCTTGCTCTGGGTCTTGTCGGTGACGAAGGAACCGGCCACGCTGGCGTCGACCCAGATGGCGCACTTGCCGCTGTTGAACAACGCCAGGTTTTCGTTGAAGCCGTTGCTCGAAGCGCCCGGCGGGCCGGCCTTTTTCATGGTGTCGACGTAGAAGTTCAGGGCGTTCTTCCACTCCGGACCGTTGAATTCCGGCTGCCATTTCTCATCGAACCAGCGGGCGCCGTAGGCATTGGCCATGGTGGTGATCAGGGCCATGTTCTCGCCCCAGCCGGCCTTGCCCCGCAGGCAGATACCGTATTGCTCCTTGTCGGGGTGGTTGAGTTTGCCGGCGAATTCGCCGATCTGTTCCCAGGTCGGACGCTCGGGCATGGTCAGGCCGGCGTCCTTGAACAGGTCGGTGCGGTAGTAGGTCATGGAGCTTTCGGCGTAGAACGGCAGGGCGAACAGGGTGCCCTTGACGGAAAGACCGTCACGCACCGACGGAAATACATCGTCGATATCGTAGCTGGCGGGCAGGTTGTTCATCGGTTCCAGCCAGCCTTTGGCGCCCCAGAGTGCCGCTTCGTACATGCCGATGGTCAGCACGTCGAACTGGCCGCCCTGGGTGGCGATGTCGGTGGTCAGGCGTTGGCGCAGGACGTTTTCTTCCAGGACCACCCAGTTCAACTTGATGTCCGGGTGCTCGGCTTCGAAGGTTTTCGACAGCTTCTGCATGCGGATCATATCGCTGTTGTTGACGGTGGCGATGGTCAGAGTCTGGGCGGCTAGGCTGACGCCGCTGAGGGTGAGGCCGGTGGTGACAAGCAGTGCGGTGGCAATGGCTTTCATCGAACACTCCTCTTCATTACGCACGGAGGCGCTGAAGGTCAGTTTATTGTTGTTGTGTCTTCCGGTGCCCAGGAAGAATCTGGCATTGATTACAGCCCTCTAACGCTGTCCTGACAAATCCTTGACGACACTTCGTTCGGTACTTTTTTGCACTGGGGCAGAATGTCGCAGGTCGGCGAAATAGCTGATCGAGGCAGGGGAGTGGGGATTTACGGGGGGATAAGGGGGTGAATCCGTACATATTATGGGCGCCCCGGTGTCCTGCAATGGGGGGGGCAATGACGGCGGTGAATGTAACGCCGCCATCGCCAGCAAAGCTACTCTGGCAATTGAAGCGCTTCCAGCGCCGTTTCAGTTTCAGCCAGCTTGAGTTCCAGGGTTTGAACGAGCACCTGCTGGTCTGTGACCCTGAGCTTGAGCAACCCTGCGTCCTCCTGCGCTACCCGCAGGCGCTCCCCAAGCAAGGTGCTCGTATTCTCCAGCGCTCGCGTCTGCTGAATCTGTTGCTCCGCGCGTAGCCGCTCTTTTTCCAGTTGCTCCTGCGCCAGCTTGAGCGCCTTCGTGGTTCCCCGGTTCTGTGCCAACAGCCGTTCATTATCACGGTGCAACTGGGTGATCTCGTCCTGGCGCACCAGCGCACTCTGCTGGGCCTGGCGCAACTCCATCTGCACTTGTTGAACCTGCGCTTCATGGCGGCGCTGTTCCTGATCGCGCTGGTCGCGGGCGGCACTGCGGAAATGTTCCAGTGCCTCGCGGGCATGCAGGTGCTTGTCCTCCAGGGAGCGGATCTGCTGATCCTTGTCCTTGAGACGCAATTCGTAATCGCTGCAGGCCTGGCTCAGCCCGGCGTTGCGGGTTTGCTCGGTTTGCAGCATCGAACGGGTGGCGAGCAGGTTGCTTGACTCGCCGGCCAGGGCCGCGCCCTGGATCTCGAACTGACGCCGCTGTTGCTCCAACTGTTCGGCCATCTCTGCCAATTGCGCCTGCCATTCGGCTTGTTTCGCCGCCAGTTGCGCCCGGGCCTGCTCGACAGGTTCCCGAGCCTGTTCCTGGAGACGCTGCGCCAGCCGCGAGACCAGTTCGCCCAGTTCTTCGTCGAGTGACTCCACGGGTGCGACACGGCGCGTATCGGTGTCATCCAGTTCCTTGAGATAGCGGTGGATGGTGGTCTTGGAACCGGTGTTGCCCATTTCGATACGTACCGCATCGATGCTCGGGTGCTCACCACGAGCGAGGATCGCCAAGCGTGCTGTTTGCACCACTGCCTTGTTTACGCCGCCACGAGCCATATGCTCTCCTACGATTTCATACTGTGGTACGTACCATGTATATACATAGCATATAGATTAATATGAAAAGCTGATATTTGAAATTATTGACACGGGATATACTGGTATTACCCCGTGTGATAGGCGTTTTTCGCGATTTTGCCCTGGGAATCAGTACGAATGCCGGGAATCGAGGCCATGAACGAGCTGGACCGCTACCTGCAAGCGGCGACGCGGGACAACACCCGTCGCAGCTATCAGGCCGCCATAGAGCATTTCGAAGTGAGTTGGGGCGGCTTCCTGCCGGCCACCAGCGACAGCGTGGTGCGCTACCTGATGGCCCATGCCGGAGTACTCTCGATCAATACGCTGAAGCTGCGGCTGTCAGCCCTGGCGCAATGGCACAACAGCCAGGGTTTCGCCGATCCGACCAAAGCACCGCTGGTGCGCAAGGTATTCAAGGGCATTCGCGCCCTGCACCCGGCACGGGAGAAACAAGCCGAACCGCTCCAGTTGCAGCACCTCGAGCAAGTTGTCGGCAGTCTCGATGCGCAAGCGACCCGGGCCCTGGCCGCCGATGATCGGCCGCTGCTGTTGCGTGCCCGGCGTGACAAGGCGCTGATCCTGCTGGGCTTCTGGCGGGGCTTTCGCAGCGACGAGCTCTGTCGCCTGGAGATCGAGCATGTCCGCGCCGTGGCAGGTGCAGGCATGACGCTGTATCTGCCGCGCAGCAAAAGCGATCGCGACAACCTCGGTCAGACCTACCAGGCTCCGGCCTTGCAGCGCCTGTGTCCGGTGCAGGCTTATATCGACTGGATCAACAGCGCCGCGCTGGTGCGCGGACCGGTGTTTCGCAGCATTGACCGCTGGGGGCATCTCCGTGAGGAGGGTTTGCACGTCAACAGCGTTATCCCCTTGCTGCGCCAGGCCCTGGAGTGCGCCGGGATTGCCGCCGAACACTACACCAGCCATTCGTTGCGCCGTGGCTTCGCCACCTGGGCCCACCGCAGCGGCTGGGACCTGAAGTCGCTGATGAGTTATGTCGGCTGGAAGGACATGAAATCGGCTATGCGTTATATCGAGGCCAGCCCCTTTCCAGGCATGGGACTGATCATCGAAAAGCCGGTCGATCAGGGATCATAAGATTTCTTCTATCAATACTGTCTGCTCATAGCGAAAACCAATCGCGAGCATCAGCTTTGCCAATGAGCCAGAACGCCGAAGAATGGCTAGGATTCTCCCATCAACTTCTTAACCCCTGACGGAGAGTCAACGATGCCTATCATCAACAGCCAAGTTAAACCGTTCAAAGCAACCGCTTTCAAAAACGGCGAGTTCATCGACGTTTCGGACGCTGACCTGAAAGGCAAATGGTCGGTCGTGTTTTTCTACCCGGCCGACTTCACCTTCGTTTGCCCAACCGAACTGGAAGACTTGGCTGACAACTACGCCACATTCCAGAAACTGGGCGTTGAAATCTACAGCGTGTCGACCGACACCCACTTTGCCCACGCTGCCTGGCACAACACTTCGCCAGCCATCGGCAAAATCCAGTACACCATGATCGGCGACCCGACCCTGACCATTTCCCGCAACTTCGACGTCCTGATCGAAGAAGCCGGCCTGGCCGACCGCGGTACTTTCGTGATCAACCCGCAAGGCCAGATCAAGATCGTCGAACTCAACGATGGCGGCGTAGGTCGTGACGCTTCCGAGCTGCTGCGCAAGATCAAGGCCGCTCAGTACGTTGCCGCTCACCCGGGCGAAGTCTGCCCAGCCAAGTGGAAAGAAGGCGAGGCTACCCTAGCCCCATCCCTGGACCTGGTCGGCAAGATCTAAGTCCGTGAGTGATTCAAGGGCGGTCATCCGCACCTCATAAGTCAGCCGCACCGCCCCATAACGCCCGGGTGGTAATCACCTGGGCGTTGTTATTTCTACAGTACTGAAAAAGGGAAATCGCCCGCATGTTGGACGCCAATCTTAAAGCCCAGTTGAAGTCGTACCTGGAACGGGTTACGCAACCGATCGAGATCGTCGCCTCCCTTGATGACGGCGCGAAATCTCAGGAGATGCTCGCACTGCTCGAGGAAGTCGCCAGTCTTTCCACCCATATCACCTTGTTGGACAACGGTACCGATGGGCGCAAGCCGTCGTTCTCGTTGAATCGCCCGGGAGCCGATATCAGCCTGCGTTTCGCCGGCATCCCCATGGGTCACGAATTCACTTCGCTGGTGCTGGCCCTGCTGCAAGTCGGCGGCCACCCTTCGAAAGCCAGTGTCGAAGTAATCGAACAGATCCGCTCGCTCAAGGGTGAGTTCAACTTCGAGACTTATTTCTCGCTGTCCTGCCAGAACTGCCCGGACGTGGTCCAGGCGTTGAACCTGATGGCGGTGCTGAACCCGAACATCCGTCACGTCGCCATCGACGGTGCGTTGTTCCAGGATGAAGTCAGCGATCGCAAGATCATGGCCGTGCCAAGTGTCTACCTCAACGGTGTGAACTTTGGCCAGGGCCGTATGGGCCTCGAGGAAATCCTCGGCAAGCTCGACACCGGTGCCATTGAGAAACAAGCGGAAAAAATCAGCGCCAAGGACGCCTTCGATGTGCTGGTGGTCGGCGGTGGCCCAGCCGGTGCGGCAGCGGCGATCTATGCGGCACGCAAGGGTATTCGCACCGGTGTCGCGGCGGAGCGTTTCGGTGGCCAGGTGCTGGACACCATGGCAATCGAGAACTTTATCTCGGTCCAGGAAACCGAAGGACCGAAACTGGCCAGCGCCCTGGAAGAGCATGTCCGCCAGTACGATGTCGATATCATGAACCTGCAGCGCGCCAGTGCCCTGGTGCCGGCGAAGAATGCCGGCGGGCTGCACGAAGTGCGCTTTGAAAGCGGTGCCAGTCTCAAGGCCAGGACCGTGATCCTCGCCACCGGCGCCCGCTGGCGCGAAATGGGCGTGCCGGGCGAGCAGGAATACAAGGCCAAGGGCGTGTGCTTCTGCCCACACTGTGACGGCCCGCTATTCAAGGGTAAGCGTGTTGCGGTGATCGGCGGCGGCAACTCCGGTGTCGAGGCGGCCATCGACCTGGCCGGTATCGTCAGCCATGTGACGCTGTTGGAGTTCGACAGCAAGCTGCGCGCCGATGCCGTGCTGCAACGCAAGCTGCATAGCCTGCCGAACGTCAAGGTCGTAACCAGCGCGTTGACCAGCGAAGTCAAGGGCGATGGGCAGAAGGTCACCGGCCTGGTCTACAAGGACCGCGATTCGGCTGAGTTCCACACCGTCGACCTGGAAGGCATCTTTGTGCAGATCGGCCTGTTGCCGAACACCGACTGGCTCAAGGGCAGCGTCGAGCTGTCGCCGCGCGGCGAGATCATCGTCGATGCCCGTGGTGAAACCTCGTTGCCTGGCATTTTCGCGGCCGGTGACGTCACCACGGTGCCGTACAAGCAGATCGTGATCGCGGTGGGCGAGGGGGCCAAGGCTTCGCTGAGTGCTTTCGACCACCTGATCCGTACCTCCGCGCCGGCTTGAAATACGCAGGCATTGTCGGAGCGGAGCTTGCCCGCGAAGAGGCCCTTAAGACCGCTAAAAGCTTCGCGGGCAAGCTCCGCTCCCACAGGTTCGGTGATGCCTGAAGTTCGTAGAAAAAAGCCCCATGAATCCTCGATTCATGGGGCTCTTTCTTTACCGGGCGCTATCAGGCGTCTTGCAGCGGTGCCGGCTGGATGATTTCCACCCAGTAGGCGTCCGGGTCCTTCACAAAGGCCAGGCTCTTCATGCGACCGTCGGTCAGGCGTTTCTGAAACTCGACGCCCAGTTCTTCAAAGCGCGCGCAGGCAGCACGAATGTCCGGCACCGAGATACAGATATGGCCGAAGCCCCGTGGGTCGGTATTGCCGTTGTGGTAGGTAAAGTCGGGATCGCTTTCAGTGCCATGGTTATGGGTCAGTTCCAGGATGCCGGGAATCGACTTCATCCATTGGGTCCGCTCGGCGGCGTCGGCAGGGATCTGCGCCTTGTCCACCAGGGCGAGGAAATACAGGCTGAATTCCGCTTCCGGAAAATCACGTTTCTCCACCAGGGAGAAACCCAGTACACGGGTGTAGAAGTCCAGGGACTTGGTGGCGTCCTTGACCCGCAGCATGGTGTGGTTGAACACGAAGCCCTGGGTGGCAGTGTCGGGTTGGGCGGTGACGCCGGGAAAGGTGTTCAGGTCTTGCAGGCTCATGGGCTCTCCGCAAAGCAGGTGAAAAAATCGGGCGATCATGGACGCGGCAGGCAGACTCGCCGATTCCGATCCTGTGGGGCTGGATCATACTGAACCGGGGGCGCAGGCGCCAAATTCGGACGGGATGTATTCTAGCCTTGAGCACAAGCAAACCGGGTAATAGCGGGCTATTTCAGTTTTGTCGGAAAGTTATAGAGAAGTGTATAAAGCGTGCCGGAGAGGCATAAAGAAGCCCGCCGAAGCGGGCATGGGGCGCTAATCCTTTAGCAGCTTTCATCCTGTAAGAATCGATGTGAAAAAAGTGTGAAGGGTGTGAACAAGCTGTATCTCATCCGACAGGCGTAGTTGAGCGCAGGTTTTTGCACGAGTCGCTGTGAGAAATTTTTTACAAGCAATTAATGTCCAGGTCCCGGTATAACGGGCAGAGCGTCGTTTTTGAGTTCTGCATTCCCGACGTTTATCGCCGAGCGGGAACTCTTGGCCGAAAGGATTGTCGTCGCCATGAGCGATATTCAAGTTATTGTCGCGGCCATGAGGCGTGGCTTTGTGGCTCCTGACGATCAGAAAAAAGCCCTGCCTGAGCAGGGCTTTTGCGTTGAGGCGTAAAGTCAGCCACGCAACCAGGAATCCACGGTTGCGGCACCGAATTGTTCTTTCCAGGCTTTGAGGCCGCGGTGATTGCCGCCCTTGGTCTCGATCAGCTCACCGGTATGGGGGTTCTGGTAGACCTTGACCACGCGGGCGCGCCGCTGCTTGGGCGCTGCGGCACCAAACCGGCCTGGGTTGGGGTCGAGGATCGCGATGATGTCGCGCAAGCTCTTATCATAGGCCTTCATCAGGCCCTTGAGTTTTTCCTCGAACTCGATTTCTTTTTTGAGTCCCGCATCGTTCTTCAGGGCCTCCAGCTGGGCGAGTTGCGCTTTAAGGGCTTGTTCTGCGGCACGAAATTCGGCGAGTTTGGACAAGATGTTTATCTCCACGAGTTGTATTCGGCTGCCATCTACCTAAAACAAAACGACAAGCCAATGCTTGCAACGGCTTTCGTCACGCGTATGCACCTGGGTGTGGCAGTGCGGAAAGTTACTTATAAGTCTGGGGGGCTTCCTGTCAATTTACTGCTGGCATGAAAAAGTGTAGTAGTTATCAGGCCAAGAGTAAATAACGCACGTTAGACGTTGAAGCAATACCGTTAGACAAGTGTCGCTGACTTATTCTGACAGCGCGACTTTATCCTCTTGCGCGCTGACCTGCCGTTTGAAATTGTTAAGAAAATCCTCCGCCGGCAATGGTTTGCCAAACAAGTAGCCCTGGAGGAATCCAACGCCCCGAGAGGTCAGGTAGTCGCGCTGTGCTGGCGTTTCGACACCTTCGGCGACGATGCCCAGTTCGAGCTTGGCGCTCAATTCGATAATGCTGTCCAGGATATGCCCGGACAACGCATCGGCGCCGATCATGGCCACGAAGCTCTGGTCGATTTTCAGGTAATCGACATTGAACTGGCGCAAATAACTGAGGCTTGAATGCCCGGTGCCGAAGTCGTCAATGGCAATCATCACGCCCATGTCGCGCAACGCGGCGAACAATTGCTGGGCAACGGCACTGGGTTCGATCAGTTCCCGTTCCGTCAACTCCAGTACCAGGCGCACCTGGCCAGGGCTAAAGGCTTTGATAAAGTCGCGGCAGTCGTCCAGCAGTTCGAGGTCCTGGCAATGTCGGGCGGTGATATTCACCCCCACGTGAAAACCGGGCTCAAAGGTCGCTGCATGGGGGGCGAGCAAGGTGGCAGTCTGTTGCAGCAATGAACGGGTCATTGGCACGATCAGGCCGGAGTCTTCCGCCAGGGGTATGAACAGATCCGGACGCACCAGGCCCTCACGGGGATGCTGCCAGCGCATCAGTACCTCCGCTCCGGCCCATTGCTGGGTCTCGCTGCGCACCACCGGCTGGAAATAAGGAATGAATTCACGGGCTTCGAGGGCTCGCCGGAGCTCGTGGGTCGGTGCGTTGGAACGCTTCTGCAACCAGCGCGCGGTGGCCCCGGCCAGCACCCCGAACACCAGCAGCAGCGCGATCAGGGCCGAATACTCCTTGCCGACGTAACGCCAGGCCTCTCCCGCCGGGAAGCCGGAGCTGACGCTGAAGGGGAAGCGAGTGGAGGACAGGTTCGCCTGTCCGACGGTAAACCCGGGTGCCTCGCCCTCGCGGACCTGGCCCTCGCCGGAGATCCAGACATTGCCGACCTGCAGGCGCAAGCCGGCTTCACGTCCGATCAGGCGCAGGATATTGGCCAGGTGATAACCGTCGATGCTGACCATGGCGGCACCTTTGCCGTCCTGCAGGCGGTAGACCAGTAGCGAGGACTTGGGCGTGACCGGATTGCCGTTCATCAGCCAGAGCGTACCGTCGACATAGTCGGCCGGGTTGACCGCTTCCTGATAAGGCCCGAACAATGAGGTGCAATACAGGTTGTTGTTCCAGGCCAGGTTCGCGGCCCGGACAAAGGGCTGCCTAGTGACCTGCTCGCGCAGGGCCAGCTTGACCTCGTCGCAGGGCTGACCGGCCAGGGGCAGGATGATATTGGCGGACTCGGCGGCATTGTCGAGCATCAGGTCGAACTGCTTCAGGGCCTCGCCGGCGGTTTTTTCGGCGTCCTGGCTCAAGGTCTGACCGGCTTGCCAATGCAGGATGACAAGCCCGGAGAGAATCGGCAGCAGGCCGATCAACAGGCTCAAGGCGTAACGGGCGATCCAGGAGCGGGAACCTTTGGCGGTCAATGGCATTGAAGGAAACCTGTAGGGGCAAGGGCGCCTGGAAGCGCAATGCTGACGCATACCTTGTGGGAGCAGGATTTACCGGAACGCCGGACCGCCGCGAAGAGTCCCTGGAGGCTGCTAAAAGCTTCACGGCGGTCCGGCGTTCCGACAAGCACCGCACACAGACTATCTATATTCGAATCGACTGGCCAGATCGATAAAGGCCTGGGTCGCCGGAGAGACCTGGCGCCGGTCGAGCACGGCGATACCGATCTGGCGTATGACCCGTGGCGACAACGGTCGGCTGACGTAGCCGGGGGTCGGGTGTTCCGGCAGGGATTGTTCGGCCACCACGCTCACGCCTTCGCCGCGGGCGACGGTCGCCAGGGTGCTGAGCAGTTGCGCGGTACGGTAGCGGATATCCGGGACCAGGCGCTGGGCGGCGAACAGTTGCGACACCAGTTCCCCGGAGCCGGCGCCGGTGAGGATGAACGGGTCCTGGCACAACGCCTTGAGCTCGATGGCCGACTGCTCGCACAACGGGTGGCCGACAGGGAGCAGGGCGACCATCTGGTCTTCCACCAGGGCAAAGGTGTCGAAGCGCTCCTGCGGCAGTACCACGAAACCCACGTCGATCCGCCGCTCCTCCAGCCATTGCAGTACCTGTCGATCGGGACCCTCGTCGACCTGCACCTGGATACCCGGATGTGCCAGCCGGTAACGGGCCAGCAGCGCCGGTAGCAGCTTGGTCGAGGAGGTCGGCCCGAAAGAGCCGATGCGCAGGGTGCCGCGTTTCATGCCTCGGGCATCGGCGGCTTCCTGGCGCAAGGTGTCCGCCAGGCCGAGCATGGCCCGCGCCCGTTGCAGCAATTGCGCGCCGATATCCGTCAGCTCCACCTGGCCCTGGTGCCGGCGCAGCAACTCGACGCCCAGCTCCTGCTCCAGTCCCTTGAGGGCATGGGACACCGCCGACTGGCTGATCCCCAGGCGCAAGGCCGCACTGGTAAAACCGCGCAGTTCGGCCACCAGGGAAAATACTTCCAGTTGGGTCAGGGTCATGAGTTTTTACTCATTTTACGATGAGTCGACATAAATAAAATAATGTGGCCAGTTTGACAACGTCCTTCTCGATCCGCAGGAAAAACCATGCACACACAGGTATCCACCTTCGCCGCCGGCAGCGACCCGCGGGTCTACTTCAAGCTCGCCGGGGTCTCGATGATCTGGGGCGGGACCTTTGTCGCCGGGCGCTTCCTGTCCAGCGATATCGCGCCGTTGCTGTTGGCCAGCCTGCGCTTTCTGCTGGCCAGCGTGATCCTGCTGATGTTTATCGGAGTGACGCGCATTTCGCTGGTACTGCCGGACAAGAAGCAATTCGCGCAATTGCTGCTATTGGCCTTCTTCGGCATCTTCCTCTATAACCTCTGCTTCTTTTACGGCCTGCACTACATCAATGCCTCGCGAGCTTCGCTGATCGTCGTGTTGAACCCGGCAGTGTTCGGGTTGGCATCGTGGCTGTTCTTCAAGGAACGGCTGAGCGTTGTGAAAGTCCTAGGCATCCTGGTTTGCATGGGCGGCGCGGGGCTAGTGATTATCAGCGGCAACCGGAGTCTGTTCGAAAGCTCGACCCAAACCTGGGTCGGCGACCTGCTGATCTTCGGGTGTGTGCTGTCCTGGGCGGTCTATTCACTGTTCTCGCGTAACCTGACCCGGGTGCTGGGGCCGTTGACCACCGTGACCTATTCGATCTGGCTCGGGACGGCGATGCTCTGGCTGGCGACCTGGATGCGTGGGGAGGTGAGCCTGGCCGTCATCGAAGCCTTGAATCCTCAGCAACTGCTGAGCCTGGTCTATCTGGGCGGCCTGGGTTCGGCGCTGGCCTATATCTGGTATTACGATGGTATCCAGCACATCGGCGCGACGCGCGCCGGCGTGTTTATCGGCCTCAATCCGTTGACCGCGGTGATCTGCGGCGCGCTGTTGCTGGGCGAGCATCTGACGCTGATCATGTGCCTGGGCGGCGGGCTGATCCTGGCCGGGATCTACCTGTGCAATCGAGCGGCTGTGCGGCTGCCCGGACCGAAATGAAAAAGGGATACGGACAAACCGGGTTACGCCATGTAGAATCTGGTTACGCATATAAGAATAACGTCTTCTGGCAGCAGAAGCCTCGCCCTGAGAGACTGGGTCGACATGAAGATACTTGGGTTCCAACTGATCTACGGCGATTTCCTGGCCCGCAGCGTGCGGGGCATCTCCTGTGCGCCACCCGCCGACGTCCGCATTGATAGCAACTAACTGACCGTTACTTGATAAAAATGATGAGGCGTCACCATGACCGATATCTTCGAAAACCCGATGGGCCTGATGGGCTTCGAGTTCATTGAATTCGCATCGCCGACCCCGAACACCCTGGAGCCGATCTTCGAGATCATGGGCTTCAGCAAGGTCGCGACCCACCGTTCCAAGAACGTGCACCTGTATCGCCAGGGCGCGATCAACCTGATCCTCAACAACGAACCCCACAGCGTGGCGTCGTACTTTGCCGCCGAGCATGGTCCGTCGGTGTGTGGCATGGCCTTCCGCGTAAAAAACGCCCAGCAGGCCTATGCCCGTGCCCTGGAACTGGGGGCCCAGCCGATCCATATCGCCACCGGTCCGATGGAGCTGAACCTGCCGGCGATCAAGGGCATTGGCGGCGCGCCGCTGTACCTGATCGACCGATATGGCGAAGGCAGCTCGATCTACGATATCGACTTCGTCTTCCTCGACGGCGTTGACCGCAATCCGCCGGGCGCAGGCCTGAAGATCATCGACCACCTGACCCATAACGTGTATCGCGGGCGCATGGCCTACTGGGCGAACTTCTACGAGAAGCTGTTCAACTTCCGCGAGATCCGCTACTTCGATATCAAGGGCGAATACACCGGGCTGACCTCCAAGGCCATGACCGCGCCGGACGGCATGATCCGCATCCCGCTGAACGAAGAGTCGTCCAAGGGCGCGGGGCAGATCGAAGAGTTCCTGATGCAGTTCAACGGCGAGGGCATCCAGCACGTGGCGTTCCTTACCGATGACCTGATCAAGACCTGGGACCAGTTGAAGAAGATCGGCATGCGCTTCATGACCGCGCCGCCGGAGACTTACTACGAGATGCTTGAAGGCCGCCTGCCGAACCATGGCGAGCCGGTCGACGAACTGAAATCGCGCGGAATCCTGCTGGACGGTTCCTCGCAGGACGGTGACAAACGCCTGCTGCTGCAGATTTTCTCGGAAACCCTGATGGGGCCGGTGTTCTTCGAATTCATCCAGCGTAAAGGCGACGATGGTTTCGGCGAGGGCAACTTCAAGGCGCTGTTCGAGTCGATCGAGCGTGACCAGGTGCGTCGTGGTGTACTCGCGACCGAGTAACGACCGAGCCCCACTTGTGGGGCGGTACTTAGTGTGGGAGCGGAGCTTGCCCGCGAAGCCTTTGGCGCTCTCAAGGCCCTCTTCGCGGCGGTGCGGCGATCCGACAGGCTCCGCTCCCACACACGTCCGCTCAAGTGCTCTCAGCCAAACAAGCCCGCCGCAATATTGATCGAAAACCCCAGAATCGCCGTATTGAACAGAAAACCGATCAACGATTGCGCCAACACCACCTTGCGTAATGCCTTTGTCGCTACGCCGACATCGGAAGTCTGCACTGCCACGCTGATGGTGAAAGAGAAGTACAGGAAGTCCCAATAGTCCGGATGTTTCTCGCCATCGGCAAAGCGCAGGGGTGATTCTTCAGGTTCGCCCAGATAAAACTGCCGCGCATAGTGCACGCTGAAGATCACCCCGATCAGCAGCCACGAGCCCATCACCGTCAGCCCGGTAAAGCCGTAATGCAGCAGGCGCGTGTGCATCTCCAGGTCCTTGCTGCCCGCCAGTTCGACGGTGATCGCCGCCAGGCTGGCAATCGCGGCAATCGACACGATCAACAGCACCGTCCCGGCATTTTCGTCCTCGCGCTCGACGAAGCGTTGCACGTCTTCGGGGCGCGAGCGCACGGTCAGCCAGAGCATCATGGCCAGGTAGGACCAGACACCGATATTCCAGCCGACGAGGATCTTGGTCAGTGTCGGACTGGCCGGAGCCAGCACTCCGACGGCCAGGCCGAGGAGGGCGGCGATGGTCAGGCGTGGATGGGTTCTTGCGAGATGGGGCATTGGCGCTCTCTGTTTTCAAGTATCCGTGCACCTTAACATGGACCTCGCGCTACATGATTTCCCCTCACCCGATCTGGAACCAAGCCGACGCCTCGAGCGCCATGGCGCCAAGAACGAGCCTACGGGTGAGTGTCGCGTTGATCGGCTGATGGAAAAACTCGTTGATATAGGTACTCAAGAGCGTCGAGCAGATGCTCGCCAAGATGCCGCGAACTCAGCACCAGCGATACCAACCACGCGCTTATCAACGAGACCAGCAACGACCCGACAATATCGAATGGAAAATGCACGCCTAAATAAACACGTGCCCAGCCGGTCAATGTGCCCAGCAGCAGCATTAACACGCCAAGCTTGCGTAGCGATGCCCGCATCAGAGCAACGCTCAACGTGAACATCACAGTGGCGTGATCGCTGGGAAAAGAGGAATCAGGAGCGTGCTCGAGGAGATTTTGTCCCAGTCCCAGCATGAAGGGGCGCGGGTGGAACCACAGGCTACTGATCAGCAGGTTGCATCCCAGCGCGAACACGATGCTCAGCGTGGCGGTGACTGCAGCAGCTCGGTACTGGCGCGCGCCTCGCAGCCACAATCCGATCAGCAATAGCGGTACACCGGTGATGAGCCACTGCGCGAGAAAAGTCGCTAATAGCCGCATTTGCGCCGAGGAGTGCACGCTGGCGTTGATAGCCAGAAACAGAGTGCGATTGAGTTCTTCCATGAGGAGACCTCGTTAGGTGACTGGGAAGCGCCACGTTGTGAGCACGGCGCGAGTGATCCGCACCATAGTGGTTGCTTCCTTAAGCCCACCTTAAGGCTGACGCCGGCAGTCTTATTATCCTTGCCGGCCCGAGAGTTCGTTGCTCTGGGGGGATGTCAAGGTGCAGGTCGCCGGGTTGAGCTCAGAATGCTGATAGGCCGGGTAGAGGATCAGAGTCATCTATGACCTGGGCACCATATGCACGCAGTTGAGACTTCGGCACACTGCGCGGTACTCCACCGAGGCGCTGACTGATGTGAGGAGAGGGATCAGGCGATGCGAATATTACTGGCAGAAGATGAGCCGATGATCGGCAGTGGCTTGCAAAAAGGCTTGCGCCAGGAGGGGTACACCGTGGATTGGGTCACGGACGGCAAGGCTGCCATACACGCTTTGGAAACCACCCCTTATGCGTTGCTACTACTCGACCTGGGACTTCCGCGCCAGGATGGCATGGATGTGCTGAAGGATCTGCGTCAGCACGACGAGAGCTTGCCGGTGATCATAATCACCGCCCGCGACTCGCTACCAGATCGGGTCGCTGGCCTTGATCTCGGCGCTGACGATTATCTGGTTAAACCGTTTGCCATCGAGGAATTGATTGCACGTATTCGCGCCGTCAGTCGTCGGCAATCAGGACGTGTGCAGACCGAGCTTCGAGGCGGCCCGTTGCGCCTTGATCCGGTACGACACCTGCTATGGCTGCGCAACGAGCCTGTCAGCCTGTCGGCCAAAGAGTATGCGTTGCTGCACGAGCTGATGAAGGTGCCAGATGCCGTGATCTCCCGCGAGCAGCTAGAGGATCGCCTGTACGGCTGGGGTGATGAAGTGGGCAGCAATGCCGTGGAAGTTCATATCCATAATCTGCGGAAAAAGCTTGGGGCGAAGGTCATCCGTACTGTTCGAGGTGTCGGTTATCACATTGGAGCGGACGCGTGAGTTCGCTCCGACGGCGTCTGCTGTTTTGGCTGCTGCCAGCCACCTTTCTGGCTGGGCTGCTGGCAAGTATCGGCACCTATTGGGGGGCCGTCCTTGAACTGGACGATCTGCTCAACGATCAAATGCGTTATCTCGCCGAACACATCAATGTGGATCCTGGTGAGCGTGTGGTACTGACCGATACAGGCAGGAAACCCAGTTCACTCAGTGATGATAATGCTGATGAAGTGCTGCTTCAGGTTTGGAGCGCGGGAGTCTTGAACTTTACGACCGACACAGCGCTCACGCTGCCTCCACCGCAGCAAACGGGCCTGAGTGATGTTCTGGTCGCAGATCAAACCTGGCACACGTTTGTCAGCCAGCGCGGCGACAAGTTTATCCGGGTGGCTCAAGCGCAAAATAAACGCTGGGAAGAACTCGCCGGTTTAGCCGTGCACTTGCTGTGGCCAGTAGTATCGCTGATACCCTTACTGGCCCTGTTCTTGTGGTTTGGTATCAGCTACGGGCTAAAGCCACTGCGAACAGTGGCGACAGAGCTGTCGGAGCGCAACGTGAACAGCCTGCAGCCTATCGCGTCGAGCGAGCTACCCGGCGAGGTCAAACCTCTGGTCGACGCGCTCAACGATTTGCTGGAACGGCTGGCAAATGCCTTCACCATGCAAAAACACTTCATCGCTGATGCGGCGCACGAGTTACGCACCCCAGTGGCGGCACTCAGCATACAAGTGGAGTTGGCGCAGCGGGCCACTCAGGATGAAGACCGCCAGGTATCGCTGTCTGAAGTGCAGGCGGGCGTCACACGTCTTACTCATTTGACGCAACAGTTGTTGACCTTGGCTCGTTTGGAGCCCGATGCGCAATCGCCAGTCCTGCAGAGAGTCGAATTATCCGCGCTATGCAAGTCGGTGATCAGTGATCAGGTCTGTAGGGCCGAAGCCTCAGACATTGATCTCGGGCTGGCCGAGCATGCGGCATCGAGTATTTTGGGGGATCCCGAAACGCTGCATATCTTGCTCAACAACCTGGTGGACAACGCGATTCGTTACGCAGGTGCCCATGCAAAGATTGACTTGGCAGTGCGCGAGGCCGACCAAAGTGTCGTGCTTGAGGTATGCGACAACGGCCCAGGAATAAAGGCGGCGGAGCGTGAGCGAGTGCTTGAGCGATTCTATCGAGGCCATAATCAAACCGGCTCTGGCAGCGGACTGGGGCTCTCAATTGTTAAAACGATTGCAGAGCAGCACGGCGCCCAGATCGTACTGGATGCAGCCACAAACGGCGTGGGGCTGCGGGTGCTGGTAATTTTTCCCTCTGAATCGAAAAACCATGCGGCGTCGGGCCTGGCTGGCGACTCGCCGTGAAGCCGAGGGCTGGGAGGCGGTGCAGTCGATCTGGTGCTGGACTGTTCAGGAAGCGGAGGGAGTGGCTTGAGTAGCGACGATGTCCGCTCCCGCGTTTGAGCTTCGAGATGCCAGGTCAAAATATTGGCTTTTTTTGGTGGCTGGTTAAAAAATATAAAATAAACGACATATTGTTGACGATATCGGTTTGATATCTCACTATGGCGTCCCTGGGTGATTGACTTCACTCATGTTTTTTTGACGCCAGCGTTCTGAAGGTTCTCCATGAAAAAGGCGACACAGTCTTTTAAAGAGAGCAGCACCATGGGTGCCAGTTTCAGGCGATGAAAATTGCACTGCCTTTTCTCTTGAGATGATTTATGTCTGCCGAACGGATACTGGTAACAGGGGGCGCTGGGTTCATCGGCTCTCATCTTGTGGATGCGTTGTTGGCCAAAGGCCATGCCGTTCGGGTCCTGGATGATCTTTCCAGCGGCAAGGTAAGCAACTTGCCGCTGAGCAATCCCGCCCTGAAGCTGGTGATCGGCGATGTCTCCGATGCCGCCACCCTGGCTGAAGCCATGCGCGGTTGCAGCGCAGTGGTGCACCTGGCCGCAGTGGCCTCGGTCCAGGCCTCGGTCGAAGACCCGGTACGCACCCATCAGAGCAATTTCATCGGCACCCTGCGGGTTTGCGAGGCGATGCTCGCCGCCGGTATCCGGCGAGTAGTGTTTGCCTCCAGCGCGGCGGTGTATGGCAATAACGGGGAGGGCACCGCGATTGATGAAGACACGCCAAAATCCCCCCTGACACCCTATGCGGCGGACAAACTCGCCAGCGAGTACTACCTGGATTTCTATCGCCGCCAGCATGGACTGGAACCGGTGATCCTGCGTTTCTTCAATATCTTCGGACCTCGCCAGGACCCGTCATCGCCGTACTCCGGGGTCATCAGCATTTTCAGCGAGCGGGCGAAAACCGCGCGGCCGATCACGGTGTTCGGTGACGGTGGGCAAACCCGAGATTTCGTCTACGTCGAAGACCTGGTGAAGATCCTTGTCCAGGGTCTCGAACGTGCACAGCCTACCGGCGATGCCACTAATGTCGGGCTCGGTGGCGTGACGACGCTCAATGACCTGATTGCCGCGCTGGAGCAGATCAGCGGCAAGCCCCTGAGCCTGAGCCATGCCCCGGCTCGCGCCGGAGACATCCGGCACTCCAAGGCGGACAACCGCCGTTTGTGCGAGCGCTTTGAGCTAGGGGCGTCGACCGCCATGGCCGAAGGTTTGGCACGCCTCTATCGCAGTCTTTAGTTACATCGCCTTGCAGACGCCTGATTGTGTGGCGTCGGTAGTCTGATGTTGCGCGGATTGATCCACTAAAGAGTGAGTTATGAAAATCGAGTTTCCGAGGGCGCACACCTGCAAAATGGTGCGACGTCTGTTCGCCGCGTTGGCATTGTGTGTAACGAATTCAGCGGTACAGGCCGCGCCGGCGGCTCCCGCCAGCGTCGGGTTCTGGTACGCCGAGCGGCCGCCGCTGGCGGAACTGGCGCAGTTTGAATGGGCCGTGGTCGAACCCGGCCATATGACCAGTGCCGATGTCGCCACCTTGCGTAAACTCGGCAGCCAGCCCTTCGCCTACCTGTCGGTGGGTGAGTTCGACGGCGACCGTGCCGCCCTGGACAAGGAAGCGTTGACACAGGGCGCCAGCAGCATCCGTAACAAGGCCTGGGACAGCCAGGTCATGGACATCGCCACGCCGGCCTGGCGGGAACATCTGTTCAAGCGCGCCAAGGCGTTGCAGGACCAGGGCTATGCCGGCCTGTTCCTCGACACCCTCGACAGCTTTCAATTGCTCCCCGAAGCCAGCCGCGAACCGCAGCGCAAGGCGCTGGCAGCGTTCCTGCGCGAGCTGCACCGTCGCCAGCCAGAGCTCAAGCTGTTCTTCAATCGTGGCTTCGAGGTCCTGGCTGAGCTCGATGACGTTGCTTCGGCGGTAGCCGTCGAATCGATCCATGCCGGCTGGGATGCCTTGGCCAAGCGTTATCGCCCGGTGTCCGAGTCCGACCGCAACTGGCTTGAAGGTGAACTCAAACCGCTGCGGGCGCGGAATATCCCGCTGGTGGCCATCGACTACCTGCCGGCCACGCGGCGTGAAGAAGCCCGCAAACTGGTCCGTCAGTTGAGTCAGGAAGGCTTTATCCCGGTGGTCACGACTCCGGACCTCAACGCCATCAGCATGAGCACCGTGGAGGTGCAGCCACGGCGTATCGCCATGCTCTATGACCCGCGTGAAGGTGAACTCTATGATCACGCCGGCCACCGGATGCTCGGTGGCCTGCTGGAATACCTGGGTTATCGGGTGGATTACCTGCCGGTCGACGACAGCTTGCCGTCCTACGGCTTCGCCGGTTTGTATGCCGGGGTGGTGGTGTGGATGACCAGTGGCCCGCCACAAGACAGCCGTGCCTTTTATAACTGGGTTGGCAAGCGCCTGGACGAACAGGTCCCCCTGGCGATCATGGCCGGCCTGCCGATCGAAGATCGCGCGCTGCTCAAACGCCTGGGTCTGAACCTCGCCGCGCCGGGGGCTCGCGATACCTTGCAGGTGCTCAGCCAGGACAAGGCGCTGCTCGGTGCCTTTGAAGCGCCAGTGGTCCCACGCAGCCGCGAGTTGACCCGGGTGACGTTGCTGCCCGGCGGACCGCAACCGGCCTTGTTGCTGGGTGATGGCAAGGGCGGTAAGTTCGCCCCGGTGGTCACCGGCGACTGGGGCGGCATGGCCCTGGCACCCTATGTCGTGGAAGCCAACGTCGAACGGACCCGCTGGATTCTCGATCCGTTCGCGTTTATCCAGAAAGCCCTGCGCCTGCCTGCCCAGCCACGCCCGGACAGCACCACCGAAAACGGCCGGCGGATCGCCACGGTGCATATCGATGGCGACGGTTTCCCGTCCCACGCCGAGGTGCGCGGCACGCCGTATTCAGGGCGCCAGGTGCTGGCCGACTACATTCGTCCCAACCCGTTCCTGACCTCGGTGTCGATCATTGAAGGCGAGGTCGGGCCCAAGGGGATGTCGCCTTTCCTGGCCCGGGAGCTGGAGCCGATCGCCCAGGAGATCTTCGCCGATCCCAAGGTCGAAGTGGCTACCCACACCTACAGCCATCCGTTCTATATGCAGCCGGACAAGGCCAAGCAGGACGAAGATTTCCATGCCGAATACGGCCTGCGGCTGAATATCCCGGGCTACAAGACCCTCGACTACCAGCGCGAGATCGTCGGCTCGCGGGACTACATCAATAGCCGCCTGACCACGGCAAAAAAGCCGGTGAAGATGATCTTCTGGCCAGGTGATGCGTTACCAAGCGCGGAAACCATCAAGCTGGCCTATGACGCCGGGCTGAAGAACGTCAACGGTGGCCAGACCATCCTGACCAAGGCCAATCCGTCGCTGACCGGCCTGTACCCCTTGTTGCGTCCTACCGCCGGCGGCTTGCAGTACTACGCGCCGGTGATCAACGAGAACATGTACACCAACCTGTGGAAGGGCCCGTACTACGGCTTTCGTGATGTGATCGATACCTTTGAGTTGACCGACAGCCCACGGCGCCTGCGCGGCATTCATTTGTATTACCACTTCTATTCGGGGACCAAGCAGGCATCGATCAAGGCCATGACCGACATCTACCAGTTCATGCGTGGCCAGCAGCCGATGTCGTTATGGATGAGTGATTACCTGGATCGGCTTCACGGTCTGTACCAGGCCAGCCTGGCTCGCACCGGCGAGGGTGACTGGCAGGTGCGCGGGATGGATGGCTTGCGCACCCTGCGCCTGGATCCGGCACTTGGTTGGCCGGACCTCGGCCGCTCCCAGGGCGTGGCCGGTGTCCGTGATCTGCCCCAGGGCCGCTATGTGGCGCTGAGTAGCGACCGCGCGCTGCTGGCCCTGCGACCGGAGCGTGATCCGCGCCCGGCGCTGGAGCTGGCGAATATTCCCTTGCTTGACTGGCGGTATGTGAATGACCGGCAGGTGAGCTTCGCCTTCGCCGGTGAATTCGACCTGGAGTTTTCGGTACGCTCGTCCGGCGCCTGTCGGGTCGAGGTTCAGGGGCAACATTATGCGGGCCGCTCCGAACAAGGCCTGTGGCATTTCCACCTTCCGCTGAAGCAGGTGAGTGATGCCCAACTCCTCTGCAACTAAGGCCAAAAGCACGCGGCTGCTCAACCCCTGGGCGCTGCTGCTGGTGGCGGTCGCCGTCGGCGTGCTGCTGTGGGCGACCTTTCACAATGAAGAGGCATTTCGTCCCAAGGGTGGCGCGCCGGACGAGGTCTCGGCCAGCTACGCCGAGGTGCTGCTGGCGGCGCACCCGCAGAACAGCGAACTGCGCACCCAGTTGCTCGACCTGCTGATCCAGCTGGGTGAATACCCGCGCGCCGAAAAGCATCTGGCTGATTGGCCGCAGGCCGATTCGACCCTGAAAACCTATTATCGGCTGCAACTCGATGCCCTGGCATTGAACACCAGCAGCGATAGCGCAGCATTGCGGGCGCTGGCCGAACGTTTCAAGGCCTTCGACTACAAGTCATTGCCAACGCCCCAACTCGAACACCTGGCGCCGTTGGCTTTGAGCGCCCAGGCGCCGGCTCTGGCTGCGGATAGCTATGCCGAACTGGCGCACCGCGATCCGCAACAGCATGACCAATGGCTGGCCGAAGCTGCGAAGTGGTACCTGGCCAGTGAACAGCCCGGACGGGCGGCGGATCTCTATATAGAGTTGCTCGCGAATAGCCAGAAACCTGAAGAGCGGCGCCAGTTCCTCCAGGCCGCCTTCGAGGGCCTGGTAGCCGCTGATCGAGGCGATCAGGCGGCTGAGTTGCTGGCCAGGGAGTTGCTCGCGCAGCCGGATGCCCAATTCGATCCGGCGCTGCTTGACCAGGGCGTCGATGTGGCGGTGGCGCATAACCGTACTGACCTGGCAGAGCAGTTTTTCAGCGAATGGCGCAAATTGCAGCCCGACAGCCCGCAAGTGTTGGCCAAGGAGTTCAAGCAGCGCCTGGCCTTCGGCGACCTGCCGGGGGCGCACGCGGCGGGCTTGCAACTGCTCGAGCAGCGCCCGGACGATTCGGCGTTGCTCGAACAGATGGCTCATATCGCCGAGTGGCAGGACGACTCGGCAGCCGCGCTGGGCTACTGGATCGCCCTGAGCAAACTGCGCGACAACCCTACTGAATTCGAGCACACCTGGCGCCTGGCGATGCAGACCTACGACTTCGACCGGGGCATCCCGGTGCTGGCGGGGATCATGGATGCCCGGGCGCTGACTGACGTCGAGCTGGATGCCCTGGTCTACGCCGAAGAGTCCCGTGGCACCCCCGAGCACGCCGAAACATGGTTGCGCGGTTATGTCGCCAAATATCCGAAACATCGCCTGGCCTGGGTCCGGCTGTTGCAGAACCTGGAAAACACCGAGCAATACTCGGCGCGCCTGGACGTCTGGCAGAGCTTCGCCAAACGCTTCCCGCTGAGCAGTACCGAACGGGTCGACTGGGCCAACAACCACCTCAAGCGGTTTGATAGCCAGTCCGCCTGGAAGGTGATCACGGCGGTCGATGCCAGCAGGATCAATGACCTCGATTACTGGCAGTCCCGCGCGGCGCTGGCCTGGGACCTGGAACTGGACGACGAGCTGCGGGTTGCCCTGGAGAAGATGCTCGCCATCAAGGGCTCGCTCAATAGCGGCGACGAGAGTGAGCTGATTGCCCTCTATCGAACCCGCGATCCACGCAAGGCCTTGCAGTTGACCGTCGACAGCTGGAAGCAGGGCCACGCCGCGCAGCGCCTGGTGGCCGCCTTGCAACTGGCCCAGGAGCTTCAGGACTGGCCGTTGGTGATCGATCTGCTCAAGGATGCCGAGCAGTATCCGGACGCATCCGAACGCTCCCAGGTGCTGGCGGCCCGTGGCGCGCTGGCCGTGCAACAAGGGCAGAACGAGGAGGCCTTGCGTTTGTATCGCCTGGGGTTGAGCCGTTTCCCGGATGACAATACCTTCCGTGAGCGCCTGCTGTGGCTGTACGTCGACCTGGGCCGTAGCGGCGAAATCAAGCCGTTGTTGCAGCAATGGCGCGCCCTGGCCCGCAGCGACAGCAGCCTGTGGCTGCCGTTTGCCGCCGCCAGCCAGTTGGTCGGGCGCAACACCGAGGCCCTGGCCTGGTATCGCCTCTATCTGCAAGCCAACGCCGGAGACTGGATGGTCCAGGCGGCCTATGCCGACGCGCTGGAAGGCGCCGGTTACGCCGAGTCGGCCCAGCGCTTGCGGCTCAAGCTCAACCGCGAGGTGACGCCGGAGCAGATTCGCGCCACCCCGCAGGGCTACAGCACCTGGTTACGCCTGCTGGCCAGCAGCTATTCGTCGCGCAAGGCACAGAACCAGGCAATGCAATGGCGCGATGGCTCCAAACCGATGCTGCAACTGTGGTTCGACCAGTTGCTGGCACGCCTGGATAACCTCAATCAGTCGGCGCAGAAAGACGACTGGCTGGCCTGGGCCCGTAGCCGTGGTCTGAAGATCAATGGCTACGAGCAGATCCAGGAAGCCCTGCGCGGCAGCAACCGTGCCGCATTGGAACACCTGGTGAGCAGCGGCGAGCTGGATCCGGCGCAGCAGGTCGAGGCGCTCAATAGCCTGGGACGCAGCGCTGAAGCCCTGGGCGTGGACCTGTCGGCACTGGGCGATGATCAGCCGCCGGCGATCCGTGAGCAATTGCGCCGCCAGGCCATTGAAATGACCGAGCGTACCCCACAGGGTGTGCTGCTCGCCTGGGAGCATCAGGACTACGGTGGACTGGTACTCAACGGTCCACGGCTGACCACCGCGCGTTATCTGAACGACAACTGGTACGCCAAGCTGGTGCTGGAGCAGGGTCAATACAGTGGCGAGACCCTGGAGCCGTCGCGCCTGGGCAGCGAGACCAATACCGAACTGACCTTGCAGCGGCAACTGGAGAATGGCAACTACAAGCTGATCTTCGACAGCAGCCTGCGCAAAGACGATGACCGCAATGGCCTTGGCGTCAGCCGGAGCTGGCAGGTGGACAGTGGCAACGAACTGGATGCCGGCGCCGACTGGCACCGCAAGAACGAGGACAGCGGGCTGATGCGCGCGTTCGGTCGCCAGGATGATTTCTGGGCGGGTGGGCGGCATCGCTACTCGGCCCGTGACCAGTTGTCCTGGAACCTGGCCCAGCGCTGGTTCGCGACCCGCGGCGGCGATGACCTGGGCAACGGCCAGGCACTGAAGATCGAGTTTGACCACACCTTGCAGTTCGAAGGGCCGAACTGGGAACTGCGCAGCGGCATCGACTACCAGCAGAACAGCTTGAACAACCGCTCGCTGGCCAATCTGGCCAATACCCTGGGCGGCGGCATCGACCTGGCCGGGCTCGAACTTGACGATCCGAGCCAGATCACCAGCCAGACCCTGCTGCAGAAACAGTATGGCCAGTGGTTCTTCGGCAGTTCCTGGCGGCGCGGTTTCCCCGGCGCACTGAACCGCACGCGCGGGCAGTACACCTGGCTGGTGGATCTCAGTACGGGCTGGCAGTGGACCGACAACACCATCAACTACGCCATCAGTACCGGTGTCGGCACCGAGGTGTTGGGCAATGACGAGTTGGCAGTGACCTTCGGCTACCAATCGGCGCCGCAAGGCGGCACAGGCAAGTCCGGCGGTACCGCGGGCGTCAGTTACAGCGTGCGTTTCGGACGCTGATCATGGAATTCAAAGAGGAGTTAACCTTATGCAATCGATTCGTTGCGTGAGTCTGGCGATGGTCGCCGTGTTGATGGCCGGTTGCAGCAGCTTTACCGGCCAGAGCAGTCCGGAACTGTCGAGCAAGGCCCGTTGGGGGGTGTTGCCGCTGCTCAACTATTCCCAGACACCGCAGGCCGGCGAGCGCAGCGAGCAGATCCTGCTCAGCGTGCTGAGCAGCCGTGGCTTGCAACCGCAGGTTTATGCCGGGGCGCCAGGGCAGGGCGAACAGGCCTTGCTCGACGATAACGAGCGCCTCGCCGGGGCGATGGACTGGGCCCGTGAGCAGAAGCTCGACTATGTGGTGTCCGGCAGCGTCGAAGAGTGGCAGTACAAGAACGGCCTGGATGGCGAACCGGCGGTGGGCATCAGTTTGCGGGTGGTCGAAGCCGGTACCGGCAAGGTCCTCTGGAGTAATAGCGGTGCCCGCGCCGGCTGGTCCCGCGAAAGCTTGGCAGGCGCGGCCCAGAAGGTCCTCGACAAGCTTGTCGGCGGCCTGCGGATCGAGTGACTGCGATGAACTCTCCACACATGGACTACGCGCTGGCACCGCGCGCCAGCGGTCCGGCGTCATGGCTGGAAACTTTCCTGGTCACCGCACTGGTCATCGGCGTCGGGCTCTGGCTGACGCCTGAAGATCCTTTGCAGGTGCGCGGCGAGTTTCCCTGGTCGCTGCTGGCGCCGCTGTTGCTGGGGGTCCGTTACGGCTTTGTCCGTGGCCTGATCAGTGCGAGCCTGCTGGTGGCGACGTTCTTCGTCCTGCGCCAGTCGGGACTGCAAGCCTATGCACAGATCGCGCCGTCCTACATTGTCGGTGTCTTGGTTTGCGGCATGCTGGTCGGCGAGGTTCGGGATCTGTGGGAACGGCGCCTGCTGCGCTTGCAGATGGCCAATGAATATCGCCAGTACCGGCTCGATGATTTCACCCGGGCGCATCAGATACTGCGGGTGTCCCACGATCGCCTGGAGCAGCGTTTGGCTGGCAGCGACCAGAGCCTGCGCAGTTCGTTGCTGGGGCTGCGCGAGCGCCTGCGCGCCGCGCCCAATGGCGATGATGCGCTGTCGTTGCTGGCCGAACCGGTGCTGGCCTTGCTCGGTCAGTACGGTTCGTTGCGGGTGGCCGGGCTGTACCGTCTGGAACAGCCGCGCAACGCGGCAGCCGGCTTGACCCTGTTGGCCGCCACCGGGGTCATGGGGCCTCTGGACAACCAGGACCTGCTGGTCAAGTTGTGCCTGGAGCGTGAAGAACTGGTAAGTGTGCGCGAAGAACTGATCGATGCCGGCGGCCAAGCCGCGGTGTCATCGTTGCAGGCGTGTATTCCGCTGGTGGATACCGAGGGCCGGATACTGGCGATCCTCGCGGTCCGCCAGATGCCGTTCTTTGCCTTCCAGGAACGGACCCTCAGTCTGCTGGCCTTGCTGGCCGGGCATATTGCCGATCTGCTGCACCACGATCCGCAGGTGCTGCAACTGGAGGACGCCGACGCCCAGCACTTCACCCGCCAGCTCAAGCGTTCGTTGGTGGATGTCGAGCGGCACGGTTTGTCCGGTTACCTCTATGCCTTCGAGCTGACCCGCAGCAATGATGAGCTGGCCCGGTTGTTCGAACGCAGCCAGCGTGGACTTGACCTGCACCTGACCCTGGCCAACAACCGCGGGCATGAGTTGTTGTTGGTGCTGCTGCCGCTGACCAGCGCCGAGGGCGCCCAAGGTTATCTGATGCGCCTGGGCAAGCTGATCCACGAACACTTCGGCATGAGCGTGGAGCTGTCCGGCCTTGGGGTCAATGTCTTGCCTTACGATCTGGAGTCGGCCCGGCAACGGGACGGGCTGCGTAACTTCCTGCATAACGAGTGTGGCCTGAATGTTCAGCAAGTGGCTGTTTAGCGGGGCGCTGTTTTTCGAAGCCGGGAGCTGGGCCAGTCTGATGACACGCCTGCCCGACCCGCAGATCGCGCTCCTGTACACCATGACCCATGGCATTGCCTGCGGCCTGTTGACCGCGGCGGTGTGGCTGTTGCTGCCGGCGCGTTATCGCGCGCCGCTGCCATGGAGCCCGTTGTTTATCTTCAGCCTGGCGTTTTTTGTGCCGCTGATCGGGGCCGTGGGCGTTATCGCGGCGATCTTTCCGGCGTTGTACCTGCCACGCCAGCGCGAGACGCAGATGTGGCAGGCGGTGGGTATTCCCGACCTGCCGTTTCGGGCGCAGACCCAACTGCATTCGCCGACCTTCGGCGACAGTGGCCTGCAGGATGTGTTGCGCCATGCATCGGATCCCGACCAGCGCCTGGCGGCTCTGCTCGCCACTCGACGGATGCCGGGCAAGGAGGCGGTGCCGATTCTCAAGCTGGCCCTGGGCGATCCGAGCGACGATGTCCGTCTGCTGGCGTATTCGATGCTCGACAAGCAGGAAAGCGACATCAATCTGCGTATCCAGTCCTCCCTCGCGCAGCTGCCCGGCGCGCCCGCACAGAAGGCCGCGGCGTTGCACGCCACGCTGGCCCGCTGGTACTGGGAGCTGGCCTACCTGGGCCTGGCCCAGGGCAGTGTCCAGCAGCACGTCCTCGGCCAAGCCGGCGAGCATGCCGAGTTGGCGCTGAAAGCGGGTGAGGGCGGTGAGTTGCTGCTGCTGGCCGGGCGTATTGCCCTTGAACGCGGTGATATCGGCAAGGCGCGGCTGCATATGCACCAGGCCGAACAGGCGGGCATGGACCCGGCCAAGGTCCTGCCGTTCAGTGCTGAGATCGCCTTTGAAACGGGACGCTATAGCGAGATTCCCGGGCTCTTGAAAAGCCTGCCGCCGGAGCTGCAACAACGTCCGCCCTTTGCCGGGCTGGTAAGGACCTGGACATGAAAAAGCCCGCCAACCCAACGCCAATCGCCGATGTCTGCCTGTTGCTCGAGGGTACCTGGCCCTATGTGCGCGGTGGTGTGTCCGGCTGGATTCACCAACTGATCCTCGGGCTACCGCAACTGACCTTTTCGGTGCTGTTCATCGGCGGCCAGCGTGAAGCCTATGGTCAGCGGCGCTATGAGATCCCGGCGAACGTGGTGCATATCGAAGAGGTGTACCTGGAGGAAGCCTGGCGCAATCCGAAGCGCAAGCGGGTCGCGCACAGCGCGTCCCTCGAAGAGCTGAGCAATCTCTACCGCTATCTGCACAACCCCGAGAAGCCGCCCGCCGAGCTGGGCTTTGGCGTGCTCGAGGCCCTGGCCCAGGGGCGGATTACCCTGGACGACGTGCTCTATAGCCGCCCCAGTTGGGAGGCGCTGACCGAAGGTTACGAGCAGCATTGCGCCGATCCGTCCTTCGTCAACTATTTCTGGACCCTGCGCACCATGCAGTCGCCACTGCTGATGCTGGCCGATGCCGCTCGACGGATGCCGCGAGCGCGGGTCCTGCACTCGATTTCCACCGGTTACGCGGGACTTGTGGGCTGCATCCTCAAGCAATTGTGGGGTTGCCAGTTGCTGTTGAGCGAACACGGGATCTACACCAAGGAACGCAAGATCGACCTGGCCCAGGCCAGTTGGATCGCCGAAAGCAACAACCAGGCGCTCAACGACAGTATGGCTACCGGCACCGGTTATATCCGCATGCTCTGGGTGCGCTTCTTCGAACGCATCGGCCACCTGGTGTACGAGAGCGCCGACCAGATCATTGCCTTGTACGATGGCAACCGCCAGCGGCAGATCAAGGACGGCGCGCCGCCGGCGCGTACCCAAGTGATCCCCAATGGTATCAACCTGGAACTCTGGACCTTGGCCCTCAACGCTCGTGCCGCAGGGATCGCGCCGGTGGTCGGGCTGATTGGTCGGGTCGTGCCGATCAAGGATGTGAAGACCTTCCTGCGCGCGATGCGTGGGGTGGTCAGCGTGATGCCGCAGGTCGAGGGCTGGATCGTCGGGCCGGAAGAGGAAGACCCTGAATACGTCGCCGAGTGTCGCAGCCTGGTGGCCAGTCTGGGCCTGGAAAAACAGGTGCTGTTCCTCGGCTTCCAGAAAATCCAGGAGATCCTACCGCAACTGGGCCTGATGGTCCTGACCTCGATCAGTGAGGCACAACCGCTGGTGATTCTCGAAGCCTGGGCCGCCGGCACGCCGGTGGTGAGCAGCGACGTCGGCTCCTGCCGCGAACTGATCGAGGGCGGCACAGCGGCCGATCGTGATATCGGGCTGGCCGGGGAGGTGGTGGCGATCGCCGATCCGCAGGCCACGTCCCAGGCGATCACCGACCTGCTGCGCAGCCCCGAGCGCTGGAAGTCTGCCCAGGCCGCCGGTTTGCTGCGGGTTCACCGTTACTACAGCGAGGCCTTGATGATCGACCGTTATCGCACGCTTTATCACGCTGCCATGGGGGTTGTGTAAATGGCCGGCATCGGTTTTGAACTGCGCAAGATTCTCTCACGCGACTCTTATACCGCGACATTGCACGCGTATGTCTACGCGGGCCTGATCAGCTCCGGCCCCTGGGTCCTGTCGATTCTCAGCGTAATGCTGGTGGGGGTCATCAGCCTCGGGCTGGTGATCCCGGAGGTGTTGATCCGTCAGTTCCTGATCACGGTGACCTACCTGATGGCGACGTCGCTGATCCTCACCGGCGGTTTGCAGCTGTTTTTCACCCGTTTCGTCTCCGACCGCCTGTTCGAACGAAAGTACGAGCAGATCCTGCCGAACCTGGTCGGCGTGCTGTTGCTGGTGACCCTGGGCTCGGGGCTGCTGGGTATCATCCTGTTGGCCACGCTGTTCGACCAGCCGCTGATCTACCGGCTGCTGACGTTGGCCAACTTCGTGGTGCTCTGCAACCTTTGGCTGGTGATCATCTTCCTCTCCGGGATGAAGGCCTATAACCGCATCCTGCTGGTGATGCTGGTGGGTTATGCGCTGATGGTCGGCAGTGCGTTCTTCCTGCGCCACATGGGGATGGAAGGCCTACTGCTGGCGTTGTTGCTCGGCCACAGCACACTGCTGTTCCTGTTTCTCTATGACATCCTGCGTGAGTACCGGGCCGAGAAACTGGTGGCCTTTGACTTTCTCGATCGACGCCAGGTATTTGTCAGCCTGCTGCTCACCGGGCTCTGCTACAACCTGGGGATCTGGATCGACAAGTTGATCTTCTGGTTCAACCCGGACACTTCCAGCCAGGTGATCGGACCGATGCGCGCCTCGATTCTCTATGACTTGCCGATCTTCCTCGCGTACCTGGCGATCATTCCCGGGATGGCGGTGTTCCTGGTACGGATCGAAACCGACTTCGCCGAATGGTACGACCGCCTGTTCCGCGCTGTGCGCGATGGCGAGACCTTGCGCCATATCGCTTCGTTGAAAGCCGAAATGACCTTTTCGATTCGCCAGGGCCTGTTGGAAATCTGCAAGGTCCAGGGGCTGACGGTGGTCCTGTTGTTCCTGTTCGGTCCGCGTCTGCTGGAGTGGCTGGGCATGTCCAGCTACTATTTGCCGCTGTTCTACATCGACCTGATCGGGGTGAGCATCCAGGTAGTGTTCATGGCAATTCTCAACGTGTTTTTCTACCTCGACAAACGGGCGATCGTGCTGGAACTGTGCCTGTTGTTCGTGGTGCTCAATGCGGCGTTGACCGTGCTTAGCCTTTACCTGGGGCCGAGTTTCTTCGGTTACGGGTTCACCTTTTCGCTGCTGGTGTGTGTGTTGCTGGGGTTGGCACGCTTGTCGACCGCGCTGGATGACCTGGAGTACGAGACCTTTATGCTGTCGCGCTGAGGGGCGAGGCGGTCTTGTGGGCACGAAGGCCTGACTGCCGGAGCAGGCTTTGCCAGCCTGGCGCGAGTCACTCTACACTGGCCGGCCTTGTTATTTTTATGGATAAAAAAACGATGCCAGCCGACACCCCCTCTATCGTCATCGAGCGTTTCCGCGAAGCCCACGTCGACGGTATGACCGCGCTCTACAACGAACCCGCCGTCTGCCGCCAGGTGCTGCAAATGCCCTTTCAATCCGCCGAGGTCTGGCGCCAGCGACTGATCCAGCGCCAGGACAATGAACGCCTGGTCTCGCTGGTAGCGCTGCATCAGGGCGTGGTGATCGGCAGTTGCTCCCTGGAGCAGTACGCCCGCGTGCGTCGCAGTCACGCCGGCACCCTCGGCATCGGCGTGGCCACGGCCTGGCAGGGCAAGGGCATCGGTTCGAAACTGCTGGCTGCGGTGCTTGAGGTGGCGGACAACTGGATGAACCTGCAGCGCGTCGAGTTGACGGTGTATGCCGACAACGTCGTCGCCCAGGGGCTGTACCGCAAGTTCGGTTTCGAGGACGAAGGCGTGATGCGTGACTACGCGATTCGTGACGGCGGCCTGGTGGATACCTTGAACATGGCGCGGCTTCGCCGCCCGGCTTGAACACCGGCCTTGCGCCGGACCTCTGTGGGAGCGGAGCTTGTCGGGACGCCGCACCGCCGCGAAGCTTTCAGCGATCTGCCACTCCCCGCAGAGGACCATGCTGGCGGCGTTCGGCGGCCCTGGCAGAGTTAATCGCACGCCCCGCGGTGCGATCTGCCATGATCAAGCCTTCAATTCAGGTCCACCCACGGAGCGCTCCAATGAATGGTGTACAGCAACTGGGGGAAATGCTTCGGCACTACGCCGATACTGAAGCACACAAGAAGCAACTGTTTGAAAAGCAGTCGGCACACTGGACGGCGCGTATCGTCGAGTTGTTCGACCGCATGGAACAGTGGCTGGCCCCGGTAAAGAGCCCGAACCTGCTGGAAACCCAGCGCGAGGCCTATGTGGCCTTCGGTCCCAACCTGGCGGCGGAGGCCTCGACCTTCAAGACCGAGAAGCTGACGATCCAGATCGCCGGAAGAGTGATGGAGTTTGTCCCGGAAGTCATGGGCGCTGGCGGCACGATTTCCATTGCGGTCATGGGGCACACGGCGGCCCGGCATGGCAGCGTTTCATTGGTGGGCGTGCCGGGGACTGGTGACTGGCAGTGGCGCAAGACCAATGGCCTCAAGGACGCGGACATCTACCCGTTCGATGCCGACTTCCTGGCCTTGCAGTTGCAAAGTCTGATTCCTCGCGAATATCACTGAAGCGTCCGCTATGATTGCGAGCGGATTCCTACAAGAAAAAAAGCCCGAGAGGGTTTGCCGGGCCGCAAATCCTGTGACACTTTATCTGCCCCATAGGTCGGATGGCATGTTCATATAAGACTCCGCCCTATTCACCGAAACCGTTTAGAAGGATTCAGCTCATGGCTAAAGTCACCCTCAAAGGCAACCCGGTTACTGTCAACGGTCAACTGCCGCAGGCCGGCGACAAGGCTCCAGCGTTCTCCCTGGTGGGCGCGGGTCTGGCTGATGTTACGCTGAGCAGCTATGCCGGCAAGCGCAAGGTGCTGAACATTTTCCCAAGCGTCGACACCCCGACCTGCGCCACCTCGGTGCGCAAGTTCAACGCCCAGGCCAACGAAGTGGCCAACACCGTGGTGCTGTGCATCTCGGCTGACCTGCCGTTCGCCCAGGCGCGTTTCTGCGGCGCCGAAGGCCTGGAAAACGTCCTGAACCTGTCCACCCTGCGTGGCCGCGAGTTCATTCATGACTACGGCGTTGAAATCGCCGACGGCCCGCTGGCCGGCCTGACCGCTCGTGCTGTCGTCGTGCTGGACGAGAACGACAAGGTGCTGCACAGCGAGTTGGTCAAGGAAATTGCCGAAGAACCCAACTACGAAGCAGCCTTGGCTGTACTGAAGTAACGGCAAGGCGCCGGTTTGCGGCGGATGTCATGTCCACATCGCCAGCAAGCCGGCTCCGACAAAGTCGGCGGTTACCGTTAAATACTGTCGTACCCCCATACTGTAGGAGCCGGCTTGCAGGCGATAGCGGTGGTGAATACGACATCGTTATCGGGAGGAAGCTCGCTTCTGTGAGTGCGGGTTTCAAGGTAGGATTTTGTGCTTACACGGAGGCCAAACACATGGCTCAAGTCACCCGCAGGGGCGTGACGGTTCAGATCAACGGACAGTTACCGCCACCCGGCTCCCAGGCTCCAGCGTTTTCCCTGGTGGCCAAGGACCTCTCCGATATCACCTTGGGCGGTCTCGCCGGCCAGCGCAAGGTGCTGAATATCTTCCCCAGTGTTGACACGCCGACCTGCGCCAAGTCCGTGCGCCAGTTCAATGAACGCGCCAGCCAACTGGAAAACACTGTAGTGCTGTGCATCTCGGCCGACCTGCCGTTTGCCCAGGCGCGCTTTTGCGGCGCCGAAGGCCTGGACCATGTCGTCAATCTGTCCACTTTGCGCGGGCGCGCGTTCATGCGCGACTACGGCGTGGAAATCGCCGACGGGCCGCTTGCCGGTCTGACGACCCGCGCGGTCGTGGTGCTCGATGCCCATGACAAGGTGCTGCACAGCGAACTGGTGACGGATATCGGCCAGGAGCCCGATTACGAAACGGCACTCGCGGCCTTGAAATAAACGGCTCTGAAACAAGTGGTTTACAATTATTCACGGCCTGACCCTGTCCAGGCCGTTTTTATTTGTGCTTCAGTGTCTTACTTGGACTCTGACAAAGGTCACTCCAAGGTAAATTGCCGGTAAAGGCGCTTTGCCTGAAACAATTCAGTGCTTATCTTGCAGCCTCCCCAAAAAGACGTTCTCGCGCAAAATGGTTGATCATTCCATGCAATCTTCTGCTTCCCATACTTCCCGTCGCTGGCTGTTCGGCCTGCTGATCCTGCTGGTTATCGCTGCATTGTGCTGGCATTTCTGGCCGTCAGGCGGGCAACACAAGGGGGCGCAAGCCAAGCCCGCCACGCATACGGGCAAGTCGGGCATGGCGCGTCCGGGCTTCGGTGCGTCTGCCGGCCCCGTGCCCGTGCGGGTAGCACCGGCGACGTTGGGGGACTTTCCGGTGTACTACAAAGCGCTGGGGACGGTGACGGCTCTCAACACGGTCAACGTACGCACCCAGGTCGCCGGGCAACTGGTCAAGATCAACTTCCAGGACGGCCAGATGGTCAAGGCCGGCGACGTGCTGGCCGAGATCGATCCGCGCAACTATGAAAGCGCCTTGCTCCAGGCCCAGGGCACACTCCTGCAAAGCCAGGCGCAACTGAAGAACGCCCAGGTCGATTTGCAGCGCTATCGCGGGCTGTTCGCCGAAGACAGTATTGCCAAGCAGACCCTGGACACCGCCGAAGCCTCGGTGCTGCAGTACCAGGGCCTGGTCAAGGCCAACCAGGGCGCGGTCGACACCGCCAAACTGAACCTGGACTTTACCAAGATCCGCGCGCCGATCTCCGGGCGCCTGGGCCTGCGCCAACTGGACGTCGGCAACCTGCTGGCGGCGAACGACAGCCAGATACTGGTGATCATCACCCAGACCCAACCGATCAGCGTGGCGTTCACCTTGCCGGAAAACAACCTCGATACCGTGCTCACGCGCTATCACGGTGGAGCGAAATTGCCGGCCGAAGCCTGGGACCGTGGCGACCTGAAACTACAGGCCAGCGGCGTATTGCAGAGCATCGACAACCAGATCGACATCACCACCGGCACCCTCAAGTTCAAGGCCCTTTACGATAACCGCGAGCAAAACCTGTTCCCCAACCAGTTCGTCAATGTGCACCTGCTCGCCGACACCCTGAAAAACGTGGTGCTGGTGCCGAGCGCGGCGATCCAGTTCGGCAACGACGGCACCTTCGTCTATGCCATGGACGGCGACAAGAAGGTCAAGATCCGCCCGCTGAAAGTCGGCGCCAGCGACGGCAACGTCACGGTGATCAAGGACGGCCTGGCCGTCGGCGATCGGGTGGTCCTGGAAGGCACCGACCGTTTGAAGGACGGCGGAGAAGTGGAGGTGGTCAACGACAGTCAGGACGTGCCCAAGGCTCCCGTCGGACAGTTGAAAGAGGGCTCGGCGGCCAAGGCACCGGCTGAAGCCGGCAAGGCGAAAAAGGTCGGCGCATGAATCTCTCGCGGCTGTTCATTCTCCGCCCGGTAGCGACCACCCTGAGTATGCTGGCCATTGTCCTGGCCGGCCTGATCGCCTATCGGCTGCTGCCGGTGTCGGCGCTGCCCCAGGTCGACTACCCGACCATCCGGGTGATGACCCTCTACCCGGGCGCCAGTCCCGACGTGATGACCAGCGCAGTCACCGCGCCCCTGGAGCGCCAGTTCGGACAGATGCCCGGGCTGACCCAGATGGCCTCCACCAGTTCCGGCGGGGCCTCGATCCTGACCCTGCGTTTCAACCTCGACATCAACATGGATGTCGCCGAGCAGCAGGTCCAGGCGGCGATCAATGCCGCCACCAACCTGCTGCCCAAGGATTTGCCGGCACCGCCGGTGTACAACAAGGTCAACCCGGCGGACACCCCGGTGCTGACCCTGGCGATTACCTCGAAAACCATGCTCTTGCCCAAGCTCAATGACCTGGTCGACACCCGCATGGCGCAGAAGATCGCCCAGATCAGCGGCGTCGGCATGGTCAGCATTGCCGGCGGTCAGCGCCAGGCGGTGCGGATCAAGGTCAATCCCGAGGCCCTGGCGGCCAACAGCCTGAACCTGGCGAATGTGCGCACCCTGATCGGCGCTTCGAACGTCAACCAGCCCAAGGGTAACTTCGACGGTCCGACCCGGGTGTCGATGCTCGACGCCAACGACCAGTTGCGCTCACCCAAGGAATACGCCGAACTGATCCTCGCCTACAAGAACGGCGCACCGCTGCGGCTCAAGGATGTCGCGCAGATCGTCGATGGCGCCGAGAACGAGCGCCTGGCCGCCTGGGCCAACGAGAACCAGGCCGTGTTGCTGAATATCCAGCGCCAGCCCGGGGCCAACGTGATCGAGGTGGTGGACCGGATCAAGGCCTTGCTGCCGAGCATCACCGACAACCTGCCGGCGGGCATCGAGGTCAAGGTACTGACCGACCGCACCCAGACCATTCGCGCGTCGGTCAGCGACGTCCAGCATGAACTGCTGATTTCCATCGCCCTGGTGGTGATGGTGACCTTCCTGTTCCTGCGCCGGGCCAGCGCTACCATCATTCCCTCGGTGGCCGTGCCGCTGTCGCTGATCGGTACCTTCGGCGTGATGTACCTGGCGGGCTTTTCGGTCAACAACCTGACCTTGATGGCCCTGACCATCGCCACCGGTTTCGTGGTCGACGATGCCATCGTCATGCTGGAAAACATCTCGCGGTTCATCGAGGAGGGTGACAGCCCGATGCAGGCGGCCCTCAAGGGCGCCAAGCAGATCGGCTTCACCCTGGTTTCGCTGACGCTGTCGCTGATCGCGGTATTGATCCCGCTGTTGTTCATGGCCGACGTGGTCGGGCGGCTGTTCCGCGAGTTCGCCATCACCCTGGCGGTGGCGATCCTGATTTCCCTGGTGGTGTCCCTGACCCTCACGCCGATGATGTGCGCACGCTTGCTCAAACGCGAGCCCAAACCCGAAGAGCAGGGGCGCTTCTATCGTGCCAGTGGTGCCTGGATCGATTGGTTGATCGAGGCTTATGGCCGCAAGTTGCAGTGGGTGCTCAAGCACCAGTCGCTGACCTTGCTGGTGGCGGTCGGCACCCTGGCACTGACCGTGTTCCTCTACATGATCGTGCCCAAGGGTTTCTTCCCGGTGCAGGACACCGGGGTGATCCAGGGGATTTCCGAAGCGCCGCAGTCGGTATCCTTTGCCTCCATGAGCCAGCGCCAGCAGGAGCTGGCCAAGGTCATCCTCACCGATCCGGATGTGGAAAGCCTGTCGTCGTATATCGGCGTGGACGGCGACAATGCCACGCTCAACAGCGGCCGCCTTCTGATCAACCTCAAACCGCGCCACCAGCGCAGCGAAACCGCCACGCAGATCATCAGCCGCCTGCAGCCACAAGTCGACAAACTGTCGGGTATCCGCCTGTACATGCAGCCGGTGCAGGACCTGACCATCGAAGATCGGGTCAGTCGTACCCAGTACCAGTTCAGCATGTCCTCGCCGGACCCCGACCTGCTGGCCGAGTGGAGCGGCAAGCTGGTGGATGCCCTGGCCCAGCGCCCGGAACTGACGGATGTCGCCAGCGACCTGCAGGACAAGGGTTTGCAGGTCTTTCTGGTGATCGATCGGGACGCCGCTTCGCGTCTAGGCGTGGCGGTGTCGGATATCACCGATGCGCTGTATGACGGCTTCGGCCAGCGGCAGATTTCCACCATCTATACCCAGGCCAGCCAGTACCGCGTGGTGCTGCAAGCCCAGGCAGGGGAGAAGGTCGGGCCCCAGGCGCTGGAGCAGATCCATGTCAAGACCACCAGCGGCGGACAGGTACGCCTGTCCAGCCTGGCCCGTGTCGAGGAGCGTCAGGCGCAGTTGGCTATCTCCCATATCGGCCAGTTCCCGGCGGTGATGATGTCGTTCAACCTGGCCCCGGGCGTGGCGTTGGGGCAGGCGGTACAGGTCATCGACCAGGTGAAGCAGGAGATCGGCATGCCGGTGGGCGTGCAGACCCAGTTCCAGGGCGCGGCCGAGGCCTTCCAGGCTTCTCTGTCGAGCACCTTGCTGCTGATCCTGGCGGCGGTGGTGACCATGTACATCGTGCTCGGGGTGCTCTACGAGAGCTATATCCACCCGGTGACCATTCTCTCGACCTTGCCCTCGGCGGCGGTCGGAGCCTTGTTGGCGTTGATTCTGACGGGCAACGACCTGGGCATGATTGCCATTATCGGGATCATCCTGCTGATCGGTATCGTCAAGAAGAACGCGATCATGATGATCGACTTCGCCCTCGACGCCGAGCGCAACCAGGGCATGTTGCCGGAGCAGGCCATCTACCAGGCGGCCCTGCTACGTTTCCGGCCGATTCTGATGACCACCCTGGCGGCGCTGTTCGGCGCCATTCCGTTGATGCTCGCCACCGGCTCCGGTGCCGAACTGCGTCAACCCCTGGGCCTGGTGATGGTCGGTGGCTTGCTGGTCAGCCAGGTGCTGACGCTGTTCACCACCCCGGTGATCTACCTGTACTTCGATCGCCTCGGACGACGCTGGGGGCGGCACCCGAGCCGTCTTGAACAGGTGGAAACATGAACCTGTCGGGACCTTTCATTCGCCGGCCGGTAGCGACCATACTGCTGAGCCTGGCGATTGTCCTGCTGGGGGCCGTGAGTTTCGGTCTGTTACCGGTTTCGCCGCTGCCGCAAATGGATTTCCCGGTGATCGTGGTCCAGGCCAGCCTGCCGGGCGCCAGTCCGGAAGTCATGGCCTCCACGGTGGCCACGCCGCTGGAACGCTCCTTCGGCGTGATTCCCGGCATCAACACCATGAGCAGCCGCTCCAGCCAGGGCTCGACCCGGGTGATTCTGCAGTTCGACCTCAACCGCGATATCAACGGCGCGGCGCGGGAAGTCCAGGCGGCGATCAATGCCTCGCGCAACCTGCTGCCCAGTGGGATGCGCAGCATGCCCACCTACAAGAAGGTCAACCCGTCCCAGGCGCCGATCATGGTGCTGTCGCTGACCTCCGACCAGTTGCAGAAGGGCCAGCTCTACGACCTGGCCTCGACCATCCTGTCCCAGAGCCTGTCCCAGGTCCCGGGTGTGGGCGAGGTGCAGATCGGCGGCAGTTCGCTGCCGGCGGTGCGCATCGAACTCGAACCCCAGGCGCTCAACCAGTACGGCGTGGCCCTGGACGATGTGCGGGCCGCGATTGCCAACGCCAACGTGCGCCGGCCCAAGGGGTCGCTTGAGGACGCCGACCGCAACTGGCAGATACAGGCCAACGACCAGTTGGAAAAAGCCAAGGACTACGAGCCGCTGATCATCCACTACCAGAACGGTGCCGCCCTGCGCCTGGGGGATGTGTCGAAGATCAGCGACAGTGTCGAGGATCGTTACAACGCCGGGTTCTTCAACAATGACGAGGCGGTCCTGCTGGTGATCAACCGCCAGGCCGGCGCCAACATCATCGAGACGGTCAATGAGATCAAGGCTCAGTTGCCGACCTTGCAGGCGGTGTTGCCGGCCAGCGTCAAGCTGAACCTGGCCATGGACCGCTCGCCGGTGATCAAGGCTACGCTCCATGAAGCCGAGATGACCCTGCTGATCGCCGTGGCCCTGGTGGTGCTGGTGGTGTACCTGTTCCTCGGCAACTTCCGCGCTTCGCTGATCCCGACCCTGGCGGTGCCAGTGTCGCTGGTCGGCACCTTTGCGGTCATGTACCTCTATGGCTTCTCGCTGAACAACCTGTCGCTGATGGCGTTGATCCTGGCCACCGGCCTGGTGGTGGACGATGCCATCGTGGTACTGGAGAACATTTCCCGGCATATCGACGATGGCATCCCGCCGATGAAGGCCGCGTACCTGGGTGCCAGGGAAGTCGGCTTCACCTTGCTGTCGATGAACCTGTCGCTGGTGGTGGTGTTCCTCTCGATCCTGTTTATCGGCGGGATCATCGGCAGCCTGTTCCGCGAGTTTTCCATCACCCTGGCGGCCTCCATCCTGGTCTCGCTGGTGGTGTCCCTGACGCTGACGCCGATGCTCTGCGCGCGCTGGCTCAAGCCGCATCAGCAGGGCGCGTCGACCCGCCTGCAACGCTGGAGCGAAAAAGCCAACGAATGGATGATGGCGGCCTACGCCGTCAGCCTCGACTGGGTCCTGCGGCACAAGCGCCTGACCTTGCTCAGCCTGTTCGTCACCATCGGGGTGAATATCGCCCTGTACGTGGTGGTACCGAAAACCTTCCTGCCGCAACAGGATACCGGGCAACTGATCGGTTTCGTGCGTGGCGACGACGGCATGTCGTTCGGCAATATGCAGCCGAAGATGGAAATCTTCCGCAAGGCGGTGCTGGCCGATTCGGCGGTGCAGAGCGTGGCCGGTTTTATCGGCGGCAACAACGGCACCAACAACGCCTTCATGCTGGTGCGCCTCAAGCCGATCAAGGAACGCAACATCTCGGCGCAGAAGGTCATCGAGCGCTTGCGCGACGAAATGCCCAAGGTGCCCGGCGCCCGGCTGATGCTGATGGCCGACCAGGACCTGCAGTTCGGTGGCGGCCGCGAGCAACAGACCGCGCAGTACTCCTACATCCTGCAAAGCGACGACCTGGGTGTCTTGCGCGAGTGGTATCCGAAAGTGGTCGCGGCACTCAAGGCCCTGCCGGAGCTGACCGCCGTCGATGCCCGGGAAGGCCGCGGAGCCCCGCAGACCACCCTGGTGGTCGACCGCGATACCGCCAAACGCCTGGGGGTGGACATGAACACGGTCACCACGGTGCTCAACAACGCCTACAGCCAGCGGCAAATTTCCACCATCTACGACACCCTGAACCAGTATCAGGTGGTGATGGAGATCAACCCGAAGTACGCCCAGTCGCCGGAAACCCTCAATCAGGTCAAGGTGATCGGCTCAAGCGGGCAGCGCATTCCGCTGTCGACCATCGCCCATTATGAAAACAGCCTGCAGGACGATCGGGTCGACCACGAGGGCCAGTTCGCCTCCGAAAGCCTGTCGTTCGACATGGCCCCGGGGGTGACGGTGGAGCAGGGTACCGCGGCCATCGAGCGGGCCATTGCCAAGCTCGGCTTGCCGGAAGCGGTGATCGCCAAGATGGCCGGCACCAACGACGCCTTTGCCGCCACCCAGAAAAGCCAGCCGTTCATGATCCTCGGTGCGCTGGTGGCGGTGTACCTGGTATTGGGCATCCTCTATGAAAGCTACATCCATCCGCTGACCATCCTTTCCACACTGCCGTCGGCCGGGGTCGGAGCCTTGCTCAGCATCTACCTGCTGGGCGGTGAGTTCAGCCTGATCTCACTGCTGGGGTTGTTCCTGCTGATCGGCGTGGTGAAAAAGAATGCGATCCTGATGATCGACCTGGCGCTGCAACTGGAGCGTCATTCGGGCCTGGACCCGCTGGAGTCGATTCGCCAGGCCTGCCTGCTGCGCCTGCGGCCGATCCTGATGACCACCCTGGCGGCGATCCTCGGCGCCTTGCCCTTGCTGCTGAGCAGTGCCGAAGGTGCGGAAATGCGCCACCCCCTGGGCCTGACCATTATCGGCGGGTTGATCTTCAGCCAGGTCCTGACGCTTTACACCACCCCGGTGGTTTACCTTTATCTCGACCGTTTGCGCCACCGCTTCAACAAGTGGCGTGGCGTACGCACTGATGGTGCTCTGGAAACTCCGCTATGACTGACCAATCGCAATGCAAAGTGCCTCTGGCCGCCCAGCGCCTGGAGACCATCCGTGGCTCACGCCTGCTGAGCCTGACCTTGTGCGGGCTGATGCTCAGTGCCTGTGCCGTGGGCCCGGACTACAAACGCCCGGACGCCACTACGCCGGCGCAATACAAGGAAGCCGCCGGTTGGCGTCAGGCCCAGCCCAGCGACTCGCTGGCCCGTGGCGCCTGGTGGGAGCTGTATGGCGACCCGACGCTCAACGGCCTGGTGGAAAAACTCAACAATGCCAACCAGACCGTGGCGCAGTCCGAAGCCCAGTACCGCCAGGCGCTGGCCCTGGTCAAGAGCTCCCGTGGGGCGTTCTTTCCGAGTGTCGACCTGAGTGCCGGAAAAACCCGCTCCAGCCAGGGCACCGGCAGCAGCAACTCGAGCCTGAGCCGCTCATCCAGCGGGATTGTCGATACCTATAACACCCAACTCGGGGTGAGTTGGGAAGCGGATATCTGGGGCAAGCTGCGCCGTGGCCTGGAAGCCAATGACGCCAGCGCCCAGGCGAGCTTTGCCGACCTTGCGGCCATGCGCCTGAGCCAGCAATCGAGCCTGGTGCAGAACTACCTGCAACTGCGGGTGATCGACGAACAGAAGCGCCTGCTTGAATCGACGGTGCAGGCCTATGAACGTTCGTTGAAGAACACCGAAAGCCAATACCGCTTTGGTGTCTCCGGAAAGTCGGCGATTGCCCAGGCGCAGACCCAGCTCAAGAGTGCCCAGGGCGACTTGATCGACCTGATCTGGCAACGGGCCCAGTTTGAAAACGCCATTGCCGTGTTGATCGGACAACCGCCGGCGCAATTCCAGCTGGCGGCGAGCAGCAGTGTTCCGGCCTTGCCATCGATTCCGTTGGGCGTGCCGTCGCAACTGCTGGAGCGACGCCCGGACATCGCTTCGGCGGAACGTTCGGTGATCGCGGCCAACGCCAATATCGGCGTGGCGAAGGCGGCGTACTACCCGGACTTCACCTTGAGCCTCTCCGGCGGCTACAGCAGCAGCACCTATGCCAACTGGATCAGCCTGCCGAACCGTTTCTGGTCGGTGGGCCCGAAACTGGCCACCACCCTGTTCGACGGTGGCCAGCGCTCGGCGGAAGTGGATCGTACCGAGGCGGTGTACGACCAGACCGTGGCCAAGTATCGCCAGACCGTGCTGGATGGTTTCCGTGAAGTAGAAAACTACATGGTCCAGCTCAAGGTCATGGAGGACGAGGCGACGGTGCGGGCCCAGGCGCTGGACGCGGCCCGGGAATCCCTGCGCCTGACAGAGAACCAGTACAAGGCTGGCCTGATCACTTACCTGGATGTGGTCACGGTGCAGACCACGGCGCTGACCAACGAGCGTAGCGTGTTGAGCCTGCTGCAGAGCCGGTTGATCGCCAGCGTCCAGTTGATTGCGGCGATGGGCGGCGGTTGGGATGGCAATACCGATCTGAGCGCCAAGCGCTGATCGATAGTTGGCTTGGCTTTGATGTTGGGCTCACCGACGCCTTCGCGGGCAAGCACCGCTCCCACAGTACCCGGGGCGTTCCGCAGCTTTGTGGCTATCCCGGACTGTGGGAGCGGAGCTTGCCCGCGAAGAGGCCCTCAAGAGCACCAAGAAACCTACCCGAAACCCCCTTGTTTCTGTAACGAAGTCACCCTGCGGCCGGCCAGAAAACACAGGCTGCCGCCAAGCGCGGTGAGGCAGCTCAAGGCATAGAACATCGTCCCCGGCGCGGTATGGATCAGCAGGTAACCGCAGATCACCGGACTCAACGCACCGCCCAGGGCCGCCAGGTTCTGCGCGCCCAGGTAACTGCCGCGCAGCTCCTCCGGGGCGATGGTGTCGACGAACAGGTATTCGGACGGGTAAATGATCATCTCCCCGAGGGTGAAGATGAACATGGCCGCGCACCAGGTCAGCAGGTTCTGCGCAAAACTGAAGCCGATCAACCCGACGATAAACAGGCTGGTGCCGATGGCGATCCAGTAGCGCAGTTGCTCGCGCTTGAGAAAACGACCGATCTGGTATTGCAGAAGGATCACGCTGATGGCGTTGCAGGCCAGGATCGCCGATAAGGTAGTCAGGGCATCCTGGTTACTGTGGGTCACCAGCAGGTACTGCGACAGGTACAAGGTGAAGCGGCCATGGACGATGGTGCTCAGCAGGCTGCCGCAGGTGAACAGGATCAGGGTCCGGTCGTTGCGTAGCGTCACCAGGGTCTTGACGAAACTTTGCGCCTTGCCGAGCTGGGCCTGGGCGGTCGAGGCAATGCCGAACATCAGGAAAATACTGCCAAAGGCGATACCGGCGGCGATCAGGAACGGCGCCAGGGGTTGCACCCCGGCGATCACCACGCCGAGCATGGGGCCGGTGGCGTAACCGATATTGGTCAAGGTATAGCGCAGGGAAAACACCTTGGCCCGCTGGTCGATGGGCAGGTTCTCGCTGATGATCGCCTTGGAGCCTATCAGAAACAGTGCCGACGCGGTTTCGGTGATCACCAGGGTCAGGGTGGTCAGGTACAGGTCATGGGCGAACGTCAGCAGGGTGAAACCTATGCCGCTGGAAAGCATGGCCAGGATCATCAGCCGGCGTTTTTCCAGACGGTCGATGACATAACCGCCGTACAGCGAGAGGAGGGTGGCGATAAACACCGCGATGCCCATCAGCAGGCCGACATCCTGCTGGTTCAGCTCGAGCTTCCTGCTGAGGAACAGGGTCAGCAAGGGGCTGGTGATGGCGCGGCTGACGACAATGGTCACGGAACAGATCATCAGCCGGCGGATAACGAGAGAGTAGGTGGCCACGGTGATGCTTATATCCTTGTTCTGGAAACGTCTCGGTCTTTCACCGCTGGACCTCAATACCGCTAAAAGCTTCGCGGGCAAGCTCCGCTCCCACAGGATCTATGTCGTATGCGAGGTCTGCGCTCGACCCCCCGCAGGATCTATGTCGTATGCGAGGTCTGCGCTCGACGCCCCACAGGATCTATGTCGTATGCAAAGTCGCTACTTGACGCACATCCTGTGGGAGCGGAGCTTGCCCGCGAAGAGGCCCTCAAGAACGCTGCAACATCACGCCAGGTACTTGCGGTACTGGCGCTCATAGACCGCCGCCGGATGGTCCGCCGTCATGGCGCGACCGCTGTCGTCCCACCACTGGGCCACTTCAGCGCCCGTGGCCATCCACACATCGTCGTATTGCTGAATCCCCTTGAGCAACGCCCGCAGCACGCCGATACGACCCGGCGTAGCGATGACCTCCGGGTGCAGGCGCAGGACATAGCACAGCCCAAACCGATGGAAACCGGCAAAGTCCATCTGCAGGTTGCCCAGGGTATGGCTGTAGGAGGCGATTCGCGACTGCGCCGGTGGCACCGCCGGGCTGAGGTTGAAGGCGAAGTAGGGTTCGTCTTCCAGCTCATAGTGCAGTGGCAGCTCAATGACCCGCGGCGCCGTTGAGTGGGCGAACGGCAGGTCATCGCCACGCCAGGAGGACGACCAGAGAATGCCTTCGCCGTGGAGGGCCTCGGTAAACCCCGGTAACCAGTTGCCGGCCGGAATCCGGAAGCCCCTGGGCCGCTCGCCCGTCAATGCCGCCAGGGCCTGGCAACCTTGCTTGAGCGCGGCCTTCTGCTCTTCGAGAGTCAGGTCGTCGTAGTTCTGGTGGCGGTAGCCGGCACAGGCGATTTCATGGCCGCCGGCCTGGATCGCCCGGATATGCGCCGGCTGTTCCTCGGCGACGATGCCCGGGATACACCAGCTGCTGCGGACGCCCAATTCGTCGAACAGGCCGAGCAGGCGCTCGACCCCGCGCTGGCTGCCATAGCGCCAGACCGACAGGCTCTTGTCGCGCCCGGCGACCTCAGGTGCTTGGGTAAGAATACCGTGTATGTCGTTGTAATCAACGGTAATGATCACCGCGCAGCGATAAGGCGCAGGCCATGGGCTATGGAATGCGGGACGCTGGAACTCAGCCATGATGATGCTCCTTCAGCCACCAATGGGCGACGTCGCGGCAGGTGGCGAACCAGACGTCATCGCGCTCGCGCATATGTTCGAAGAGCCGCTCCAGCAACAGGATGCGCCCCGGCTTGCCGCTGATCTTGGGATGAAACAGGGTGGTCAGGCACAGTCCTTCGTCAACCGCGCCATCGAATTCACGGCACCAGTTGTCCAGGGTCAGTTCATAGCTGGCCGTGCGGTCCAGTCCCGACGGAAAATTCGGTTCGCGGGTGTAGGCAATGGAGGCGTAGTCATCCATTTCCCAGCGGCCGGGAATTTCCACCAGGGGCTGAGCATGGCCCGGCACCTGCACCAGGTAAGGCCGGTCATCACCGCGCATGCTGCTGGAATAGGTCACCCCGGCTTCCATCAGCATCGCAGGGGTTTCCGCGCGCCAGTCGCCGGAAGGTGTGCGAAAGCCCTCGGCACGAATGTTCAGGTGTTGCCAGAACACCTCGCGGCATCTGTTCATCACGTCCCGCTGCTGATCCAGCGTCAGGGCGTAAAAGGATTCGTGTTTGTAGCCATGGTAGGCCACTTCATGTCCGCGTTCGACAATCGCCTGGCACTGCCGGGGCCAGTTTTCCACGACCCAGGCCGGGACGAAGAAGGTGGTCGGCAGGCGGAACTCATCGAGCAGGTCGAGAATCCGCGGTAATGCCCGATACGGGCCGTAACCGCCAAAACCGAAGTACTCGGGTTTGTGCCAGATCGAGCCATCGAGCATGGCATCGCCGGTAGGACCGTCGAGGTCGAATGCCAGGGCCAGGCAGGCTTTATGCCCATCCGGCCAGGTCGGAGTCGAGGACATGAGTGGCAGCTCCTGTTTACTGGCCCTTGTTGACGGCGATGTTATCGACAGCACCGACCGAAAGGTCCCATTTCTTCAGGATGGCCTGGTAGCTGCCGTCGGCGATCATGCTTTGCAGCGCGGTCTGGATGGCATCACGCAGTTGCGCATTTTCCTTGCTCACGCCAATCCCGGTGAATTGCACGACCATCGGCGCGCCGATGATCTTGAAGGTGTTCTTTTCCTGGGCCACGAGGTACGGCAGGGTCTCGCTGCCTTGCACGGCGACGTTGATGCGGCTCTGGCGCAGCTGCGCCCGGGCGTCGGCCGAACCTTCGGTGCCGATCACCTTGATCTGCTTGTCTGCCGGGCAGTGCGCGGTGCTCCAGGCGGCGATTTCCGCCGGGAAGGTGGTACGCCGGCTGGTACCGGCGGTCTTGCCGCAGATATCGGTCATCTCGTTGATGTCCTTGTTCTTCTCCAGGGTGTAGAACTGCGAACCGCTGGTGAAGTAGTCGACGAAGTCCACGGCCTTCTGTCGTTCGGCGGTGTCGGTCATGCCCGAGAGCACGATGTCCACGCGCTTGGTGGTCAGGGCGTTGATCATCTGTTCGAAGGAGGTTTCCTGCCACTTCATTTTCACGCCCATATGCTGCGCCAGGGCGTTACCCAGGTCGAAGTCGACACCGGTGAGCTCGTTGCTGGCCGGGTTCTTGAAATCCATCGGCGGATAGTTGGGCATGATCGCGGCGACGATCTCGCCCTTGGCCTTGATGCTGGCGGGCAATTCGGCGGCCCAGGTAAAGCTGGAGGCCATGACGCCGGCGAGTACTGCGGGAATGACGAAATTCTTCATGGTCGTTCTCTTATGAATGTTGTGAAGGCTCAGGGGAACCTAGGTTCGAACGGCAGAAATGAAGCTTTGGGTGCGCGGGTTTTGTGGACTTATTAGAAGTTCTTCGGGGCTCCCTTCCTCCACGATCTGACCGCCATCCATGAACACCATGCGGTTCGAGACTTCGCGCGCGAAGCCCAGTTCATGGGTGACGACGATCATGGTCATGCCGGTCTGCGCCAGGTCGCGCATCACCGACAGCACCTCTGCGACCAGTTCCGGGTCGAGTGCCGAAGTGGGTTCATCGAACAGCATCAGCTTGGGCCGCATCGCCAGGGCCCGGGCGATGGCCACCCGTTGCTGCTGGCCGCCGGACAGCTCGATGGGATAGCTGTCACGCTTGTGCGCCAGTCCGACCCGGGCCAGCAGCTCGAGGGCTTCCTCGACCGACTCCTTGGGCGAACGCTTGAGCACCTGGACCGGGCCTTCGATGATGTTTTCCAGCACAGTCATGTGCGGAAACAGGTTGAAGCGCTGGAACACCATGCCGGTGGCCAGCCGCTGGCGGGCGATCTGCGCTTCGTTGAGTTCATGCAGCTTGTTGCCGGCGATCCGGTAGCCGACCAGTTCACCGTCGACCCACAAGCCGCCCTTGTCGATCTTTTCCAGTTGGTTGACGCAGCGCAACAGGGTGCTCTTGCCGGATCCCGACGGACCGATGATGCAGAGCACTTCGCCTTGCGCGACCTCGATGTTGACGTCCTTGAGAGCGTGGAAGGAATCGTAGTATTTGTTCAGGCCGACAGCCTTGATGATGCTTCTCATGTTCGAATTCTCCAGGACACTTACGAGCGCTTGCCGGCGCCGCGGGCAAAACGCCGTTCCAGGCGACTCTGGCCGAAGGACAGCACGGTGACGGCGACCAGGTACCAGATCCCGGCGACGATCAGCAGCTCCATGACTCGAGCGTTGGCGTAGTAGATGTTCTGGGCGTTGTAGAGCAGTTCCGAGTACTGGATCACGCTCGCCAGGCTGGTCATCTTGACCATGCCGATGAACTCGTTGCCCACCGGCGGGATAATGATGCGCATGGCCTGGGGCAGGATGATCCGGCGCAAGGCTTGCAGCTGCGGCATGCCGATGGACTTGGCGGCTTCATACTGGCCGGTGTCCACTGACAGCAGGCCGGCGCGGACCACTTCGGCGGTGTAGGCGCCCTGGTTGATCGACAGGCCCAGCAACGCGGCGACGAACGGCGTCATCAGGCTGACGGTATCGAGCTGGAATACCCCGGGAATCCCGATGCTGGGGAAGATCAGCGCCAGGTTGAACCACAGCAGCAGTTGGAGAATCAGCGGCGTGCCGCGGAACAGCCAGGTGTAGGTGATCGCCACGTAGCGCAGTATCGGGTTGGCCGACATGCGCATGATCGCCGTGATTACCCCGAACACCACGCCCAGGGCCATGGCCAGGATCGCCATGATGATGGTGTTCAGCAGGCCGGCGAGGATCGCCTTGGCGGTCAGGAACTGGCCGATATAGGACCATTCGATCTGTCCCTGGGCAAAGGCCCGGACCAGCCCGACCAGAGCGACGACGATCAGGGTGGCGAAGAATACGCGCCCGTAATAACGCCGCGGTACGTGTTCGTACTGGGTGATATCGAACTGGTTCTCGGCCAGTTTGCGCTCAGCGAGCAAGCGGTCTGCCTGGGATTGGCTCATGGTGTTTCTCCGTACGCGGCACTCGGGGGGCCGCCTTTGTTTCTATTGAACGCCGTCACTTCACTGTGGGAGCGGAGCTTGCCCGCGAAAGGGCCCTCAGGTCCGCCAAAAGCTTCGCGGGCAAGCACCGCTCCCACAGGTCTTGGTGTTAGCCTTGTTACACACGCAGGCCGGCATACTCGGCGGCCCATTGGTGCTGTGCCTGCAATGCGACTTTCAGCCGGGCGATCTGTTCGCGCACCTGTGCCGGTGCCGTTCCGCCCCAGCCGCTACGGGCGGCGATGGCTGCTTCCAGGGTCAGGCAGTCACGCACTTGCGGGGTCAGGCGCGGGTCGATCTCGGCCAGCAGCGTCGGGCTCGCTTCCCACAGTTCCAGGTCGCCGGCTTCGCAGGCCTTGACCAGCGCGCCGGTGATTTCATGGGCCTCCTTGAAGGGCACGCCGCGCACCGCCAGCCAGTCGGCAACTTCGGTCGCGAGGGTGAACCCCAAGGGCGCCTGGCGCCGCAGTTCCTCGACATTGACGGTCATGGTCGCGACCATCCCGGCCATGGCCGGCAGCACCAGCAGCAGAGTGTCGACACTGTCGAGCACGCCGTTCTTGTCTTCGCTCAGGTCGCGGTTGTAGGACAGCGGCAAGGACTTCAGGGTCGACAGCAGCCCGGTCAGGTTGCCGATCAGGCGCCCGGCCTTGCCCCGCGCCAGCTCGGCGATATCCGGGTTTTTCTTCTGCGGCATGATCGAACTGCCGGTGGCGTAGGCATCGTCCAGCGCCACCCAGCGGAACTGCCGGGACGACCACAGGCAGAACTCTTCGGCCAGGCGCGAGATATTGATCCCGAGCATGCTGGCGACAAACAGGAACTCGGCGACATGGTCGCGGCTGGCCACCGCATCGATGGAGTTTTCACAGACGCCGCTGTAGCCCATTTCCCGCGCCGACTGCTGCGGCTGGCGGGCGATGGCCGAACCGGCCATCGCCGCCGCGCCCAAGGGCGACAGCGCGGTGCGGGCATCCCAGTCCACCAGGCGCTGAACATCACGCAACATGGCCTGGGCGTGGGCCAGCAGGTGATGGGCGAACACGATCGGCTGCGCCTGCTGCAAGTGGGTGAAGCCGGGGCAGATGCTCTGCACATGCTGCTCGGCCTGCTCGACCAGCGCCTGTTGCAGGGCCAGGACTTCCACCGCCAGGGTGCGGACATGGTCACGCAGGAACAGGCGCAAGTCATTGGCGGTCTGGTCGTTGCGCGAACGTCCGGCGCGCAGCTTGCCGCCCAGGACGCCGAGGCGCTCGGTCAGCAGGCGCTCGATGAAGGTGTGCACGTCCTCGTCGTCGAGGGTCGGGGCGATACGGCCGGCGCGGAAATCCTCGCCGATGGAGTCCAGGGCCTCGACCATGCTTTGGGTTTCCTGCTCGTCGAGCAGGCCGGCCCGCTGCAGCTCGTGGGCATGGGCCCGGGACCCGGCGAGATCATAGGGGGTGAGGCGGAAATAGCGATCCGGGCAACGGGAGAGGGCGGCCAGGGCGGCGGATGGGCCGCTCTTGAAACGGGCCCCCCAGAGACGGTCGGTGGCTTGAGCCATTGTTGTTTTCCTCACGCAAATGATCGATTCGACACAGGACCGCCGCCAGCCATCCGCAGAGGGGCAGGGTCATGCAATATCAGGAGGGCAGTTACGAATCCTTGTAGATGCCGCCGCTCGACGCCGGTGACACCTACAAGTACAAAAGAATGGCTTTTACACGCTTGCAATCAGCGACTTGTGGCGGATTTGCAAAAAATATCGGTGGTTGCCAAGCCTGGTTTTCTGTGTTCATTATTATCGACCGGCGACGTTTTTGTTGTGGAGCCAAGCCTGTTGAATATGCGGTTCGAGGTCAATAAGCATGATGGAAACCCAGCTTTCCAATTCTGGAAACCCGGCGCCGAAACCCGGCCAGCGAGCGCCTTTGGCCCTCAGTGGACTGGACTTCAAATTACTCAAAGTGTTCAAGGCCGTGGTCGAGGCTGGAGGCTTCAGTGCGGCTCAAAATGAACTGAATGTGGGACTTGCCGCTATCAGCAAGCAGATTTCAGACCTGGAAATCCGTATTGGCATGCGCCTGTGTACCCGAGGGCGGGAGGGCTTTTGCCTGACCGAAGAGGGCAGCCTTGTGTATCAGGCGTCAATTGATTTGTTTGCCTCGGTCGACAACTTTCGCGACCGGCTTAGTTCCGCCCAGAACGAACTGATCGGCGACCTTAGTGTGGGCGTGGTGGACAATACCATTTCAGACCTTAATTCACCCTTAGTTGCAGCGTTACGCAAAATCCATGATGAATCGCCGAAAGTAAGATTTCGCTTGCACGCGGCACAGTTGGATGAAGTTGAGCGAGGGGTGGTAGAGGGGCGTTATATTGCGGGCATAGTACCGGTTTATCAAAAAAGAGAAGAGTTCGATTATTTCACGCTCTATGAAGAACGCGCCGAAGCTTACTGTGCTGTCGGACACCCGCTGTTCGACTCGGACGACGTGCACAACAATGTCGAAGTGCTGCGTGAGCATCCGTTCGTCAACCATCGCTATGCCATTCATCGCGACAAACTCGACTTTGTGAACTACGACAGCTTTTCCGCCTCGGCGTCCCAGGTGGAAGCCGTGGCGATGCTGGTCCAGACCGGACGTTTCCTGGGTTTCCTGCCACAGCACTATGCCGCGCCCTTGGTGGCCAAAGGCTTATTGCGGGCGCTGATGCCGGAGCGGGTCAGCTATAACACCCCCTTCAATCTGATCCTGCGCCACAATACGACGCGCAGCCCGCTGGTCAAGGCTTTCGCCCAAGCCCTGGGGGTAGATCTGAAAGCGCCGTTGCAGGGGTAGGGGCGGACCGAAGGCCGCGGTCCCGCCAACCCGCTTGCCCAATACCCGCTCATGGACTTCATTGTTGAGCAGCACGCTTTCAATCACCTGCCGAAAGCCGGGCTCGTTGGACAACGGGCCCTTGAGCGCCACCAGTGCATCGCGCAGTGCCATCAACTTGCTCAGCGGCGGTGCCGGGTTCGACGCGAGACCATTGCCGGGACTTGACCCGAGCTCGCCCGGGTTGCCCGTCTTGATGATGGCCGGCGGTAATGGGTCGCAATCTTCATCGGACATGACAGGTTCTCTACAGAATGTGTGCACTGCGTACGGAGAACACAGGGTAAAAAGCTCGACTTTTTTAGTCTAAGGCAGGCTCGGCGGGGTGCCAGTTATGAGCGAATTTTAATAGCCGTCATATTTACGGATATATACGTAGGAGCTTTCTAGAAAACCGCTCTGCTTGTAGGTAAAGCCCTCTTGATCAGCGGGAGGGGCCGTCAGCAAATGTAGGGCGCTTTAGAATCGCCGGAGCTCGGCCAACTATCATCAGCGCGTCACTCCAGCAGCCGTACAAACCCTGGTTGTAAACCGAACACCTCGACGCCTTCCGGAGTCGCCTGACCGGTGGTGACCGCCACGCGCTTGACCGGCTGATCCACCGCCCCGCGGTATTCCACCACCAGTCCTCTATCGACGTGCTGGAGCGCCGCGGGCGGCAGCACGATCGCCTGCTCGTTGCGATAGGTGATAATGGTCAGCCGGGCACTCATGCCCAGCCGGACCCGCTGCAACTGCTCCTTGCTCAGTTTCGGTACCGAGAGCGTCACCGGGAACTGTGCGCTGCCGCCTGGCGCATCGCTGGGCAGCGCCAGGCTGCTGACGATGTCGACGGCACCGTCGAGGCGCACACCATCGAAACCGTCCCCGAGGATCTCGACACTCTGGCCTTGATGCAGCTGGTTGATGTCCAGTTCCGACACCTTGCTGACGATCTTCAGCTGTTCGATATTGGCCAGGCCGAACAACACCTGGCCCTGGGTGACCCGGCTACCGTTCTGCACCGGCCCGGAACCGGTGGCTGTCGAGCCTGGCGGGCTGGTCGCCCCGGGCGCAGGCACGACAATACCGGCAAACGGTGCCAACACATTTTTTTCCGCAAGCAGGGTGCGCAAGGCTTCGTATTTGACCGTGGCATTGGTCAGCTCCATATCCGCGATCTGGCGATATTCACCCTTGCCCTGCTCGAGGGCCTGTTGCAGATCACCCTGAGCTGCCTGTAGATCCAGGCGCTGGGTTTGTAGCTGCTGTTGCAGATCATCCAACTCGCTGCGGGCGATAATGCCGCGCTGGAACAGGGTCTGGCTTTCGCGCAGCTTGCGCTCGTTGTTGCCGACGGACATTTCCGCCGCCCGGAGTGAACGTCGGGAGCGGGCCACCTGCTGGCTGTTGCTCCAGTCCTGCAACTCCTGAACGGCGCGGCGCGCCTTGAGCTGGGCGGACAAGGCGTCACGCAGCTGGATTTCCAGTAGCGCCGGGTCCATCTGCAGCAGTGTCTGCCCGGGCTCGACCCGCTGTCCCTGTTCCACCAGCACGGCGCGAACATTGCCGTCGAAGGGCGCGGTCAGGGTGATGGTCTTCTGCGGCTCGATCTTGCCCACCAGACCAATCTGATGGACCAGCGGGGCGGCCTGCACGGGTATCCACTGGCCGTTCTTCGGCTGATCGGCGGCGGGGGCGCGATAGTCGATCACCGCGGCGGCGGCCACGACCACCAGGCCCAGTGCGCCGCTTTGCAGCCAGCGTTTGCGGCGGGTCGTTCTGTCAGTAGTCATTGAGTGCAATGTCCCAGCTCTCCAGAGTCATGCCCAGGGTCAGATCCAACTGGGTCTGGGCGTTCAGATAGGCAATCAGTGCATTGAGCCGGGCGTTTTCGGCGTTACGCAGGTCGCCTTCGTAGCTCAGGACCTGGAAGTTGCTGGAGCGGCCGGCACTGAGCTTTTCCCGCTCGATATCCAGCTTGCGCCGGGACAGGTCGACCGCGCGCTGGGCTATCTCGTATTGTCGCCAGCGAGTGCCCAGGTCGCGCACCACGTCATTGACGTTGCGCTCCAGGGCCTGCTTGGCGTCGGCGAGAATGATCTGCTGATTCTCGACATCGACGCGGGCATGCACTTCGGCCTGACGCGTACTGAGATCGCCGATGGGAATCTGCACCTGTACGCCGGCGTAGCTGTCCCAGCGGCGGCTGCCCACATTACCCATGTCATTGTCGGTGCGATCGCGAATCTGATTGGCCCCGGCGACCAGCGACACATCCCAACGGCCCTGGTCCTTGGCGATCACCAGGTTCAGGTCGGCCTGCTGGCTACCCAGCAAGGACGCCAGGTAATCCGGCTGCTGGACCTGGGCCACGCGAAAGGCGTCCTGCTTGTCGATATTGATCCGGTTGGCTTCCAGCGCCTCGGTGGCGTGGATCGGCGTGGACAGGTCGAGGGCCAGCAGGCGCAACAGCGACAGGCGATTGATATCCACCTGGTTGCGGGCTTCCTCGACGCCCAGTTCCTGGGTGGCGATATCGGCTTCGGTCTGGACGATTTCGAACTCGGCCATGCGTCCCGCGGCGATCAGCGCCTTGTTCACGTCCAGCAGGGCATAAGCGCGCTTGAGCGCGTCCTGGGTAATGGTCAGTTGCTCCTGGGACCTGAGTACTTCCCGGTAGGCGGTGATGATGTCGCTGATGGTCCGCGCGACGTTGGACTTGAGGCTCAGGCGGTTGACCTGCTCGGCGATCCGCGCCACCCGCAGCGGCGCTGTGGTCACATCCCAGCCAGCGCCCCGCAGCAGCGGCTGGATGATCGCCAGGTCGAGGCCATCGCTGCGATAACGACCGGCGATATCGGCGTTGGTCAGTTGCCGGGTCCAGCCCATGCTCAGGCGCGTGCCGTACTCGCTGAGCAGGCTGGTGGTCGGCGAGAGGCTGGCATTGCGCGAGCTGTCCCGGGATCCTCGGTTCGCCTGATAGGTGCCACTGATCAGCAGCTTGGGATTGAACACATCTTCAGAAACCCGCAAGTCGAACTTCTGCGCGATCCGTTGCAGGTACGCGCTGCGGATGCCGCGGTTGTTGCGTAACCCCAGGTACACCGCGTCCCCCAGGGTCAGGTCGGTGCTTTGCTGGCTCAACAGCACACCGCGGGCCTGGTTGCTGCGCAGGCTCGGCGCCGACGGCTGGCCGACCAGATCGTCGGCGCCCAGCGCCGGGAAGCCCGACAGGCAGAGCAGCAGCGCCATCCATGGCCGGGGTCTATTCATCGCGCAGGGCCTCCACCGGTTGCAGTCGTGATGCTGAAATCGCCGGATAGAGGCCAAAAAACAGCCCCACCAGCAGGGTGCTACCGACCCCCAATGGCAGCGACAGCACCGCCAGGGAAAATTGCCAACCGGACATCCGCGCATACAGGTAGGCCGCCGTCGTGCCGAGCAGCGCGCCGGATAACGCGCCGACGGCGGTCAGGGTGAGCGCCTCGAGGAGAAACAGGTTGCGGATATCCTTGCGCCGCGCCCCCAGGGCCATGCGCACACCGATCTCCCGGCGGCGCTCGGAGACGTTCATCAGCATCACATTCATCACTCCGACACCGCCACCGACCAGGGAGATGCCGCCGAGGGCCATCAGCAGGTAACCGAAGGTCCGGCTTTGCCGGGTCATGCCGTCGATCATCTGTTGTGGCACCTGGACCTCGACCTCGCGCGCCCTGAGAGTCTGTTTCAAGGTCCGGGTCAAGGCATCGGCGAGCTGATTGGTGTCCTGGCCGGGGGCAACCCGCACGATGAGGTTGCTGATCTGCGGGTTGCTCATGACCCGCCGCAGGCCTTCAAGGGGCAGAAACAGCGAGTCGTCGGCCTGCACCGGAATCAGGATGGCCGCCGGTTGGCTGCGGACGATACCGATCACCTGGAACAGGTAGTCGTCAATGCGGATACGCTCGCCCAGGCGCAGCGGATCGCCGGGCTTGCCCAACGCCTGGGCGATTTTGTGCCCGACCACGACATAGGTTTCGCCGTGATCGAAGTCGGAGATAAAGCGCCCTTCATCCAGTTGCAGGCGCATGGCGCCCATCAACTGTTCAGTGCTGCCCACCAGATTGGCGTTGGTGGTGCGCCCGTGAAACACCACCGCGCTGCTGGACAGGGTAATCGGTGCAATGTACAGCAGGCCCGGTAGCGCCTTGCTCAAAGACAGAACATCGAGGCTCGCCGGCATCGGTGTGCGCGTGTCGGCATTGCCGGGAAACTGCACCGACAGTGTGTCGGTGCCCATGTCCTTGAAGATGGCCGAGGCTTCCTGGGCCGCGTTGTGACCGATATTGAGCAGGGCGATCACCGATGAGCTGCCGATGACAATCCCCAGCAAGGCCAGGAGCGAGCGTCGCCCCAGCGTCCGCAGACTGACAAAGGCTTCGTGGAACAACTGGCTGGCACTTTGTTCGACCTGCACGCTCATGCCGGGCAGGCCTCGTATACCACACCGTTGTGCACCCGGATCTGCCGCCCCAGGCGCTGGGCGATCTGCGGGTCGTGGGTGACGATGACCAGCGTGACCTGGCGGACATGATTGAGCTCCAGCAACAGATCCATGATTTCCCTGGCGGTGCTGCTGTCGAGGTTGCCGGTGGGTTCGTCGGCGAGGATCACCGATGGTTCGCCCACCAGTGCCCGGGCAATCGCCACCCGCTGGCGCTGGCCGCCGGAGAGGTCGGCGGGGCGATGGTGCGCGCGCTCCTCCAGGCCGACCTGTTCAAGCATGGCCATGGCCCGCGTCAGCGATTCGCCGCGGGGGATACCACGATAACTCAAGGGCAGGGCGACATTGTCCAGGGCACTGAGGCGCGCCAGCAGGTTGAAGCTCTGGAAGACAAAACCGATCTGCTGGTTGCGAATCGCCGCCAACTGGTCGGGGCTGGCGCGGAAAATATCATGGCCGGCAAAGCGATAGTGGCCGCCGTCAGGCAGGTCGAGCAGGCCGAGGATATTGAGCAGGGTGCTTTTACCCGAGCCGGAAGCGCCGAGAATCGCGCAACTTTCACCGACCTCGATGGACAGCGAGACATTGTCGAGAATGGTGAGGGTTTGCTCGGCGAGGCGATAACGCTTGCCGATGCCTTGCAGGGAGATGAAGCCTTCGTGAGCAATCGTGTCTGTCATCGCTGATCGCGCCGGCCGGCTCGACCTGGCAGGAACCTCCGACCCGAACGTGGTGTGGGCGCTCAGGCGGTTCTCGGGGCAGGGACGAGCACAGGGTTTATTTTATTATTTTAAAAAATTTTTTGAATAGTAGCCGTGATCTTGGGGGGGCGCTAGCCGCCCGGTTCTTGCAAGGCCACGACATCTCAAGCTGGGTTTTGTGACAACTGGATACAGTTTGTTGGCCAGTCGCTGCGCGCCGCACGGGTTGCGAGCGCTAGCCTTGCTCACAAGGGGGCGCCAACGGTGTCCTTTTTGAAAGCAAATGGAATGGTTTTCAAATACCCGATAAGGACTGTCCCCGGCGTAGAGGCTTGCTTTCAAAGGTTTTCACGGGTATAAAAAATCAAATTTATTTTTAAAACGCTGTTCGTCCGAGCAGATTTTAACCCCGCAAAGGCTCCTCACATATGGTCGCAAAGAAACTCAGTGCCCCGAATGTCACCAAGACCCGACTGCTGGATGCCACGGAGGCACTGTTTATCAAATACGGCTACGACGCCGTGTTATTGCGCCAGATCACCGAACGCGCCCAGGTCAACCTGGCCGCAGTGAACTACCACTTCGGGGACAAGGATTCCCTGATGACCGCCTTGCTGATGCAGCGCCTGGGGCCACTCAACGAGCAGCGCCTGGAACTGCTGGCCAAATGCGAAGAACAGGCGGACGGCCCGCTGGACTGCGAGACCCTGCTGGGGGTCCTGTTCGCCCCGGCCATGGGCCTGGAGCGCAGCGGCGACGGCGATGAAAGCCGCTCCTTCATTCGTTTCCTGGGGCGGGTCTACAGCGACACTTCACCCTTTATCCAAGAGTACCTCAAGGAACATTACCAGCCGGTTTTCGAACGCTTCTTCAATGCCTTCGCCCTGGCGCTGCCGGATATGCCGCGCAATGAGGTCGGGGTGCGCCTGCAGTTCGCCCTCAAGGCGATTTCCGGGGTGATTGCCGGGACCGAGCTGCGCTTCCTGATGCAGGCCATGAGCCTCGGGCGCCCGGCCACGGATGCCGAAGTCATGGCCAAGCTGATCAGCCTGGTTTCCGCGGCCATTCATGCGCCGATGCAGGATCGTGAGGCGGAGCAGGCGCTGGAGCGTGTGCTGCAGACCCAGCGCTCGATTCGCCAACACGCTGTCCCGGTCGCGGCCAAGCTTGCCGGCAAGCAATAACCACTTTTGCAAACGCCGCTTCCCCCCCTGCAGGCGCCGGCTTGCCGGCGATGACGTCCGAATGGGCGCCGCAAGGCTCAAGGGCCTCATCGCCAGCAAGCCGGCTCTATAGGATTCAGTCCTCAAAACGGCCGACGATCAGGTCACATCGCACAATCGCCAATCTTGGCTAGAGTGAAGTTGACGGCAATCCTGCCGCCACCGTGATCGTTCCAGCGCTTCATGTTCCAAAATCCCGGCAACTGACCGGGACCTCATACCTGATCGGGAGTACACGATGGATCTCAACCGTCGTCAGTTTTTCAAGGTCGCCGCCATCGGCCTTGGAGGCTCGAGTCTGGCTGCGTTGGGCATGGCCCCGACGCCGGCCTTCGCCGAGCAAGTGCGCCATTTCAAGCTCACCCATACCCATGAAACCCGCAACACCTGCCCGTATTGCTCGGTCGGTTGCGGGCTGATCATGTACAGCCAGGGTGATACCGCCAAGAACGTCGCCCAGAACATCATCCATATCGAGGGTGATGCCGACCATCCGGTCAATCGCGGCACCCTGTGCCCCAAAGGCGCCGGCCTGCTGGACTTCATCCACAGTCCCGACCGCCTCAAGTACCCGCAGGTGCGCAAGCCGGGCAGCCAGGAATGGACACGGATTTCCTGGGATGAGGCACTGGACCGAGTCAGCGACCTGATCAAGGCCGACCGCGACGCCAACTTCATCGAGAAGAACGCCCAGGGGCAGACGGTCAACCGTTGGCTGACCACCGGCTTTCTCGCCGCGTCAGCAGCGTCCAATGAAGCCGGTTACCTGACCCACAAGGTCATTCGCAGTCTCGGCATGCTGGGGTTCGACAACCAGGCTCGTGTCTGACACGGCCCGACGGTGGCAAGTCTTGCCCCGACGTACGGCCGTGGCGCCATGACCAACACCTGGACCGATATCGCCAACGCGAATCTGATCCTGGTAATGGGTGGCAATGCCGCTGAAGCGCATCCGTGCGGCTTCAAATGGGTGACCGAAGCCAAGGCTCACAACCAGGCGCGCCTGATCGTGGTCGACCCGCGTTTTACCCGGACCGCCTCGGTGGCCGACTACTACGCGCCGATCCGTACCGGCAGCGACATCGCCTTCATGGGCGGGCTGATCAACTTCCTGCTGAGCGAAGACAAGATCCAGCACGAGTACGTGCGCAATTACACCGATGTGTCATTTATCGTCAAAGCCGGCTTCAGCTTCGAGGACGGGCTGTTCAGCGGCTACGATGCGGCCAGCCGCACCTATACCGACAAGTCCGCCTGGGGCTATGAACTGGGCGAGGACGGTTTTGCCAAGGTCGACCCGAGCCTGCAGAATCCGCGCTGCGTCTACCAGTTGATGAAACTGCATTACAGCCGCTACAGCCTGGAGCTGGCGAGCCAGACCTGCGGCATGCCTCAGGACGCCATGCGCAAGATCTGGGACGAGATCGCCACCTGCTCGCAACCGGGCAAGACCATGACGATTCTCTATGCCCTGGGCTGGACCCAGCACTCCATCGGCTCGCAGATCATCCGCAGCGCCGCCATGGTCCAGCTACTGCTGGGCAATGTCGGCATGCCCGGCGGCGGGGTCAATGCCTTGCGCGGTCACTCCAATATCCAGGGGCTGACGGACCTAGGGCTGTTGTCCAATTCGCTGCCCGGCTACCTGACCCTGGCTTCCGATGCGGAGCAGGACTACGACACCTATATCGCCAAGCGCGCCCTCAAGCCTCTGCGTCCCGGCCAATTGTCCTACTGGCAGAACTACGGCAAGTTCCATGTCAGCCTGATGAAAGCCTGGTACGGCGCCAGCGCCACGGCCGAAAACCACTGGGGCTATGACTGGCTGCCCAAGCTCGACAACCCTGGCTACGACATCCTGCGCATGTTTGACCGGATGGGCCACGGGCTGGTCAACGGCTATATCTGCCAGGGTTTCAACCCGATTGCCGCGTTGCCCGACAAGAACCGGGTGACCGCGGCACTGGGCAAACTCAAGTGGCTGGTGGTGATGGACCCATTGGCCACCGAAACCTCGGAGTTCTGGCGCAATGCCGGGCCCTACAACGATGTTGACACCGGCAGTATCCAGACCGAGGTCATCCGCCTGCCTACCACCTGCTTCGCCGAGGAGGACGGCTCGCTGACCAACAGCAGCCGCTGGCTGCAATGGCACTGGAAAGGCGCCGAGGGGCCGGGGGAAACCCGCACCGACGTGAAGATCATGAGCGAATTGTTCCTGCGTCTTCGCAAACGCTATCAGGCCAATGGCGGCGCTTTCGCTGAACCGATCCTCAAGCTGAGCTGGCCCTACAAGATTGCCGATGAACCGTCGCCGGAGGAACTGGCCCGGGAAATCAACGGCTATGCCAGTGCGGATTTCACTGATGCCACCGGCAGTGCAATCAAGGCCGGCCAGCAATTGGCCGGGTTCGCCCAGCTCAAGGACGACGGCAGCACCGCTTCGGGCTGCTGGATTTTCTGCGGTAGCTGGACCGAGCAGGGCAACCAGATGGCCCGGCGCGACAACAGCGACCCCTATGGGATGAAACAGCACCTGGGTTGGGCCTGGGCCTGGCCGATGAACCGGCGTATTCTCTACAACCGCGCGTCCGCCGACACCCAGGGCAAGCCCTGGTCGCCGGAAAAACGCCTGGTCTGGTGGAACGGCAAGTCCTGGGGCGGCACCGACGTGCCCGACTACAAACCCGATGTGCCGCCGGAAGCCGGGATGAACCCGTTCATCATGAACCCCGAGGGTGTGGCGCGGTTCTTTGCCGTCGACAAGATGGCCGAAGGGCCGTTCCCGGAACACTACGAGCCGTTCGAAACCCCCATCGGTATCAACCCGCTGCATCCGGATAACAAGAAGGTCACCAGCAATCCGGCGGCACGGATCTTCGATTCGGTCTGGGACACCCTGGGTGTAGCCAAGGACTTTCCGTATGCCGCCACTACCTACCGCTTGACCGAGCATTTCCACTTCTGGAGCAAGCACTGCAAGCTCAACGCCATTGCCCAACCCGAGCAGTTCGTCGAGATCGGCGAGGTCCTGGCCAAGGAGAAGGGCATTGTCGCCGGCGACCGGGTGCGGGTCAGCTCCAAGCGCGGGCATATCGAAGCGGTGGCGGTGGTGACCAAGCGGATTCGGCCGCTGCAGGTCAACAACCAGGTCGTGCACCATATCGGTATCCCGTTGCATTGGGGATTCACCGGGGTGGCGCGGCACGGCTACCTGACCAACACCCTGGTGCCGTTCCTCGGCGACGGTAATTCACAGACCCCGGAATCCAAGTCGTTCCTGGTCAACGTGGAGAAAATCTGATGGCCAGCCAAGACATCATTGCCCGTTCGGCGACCACCACCTTGCCGCCCTCCGTGCGCCAACTGGAAGAAGTCGCCAAACTGATCGACACCACCAAGTGCATCGGTTGCAAGGCCTGCCAGGTGGCGTGTTCGGAATGGAACGAGCTGCGCGACGAGGTCGGCCATAACCATGGCACCTACGACAACCCCCAGGACCTGAGTGCTGAAAGCTGGACGCTGATGCGTTTCACCGAGCATGAAAATGCCGATGGCAACCTGGAGTGGCTGATCCGCAAGGACGGCTGCATGCACTGTGCCGACCCCGGCTGCCTGAAGGCCTGCCCCAGCCCGGGGGCGATCATCAAGCACGCCAATGGCATCGTCGACTTCAACCAGGACCATTGCATCGGCTGTGGCTATTGCATCACCGGCTGTCCCTTTGACATACCGCGTATCTCGCAGAAGGACCACAAGGCCTACAAGTGCACGCTGTGTTCGGACCGGGTGGCGGTGGGCCTGGAGCCGGCCTGCGTGAAAACCTGCCCGACCGGGGCGATTGTCTTTGGCAGCAAGGAGGACATGAAGGAGCACGCCGCCGAGCGTATCGTCGACCTCAAGTTCCGAGGTTTCGACCAGGCCGGCCTGTACGACCCGGCCGGGGTCGGTGGCACCCATGTGATGTATGTGCTGCACCACGCCGACCAGCCGTCGCTCTATGCCGGCCTGCCGAACCGTCCGAGCATCAGCCCCTTTGTCGAGTTGTGGAAAGGCATCAGCAAACCCCTGGGCCTGCTGGCGATGGGGGCGGCGGTGTTGGCGGGCTTTTTCCACTACGTGCGCATCGGCCCGCAACGGGTGGAGGAGGACGAGCATCCGGCGCCCCCGGACAGCAGCGTCCATCAGGTCGACCCGAGCGTGCATGTCTTTGATCCGAAAACCGGTGAGGAGCCACGGCCATGAGCGACAAGCCGATCCTGCGTTATACCGCCAACCAGCGCACCAACCACTGGCTGGTGGCGATCCTGTTCTTCATGGCCGGGCTGTCGGGGCTGGCACTGTTTCACCCGTCGTTGTTCTGGCTCAGTCAATTGTTCGGCGGCGGTCCCTGGACTCGCATTCTGCATCCGTTCATGGGCCTGCTGATGTTCGTGCTGTTTCTCGGGCTGGTGATCCGTTTCTGGCGGGCCAACTTCTTTATCGCCAATGATCGCCTGTGGCTCAAGCGGGTAGACCGGGTGATCCGCAACGAGGAGCAGGGCGTACCACCGATCGGCAAGTACAACCCCGGACAGAAGCTGCTGTTCTGGACGCTGCTGGCCAGCATGCTGGTCCTGCTGTTCAGCGGGGTGGTGATCTGGCGGGCGTATTTCAGCCAGTATTTCGGCATCGGCAGCATTCGTCTGGCGGTATTGCTCCATGCGCTGGCCGCCTTCGTGCTGGTATTGAGCATCATCGTGCATATTTATGCCGGTATCTGGATCAAGGGCTCGGTCGGGGCCATGCTGCATGGCTGGGTCAGCCGCGCCTGGGCCCGCAAACACCACGAGTTGTGGTACCGCGAAGTCACCCGCAACGACGCCCCGAGCGCCGAGCCACGGAAAAAGGGATAAGCGCTTGAGCACGATATTGGAACCTGGACAGATCGAGGCCTCGGCCGGTTCACCGCCGTTTCTGCACCCGCCACCGCCGACGCTGTTCGCCCTGCGCGCGGCGCGGCTGGAGCAGTTGGCGGTCGGGCATCCGTTGGCCGAGTACATCAGCCTGGTGGCCGGATTGTGTCGGCTGCAGCAGCAACTGCTGGAGCAACCACCGACCACCGCGTCTCCCGCCCTCGAGCGCCAGCGGTTGTGCCTGGAGCATGGCCTGCCGCCACTGGCCGCCGACAGCCTGGTGCGCGAAGATCTTTGGCTGCCTTGGCTGGATGCCTTGTTGTCGGGTTATATCAGCAGCGTCCCCGCCGTACGACAGGCCATCAGCACCCTGCGGGACAGTCGGGCCGGACAACGCAAGGTCTGGGCGCTGGCCTTGCTCGGTGGCCAGTACGCCGGCCTGCCGGCGGCACTGGTGCCGTTTCTCGGGGCCGCCTTGCAGGCGGCCTGGAGCCATTGGTTGCTGAGCGTACCGAACCTTGCCCTGAAACCCGGTGACAGCCTGAGCCAATGCCCGGCCTGCGGTTCGCCGGCCATGGCCGGGGTGATCCGCCATCGGGGCAAGTTCAATGGGTTGCGCTACCTGGTGTGTTCATTGTGTGCTTGCGAATGGCATGTGGTGCGGGTCAAATGCATTTATTGCGAACAGAGCAAGGGGCTCAAATACCTGAGCCTGGGGGATGACGGCCATGGGGCCGGTCATGCGCCGTTGCGGGCGGAAATCTGTCCCGGCTGCAACAGCTACCTCAAGCTGCTCTATCTGGAAGAGGACGCTGACGCCGAGGCGCTGTCGGCTGATATCAGCAGCCTGGCGCTGGATATCCGTCTCGATCAGGAAGGTTACCTACGCCAGGCCCCGAATCTGTTACTGGCACCTGGAGGTGATTGAACTCCCCCTGTAGGAACTGGCTTGCCAGCGATGAGGCCCTTGAGTCTTACGTTACCCCTCCAGCCGCCATCGCCGGCAAACCAGCTCCCACAAAGTCGTGCCCACCCGTCAAAGAGCGGGCGGGGCGTCTACACTGAGGTTTCCGCATCGCGTCTTCAGGAAATTGCCGATGTCCTCGAGCCTTGCCGCCGTCCCGCCACGCCTGCCCTCCATCGATAGCCTTTTACGCGCCCCCGCTTGCCAGCCCCTGGCCGAGCGCTACGGTCGCGATGCCTTGTTGGCGACCCTGCGACAGTTACTCGATGAACTGCGTGATGCGGTCCGCTCGGGCCAACTCACGGCCAGCGAATTGACCCCGCCGGTCCTCGCGGGCCGGGCCGGTGAACGCCTGTTCAACCAGCACCGCAGTCGTGTGCAACGGGTGTTCAACCTGACCGGCACGGTGCTGCACACCAACCTCGGCCGGGCGCTGCTGCCCGAAGAAGCCATAGACGCCGTGCAAAACGCCGCACGTTATCCGCTCAACCTCGAATTCGACCTGCACAGCGGCAAGCGTGGCGACCGAGACGATCTGATCGAAGGCCTGATTCGCGAACTGACCGGCGCCGAAGCCGTCACCGTGGTCAACAATAATGCCGCCGCCGTGCTGCTGGCACTCAACAGTCTCGGGCAACGCAAGGAAGGCATCATCTCCCGGGGCGAGCTGATCGAAATCGGCGGGGCCTTTCGCATCCCCGATATCATGGCTCGTGCCGGTGTCCGCCTGCATGAAGTGGGCACCACCAACCGCACCCATGCGCGTGACTACGAAACCGCCATCGGCCCACGCAGCGGCCTGTTGATGCGCGTACACGCCAGCAACTACAACATCCAGGGTTTCACTGCCCAGGTGCCCACCGCCGAGTTGGCGCAGATTGCCCATCGCCATGGCTTGCCGTTACTCGAAGACCTGGGCAGCGGCAGCCTGCTCGACCTCACGCGCTGGGGCCTGCCCGCCGAACCGACGGTGCGCCAGGCACTGGAAGACGGCGCCGATGTTGTCACTTTCAGTGGCGACAAATTGCTCGGCGGGCCCCAGGCCGGGTTGATTGTCGGGCGCAAGGAGCTGATTGCGAAGATCAAGAAGAACCCACTGAAACGCGCGTTGCGGGTCGACAAGCTGACCCTTGCCGCCCTGGAGGCGGTGCTGGGGCTGTACCGCAACCCCGACCGACTGGCCGAGCGCCTGCCCAGCTTGCGCCTGCTGACCCGGCCCCAGGCCGAAATCCTCCGCCAGGCTGAACGCCTGCGCCCGCTGTTGGCTGGCGTGTTGGGCGCGGGCTGGAGTGTCTCGGCAGTGCCGGCGTTGGGCATGATCGGCAGTGGCAGCCAACCGGTGGCGCGGCTACCCAGCGCCGCCCTGTGCTTACGAGCCAATACCTCGAAACGCCTGCGCGGGCGCAGTTTGCATGGGCTTGAGGCGGCGTTGCGACGCTTGCCGATTCCGGTGTTGGGGCGTATCGATGACGATGCCTTGTGGTTGGATTTACGTCAGCTTGACGATGAAACCGCCTGGCTGGCACAGCTTGGGGGATTGAACCTTGGGGTCGCGCCATCGTTCATCGCGAGCAAGCTTGCTCCTACCAAAAGCGGGTTGTCCGGGACTCCAGAGACCCGGGCGCAGGGGAGTCGGGCAGGGTGATCGTCGGTACGGCGGGGCATATCGACCATGGCAAGACGAGCCTGCTCCAGGCGCTGACCGGTCAGGCTGGCGACAAGCGACGCGAGGAGCGTGAGCGCGGTATCACCATCGATCTGGGTTACCTCTATGCGCCACTGGCACCCGGTATCGCGCTGACCGGCTTTATCGATGTGCCCGGGCATGAGCGCTTTATCCATAACATGCTGGCCGGCGCCCAGGGGATCGACCTGGTGTTGCTGGTGGTGGCCGCCGATGACGGGGTGATGCCCCAGACCCGCGAGCACCTGGCGATTGTCGAGCTGCTGGGTATTCCCCGGGCACTTGTGGTGCTCAGCAAATGCGACCGGGTGGAACCTGTGCGCAGGGCCCAGGCGCACACCGAGGTCCAGGCATTGCTGGCACCCGGCCCTTATGCGCAGGCGCCGCTGATTGAAGTTTCCAGCGTTACCGGCGAGGGCATCGAGACACTGCGCCAGGCATTGCTCGAAGCCCAGGGCGAGGTCCGCCGTCGCAGTGACCAAGGCGGCTTTCGCCTGGCGATCGACCGGGCTTTCAATGTCCCGGGCAGCGGCATAGTGGTCACCGGCACGGCCTTGTCCGGCCAGGTTGGAACCGGTGCTGTCCTGGCCCTTGGGCCCACCGGAAAAATGGTGCGGGTTCGTGGTCTGCATGCGCAGAACCAACCGGCAAGCGAGGCATTTGCCGGGCAACGGGTAGCGCTGAACCTGAGTGCCGAGCGCCTGGCGCTCGAACAGATTCATCGCGGTCACTGGTTGCAGGCCGAGTGGCTGCATGCACCGACCCAGCGGCTGGATATCGAACTGCAACTGCTCGCCAGTGAAACCCGTCAGTTCGAACACTTCAGCCCGGTCCACATTCATTTGGGCACCCAGGATGTACTGGGCCGGGTAGCGTTGCTCGATACCACCCGGTTGGCCCCGGGAGGTCGAGCCTTCGCCCAGTTGCTGACCCATGCGCCCTTGCAGGCCGTGCACGGTGACCGCCTGGTGTTGCGCGATCAAAGTGCGCAACGAACCCTAGGTGGTGGCCGGGTGCTTGATCCCTTTGCGCCGCCCCGTCAGCGGCGCAGTCCCGAACGCCTGGCGCAATTGCAGGCCTTGGCGCAGGCCAGGAGCCTGGAGACGGTGTTGCCGACCTTGCTCGCCGGCAGCGCTGGCGGTCTTGATCCGCAACGCTTGGAGCGCCAGTTCAATCGTCCGCGCGACAGCTGGAAGCTGCCTGCCGATATCCGCCTGATCGCCACGCGACAAGGGACGCTGCTGTTCAGCGCCGCGGGTTGGCAAGCCCAGAAGGTGGCTTTGCTCGCGCAACTGGCGCGATTTCACGCCCTGGAGCCCGATCAGTTGGGACCGGACCGTGATCGCTTGCGGCGTTTTGCCGCCCTGGCATTGGAACGACCGGCGTTTATCAGCCTGCTGGATGCGTTGCTCGATGAGGCCGCGGTTGTGGCAAGCGGACCCTGGCTGCATTTGCCCGACCATCAGGTGCGCTTGAGCGAAGACGAGGAGGGCTTGTGGCAACAACTGCAACCGCTACTGGAGCAGGGCGCGATCGATCCTCCGTGGGTGCGTGCCCTGGCAGTGTCGACCGGCAAGGATGAAGCCGCCGTACGCTTGCTGCTGCGCAAACTGGCCAGGCTGGGGCAGGTGTACCAAGTGGTGCACGACCGTTTTTACACAGAGGCGGCAGTCCGCCAATTGGCGGCTATGCTGGTGCAGTTGGCAGCGGATAATCCGACGGTACAGGTGATCGCCTTTCGTGATCGGCTCGGCTTGGGGCGTAAACGCTGTATTCAGATATTGGAGTTTTTCGATCGGATCGGCCTGACCCGGCGTGTCGGCAACTTACGCTTCATTCGTTCCGACAATGCACTGGCCCGAAGCGCACCGGCGGACGGGGGCTCGCTGAAAAACCTGTAGGAGCCTGGCTTGTCAGCGAGGTTTTTAGCGGTCTTGCGGCCGCTTCGCTGGCAAACCAGGCGCCTGAACGTTCGATTGCGTGTCCAAAGCCTCGGCTGGTCATACAGATTTCAAGGAAGGCAATCGCGCCCGGTGGCGCGGCCGGGCTTCAAACCCGGTTGGGGACGGCATCCGTTCCCGGGCAGGTTCGACTCCGGCTGCCTTCCGCCACTTTCCTGGCCAGATCCAGATGTTGTGCGCTCAAGCCTGAAACGACACCTCAAATCTGGACGCAGAACCTGTGGGAGCGGAGCTTGCCCGCGAAGCTTTTGGCCATCTCACGACCGCCTTGGCGGCGGGGTGGCGACCCACAAGCTCCGCTTCCACAGAAACCTGCTGCACCCGGCTAGATCTGCAGCGAGCGCCAGGCCGCTTCGGCCAATTCGCTGCGGAAGGTCGCGGGGCGACTCTGGACCCGCCCGGATAACCACGCCCGGCAGTAATTCTCCGCCTGGCCGACAATCAACGACAGCAACAGCTCAGCGGGAACGTTCTTGAGACCGTCGGCATGGGCCGGTTCGCCCAGCCATTCGCGCAACTGTCGGTTACGCGCCTTGTTACGGCTGGCCAGCTCCGTGGCGTGAGGCCCCTGGGCCACGACAAAGCGCGCCTGGAACTGGAATCTCGCCCATTGCGGTTGCGCGTCCACCCAGTCGACATAGCTGTACACCAGCGCCTGTACACCGTCACGCAAGGTCAGGGCCGCCGAGAGATAGCGTTCACGCAAACCGGCCTGGTCTTCCAGGGCGGCGAAGAACAGCGCCGCCACCAGGCCTTCCTTGTTGCCAAAGTGGTGATAGATCGCCCCCACGCTGGCGTCGCACTCGGCGCGGATGGCCTCGATGGTCGTCGCTTCGATCCCGTGCTCATTGAAGCTGGACAGGGCCTGCGCCAGGATCGCGCGTTTCAGTTCGGCACGACGGCCCGGGTAACAGCGTTCGAGAAGATCGAGGTTTTCCATGGCAGCAACAACCTGAGGTCCAGTGGCAAGGCGGCAATCTTATAAAACCGGGGAGTGAGCTTGACAGGTTTTCAATCTACAGAATATTGTTCTTTTACAGAATAATATTCTGTCAATCAAACAAGACATCCACCGAGGTACACCCGATGAGCCAGTTCCTGAGTATGTTCACCAGTGTAGGTCCGGAAAAATTCAGTCAGATGGCTTGCCAGATGGCCCCTTACTTCAGCACCATCAACCCGTTGATCAGCGAGCTGCGAGCCGGGCATTCGCAGGTACTGGTGCCGTTTCGTCGGGAAATCACCAATCACCTGGGCACGGTCCACGCCATTGCCCTGTGCAACGCCGCGGAACTGGCGGCCGGGGTGATGACCGATGTGTCGATTCCGCCGGGGGCGCGCTGGATTCCCAAGGGCATGAGCGTCGAGTACCTGGCCAAGGCCAAGACCGACGTACGCGCCGTGGCCGATGGCGGTGCGGTCGACTGGTCGACCGCAGGCGACAAGGTCGTCGTGGTGGATATTCGTGACGAGGAGGGCGTGCAGGTGTTCACGGCGCGGATCACCATGAACGTCAAGCTGGCATGACACTTGTGAGTGTGTAGTGCGGCGCAGGATGTGCCATTTTGTCGCACCACCGGCCACGGCGACGGTGTTACATTCTGCGCCCATGAAACCCATCCCGTCTCCTCTACCGTCCGGCCAGCGCCGCACCGGTGCCTGGCTCAGCTTGCTGGCCATGCTGCTGGTCTTCGTCGGCCCGCTGATCGGGCAGGGACTCAGCCTGGCCCACGGCGCCGGCCCGTCGAGCGAAGATATCTGTGGCGCGGTGCCCGGCCAGGGCTTGTCCGCGCAGCGGGATTCCGGCCCGGCGGATCATCACGGGACGATGATCTGGGAGAAATGCGGTTATTGCTCGCTGCTGTTCCAGCATCCGGCCCTGAGCGGCTCCCATGCCCTGGCGCCTCGCCTGGCACTGATCCCGATCAGTTTTGCGCACAACCACTTCACCCCCGAGCAAGTCTCGGCCCCGGTTTTTCCGGGGGCCCGCTCGCGCGCACCGCCTCAGGCCAGCGCCTGATCCGCCGCACCGATCATTGTCGAAACGACCTGCTGCCGATAAGCCCGACGCCCTTGTATGCGTCAATGGGCATGTATCCGGCAGTGCAAGGCCGCGACATCGCTCCATACGAAGGACTACAGAACATGAATGAATTGCTGACTCGCCGCCAGGTCGTTGCCGGCCTTGGCCTGCTCGGCCTGGGTGCACTGACCGGTTGCGACAGCTCCAACGGCCTGTCGTACAAGTACGGCAAGGACCTGAGCGACGAGATCCTCGGACGCACCTTCAAACTGAAGGACACCGCGGGCAACGTCAGAACGCTGTCCAGTTACCGCGGCATGATGCCGATGGTGTTTTTCGGTTTCACCCAGTGCCCAGCCGTCTGCCCGACCGCGCTGGCCAGGGCGGTACAGGCCAAGAAGCTGATGGGCGTGGATGGTGATCGATTGCAGGTGATCTTCATCACCCTGGACCCGGAACGCGATACGCCCAAGGTGCTCGATGCTTATGTAAAGGCCTTCGACCCAAGCTTTGTCGCACTCTATGGCACGCTGGAAGAAACCGCTGCCACCGCCAAGGAGTTCAAGGTGTTCTACGAAAAGATCCCCAGCGGTTCGACCTATACGCTGTCCCATTCGGCGACCAGTTTTGTCTATGACACACGGGGCGTGTTGCGCCTGGGACTGTCGCCATCACTGTCGGCCAAACAGTGTGCCGAGGACTTGCTCACGGTGATGGAAGTCTGCTGATGAATACTCGAGCTTATAAGGTCAATGCCATGAAACCCTTGAACGTCCTGATGTTTTCCCTGCTCGCGCTGCTGAGTGTCCCGGCCTTTGCCCAAACTCGCGTGGACGACGCCTGGGTGCGCGCCACCGTGCCTGGCCAGCCCTCGACCGGCGCGTTTATGCGGATCACGTCGAGTGACAACGCCAAGCTGCTGGAGGCGAAATCGCCGGTAGCCAAGATCGTGCAGATCCACCAGTCGAAGATGGACAACGACGTGATGAGCATGCAGCCGGTGCAGTTCGTGCCGTTGCCGGCGGGCAAGACCGTGGCCATCGAGCCCGAGGGCTATCACGTGATGCTGATCGATCTGCTGGGGCAGGTGAAGGAGGGCGATGAAGTGCCGCTGACCCTGGTGCTGGAAAACGCCAAGGGCGTCAAGGAGTCGATCGAGGTCAAGGCCAAGGCCCGAGCGCTGAACAGCATGGCCGACCACGGCGACATGCATTGATGTAAGTGCCGAGCGCGTACCAGTGGCGAGCGGGCTTGCCCGCGCAGGGCTGCGCAGCAGCCCTGAAATCAGTGAACTCATTGTGTCAGGCAAAACGCAGTCACAGGATTTTCGACTGTTTTGCAGTCGAGCGTGGGCAAGCCTACTCGCCAAAAAGCTCCGCCAGGCTTTAGATCGCTCTTGGCCGAACGCCCATCACGGCAAGACCCCGAGCAATCTCCAGATCCGCTGGATATCGGGATCGGCCTTGATCAATTCCCCAAGCAGCTCCGGCAGCTCCATGTTCCCCCAATCAACCGCACGGTTGATCAAGTAGGGCACCGGGCTGTGAGGCTCGACCCGTTTCAGATAGTCGGAAATAACTTTCAACTGTCGATAGGCGGCCTGGCGTGACTCCGGCGCCGACAGCGGCAGCGGCGTGGTTGCGGTGGCTGGCTCCTCGATCGTCGGTTCGGTGGGCAGGCTGACTGGCACAGGCAGCGGTTCCGGGTGCATGGCGATAAACTCCCGCAAAGCTTGAGCGTGTAGTTCGAGGATGTTTTGCAGCGCGGCAAAGCTCGGCGCGTCCTCGCCCAGTTGACTATCGCCCCAGCGGTTCAGGCGCTCGACGTTCTGCAGGCAGGCATTGACCCACTGCAACCGCGTGTCGAGCTGATCGACCGGAACCCGCAGCACGGCCTCGCGCCAGTCACGCAACAGGTCTTGCGATTCCTGGGCCAGCGCCTTGGCCTTGCGCTCCTCGCTTTTGTTCAGCAGCTGTTTCTGCGCCCGCATCCACTGTTCCAGTGTCAGGTCTTCGAACCCGCGCGCGGCGGTGCCCAGCAAGGGTAAGCGTATATTCAGCAACAGGCTGTACTGGCGAATCAGCAAGCCCAGTGGCGATGCCAGCCAGCTGGCGTCGTCCCCCCGGGGGTAGAGTGCCTGCCCGTAACGCTCGCAAAGTCCGACCACCAACTCCAGCGCCACACATAATCCGGGCAACTGATAGCGCTGCAACCAGGCCTCTCCCAGCCAGGTGGCCACCAGCAAATCCTTGCTCTGCTGGCAAAGCAGCTCGCTGGCCAGGCTCTCCACCGTCGACCAGTCCGCGCGCTTGAGGTCCGCCTGCCAGACCCCGGTGGGCAGGCTGGCATCGTCTTCGCGACGGGCCTCGCGCAATACGTCGATCTCGGGCGCCGAACGCAAGCTGATACCTGCGGGATCGGCGCCGGGGAGGGGATCGATCAGTCCTGGCAAGCGCAGGCGCAGTTGATCGAGGGATGGTGTGTCGATAGTCATTGTTGGCTCTCGGTGCTGACCACTGGCAGCGGGAAGACCGACCCATAGGGTGAGGCCGGCACGCGCGTCGGCAAGGCGCTCAGGGTCAGTGGCTGCTTGCCGCCGACTGCCTTGAGCGACAGGCGCAGGAACATCAGGGCATTGGCATTGCCCGGCAGCGGCGAGCGCAAGGGCAGTTGCAGGGCCAGTGGCCGGTCACCCTCGTCCTGGGTCGCGAAGTGATTGCCGGCCTGGTTGGCGCGGATAAAGCGCAACAAGGCCCAGGTGCCTTCGTATGACCAACTGGCTTGCCGGTCGGCCACGGCCAGCGCCGGTTGTTTCGGATCGTCCAGCGGCCGTTGGTTGCTGCCTTCGGCCCAACGCAGGGCCAGGCGGACCGGTTCGCCAACGGTCCAATTGGCGTGACTGAGGTTTTCCGCCGGATAGCCGACTTCCCGTGGACCGGTGGCCAGGCTCCAGTCAATCACCTGGTCGGCGCCACGTTCCTCCTCGCGGTCGGTACGCCAACGGACTTCCAGGTCCAGGCCCCGTACGCCATCCTTGTCACGCAGCAGCAACGGCCCGAGCCAGGCCCGGGCATTCTGCAGGTTGAACAGGAACTCGGCCGCCGCGGCCGATTGCGCCGAACGGTTGTTCTCCAGTCCGCTGAACGCGCTGGGCAAGTTCTTGTCGATCAGGTCGAGAAATTCACGGACCCGGTCGGGGTTGGCGTCGACCTGCACTTTGTCGTCGCTGAAGGGAAAGCGTCCGGCCAGGTAAGCGCTGAAGTAGTCGCCCAGGCGCTTCCAGGCCACGGAGGCGGCGTAGTTCTGCAAGTTGTCGCAACGTTGGCGTGCCTGATCATGGGCAGTGCGGGCCAGGATGGCGATATTTCCCCGTCCCATCGGCAGGATCGAGTCGGACAGGGTCTTGGCGCAGTTGCTCAGGTCCATATCGTTGAAGTCGCGCAGGACCATCTGCTGGTACTGCAGTGGCGAGCTGGCCGGATTCTGGTCGTTGTACTTCTTGAGTTCGGCATTCATGTCGACAAAGCTGTCGAGGGTTGCATCGTCGCTGGCCGAGAGTCGCTCACGCTGCTGGTCGAGCCACTCGATAGCCGGCCGCGCGGTGGCCAGCGAATCGCCGATCAGGGTGAACTGCCGGTTCAAGTCGACTTTCAAGGCCTGCGGATCACTGTCCCGGAAGCTGCGCAGCGACAGGCTGCGGGTACCGTCCCATTGGCTGAAATCAATGGGTTGGCGAAACAATGGCAGCGCATCGATCTCGGCCATGGCGCGATGCAAGTCGTTCAGCGCGCGGGTATTCAACTCCTGGCGCAGCGCCTCGGTCTGACGGGAATCGCCTATGTCGCTGAACACTTGCAGCACTTGCAGGGCTTTGTCGGCGGGCAGGTTGAAGGTCGTGCCATGATCGCCGCCGGGTGGCTTGGTGGTGCTCAGGCTGGAAACGTTGTTCAAGCTTTGCCACATGGCGGCGGCGGTCGCCGAGCGGGCGGCGCTGATCATGGCCTTGCGATAGGGCGCAGGCAGTTCCGCCACGTTCTGTTGCAGCCAGAGCTGGTAGCTGTCGTGATAGTGCAGCGCCGCATCCAGCTTGCCGCTGTCCAGCTCGCGCAATCCCTGGCCGCTCAATGGTGGGGCATCGTCCTGGTTCAGGGCCATTTGGCTGAAGTCCTGGTGCAACAGCGCCGCGACCACCTGCCCGAGCTTGTCGACGTTGCTCTGCAATTCCAGGGCACCGCTGCTCTGTTGCCGCAAAATGCCCTGTTCCTCATCGCTCTGTTCCAGCCAGCGATCGTGAAAGGTCCGTTTCGAGTTGTCGGCATAACGCTCGACCTGGTCGACTGCAACGCTGCCGATCAATGCGCTTTGCCGGGCTTTTTCCAGCCCCTCCTGATAACCGGGCGCCAACTGCGCGCCGTTGCCCTGGCCCCATGCCGCATTGGTCAGGGCCAGCAACTGGCGCAGTTGGACGATGGTGGTGTCCAGTTCTTCAAGCTCGGCGAGACTGTTGCGCTGGCCCCCCTGCAAGGCACGCAGTTGGCTGTTCAGGGCTCCGGCCGTGGCGCTGAAGTCGGAACTGGCGAACAGGCTGTCGAGCCACAGGCGCATGGTATCGACGTAGCGCGTGGCAATTTGCGGTTTGAGCGGGTCCAGTTGCACGGGGCTGGCCAGTGGCACTTCGGTCGTGGCCAGCAGGTTGTTGTAGTCATCGCTCAGCGGCAGGCCCTTGGTCTGGAAATTGAATCCGAACAGCTCGTTGGCCAGGGCGATGGCATCGTCCAGCGGCCGTTGATCGCCTTGCACGCTCAGGGCGAAACGTTTGTTGTGCCGCTCCACCGCCAGGGCCTGGTCGAGCACCTGCATGGCTTGTCGATAGGCTTCTTCATTGTTGCTGCTGCCGACCCTGGGACGCGTCGCCACGCGAGGCGCAATCAGGGTATTGATCTCGTCCTGCAGTTTGCCCTTGAGTGGCGTGAACAGTTGCACCCGGGCCCGGGCCCGCAACTCCTGGGCCAGTTGCTGGTCCAGTGAAGAGAACCACGAACCGGGCAGGAGCGAGGTGCGCATGTGCCAGCGCGGTGCGGCCTGGAGCAGACGCCAGAAACTGGCGATGCGCTCGCGCGCGGCGTCGTCGTCGCCGGTCACCGGGTTATGCGTCTGGTCTTCGTGCAGCAAGCTACTCAACTGCGTCGCGGCATCGCTACGGCCATTCCAGGCCCAGAGCATTCCGATCACCCATACCAGCCCGATCACGCCCACGGCCAGCGCCGTCAGGCGCTGCCAGCGCTGGCGCAATTGCAGGATGCGTGTGATCGGCTGTGCCAGTCCCTGTTCGGCGATGATTCGTTGCCGCCATAGGCGCGGGGTGAACAGCGGCGGCGCGGGGATCGGCGCCGGGCCTTCGGCAAAGGGGTCGGCATCGGCCGCCGGGGTAGCGGGGCTGGCCTGGGCGCTGAAATACAGGCCGCGCAAACGCGGCGCTTCGCCCATGGCATTGCCCTGGAACACCGGATCGCACAGCGAGCGCAGGGGGTCGTGCAGGGCTTGTAATTGCCGGGGCAGCAGGTACAACTCGGCGTTCACCTGGCCGCGCAACGTACCGATTTCCACCAGCAGGTCGGCCAGGGTCTGTTCGACCAGACCCAGGCCCTGGTTGATCCAGTCCGGGTGCCAAGGGGTTTGCGCCGTGTGGGGCGAGGTCCAGCCAAACGGTGCATCCTTCGCCGCCGTCGGCAGCACCTCCAGCAACTGGAGGGTACCGGGCAGGCTCTCGAAACCACTCAGGAGCATATACACCGGCAGGCTCAGGCCCAGACGCTGTTGCAGATCGATGAACTTGCGCCGCACCGCCAAGCCGGCCGCGGCGGTATCCTGATCGGGCGCCAACTGTTCCAGGTCGCAGAGCCAGATAATGCCGTCCGCCGGCCGATTGGCCCGGGCTTGCAGCAGCAACTCCAAGAGCTGGCGCCAGAGCTTGAGCTGCACGCTGGCGCGCTCGCCATGGCTGAACAGAGCCGCGGGCACCACCAGGATCGCCCCGTCTGGGCCGTACCACCACCGTCCGAACCAGGCCGGTTGTGCCGTGGCGGTCAGTCCCCAGCCGCTGAGCAGGGCCTCGATCTGTGGCGCATCGCCGAGCATCAACAACCACGGCGTCTCATAGCGGTCATGCACGCCCAGCGCCTGCTCCCACTCGTTCACTGCGGCATAGAAGCTGCGATTGGCACCGTTCAGTCGCGCGGAATACTTCCACAACAGCGCTACCACCACCACCAGCAGGAGCAGGGCCGCGAGTATTTCACCCAGGTAAGCCATCAGCGCTTGAGCTCCGTGACCAGTATTTGCCGATCCTGCTCAAGAGCAGGCTGCACCCGGTATTGAATATTCAACCAGAACCCCTGGCTGATGCCGAGCAACAGCAAGAACCCCAAGCCCAATGCCAGGCCCAGACGGTAACCGTCGGGCAGGCTGCGGCGTACCGGTAGCTGTTGCGGGTCGAGGGCACTCGGGCGTTGCAGTTGCAGGGCGATATCGTTGGGTGTGGCGCCGCGTTGACGGACGAAGGTGAACAAGCTGCGCCGCCACTTTTCGTGCAAGGCCGGGCCGCTGCCGTTGCGCAGCCGGCCCTGGAAACCGAGGATCAGGCAGTGCAGGTAGACGCTGCCCAGGTCGCGCAGGGCCGGGTCGCGGGTTTCCAGGAGCTTCTTGATGGCGACCGGAATCCGGTCGCCCGCCGAACGCGTGCCGAACATGCGGGTTTCCATCGGCAGGTCCTGCCAGGTGGATTGCCCTGGCCAGTCTTCGAACAACAGGTGTTCGTCGACCAGTCCGACGAAAGCGAAGAGCGTCGCCTTGGCTTGCTGGCCCTGGGCATCACCGACAGCGGCGAAAGTGCTGCGCCATAACCGTCGGGCAATCTGACTGATCTGCTCGGCCACTTGTGCGACCTGCACCTTGGCCTCGGTGGTATGTGGCAGGGCCTGCCAGAACACCAGCCATTCATTCCAGGCCCGGTTGAAGGCGCTGCTCAGGGGCGCGGCCTCGAAAGTGTCGAGCGTCGGCAGTGCATCGTTATCCAGCATCGCTCATCAATCCCTGATCAGGTTCAGTCCCGCGTGGCGTCGAATATCATGATTTCAACCGGCTCGACCCTGGCGCTGCCCGGTGGCATGTACAGGCACAGATCGGCATCGGGTACGAACCACTCACCAGCGGCCTGCAAGGTGAACAGGCGAATATCCTCGGCAACACCGTAGGCGACCTGGTCATTGCGCCCCAGCACGTTGAATGCCAATCCATGGGAGCGCTGCTGGATCAGGGGCGGCAATTGTGCCCGTGAAGCCCTGAATGCGTTTTGCAGCCAATCCCCCGCCGCCTGTGGCGTGGCGCCGGAAGGCATGCGCAGGCCGATGACCAGCTGCTGGACCGGCGTCTGGCGGTCCAGCAGGGCGATGGAAAAATGCTTGTCCTTGTAGTCGAAACTACGTCGAGTGTAGCTCGCGCGAATATTGTTGAGCTGACCTTCGATCCACTCGAGCACCGGGCTGAACCCCGAGAGAATATCGTCGAAAAGCAGGGGACTGAAACGAGGCAGCGGCTCCTCCGGTTGCAGTCCATATAGAGCGCCAACCAGGCCGGTCAACTGCAGGTACAACGCTATCGGTGAAGCAACACCGGTATCCAGGGTGGCCTGCAACTCCGGCAGCCGTGAACCGATCGCCACCAGTTGCCCGCGCAGTTCGGCGCCCTCCAGGGTCTTGCCGGCGTCCTGCGCCAGGCGCCAGCGGCCTTTGAGGAAATCGCATTTGCTTCGGGCCAGCAGGCACACCTTGCTGATCCTTTCGCCGATCATCGAGTCCGCAGTCAGCACAGGGCTGGGCGCCACGTAGTCGAGCTGGCTGAACACACCGCCCGAATGGCTGATACGCAACAGTGGCAGGCAGATCGAGTCGGAGAGTTGATTCTCCGTGACCAGTCTCACAATGGGACGCCAGACACACACGGTGTCAGGCGTCGGGACATCACTGCCGTTCAGGTCCACGGCGTTGATGTTGAGTGAACGCAGCCGGCCACTGATTTTGCCCAGTAGTCCGGAACGCCACAGCGGATCGACCGCCAGGTAAACCATGACGGTGCTCTGCTGCTGGAAATCATCGGCGCTCAGCTTGAGTTCGAGCGGGTAGTGCTCCTTGTCCCTGACGGGGTCCAGGTCGACTACCAGGCCATCGGGCATCACCGCTTCGAGTGCCTTCAGGGTGATCTTGCCGCTGTCCACCACCTCTACTTCGATGTACTGAACCCCCCAGTACCAGGGCCTGGCATTGGCCGCGAGCCTGGCACTTACGCCTTCGGCACGCAGACTCTGCAACTGGAAATGCTGTGGCAGCAGATGCATGCCCTCACTCCAGCAGATCGCATCCGGTATAGCATCCGGTATAGCGCGCATCCTTCACTCCTAGCCTTCCTGGAATACGATTTTCACTGGCCTTGGGCATCGAGCAGGCGCATTTCGCGGGCGCCGACCTTGAGCCAGATATCCGGTTGTTTGTCGAGCAGCAATCGATGTGCGCCCGGTGTACTGTAGCCAGCGAACAACAAGACGCCTTCAGCTTTTTCACCTTGCAGGGGATTGTTGGCGAACGTCACCAGTTTCCCGGGAACCACTTCCAGGCTCCAGACGTTGAACCCCTGGGGGAAGTCGCGACGCATCTGCTCACGCTGGGCAAACCACTGGTTGGCTGGCGTGCCCTTGAGACGTTCGAGCAGTTGCGGATCGGCGACGGCGACAAAATCCAGGGGCAGTGGTGTGTCGTTGTTGGCTTTGGGCTCGACATCGACTATGACTTTTTGCAGCGCGACCTTGGGCGCAAACAGGCTGCAACCACTTATCTGAAATATCATGAAAAAAGCTAGCGCGTAGCTGCCGCCGAGGAACTTAATTCGCTTCATAGGATTCAAATATGGGTTTTTCCAGATATTTCTTGCTTGTCTTATAGTCCTCTTCTAAGGTTTTGGACAGTCGATTTTCCTACAGAAAATTCGCACTCAAGCCGTCGGAAAGGTTTATACCACCAGGAGCGCGTTGCCGTTCGGTAGGCGCGCCAGAAGGAGAAGGGCATGGCCGCTGATCAGGAAAGCAAGCAGAAGTATTTGGGCCGTAACCGCCCGCCGCGTGTGCAAATCACTTACGACGTCGAAATCGGTAACGCCTTCACCAAGCAGGAGCTGCCGCTGGTGGTGGGCATCCTGTCCGACCTCTCGGGCAACAACCAGCCGCAAAAGGCCGACCCACTGTCTTCGCGCGGTTTTGTCGACATCGACCGGGACAGCTTCGATACCGTGCTGAGCCGGATCAACCCGCAGCAGAAGTTCAAAGTCGCGAACCTCATCGATCCGGCAAAAGACGGTCTGTGGGCCCAACTGTCCTTCAAGACCATTGAGGATTTCAGCCCGGAAAATATCGTTTCCCAGATTGATGGGCTGAAGGATCTCTACAACAAACGCCAGAAACTGCAGGACCTGCTGATCAAGCTCGACGGCAATGACGATCTGGATCAGAGCCTGATAGCCAGGTTGCACGATGACGCTGCGGTCCAGGCCTTCAAGGACGATCTGCAAAAGGCCCTCGCAGCGCCGGCAGCGGCTCCCGCAGCCCTCGCCGATCCGGCCAAGGCCGCCCCGGCGGTGGCTCCCGCTGATCCTGTGGACCCCAACAAACCTGTGGACCCCGCACCGGTTGTCGATCCTACCAAACCCTAGTTGATCAGCCCCCCTTCATGGAGGAACCGCGATGCCTACCAATGACCCCGCTTCGACGCCCGCAACCACCACAACAGCCGACGCACCCGCCGCTCAAACCCCATTGCTCGAGAGCATCGTCCAGGCGATGATCCTGGGGGCCCAGGATGGCGTCCAGAAGAAGTATGCCCAGCAGATGCTCAGCGTTTTCGCCGACGAAGTGGGTGAAAAGAACGTCCAGGCCGACGGCAACATGCTGACCACCATCAGCAAGCGGATCGCCGATCTCGACACGCTGATCAACGCCCAGCTCAACCTGGTGCTGCACGATCCGTCGTTCCAGGCCCTGGAAGCATCCTGGCGTGGCCTGCACCAATTGGTGATGAACACCGAAACCAGCGAGTCCTTGAAGTTGCGCCTGCTCAACGTCACCAAGGGCGAGCTGCAGCAGGACTTGGAGAAAGCCATCGATTTCGACCAGAGCGTGCTGTTCAAAAAGGTCTACGAAGAAGAGTACGGCACCCTCGGTGGCAGCCCGTTCAGCGTCCTGATGGGCGACTACGAATTCGGTCGCAACAGTGTCGATGTCAAGATGCTCACCAATCTGTCGGGCGTCGCGGCGGCGGCCCATGCGCCGCTTATCACCGCGGCCAGTCCGACGCTGTTCGACCTCAAGACCTTCGCCGACCTGGGCGTGCCCCGTGACCTGAGCAAGGTTTTCGAAAGCGGTGCGCTGATCGAGTGGAACGCGTTTCGCAAGACCGAGGATTCACGCTATGTCGCCATGGTCCTGCCGCATTACCTGTCACGCCTGCCGTACGATCCGCTGAACAATCCGGTACCGGGGATGTCGACCTTCGTCGAGGACGTCAACACCACCGCCGGGGCGACGGCGGCAGCGGCTGCCATTGCCGCCGTCGCGGCGGCCAAAGCCTCTGGCGTACCGCCTGAAGGCGCCGATGTCGATGCGCAGAAAATGGTCGAACCCGATTCGCAGAAGTTCCTTTGGGGCAATGCCGCCTGGCTGCTGACCCAGCGCATCACCGATGCCTTTGCGCATTACCGTTGGTGTGCCGCGATTCGCGGAACGGAAGGCGGCGGTACGGTCAGCGATTTGCCGGTGTACCAGTTCAATACCCAGGTCGGTGACCTGGCGATCAAGTGCCCGACCGAAGTGGCGATTACCGATCGCCGCGAAAAGGAACTCGACTCGCTGGGTTTCATCGCCTTGTGCCACCGCAAGAACAGCAATGTCGCGGTATTTTTCGGTGGCCAGACCACCAACAAACCGCAGCTCTACAACACCTTCGAGGCCAACGCGAACGCACGGATCTCCGGCATGTTGCCGTACATCCTGGCCGCCTCGCGTTTTGCCCATTACCTGAAGGTGATCTTGCGCGACAAGGTCGGCAGCTTCGCCACTCGCGACAATGTGCAGACCTACCTCAACAACTGGATCGCCGACTACGTGCTGATCAACGACAACGCCCCTCAGGAAATCAAGGCGCAGTACCCGCTGCGTGAAGCCCGGGTCGATGTCAGCGATGTGCCCGGACGTCCCGGCAGCTACACCGCCACGGTGTTCCTGCGGCCGCACTTCCAGCTCGAAGAGCTGACGGCTTCGATCCGCCTGGTCGCCGCGTTGCCGGCGCCTGCGGCAGCCTGATCCATGCCATGCAGCCCGCCGTGACCCGGCGGGCCCTCCATTTCTGCTAGTCGTGCAAGGAACAACACCCCATGGATGCAATTATTCTCGACCTGGGCACCACGATCAAAGGCGACTCCCTGCTGGAAGGCTATGCCGACAAGATCGAAGTCATGTCCTACAGCCACAACGTGGCCATGCAAGTCACCAACGACGTCAGCAACTCGGAACGAACTTCCGGCAAGCCGCATATCGGTGAATTCACCCTGACCAAATTCATCGACTCCGCCACCCCGAGCATCAACGAGTACTGCTGCGGCGGCAAACCGATCGCCGAGGTCAAGGTCACCGTCGGCCGCAACGCCGCCGAGAGCAACGGCCAACTGATGCCGTTCATTATCTACACCCTGAGCAACGTGGTGATTTCCAACGTCAGTGTCAGCGGCGGTGCCGGTGGCAAGCCGGTGGAAACGCTGTCGCTGAATTTCACCAAGATCAAGTGGGAACTGACCGCGCAGAAAGACGACGGCACCAAGGAAGGCACCGCGGCCTCCACCTGGGACCTGGCGGCGAACAAACTCATCAAGGGTTGATCGCCTGTTTTCATCCGGCTGGAGATTTTCATGCGTGTTGCCCTGTTCGACCTCCTGGCGGGGGACACGGAGGCTTACTTCGATGCCCGTGATCCGGCGCGGATCGTCGAGTCCATTCGCCTTGAGCTGGAGCGCCTGCTCAATACCCGGCGCACCGAACGGGTTCATGGGTTCGCCCCGACCATTATCGACTACGGGATGAGCGACTGGAGCACCTTGTATGCCGACCGCGAAGAGGATCATCGCATCTTGATTCGCGATATACGGGGTGCCATTAGCCGTTTCGAGCCGCGTCTGGCACTCGAGGACGTCGACGTACAGGCGCTGCCGGGGCAACGTACACGCATGACGGTACGAGTGATGGGGCATGTCCGGGGCCAGGAAGCGGCTCCGAACATGTCGTTCGTCCTGGAGCTGGGTGAAAGTGGCTTCGAGGTCAGGCATGAGTGATTCGATCGATGCCCGACTGCTGGATTACTACCAGCGCGAGCTGACCTGGCTACACCGTGCTGGCAGCGACTTCGTCAAGAACCATCCGACTCTGGCCAGCAGCCTGAAGTTGTCGTCCAGTGGTTCCCAGGACCCCCATGTCGAACGCCTGATCGAAAGCTTCGCCTTGCTTGCGGCGCGCTTGCAACGCCGGCTCGACGACGGTTACTCCGAATTCAGCGACGCGTTGCTGGAGCAGCTGTATCCGATGGCGTTGCGGCCGATGCCGTCCTGCGCCATCGTGCAGTTCGGGCCGGACCCGAGCAAAGGCAGCCTGACCGCCGGCTATCACCTGCCGCGCGGCACGCAGGTGTTCAAGGCCCCGGAGAAGGCGCAACTCGACAGCCTGTATTTCCGTACCTGCGCCGATGTCACCCTGTGGCCCCTGGAGGTCGAGGACGCCAGCCTGATCGAAGGCAGCGCCGCGCAGTCGGTCACCGGAATCGCCAACGCCGAGGCGGCGCTGCGCCTGGTTTTGAAATGCAACAACGCAAAGCCCTGGGTCGAATTGCCGATCCAGACCTTACGCATTCATCTGGCGGGGCCTGCGGGCAATCGCTCCCAACTCTATGATCTGTTGGCCGCCCACAGCCTGGATATTGTCTGCGGCCTGCCCGGCAGTCTCGGGCAGCCACTCAATGCCCGACCATTGCCGGCCGGCTATGACGATAACCAGCGACTGTTGCCCGAGGAGGATGGCGTGCACCCCGGGCTGCACCTGCTGGTGGAGTATTTTGCCTTCCCGGAGAAGTTTGCCTTTTTCGATCTCGCGCTGAAGATCCCACCACAGGCCACGGATCTGCTCGAGGTCTATGTCGCCTTCGATCGTGCCCCTGAAAGCCGTATCAGCCTGCAACGCGAAGATATCGCCCTGGGCTGCACGCCGGTCATCAACCTGTTTTCGCGCACCGCCGAGACCCTGCGCCCGGACGGCACGCAAAGTGAATATCGCCTGGTCGCTGACTCGCACCGTGACAACAGTGTCGAAATCCACAGCATCCGCAAGCTGGTGGCCGGTACCGCCGACGGCTTCCAGACCGTGCCGCCGTACTATGGCTACCAGCATGGGCAAGGCCAGGACGGCCTGTTCTGGCACGCCAGACGGATCAGCGCCCCCGGTCACTCACGGGCCGGCACTGACATGATCCTGAGCCTGGTGGACAGCCAGTTCCAGCCGCGCTCCGCATTGCCTGACGAAACCTTTACCGCACAGGTCTGGTGCACCAACCGGCATATGGCGCAGAACCTGTTGACCGGCAGCGCCTTGAAGTTCGAGCGCAGCGGTCCGGTGGCCAACATTACTTTGCTGAAAAGTCCTACACCGCAATCGTTGCCCGATCTGGAGGGCGCTTCACGCTGGCGCCTGATCTCGCAACTCAACCTCAATCACCTGTCGCTGACCGAAGGCCCCCATGCCTTGGAGGCCCTCAAGGAAATGCTGATTCTGCATAATTTGCGCGATGAGCCCTCCGCTCGTCTGCAGATCAATGGCATTCTCTCGCTGAAAACCGAACGGGTGGTCGGCCGTGTCGGCAAGGATGCCTGGCGCGGCTGGCGCAACGGCCTGGAGGTTCATCTGGAACTGGACCCGAGCAAGTTTTCCGGCAGCAGCCGGGTGCTGTTCTCCGGTGTACTGGCGCACTTTTTCGCGCTGTATGCCAATGCCAACTGTTTTGTTCGCACTGTGCTGGTAGAAGGCGATAAGGAGATCAAACAATGGAGTCCGAGCAGCAACCCGATCCTGGCTCTCTAGGTGCGCTGCTGCGCCAGGTGCCCCAGCGTTTCGAATTGCTGCAAGCGTTGCTGATTCTGGAGCGCGAGCAGCACACTGCCGATTCACTGGGGACCGGTAGTGACCCCGAGCGCGAGGTGGTACGCCTGCGCGGTCCGTTGTTGCCGGAGTTCGCTCCGAGCGAAATCAGCAGCCTGCGCCAGGTTCCCAATGTGGTCATGCCCGGGGCCCGGCTGACCTTGCATACCCAGGTGTTCGGCCTCGGCGGCCCGGACGGTCCGTTGCCTTATGCCTATCAGGAATGGTTGCAGCAGAGGGCGCGCAACCGCGACCACGGCACCGTGGCCTTTCTCGATCTGTTCCAGCACCGCTTGCTGAGCCTGATGTATCGGGTGCAACAGCGTCAGCGCGTGGCCCTGCCTTACTGCAAGCCGGCACACAGCCCGGTGTACCAGCAGCTACGTGCCTTGTGCGGTCTGTCATCCAGCTCCGTGGAGCAGGTGACTGTGCTGCCGGAAAGAGCCCTGATTGCCCGCGCCGGACTGCTGGCCAACCGACGGCGATCCCTGGCCGGATTTCAGAACCTGCTCAGGCATTACTTCGATCTGCCCGTGCAACTGCACGGCTACCAGGGGGCCTGGCAACAGATTGCGTCCAGCGACCAGAGCGTGTTGGGGCGCCAGGGCCGTAACCTCATCCTCGGTCGCAACGCCTTGTGCGGGACGCGGGTCTGGGATGAGCATGCCGGCATCCATATCCGCCTCGGCCCGCAGGAGCCCAAGATGGCCGAACGTTTCATGCCGCGCCGGGAGGCCCATCGGCAGTTGGCGGCACTGGTGGCGTTCTATTTCGGCGCGCAGTTGCGGTGTACGGTGTCCGTGCATGTCACCAGCAGCGCAATACTGACGATCGGCCACACGCAGCCTACCGCGCTGGGCCAGGGGACCCGGTTGAACCGTGCCGCGCGCACGGGGGATTTCCGGATCGACCTGCGGTTGCACGAAGAGGGAAGTGCCTGAGATGGAAATCGCGGTGTTGATCTCACGTTTGAACCACCAGTGCCGCGATGCCATGGAACGGGCCGCCCAGCGCAGTTGGCAGCGTAACCAGCACTTTGTCGAAATCGAACATCTGATGCTGGAACTGCTGGAGATCGAAGGGGGCGACCTGGCCTGCCTGCTGCCCGCGCTGGGGTTGGAGCGCGACCGCCTGGCGGGCGAAATCAATCTCGCCCTGGAGTTGTTCAAGACCGGCAACACCCGTACACCGACGCTGTCCAGACAGTTGCTGGCCCTGATCGAGGACGCCGTGGTCCAGGCCAGTGTGTTCGGCGCCACCGGTGTGCGCTCCGGGCTGCTGTTACTGGCATTGCTCGACCGCGACGAATATCGGGCCCTGTTGCAAGGCAGCATCCCGTCATTGCTCGTCATTGCCCGCGATCCGTTGCGCACTCAGTTCATGGCCTTGACCGAACACTCCTGCGAAACCGGCCTGCCGGCCCGCCCCGGAAAAGCTTCGTCGCGAGCCGGCGGCACTGACGCCTCAGTGCTCGAGCAATACACCCAGGACCTGACGGAAGATGCCCGGCAGGGGCGTATCGACCCGATCATCGGCCGCGATGCGGAGATCCGCCAGTGCATTGACATCCTCCTGCGCCGTCGGCAAAACAACCCGATCCTGGTGGGGGCTCCCGGGGTCGGCAAGACCGCGGTGGTCGAGGGCCTCGCGCTGCGCATTGCCCAGGGCGATGTGCCGCCACCCTTGCAGGAAGTCAGCCTGCGGGTACTGGATCTCGGGCTGCTGCAAGCCGGAGCCGGGGTCAAGGGCGAATTCGAACAGCGGCTCAAGGGCGTGATCGAAGGTGTGCGTAACGCTGCCGGCAAGGTCATCCTGTTTATCGACGAGGCTCATACGCTGATCGGTGCCGGCGCCGCCGAGGGGCAGAACGATGCGGCCAATCTGCTCAAGCCGGCGTTGGCCCGTGGTGAACTACGGACCCTGGCCGCCACCACCTGGCTTGAGTACAAGAAATATTTCGAGAGAGACCCGGCACTGACACGCCGCTTCCAACTGGTCCAGGTCGAGGAACCGGACGAGCAGACCGCCGTACAAATGTTACGCGCCGTGGCCGGCAAGCTGGAGCAGCACCATGGCGTCGAAGTGCTGGACGCGGCGATCCAGGATGCGGTGAAACTCAGCCAGCGTTATATCTCCGGGCGGCAATTGCCGGACAAGGCCATCAGCGTGCTCGATACCGCCTGTGCCCGAGTGGCACTGGCCCAGCACGACGTACCGCCGGCCCTGGAAAGCCTGCGGCATCGTCAGGCGGCGACGCTCGACGAACTGCAACGCCTGCGCCGCGAACAGGCCATAGGGCATGATCATGACCTGCGTATCCGGCCGCTCGAACTTCAGGAACAGGCCGACCGTCAGGCCATCGTCGAACTGGAAACCCGTTGGCACAAGGAGCGCGAGGCGGTGACCGAGTTGCTCAGGGCCCGTCGCGAGATGCTCACGCTCAATGAACGTGTCGATCCGAACCGCGATGACGAAGAGCTGGACAACCGTCTCGAACAATTGGCGAGCGAGCTGGTACGTCTGGAAAGCGGCCTGAACGCGATTCGCGAGGACGATCCGCTGGTCCCGGCACAGGTCGACTCGAAAGTAATCGCCGCAGTGATTGCCGCCTGGACCGGGATTCCACAAGGCAAGGTACTCGCCGACGAAGCCTATGCGCTGCGCACCCTGGCCGAACGCCTCGGCCAGCGGGTGATGGGGCAGGGGCCGGCCCTCGGCGCCATCACCCAACGACTGCAAGCTTATCGCGCCGGGCTCACCGATCCGCAAAAGCCGGTCGGGGTATTCCTGCTGCTGGGCCCCACCGGGGTCGGCAAGACCGAGACCGCCTATGCCCTGGCCGACGCGCTGTACGGGGGCGAGCGCAACCTGATCAGCATCAACCTCTCCGAATACCAGGAGGCCCATACCGTCAGCCAACTCAAGGGCGCGCCACCGGGCTACGTCGGCTATGGCAGCGGCGGGGTACTGACCGAAGCGGTGCGGCGCAAGCCCTATAGCGTGGTCTTGCTCGACGAAATCGAAAAAGCCCATCCGGACGTGCTCGAAGCCTTCTACAACGTGTTCGATAAAGGCGTTATGGAAGACGGCAGCGGCCTGGTGGTCGACTTCAAGAACACCGTGATGCTGGCAACCAGCAACGTCGGCGCCGAGTTGATCCTCGACAGCGCCGCCGAGCAACAAACCGCCGAAGCCTTCAACCAGCAGTTGCACAATGTGCTGTTGCAGGCGTTTCGCCCGGCCTTTCTGGCGCGCATGACCGTGGTACCGTATCGCGCCCTTGATGAGGTTACCCTGGAAGGGATTGTCCTGGCCAAGCTGGAGCAGCTGCGCGCCCGTTACCTGGCGGCCACCGGCAAGCGTTTTGACTACGACGACGGCATCGTCAAGGCCGTGCTGGCCCGTTGCAGTACAGCCGGCGCGCGGGATGTGGAGCATGTGCTGATGGCGCAGGTGGCAGGGCAACTGGCGCAATGGGTGCTGGAATGAACACAGGTAGTCAAAGATGATTTTCAAGGAAAACCATGCCCCGTCCCACTGATACCAACACCACGCTGTCGTTGAGCGGTGCGGTCATGGCGCCGTTGTTCCCCGAAACCCTGAGCGGCGAAGAGTCCCTGAATCAACTGGGGGCGTTCAGTGTCACCGGCTTCACCACCGAGACAGTGGCCATGGCCAGTGCCGTGGCCACCCATGTGACCCTGACCCTGCATAACGACGCGCTGAAGCGCCCCGTGGATGGGCTCTGCGCGCAGATTCGCCAGTTACCGGCCGATGCCACCGCCGAGCGCTATAGCCTGCAATTGCGCCCCTGGCTCTGGTGGCTGACGCTGGCCAGTAACAACCGGGTGTACCAGAACCTGCCCACCAGCGACATTGTCACCAGCATCTTCAAGGCCCATGGCTTCAGCGACTACGAGTTGAAGCTGTCCGGCAGCTACGAACCGCGCGAATACTGCATACAGTACGGCGAGACCGATTTCGCCTTTGTCTGCCGGTTGCTGGAAGAGGAGGGTATCTTCTGGTTTTTCAGCCATGCCGAAGGACGGCATACCCTGATACTGGCGGACAGCAACAGTGCCTTTATCAGCTGTCCGAACGGTGCCAGCATCGCCTACCTCGGCCAACAGATCGGTAATCGGGAGTTGCAGGGCATCCGCTCGGCGCAAATCAGCCAGCAAGCGGTGTCCGGGGTCTACAGTGCCACCGACTATCAGTTCGTCACCCCTACCACTTCGCTATACGGCCGCGCTGAAGCCGAGTCGGGGCCGCTGTCAGTCTATGAGCACCCCGGCGGCTATACCGCCAAGGCACGGGGTGATGCACTCGGCAAACAGCGCATGGACGCCTTGCGTACCCAGGCGCTGCGGTTGATCGGTGAAAGCGACTGCCGCTGGTTGCAGCCTGGTTACACCTTCACCCTGACCGGGCATGACGACCAGAGCGCGAACATCGAATGGCTGTTGACCTCGGTCAGCCATGAGGCCAGCCACGAACACTACCGCAATCGCTTCGAGGCGGTTCCCAAGAGCGTCAACTACCGCCCCCTGCGCCTGACCCCGAAGCCGACCATGCACACCCAGACGGCCAGGGTGGTAGGCAAGGACGGCGAGGACATCTGGACCGACGAGTACGGGCGGATCAAGGTCCAGTTCACCTGGGACCGAGAGGGCGAAAAGAACGAGAACAGTTCCTGCTGGGTCCGTGTTGCCCAGGGGTGGACCGGCAAGGGCTTCGGTATGCAGTTCATTCCGCGCATCGGCCAGGAAGTGGTGGTGACCTTTATCGACGGTGATCCAGACCGTCCGCTGGTCACCGCCTGTATCTATAACGGTGAAAACACGCTGCCCTATGCCTTGCCGGCCAACCAGACCCAGTCGGGGATCAAGACCCAGTCCTCCAAGGGCGGGGAGGGCTTCAACGAACTGCGCTTCGAAGACAAGAAAGACGCCGAGGAGGTCTTTCTCCAAGCGCAGAAGGACCTCAAGTTCAATGTGCTCAATGACACCACCGCCACCGTCGGCCATGACGAAACCCTCACGGTGCAGAACGCTCGTACACGCACGGTCAAGGATGGCGATGAAACCGTCACCCTGGAAAAGGGCAAGCGTACGGTGACCCTGCAGACCGGCAGCGACACCCTGGACGTCAAGGGCGATCGCACGCTCAAGGTCGGCGGCGACCAGACCCACACCACCAGTGGCAACTACAGCCATACGGTGAGCGGTAATTACCAACTGACCGTGGACGGCAACCTCACCATCAAGGTGACCGGCACCCTGACCCTGCAAAGTGGCGGCGACTTCAGTGCCAAGAGCGACGCCAATCTCAGTGCCAAGGCGGGTATGGCCCTGAGCAACCAGGCCGGAACGGCCTTGAGCAACAAAGCCGGGACGTCACTGGAAAACAAGGCCGGCACCACGCTGACCAACGACGCCGGCGTCAGTCTGATGAACAAGGGCGGTGCCGAGCAGACCGTGGACGGCGGTGCGATGCTGACCATCAAGGGCGGCCTGGTCAAGGTCAACTGAGGAGGGGATATGGACAAGCCGGCCAAGGTTGAAGTCGTCAGCGGCGACAGCCAGCTCAACGCCACCCTGATCGGAGGCCAGTTGGAAGGCCCGGCGCGGGTAACCGAGAGCGGCCGCCCGCAGGCGGTGCTCAGTTATAGCCAGGGCACGCTGGAGGGACCGATGGTGATTTATCACCCCAACGGCCAGCCCTCGGCGCGCCTGAATTTTCGCAAGAACAAGCTCGACGGCCAGGCGGTGTTCCACAATCCGCAAGGCGCCTTGGTTCGTGAAGCACAGTACCGCGCCGGCTTGCTGCACGGGCAGGTGCTCAGTTACTTCGAAGACGGCACGTTGGCGTCTCGCGAACACTATCAGCAGGGACAATTGCAGGGGCTTTACCAGCGGTTCCATGGCAATGGCCAACTGGCGGCGCGAATTGAATACGACAAGGGCCAGTCATTGGACGGCGCGCAATCCTATGCCGTGGATGGACGGCCACTGGATGAGTCGGGCAAACCCATGGCGCGTTGGAAGGCCTGGTGGTTGAAATGGCGGCAGCCACCCGATGCCTGATCAGGGAATGAGCATCTGCACCTGGCCAGGGAAGAGGATCTTGATCACCCCGGCCCAGTTGCACATCAGCGTGCTGTTGGCATCCAGCGCCGGCATCGGTCCCAGCAGCATGGTCGGTGCACCGCCGGGTATCCAGGGCGTGGCGGTCACCGGAATGCACGGCATCGGCACCAGCACCCCGAGCGCCGCCGCCGTAGCGGCCGCCACCATCGGATTGGCCAGGCTCTGGCACATGCCGAAGGGCATGATGTTGACCAGCGGAATATGGTCCATCAGATTGGCCGCGGGCATACCGGACACCAGGGTGCGGTTCTGCGGCAGCACGTTGAGTACGCCGGGTGCCAGACCGAAAGAGCATTGCAGGGTGGCACCGGAACAGACTTGAGGACAGCCCATGTAAAACCCCTATGACTGATGCCGAGTATAGATTTGTGGGGTTGCGGGCAACAAGCGCTCTACGAAAAAGCCCCAAACGGAAGGGGGAGTCAGGTTGACCTGGCCAGCAGCTCAAATCCCATTTTCAGGATCGGTACCGCGACACAGATGAAGATAAGGCCAAACTGCCAGCGCAGGATATTGTTTTGCGATTCCAATCCCGAGATAGAGGCGCGCAGTTCTGCACCTTGCTCCTTGATCAGTGCCCGCAGTTCGACACCTTGCTCTCTGATAGCTGAACCCAGTTCCGAGATGGACGCTTTCAGGTGTGTCTCGGTTTGTTGCAGATCAGATTTTGACGCGAGATTTTCCACATCGGCCTCCCAGGCATCTACAACTGCCTTGGCCTTGTTCGCCGGAACGGTGGCAGCTGTCAGTGCATCGTATAAGGTAAGCGATAGTTTCATCATGCATCAGGGCGTATCAGGGATGATCCCGAACAGATGTTGTACCGCATGACTCAGACGCCTGAAAACGGGGAGTTTTGCTCCCCGTTCCGATGTCAGGCCGTCATGCACTCAGTGCGGCGCACGATGAATCGTCTTGAGCAGATCTTCAGGGCTGATATGACCGACAACTTGCTGCACGCCGCTGCCCGGTAACGGCAGGTCAAGGATATGGCCCTTGATCTTGCCGATCACGTGCATCTCGCAAGGCTTGCAGTCGAACTTCAGCGTCAGCACCTCGTCACCATGAATCAGTTGCATAGGCGCGACCTTGGTGCGCACGCCGGTGACGCCCTTGGCCTGCTTGGGGCAGAGGTTGAAGGAGAAGCGCAAGCAGTGCTTGGTGATCATCACCGGCACTTCGCCGGTCTCCTCGTGAGCCTCGAAGGCCGCGTCGATCAGCTTGACGCCGTGACGGTGATAGAAGTCGCGGGCCTTCTGGTTGTAGACGTTGGCCAGGAACGACAGATGCGACTCGGGGTACACCGGTGGCGGAGTGGTCTCGGCCTTGCGACCTCCGCGCGGATGGGCGGCAATACGGGCCAGGGTCAGCGCTTCGATGACTTCACGGCGCAAGGTCTTGAGCTGCGAGTTAGGAATGAAATACGCCTGCGGCGCATCCATCGCAACGTTCGTGGCATAGTACTGGGTAGTGCCCAGTTGACCGAGCAGATCCTGCAGTTGTTCCAGGGCCTGTTCCGGTTTGTTGGCCAGGCCGAACGGGCCGTCCAGGGCGACGCTGGCGCTGACGCCTTCTTCGCTGGTGGCGGTCAGTGTCAGGCGCTCCTCGCGCAGACGAACCACCCAGGAAAGACCGATCCGGCGCTCCGCGGAGGTCTTGAGCAGGGCCTGCTGCCAGTTGTGGTCCAGATTGCGGCTCAGCGGGTGGTTCGGCCGCAGGTTGTGCAGCCCTGCGGGCATTTCGTTGGGCTCGACGCGGTAGCGGTAGCGCTTCTCGCCATCCTCTTCGAATTCGCCCTTGGGCTCGGCGATATTGGCGCGGAAGCCCACCACCTCGCGCTTGACCTGCACGTTGAGACCGTCACCGTTGGACAGTGGCTCATGGGTCACCACCTGCATATCGCGCTTGCCGACTTTCTCCACCACACCCACCGGCAGGCCGGTGAAGGTCGGGGTATCGAAGGCGCCGATATCGATCTTGCGGTCGCTGACAAAATAGTCGGTGCTGCCACGATGGAAGGTTTTTTCCGGATCGGGCAGGAAGAAGTGCGCGGTACGCCCACTGGAGGCACGGGCCAGGTCCGGACGGTCTTCGAGAACGTCGTCCAGGCGCTGGCGGTAGTAGGCCGTGATGTTCTTCACATAGCCCATGTCCTTGTAGCGCCCCTCGATCTTGAACGAGCGCACGCCGGCTTCGACCAGGGCGCGAATGTTGGCGCTCTGGTTGTTGTCCTTCATTGACAACAGATGCTTTTCAAAGGCAACCACGCGACCCTGGTCATCTTTCAGCGTGTAGGGCAGGCGGCAGGCCTGGGAGCAATCGCCGCGGTTGGCGCTACGGCCATTCTGCGCGTGGGAGATGTTGCATTGGCCGGAGAACGCCACGCACAGTGCGCCGTGAATGAAGAACTCGATGGCCGCATCGGTCTCGTCGGCAATGGCGCGGATCTCTTGCAGGTTCAGCTCGCGGGCCAGTACCAGTTGCGAGAAGCCGGCCTGGTCGAGGAACTTAGCCCGCGCCAGGGTGCGGATATCGGTCTGGGTGCTGGCGTGCAGCTCGATTGGCGGGATATCCAGCTCCATCACACCCAGGTCCTGGACGATCAGTGCGTCGACGCCAGCATCGTAGAGTTGATGGATCAGCTTGCGGGCCGGCTCCAGCTCGTTGTCGTGCAGGATCGTATTGATCGTGGTGAACACCCGGGCATGGTAGCGACGAGCGAACTCCACCAATCCGGCGATATCGCTCACCTCGTTGCAGGCGTTGTGGCGCGCGCCGAAGCTCGGGCCGCCGATGTACACGGCATCGGCGCCATGCAGGATGGCCTCGCGGGCGATGGCTACGTCGCGGGCGGGGCTGAGCAATTCCAGGTGATGCTTGGGTAGGGACATGTTTTTTAGTCAGGCTTCACGGTCAAGGCGTGCATTGTAGCGGCGAAACGCCTGACCGACACCCGGATACTGCCGGTCGGCGACCACTCGCTGAGCGGGGTCGCCGGATAAAGCCGCGAATTCAGCGCTTGGCGGCCATCGCGGTGACTTCCACCCGCATGCCTTCAACCGCCAGGGCGGCCACACCGACAGCGGCGCGCACTGGCCAGGGCTTGGCAAAGAAACGTTTGTAGACTTCATTGAAGGCGGGGCGGTCGGCGATGTCGGTGAGGTAGATGGTCAGGTGCAGGACCCTGTCCATGGCGCTGCCGGCTTTTTCCAGCGCCACCTTGAGTGCCTGCAGCGTGCATTCGCTCTGCCGGGTGATGTCGCCCAACTCCAGGCTGCCGTCGGCACGGGTAGGGATCTGGGTGGAGACCAGCAGGCCGCCGAAACCGGCAACGTCGGAAGAGATGGACTCCACGTCGGGGTCGGGGAGGAAGGTGATGTCTTGGTTTGCCATGAAGATCTCTTGCTTGAGGTGGGATAGGCGGATTATGCCGACTTGCTCAGCCACTCCGCCATCCGCCTGACGCTATCGACTTCGTTCAAGCCGGCTACGCACCGAGCTCAGGTAGTCCACGCGGTATTGGCGCAAAATGTAGTCTTGGAAATTCTTCTGTTCCAAGTCTTGCCAGGCAAATTTCTTGGCATCACCTGAACGCTCGGTGGCGTCCACCAACATGTGCGTGTCAAAGGCGAAATTGGCCTCGGTCATTGGCTCATAGCCATATCGCAACATGAACTCCTTCGCCAGGGTCTCGATGATTTCGATCTCCTGGGTTTTCAGTTGCTCTTTGAACTTATCAATATTGGTGGTGATCGGCGAAGAGCTGTTGGATGACCAAAGCGCCGACATTTTCGAAATCTGCCTTGCCTCCTGGGACTCGGAGATATCGAGCATCTTATCGAGAAATTCAATGTCGAAAAAATTGCAGATCTGCTTGAGCGTCGCTTCTTCATCGTGCAGAAAGTCTTCATAACGTATGGTCAATACGCGCCCGGGGTAACGCTCGATCAAGGATTGCGCCGCTCGATGCGCCGCCACCCAGGTTTGTGCATTGATCAAGGTATCGAAGTCATGAATGATCGCGCGATTCATTGAAGCGACCTGCGCGCGGGGGTCACGTACCACATTGAGCAGCAGCATGTTGGGGAAAAGCTGCATGAGTTCGTGGGCGTAGTGCACATCATCGAGGGACTTGTCCATCACCACGCGGGCGTTCTGCTGTTCCGCGGCGCACAACAGCAACTCCCAGGTAATCCGATGCACGCTGCGCGGCTCGTGGCGAACCCGCTCGAAAATATCGACCGGATCAAAAGCGTTGCCGGGCCATTTGACGATGCTGGCTGCCTGCAAGCCGACCACGTCGACCACCATGCGAAAGTAGGCATTGTCATCGGCAATATCACCGTACAGGGGAACAATCGGCATATAGTCAGCGATGTGCAGCGGATAAGGTGAATAGAATTGTGGATTAAGATTGAGGCGTAACCGTAGTGCGTGACTGCCGCACCGACGCAACGGAATCATCAGTACAGGCCGCGGACGCGCGTTGCCGGTGGACGCAGGTTTGTGGATGACGTTCATATCGTTCTCCTTGGGAACACAGCGGGCTCAACCTGATTGAAACCATTGGATGTATACAAGGCTGTTGCGGCTCAGGGCTCATGAAGGAGAGAGGCGGGGAGATAGTCCAGCTCGACCAGGGTGGCAATGATCAACTCCACCGCCTGGGCTGCACTCATACGGGCGGTGTCAATTCGTAGATCGGGATACAGCGGTGCCTCGTAGGGGGCATCAATACCGGTCATCCCCGGGAGCTTCCCGGCCCGCGCCTTGGCATACAAGCCTTTTCGGTCACGCCGCTCACAGACTTCCAGATCCGCCGCTATGTATATTTCGAAAAAGGCCGTCTTGTGTGTGCTGGCCAACTCTCGACAGACCTGGCGCGTACTCGCATAGGGGGCAATACATGCGCAGATTGCGACCCCGCCGGCCCGGGCGATCTCGATCGCCACGAAACCAACACGCTCGACATTGGCTTCACGGTCCTCCTTTGAAAATCCGAGCCCCTTGCAGAGGCTATGGCGGACCACATCGCCATCCAGCAAACTCACGGTTCGTCGCCCGTCTTCCCGCAGTCGCACGGCAATACCATTGGCAATCGTTGACTTGCCGGCACCAGACAACCCGGTAAAGAAGAGAACAAAGCCTTGCTGTTGTTTCGGACGATATGAGCGGCGCAGTTCGGCGACGATATCCGGCGTACTGAACCACTCGGGAATATCCGCGCCGCTGGCCAGCTTTTCCCTGACCTCGGTTCCCGATAAGCTCAGCACGGCGGCGCCAGGCGGCACCTCCGAGGCCGGCGCGTAACGCCGCTCCTCCTTGAGATATAACATTTCCTCGAAGGCCAGGATCTGCAGGCCGATTTCTTGCGCATGGGCCAATGCCATTTCCTGGGCCGCATAGGGAGCGTAGAACGCGTTGCCATGCTTATCGTTGCCAGGGCCGGCGTGATCACGGCCAACGATAAAATGCGTCGCGCCAAAGTTCTTGCGGATCAGGGCGTGCCAAACGGCTTCACGGGGGCCGCCCATGCGCATGGCCAACGGCAGCAATGACAGCAGGACGGCATCGGCGGGGTAAGACTTCAAGGTATGTTTGTAGCACCTGACACGCGTGTAGTAATCGATATCATCCGGCTTGGTCAGCCCCACTGCGGGCTGTAGCAACAAGGCCGCATTGGCTTGTTTCATGGCGCGGAGGGTTAATTCAACATGGGCGCAATGCATCGGATTGCGTGTTTGAAAGGCGACGACGGCCTCCCAGCCTCGACGAGCTATTTCGCGTTTGACTTGCAGGGGCGACAAACGTAAATCAGCAAAATCATAGTGTGTGACCGAATCAACTTTTTTAATGATCCCGCCGACGTTAAAAGGATGTTGGCGATACAAGGCTGCCACACCGGGATGAGCCTTATCCTGGGTGCCAAAAACCCGCAGTGCCTCGAGGTGATGGTCCGGCTGGTAGATTGAGTCAATGGCCAGCACGGCTAATGTGAGGCCTTCCGGATCACGTAGCGCCAACTCGCCCCCGGGTAGCAGCTGTTCAGCCAACGCTTGCGGGATATCCAAGGTGATCGGCATTGGCCAAAGGGCACCCGAGCTCAGTCTCATGTGGTGGACAACGCTGAGATAATCCTCCAGGCCGAGGAAACCCGTCAGCGGCGCAAAGGCCTCGTTAGCCAGCAACTCCAGGTCACAGAGTTGTCTCGCGCAGAGCACCCAGAAAGGCAGGGAGGAAAGGTTAGGTTTTTCTTTGCAGTTCTCCATAACGTAGCTCTCCATAACTAAGGTGCGCCTCTTTATTCGATTCGACCCAGGTCAGAGCGCAGCAGAATCATGCTGCGCGCACAATAAAATCAAAGAGTTTAATGCGAATTAACGGCGCTTTTGAGGGTGAGCAAGCTTGATTGCTCCAGCGTCCTTGCGCATGCTTTCATTTCCTTATATGGATATAGCCTTATGCTAGCCGAAGTAAAAGGTGATATCAAAGCGCTTTCAATGCTTGGGCATAGAACAAAACGGACTTGATGTTTTTTATCCTGAGTATTAACACCGGCGAGTCATCCCAGGCGAGGCCGGTCATGGCGGTTGCTCACGTTCAGTCTTTCTTGCAAACCACATTGATGAATGGGAAAGACCCACCGCCAGGCGTCGGCTCATCGATCTCGGAGAATTCGACCAGCCCATGCTGGCCGAACTCCCGTTCAACCGACGCAGCATCATAGAAGAACATCTTCAGGCCAGGCATCCGTTCGTACCAATCATCGCCAAGCCTAGCGCCTTGGCCATACATAGGCGCCTTCTTCGAGATGACCGTGAAAATCATCTGCCCACCGGGGTTGAGCTGGCGGTAGCAGTCTCGGATAAGCTTCGTCCGGCCCTCGGTATCCAGAAGATAGATAAGCCCGTAGCAGAAAATGCCGTCGTACAAACGATTGTCGTATGGCATGTCCGACACCGGGCCGTGGTAGATCGGGATCTGCAGGCCGAGCCGCGACCGGGCGAGCGCAATCGCCGTGTCCGATATCTCGATCCCGGTGACTGACATCCCGTGTTCGAGAAACACCTTGGCGTTCCTGCCGTAGCCAATCCCGGGAATCAGAACGTCCTTGACGCCCGCTCGAGCGAAGTGATCCTTGACGTAGAGGGCGGAGGCCGTCGGCTTATCCCCCCACATCAGCTGATTCTCGGTGAATGCGGTTTCCCAGAACTCGGTCATACTGCTCACGACTCCAATGGCGCTCGGCACGCCGCTACGATGTATGGGGTAGGGAAAGTCCTCGGCGACCGGATGACTTCACGTAACTTAAAATATTGCGTGAGTGGCCGGATGTCAATGAGGTGAAGCAGGTGTGCCGCTGATCGACCTGGTGGGGCTCTGCTGAATATGGTGTTTCGGTCATCTTCTACACTGTGACCAGCCGCCGAAAAAGCGCTGATTACTTTCTCGACCATACGACCTCATCGTCGACCGCGTAGGGGCGACAGTTCCGATGGGCTTTTATACATTCATCTAAAGCGGCTTGCAGTGGTTCGTTACCGCCGGCCGATGCAGACCACCCGCCATCGGGGGCGATGATAAAAGCACGCGGTTTTTTAAGTGCCAAAAACTTTTTATACCCTTCACGGGCTGTTGTGCTGAGGTACGGAATAGCCGTTGGATCCTCTAGTCTTGCAAAATGCGTGGGGGGCGGAGTCTGCGCAGGTTTAACCCAGACCACGTCATTGTTGACTGCATATGGCCGGCAATTTCGCCCCACTTTTTTGCAATCGGCTAATCCCCTGGCAAGCGGATCAACACCACCTTGCGTTGAAACGGCGGTGCCATCACCAGCAATCAGAAAGACCCGTGGAAGCCCTTTTGTTAAAAACTGCTGATAGGTTTTTCGGCCCTGATCATTGATATACGGCACGGCCTGCGCATCAGTGAGTGCCGCGAAATGTGTCGGTGGTGGAACGGGTGTCGATAATGGCTTCACCCAGACCACCTCGTTGTCCACTGCATAGGGATAGCACTTGGCGCCTTTATTTTTACAGGCGCGAAGTCCGGCACCGAGCGGATCGAAGCCGCCATACATGGACGCGACGCCACCGTTTTCACCGATAAGAAAGGCGCGCGGCATGGGCCGGGTCAAGAAATCCCGGTATTGTTGCCGCTCTTGGTCACTCGCAAGCGGCACGGCGCCAACATCCTTGATGCCGGCATACTGAGTTGGTGGCGGCGCAGGTACCGGCAGGTATTCAGGGTGGACCGGTTGGTTAGGTAGCCCCAGCCGGGCCAGGAAGGCGTCTACTTTAGGCCCCCAAATCGTCAATCCCTCAGGAAAACCCAGCAGGTTATGCGAGTCATCCATGAAGTTACCATACGCCACTAGCTCGGCCGCACCACCCGCTGCGGTATAACTCGCATACGCGCTGCGCCAGGTCGGCTCAGAAAACACTTTGTCGTTGCTGCCATAAAACCAGATGGACGGGATAGTGGTATGTGCACCGTTGTAAGCGGCGGCAAGGGCCATGCTCTGCTCTGAATTGGCACAATCAGACGCTTTGAGCCCGCCTGCAAAGTTAATCAAACCTTTGACGTGGGGGATGTTGAGCGTGCCGAGTGCTAATGTATTGAAACCACCAAAACTCTGGCCCGCAACAACAATGCGTTGACCATCGATATAGGGCTGTGCCGTCATATACTGGATGACGGCGCGGATGTCCTGGGCATTGTTGAGACCGGTTGAAATAAAGTCGCAACCATGGTGTTCGAGCTGTCCGCCCGAGCCGGCATAACCGCGCATCATGGGTAGCGCTACGGCATAACCGCGCGACAGAAAATAATAGGCGGAAAAAGTCAGATGGTAGCGGGGGTTATCCCTCGGTTTTTTTTGGCCGTCGGAGCCATGATTCATCACCACCAAGGGAAACGGGCCCGGGCCACGGGGAGTCAATACCGTCAGTTGCAGGGCAACAGGGCGCTCGCTATCACCGGGAACATTGAGTACGCGCTCATTCATGGAGGCCTCTGGCATCTTGCTGGCGTCAAGCTCTTCATTCGCAGCGAAGACGGGATTGGGCCCTTGTAAAATGCAATAAAACAAAATGGCTATTATTTTTTTGAACCGTGCTGGCATAAGTGGCTTACCGGGTAGTTCTGAGCGAAAAGGCCTCAGCACTTCAAAAGGGCAGTCAATGAAAGGTGGACTGGATTTTCACGCAGGGTGCTATGGCTCGGCATTGTCGTCAAGTGGCGTATTGCTATTATTGGCCAGGGTGAACACCGGACGGCGTTGAGCCGTTATCTGGATCTTCGTCGTTCGATTTGAACTATTACCGGCGCGGCGAACTCAACCACATTGAGGTTCAACTCTATTCAGGACCCCGCCAGCGGAGACATGAAATGAACCAAGACGTCACCGACGCGCACTTGCAATCTGCCGATGCATTGGTCGTCTTTGGCGCCACCGGCGACCTGGCACATAAAAAGATCTTCCCTGCGCTTTACGCCATGTGCCAACGTGGTGCGCTCAAGATACCGGTAATCGGCGTAGCGTCGTCAATGTGGAGTGTCGAACAACTGCGTACGCGAGCCCGTGAAAGCATTGAGCAGGCCGGCGTTACAGTCGATTCGCCGACGCTGGGCAAGCTCATGTCAGCGCTGCAATATGTCAGCGGCGATTACGAGGAAGTGGCGACTTTCGATGCGCTGCGACTCGTCCTGCACGAAGCACGGCGCCCAGCGTTTTACCTCGCCATTCCTCCCACCCTTTATTCCACGGTCATTCGCGGCCTGAAAGCCGCTGGATTGGCCGAGGGTGGTCGAGTGATCGTCGAAAAACCGTTCGGCCGCGATCTTGCCTCGGCGCGCGAACTTAATCGCGTCGCGCTGGACGCGTTCCCCGATAATGCGATTTTGCGCATTGATCACTTCCTGGGTAAGGAAGCGATCATGAACATCCTGTACTTGCGTTTCGCCAACTCCATATTCGAACCCATCTGGAATCGCAATCACATCGCGAGTGTGCAGATAACGCTGGCCGAGCAGTTCGGCGTCGAGGGGCGCGGCGCATTCTACGAAAGCGCAGGGTGCTTGCGCGATGTGATGCAAAACCATCTGTTCCAGATCGTCGCGCTATTGGCGATGGAGCCGCCGGCGAGCCGAGACTTCGAGGCTGTGCACCGTCACAAGGCCGATGTGTTCTGCGCGATGCGACCGCTGAGCGCTGATGACATCCTGCGCGGGCAGTACCAGGGCTACCGCGACGAGCCACATGTCGCGAGCGATTCCGAGGTTGAAACCTTTTGCGCGCTGCGCCTGCATATTGATTCCTGGCGCTGGGCCGGCGTGCCTTGGTACCTGCGCTCAGGCAAGCGCCTGCCGACCACCGCCTGTGAAGTCGTGGTGCGCTTCAAAGCGCCGCCGCAGAACCTTTTTGGCGACGCCGCGATGGGTGAGGGCGCCAACTATTTACGCTTCCATTTGTCACCCCACTCGACAATCGCGCTCGCCGCTCGCGTCAAACGCAACGGCAAGGATTTCGTCGGCGTGCAGCGGGAGTTCTTGCTGTTCCAGGAAGAGTCCGGCGAGCAATCTCCCTATGAACGCCTGCTGACCGATGCGATAAACGGCGACGGTGCGTTATTTGCCCGTGAAGACAGCATCGAGTCAGCGTGGGCGGTGGTCGAGCCGGTGCTGGTCGATCCCCCTCCGATCCACCAGTATGCTGCCGGTTCATGGGGGCCACCAGCCGCGGGTCCTTTCATGTCAGCTGATGGCGGCTGGCACAATCCCGAATTACCAGTTGAGCAAGAGCCGCATCTACCCCTAAAAGACCACCGTGGCTCATGCTGATGGGCAGGCGGATGGAGGCATCCGTTTGACAAGAGGGGTACAAGTCAGCGACTTTGCAGCATTGAAGATCATTGGGTGCTCGTCAGTCGATTCACACCAACACCTCCAGCCCAATCAGTTTTTCTTGAGGCAGCGCCTTTGTTGCTTTTCTGATCACCTGGAAAACACGAACCAGTTCGGGATCCGACAGTGCTTCCAGCATCCCAATTTTGCCTACCAGCTGTTTGACATACCTGTCGTGGGTGGTGACCTGCTTAATCAGGCGCTCGAGCACATCATTCGGTGGTGCCAGGTAACGTCTGAAATAGGGCAGGGTGGCTGCGATCGCCATACCTTCCGGATCGTAATCTGTGAAGGCGATTACCGGCCGGGCAAGAGCGTTCAGGAGTTTGTGAGCGGCACTGATCCTGTAACTGCCAGGGGCGCCACGAAACACCACCAAGGGATTACCCGGGACACTATTCAGGAATGGAGTTTGGTGCGTGAGTTCGAAGTTCTCCCAATTTTCCACGAGTAGGACTTCATCGTGCCGGCAATGCTCGGCCACCCAGTTAAAATCCAAATCCAGGCACGCTCCCGGCGGAAGAACAAGGTCACCACCCGCAATCATCAACGGTCTGCCTGACAGTGACTTCACCGCTACCCGATTATCTCGCAAGCGTTTCTTGGAGTGCTTCTCGTCACCGCCAATGTCCAACGCTTGGTGCCTGTGGGTTTCACTCCACTGCTCAACTGAGGCAGTCGGGTCGACCTTCGCTTCATTACGAACAATGTTGGCTATTCTTTCTTTGTCGGCCTGATTAATCCTCCATACTGAGCCGTATAAGTGGCCAACGCCGAACTCTTTACAGAAGTTATCAAGCTGTTTGCTCTGCCGAAACTCCTCTGCATCAGACTGACAAATAGTCATCAGCTTTTTGATCATGCCGAGCGCTTGCATACCTGCACATCCTCAATGATGACGTTGCCACTCATGCGGTCGTGGGCGTTCTTGATCTTCTTATCAATTTGCAGCCGGCGAATGATCTTGGTATTGGCCTGTACCTGCCTATCCAGAACGGTGAGAAAACACATCATGCAGGACTCCTGATCCAGCCCCCTGGTTTCCTCCGTCAAGGCGAAATAATCCGCCGCAGAGATTGGCGCCAGTGATTTAGACGCCTCGTTCAACAGGCGCTGGGCCACAACCACTAGTGGTGATCCCTTGATGATCGCGGCCTTCGGCGCGTCCTCTTTGATAAGCGCACCCGGCGTCCGTTGCTTGGGCGGTGTGATGACTTGGATTTCAATGCTTCTGGCTACATCTACCAGTGAGTCCCGAATCTCTTGGCGCCCAAGATCCGGGCTGAGACGTATCTTCATTGGATCATGTTGGTAGGCCCATTCTGGAATTTCCGGATACTCGTCGGGATCACGAGCCTCATATTCAGGATGACGCCGCAGGTGCATTTGCAGAGCACGGATTCTCTTCGCCCTAGGTTCGACCGTACGGAGCTTGTGAAGGTAGACCTTCAGAACGCTGGTAATGTCGTTACATGTTGCGCGCCATTTGGAAAGATTTGCGAGGATGTGCCGCTCATACAACTCGGCGAGTGACTCACGCTCGGGCTGGTTCAACTCGTCAAGGAACGCAGCGAGATCAAATGCAACGAAAGCTTTAACAATTCTGTCGAGTTGGTCAAGGTAATGCTGGTTCTGCTTCTCTTTTTCCTTGTAGGTGCGCACGTTCGCAAAGTTGTTTTCGGCAGCGGTACGTACATGCAGCAAGAAGTCCTTCATGTCCTCGGACACATCAAAAACTGAGACATCAAACTCACTCAGGATGACGTCCCGGTCTTCCTCGCGTCCGTCGAAATGAGCGGCGGAATAGTCGTCCATCAGTTTTTTCATTCTGTCCATCTGCTCGCCAAAGTCGGCCGAGACGCTGTAACTCCGAGTTTTGTGGGTAGCTTCATCCAACAGCCGGCTCAATGTCGGAGACAGGCGATAGGAATCCTGCAGGGCCGCGTTAGCACGAATGGCGCGCACCTGCTCCAGTTGGTTCAAGCGTTTGGAATTCTCTTCCGAACGTATGACCTGGCCCTCGGTATAGATTTGCGCGATCAGTTCCCGATTGGTGTGCAACAACTCGAGATGACTTGTAACCGCGTCGGCAATCATGCTCATGTTTCAAATCTCTGGTCGAATTCGCTGTCCTCTTCACTGATCTTGTCGTGGAGCATGAGGAACTCGATCGCTTCCTGCAGCCATTCGATCCGGCCGGTGAACATGTAGATTTCGGATTCCGGATTTATCAATCGCAGATAGCTGTCATCCTTAAAACGTTTGACGATCCTGAACAGCCGATCGCGATCAGAGCCATCCTTGGATGTGATCCCCGTGTCTGCGGCTGTTTTGCGCAGTTGCTCCTGCAACCCGGCGTTCGCACCTATTCTGGCCATCATTCTGTTCAGATCCAGCTTCTGCCCAGCTGAAATAGCGTTGTCGTCTCCGGTCACCCGCATGACCATCTCCATGAATGAAACCATCGGCCGAAGATTATTCTTCAGCTCTGTGAACCTCTTTTTGGCTGCTTTTTTCCCCTCGCCATCGATGTCCGCATGTGCAGCGAAGAATGCTCCACCGTCACGCGTGGTGGTAAGACGAAGCTCCATGCGTCGCAAGTACTGGTCGACATCCTCCCGGTTTGTTTTGCCGTCCCGGAGTTGGGCACTGCTCAAGAACTCAAAGCCTTCACGGTCGGTGATCAAGCAGATGAAATCTCCCTCAATCAATCCTGAAGCCACACGTGCAAACAAGGTCATCAGACGCCCTCCAGCTCGAGCTCGTATTCCTCGTCCTCATCCAAGCCTTCGTCAACGGCCAGCTCGCAATGCACCAGGCGTCTTTCCGAATCGAGCTTGTACTTATTCTCGAAGAGGATCAGCGTCTCGGCGTCAGGATCAGGGAAAGCGGTGCACAACGTAATGAAGTTTTGGCCTAGGTAGTTACAAAGGGATATGACATTATCCGCATCGATGGCCTTGAGTTCATCAACGCACCAAGTCAACTGAACAGGTGCCTGGCCCCGCACCTTGGAGATGAATCCAAGGAACAGAATGATCAGGATGAGGTAGCTCAGGCCGTTGGATGAGATATTTTCCAGATCCGCCTTGTTCTTGAAGTAACGCAGATTACCTTTCTCACGTACTGAGCCGCGAATGCTCACGAGGGACTTGAAGTCAGCCTGGATGCCACTTTTGATATCCCAGTTTTGCAAGAGCAGGCGTAGGTTCTCGACTGACTCGTCATCGGGTAGCTCATCTGGCCTCATCCATTCATCCCGGGCAGTCGAGATCTTTGAAATGACCGTCCAGTAATCCAAATCCTCAACCGCAGAGAAGATGGACACCTGCAGATCCTTGATACTGTCGAAAACCTTAGAGCTGTGGGACAGGTGGTTCTGGAGCGCCGTATTGAATCGGGTGATTTTATCCGTGAACTTCTTCAGATCCCTGTGCAGATCCTGAATGTCACCGAAGATGGTGTGCCCATCGGCGATCAATATTCGGCGGGATTTTTCGTGGTGAGTGGAGAACCATTCCTCGATTACCTGAAGTTTGATGCGGTGAGTCACTTCGATGTTGCTCTCGTACCGCAGGTTGGCTAAACGATCCTGGAAATAGTCGCAAGGTGGCGAGTTGGGGACTCTCGAAAACGCAGCCTCCATTGTTTCGACTTGTCCGCCAAGTGTTTTCAGAGAGCGTCTCACCTCCATTTGCTTTTCATGGAGCGAGCTTCGCAGCGATCCGGTCTGCCAAGACTGATCGTACTGGGTGTAGAGGTCCGTCGCGGAGGAGAACTCAAGCTCCCTGCTCAAGGCACTGTTTACTTTGTCCAGCTCGTCGTTTAGGGATCTAATGGTCTCCACGCAAGTCGAGATGGATGAATTTGTAGTGGTCTAATGAAACCGGACACCCATTTAGGTGAATT
>NZ_JALLIX010000050.1 GCF_023242365.1 Pseudomonas sp. MWU13-2100
GTCGTCAAGATTAAATTCCAGAACCCCTGATTGCTAACGCGATCAGGGGTTTTGTTTTTGTGCTGCGCAAATGTCCGGTGCCCGATCCAGAATCTAGAGTGGCTGCTCAGCCGCCATCGCCAGCAAGCCGGCTCCCATACGAGGATACCGACCCTTTCCTGACAAATTGACAAGGTTATTTTTGATCCGGAACACTAGAATAGGCACCGTCTTTTACAGAGCCTGAGCCCCTTTATGCCGGATCCGGTTGACTCTTCAAAGGTGTCGGAACTGCCCCTGGACACATTGGTGGCCTGTCACGAATGCGACCTGCTGATGCTCAAACCCCAGCTGGGCCTCGGTGAAAAAGCCCAATGCCCACGCTGCGGCTATGAGCTCTATGCCCATCGCCACAATGTCATCGAGCGCAGCCTGGCCCTGGTGATCGCAGCACTGCTGCTGTACATCCCAGCGAACTTTTTACCCATCATGCGACTCAATCTTCTGGGCCGATCCTCAGAGGATACGGTCTGGAGTGGTGTCCTGGGCCTGTACCATACCGGCATGTCCGGCATCGCCGTGGTGGTGTTCCTGTGCAGCATGGGTATTCCCCTGCTCAAGCTGCTCTGCCAGTTGGCCGTGCTGTTGAGCATCCGTTGGGATATCGGGCGTAGCTACGGCTTGTTGCTGTACCGCATTTACCATCATCTGCGCGATTGGGGCATGCTCGAGGTCTATCTCATGGGCGTGCTGGTGGCGATTGTCAAACTCGCCGACCTGGCGGAACTGAGCCTCGGCCTGGGGCTGGCCTGTTTTGTCGGTTTGCTGCTGGTCCAAGTGCTGCTGGAGGTGCTCATGTCGCCTCACCAGATCTGGCAGGCGTTATCGGGAGAAGACGAACATGCGGGCGATTGATGCAGGTATTCTGATCTGCACGGAATGCCACGAGTTGAACCGCCAGGACGCGGATAGCGACGAGCAGGTCTGTACCCGCTGCGGTGCCTTGGTACATCCACGCCGCCCCAACAGCCTGATGCGTACCTGGGCGCTGCTGTTGACCTCGGCGATTCTCTACATCCCGGCCAATATGCTGCCGATCATGACCGTCAACTCCCTGGGCAAGGGTGATCCCAGTACCATCATGTCCGGTGTCATCGCCCTGGTGCAGCACGGTATGTTTCCGATCGCCGCGGTGGTCTTTGTCGCCAGTATCCTGGTGCCAACGTTCAAACTGGTGGGCATCGCCCTGTTATTGTTCTCGGTACAGCGCCACCAACCGCTGTCAGCCCGGCAGCGGATCGTCATGTACCGGTTCATCGAGTTCATTGGCCGCTGGTCCATGTTGGATATCTTTGTGATCGCCATCTTGGTGGCGGTTGTGAACTTTGGAAGAATTGCCAGCATCGAGGCCAATCTCGGTGCGATAGCCTTTGCCAGTGTGGTGATCTTGACGATGCTTGCAGCAGTAACTTTCGATCCCCGACTCATCTGGGACAACACGGAGTCGGATGACGACCATGACTGATTTGCCAAAAGCCAAAGCCCGCCCGGCCTCGAACTGGTCGGCCATCTGGGTTCTGCCGTTGATTGCCCTGATCATCGGCGGTTGGTTGGGCTGGCGTGCCTACAGCCAGGCCGGTATCGAGATCCAGGTGCGCTTTGAAAGCGGCGAGGGTATTCAGGCCAACAAGACCGAGATCGTTTACAAAGGCATGCCCATTGGCAAGGTCAAGGCCCTGAACCTGGATGTCGAAGGCTCCAGCAAGGGGGTCGTCGCCACCATTGAAATGAACAAGGACGTCGAGCCGTCCCTGCGTACCAATACCCGCTTCTGGCTGGTCAAGCCGAGCGTGACCCTGGCGGGGATTACCGGCCTGGATACCCTGGTGTCCGGCAACTACATTGCGGTCAGTCCCGGTGATGGCGAACCCGCGCGCAAGTTCAAGGCGTTGACCCAGGAGCCACCGCTGTCGGATCTCAAGCCCGGTCTGCACATCACCATCAAGGCCGACCGCCTGGGCTCGCTGAATCGTGGCAGCCCGGTATTCTACAAGCAGATCCAGGTCGGCCAGATCAAAAGCTATGCGCTGTCTTCGGACCAGAACATGGTCGAACTCAAGGTCTTTATCGAGCCGACCTACGCCAACCTGGTGCGCAAACACACGCGCTTCTGGAACGCCAGCGGCATCAGCATCGACGCCAACCTGTCCGGGGTGAAGGTGCGCAGCGAATCCCTGGCGAGTATCGTTGCCGGCGGTATCGCCTTCGCCACGCCGGAGAACCGCAAGGACAGTCCGCCCACCGATCCGAGCCTGCCATTCCGTCTCTATGAGGATTTCGATGCGGCCCAGGCGGGGATCCGGGTCAAAGTGAAACTCAGCGATTTCGAAGGGTTGCAGGCCGGTCGTACTCCGGTGATGTACAAAGGGATCCAGGTCGGCAGTTTGAAAGCCCTGAAAATCGATCCCGACCTGTCCAGCGCCAATGCCGAGCTGACCCTCGATCCGTTGGCGGAGGACTACCTGGTGAGCGGTACCCAATTCTGGGTGGTCAAGCCGTCGATATCGCTGGCCGGTATCACTGGGCTAGAGGCTCTGGTCAAAGGTAACTACATTGCCGTTCGCCCCGGCGACAAAGGCGGTCACCCGCAACGCGAGTTCGAGGCCCGGGCCAAGGCGCCGCCCCTGGACCTGCGCTCCCCGGGGCTGCACATGGTGCTGTTCACCGACAACCTCGGTTCCCTGGATGTCGGCAGCCCGGTGCTCTACCGCCAGGTGAAAGTCGGTTCGGTGCAGAGCTACCAGTTCTCCCGCACACGCAAGCAGGTGGTGATCGGCGTCCATATCGAGAAGGAATACGAAAACCTGGTCAACGCATCGAGCCGCTTCTGGAATGCCAGTGGCATCACCTTGAGCGGTGGCCTGACCGGGGGCATCCAGGTGAAAAGCGAATCGCTGCAAAGCCTGATGGCTGGCGGTATCGCCTTCGAGACCCCGCAGGACAAGGCCCCGCTGCAAAAACGCATTCCGCGTTTCCGCCTGTTCCCCAACCATGACGAGGCGCAGCAGCAAGGCACGCTGATCACCATTCGGGTCGATCGTGCCGATGGCCTGCGCAGTGGTACGCCGATCCGCTTCAAAGGGCTGGATGTGGGCAAGATCGAAAGCGTCGACCTGAGTGATGACCTGCAGTCGGTGCTGCTCTCGGCACGGATTACCGAAGTGCCGGAGCGGATCGCCCGGGTCGGCAGCCAGTTCTGGGTGGTGAAGCCGGAGTTGGGTCTGATCAAGACCGCCAACCTGGAAACCCTGGTCACTGGGCAGTACCTGGAAGTGCAGCCGGCGACGAAGAAGCTCGGGGTACAGAAGGATTTTGTCGCGCTCAAGGAGCCGCCGGATGCGCTGGCGCCACAAGCCGGTTTGAGCCTGACCCTGAGCGCGGCGCGACGGGGGTCGCTGAAGGAAGGCGTGCCGGTGACTTACCGCGAGGTGACGGTGGGCAAGGTGACCGGGTATGAGCTGGGGGCCACCGCCGACCGAGTGCTGATCCATATCCTCATTGAGCCGCGTTATGCGCCGCTGGTGCGCAGTGGCAGCCGGTTCTGGAACACCAGTGGCTTTGGTGTCGACTTCGGCCTGTTCAAGGGCGCGACTGTACGTACCGAATCGCTGGAGACGCTGATCCAGGGTGGGATCGCCTTCGCTACGCCGGATGGCGAGCGTATGGGCGTGGCGGCGCGGCCGTTGCAGACCTTCCCGCTGTTCGACAAGTTCGAGGATGAATGGCTGACCTGGGCACCGAAAATCAGCCTCGGCAAATAGCCGGGGGATTGCGGGTAGACACCAGGCCTGCAGCGGCAGAGCCTGTGTGGCTGTAGAGCTTGTGTGAGGTGTAGAGCTTGCGTGGGAGCGGAGCTTGCCCGCGAAGCTTTTAGCGGTCTTGAGGGCCCCTTCGCGGGCAAGCTCCGCTCCCACAAGAGTGCAGGCGCGACACACATCGGTGTTCATCCGTGGGTTGAGTAGCCAAATGAAAAGGCCGCGATCAATGATCGCGGCCTTTTGTTTTTCCAGCTTCCGGAGTCAGACCTCGTCCAACTCCGCTGCCACCACTGCGCTTGGCACCGTTGCCCGGACCTCATCGTGCCGGCGGATGTACTTCCAGTCCGCTTCGTCGATATAGATTCCGTTCGGCCCGCTGCCGCCTTCCAGGTCAATGGCCACGTGCGCCGATACCTGCGGCTTGACGCTCGCCAGGATCGGCACGAAGCCCAATTGCAGGCTGGTCTCCAGCAGCGCCGCCTGGTTGCGTTCGTCGATGTCCGCGGCCTCGTCGAGGTAATACGGCAGACGCACGCGCCCGGCCTGGTCGCGGTCCATCAGGTGCAGCAACAGGTACATGTTGGTCAGCGCTTTGATGGTCATGGTCGTGCCGTTGGACGCCGCGCCGTCGATATCGGTGTGGATCACCGGCTGGCCGTTGACCTTGGTGATTTCGAACGCCAGCTCGAACAGGTCCTTCAGGCCCAACTGGTTGTGGTTCGCCGCCACCAGCCGCGCCAGGTATTCCTTGGCTTCTTCGTTCTTGTTGTCCTGATCGGCACTCTGGCTCAGGTCGAATACCGACAGCGTCTCGCCTTCCTCGTACTGGCCGGCACTGTGGATGATCTGGTCGATGTGCTTGAGGGCTTCCTTGTTCGGCGCCAGCACGATGCGGAAGCTTTGCAGGTTGGAGACCTGGCGCTTGTTGATCTCGCGGTTGAACAGCGCCAGCTGGTGTTCCAGGCTGTCGTAGTCGCTGCGGATATTGCGCAGGGTCCGGGCAATATCGGTCACCGCCGCGCGGCGCGCCTTGCCCAGGGTCAGGGCTTCGTCGGTGCGATGGTCATAGGCGTTGATCAGCAGTTGCAGGCGGCGCTCGATATCGTCCTCGCTGTCGAACTTGGCCACGCCCTTGAGGCGCACCTGGGCGTAGAGCGCGTCGATCTGCCCGTCGGCCCGCTGCAAGCCTTGCCAGCTGTCCTGGTAGTCGTTGAGCAGCGGCAGCAGGTTGTCCATGGAATCGTCTATCGGATCCATGAACGGCGTGCCGAACGGCAGGTCGGCCGGCAGCAGCTGGCGACGGCGCAGGGCGTCGTCGAGGGTGCGCTGTTTGGCTTCCATGTCGCCGATCTGCCGGCCGACCAGTTGCAGCTTGGCCGACAACTGCTGGACGCGTTCGGTGAAGGCGTCGCTGGAGCGCTTCAGTTCATCCTGCGCGGCTTCCAACTGGGCCAGTTGTTCCAGCTTCTCGCCTTCCTCGGCGCTCAAGGTCTGGGCGCGGCGGAAATCTTCCAGGGCTTTCTGCGCATCCAGCACCTGCTGGTACAGCGCTTCGGTCTGGGTCTTGCTCGCGGCGCGGTCGGCGGCCACGGCCTGCTGGGTTTTCAACTGCTTGAGCTCTTTGTCCAGGCGCTCCTTCTGGTCGCGCAGCGCGGCGCGATCGGCCAGGGCCTGGAGTGCCGGCGGCTCGATATGGGACAGGTCGATGGACAGGCCCGGTACTTCGAAACGCTCGCCCTTGAAGCCGTCGAGGATCAGTTCCATGGACTTGACCCACTGGCCTTCCTCGTCCAGGGCAATGCCGTGCTCGCCCAGCGGCAGGCTGAACAGGGCACTGTTGAACAGGCGCATCAGGCGTTCGACATCCTGTTGCGAGAACTCTTCGCGCAGCCGTGCATAGCTGTTGTTGTCGGCGTGATCGAGTTGTTGCTTCACCGACTTCAGGCGTTTTTCCAGGTCGCGCAGGCGCTCTTCCAGGTCCTCGGCGCTGAATTGTCGGGACTGGGCCAGGGCACCGGCGAGCTCGTCGTGGGCATCCTTGGCCGCCAGCAGTTGCTGCTCCAGCACCTTCACATCGTTGACCAGGGCGAAGCGATTCTTGAGCACCGACAGCTCGCCGAGCCAACGTTGCAGGTCGCTGATTTCCCGCTCCAGGCGCATCAGCTCCTGGGTGCTGCTGCGCTGGTCGTTCTGCAGAGCGTCCTGTTCATTGCGGTAGTGCTCGGACTGGATCAGCAGCTCTTCCTTGCGCGCCCCGGCATAGTCCGACCAGGTGCCGAGCAACGAGTCGAGCAGCGGCGAGATCCGGTGCAACTTGCCGCGCAGCACATCGCGCTGGCGCACCCCCGAGGCCAGCGCCTCGACCAGGGGACCGGCGGCAACCATGGCGTTGTAGTCCTGCTCCATGCGCCGTACGTCGCGGAAGGCTTCCTCGCAGGCGGCGATATAGTCGACGCTGCCGGAGCGCAGGCTGTGCTCGAAGGCATCGAGGAACAGCTGCTTGAGCTTGGCGGCGGTGATCTCGCGCATATGCAGCAGGTTGATGAACAGGGCGCGGAAGGTCTTCAGGCTCTGTTCGCTGGTGGAGCGCAACGGGATCAGCGTCAGGTCCAGGGGAATCGAGGTGTGACCGCCGACCAGCAGCCGGCGCAGTTCATCGGGCTTGAGCTCGTAGGCCTTGAGGCCGTTGCGCTCCAGATTGTTGAACAGCTCCTTCTGGCGCAGGCAGGTGTCGTCTTTCTGGTAATGCGCCAGGTCCAGGCGCCCGGCATAGGCGAAGAACTGGTGGCCGAAACCGCCGCCCGGGCCGCGCCCGACCACGCCGATCACATGCGGGCCGTGGGGCAGGGCGACTTCGACGAGGATGTAGCTGGTGTCGGTGGCGAAATAGAAACGCCGCGACTGTTCCAGGCTGTACTTGCCGAAGCTCATGTCCGACATGCGCGCCAGGATCGGGAACTGCAAGGCGTTGATCGACGCCGATTTACCCAGGTTGTTGGCGCCGTACACCGACAGCGGATGTTCCAGGGGAAACAGGCCGAGGCTGTAGCCGGCGGTGTTCAGCAGGGCGAAGCGGCGAATACCGTAGCGTTCCTGGCTCATGCGTCCATCTCCTGTTGCTCGGCGGCAATGGCCCGGGCCAGCGCGTCTTCTTCACTTTCTTCAGGGGCCTCGACGAATTCGCTGAGGTCCAGCGGGTCATCGGTTTCCAGCAGTTTTTCGTCGCTGTCGTCGTCCACCAGCACCGGCGTCGGCAAGGGCAGCACGCTGTGCAGGCTGGCGGCCATGTCGCGGTCCTGCTGGACCGACAGGCAAACGTCGAGGAAACGGTGCATCGGCGGCAGGAAGCGGAACAGACCGGGCTCCTCGAGGGCGAAGCCGAGCTGGGTCATGCGGCGCATGATCTTCTCTTCCAGCTCTTCCTGGGTGGTGACTTCGGCCTGGACGAACAGGTCGCGGTATTTCTCCAGCAGCGACGGCAGTTCGTCACGGCCGAGGCTACCGCCGTCGAGCACGGCAACCGGGTCGCGGCCCTGGTCGGCCAGGTGCTCCACCAGGATGAAGGTGAACAGCGCCAGGCGCTGGGCGGTCTTGTTGACCTGGGCGGCGGCGTTGTCCGGGACGAAGTAGTAGAAACCACGGGTGTCGCAGACCAGTTCGAAGCCCAGGGCCTTGAACAGGGTGCGGTATTGGTCCTGGCAGTTGGACAATTGGGCGTACAGCTCCGGGTCGCGGCGGCTGACGTGGTAACCCTTGAACAGCTCGCGAAAGATCGGCGCCAGCTGGGACAGTTCGGAAAGATCAAGATGCATGAGGTGTGCTCGCGGAATTCTCGCCGGCTTCTTCGACACGCGAGAGCAGGGCGAAGGAGCGCAGGCTGACCTGGTGCTCCTGGGTGTGGTAGTCGCGGCGTTCGAGGCGCTCGCGCTGGAAACGTTTTTCCCGCGACAGGCGCGAGAACCAGTAGAGCAATTCGTCGGTGGCGCCGTCCGGCTCCTGCTCCAGCAGCCAGCTCATCAGGTCCGGCATCGGCAGGGCGTCGCTGCAGCGTTCGAGCATTTCCTTGACCGTGCGCGGGGCCCGTGGCGACTCGCCGCCCTTGGACGACTTGTGCGCCTTGGGGAAACGCGACGGCTTGGCTTCGAAACGGGCCAGGGCGTAGACATAGGCCTCGACCTGGCCGGAGCTGCCGAGAAAGGTGCTTTGCGGACGGCTGAACATAGGCATCGCCGCTTGTGGCACGGCGTCGAGGCCCTTGCGGCGGATCACCGACAGGGCCAGGGCCGCGCCACGGGTCACGGCGTTGTGCCGGCGTGCTTCTTCACGCAGCGGCAGCAGCAGTTCGCGGGCATGGCGCAGGGTCAGTTGGGCGCTGGTCTGCATCTCGAGGATTCGCGCGTGGGTACGCAGCAGCATGTCGTCGTCCACCAGGTGGCCGAGGCGCTGCTGTTCGCTGAGCATGCGCAGCAGCACGTTCTCGACCTTGCGTACGCCCTGTTCGAAGGCACCGTCGGCGTTCACCAGCTGGATCATCGGTTCGACGTATTCGTCCCAGGTCGCCAGGACCTCGGCGTAACGCTGACGCAGCGGGATCTGCCGGTCGCTGGTCTTGGCCCGTTCGGCGACGGCCACCAGGGCCTGTTCGTCGTTGGCGAGCTTTTTCAGGACATCGCGCACGCGCATGTCGAGCAGGCGCAACTGGCGGGCCAGGTCGTTGCCGTCGCGGATGTCGAAGGCGTCCTGGATGTAGCCGGCCAGGCGCTCGAGGTGGCGCAGGTAGGCTTCGATCTCCAGGCACAGGCCCAGGCGGTGTTCGCGGCGCAGGTAGGCGAGGAAATCGTGGATCTGCGCATTGAGCTCGAAACGGTTCGGGCTTTTCGCCACGGGCACCAGGATGTCGAGGCGAATCCACACGTCCAGCAGGCTGGTGATGTCCTGGGGCGTGCTGTCCAGCTGCTGGGCAGCCAGTTGCTGGCGCAGTTCACCGAGGCTCAGGGTGCCTTGGTCGAAGTGTTCGCACAGAGGCTCCAGAAGGGCCCAGTGCTCGGCGAGGGCGCGCAAGACGCGCTTGGGTTCGATCATGGGAGAGGCCGGCTGGTTGGCAAATTAAAAGGAGCGATTGTACTGCATCAGGCACCTGATTGACCCGCAGGTGATCGGTGGCTTGGCGTTCTTGCGATCAACTGCGGGCGATCTTCGCCGAAGGGCGGTAGAATCCCAGCTTCAACTTATCCACAGATGGCCGACCTTTGCTTATCGAGTCCCGCCGCCGCGCTTATCTGACTGCCATGCAGGTGGTCCATTGGCTGCCCCGCACCGAACTGCCGTTCGCCGCGCCGTCGCGGCCGGAGTTGTTTGTCGAGTTGGAACCGTTGGTCGAGGTCCAGGCCCCCGTGCCTGAGGCACCCAAAGCCGCGGAACCGCTGGCCAAGCCCGCCGAGCGGGCGAAGATCGAAGTGCCACGGCCTTCGCCGATCCAGCGCGCCGAAAGCAAGCCTGCGGTTGTCGCCGAAGAGGCGCCGACCCCGGTCAAGGTGGTTCAGGTGCCGCCGCCGCGTTTCGCGCTGCAATTGTTGCGCGCCGGGCGTTGCCTGGTGCTGGTGGAGTTACCCACGGGCGAAGCGTTCCAGAGCCGCGATCCGGCCTACCTGTTGCTCAAGGACCTGCTGCGTGCCGCCGGGCTGCCGGACAGCCCGCAGATCGTCGGCGAGCCGGTGCGCTGGCCGCTGCTGGTACGCGGCAACCTCGACCAGGGCCCGGACGCGGCGCGGGATTTTGTCCAGGGCTTTGTCCAGGCCCGGCGGGAAGAGGGGGAGTGTGCCTGCCTGTGGCTGATCGGCCTGCCGGCAGTGCGTTTTGCCGGTGAGGTCGATGCCGAATCATACAACCGTGAGCTCCAGGTCGAAGGCCTGGGCTCGGCCTGGGCGCTGCCTGGCCTGGAATTATTGATGGATGAGCCACAGCGCAAGGCTGATGTCTGGCAAGCCATGCGCCGGCTGATGGCGCGCTGGAAAAGTGACGATGAGTGATGCAGTAAGTTTTCGCCCGATGACCGAGGCGGACCTGGATGCGGTGCTGAAGATCGAATATGCGGCCTTCAGCCATCCCTGGACCCGCGGGATTTTCCTCGACGGCCTGGGCAAGTATCAGATCTGGCTGATGTTCGAAGGCAGCCAGCAGGTCGGGCATGGCGTAGTGCAGATCATTCTCGATGAGGCGCATCTGCTCAATATCACGGTCAAGCCGGAAAGCCAGGGCCGCGGCCTGGGCTTGCGCCTGCTCGAACACCTGATGTCGCGGGCCCATGCGGCCGAGGCCCGGGAGTGTTTCCTCGAGGTGCGCGACAGCAATCGCGCGGCCTTCCGCCTGTATGAGCGCTATGGTTTCAATGAGGTCGGGCGCCGTCGCGACTACTACCCGGCGGTGGGTGGGCGCGAGGATGCAGTAGTGATGGCGTGTACGCTGGTTGACTGAGGATTTTTCCACGTGACCCCAAGCCGGGGTCGGGTGTCATAACTTCGGACTATCTTGAGGCAGTAGAGCATGAACGAACTACAGGATCTGATTGATAACAACGAGCGCTGGGCCGCTGCGATCAAGGAAGAAGACCCGGAGTTCTTCGCCAAGCTTGCGCGCCAGCAGACCCCGGAGTTTCTCTGGATCGGTTGTTCCGACGCGCGGGTTCCGGCCAACGAGATCGTCGGCATGTTGCCCGGCGATCTGTTCGTGCACCGTAACGTGGCCAACGTGGTGTTGCACACCGACCTCAACTGCCTGTCGGTGATCCAGTACGCGGTGGATGTGCTGAAGGTCAAGCATATCCTGGTCACCGGTCACTACGGTTGTGGCGGTGTGCGGGCTTCGATGCAGGATCGTCAGTTGGGCCTGATCGATGGCTGGCTGCGGTCAATTCGCGACCTGTACTACGAGAACCGTGAAGTGCTGGCGCAGTTGCCCACTGAAGAGGAACGGGTCGACCGCTTGTGCGAGTTGAACGTGATCCAGCAGGTGGCCAATGTCGGCCATACCACCATCGTGCAGAACGCCTGGCATCGTGGGCAGAGCCTGTCGATCCACGGCTGCATCTACGGGATCAAGGATGGGCGCTGGAAGAGTCTGAACGCAACCATCAGCGGTATCGAGCAGTTGCCGCCGCAGTACCGGTTGCGGCCGGTGGAAGCGCTCTGAGGTTTTGCTGACCCGGCAAATCTTGCGTCGAGCGCCCCTGTAGGAGCCGGCAAGCCGGCTCCTACAGGGGTGGTTGCAGCGTTTGTCAGATAACCGGCATCGCCGTCACTGGCGCTGGTGCCGGTGTCTTCAGCTGATTGAGCTGCGTCTTGATCTCCGCGGTCGAGCATTTCTTCTCGGCATCGGCTTGCGACAGGTTGCGTATCGACTCATAGAACAGCACGCAGGTTTTCTGCGTGTTGGTCACCTGCCAGTTGTCGGTACAGCTTTTCAGTTGCGCCGCCGGATCGCTGTCCGGTTTCTGGCCCATCCCGGCCTGCCAGCAGGCGGCACTCAAGTCCTGCCCCATCACTTTCAAGCCCGCCGCATCGGCTTTCGCCTGATCGCCGCCATAGCTGGCCGGATCTGCCGCGTACCAGATGTAGCTCGGGTGGTTGGAGCCCAATACCGGTACTATCGTCCCCGCTGTCGGGCGGATGAGACCTAGCTGTAGCACACCGACGTCCGCGCCATATTGCTGCTTGATCCAGTTCCGCACCGGTGCACCGAAGGCCACCATCGGCAATGCCTTGCCCTTGGTGGTGATGCTGACTTCCTTGACCATGGTGGTCTGGTAGTCGGTGAAGTAGCTGTAGACGGTTTCCAGGGTGCTGCCGGCGTTGGACGGCGCGGCAATCGGGGCGATGTCGATGATGGTCTGGTAACCCGGTGTCTGATCCTTGGGGATGCCGTTGTCGGTCAGCAGCTCGGCCCAGCGGTCGGTGGTGGCCGACTCCAGATAGTCCTGGGCCTGGGTCAACGAGTAATCCGGCGGGAAATGCAGCAGTTCGACACTCTTGCGGTTGTCCAAGGCCAGGCCCAGCGGCAGGAACAGATACCAATTGTAGGCCCATTTACCGTCGGCATTCAGCTTGGAGGCACCTTTGTAGGCCAGTTCGCCGGCGTTGAGCAGTTGCGCCAGCGGTTTGTCATAACCGTTCGGCACGCCGCTGAAGTGGGCATAGAGTTGGCCGGCATCGGCTTTTACCGTCACCTTGGCGTTGGGGTAGCCGTCACGCTTCACGCTCTGGTTCAGATAGTGCTCGGCGGTCTGTTCCAGGGTCCAGGGGCGAAAGCAGATGACATTGCAATTGTTGGGATAGGCGAAAAGCTGGGTGACGCGTTCCCGGCTACCCAGTTTCATTTCGACATCGGCGTGGGCGAGGGTACTCAGGGTGAGTGCGGCTAAGGTACTCGTCAATACAGCGAGTTTTGACATGCTCAGATCCTTTTCAGCGTTGGCCCCTTCAATGCGGAGGCAGCTCCATACTGGATCAGGCACGGCCAGTAGAAAAGCCGGTAGCCGGTGTTTTTTGCGTTGTTTGACGCAAGTGGGAAAGCTTGTCGCAATTGGCTGTAGGAGCTGTCTGAAAGGAGGGCTCGCTCCCCGTGGGGGAGCGAGGACGAAGCGGTATCCGTCAGGCCGTGAAGCGCAGTGCGTTGGTCAGATCGCCCATCGGCTTCTGGCCGCGGGCGACCATTGCGTCATCACGCTGCTTGAGACCGTCGAGTTTCTCCAATTGGAACACCCGGGTAATCAAACGCAGGATCGAGGCGGTGTCATACACCGTGTGATCCACCGTGCCCTTGCGGGCGAAGGGTGAAACCACCAAGGCTGGAACACGTGTGCCCGGCCCCCAGCGATCGCCTTGTGGCGGCGCCACATGGTCCCACCAGCCGCCGTTTTCGTCGACGGTGACGACCACCACCATGTTTTTCCATTGCGGGCTTTCGCGCAGTACTTTCAGGACACGGTCGATATGCCGGTCGCCGGAGGCCACGTCGGCATAACCGGCATGCATGTTCAGGTTGCCCTGGGGTTTGTAGAAGGTCACCGCGGGCAACTTGCCGGCCTGGGCATCGGCGACGAACTTGTTGGTGCTCGACTCGTCACCCAGCCCGCCATCGCGCAGGCGCTTGGCGCGCTCGCCGGGGTTTTCCGGCCCCTGTTGCTTGAAGTAGTTGAACGGCTGATGGTGGTACTGGAAGTTCGGGATCTTCGGAATGCCGCCCGAGTCCTTGAACTGCTCCAGGGTGACCTGCCAGGCGCCGGCGTACCAGGCCCAGTCGATGTTCTTCTTCGACAGCTTGTCGCCGATGTGTTCGTGGACCTGTGGCACCAGCACCGTGGGCAGGTCCGGCTTGGCATAATCCGGATGCTCGGGGTCGCGGATCCAGGTCGGCCAGTAGGGCGGGGCCATGGTGTTCACCGCGTAGCCATCCGGGGTCAGTGCGCTGGGGCCGAATTGCGGCGCGCCGGTCATGGCGCTGGCCGGGGATTTCTCCAGGGGCTTGAGGCGTGTGTCGAGCGGGTTGTCGCTTTGCAACGTGGCGATCTGCGGCTTGGCCACCGAGTTGGCGGCGTCCGGGTAAAAGGGCACCGCCGCGCTGACGAGGTATTGGTGGTTGAGGAAGGAACCGCCGAAGGTGCCCTGGAAGAAGTTGTCGCAGAGCACGAATTCCTTGGCCACGTCCCACAGGCGCAACGAGTAACGGTTCTGGGCGTAGTGCCCCATGGTCAGGCCGCCGGAGTCGGCCCAGGCGACGAACTGGTCGTTCTTGCCGCCGTTGATCTGCATCTGGTTCTGGTAGAACACGTGCCACAGGTCACGGGTGACCAGGCTCAGGGGCAGGTCCTCGCCGCTCGGGCCCTTGAGGGCGTACGGGGCGTTGGGCAGGTTCTGCTGGAACTGGGTTTCCGCCGGATAGGTCACGCCGTCCACGCTTTGCGGGCCGAGCTGCAGGACTCCGCCCCAGGCCGGTGGCAGGGTCTGCAGCAGGCTGCCATCGCGGTCGCGTTGCTGGTAGTCCGCGGGCGCGAGGGCCGACAAGGGTTTCTCGAGCCCGGGGAAGTCGGCGAACAGGTTGTTGAAGCTACGGTTTTCGGCGTAGACCACCACCACGGTTTTCACCTGATCCTGCAGCGCCTTGTCCAACTCGGCGCCCGACAGTTCGCGAGGCTCCGGCTTGCCGGGCTCGCTCGGGGAACCGCAGGCGGTCAGCGTCGCGCCAACCCCCAGCACCGCCACGCCACCGAGGAAGCGGCGACGGCTGGTGTCAGTGGGGTTATCGGTTTCGGGCGCTTGCGACTGGTCGAGGTCTTTCTCGTCACTCATCCTGGGTTCCTGCTGGCTGGGTTTGACGTATCAAAATATTTCGCATCGCAACTTAGCAATGCAATGTGACGGAACAGCGACAGATCCGTTCTGCCGCCGGGCAGTATGCCTATTGTCGAGAGGATGGGGCAGGGATTGCGTGACGGGATTTTACCTGGGGCCGGGCTTTTTTCGCGGACCTACAGGACCCCGGACTGAATCGCCGCGACTATCGCCGCGATTTTGTTGGTGGTGCCGGTCTTGGTGATCGCGTTGGCAATATGAAAGTTTACGGTGCGCACGTTGAGCTCAAGCAGTTGGGCGATTTCCGGCGCGGTCTTACCTTCGCCTGACCATTTCAGGACCTCGACCTCCCGAGGGGACAGCAGTGGGATGGATGTTGCCGGAAGGTCGCGAGTGGCCGCCGAGTGCAGGACATTGCACAGCCATAGAATATGCACAGCCTTTTGGTGGAATTCGCGCCGATCGATTTCGCCCTCGGGGCGGGCAACACACAGAATGCTCTGGTGGCCCTGGATATGCTGTACCGCCTGTGACCAGCCATGGCGCATACCAAACGATTGCTTTTTGCGCCAGAACGCCGGTGCCTTGGCAAAAGTTTCCGGTGACCAGAGCACGGGCTGGTGCGAGTGCCAGGCATGACTCAGTACCGGGTCGATCTGATGGAGGTTGTGGTCCTGGTAGTGCTGGTTCCACTCATCGGGATAATTGTTCTTTATCCAGGGGGCGGTGCCGACCTTGAGTCTGATATAGCGGTAATAGGGGTAGCCTATTTGCCTGACCAGCCTGGGCAAGAGTTCGAGCAAGGTCTGTTCGTCCTGGGTTGCACCCAGAAGTCGCAATTGTTCTTCTTTCCAATGGTTCATGATGACTCATCCACCTTGCTGCACAACGGGTGGGGCAGGGCACGCTCGAAACCACATAATGGTACGATCGTGCCGGTCTATTTCAACAGCCTAATACAGGATATGAATCAGTCACCAGGGGATTTGCTTTCTTGTGTATTTGTTCAGCATCAATTCAGGATTGTGACAAATAGCGTCGTCGTTTTTGCGATTGAAACCTGAGCGAATGGTTTTCAGGTCGGGGCAAACCTCAAGAGCACCGGTAACAGTGCTCTTGAGTCGGGGGGGAATGTTCGCGGTTATGGCATTACCGGCCCGTTGTAGGCCAGCGTGGTCCCCAGTGCCCACAGCAGGAACAGCACCAGTGGCGCATGCACCAGCAGTTGCACGAAGGAGAAACCGATCAGATCCCGCGCCTTCAGCCCGAGCACGCCCAGCAGCGGCAGCATGTAGAAGGGGTTGATCAGGTTCGGCAGCGCCTCGGCCGCGTTGTAGATCTGCACCGCCCAGCCCAGGTGGTATTTCAGGTCATTGGCCACCTGCATCACATAGGGTGCCTCGATGATCCACTTGCCGCCACCGGAAGGGATGAAGAAACCGAGCACTGCCGAGTACACCCCCATCAGCAACGCGTAGGTGTCATGGGAGGCGATCTGGGTAAAGAAGGTCGAGATATGGTGGGCCAGGGTCAGCGCATCGCTGCCCTTGACCGTGGTCATCAGCGCCGCGATGGAACCGTATAGCGGAAACTGGATCAGCACGCCGGTGGTGGTCGGCACCGCACGGGCCACGGCATCGAGAAAGCTGCGCGGGCGCCAGTGCAGCAGCGCACCGGCCATCAGGAACAGGAAGTTGTAGGTGTTCAGGCCGGAGATGGCGCTGATCGCCGGTTTGCTCGAAAACTCATGGAACAGCCAGCCGGCGGCCAGCAGGGCCAGCAGAATGGTCAGCAGCGGGCTGTATTCCAGCCATTCGCCGGGGCGTGTGCGGGGGCTCAGGGGCGGCAGATTGAAGCTCGGATCGACGCCGCAGGCCTTGGCGTCCCGGGCCGAGTCGGGCCCCGGTGCGGTGGCGTAGGCAATCACCAGCGAGACCACGATCAGCGCCAGCAACAGGACGCCGGACTGCCAGAGGAAGATGGTCTGGGTGAACGGGATCACCCCGGTGATCGACAGGATCGACGGCGGCAGGCTGGCCGGGTTGGCCTGCAACTGCGCGGCGGACGAGGACAGCCCGAGGGCCCAGACGGCGCCCAGGCCCAGGTAGGCCGCGGCACCGGCGGCGCGGTAGTCCATGTGCAGGTCGGTGCGGCGCGCCAGGGCGCGGACCAGCAAGCCGCCGAAGACCAGGGACAGGCCCCAGTTCAGCAGCGAGGCGACCATGGAAATCAGCGCGACCCAGGCCACCGCCGAACGGCCGTTCTTCGGGATCCGGGCCAGACGGTCGATCAGTTTCACCGCCGGGGGTGAACTGGCGACCACATAACCGCCGATCACCACGAAGGCCATCTGCATGGTGAAGGGGATCAGGCTCCAGAAACCGTCGCCGAAAGCCATCGCCGCTTCGCTCGGCTTGGCGCCGATGGCCAGGGTGGCGAGGGCGACGACGATCACCGCCAGCGAGGCAAACACCCAGGAGTCGGGAAACCAGCGTTCGGCCCAGTTCGAGCAGCGCAGGGCAAAGCGGGCGTAGCGGCTGGTTTCAATAGCAGCGGCCATGGAGAGGTCCTCTTGTTCTTGATCTTATTGGGGAGTCACAGGCGCAACCTGTGCGCAGGTGACCACGATAAATCAATCCCGTGGCTTTTTCCGATTTTGGTTAATGGCAGAGTGATATTGCACTGGAGTGGCATTGTCGACATCGGCCCAATGCCGTTGGCAAACTCAGGTATCCTCCGATTTTTGCAGCGGCTGGCAAACCGACCGATGCGCTTCCTGAATACGTTGCCAGGGTGTTTTCATGACTGCCGATCACATTCCCCACCCCCGTCGTTTTGTCCGGTCTGACTACAAGACCCTGGGGCTGGCGGCCTTGGGCGGTGCGCTGGAAATCTACGACTTCATCATTTTCATGTTCTTCGCGCTGACCCTCAGCGAGCTGTTCTTCCCCCCGCAAATGCCCGAGTGGCTGCGGCTGTTGCAGAGCTTCGGGATTTTCGTCACCGGCTATCTGGCGCGACCACTGGGTGGCATCCTGATGGCGCACTTCGCCGATCGCCTGGGACGCAAGCGGGTCTTCAGCCTGAGCATCCTGATGATGGCCCTGCCATGCCTGCTGATCGGGATCATGCCGACTTATGCCCAGATCGGTTACTGGGCGCCCCTGCTGCTGTTGCTGCTGCGGGTGTTGCAAGGCGCGGCGGTGGGCGGCGAGGTGCCGAGCGCCTGGGTCTTTGTCGCCGAACACGCGCCGGCCGGGCACCGCGGTTACGCCCTGGGGGTCTTGCAGGCGGGGCTGACCTTCGGCTATCTGCTGGGCGCCTTGACCGCGACCGCTCTGGCGCGGATCTACAGCCCAGGCGAAATCCTCGATTTCGCCTGGCGCTTGCCGTTCCTGCTGGGCGGGGTATTCGGCGTGATCGGTGTCTGGTTGCGCCGCTGGCTCAGTGAGACCCCGGTGTTCATGGCCTTGCAGGCGCGTCGGGAAGAAGGCGAGGAGGTGCCGTTGCAGGCGGTCTTGCGCACTCACCGTCGGGCGATCCTGCCGGCGATGCTGCTGACCTGTGTCCTGACCTCGGCGGTGGTGGTGCTGGTGGTGGTCACGCCGACCTTGATGCAGAAGGTCTTCGGCATGAGTGCCAGTCACACCTTTGCCTTGAGCAGCCTGGGGATCGTGTTCCTGAACATCGGCTGTGTCCTCGCCGGTCGGCTGGTGGACCGGATCGGTGCCTGGCGCGCCGTGCTGTTCTACAGCGCCTTGCTGCCGTTGGGCATCGCGCTGCTCTATAGCTGCCTGATCCATGGTGCTGAATGGGTTGGCCTGGCCTATGCTCTGGCGGGCCTGGCCTGTGGCGTGGTGGGGGCGGTGCCTTCGGTGATGGTGGGGTTGTTCCCGGCGCGCATCCGCGTCTCCGGCATTTCCTTTACCTACAATATCGCTTACGCACTCTGGGCCAGCACCACGCCGCTGTTGCTGATCGGCCTGATGCCCTGGAGCCCATGGGTCTGCGTCGGCTATTGCGCGGTGATGGGCGTCGTCGGCGTGCTGATCGCGTTGTACTTCGGGCCGCGTGCAACCGCGACGGCCGAGGCTTCGAGCGTGCGCGGCTGCTGAGCCGCGTCCGTCCAGCCCCTCAGGCCTGGCGCCAGCTCACCGCGTCGATACCGAATTTCTCGGCCATGGGCTTGCTGGTTTTCTTCACCCGTTCTCGACCGAATTTGCCGATGCGGCCCACGCCGGCATCACAACTGGCCCAGTGCCAAGCCTCGGCATTGTCCATGTGCTCGGAGCGGATCACAAAGGACTTGGGAGTGCCGTTAAGGGTGTAGTCGATAACGAAAAGCTTTGCCGTGCTCATAAACCTGAGAATCCTCCTTGGGATGCTTCCTTGTCGTTCTAAAGTGATCCCAGGCAGCGGGAAAAATTCAGTCGAATTGTCCGCCGGCTGCTCGCGGGAAATAACCCGAAATTCTCCTTCAGAAAAAAACACCCTAGCCGATGCCAATGACAGCTTAATCCGCGCTTTCATTTGCCCATCGGTGCCCGCATGTTTAACAAACGCTTGAAGCAGGAGCTCTCGGCTCTTCGCGAAGAACTCTCCAGCGTCCAGCAAGTCAAGGATAGCCTGGAGCAGGAAATGCTCGTGCTGACCCTGGACCCCGACGGTCGCATCGAATCGGCTAACCAGAATTTCATCCAGGAAATGCTCTACCCGAGCACCTCGCTGGTGGGGCGTAGCCTTGACGAGTTAGTCCCGGAGTACCTCAAGCATTCGGACTTTCACCTGCGCTTCAAGAATGCCTTGACCCGGGGCGAGCATTTCAGCGGCGCGGTGCGCTTGCTGCGTGGTAACGGCGAGGAAGCCTGGCTGCGTTCGATCCTGCAGCCGATTCGTGATTCCCAGGGGCGTATCCGCCATTTTTCGATTTACTCCAACGATCTGACCCGCACCATCGAATCGTCCCGCGAGTATGAAAACCTGATCGGCGCGCTGTTGCGTTCCACCGCGGTGATCGAGTTCAACCTGGCCGGAGAGGTGCTCACCGCCAATGACCGCTTCCTCAACGCCATGGGTTACAGCCTGGCGCAGATCCAGGGCAAGCATCACCGTGTTTTCTGCGAGCCGGCGCAATACAACAGCGCCGAATACCAGACGTTCTGGACACGCCTGAACGCCGGTGAATTCGTCGCCGGTCGTTTCAAGCGGGTTGACAGCCACGGTCGCGAGGTCTGGCTGGAGGCGTCCTATAACCCGGTACTCGATGCCAATGAAAAGCTCTACAAAGTAGTCAAGTTTGCCACTGTGATCACCGATCAGGTGAGCCAGGAGAGGGCGGTAGCCGAAGCGGCGAACATTGCCTACAGCACCTCGTTGCAGACCGACAGCACCGCCCAGCGCGGGACCACCGTGGTAACCCAGGCCGTGGAAGTGATGCGCGACCTGGCTGCACACATGCAAACCGCCAGTGACGGCATCGAAGCCTTGAATGCGCAGTCCCAGGTGATCGGCACCATCGTCAAGACCATCAGCGGCATTGCCGAGCAGACCAACCTGCTGGCGCTCAACGCGGCCATTGAGGCGGCGCGCGCGGGTGAGCAGGGTCGCGGGTTCGCGGTGGTGGCGGACGAAGTGCGGCAGTTGGCCTCGCGCACCAGCCAGGCCACGGACGAGATCGTCGGCGTGGTGCGGCAGAACCAGGACATGGCGCGGGACGCGGTGTCGCTGATGAACAGCGGCAAGACCCAGGCCGAGGAAGGTCTTGCGCTGGCGGCGGAGGCGGGCACGGTGATCGTCGAGATCCAGGACGGTGCGCAGAAAGTGGTCAACGCGGTCGGGCAGTTCGCCAACCAGTTGTCTAGTTGAGCACCACCGCGCTATCCACCTGGACCGAGGCGTTTTTCGGCAGTTGGAACACCCCGACCGAGCGGCGGGTATGTACCCCGGCTTCGCCGGACACCGAGCTCGTGCCGGGGCCGCTGCTGGCTCCATGGCGCGATCCGGTCTCCGCGAGGCTTGGCTGCCGCGTTTGAACCGCGTTGGGGAAAATAGCGAAAAGTGCAATGTCGTCGGTTACACTTCGATAATGTCAAAAAAACATCATGCACTTTCGATCCTCGCCCGAATCTACAACAGCGTGTTGACCCGACTGCTGGTGTTGGCGCTGTGCATTGTCGTTTCCGGCGCTATCCTGCGCTATTACGTGCTGACCAACTTTCTGCGCGAGGACCTGAGCGCCGTCGTGGAAGGCCAGCAACTGGCGTTGGCCACTTATGTCGCGCACGATGTCGATAGCAAGATTATTCGGCGCCGGCTCTTTATCGAGCACCTGGCTGCCAGCGTGCCCTTCGATTTGCTCGCTAGGCCTGAAAAACTGCGAGATTGGCTGAAAGAGCTTTCGCCCTACCAGACCTTGTTATCGATCGATATCTTCATCGTCGATGCCAGTGGCCGGCGGGTGGCGGGCTACCCCGATCAAGAGGCAGCGTCCGATAGCGATTATGTGAATCGGGACTATGTTCAAGCCGGATTGGCCGACAGACCCTTTATCGGCCGGCCGATCGAGAGCCCGTCGAGCGCGGAACCGATACTGCCGATATCCGCGCCGATCAGGAATGCCGCGGGTGAGGTGCAGGGGGTCGTGGTTGGCATGATGTCACTCGCGGCCCCCGGGTTTCTTGATTCCTTGCTGCAGAGCCGTGGGGGAACGACAACGGGCGAATTCCAGCTGGTTTTTCCGCAAAGTCGCTTGCAGATCGAGTCCACGCCGCTGGGGATACGCTTCAAGCCGGTATCGCGTCCGGGCCTCAATACCCTGTTGGATCGAGCCATGGCGGGTTTTCGCGGTACCGGGATAACGCTCAACGCGCAGGGCCAGGAGGAGGTCCGTGCCATGGTCACCGTCCCAAGCACGGGCTGGTTCATTGTTGCCAGCCTGCCGGGCCACGAGGCGTTTTCAACCGTTGAGCGAACCCAGCGTTTCTTGATCAAGGGTGCTATCGGCTCGATTCTTCTGTTCGGCACTATCTGTTCCATCGTGCTGTATTTTGTCTTTCGTCCGCTATTCCATGCCGCCGCCCAGGCGGACTGCATGACCCGCGATGAACTGCCCCATGCACCCTTGCCGGTGCTGCGCAACGATGAAGTCGGTCACTTGATCTCGGCGTTCAATCGCCTGTTGTTCAAGCTCAACGAGAAACAGGCGGAACTCGAAAAGATCGCCCATCACGACACGTTGACGGGCCTGCCCAACCGCCATCACCTCTCTGGCCGCCTGCGTCAGGTGTTGGCCCAGGCCCAGCGCAAAGGCACCCAGGTCGGCTTGCTGTTCATGGACCTCGATGGCTTCAAACGCATCAATGACACCCTCGGGCACGAGGCCGGTGACGAGGTGTTGCGTCAGGTGGCGAAGCGCTTTGGCGCGGTTGTACGGGGCAGCGATACCCTGGCGCGCATCGGCGGCGATGAGTTCGTTGTCCTGCTGAGCGATCTTGGCGCCGACGCCGAAGAAACCGTGAGCTCCGTGGCCACCAAGTGCATCGAGGCGCTGAGCATGCCTTTTCTCATTGCCGGTACGGTTTGCCGGGTGGGGGTCTCGATCGGTATCGCCCTTGGAAACGGCGAAAGCTCCCCTGATGCGCTGCTGCTGACCGCGGATCGAGTCATGTATCAGGCCAAGAAAACCGGGCGCGGTCGCTACATGACCCACAAGCTCTGAGGGCGATCCAGGTGCAGTTGCAAGCACCGCGGGCGCAACAAAGGTAAACTCCGTGCTTTCCCAAAGGAGTTCCCATGAGTCACTACCAGCCCGGCATCCTTGCCAAGCCCGTGCCCTTGCAGGCACGCCACCTGTTCTTCGCCCTTGAGTCCGCCGAAGCATTGCCGGTCGCACTCGACAATCTCACCCGGCTGGTGGATGTAAAGCACACCGTGGTCGGTTTTGGCGAGTCGCTGGTGCAAGCGCTGGGTGGGCATGTCCAAGGGTTGCGGGCTTTTCCCGTTATCACTGGCGTGGGCGTGGATAATCCGTCGACCCAGCATGCCCTGTGGTGCTGGCTGCATGGCGAAGACCGTGGTGACTTGCTGCACCGCGGTCGTGCGTTGGAGCAGGCGTTGGCGCCGGCCCTGAAGTTGGTGCAGATGACCGAGGCCTTCCGGCACAAGAGCGGCCACGACCTGACCGGTTATGAAGACGGCACCGAGAACCCGGTGGATGAGGCCGCGGTGGCGGCGGGGATCGCCGCTGACGGGGGCAGCTTTGCCGCGATCCAGCAGTGGCAGCATGACCTGGACGGTTTCGCTGCGCTTGCGGCCCATGAGCAGGACAACATCATCGGGCGGCGCAAGAGCGATAACGAAGAGCTCGACGATGCACCGGAGTCCGCCCACGTCAAACGCACTGCCCAGGAGAGCTTTGCTCCGGAGGCCTTCGTGGTGCGCCGCTCGATGCCCTGGTCGAACGAACAGGGCGCCGGCCTGATGTTTCTGGCGTTCGGCCATTCCTTCGCGGCCTTCGAGGCGCAGTTGCGGCGCATGAGCGGTTTGGACGATGGCATCGTCGACGGCTTGTATCGCTTCAGCCGGCCGATTACCGGTGGCTACTACTGGTGCCCGCCGTTGAACGAAGGGGGCCTGGACCTGAGTGGGTTGACCGTCGCTTGAGCCGCTGTCGCGCCTGAAGGATGAGACTCGGGCTCCACCGGAGCCCGGGAGTGTTCATCATGATCTGAAGAAAATACCCATCAGGGGATGCCAAATCTTCGCCTTGCGAATAGTCTGCGTACAAAGGGAATTCCCCTGAAACACAGATTTGGGCACGAGGTCGGAAGATGGGCAAGTTGCGAGTCGGGATTATTTTCGGTGGGTTGGGGGCCGAGCACGAGGTGTCGTTGCAATCGGCGCGCAATGTGGTCGATGCGCTGGATCGCGAGCGTTTCGAGCCGATTCTGATCGGTATCGACAAGCAGGGCCGCTGGCACCTCAATGACAGCTCCAACTACCTGATCAACGCCGAAAACCCGGCGCTTATCGCCTTGAACCAATCCAATCGCGAACTGGCCGTGGTGCCCGGAAAGTCCAGCCAGCAGTTGGTGGACACCAGCAGCCAGGCGCTACTCGAGCAGGTCGATGTGATCTTCCCCATCGTTCACGGTACCCTCGGTGAAGACGGTTGCCTGCAAGGCTTGCTGCGCATGACCGACCTGCCTTTTGTCGGTTCCGATGTGCTCGGTTCGGCCGTGTGCATGGACAAGGACGTGAGCAAGCGCCTGTTGCGCGATGCCGGGCTGGCGGTGACCCCCTTTATCACCGTGAACCGGACCAGCGCCGCGCGGCTCGGCTTCGAGGCTGCACAGGCGAAACTGGGCCTGCCGCTGTTCATCAAGCCGGCGAACCAGGGCTCGTCGGTGGGCGTGAGCAAAGTGGAGACCGCCGAGGAGTATCAGGCCGCCTTGGCCCTGGCGCTGGGCTTCGACGAAAAGGTCCTGATCGAGTCGGCGGTCAGCGGACGGGAGATCGAATGCGCGATCCTCGGCAACGACCAGCCGATTGCCAGTGGTTGCGGCGAGATCATCGTGCGCAGCGGCTTCTATTCCTACGACAGCAAATACATTGATGAGCAGGCCGCCGAAGTGGTGGTGCCGGCGGCCATCAGCGAACAGGACAGCGAGCGCATTCGCGCCCATGCCATTGAGGCGTTCCAGGTACTGGGCTGCGCCGGGTTGGCGCGGGTCGATGTGTTTCTCGGCGCTGACGGCGAGGTGCTGATCAACGAGGTCAACTCGTTGCCCGGTTTCACCCGCATCAGCATGTACCCCAAGCTCTGGCAGGCTGCGGGGATGAGCTACAGCGAACTGGTGAGCCGCCTGATCGAACTGGCGCTGGAGCGGCATGCGGCGCGCAAGAGTCTGAAGAACAGTCGTTAAAAGGCCCGAAGCCGCTGCGCCGCTTCAGGCCGGGTAAACGCTTGGCTGAGCCCTGGTTTCAGGCTCCGGACCTGGATGGATCGAGATGGTCCAGGTCTGGCCGGTGCCAGGGGTCAATGTGTGTCATCAGGTTCAGGACCCGATGACGCAGCATGACGTTTTCACGCGCGGCCACGGCAATCGCATGCCCTTCTTCGACGGTCATCGAGGCTTCGACTTCGATGTGCGCATCGACCGTGAGCATATCGCCCATCTTGCGCGTGCGTACATCATGCACGCCCTTGATCCCCGGGGTTTCCAGGAGCGTGGTGCGAATGGAAGCGACCTCTTCTTCATCGGCCGCGCTGTCCATCAGGTCGTTCAAGGCGTTCCAGCCGAACGACCAACCCATTCTGGCAATCATGCCGCCGACCACCAGCGCGGCAATCGGGTCGAGAATCGGATAGCCCGCCAGGTTGCCGACAATACCGATACCGACCACCAGCGACGAGGCCGCATCCGAGCGTGCATGCCAGGCGTTGGCAATCAACAGGCTCGATTTCACCTTCTTCGCCACTCCGAGCATGTAGCGAAACAGCAGTTCCTTGGTCAGCAACGCGGCACCCGCCACCCACAAGGCCGTCATATGCACTGTCTGGATGGATTCCGGGGTTTGCAGCTTGAGCACGGCCGAACCGATCATGCCGATGCCCACGGCCAACAGCAGCAGGCCGAGGATCATCGAGGCGGCGGTTTCAAAGCGCAGGTGCCCATAGGGATGGCCATCGTCGGCGTCCTGCTTGCTCTTATGGCTGGCGAACAGCACCACAAAGTCGGCAATCAAGTCTGACAGGGAGTGAATACCGTCGGCGATCAGGCCCTGGGATTTCGACAGGATGCCCACGACAATCTGGGTGCAGGACAGCGCCAGATTGACGCCGACACTCGCCCAGGTGCAACGGGAAGCCGCCGCCGCTCGCTCGGCGGGGCTGCAGTATTCGTCCTCAGAGTCTTCGGAGAACTTCTCATCGATCATTAGAAACTTCTTCCCTTATTTGCAAATGACTATCAACGCTTGGCAATCCCGGCTTGCCGACCAACTAAGTGCGAGCCCCGAGGTGATTGGCAATCATTGGCGTTCGCCTTGAAACAGGCGTGATCAAAGAATAAAGCATACTTAAAAGTTGAAGGGGTATACAGATTATATTAAATAATCAGGGCGATTGAAAATTTGTTTCGTATACATATCGCTTATGTTCTCAAATGCGAATCTTAATGTTTCGTTGCCTAGTGTTCAAAGGCACTTGCACTCACGCCAATAGTTTTATACCCGGCTAACGGTGGATGACTTTCAGTGGGCCTATATTGATTGGCTGGCGAATGGCAAACAGAGGGGGAGCGTAGCTCCCCCTGGCGGGGTGTGGAGTCAGTTGGTGGCGACCCGGTCGGTTTCGCCGGTGGTCACCAAGGCTTTGAGCGAGGCATCGAATTGCTTCAGGGCGTTGACCTGCAGATCGCGTTGCTGGTTGATTTGCGCGGCAATTTCCGGCGCGGCCTTGCCATGGACCCAGATCGAAGGCAGTTCCTTGCCACCGAAGCCTTCGGCCTTGCCGATGTACTGCAGGTTCGAATCATAGAACGTGGCGACGAAGCGCGCTTCGAACTGGCTGTTGCGCTTGGTCACCAGACGGCTGTAGGTGTCGAGCATCACCACCACGTCAGGGCGGGCCTTTACCAGCGCATCGAGGTTGTCATAGACGGTCACCGAGGCGAACTGTTTCTGCAACGACCCCATCAGCCAGTCGATGGCCAGCTTCGGATCGGAGCTGTTGACGAAGGCGTCGCTGATGCGTGGATCCAGCGCAGGGTTCTTTGCGCCGCTCAGTGCAACGCTGTGGTAGCGTTCCAGATATTGGAGCGTACTGACGGTGTTTTCACTATAAAGCACCCCCACTGATTGGGCCTGCTTCAAGCTGGCGGCGCTGTCGACCACCGGCAGGAAATGGCAGGATTGAACGTCCGCCGCGTAGCTCGGGGCGGTGGCGAGGAAACCGCCGGTCAATACGGCGACAAGAGCCAGCAAGGTCGAAATTCTCATCGCGCGTTTTCCTTCTGAAGTCGGTTCGGCATGACGCTATCCTCCTCCTTTGACAGAAAAACTGAACTCGCATTCCTTGATGGTTACTATCAACTGAACGAATGATAGGCGGCCGTGCCTTGTAGTGTAGTCGTCAAAAGGGCGCCTTATAGGGCGCGCCAGCGCAATATTCAAAATGTCATCTCATGCTACCGGCGCCTGCTGCATTTATTCCTGAATTGAAGGCCCTGACCTCCGAGAACCTGACCTACGGGTATTCCAGTGGCAAGGTGCAGGGCAAGAAAGACTTTATCGGCGATATTGAAACAGGGAAAAGCGCGTTCAAGACGCTGGAAATGCAGAACCAGACCGTCAGCCTGTCAGGTGACGTGGCTTTCGTCCGCCATCACTAGGGCTGCAAGCCTCAGCGCAGTCGCCCATCAGGCGTCCGACGAAGCGAACACCCGCAGCCGATGACCGTCCGGATCAAGTGCGACAAAGGTATAGCCGAAATCCATCTCTACCGGTGCTTGGAGAATGGCCAGCCCCTTGGCAACCCACGCTTGATAGGTTGACTCGACCAGCGATTTTTCCGCGACAGAGAATGCCACTTCGCCTGCCACCCCGATATCAGCGCCCCGTGGTTCCACCGTGTGCTTCGACCAAAGGCCCAACATGAGTCCGGAGCCCAATGCGAACATTGCAAACGTGGCCGAAGCTTCTATCGCCGGGCTACCGAACAAGTCGGCGTAGAAGCGGGCGCTGGACTCCGGGCTGTCGACATACAAGATGAAAAAATTGGGCTTGATCATAGAAAGGCTCCTGGCCTGGGATGGAAGTGGCCTATCAGCACAGTGCTGGCCGGCGCTTTCCATCCTACGCAGGCCACTACCCATTTTTGTCAGCAGTCATCGCCTATTGCGGCCTGATCCCTTCCTGTAGACGCCAAGCCTTCAGCAATGCCTGGCGTCGGCGCGGATATCGCTCCTGGGCCACCTTGAATTCGCTGATCCGGTCACTGCGGAAATGCCGAAAACCGTCACGTAGCTCGCACCAGGCCACCAGTACGCGGGCCTCGTCGAAATAACCCAGTGCAAAGGGCCAGATGGTTCGGCAGGACTGTTCGCCCCTCAAATCCTGATAGACGATCTCCACTTTCAGTTCCGCCCTGATCGCCTGGCGAATCAGCGGCTGTACGATGTCTACCGGCAGCGGCGAGGCGCTGGGCCCGATAAGTAGCGCAGATGCGTCCAGTTCGTCCCTCAGCCCTGGTGGAAGGACCGCCGATATTTTGTTCAGGGCATTACGTGCCGCTTGACCCAAGCGTTCATCCGCACGCTCGGCCACCCAACGCGAACCGAGGACGAGAGCCTCTATCTCGTCCTCTGAAAACATCAGTGGCGGAAGTAGAAACCCGGGATGCAGGACAAAACCCAGTCCGGCGACCCCCTCGATGTTTGCGCCTTGTTCCTTCAAGGTTCCGATATCCCTGTAGAGGCTGCGCAGGGTGATGCCAAGCTCCTGGGCCAGCACTGCGCCGGCCACCGGAAAACGATGGCGTCGTAAAATCTGGATCAAGGCCAGGAGGCGTTGGGAGCGCGACATTGAGCTGAGTTCAAAAAAGACGATGTTCGAGAGGATTTCATATCAAGGCAGGTACTACAACCGCTCGCCACCTGGTCAGGACATCCCCCGGATACATTCGACGCATTAGGCTGATGGCCAGATGATACATGGTTTTATATACATGGAAATCTGTCTGAAGTTGATGCGGGAAGGGCCGGAACCATTCATTGGCAGGTTTGTTTTCGTGTTCATAAAACCGCCGAATACAGCCGTTCAGTTCAGCGTCGGTTTCAGGTGACGAGCGGACAGTAAACTTTACCTGGTATTTACTTTGGCGCGTCGTGAATTCATCAAAAAAAACTGTCTGAAAGGTAGGTCCGGATATATTATTGAAACCGGCTCGGTGCAAAGAAGAGGATGTGTCATGATGAGTCGACTCTCAAAAATGAAACTAGCCGTCTTGCTCATTGGCGTACTCGCCATTGCAGGGCAGGCCGAGGCCCGTGGCGGGTACGGTTATGGTTGGGGTCACGGTCACGGTTATGGTTATGGACACGGTGGGGGCTGGGGCTGGGGTGGCCCGGCCCTGCTGGGGGCGGTGGTCGGCGGTCTCGTAGTGGGCTCGGTTGTCGCCAACTCCCAGCCTCCGGTTTACGTTCAGCAGCCGGTTTACGTCCAGCCACAGCCGGTGTACATCCAGCAACCGCCGCCGGTCTACTACCAGGCGCCACCACCGCCACCGGGCTACTACTACCCGCCACAACCGGTTCCGATGCGATAGGTGCTTGTGGGTCATCGCCACGTGCTTGATGGCGCAGGTCCCGGCGTAATTACCTCCGGGATACCTGGAGCGCCTGCGTGAGTCGGAACGGGAGGCGCAGGTAGTCGTTTGTAATTTCTGAATGAGTTGACCATTCAGCCAGGCCAACTGCGGGATAGTCCCGAAGCTGATCAGAGGTTAACACCACAACGTTGTCTGCTTTCTCCGCGTCATCTCGGGGCGGTGTGGCGTTTTTTGTACACGGTTTAACTTGCTTTTGATTCAGGGGCGGTGGCGTGAGTAAGAAGCTCAATCGATGATCTATACTCGTACTTCTTATATGGGACGGCGTCAGGTGGAATTATGGATGGGGAAGAAAAGAAGGAGGCGGCTCCAACCGCTCCTCCCACACTGAATGAGGAGCAGCGTATTGCGTACCTTAACGCTGTGGTGACTGAGAGCATACTTATTGAAAATGCTATCGCACAAAATCAACATATAGATGTTTGGTTGGTGAGGGGGGGAGGGCAGGAGAGCTGTTTAACTGCGATCAATGCTGGCAGCGCTGGTGGAGAGCCTGAAAACGAGGCCTGTGGGAAACCCACGCCCGAGCAGGTGATTAGCCAGGTAGGTGGTTCGCGACCCGGAGTTCCTCAAGAGAAACTGCCTGAATTTACGTCTGTTGCGCGAAACTCGGCCAAATGGGCGCGGCGTGGCGGTTGGCTTCTTATAAAAATCAATACCAAATATCTGGCGGCTGGAGACGCCATTGAGAGCGGCTGGATCTGCTTGAAGTCGGCGCCGTTTACCAAAGCAAAATACATCCCGCATCCCAATCCGATTGTCGCTGTCGGGGGAGGTCGAGCGCTACCAAACGCAGATTGATGCTGGGTGATGCAGAATCCATTAAGAAATAAAAAGCCCCGGAGCATAAGTAGGGCGGGGGCTTTTTATGTTGCTAATAGTGAGAGGGGGCTTTGGCGCGTTGCATTTGATTGGCCACCTTGGGTGCTCGCAACCCGCACAACGGTTATCACTGAAATAGCCTGCGACGTCTGTTTCACGCACTATTCCCCTCCCCATACTGTTGCTTCTGGAGCCCGCCAAGGAAGCTAATATGGAACAGTATCGAATGCGCTCGCTGATGGTCGTGCTTGTACATCTCGCGGCATTCGTCCTCGTCAGCCTGGGTTTGCTGAGCCTGACGATGATGATGGCCTGGGTCGGACGCTTGTTCTTCTAGTTCAACCGTTTGAAATGTCTGCGCTCAAAGTACTGATCAGCGCTTGGGCCTGGGCATCGCGTTGCGCGGTATGGAGCACGATTTCACGCGAGGGCAGGGGGGGTAGGTCGATCCGCTGTGCCACGTCGACACAGCCGTTTGGCGCCATGCGCCCGACCATCGCGCCTATTCCGATGCCGGCCGCCACCGCTGCGCCGATGGCCAGAATCCCGCTGCCGACAAAGACCTCTTCCCAAGGGCGGTTCTGCGTTTGCAGTGCCGCCATCACCATGCTCCGCATGCCGCAGGGCTCGGGTTGTATCGCCAGGGGTAAAGCTGCTCCGGGCGGCAGTTCGAAGTCTTGTGCGGCCATCCAGCTGAATCGTGCCGCGCCGATCACCTCGCCGTCCTGGCGTCGGTTGTCGTGCCTCAGGATCAAGGCCACATCCAGCTTGCCCTGCTCGTAGCTCTCCAGCATGTCCCGGGAAGTGCCCAGGCTGAAGGCGACGACAACCTCCGGGTCGGTGTTCGCCATGCGCCGCAACCATAGGGTGAGATCGGCCCCGACAATGTGATGGCTGACGCCGACCCGCAGGGTGCGCTTCTGCTTGCCGAAGCAGTTCATCGCTTGCTGGTAGTTATCCAGCAAGTGCCGTGCGCTGGCCAGGAAAGTCTGTCCGTGAGCCGATAAGGTTACCCGTCGCGGCGTGCGTTCGAGCAGCTTGCGCCCCAGGGTTTCTTCCAGGCGCTTTATCTTCAGGCTGATAGCCGCCTGGGTGCCGCCTATGACATCAGCGGCACGGGTGAAGCTCTTGAGCTCCGCGACCAGGACAAACGCCTGGATAGCGTCGATGTCGGGCATTTTCATGGTTGAGCTGGAGGTCCTGTCTCGAAGGTAGTGAAGTTACCATGACGAGCGACATGTGTGCCGAAGGCGGCTTTCGCGACAGCCTATTTTGAAAAAAAGCCCCAAAGCATTACGAGTGCCTGGGGCTTTGCGTGTTGCTAATAGCGAGGGTTTTTGGAGGGCAAAAAGGAAATGGGTTATGAGAGGACGTTAAGCCGGTGCTTTCTATCGCATTGCTCTTGTCAGCTCGTTATAGCTGTTTCCTCTATCACAGAGTCCACCTGTCTTTGTGCCAGCTCGATCAAATGCACGATGCCCATCGCCACCTTGCGGTTGGCGCCCGTGAGGTTGTCAGCATTTTCATAGGCGGTGGCGGCAGCGGAGTCGAGAATCGAACTGGCGTTGACGAGGGCGTCTTCGCGGCTTTGGGATGCCTGTTGGCGTTTGTGCGGTTTTATGGAAATGGGTGGCTTTGGTGCGTTAGCTTCTGGCCACAGATAGTGAGCCAAGGCGCGATCGATGGCTTGTGGATCAATGCTTTCGACGGCGGATGAAACAGGTGGATTTGGCGTTACCTTGAACATGATTGTGCATCCCCAATGTTGAATGGAGCTGCCGGCTATCGCTGCTAAACGAAGGAGGGTGGCAGCTGTACGCAGGTTAGCAGACCGGAACATTGGGAAACCCGGCGCACCCGAAGGTGCCCTGCGCACAGCCACCATAAAACGGAGGCAAAAAAATTGCGCCCGACTTGGGTGGCGCTGTGCGCCCAATGTTAAAGATTCCAGGCTGCTAAACCCGATCACTGATTTGGCAGTGACGTCTCAAGGCTAGCCACCGAAATCGGCAGGCGCAACAGCTCGGAAGTTTCTAGGAAATTTCACGCGAGGGAAAGGGAGGTGTCTTGCTGGCCTCTGAAAATCACGGACCAAAACGAAAGCGTTTGTTGCTGCTAGCGCCAGCACTTTTCTCCGGGCATAAAAAAACGGCCTACCTTTCGGTAAGCCGTTTTTAGTACTTGGTGGCTACACAGGGACTTGAACCCCGGACCCCAGCATTATGAATGCTATGCTCTAACCAACTGAGCTATGTAGCCAAGTGGCGCGCATTATTCGCCGGTAACGATATTGTGTCAAGCAAATATCTGAAAATTTTCTCTACGCTATCAAACGCTTAAGGCCCGACGGCGAAAACCGTGGGCCTTGGGTACCTCAACTCAGGCGGAAACGCCCGGTATTGTCGCTCAGGGCCTTGCTGCCTTCACTCAGGCTGTCCGCCGCACGGTTGACCGCGCGCGCGCCTTCCAGCAGCCGTAAGGCCGCCTGGTCGATCTGCTGGATATTGCCGCTGACCTCATCCGCCGTGCTCGCCTGTTCGTCCACCGCCGTGGCGATCTGCGCCAGGGTGTCGGTGACGGTCTGCACCGCGCCGGCGATTTCCACCAGCCGCTGACCCAGTCCGGTCACCGATTGGGCGTCGGTCTCGGCCTGGATGCAGGCCGCTTCCATCAGGGTCACCGCCTGGCTGACCGTGGCCCGCAGGCTGTCGACAGTGCTGGCGATCTGCGCGGTGGACGATTGCGTGCGCTGCGACAGGCTGCGCACCTCATCCGCCACCACCGCAAAGCCCCGTCCTTGCTCGCCGGCCCGTGCCGCTTCGATGGCGGCGTTCAGGGCCAGCAGGTTGGTCTGCTCGGCCACGCCCCGAATGGTGTCGACCACCAACTGGATCTGCTGGCCCTGCTCGCTGACCCGGCCCAGTGCCGCCGCCGTTTCGTTCAGACGCTGATTCAGTTGTTGGATGCTGGCCGTGGTGCGCTGGCTGTCGCGGCTGCTTTCCGAGGCGATGCGCTGGGTGTTCTGGGCGCTGCCGGAAGCCTGTTCGCAACTCTGCGCCACGCCCTGGGAGGTGGCTGCCAGTTGCGTGGCCGCCGCGGCGATCTGGCTGATCTGTGCCTGTTGCGTCTCGACCTCGCTCAGAGCGCCGCTGGAGTGGGTGTTGAGGGTGCGCACGGCCGCGCTCAGTTGCAGGGTCTCATGGTCGACCCCTTGCAGGCTGGTACGCAGTTGCACCACGGCGACGTTCAGCGCGGTGCTGATGGCTGCGAGCTCGTCACGGCCTTCCACCGGCACTTGCAGGCAGAGGTTGCCGTCGCGCAGGGATTCGGCCAGCAGGGTGATGCCGCTGGCGCTACGGCGGATCGAGGCTTGCAGGCAGACGAACAGGTACAGCGCCGCCAGCAACAGGCAGCCGAAGACCGCCGCCAACAAGCTGAATTGGCGGATGGCCGCGCCGTGGTAATAGTCCAGGCGGCTGTCGAGGGAAGTCAGGCTGTCCTGGCGCAAGCTGGCGAGTTCACCGAGCATCTTGTCCAGGGTCTGTTCGAAGCCCTCGGGCTTGAGGGTGATGCTGCCGGCGAACATGCCGTCATCGAGCACCTTGAGACCGTCGTCCAGGTGTTGCAGGCTGGCATGGTAACGCTCTGCCCAGTTTTTCAGCTCCGGCGGCAGACGGCTTTCCAGCAGGTTGCCGGTTTTGGTCAACTGCTCGCGAGCATCGCCGATACGACCGCGCAGGTCCTTCAATTGCAGGCGGCTTTGCAGGCTGAACTGGCCCGAGACCACCGATGCCTGGCCGACACTGGCCAGGCGACCGACCCGTTCGATCAGGTCCGGCGCGTGCTGGGTGGCGATTTGCGTGAGCAGGTAGGTTTCCATCCACGGGGCGAGGATCAGGCGGCTGTCCATGGCGATCTGCTCGCGCAGCGCTTGCAATGCACTCAAGGCGCTGGTGAAACGATCATAGCCGTCCGGCCACCAGCCAACCGTGCTCAGGCTGGCGGAGTCGAGGCCGGCGAGGGCGGCTTGCAGGGCCTGGTAGCGTTTCAGGGTGTCGGCATCGTGCAGGGTCTTGCCCAGTGCCTCGACCGCCTGGTTGATTTCCGGTTGGGCCTTGTCCAGGGCCGCCATGGCCGCGAGGGTGGCCGGTGTCGGTTGCCGGTTGGTCTCCGTGGCGCGCCAACGGGCGGCACGATCACGCTGGGCCTCCAGCAGGTTGTCCAGCGAGTCGAGGGACAGCAGTTGATTGACGCCGGCACGCTCCTCGGTAATCAGTGCCAGCTTGCCGCGATAATCCTGGCCTATCAGGTACAGGCTGCCCATCAGCGGCACGATGAACAACAGGAACAGTACCTGAAACTTGCGGGCGAACCCGAAGCGGCCCAGCAGTCGAATCCCCGGTGATAAAAAAGCGTGCATGGTCGACTACTCCTCAGGGCACCGCGCACGATTTTGGTGCGATCGTAACGGGTGCCGTCGTTAGATACTTCGGAAGTCCGGCAGTGAGGCATTGTAGGTCGGCCGTTGTAGCGAAACTTCCCATTCTCGGTCCCCTTTGTAAGGGGGCGTGCTGTAAGCACTCAGAGCACGCAAGATTCAGACCAATGGCGTTACGCTATCAGCCGTTCCGTCGGGGAAAATCGATCGTTAGCTCAACAAGTATCTGGCGTGGCCGCACCAAAAAATGGCACATTGCTGCACCTGCAACTGTGCATCCGTCGGTGTTACGGAATCACTTCATGGCCGTTGCTCAACCCACTGATGGCTCGACCTGGACGTCAGTGTCGCCCAAAAACCGCCGATTGGTGATGCGCGTGATCGGTTTTATCCTGGCAGCGGTCTTCTCGGCCATCGTGGTGTTCGCCCAGGAACTGGTGCCGGGCAATGTCGGGACGATCGCCGGGGTGTTCTTCGGCCTGACCCTCGGCAGCAAGCGTGCGCTTGTCCTTGGGTTACAGCGGGGTGAGGACGTTCATCACCGTATCCAGGGCGACACGGGTATCGTCAAGCTGCACCAGCGAGGCATGCCGGGCGCCGAGGGCGTCACGATTCTTGATGGCGGTCAGGATCGCCTTGTGCCGAGGCAGGCTGAGCCGCTGGATGTCGGGGCGTCGGTTGGTGATGCTGATGGACTCGCGAAGCGGCAGTGAAAGCATGTTGCACATGTAGGCGAGCAAGTCGTTGCGGGTCGCGTCGGCGATCGCCCGGTGAAAATCCAGGTCCGCCTGCAGGAGGTTCGCATGGGTCTGTGCCGCTTCCATGGCCAGGTAGGCTTTTTCGATGACGGCGATATCAGCGTCGGTGGCCGTGGTCGCTGCCATGGCGGCGATTTCCGGCTCGAGGATTCGACGCACACCCGCCAGGGTGTTGAAAAACTCGCTGTGGGGCGTCGACTGCATCAGCCAGGACAGTACGTCCGGATCCAGCAAGTGCCATTTCAAACGTGGACGTACTACCGCGCCGACCCGTGGCTTGGAGTACACCAGCCCTTTGGCGCTGAGTACCCGAGTGGCTTCGCGCAGCACCGACCGACTGACTTGATACTCCTCGCACAGCGTTGCCTCCAGGGGCAATCGCTCTTCCGGCTTGAAACGTCCGGAGACAATGTGCATGCCCAGATCCTGAACGATCTGGGTATGCATACTCTTGCGTGGCTTGGGGGGCTGGTGATCCATGACAGGGACGCTGCTCTGACGAAATACGCCGCATCATAACATCGCTCCCGTCTCTATCAGACGCTCCGCCCGCATGCGATGACGCTGCGTCACGAGGATCAGTGTGAATGACGCGGGACCTCGGCTCCGCGGCAACCCACCAGAAAGTCGAAGTCGCACCCCTGATCTGCCTGTAGCACATGGTCGATGTAGAGCTGACGATAGCCCCCCACGAGCAGTTGCTGTGGTGGTTTCAGGTCGGCCATGCGTGCCGCCAGTTCGGCGTCCGGGATGTCCAGGTGCAGGCGCCCATTGGCACAATCAAGCTCAATCCAGTCGCCTTCCTGCACGGTGGCCAAAGGTCCCCCGGCCGCGGCTTCCGGTGCGACGTGCAAGACCACGGTACCGTACGCGGTGCCGCTCATCCGGGCATCGGAAATCCGCACCATGTCGGTGATGCCCTGGGCCAGCAGTTTGGCCGGCAAGCCCATGTTGCCTACTTCAGCCATGCCGGGATAACCCTTGGGGCCGCAGTTTTTCATCACCAGAATCGAATCGGCGTCGACCTCCAGTTCCGGGTCGTTGATCCGTGCCTTGTACATGTCGAAGTTCTCGAACACCACGGCACGGCCGCGATGCTGCATCAGTTCGGCGCTGGCTGCGGAAGGCTTGAGCACTGCGCCGAGAGGGGCCAGGTTGCCGCGCAGTACACAGATGCCGCCGTCCGCGCGGATCGGGTTGGAGAGGGTGCGGATCACTTCATCCTGGCCGTAGATCGGTGCGTCTCTGGTGTTTTCGCCGATCGACTTGCCATTGACGGTCAAGGCGTCGGGGTGGGGAATCAGGTTGGCTTCGCCGAGGCGGCGTAATACCGCCGGAAGGCCCCCGGCATAGTAGAACTCTTCCATCAGGAAGCGCCCGGACGGTTGCAGGTCGACGATGGTCGGCATACCGCGGCCGATCCGGGTCCAGTCATCCAGATCAAGCTCGACGCCGATGCGCCCGGCGATGGCTTTCAAGTGAATCACCGCGTTGGTCGAGCCGCCGATGGCGGCGTTGACGCGGATGGCATTTTCGAAGGCTTCCCTGGTGAGGATCTTCGACAGTTTCAAGTCCTCGCGAACCATTTCCACCGCGCGCATGCCGGACATGTGCGCGAGGACATAGCGCCGCGCATCGACCGCCGGAATCGCCGCGTTGTGCGGCAGGGAAGTGCCCAGTGCCTCGGCCATGCAGGCCATCGTCGAGGCGGTGCCCATGGTGTTGCAGGTCCCCGCCGAGCGCGACATGCCGCCCTCGGCCGCGAGGAAGTCGTCGAGGCTGATGGTGCCGGCCTTGACCTGCTCGCTGAGTTGCCAGACCACCGTGCCCGAGCCGATGTCCTGGCCCTTGTGCTTGCCATTGAGCATCGGCCCGCCGGTGACAACGATGGCGGGTACGTCGCAACTCGCGGCGCCCATCAGCAGCGCCGGGGTGGTCTTGTCACAGCCGGTCAGCAACACCACACCGTCGATCGGGTTGCCGCGAATGGCTTCCTCGACGTCCATGCTGGCCAGGTTGCGGGTGAGCATGGCGGTCGGGCGCAGGTTCGACTCGCCGTTGGAGAACACCGGGAACTCCACGGGAAAGCCGCCGGCCTCGATCACCCCGCGTTTGACATGCTCGGCAATCTGGCGGAAGTGCGCGTTGCACGGGGTCAGCTCCGACCAGGTGTTGCAGATCCCGATGATCGGCTTGCCATGGAACTGGTGGTCGGCAATGCCCTGGTTCTTCATCCAGCTGCGGTACATGAAGCCATTTTTGTCGGCGGTGCCAAACCACTGGGCGGAGCGCAGGTCGGGTTTTTTATCAGGCATGGTCAGCTCTCTTATTGTAAGACTATATAGTTCTCAGTTGGGGTTAACATAAGCGCAAAATCTTACGTTTGGAAGTGTTGTTGGCTAAATAGTAATACTATATAGTCGTTTTCAACAGAGGTTCGACCTTGACGGTTTTCCGTGGGAGGCGTGCCCGGAGTCTCTATAAAAACAACAATTGGACATCGATCTCATGAGCCAGGAGCTGCGGCTGATCCGTCGCATCACGCTGAAACTGATTCCTTTCCTGATCCTGTTGTATCTGATCGCCTATGTGGATCGCTCTGCCGTCGGCTTCGCCAAATTGCACATGGGCACGGATATCGGCATCGGCGACGCGGCGTATGGGTTGGGTGCCGGTCTGTTCTTCGTCGGCTACTTCCTTCTGGAAATCCCCAGCAACCTGATGCTCGAGCGCTTCGGCGCACGGCGGTGGTTCGCGCGGATCATGCTCACCTGGGGCGCCATCACCCTTGGCATGGCATTTGTCCAGGGGCCCTCCAGTTTCTATCTGATGCGCTTGCTGCTCGGCGCGGCTGAAGCCGGGTTCTTCCCGGGCGTTCTCTACTACATCACCCAATGGTTCCCGGTGCGCCATCGCGGCAAGATCCTCGGGCTGTTCATCCTCTCCCAGCCCATCGCAATGATGATCACCGGCCCGGTGTCCGGCGGTCTGCTCGGCATGGACGGCCTCCTTGGCCTGCACGGCTGGCAGTGGCTGTTCATCGTCATCGGTACGCCGGCGATCCTGCTGACCTGGCCGGTGCTGCGCTACTTGCCCGACGGCCCACACCAGGTCGCCTGGATGGACCAGGCCGAGAAAGACTGGTTGGCCGGCGAGCTGAACAAGGATCTGCAAGCCTACGGTCAGACCCGCCACGGCAATCCGCTGCACGCTCTCAAGGACCAGCGGGTGTTGCTGCTGGCGTTGTTCTATCTGCCCGTGACCTTGAGTATCTATGGCCTGGGCCTGTGGCTGCCGACCCTGATCAAGCAGTTCGGCGGCAGCGACCTGACCACCGGGTTCGTGTCGTCGGTGCCGTACATCTTCGGGATCATCGGGCTGTTGATCATTCCCCGCAGTTCCGACCGCCTGAATGATCGCTACGGACACTTGGCGGTGCTTTACGTGTTGGGGGCGACTGGCCTGTTCTTCAGCGCCTGGCTGAGCGTCCCGCTGCTGCAACTGGCGGCGCTGTGCCTGGTGGCGTTCGCGCTGTTTTCCTGTACCGCGGTGTTCTGGACCTTGCCGGGGCGCTTTTTTGCCGGCGCCAGTGCGGCGGCCGGGATTGCGTTGATCAATTCGGTGGGCAACCTGGGCGGCTACATCGGTCCGTTCGTGATCGGCGCACTCAAGGAGTACACCGGCAACCTGGCGTCGGGTTTGTACTTCCTTTCCTGCGTGATGCTCTTCGGTTTGCTGCTGACCGGTGTGGTCTATCGGTTGCTGGAGCGCAGGCATGTGCTGCCGAGCGACCAGTTTGCCGCCAGTGCCCGTAGCGCCACGCGTACTTAATCGGCAATCAGGAGAAGCTTCATGCGTTTAGTTCAGTTCGAGTTGAGTGACGGCGAGCGTCGGGTTGGTGTGGTCGAGGACGGTCGGGTACGTGAAGTGCAATCCGTGCGCACGGTGCGCGAGCTGGCGCTGGCCGCCATCGAGGCGGGGGGCGATCTGCGGCAACAGGTACAAAGCCTCGGGTTGGGTATCAGCCATGACTATGCCCGGTTGCTGGCCGAGCTCAGGGTCCTGGCGCCGTTGGACCATCCGGACCCGGCGCATATGCTGGTCAGCGGCACCGGTCTGACCCATCTGGGCAGTGCGGCGGCGCGGGACAAGATGCATCAGCAGGCCGCTGACGACACCGCGCTGACCGACACCATGCGTATCTTCAAATGGGGCGTGGAGGGTGGTAAGCCCGCCGCCGGGCAGGCGGGCGTGCAGCCGGAATGGTTCTACAAAGGCGACGGTAACTGCGTCGTGCGTCCGGGCCAGGCATTTGCCCTGCCGCCGTTCGCCGAAGATGCCGGCGAAGAGCCGGAAATCAGCGGTTTGTATGTCATCGGCCACGACGGCAAACCTTATCGCCTGGGGTTCGCCGTGGGCAACGAGTTCTCCGATCACGTCATGGAGCGCAAGAATTACCTGTACCTGGCCCACTCCAAACTGCGCAATTGCAGCTATGGCCCCGAGCTTCGGGTCGGTGAACTGCCCCGGCACCTGGCGGGTACCAGTCGTATTTTGCGGGATGGCGAGGTGGTGTGGCAGAACGAGTTCCTCAGTGGCGAAGCCAACATGTGCCACAGCCTGGAAAACCTTGAGTACCACCACTTCAAATACAGTCAGTTCCTGCAACCTGGAGATGTGCACATTCACTTCTTCGGCACCGCCACCCTGTCTTTCGCGCAGGGGGTGCGGACGCAGCCGGGTGATGTGTTCGAAATCAGCCTGGCGGAGTTCGGTGCGCCATTGATCAACGGTATTCGTGCTGTCGACGCGGTGTTCGCTCCCGGCACCATAGGCACTCTTTGAGGAGACAGGCATGACCCAGTTTTTTGGCCACAACTACATCGGCGGCCAGCGCAGCGCGACCGGTACCGTCAAGCTTCAGAGCGTCGACGCCAGAACCGGTGAAGGTTTGCCCTATGATTTTTATCAGGCGACTGCCCAGGAGGTCGATGCCGCCGCCAAGGCGGCCGCGGCGGCTTACCCTGCCTATCGAGCCCTGAGTGCGCAGCGTCGTGCCCAGTTCCTGGAGGCGTTGGCCGATGAGTTGGACGCGCTGGACGATGAGTTTGTCGCCCTGGTCTGTCGTGAAACCGCGTTGCCCGCCGCACGGATTCAAGGCGAGCGTAGCCGTACCAGTAGCCAGATGCGTCTGTTCGCCAATGTGCTGCGTCGCGGCGATTTCTACGGGGCGCGTATCGATCAGGCGCTGCCCGATCGCCAACCGATGCCGCGCCCGGATTTGCGTCAGTACCGCATCGGCCTGGGCCCGGTAGCCGTGTTTGGGGCGAGCAACTTTCCCTTGGCGTTTTCCACCGCGGGGGGGGACACGGCGTCGGCGCTGGCCGCCGGCTGCCCGGTGGTGTTCAAGGCTCATAGCGGTCATATGGCAACGGCCGAACGAGTCGCCGATGCGATCATGCGCGCGGCACATACCACCGGGATGCCTGCCGGTGTGTTCAACATGATCTTCGGTGCCGGGGTCGGCGAAGCGCTGGTCAAGCACCCGGCGATCCAGGCAGTCGGCTTCACCGGGTCGCTCAAGGGCGGGCGAGCCTTGTGCGACATGGCGGCGGCACGCCCGCAACCGATTCCGGTATTCGCCGAGATGTCGAGCATCAACCCGGTGATCGTGTTGCCCCAGGCGCTGCATGCGCGGGCAGAAGCGGTGGCCCGTGACCTGGTCGCTTCGGTGCTACAAGGTTGCGGTCAGTTCTGCACCAATCCCGGTCTGGTGATCGGCATCCGTTCGCCGCTGTTCACCGCGTTCGTCCAGCAGGTCGCCCAGTTGATCGGCGATCAACCCGCGCAAACCATGCTTAACGCCGGCACCTTGAGCAGTTACGGCAATGGCTTGCGAAGACTCCTTGGGCATCCCGGCATCGAACACCTGGCCGGTAGTCCCCAAGCGGGCAATCAGGCGCAGCCACAGCTGTTCAAAGCGGATGCCAGCCTGCTGATCGATGGCGATAGCGTGCTGCAGGAAGAAGTGTTCGGTCCGACCACGGTGCTCGTTGAAGTGGCCGACCAGGCGCAACTCCGTGCCGCGTTGAACGGCCTGAAGGGCCAGTTGACGGCGACGATCATCGGCGAGCCCGGGGACTTGCGGCAGTTCAGCGAGCTGACGCCATTACTGGAGCAGAAAGTCGGGCGCATCCTGCTCAACGGTTATCCGACCGGCGTTGAGGTCTGTGATGCGATGGTACACGGCGGGCCTTTTCCAGCGACCTCCGATGCACGTGGTACTTCAGTGGGGACCCTGGCCATCGACCGCTTCCTGCGCCCGGTATGTTTTCAGAACTACCCCGACAGCCTGCTCCCGGACGCGTTGAAAAATGCCAACCCGTTGCGCATTCAACGCCTGGTGGACGGGCTGCCATCCCGCGACCCGCTGTAACACGAGCCCGCTCATCAGCACCTGAAATCAGAGCAGTCCACAACAAAAACAAGGAGTCACCTTATGAATCGTCATCGTTGGATCCGTTCCCTGTGCTGTACCGCTCTGGCGGTATCGGCCTTCAGCTTGAGCAGCCTGTTGCTGGCCGCCGAGCCGGTGAAGATCGGTTTTCTGGTCAAGCAGCCGGAGGAACCCTGGTTCCAGACCGAATGGGCATTCGCGGAAAAGGCCGGCAAGGACAAGGGTTTTACCGTGATCAAGATCGCCGTGCCGGACGGCGAGAAAACCCTCTCGGCCATCGACAGCCTCGCCGCCAACGGTGCCAAGGGTTTTGTGATCTGCGCGCCGGACGTATCCCTGGGGCCGGCGATCATGGCCAAGGCCAAGGTTAATGGTCTGAAAGTGATCGCGGTGGATGACCGCTTTGTCGATGCCGCAGGCAAGTTCATGGAAGATGTGCCCTACCTGGGCATGGCCGCGTTCGAAGTGGGCCAGCAGCAGGGCGCCGCGATGGCGACCGAAGCGAAGAGGCGCGGCTGGGACTGGAAAGACACCTATGCGGTGATCAATACCTACAATGAACTCGACACCGGTAAAAAACGTACCGACGGCTCGGTCAAATCCCTTGAAGACGCCGGCCTGCCGAAAGATCACATCCTGTTTACGGCGCTCAAGACCCTCGACGTGCCGGGTAGCATGGACGCCACCAACTCGGCATTGGTGAAACTGCCCGGTGCGGCGAAAAACCTGATCATCGGCGGCATGAACGACAACACGGTGCTGGGCGGCGTGCGCGCCACCGAAAGCGCCGGTTTCGCCGCGGCCAATGTCATCGGTATCGGTATCAATGGCACTGACGCCATAGGCGAGTTGAAAAAGCCCAGCAGCGGCTTTTTCGGCTCGATGCTGCCCAGCCCGCACCTCGAGGGCTACAACACCGCGAGCATGATGTTCGAGTGGATCACCACCGGCAAGGAACCGCCGAAATACACCGCGATGGACAAGGTGACACTGATCACGCGCGACAACTTCAAGCAGGAGCTGGAAAAAATCGGCCTGTGGAACTGACGGTCGGTTGCTTTCCCTGGCGGCCTTGGCGACAGGGCTGCCTGATCTGAGTGATGAGGTGGTTATGCACGCGCAATTGAACGAACACCCCCACAGCGCCGGTGCCAGTTTGTGTTTCAACGGCATCGGCAAAACCTTCCCCGGGGTCAAGGCGCTGGACGGCATCAGCTTTACTGCCCGCCCGGGGCAGGTGCATGCCTTGATGGGCGAAAATGGCGCCGGCAAGTCGACGCTGCTCAAGATCCTCGGCGGCGCCTATCTGCCCAGTAGCGGCCATTTGCAGATCGGCGAGCGGACGATGGTCTTCAAGTGCGCCGCCGACAGCATTGCCAGCGCGGTGGCCGTCATCCACCAGGAGCTGCACCTGGTGCCGGAAATGACCGTGGCGGAAAATCTGTTTCTCGGGCATCTGCCGGTTCGGTGCGGGGTGATCGACCGCGGTGCTTTGCGTCAGCAGGCACTGGCCTGTCTCAAGGGCCTGGCCGATGAAATTGATCCCCAGGTGAAGGTCAGCCGTCTGTCCCTGGGGCAGCGGCAGTTGGTGGAGATTGCCAAGGCGTTGTCCCGTGGTGCCCATGTGATTGCGTTCGACGAACCCACCAGCAGTCTGTCTGCCCGGGAAATCGAGCGCTTGATGGCGATCATCGGACGCCTGCGGGACGAGGGCAAGGTGGTGCTTTACGTGTCCCATCGCATGGAGGAAGTGTTCCGTATCTGTGATGCGGTGACCGTGTTCAAGGACGGTCGGTACGTACGCACCTTCGAGGACATGAGCGCGCTGAGCCACGATCAACTGGTCACCTGCATGGTCGGTCGCGATATCCAGGACATCTACGATTACCGCCCTCGTCAACGTGGCTCGGTAGCGCTCAAGGTTGATGATGTGTTGGGGCCGGGCTTGCGCAAACCGGTGAGTTTCGAGGCGCACCAAGGCGAGATTCTTGGCCTGTTCGGTTTGGTCGGCGCGGGGCGTACCGAGCTGCTGCGCCTGCTGGCCGGCCTTGAGCGCATCACCGCCGGAACCCTGCAACTGGGCGGTGAGGCACTGCAACTCCGCTCGCCGCGCGATGCCATCGCCGCCGGTGTCCTGCTGTGCCCCGAGGACCGCAAGAAGGAGGGCATCATGCCGCTTTCCAGCGTTGCCGAGAACATCAACATCAGTGCCCGCGGCGCCCATTCTTTTTTTGGGTGGTTGTTGCGTGACGGCTGGGAGAGGGGCAATGCCGACAAGCAGATCAAGGCATTGAAAGTGAAGACACCGCATTCGGCGCAGAAAATCATGTACCTGTCGGGGGGCAATCAGCAGAAGGCCATTCTTGGCCGCTGGTTGTCGATGCCGATGAAAGTCCTGCTGCTTGACGAGCCGACGCGCGGTATCGATATCGGCGCGAAAGCCGAGATTTACCAGATCATCCATAACCTGGCTGCCGACGGGGTGGCGGTGATTGTGGTGTCCAGCGACCTGATGGAAGTGATGGGCATCGCCGACCGCACCCTGGTGCTTTGCGAAGGCGCGATACGTGGTGAAAAGAGCCGCGAGCAGGCCAATGAATCCAACTTGCTACAACTGGCCTTGCCGCTCCAACGCGCTGATGGCCTGGTGAACTGAGAGGTGACTATGACAACCCAACACAACGTGATGCCAATGGCACGCAAGCCCCTGGACCTGCGCGGCTTACTCGACAATTGGGCGATGCTGTTGGCGGCGCTGGGGATCTTTGTGCTCTGCACCTTGCTCATCGACAACTTCCTGTCGCCCCTGAACATGCGCGGCCTGGGCCTGGCGATTTCCACCACCGGCATCGCCGCATGCACCATGTTGTATTGCCTGGCGTCCGGGCATTTCGATTTGTCGGTGGGCTCGGTGATTGCCTGTGCCGGGGTCGTTGCGGCGGTCGTGATGCGCGACACCGACAGCGTGTTTCTCGGTATCGGCGCGGCGCTGCTGATGGGGCTGCTCGTCGGGCTGATCAATGGGATAGTGATTGCCAAACTGCGGGTCAATGCGCTGATTACCACGTTGGCGACCATGCAGATCGTGCGTGGCCTGGCCTATATCGTTGCCGACGGCAAAGCGGTCGGCGTGTCCCAGGCGCAGTTCTTCGTCTACGGCAATGGCCAGCTGTTTGGCGTGCCGGTACCGATACTGATCACCCTCGGCTGTTTCCTGTTTTTTGGCTGGCTGCTCAACTACACCACCTACGGGCGCAATACCATGGCCATTGGCGGCAACCAGGAAGCGGCGCTGCTGGCCGGGGTCAATATCGATCGGACCAAGATCATCATCTTCGCCGTGCATGGCGTCATCGGGGCATTGGCCGGGGTGATCCTGGCCTCGCGGATGACCTCCGGTCAGCCAATGATCGGCCAGGGTTTCGAATTGACGGTGATTTCCGCCTGCGTGTTGGGCGGGGTGTCATTGAGTGGCGGGGTTGGCATGATTCGACATGTGATTGCCGGGGTATTGATTCTGGCGATCATCGAGAATGCGATGAACCTGAAAAATATCGATACGTTTTATCAGTACGTGATTCGGGGTTCGATCCTGCTGCTGGCAGTGGTGATCGATCGTCTGAAACAACGCTGATTGCGGTTGTTCGATGTGGATGGCGGATTTACCGGTACGCCGCCAAGAGCTTCGCGGGCAAGCACCGCTCCCACAAGGTATTCAGACGCCTGCAAACTCGCGGATCAACATCCATATTGTAATGTGTGGTTCGACAGCGACATTGTAGGCGCTGTCGAGCCTTGGCGAAGCGGCGATGACGGCGGTACAGTCGACATTGATGTTGCCTGATCTACCGCTATCGCCGCCTCGCCAGGGCTCGACAACTCCTACAGGTACAGGTTCGGCTATCAGGCTCAGTCGGCGGAGAATTTCAGGACGGTATTCTGGGTATACGTCTGGCCTGGATCCAGCCGCGTTGTCGGGAAGCTCGGCTGGTTCGGCGAATCGGGGTAGTGCTGGGTTTCCAACGTGAATGCCCCCCAGTGTGCGTAGGCCTTGCCCGCCTTGCCCTTGACCGTACCGTCGAGGAAGTTGCTGGTGTAGAACTGCACCCCGGGCTCGCTGGTGTAGAGCTGCAAGCGTCGACCGGATTGCGGGTCACGCACCTCTGCGGCAAGTTGGCTGACATCACCCTTGGTATCCAGCACCCAGTTGAAGTCAAAACCGCCTTGTTTCGGCTCGGCGAATTTGAGCTGCGGATGATTGTCCTGGATGTGCTGGCCGATGGCGGTCGGTTGAAGAAAGTCCATCGGCGTGCCAGCGACCGGGGCCAACTCACCGGTTGGGATCAACGTGCCATTGACGGGTGTGTAATGGCTGGCATGTAAGGTGGCGAGCTGTTTGAGCACATCACCGTTACCGGCACCGGCAAGATTGAAGTAACTGTGATTGGTGAGGTTCAGCACCGTGGGTTTGTCGGTGGTGGCTTTGTAGTCGATATGCAATTCGTTCTTGTCATTGAGACTGTAGGTGACCTCGACTTTCAGATTGCCGGGAAAGCCCATTTCACCATCCACCGACAGGTAGCTGAGCTTCACACCGACGGCATCCTTGCTCTTGACCGGCTGGGCTTTCCAGACGCGCTTGTCAAAACCCTGCGCACCGCCGTGCAGCGAGTTGGGGCCATCGTTAAGCGGCACCTGGTAACGCTTGCCGTCCAGTTCGAACGCACCCTTGGCCAGGCGATTGCCGTAGCGTCCGATGGTCGCGCCGAAGAAAGCCTTGCCGTTCTGATAGCCCTGGACATCGTCAAAGCCCAGTACCACGTCTTCGACCTTGCCGTTTTTGTCCGGCACTTTCAGCGCTTGCAAAACACCACCGTAGGTAATGACCGTGGCTTGCAGGCCATGGCTGTTGCGCAACACATATTGCTCGATGGCGGTGCCATCAAGGGTCTTGCCAAACGCTTTGTGCTCGCTGGACAGGCCGTTAGCCTGGGCGCCGAAGCTGCTGATCATCAGGGAAAGACCTAGGCCGGAAAGCAGGTGCCGGGATTGTCGCATGGTTGAACTCCTTTTATTGTTGTCGAGTTGAATAGTTCTACTAATTTGAGATATTTTGTCGATATTACCGTTTATTTATAGCCTTTGCTGGCAGATTTTCAATATAAAATAAGACTAATTGGGCGGGTGACGAAAAATGACCCCGGGTGTCCGAGCACACCTTGAGTCGCACTGCTTGAGTCGAAGTGCCTACTGTGGAGTAACTGTCAGATGAATCATGAAACAGGCGCCGGTATCCCGGCCGTGTACACCGACCTGAAAAATAAAACCGTACTGATTTCCGGTGGTGCTTCGGGGATTGGTGAAGCCATGGTGTGCGCCTTTGCGCGGCAGGGGGCCAAGGTTGCGTTTGTGGACATGGCCAAAAGCCAAGGTGAACGGCTGGCAGCCCACTTGTTGGCTGAGGGCCATACGGTTGAGTTCGCTCACTGTGATGTCACGGACGAGACCGCTTATAAGGAGGCGATCGGGCACTTTGCGCGGACCCTGGGGCCTGTGACGGTCCTGGTCAACAATGCCGCCAATGATGTAAGGCACACCTTGGATGAAGTTGACTCAGCCACATTCGACACGCTGATTTCCGTCAATTTGAAGCATGCTTTTTTGGCCGCCCGGGCTGTGGTCCCCATGATGAAGGCCGCAGGGGAAGGCACGATCATCAATTTAGGTTCCATCGGCTGGATGATGGCCTCCAGCGGATATCCGGTTTACGCGGCCAGCAAAGCGGCCACTCACGGTATGACCCGCGCGTTGGCACGGGAGTTGGGGCCATGGCGTATCAGGGTCAACACGCTGGTTCCAGGTTGGGTGATGACAGAAAAGCAGCTCGCTCTCTGGGTGGATGATGCCGCCAAAGCCTTGATCAGTCGCAGCCAATGTTTGCCGGGTAGCGTGGAGCCTTTCCATATTGCCAACATGGCTCTTTTTCTGGCCTCCGAGGCGTCCTCCATGTGCTCGGCGCAAAACTTCATCGTCGATGGGGGTTGGGTGTAGGTCTTTGGGTGAGCTGATTTGAGCTGATACAGGAATCAGCT
>NZ_JALLIX010000051.1 GCF_023242365.1 Pseudomonas sp. MWU13-2100
GGTTGTATGTGAACGTTCGATTCGCCCCGCAGATTGTGGGAGCCGGATTTATCCGCGAAGAGGCCCTTGAGGCCACCAATAGCTTCGCGGCGCTGCGGCGCCCCGACAAGTCAGCTCCTACAGAGGGTCAGCCGCCGATTTTGTTGTCTGGCAGCGGTGCGAACAGCGCTTCGATATCGTCGTTCTGCAACTGCCAATCGCCCGCCTGGCGACCGTCGAGCACCCCCGCGGCCAGGTCCGATTTTTCCCGTTGCAGGTGCTGGATCTTTTCCTCCACCGTGCCACGGGCAATCATCTTGTAGACGAATACCGGCTTCTCCTGGCCGATCCGATAGGCGCGGTCGGTGGCCTGGTGTTCGGCGGCCGGGTTCCACCACGGATCGTAGTGGATCACCGTGTCGGCTTCGGTGAGGTTCAGCCCCACGCCGCCGGCCTTGAGGCTGATCAGGAAAATCTGCAACTTGCCGCTCTGGAAGTCCTTGACCGGCGTGCGCCGGTCGCGGGTCTGTCCGGTCAGCAGCGCATACGCCACCCCGCGTTTACGCAATTCGACCTCGATCAGCGACAGCATCGAGGTGAACTGCGAGAACAGCAGGATCCGCCGCCCCTCGTCGAACAGCTCATCAAGCATCTCCATCAGGCTGTCGAGCTTGCCGGAGGCGCTGCCGCGTGCCGGCAAGGGCGCGTCGTTGACCAGGCGCAGGTCGCAGCAGACCTGACGCAGCTTGAGCAGCGCCTCGAGGATGATGATCTGGCTGCGGGCCACGCCCTTGCGGGTGATCTCGGCGCGGACCTTCTTGTCCATGGCCAGGCGCATGGTCTCGTAGACATCGCGCTGGGCCTCGTTGAGTTCGACCCAGTGGATGATCTCGGTCTTCGGTGGCAGTTCGGTGGCCACCTGTTCCTTGGTGCGGCGCAGCAGGAAGGGTTTGATCCGGCCGTTGAGGTGTTGCAGGCGGACTTCGCTGGCGTGTTTTTCAATCGGCGTCCGATAGTCGCGGTTGAAGCTCTTGACGTCGCCCAGCCAGCCCGGCAGCAGGAAGTGAAACAGCGACCAGAGCTCGCCCAGGTGGTTTTCCAGCGGCGTGCCGCTCAGGCACAGGCGTTGTCGCGCATCCAGCTCGCGGGCGGCCTGGGCGGCCTTGCTGCCGGGGTTCTTGATGTACTGCGCCTCGTCGAGGACCAGCACATGCAGCGGTTGGGCCTTGAGCAGTTCAATATCCTTGGGCAGCAGGGCATAGGTGGTGAGCAGCAGGTCGTAATCCTGCAATTGCTCGAAATGCTTCTTGCGCCCGGCGCCGTACAGCGCCAGCACCTTGAGCTGCGGGGTGAAATGCGCGGCCTCGTCCAGCCAGTTGGGAATCAGGCTGGTCGGCATCACCACCATGCAGGGGCGGTCCAGGCGCCCGGCCTGCTTTTCGCTGAGGATGTGGGCCAGGGTCTGCAAGGTTTTGCCCAGGCCCATGTCATCGGCCAGGATGCCGCCGACTTCCAGTTGCCTGAGCGATTGCATCCAGCTCAGGCCCTCGTGCTGATACGGGCGCAGCGTGGCGTTGAGACCTTCGGGGAGCGTCGCGCTGTAGTCGCGGATATCCCGCAGCCGCTGGGCGAAGCCACGGATCTGTTCGCCGCCTTCCCAGAGCAGCGACAGCTCGTCCAGCGGGTTGAGCCGGGTCGCATCGGCATGGCTCAGGCGCAGGCGAGTGGTGCCGGGCTCTTGCAGGTAGAACTCGCCCAGGGTGTTCAGCACCGGCCGCAGGCGTCCATAGGGCAAGGCGACCTGGAGTGGCCCGTGGCTGCCGCCGGGGGAGGCCGGTATATTCACCAGAATCAGTTCGTCGTCGCGGCGCCGGGCCAGGCGCTCGGGGTTGAGCAGTTCGGTATGCGAACGCACCAGGTTCAGCAGGATCGGCAGCAGGCTCAGGCGCTCACCGTTGACGATAATCCCCAATTCCAGGTCGAACCAGTCGCGTTCGGGGGCTTCGTCGACCGTGGCGTACCAGTCCTCCACGGGGCTGAGGTCGAAACCGAAGTCGTCCTCGATCTGCAATTCCCAGCCTTGGGCGCGCAGGTCTGGCAGTTCGTTGAGGGTGAAGTTCAGCCAGGCGCTGTCATTGACCATTTCGAACAGTTCGCCGGCACTTTCCGGCAACGCCTTGCTCTGGCGCGTGGCGATCTTGAATCCCAGCAGGCGCAATTGCTCGCGACAGGCTTTTTCCGCTTCAAGCTGGCGCTTGATGCGCAGGCTCTGGTGCTCCTGGCGCAGGATGATATCGGCGTTTTTCTGCCCGCTGACGTACTCGCCCAGGTAGTCGAAGGAGAGGGCCGCGCGGTGCTGGATATAACGTTGCATCCGCCCGTTGCGCGGCTCGAAGGCGCTGAACTCGATGCTTGCCAGCCACAGGCGCGGCACCGGCATCAGGTCATCGATACGCTGTTGCGGCAAGGGCGACGGCGTGCGCGCATCCAGCACGGCCTGGAGTTTTTCCAGCAATTGGGCGTCCTTTTCCGCCGCCGGGTAGGCCAGGGTTTCCTGGACTTGCAGCAATACCGCGGCGGTGTGCTTGCAGCAGTTGCGCACCGGGCAGGTACAGGTGGCGTCGACCACCAGCAGCGTGCCTTTGGCGGACTCGCGCAGGTGAATGGTCTGGCGGTAGGTATTACCGCCCGAGCCTTCGCAACTGGCGATAATGGTGCTGTCACCGGCCTGGACGATCCTCACGCGGTTTTCCAGGGCGTAGCGCCGGCCCCGTTCCAGGCTCTGTTCCTTGAAGCGACTGACCCAGGACGCGGCGAGCGGTTTCGTCAGGGCGGGCGTCAGGGACGAGGGCATCGGACGTTCACTGGTCGAGATTCTGTGACGGCGCTTCGCGTTTCGATGCGGCGAGTGAGGTCACCTTGAGCAGCAGGGCGAGGTGGCCGGCATCGAGGAAGTTGAGTTGGCCGTTCTTGGTCTGGCTGGTCTGGTTCAGGCGTTCGCTGGCACTGACCACGCCGTTCTTGTCGAACTGGTTGACCCAGAACTGCGCTTGCACGTCGGTGAAGCGCTTGAGGGTGAAACTCAGCGTGCCCTGCACCGGGAACTGGCCGAACTGTTCCTGGCCTTCGGTGATCGAAACCAGGCTCGGCTGGTCGCTCAGAGGTTGTTGCCAAGCCCTGTGCAGCAGCACCTCGTAGTTGCCGCTGGCGCCGAGTTTGGCGGTCATCTCGTTGAGGCTGGGGGTGCGTTCCTGGTCGGCGGTGACCGGCTTGGCCCCCTTGGCCCAATCCTCGGGCGCCGGTTGGCTCTGGAAGGGTTGCTCCAGGTTCTGTCGGATCAGGATCATTTCGATCTGATACAACTCGTCGGCCAACGCCGCCGGGGCGATCAGGACCAACAACAAGGCCAGCGAGGGTATCAGGCGCATACGGCGTCCTTCAGGCAGTTTTCGGGGTGAGGCGTTCGAACAGCGCCTCCAGTGTATTAAAGCGTTCTTCCGCACGTTCCATCGGTACCATGAACTTGAACAGGGTGGCACCTTCGAATTTGTAGCGGTTGGGCTGGCCCTGGATCAGCTTGATCAGCGCCAGCGGATCGACCGGGGTGTCCGCGGCGAACTCGATGCGCCCACCTTGCGGACCACCGTCGACTTTCTTGATGCCCAACTGCTCGGCCTGCAGTTTGAGCAGGGTCAGGCGCACCAGGTTCTTGGTCGGTTCCGGCAGCAGGCCGAAGCGGTCGATCATTTCCACTTGCAGGTCCTTGAGGCCCTCTTCGTCGGACGCCGAGGCGATGCGCTTGTAGAGGATCAGCCGGGCGTGCACGTCCGGCAGGTAGTCTTCGGGGATCAGCGCCGGCAGGCGCAGGTTGATTTCCGGACCACCGCCCAGGGGCTGGTCGAGGTTGGGTTGCTCGCCCTTGCGAATGGCCTTGACCGCGCGTTCGAGCATTTCCATGTACAGGGTGAATCCGACCGCCTGGATCTGCCCGCTCTGGCCGTCGCCCAGGAGTTCGCCGGCGCCACGGATTTCCAGGTCGTTGGTGGCGAGCACGAAGCCGGCACCGAGGTCCTGGGTATTGGCGATGGCCTCCAGGCGCTTTTCCGCGTCGGGCGTGATCTGCTGGCGACCCGGGGTCAGCAGGTAGGCATAGGCCTGGTGGTGACTGCGCCCGACCCGGCCACGCAACTGGTGCAACTGGGCCAGGCCGAACTTGTCAGCGCGCTCGATGATAATGGTGTTGGCACTCGGCACGTCGATGCCGGTCTCGATGATAGTCGAGGCGATCAGCACGTTGAAGCGCTTGTGGTAGAAGTCGCTCATCACCTGTTCGAGTTCGCGCTCGCGCATCTGCCCGTGGCCGATGCCGATGCGCGCTTCCGGCACCAGTTCGGCGAGGTCGGCGGCGCATTTCTCGATGGTCTTCACATCGTTGTGCAGGTAGTAGACCTGGCCGCCGCGCAGCAGCTCGCGGAGCAGGGCCTCCTTGACCGTACTCTTGTTCTGCTCCATGACGAAGGTGCGCACCGACAGCCGGCGTGCCGGCGGGGTGGCGATGATCGACAGGTCACGCATGCCCGATACTGCCATGTTCAGCGTACGCGGGATCGGCGTGGCGGTCAGGGTGAGGATGTCGACTTCGCTGCGCAGGGCCTTGAGCTGTTCTTTCTGGCGCACACCGAACCGGTGTTCCTCGTCGATGATCACCAGGCCCAGGTTCTTGATCTTCACATCGTCCTGCAGCAGCTTGTGGGTGCCGATAACGATGTCGATCTTGCCTTCGGCGAGGTCCGCCACCGCGGCGTTGACTTCCTTGGTGGATTTGAAGCGGCTCATCACCTCCACGCTCACCGGCCAGTCGGCGAAGCGATCGCGGAAGCTGTTGTAGTGCTGCTGGGCGAGCAGGGTGGTGGGTACCAGGATCGCCACCTGCTTGCCGCCGTGCACAGCGATAAAGGCCGCGCGCATGGCCACTTCGGTCTTGCCGAAGCCGACGTCGCCGCAGACCAGGCGGTCCATCGGCTTGGGCGCGAGCATATCGGCGCGCACGGCGTCGATGGTGGTCTGCTGGTCCGGGGTTTCCTCGAACGGGAAGCCGGCGCTGAAGGTTGCGTAGTCGGCTTTCGGGTCGGCGAAGGCATAACCTTCGCGGGCGGCGCGGCGGGCATAGATATCGAGCAGTTCGGCGGCGACGTCGCGCACCTGTTCGGCGGCCTTGCGCTTGGCTTTCTGCCAGGTTTCCGAACCCAGGCGGTGCAGCGGGGCGAGGGCGTCGTCGCTGCCGGTGTAGCGGGCGATCAGGTGCAGGTTGGCCACCGGCACGTAGAGTTTGGCGCCCTCGGCGTAGGCCAGGGTGAGGAACTCGGCGATCTGGTTGTCGATCTCCAGGGTCGCCAGGCCCAGGTAGCGGCCGACACCGTGGTCGATATGCACCACCGGCGCGCCTTCGCGCAGCTCGGTGAGGTTCTTGATCACCGCGTCGTTGTTGGCGTCGGCGCGTTTTTCCCGGCGCCGGCGCTGCATCACGCGCTGACCGAACAGCGGGCTTTCGGCCACCAGCGCCAGTGCCGGGTCGTCCAGCACCAGGCCTTCGTCCAGCGGCGCGATGGTGATCGCCAGGCGCTCCTTGCCGGCGACAAAGTCCGGCCAGCTGTCGACGGTCTTGGGGCGCAGCTTCAGGCGTTCAAGCAGTTCCAGCAGGACTTCCCGGCGCCCGGCGGATTCGGCGGTGAACAGCACGCGGCCGGGAAACTCATCGAGGAAGGCGGAGAGCGCCGCCAGCGGCTGGTTGGCCTTGGCCTCGATCGCCAGGTTCGGCAGTTCGCGGGCCGGAAAGCGTTCACGGCCGATGCCGGTTTCCACGTCCTGCTGGCTGGCGACCACCCGTGGCCAGTTTTTCAGGCGGGCGAAGCAGTCTTCCACCGGCAGGAACAGCTCGGCCGGTGGCAGCAGTGGTCGGGTCGGATCGACACGGCGTTCCTCGTAGCGGTTGCGCACATCGTTCCAGAAGTTTTCCGCCGCCTGTTCGATGCCCGGCAGGGAGAACACCTGGGTGTCCTGGGGCAGGTAGTCGAACAGGGTCGAGGTTTCCTCGAAGAACAGCGGCAAGTAGTACTCGATACCGGCGGGGGTGATCCCGCTGTTGAGGTCCTGGAAGATCGGGCAGCGGCGGAAGTCGACGTCGAAGCGTTCGCGAAAGCGTGCCTTGAAGCGGGTGACCGCCTCTTTCTGCAGGGGAAACTCCTTGGCCGGTAGCAGGCGTACCGAATCGACCTTGTCGATGGAGCGCTGGTTTTCCGGGTCGAAGGTGCGCAGCGTCTCGATCTCGTCGTCGAACAGGTCGATGCGGTACGGCAGCTTGCTGCCCATCGGGAACAGGTCGATCAGGGCGCCGCGCACGGCGAACTCACCATGTTCGTAGACCGTGTCGACGCAGCGGTAGCCCGTGGCCTCCAGTCGTGTACGCATCTGCTCGACATCGAGCTTCTGGCCGATATCCAGCACCAGGCTGCTGCCCAGCAGGAACTTGGTCGGGGCCAGGCGGTGCAGGGCGGTGGTGATCGGTACGACCAGCACGCCATGGGCCAGCTCCGGCAGTCGATAAAGGCTGGCAATGCGCTGGGAGATGATGTCCTGGTGCGGCGAAAACAGATCGTAGGGCAGGGTTTCCCAGTCCGGGAAATGCAGCACCGGCAAGTCGGGGGCGAAGAAGCTCAGCTCCTGTTCGAGCCGTTCGGCGCTTTGGCTGTCGGCGGTCAGTAGCAGGGTGAAGCGCTTGGCAGCGCTGGCAGCCTCGGCAATGGCCAGGCTCAGGGCGGCACCGGGGAGATTGCCCCAGTGCTGTTTACCTGCCGCGGCAGGGAGAAGCGGTAGACGCAGAACGGGCACGGAAGGTTGAGCTCCAAGCGTTGCGACAAAGTCGGTAATTGTAACGGTCCTGGGTGCCGCCTGTCAGTTGCAGACTGTTTCTATTACGCAATGAGGGAAATGTAGTGGCTATGACAAGAAATAGCGCTTTTCAACCCATTATGTAGTGCCGTATTGGCCGGATGTTTTGGAGGGTTACGGACAAGTCGCCAATCAGCGCTCATTCCGTGCCTTGCTGCAAGCCGCGTGTTTACTGGGCTGGCGCGGGGTGCACTTTTTAAAAAAGGTTTTTTCTTGGCCCGTGTACGACAGCCGCGCATTGCTCGCAGGGCCACTCGGCGGCATAATGTAGCCCCTTTTTTCAGCCCCTACATGTGGAAGGTTCCCGTGACTCAGAAGCCCGACCAGTGTCTTGGTGAGTGGATTGATCGTGAAGCGCTTGCAGAAGCGATGATCCCGCTTATCGGTCAGCTCTACCGCAATAACAATGTGGTGAGTTCGATCTATGGCCGCAGCCTGATCAACCAGTCTGTCATCGCGATTCTCAAGGCTCACCGCTTTGCTCGCCATCGTCAGAGCGATGATGTCGAACTGTCCGTCCACGAGACTTTCCCGCTGCTCAAGGCGATGAGCGAGCTCAAGCTGGGTGCCGCTTCGGTGGATCTGGGCAAGCTGGCCGTGAAATTCAAGGCGCAAGGCAATGGCCGCAGCGCCGAGCAGTTCGTTCGCGAAGAACTGGCCGATGTAGTTGGCCAGCAAAGCGCCGCCGGCCGCAAGGGCACTGACGTGGTGCTGTACGGTTTCGGTCGTATCGGTCGCCTGCTGGCCCGTATCCTGATCGAGAAAACCGGTGGCGGCGACGGCCTGCGCCTGCGTGCCATCGTTGTGCGCAAGGGGGCCGAGAACGACCTGACCAAGCGCGCCAGCCTGCTGCGTCGCGATTCGGTGCATGGTTCCTTCAACGGCACCATCACCATCGACGAAGAAAACAACACCATCACCGCCAACGGTAACCTGATCCAGGTCATCTACGCGAAGAACCCGACCGAGGTGGACTACACCCAGTACGGCATCAAGAACGCCTTGCTGGTGGACAACACTGGTGTATGGCGTGATGCCGACGGCCTGGGCCAGCACCTGACCTGCCCGGGTATCGATCGCGTTGTTCTGACCGCACCGGGCAAGGGTAAGCTGAAGAACATCGTGCACGGGATCAACCACGGCGAAATCACCGCCGAGGACAAGATCGTTTCCGCGGCGTCCTGCACCACCAACGCCATCGTGCCGGTGCTCAAGGCGGTCAACGACAAGTTCGGCATCCTTAACGGTCACGTTGAAACGGTTCACTCGTACACTAACGACCAGAACCTGATCGACAACTTCCACAAGGGCAATCGTCGTGGACGCAGTGCCGCGCTGAACATGGTGATCACCGAGACCGGTGCCGCCACCGCTGCAGCCAAGGCCCTGCCTGAGCTGGCCGGCAAGCTGACCGGCAATGCTATCCGTGTGCCGACGCCGAACGTGTCGATGGCCATTCTCAACCTGAACCTCGAGAAAGCCACCACCCGCGAAGAGATGAACGAGTACCTGCGCTACATGGCGCTGCATTCGGACCTGCACAAGCAGATCGACTTCGTCAATTCCCAGGAAGTGGTCTCCACCGACTTCGTCGGTTCGCGCCACGCCGGTGTGGTCGACGCCGAAGCGACCATCTGCAACGACAACCGTGTTGTGCTGTACGTCTGGTACGACAACGAGTTCGGTTACAGCTGTCAGGTGGTCCGCGTGATGGAAGACATGGCTGGGGTCAACCCACCTGCGTTCCCGCGCTAAGCACTCGTTGCACATGAAAACGCCCCGACTTGTCGGGGCGTTTTTCATTGTGCCAAGTGTGTAATGGACTTGTCGCGAAGACTGTGTTGATGTGCTGAGTGGATCGATGTTTTATATCGCTTTCATCTGGTAAGTTGTTCAGTTGGAGCGATATCCATATAGAAGGGTTTTTAATTTTATTTTTCGATGAATTAAAAATCCCAGGGAAAATAATCAGTTGCGGATCACGCGTTGCGGGCGCTCATCTAATGGATCCATTCTTTCGAGGCGCTATATAATTGGCGCCATTAAAATGTTTGTGTCTGGGCGCTTGACACTGGAAAAGACCCAACTTAGTGTCGCCTCTGACAACACCCGAGCTTGCCGGGAACTAGCTATCAAAAGGCCTGTATTTAGCCATCAGGCCGGGGTGAAGTCCGCGAGCTTCCTTTCAGTAATAAACAGGCAACATAAATAGTGGATAAGTGGTCACTATGAGCGGATGCCAACTTCCAAAAAGACAGGAATATCATTCCTGCTCACAACACTAAGAAACCAACTAAGTCGGGCCGATCAAGTCGTGGCCTGATGATGGGACATCTTTGCTGGCAACACTGCTTTATGCCTTTCACGATAACGTGCGGCTATTGGCTGCTTGTTGAGAATGAATGTCTTCATGCCCTATCGGGAGAACCTGACATGACCGAAGAGCGCACAAGGCACTTTCCATTGTCCCTGTTACCCCGGTTGGTGGGTGTGGGCATTCTGGTCTTCATCCTATGGTTGTTGCTGTCGACCTTGTTCATGCCGTTGCTATCGACGTCGGCCACCCGGGCCATTCTCAATGCGCCGGTGATTCTGCTGACCACCCCCATCGATGGTGTCGTGAGTTCCCTCGAGATCAAGTCGGGGGCCTCTTTTGTCCAGGGGCAGAAGGTGGCCGTGGTGGAAAACCCCCGGGCCAATCAAGACACGTTGTTGACATTGCAAACCCGGCGCTTGAGCCTGGAGCAGGAGTTGTCAGCATCCCTCAGCCAGTTCGAACACGACCAGCAGTACTACCAGGCGCTGGAGAAAAGCAGCCAGCAATACCAGTCGGCTTTCCGTACCCGCCAGTTGTTCGGCCAGAAAGCCCTGCGCGCCGAAAATTACGCCGCCAGCGCGCGCTTGAAAGAGGCTGAAGAAACAGTAGAGCGCAATCTCGAGTTGTTCCGCCAGGGAGCGGTCAGTAATGCCTTGGTCGACTCGTCGAAAGCCCAGTTGGCCTCGTTGCAGGGCGCCGCGGAGACAGTCAAGTCTCAGTTGGGTATCAGCAATGGCGATCTTAGCGCGGCCAACCAGCAGGTGTACCTGGACCCGGATCAGTTGCGCATGTTCGACCTCAGCTCGCATTTGGTCACCTTGAAGCTGAGCCTGGACAATCAGGAGCGCAACCGGTCCGCGGTGCAGCAGGAGCTGCAAAAGCTCGACGGGTTGATCGAGGCGGAAAACAGCCGGATCAAGCTGATGTCCGGATATGACGTGGTGGCCTATTCCGCCGGGACGGTCCAGGAAGTGGTAGCGCCCCAAGGCACGTTGGTACGTGCCGGTTCGACCCTGGTACGCGCGACCAATTGCGGGGAAAGCTACGTCGTTGCGGTGTTTCCCGAGCGTGTGGCGAGCAAAATCGATCGTGACACCGTGTTGAAGGTGAGTATTCGTGGCCTGGACGAGCCGCTGACGGCCAAGGTCGAGCAACTGTTGTCCCACTCATCCGACCTGCAGCCGGGAACGTACAGCGTACCTTTCCCCTACGCCGAGCAGAACTCCGTGTATGTGGTCGCCACCTTCGCCGCGAATCTCAGTGACAGGCAACGAAGCATGGTGTGCAAGCCCGGGCTCTGGGCTTCCGCCGAGGTGGCGGGGAAATGAGCCGCTGGCGCGGCGTGGCCTGGTTAGTCGGCGGGGTGCTGCTGGGCGTCGGGCAGGCGGCCTGGGCGGTGCCGCCCCGGGTGCAACTGGCGACGGACACCTGTGGGGCATTGGAGCGGGCGGTACGGGCTTATCCTGGTACCGATCCGGTGCTGCTGACCAGCTATCCGACCCTGGACGGACAACCTCCGGCAATATTGGCCCTGCGCGGGGTGGCCTTCACCTATGACAACGCCCTGGCCAGCATCGCCTTGTTTGCCTGTGGCAAGGCGCAGTCCGCTCGCCGGTTGGCCGATGCCCTGGCGTTCGCCGTGGAGCATGACCCCGAGTACGCTGACGGGCGTCTGCGCAATGCCTATGCGGCCGGTCCGATCAAGGGCCAGGCCATGGGCTTGTCGGGGTATTGGAGCACTGAGCGCAATGCCTGGAGTCAGGATGCCTATCAGGTCAGCAGTGCCACCGGCAATCAGGCCTGGGGGGCGCTCGCGCTGCTTGAGGCTTACCGCCAGACCGCCGAGCCGTCCTATCTTGCCGCGGCACGCCGGGTGCTGCACTGGGTCCAGCAGAACACCTACGACACCCAGGCCCCCCCGGGCTTCAGTGGTGGCGCCTATGGCTATTTCAACCGGCAGGTGCGGCAAGGTTGGAAGTCCACCGAGCACAATGTCGACCTGATAGCTGCCTGGACCGCGTTCGACCGCTTGGCAGCGGACCCGAATGCGCGGCGCCAGGCGCAGGTTGCCCTGGGCTTCGTGCAAAGTCAGTGGGATGACGGTGAGGGGCGTTTCCTGATTGGCACCGGCGAGGATGGACGAACCTCGGATCGCCTGCGCTCAGGGCTGGACGCGCAGCTCTGGCCGTTGCTGGCGGTTCCCGATCCGCCGCGGGACTGGCGTCGGGTGTTTGCCTTTGTCGATCAAAGCCACCGTTTCGCCGACGGCTATGGGTTCAACCGCAACCCCGACGGCGTCTGGACCGAGGGCACCGCCCAGGCCGCGGCGGTGGCGCGCCTGAGTGGTCTGCCCGACCGGGCCCAGCCCTTGTGGCCGGTGTTGTTGGCATTGCAGGCCGGTCACGGTTGGCTGTTCGCGACGCCGCAGGCGCAAATCAGCACCGGGCTGGCTATCGGTCCGGATTCGCCGAGCAACGATTTCTTCTACTACCACCTGCCTCATCTGGGCGCCACGGCATGGGCTGCTATCGCGGCCACCGGCGTCAATCCCTTTACCGGCGCTCAAGAGGCGAACTGACATGCAGGTACTCGACCCGTTGCAGCTTGTGCAAATCAATTTCTGGACCCTGGCTGTCGTGATTCTCTTCAGTTGCCTGACCCGGCGCGAGCAATGGGGAGCCCGGGCCGGCTTTGGGGCGATCACCGCAGTGTTGCTGATCAATTACGCCGCCTGGCGCATCCGCGACACCTTACCCGACGGCCAGGACGGATTTGCCGTGGTCTGGGCCTACAGCTTTCTGTTTTTCGAGATGATGGCCATTGGTTATACGTTGTTTTCCATTGTCGTCATGCTCTGTCGCAGCGATCACCAGGCCAGTGCCGATGCCGGCGAGCGCCGCCTGCGGGCGGCCGGGAACGACGTGCCGGCGGTGGATGTGTTTATCGCCACGTACAACGAAGGCCTGGAGATCCTCGAGAAAACCATTCTTGCCGCCCAGGCCATCGACTACCCCAACTTCACTGTCTGGGTGCTGGACGATACCCGGCGCGACTGGTTGCGCGACTATTGCGCCGAGGTCGGGGTGCAATACGCCCGGCGTGCGGACAATACCCACGCCAAGGCCGGCAACCTGAACAATGGACTGCGCCAGTCGGCGGCCAGCAGCAACGCGCCGTACATCCTGGTGCTGGACGCCGACTTCGCCGCTCAGCAACCGATCCTGATGCGCATCCTCGGGTTGTTCGAGGATCCACGGGTGGGCCTGGTACAGACCCCGCAGTTCTACTACAACCCGGATCCGATCCAGCACAACCTCGGCTCGTCCGACTGCTGGGTGGACGAGCAGCGCGTCTTCTTCGATGTCTTCCAGCCGGCCAAGGACGGCTGGGACGCAGCGTTTTGCGTGGGCACCTCCTTTGTGGTACGGCGCGACCTGATTACCCGCATCGGCGGTTTCCCCACCGGCTCGGTCTGCGAGGATATCTACACCACCTGCCGTCTGCTGCAACAAGGCTATGTGACCCGCTGGCTCAACGAACGGTTATCCATCGGCTTGTCGGCCGAGGGTTTGACCGAGTACATCAACCAGCGTGCGCGCTGGTGCCTGGGGACCCTCCAGGTGGCGTTATTGAAGGAGGGACCCTTGCGTGGCCGTGGCTACAGTCTCAATGACCGTCTGCACTACCTGCATGGTCTGATGCACTGGTTCTCCAAGCCTTTCATCCTGATGTTGCTGGTGTCCCCAGTGCTCTATTGGTACTTCGGGATTGCCGGATTCTATGCCAAGCCCGCGGATTTCCTGGCCTTTGGCATGCCTGCGCTGATCGCCTTCTGGGGCTATGGCACCTGGGTCACGGCCCGCCGAACCCTGCCGGTGTTCACCGAAGTCACGCAGATCGTCGCGTCCCTGGCGGTCACCGCGACGATTGCCAGTGCGATGATTCGTCCCTTCGGTCGCCCTTTCAAAGTGACCGCCAAAGGCCTCGATCGCACCCGAACCCTGATCCACTGGAAGCTGTTCGGATTCTTTCTGGCGTTGATCCTGTTTTCCCAGGTGGGCGCGTTCATTGCCATTGCCACGGCCGCGGCTTTCGACGGCAACATGCTGTTCAATCTGTGCTGGACCGTGGTCGCGTTGATCTACAACCTGGCGACGCTGGTGGCTTGCGTTGACCGGCCGCGGCTGCATGGTGAAGAACGCTTTCCCTCCGATGAAGCCACTGGCTTGCGCCTGGGGACGAAAACCTTTGCGGGGCGACTGGTGGATATTTCGGTCAGCGGGGTCTGCCTGTCTTGCAGCTTGGCCGCCTCGATCAAGCCGGGTGTGCATGGGCAAGTGTGGGTCCGCTCGCTGGGTTGGCTCGGGGTGGAGGTCATGCGCAACCAGGGCTCCGATCGCCTGGGGTTGCGTTTTGTCGACCTTGATGAGGGGCAGCGCCAGCGCCTTATCGCCCGGCTGTTCAGTGATGCCAGCGTCAATGTGGCCAGCAAGGCCGAGCCGGCCATGGCCTTTGGCACCCTGTTGCGCCGTTCGTTGTTGGGGGAGCGGCGTACGCTGCCGTCATTCTCCCGGATGTCCAGGACCCCGTCCTATGACGGACTCGCGAGTTATCGACCGGCTGCGCTGCGTTTGCGCAAACAGTCCCTGTCGCGGGTGGCCAGGGCCCGTGGTGGTCTGTGGGACGCCCTGGTTTCCCCCTTGCGCGCCTTGTTCGGCCTGCGTTGAGAGAGGTGGATCATGAACCGTTGCGTACCTTCGACTTGTCTGCTGTCCCTGTTGCTGCTCAGCGCTTGTTCGCTGGAGCCCGCCTACCAAAAGCCCGATGCGCCGATCGACGAGCAGTGGCCGGCCAGCTCGACAGGCTCCTGCTGTGCGGCCAAGGAGGCGTTCGATCACGATTGGCATGGATTTATCATCGATCAGCGGCTGCGTAGCCTGATCGAGCTGGCGCTGGACAACAATCGCGGCCTGCGCCAGTTCGCCGCCAGCGTGGAAGAAGCCCGGGCCGGCTATGCCGGGGCACAGTCGGCATTGTTCCCCTCGATCGGCATCGATACCTATGCCGGGCGCAGTAAGCTGCCGCCGCTGGTGCGCACGCCGGGCGGAGGCGACAGCGCGGGCAGTATCGCCAATACCTTCCAGGCGACAGCCGGCTTCACCTCCTACGAACTGGATCTGTTCGGGCGTATACGTAGCCAGAGAAGCGCCGCCGGCGCTCGCTTCGAAGCCTCCGAAGCGGATTACCAGACGGCCCGGCTGGCGCTGATCGGCGAGGTCGCCAGTACCTGGTTGAGCCTCAAGGCCAGCCAGAACCTGCTGGATCTGGCCCAGGCCACCTACGAGACCCAGAACAACTACGGGCAGTTGCTGCGCAAGAGCTACAACCTGGGCTCCAGCGCGCAGATCGATGTGCACCAGGCCGACGCGCAAACCAACACCGCGGCGGTGCAGATCAACACCTATCGCATGCAGGTGGCGCAGAACATGAATGCACTGCGGGTCCTGGTCGGTCAGCCCGTGCCCGAAGCCCTCTTGCCCAGCGGGGTGTTGGGCGAGTCCCTGGCCACCGCCGACGTGCCTGCCGGGCTGCCGTCGTCCTTGATGGCCCGGCGCCCTGACATCATGGCGGCCGAAGCCTTGCTACGGGCGGCCAATGCGGACATCGGCGCGGCGCGTAGCGCCTACTTTCCGACCTTTTCCCTGACGTCGGCGCTGGGCAGCCTGAGTGGCGATTTCTCTCACTTGCTCAGCGCCCCGGCGCAGTTCTGGTCGACCGCCCTGAGCGGCTCCCTGACCCTGATCGACGTTGGTGCCCGACGGGCCCAGGTGGATGGCGCGCATGCACGATTCGATGGCCGGGCCGCAGCCTATGAGGCGACGGTGCAGAATGCCTTTCGCGAGGCCGCCGATGCGCTCAACGCGCGACAGGAGATGCTCGTCCAGGTGGCGGCGCAGAAACGTCTGGTGGAGGATTACCAGGCGGCCTATCGCCAGTCGCGCTTGCGGTTCGAGGCGGGCATGGACAGCTACTTCTCGACCATGGATGCCCATCGCTCGCTATTCGAGGCACAGCAGAAATGGTCGCAGCTGGAGCTGGCGCGGGAGATCAATCAAGTGAACCTGTACAAGGCCCTGGGAGGAGGCTGGAGCCAGTCGTTGAAGGTCGCCGGTGAGCCGCGTGTGGCACAACCGCCAAGGCCGGCGCCTTGAGGGAGCTCTTGGCAGACCGTCGCGCGGCGTCCGTGCCGCGCGCGAGGTGACCAGCAAGCGCCGGCATGGCAGGCGTTTGCTCGGGGGAGGGCGTCTGCTCAGCCGCGGCTGGAGACGGCCATCTGCGCGGTGCGCAGTTCATGCTTGTTGCCACGGAACAGCACCAGGGTCGCAATCAGCCCCAGGACCGCCGCGGCACTGAGCCAGATGCCCGGTGCCGCCTTGTTGTTCAGTACGTGGATCAGGTAGGTACAGACCGCCGGGGTAAAACCGCCGAAGGTCGCCGTTGCCAGGCTGTAGGCCAGGGAGAAGCCGGTGGTCCGCACTTCGACCGGCATGATCTCGGTCAGGGCCACGACCATGGCACCGTTGTAGGAGCCGTAGAGGAACGACAGCCACAGCAAGGCAATCAGCAGGTGACTGAAGCTTGGCGCCGCCACCAGCCAGGACAGCACTGGATACGCCGTGAGGATAGCCAGGATGGTCGCTGCCAGCAGCAACGGCTTGCGCCCGATCTTGTCAGACAGCGCACCCATCACCGGCAGCCAGAAGAAGTTCGACAGACCGATGCACACGGTCACCAGCAAAGCGTCGAAGTCCGACAGATGCAGCTCAGCCTTGCCGAAGGTCGGGGTGTAGGCGGTGATCAGGTAGAAGGACACGGTGGTCATGATCACCAGCGCCGTGCCTGCCAGCACCAGGCCGAAGTTCTGACCGATTGAGCGCATCACTTCCGACAGGTTCGGACGATGTTTGCGTGCCTGGAACTCAGGTGTCTCTTCCAGCGAGCGACGAATGATGAAAATCGCCGGAACGATCATGCAGCCCACCAGGAACGGCACGCGCCAGCCCCAGTCACCCATCTGCTCGGGGCTCAGCCAGTGGTTGAGGCCCACACCCAGCAGGCCGGCGAAGACCACCGCTGCCTGTTGGCTGGCGGACTGCCAACTGACGAAAAAGCCCTTGCGACCCGGGGTCGAGATCTCGGCCAGGTAGACCGAGACGCCACCCAGTTCGACACCGGCGGAGAAGCCTTGCAGCAGCCGACCGAGCAGTACCAGCAGTGGTGCGGCCACGCCGAGGGTCGAATAGCCCGGGACACAGGCGATCAGCACCGTACCCGCGGCCATCAGCGCCAGGGTGATGATCAGGCCTTGGCGACGACCATGGCGGTCAATGTAGGCGCCGAGGAAAATCGCACCCAGTGGACGCATCAGGAAGCCGGCACCGAAGGTGGCCAGCGAGAGCATCAGGGAGGCGAAGGCGCTGTCGTTGGGGAAGAAGGTTTTAGCGATGGCCGTGGCATAGAAGCCGTAAACCATGAAGTCGAACATCTCGAGGAAGTTGCCGCTGACAACGCGAAAGATCGCCTTGCCTTTGCCTGTGTTTGAGGCCATTTTTTTCACTCACTTTATCTGTCTTATAAGCAATCCGTCGTCTCTGCTCGTCTTCACTGAACCTTTCAGGCATACGCACGCTGGCAGAACAGTTTTGTAACGATATGTGTATTGGGGGCGCCAGGCAACAAAAAAACCTAGCTTGCTGGCTAAATGGCACAACCCTTGATTTAGACGGCTTCAATCGGGGTTTTGTGCCAGCAGTGTTTCCCGTAACGGCGCCGACAGGCCTTGTGGGGCCAACCAGATCGCGAAGTACACCCTGGCCAGTTCAGGATCGCGACTGCTGAAGATCACCTGACCGTTGCATTCCAGGTTCAGCCCGTGTCCGACCCGATAGTCGAGCGCATAGCGATCACCCCGCTGAATGTCCTTGAAACTCTGTTGCAGGCTGTCCAGTTTGCCTCTCAGGCGCGCCAGAGTGGCGGCTGTTTGCTGGCGTTGCAGGGTGGTGGTGGCGGCCTTGATCAAGTCGTTGCGGTCAATGTCGCGAAAGTAATAGAGCTCCAGGCGCTGGTCGCGCAGTTCGGTGAAGGCCTGGCGGGCGCTGATGCCGGGGGCGCTGTACAGCGCGGCGGCATAGACGTCGGCCCAGAGGTAGGTGAGGACGGTTTGCCCCTTGAGTTCGAGGGTTTCGCTGCCGCTGCGCCATTGACTGGGGAAATGCGCTTCCTTCAGGCGTTCGGCGGGACCAGCCCAGGTCAGCGCGCTGAAGATCAGCAATAAGGAGGCGATTATCTGACGCATAATGGTCAACTCCGGAAAGGGCCTTTCTAAAGAATATGTCAAATCCACAGGCTGCCGTGGCTTTGTTACGAGCCTGGGGGCTGGGCTGGGATTACGCGGAGAAACACCCGATTGCCGCATTTTTTGTGATACCTGCCGATACAGGTTTCGTCACACCGTCGAATCAGGCGTTCGAGCGCCCGGCCAAGGGTGACGGACATAACATGTAGTGCAGGCAAAGCTGGCCTACGACGCGACCAAGGGTTAATGTGCGCGGCGTTGAAGCTTCTATAGACTGCACACCGAGATTTGATCCTTCATGTCGCTGGCCGCGACATGATTTAGCCGCAGGTGCCAGAGGGGTGCCTCGGCCTGTTCTGAGGAGTACGCATGGCTGTCTACAACTACGACGTAGTGGTACTGGGTTCCGGCCCGGCTGGTGAAGGCGCGGCAATGAACGCCGCGAAAGCGGGGCGCAAGGTGGCGATGGTCGACAGCCGCCGCCAGGTCGGCGGTAACTGCACCCACCTGGGGACTATCCCGTCCAAGGCCTTGCGTCACTCGGTCCGGCAGATCATGCAGTTCAACACCAACCCGATGTTCCGGGCCATTGGTGAGCCGCGTTGGTTTTCCTTCCCCGACGTGCTGAAAAGCGCGGAGAAAGTCATTGCCAAGCAAGTCGCTTCGCGCACCGGCTTCTACGCCCGCAACCGCGTCGACCTGTTCTTCGGCACCGGCAGCTTCGCCGACGAGCAGACCATCGAAGTGGTCTGCTCCAACGGGGTGGTCGAGAAACTGGTGGCCAAGCACATCATCATCGCCACCGGCTCACGTCCGTATCGCCCGGCCGATATCGATTTCCACCACCCGCGTATCTACGATAGCGACACCATCCTCAGCCTTGGTCACACGCCGCGCAAGCTGATCATCTACGGGGCCGGGGTCATCGGTTGCGAATACGCCTCGATCTTCAGTGGCCTCGGGGTGTTGGTGGAGTTGGTGGACAACCGCGACCAGTTGCTCAGCTTCCTCGACTCGGAAATTTCCCAGGCGTTGAGCTACCACTTCAGCAACAACAACATCACCGTGCGCCACAACGAGGAGTACGACCGGGTCGAAGGCCTGGACAACGGGGTGATCCTGCACCTCAAGTCCGGCAAGAAGATCAAGGCCGACGCCTTGCTCTGGTGCAACGGTCGTACCGGCAACACTGACAAGCTGGGCATGGAAAATATCGGGGTCAAGGTCAACAGCCGTGGCCAGATCGAAGTCGACGAGAACTATCGCACCTGCGTGCCAAACATCTATGGCGCCGGCGATGTGATCGGCTGGCCGAGCCTGGCCAGTGCCGCCCACGACCAGGGCCGTTCGGCGGCGGGCAGCATTGTCGACAACGGCAGCTGGCGTTTCGTCAATGACGTACCAACCGGGATCTACACCATTCCAGAGATCAGTTCGATCGGCAAGAACGAACAGGAGTTGACCAAGGCCAAGGTGCCTTACGAAGTGGGCAAGGCGTTCTTCAAGGGCATGGCCCGGGCGCAGATCGCCGGCGAGCCGCAAGGCATGCTGAAGATCCTGTTCCACCGTGAAACCCTGGAAGTGCTGGGTGTGCACTGTTTCGGCTATCAGGCCTCGGAGATCGTGCACATCGGTCAGGCGATCATGAACCAGCCGGGTGAGAACAACACCCTGAAGTACTTCGTCAACACCACGTTCAACTACCCGACCATGGCCGAAGCCTATCGGGTAGCCGCTTACGATGGCCTCAACCGGCTTTTTTGAGCGGCTCCGGCCGGTGGCCTGAGCCGGCCGGGGAGACCGATTTCAGCCTTTGCCAAGTGTGGCCATGGCCAAACCGGGAAAGTCTGTAATCAGGCTATCGACGCCGAAGTCGGCGAGCCTGCGCATCAGCGCGGGTTCGTTGACCGTCCACACCGACACATGCAGACCCTGGCGCTGAGCCTTGATCAGGCGTTCCGGGGTGCAGAGTGTCCAGTTCAACGCCAGAATCTCGCAGCCATAGCTCTGGGCGACCTTCAACGGGTCGAGCCAGGCGTACTCGGCTACCAGTCCGCGTGACAGGTCCGGAGTCAGTTCCAGGGCCGCCTTGAGCACTTCCCGGGAGCTGGAGGTGACGGTGACCTTGTCCAGCAGGCCGAAACGCTGGGCCATTTCGCGGATCGCCAGCACGGTGGTCGCCGCCCGGGTGCGCGAGGCGCTCTTGACTTCCAGTTGCCAGTGCTCGAAATCGCACTGCTCGAACAATTCTTCCAGGCGTGGAATCGGGCAGGGCTTGATCCAGCCCGGACCGCCCTGGCGCGCGTCATAAGTCACCAGTTCGGCGGCGGAATGCTCGACTACCTTGCCGCGGCGGTCGGTGGTGCGCTTGAGGGTCGGGTCATGGATGACCATCAGTTCCCCGTCCATGGACAGGTGCAGGTCCAGTTCGCAGCGGCGTACGCCGTGCTTGAGGCATTCCTGGAAACTGGTCAGGGTGTTTTCCGGTGCTTCACCTTTGGCGCCACGATGGCCATAAATCAGAGTCACGACTGCTCCTTCGGGGGGGAATGCTGTTACAAGGTTAATACGATGGGCTGGCAGCCGCCGCAACGGCTCAACTGGCCTCGGTACCGTTCTGCTCCCGGGCCTGGCGTCGCTCCTGCGCCTGTTTCTGCAAGATATGCCGCGCCAGCAACTGGCGTTGGGCGTCGGTCAATGCTTCGAATTCGGTACCCAGATCAAAGGTGCCGAAGCTGCGGGGCGCGCAATGGGTCACCTTGGCTCGCAGCAGCAACCCGTGCGCCTGGGGCATCAGTACCATCTTGACCGCCAGGTGGCTGCCGATGGCATAGGCCATATGGTGCTCGAACTCAAGGCCACCCTCGGAAATGATCACCCGCTGCAGTTCGCCGAACTCGCCGAGGACCGAATAGGCCATCACCTGGCCCAGCAGGTCGATGCGCCTGTTCTGGGCCTTGAGGAAGGCAGTCAGGCTACGGTCGCGCTCGCTGACCTGGCGTAATAGATGCTGCGACTCGAATTCGCTCAGGTGCAGTTCGCTCAGCAGGTTGAAGAGCGGCGAAGCATCCTGCAACACTTCCTTGCTCGCCGCGTCAGGGGCGGACAGGGGGCGGATTTCCAGTGCGATCGTGTCCTCGATACGGTAGTATTCGCGGCGATCTTCTTCATCTAATGTCGACATGGCGAACCCAAGGCAGAGGTGATGGTCTGAGTGTAAAGCTGCTGACCCTACCTCGCCACAAGGACGTCTTCTTTTCCTCCGAACAAGCCCCGACATGTTCAGACCACTCTTCGTATTTATTGGCACGCGTTATACCCGTGCAAAGCGTCGCAATCATTTTGTGTCTTTCATTTCCCTGACTTCGATGATCGGACTCGCGCTTGGCGTGGTCGTGATGATCGTGGTGCTCTCGGTGATGAACGGCTTCGATCATGAGATGCGCACCCGCGTGCTGGGCATGGTGCCCCACGCGACCATCGAGTCCGACGAGCCGATCAGCCATTGGCCGGCGCTGGCCGACAAGGTCCTGAAGAACCCGAAAGTGCTGGCGGTTGCGCCATTCACCCAGATGCAGGGCTTGTTGACCAACAACGGCCAGGTGCAGAAGGTGATCCTCAATGCCATTGACCCGGTGCAGGAGCGCAAGGTCTCGATCATTGACCAGTTCATGCGGCAGGGGCAGCTCGATGCGCTGACCCCCGGCAGCTTCGGCATCGTCATCGGCGACAAGGCCGCGACCAAACTGGGCGTCGGCCTTGGCGACAAGCTGACCTTCGTCGCCCCGGAAGTCACGGTGACCCCGGCGGGCATGTTTCCGCGAATGAAACGCTTCACCGTGGTCGGCATCTTCCATGTCGGCGCCGGTGAGCTGGACGGCTACCTTGGCCTGACCAATCTTGACGACCTGGCGCGCCTGCACCGCTGGAAGCCGGATCAGGTGCAGGGCCTGCGCCTGAAGTTCGACGACCTGTTCCAGGCGCCGCGCACGGCGTGGGAGATTGCCCAGCAGTTGGGCGATGGTCATTACTACGCCCGTGACTGGACCCGTACCCACGGCAACCTGTACCAGGCGATCAAGATGGAAAAGGCCATGATCGGCCTGCTGTTGCTGCTGATCGTGGCAGTGGCGGCGTTCAACATCATCTCGACCCTGGTGATGGTGGTGAATGACAAGAAGGGCGATATCGCCATCCTGCGCACCCTGGGCGCCACGCCGGGGCAGATCATGGCGATCTTTATGGTCCAGGGCACCGTGATCGGGGTGATCGGTACGCTGATCGGCGCGGTGGTCGGCATCCTCGCCGCACTGAACGTCAGCGCCGCGATCGCCGCCCTCGAGCGCCTGATCGGCCACAAGTTTCTCAATGCCGACGTGTACTTCATCGACTACCTGCCGTCCCAGTTGATGGCCGAGGATGTGTTGATGGTCTGCGGTGCGGCATTGCTCCTGAGTTTCCTCGCCACCCTGTATCCAGCCTGGCGTGCGGCGCGCACCCAGCCTGCGGAGGCGCTACGTTATGAGTGAGTTGGGCATGAGTGAAAAAGCAGTGCTGAGTTGCCGCAATCTGGGCAAGTCCTACGAGGAAGGCCCGGAGTCGGTGGTGGTCCTGTCGGGCCTGCAACTGGAGCTGCACGCCGGCGAGCGGGTGGCGATCGTCGGCAGCTCGGGTTCGGGCAAAAGTACCTTGCTCAACCTCCTTGGCGGCCTCGACACGCCGTCCCAGGGCAGCGTCTGGCTGGCCGGCGAGGAGCTTTCCGCCCTGGGCGAGAAAGCCCGTGGCCTGCTGCGCAACCGTTCGCTGGGGTTCGTTTACCAGTTCCACCACCTGTTGCCCGAGTTCACCGCGCTGGAGAACGTCTGCATGCCGCTGCTGATCGGGCGCACCGCGATTCCCGAGGCCCGTCAGCGTGCCACGGCATTGCTGGAGCGGGTCGGCCTCGGTCATCGCCTGGAGCACAAGCCGTCGGAGTTGTCCGGCGGCGAGCGCCAGCGCGTGGCGATTGCCCGGGCCCTGGTGAACAAGCCGGGGTTGGTGATGCTCGACGAGCCCACCGGTAACCTCGACCACCACACCGCCCAGGGCATCCAGGACCTGATGCTGGAGCTCAGCACCTCGATGCGCACGGCGTTCCTGGTGGTGACCCACGACATGAACCTGGCCCGGCAGATGGATCGTGTATTGCACCTGGAAGACGGCAAACTCGTCGCTATCTGATTCGCCAGGACCTGCACCCGTTGAATTGCACGGGTGTCGGGTCGATTATTTTTCTACGGTGGCCAGCGAATGTTCAGACCGTTATCGATTTTCATCGGCACGCGCTATACCCGCGCCAAGCGCCGCAACCGTTTTGTCTCTTTTATCTCGATGACCTCGATGATCGGCCTCGCCCTGGGCGTGCTGGCGATGATCGTGGTGCTGTCGGTGATGAACGGTTTCCAGAAGGAGATGAGCTCGCGGATCCTCGGCATGGTGCCCCACGCCACCATCGTTGGCGTCAAGCCCATCGACGACTGGCAACCGGTGGCCGCCGCGGCGCTGAAGAACCCTGAAGTGACGGCGGCGGTACCCTTTACCGAAATGGATGGCATGCTCTCCTACAAGGGGGCGATGCAGCCGATCCAGATCAGTGGCGTCGATCCGGCCCAGGAAGGCAAGGTGTCGATCGTTGCCCAGCATATTGTCCAGGGCCGCCTGGAAGATCTGAAAGCGGGTGAGTTCGGGGTGGTGATCGGTGAGATCACCGCGCGGCGCTTCCGGGTGAATGTCGGCGACAAGCTGACCCTGATTGTCCCGGAGCCCAGCACCGAGCCCGGAGGCATTACCCCGCGCCTGCAACGCTTGAACGTGGTCGGGGTGTTCAAGGTCGGTGCTGAGCTGGACGGCTCCATGGCGTTGATCCATATGAGCGATGCCGCGGATATCCAGCACTGGCGGCCGAACCAGGTGCAGAGCGTGCGGCTGGCGGTGAAGGACCTGTATGCAGCGCCGCAGGTATCCACGGACATCGCCACTGGCCTGGGCAGCGATTTCAAGGCCGATGACTGGACCCATACCCAGGGCAGCCTGTTCAGTGCCATGAAAATGGAAAAGACCATGATCGGCCTGTTGTTGCTGATGATCGTCGCGGTGGCGGCGTTCAATATCATCGCGACCCTGATCATGGTGGTGAACGACAAGGGCGCGGACATCGCGATCCTGCGCACCATCGGCGCCACGCCCCGGCAGATCATGGCGATCTTCATGGTCCAGGGCACGGTGATCGGGATTGTCGGGACTCTGATCGGCGGTGTGCTGGGGGTGATCGCGGCGTTGAATGTCAGCCAGATCGTGGGCTGGATCGAGCGGGTCAGCGGGCAGCATATCTTCAGTTCCGACGTGTATTTCGTCAGTAACCTGCCATCGCAGTTGCAGGGCGGGGATGTGCTGTTGATCTGTTCGGCCGGGTTTATCCTCAGTTTCCTGGCGACGCTGTATCCGGCGTATCGGGCGGCGAAGATCGAGCCGGCGCATGCCTTGCGTTATTCGTAATCCGGGATGGCGCCAGTGGCAAGCCCGCTCGCCACAAAGGGTGTTGTGTCAGTGAGAGGTGGGTAGGTCAATCACGAACCGCGTCCAACCCGCCTCTGATTTACAGTGAATCTGCCCACCATGGGCCCGAACGATCGACTGGGTAATCGCCAGCCCCAACCCCGCGTGTTCATTGCTGCCTTCACGACGTGCCGGGTCGGCCCGATAAAAACGGTCGAACAGCTGTGGCAGCAACCCCGACGCGATACCTTCCCCCGTATTCTCGACGCTGACCCGCAGGCCCTGCGCTACATTCTCCAGTCTGACCACGATCTCGCCTTCTTCGGGAGTGAAGCGCAAGGCATTGTCCAGCAGATTGGACAGCGCCCGCCGCAGCATGCCGCGATCACCGGCCAGGCTCGCCTTGCCCTCGCGCTTGAGCCGTACTCGATTCTCTTCCGCCAGCGGGGTAAAGAACTCCAGCAGGGCATCCACCTCATCGGCCAGCTCGAGCGCTTCGCGGCGCGGCGTCAGCAACCCGTGGTCGGCCTTGGCCAGGTAGAGCATGTCGTTGACCAATTGCGCCATCCATTGCAGCTCTTCGAGGTTGCTGTGCAGGGTTTCGCGATAGTCCTCCAGGGTACGCGGTCGTGTCAGGGTGACCTGGGTATGGGTCAGCAGGTTCGACAGCGGTGTGCGCAGTTCATGGGCGATATCGGCGGAGAAGGCCGAGAGTCGCTGGAACGAGTCATCCAGGCGCGCGAGCATGGCATTGAACGACTGCGCCAGCTCCGCCAGTTCCGGCGGCATCTGTTCCTCGGGCAGGCGCTGGGTCAGCGAGCTGGCCGAGACCCCGGCAGCGATTTCGCTCATGCGCCGCAAGGGCCGCAAGCCGCTGCGCGCGGCCCAGGCACCGAGCAGGGCGGTGGCCAGGGCTGAAAGACTGACCGTCAGCCAGATCAGGTGCTGCATGCGCTGCAGGAAATGCTGGTGATGAGTGATGTCTAGGATCAGGGTCAATTGGGGAGAGTCGCTCTTGTTCGGGTCCAGCGGGGCATTGAAGACCCGATAGGCGGTGCCCTCGATCCGCAGGCTGGTAAGCCCGGCTTGCGTCGGCAGGTCGCCGGGCAGGGCGTTCGCGGCATTGAACCAGCGCCGGCCATCGGCTCCGCTGACCCGCAAGGCCAGATCAGGGCTGAGGTTGAGTTCGGCGGGCAGCCGTTCGCGGCGTTGCTGGAAGTCGTCGAGGCTTACGACCCCCGCGAGGGTGCCCCGCAACGCCGCCAGACGCGCATCGAGCAGTTGCTGGTCGAGTTCGACAAAATGCGACTCGCTGGCGCGGTTGAACAGTACGCCCGCGCTCAACGAAACCACGGCGGTGCAAGCGGCGAACAGCAGGGCCAGGCGGCCGCCCAGGGACAGGCGGCGCATCAGGCGTTGCGCTCTTCAAGGACATAACCCATGCCGCGCACGGTGTGGATCAGCTTGTGTGGGTGGCTGTCATCGACCTTCAGGCGCAGGCGGCGGATCGCCACTTCGATGACATTGGTGTCGCTGTCGAAATTCATGTCCCAGACCTGGGAGGCGATCAGGGATTTGGGCAGTACTTCGCCCTGGCGACGCAACAGCATTTCCAGCAGGGCGAACTCCTTGGCGGTCAGGTCGATGCGCTGTCCGGCGCGCTCGACCCGGCGGCGAATCAGGTCCAGGCGCAGGTCGGCCAGTTGCAGGTGGGTTTCCTGGGTGGCCGCGCTGCCCCGGCGCAGCAGGCTGCGGACCCGGGCCAGCAGTTCGGAAAAGGCGAACGGCTTGACCAGGTAGTCGTCGGCGCCCAGTTCCAGCCCATGGACCCGGTCCTCGACGGCGTCGCGGGCCGTCAGGAACAGCACGGGGATGTCCAGGCCGGCACTGCGCACGGCCTGGAGGATCTGCCAGCCATCGCGCCCGGGCAGCATGACGTCGAGGATCAGCAAGGCATAGTCGCCGGTCAGCGCCAAGTGCTGGCCGGTGATGCCGTCGGCCGCCAGTTCGGTGTTGAAACCGGCCTCGCTCAGGCCCTGGCGCAGGTATTGGCCGGTTTTCGGTTGGTCTTCGACGATCAGCAGTTTCATGGATGACTCGTGGCAAATGGAACGGGAGCGTTATACCGAGCACGCGATGGACGGGGGCAAGCTGACAAAGTTGTAATCTGCGGGTCAGCTCAATGCCAGCGACCTGGCCTTACAGTTTCACACAATCTGGAGCCCATCGAAGTTGGAGTGTGACTATGTTTTTGCGTAACAGCCTGCTGCTTGTCGGTTTGCTGGTCCTGAGCTTGCCGGTCTGGGCCTCGCCTGCGGGCAGCTACGACTTCGGCCAGCCGGCGCCGGCGAGCAAGGCCACGCGCACTGTTGAGGTGACCATGAGCGATATTGCCTTCAGTGCCAAGGAGCTGGATGTGAAGGCCGGTGAAACCGTGCGTTTCGTGCTGATCAATAAAGGCCATCTGTTGCATGAATTCAACCTGGGGCACGCGGCGGCGCATGCCGAGCATCAGCAGGAGATGCTCAAGATGCAGCAGGGCGGCCAGTTGACGGCCACCGGCATGCAGATGGGCGATATGAATATGGCCGGCATGGACCACGCGGCCATGGGGCATGCGATGAAGCATGACGATCCCAACAGCGTGCTGGTGGAACCGGGCAAGAGCGCCGAACTGACCTGGACCTTCAGCCAGGCCAGGAATCTGCAGTTTGCCTGCAATATTCCCGGGCATTACCAGGCGGGAATGGTCGGGACGTTGAAGGTCGCGCCTTGAAGTGCCCCGACCAGGCCGGGGGCTTTCGTGCGCGCGGGTGAATTGCGATAGACTGGCGGGGTTTATTCAGTCAGGTTTTTGTCATGCATCCCGCCGCCGAACACTCGCCACTGGGCAAGTCCAGTGAGTACATCGCCACCTACACGCCGTCCTTGTTGTTCCCGATTCCGCGGGCGGCCAAATGGGCCGAACTGGGCCTGAGCGCCGAGACCCTGCCATATGTCGGCGTGGATTTCTGGAACTGCTTCGAGTTGTCCTGGCTGCTGCCGTCCGGTAAGCCGGTGGTGGCGATCGGTGAGTTCAGCATCCCGGCGGATTCGCCGAATATCATCGAATCCAAATCCTTCAAGCTGTACCTCAATTCCCTGAACCAGACGCCGTTCGTCGATACCGCCAGCCTGGAAGCGGTGCTGCGTGCCGATCTGTCGGCGGCCGCTGGAAAACCGGTGGGCGTGCGGGTTCGCCGATTGAGCGAGGTGCAGGCCGAGGGAATGGTCGCCTTGCCGGGTGCGTGTATCGACGACCTGGAGATCAGCGTCAGTGACTACGCCCATCCGCGTCCGGAGCTACTGCGTTGCGATGCGTCACGGGTGGTCGAGGAGGTCGTACACAGTCATTTGCTCAAGTCCAATTGCCCGGTGACCAGCCAGCCGGACTGGGGCAGTGTGGTCGTGGAGTATCGCGGTGCGGCGCTGGATCACGCGAGCCTGCTGGCTTACCTGGTGAGCTTTCGTCAGCACTCGGACTTCCACGAGCAATGCGTGGAGCGGATCTTCCTTGACCTGCAGCGCTTGCTGAAGCCGGAGAAGTTGACCGTGTATGCGCGTTATGTGCGGCGGGGCGGGTTGGACATCAATCCGTATCGCAGTACGGAGAAGGTCGCATTTCAGAACCTGCGGTTGGTGCGCCAGTAAGCGTACTTCTTACTTGTGGTGAGCGGGCTTGCCCGCGCTGGGCCGCGAAGCGGCCCTAAAACCGGCGAGCTCGGTTTGTCAGGCGGATCAAGGATTCCGGTTTTGCGACTGCTGCGCAGTCGAGCGCGGGCAAGCCCGCTCGCCACATTGAGCGGCTCGCTGAGGGGACAGCAGGCATAAAAAAGCCCCGACAAGTCGGGGCTTTTTCTATTGCGCGTACAGCTTAGGCTTGAACGACCGGAATCTTGGCGTTCGCCGCAGCTTCACGGAACTCGGCGATCTGGTCGAAGCTGAGGTAGCGGTAGACGTCGGCAGCCATGCTGTCGATCTTGCCGGCGTACTCCATGTATTCCTCGACGGTCGGCAGGCGACCCAGGATCGAAGCCACGGACGCCAGCTCGGCCGAAGCCAGGTAGACGTTCGCGCCGTCGCCCAGACGGTTCGGGAAGTTACGGGTCGAAGTCGAAACCACGGTGGAGTTCGGTTCTACCCGTGCCTGGTTACCCATGCACAGCGAGCAGCCCGGCATTTCCATGCGTGCGCCAGCCTTGCCGTAGATGCCGTAGTAGCCTTCTTCGGTCAGCTGGTGAGCGTCCATCTTGGTCGGCGGCGACAGCCACAGACGGGTTGGCAGCTGGCCTTTGACCTGTTCCAGCAACTTGCCCGCAGCGCGGAAGTGACCGATGTTGGTCATGCAGGAGCCGATGAACACTTCGTCGATCTTCTCGCCGGCAACGCTGGAGAGCAGACGGGCATCGTCCGGGTCGTTCGGCGCGCAGAGCACAGGCTCCTTGACGTCGGCCAGGTCGATTTCGATGATTTCCGCGTACTCGGCGTCCTTGTCGGCTTCCAGCAGCTCAGGGTTGGCGACCCAGGCTTCCATCGCCAGGGCACGACGCTCCAGGGTGCGGGCATCGCCGTAGCCTTCGCCGATCATCCAGCGCAGCAGGGTGATGTTCGACTTCAGGTACTCGGCGATCGACTCTTTCGACAGCTTGATGGTGCAGCCGGCGGCGGAACGTTCGGCCGAGGCGTCGGACAGTTCGAAAGCCTGTTCGACGGTCAGGGTTTCCAGGCCTTCGATTTCCAGGATGCGACCGGAGAAGGCGTTTTTCTTGCCTTTCTTCTCGACGGTCAACAGGCCTTTCTGGATGGCGTAGTAAGGGATGGCATGAACCAGGTCACGCAAGGTGACGCCTGGTTGCAGCTTGCCCTTGAAACGCACCAGGATCGATTCCGGCATGTCCAGTGGCATCACGCCAGTGGCGGCGGCGAAAGCCACCAGGCCGGAACCGGCCGGGAACGAGATGCCGATCGGGAAACGGGTGTGGGAGTCACCACCGGTACCGACGGTGTCCGGCAGCAGCATGCGGTTCAGCCAGCTGTGGATGATGCCGTCGCCCGGACGCAGGGACACACCGCCACGGGTCATGATGAAGTCGGGCAGGGTGTGGTGCGTGGTGACGTCGATCGGCTTCGGATAGGCCGCGGTGTGGCAGAACGACTGCATCACCAGGTCGGTGGAGAAGCCCAGGCAGGCCAGGTCTTTCAGCTCGTCGCGGGTCATCGGGCCAGTGGTGTCCTGGGAACCGACGGTGGTCATCTTCGGCTCGCAGTAGGTGCCAGGACGAACGCCTGTCACGCCGCAGGCCTTGCCGACCATTTTCTGCGCCAGGGTATAGCCCTTGGTGCTTTCGGCCGGGGCTTCCGGCAGCTTGAACAGGGTCGAAGGTGGCAGGCCCAGTTCGGCGCGCGCCTTTTCGGTCAGGCCACGGCCGATGATCAGCGGAATACGGCCGCCGGCACGGACTTCGTCGAGCAGGACCGGGGTCTTCATTTCGAAGGTGGTCAGGACTTCATCGCTGTTGTGCTTGGTGACTTTGCCAGCATGCGGGTACAGGTCGATCACGTCGCCCATGTTCATGTTGGTAACGTCGAACTCGATCGGCAGTGCGCCGGCATCTTCCATGGTGTTGTAGAAGATCGGGGCGATCTTGCTGCCGAAGCAGAAGCCGCCTGCGCGCTTGTTCGGCACGTAAGGGACGTCGTCGCCGAAGAACCACAGCACCGAGTTGGTTGCCGATTTACGCGACGAACCGGTACCGACCACGTCACCGACGTAGGCGATCGGGAAGCCGTCGTTGCGCATCTGCTCGATCTGTTTCATCGGGCCGATCGCGCCTTGCTGGTCAGGCACGATGCCGTCACGGGCCATTTTCAGCATGGCCAGTGCGTGCAGCGGGATATCCGGACGCGACCAGGCGTCAGGAGCCGGCGACAGGTCGTCGGTGTTGGTTTCGCCAGTGACCTTGAATACGCGCAGGCTGATCTTGTCGGCCAGTACCGGGCGGTTTTTGAACCACTCGCCGTCGGCCCAGGACTGGATTACTTCCTTGGCGTGAGCATTACCCTTCTTGGCTTTTTCCGCGACGTCGTGGAAGGCATCGAACATCAGCAGGGTGTGCTTGAGTTGTGCGGCGGCAACGGCGGCCAGCTCGGCGTTGTCCAGCAGCTCGACCAGGGTCACGATGTTGTAGCCGCCCTGCATGGTGCCGAGCAGTTCTACCGCGCGCTTCTTGTCGATCAGGGGGGATTTGACTTCGCCCTTGGCCAGGGCGGAAAGGAAACCGGCCTTGACGTAGGCCGCCTCGTCCACTCCAGGTGGAACGCGGTTGGTGATCAAGTCAACGAGGAAAGCTTCTTCGCCAGCCGGGGGATTCTTCAGCAGCTCGACCAGGCCTGCGGTTTGTTCGGCGTTAAGCGGCTGGGGCACGATGCCCAGTGCGGCACGCTCTTCGATATGTTTGCGGTAGGCTTCAAGCACAGTTATTACCCTCATCAGTGGTCCCAAATGGGTGTCCGGGACGCTCATCCAGAAATGCACGGCACTCATGCGCTGCGGGGCTTTTTGAGCCGCTTAGCCAGAGTTTCCACGCTTTCCAACAGAAGCTGTTTTCAAAGTTTTACGCCTGCGGAACGGGAGCTGATGAGGGTTGGCGCAGGGACTTCCGGGCGGAAAATCCCACGCCAACGCCGTTCTTTAGGGTTGAGGGCGATTTACGCCCGAGGGATGAAGCGTCCTCGGACGTGATTTCCCCCTGCACTGTGCTCGTGACGCTTTGAAAACAGCTTCCAACGGACATTGGCGCCTAAAAAGGCAGGCCGATTCTACGGCATATTCCGGAGAAAGGTAAGTTAAGCCCTTCAGGTTCGGGGGTGACCCTTGTTAGACAAAGGGCTAACATGCGGGCCTGTTTTGCTTTTCCGCGTGACCCCTGCCCATGTCCAATCAGACCATCAAGACCCCCTGCGTCGGCCTCTGTTCCACTGTTTACGGTGATCTGGTGTGCCGCGGCTGCAAGCGCTTCCATCATGAAGTCATCCATTGGAACGGCTACAACGAGGAAGAAAAGCGTGCGGTGTGGTTGCGCCTGGAGCAATTGCTGGTGCAGGTCATGGTGGCCAAGATCGAGGTGTTCGATCCGCCCAGGCTGCGCCAGCAGCTGGAAGCCCGGAAGATTCGCTTCGTGCCCCATCAGTCGGAATATTGCTGGGCGTACCAGTTGATTGCCCGCGGCGCGCGGGTGATCAGCCAGTTGGAGGCCTACGGCATGGTATTGTTGCCGGAGTTTCGCGACTGGGGCCTGCCCGAGTTGCGTGATGCCATCGACCGGGAGTTTTTCCTGCTGTCCGAGGCGCATTACCAGCGCTATATCGCGCCGGGCTTCCTCAAGGATGCGTACGGCGCCTGAGGTTGTGGTGTCTGTTCTGGCCTCTTCGCGGGCAAGCTCCGCTCCCACAGGTTTTCGGCCTCACACAAACTCCAGGTCCGACGCGAATCCCTGTGGGAGCGGAGCTTGCCCGCGAAGGCGATCGCAAGGCTGCCTGATACCTTCAGGGCCGCGGTGCCGTTTCCACCAGATGATCGATGATTTCCTGGGGTTTGAGCACCAGCACATCGCTTTCCAGTGCATCGAGCACCACTTCCGCGGTATTGCCGATCAGTGCCCCTGAAATCCCACTACGCGCCACCGTGCCGATCACCGTCACTGCAGCCCCGAGCGTGCGGGCCATATGGGGGATCAGCACGTCGGCGGGGCCTTCCTTGATATGCAGGTGCTCGTCATCGACATCGAATTGCGCCTGGAAGTCCCGGCATTGATCGCGATAACGGCCTTCGATGGTTTCCCTGAGCTGATACACCGGATCGGTGGCCGACAGCATCGGCGAGGGGTGAGCGCTGATAACGTGTAAATGGCCCTTGGCCAGGCTGGCGATGTCATAGCCGTGATCGATGATGCTGGCGTGCAGGTGCCGGTGTTCATCGTCGGCATTGCCCACGTCCACCGCCGCCAGAACTACCCCGCCTGACCAGGGTGTCTCGGTCTTGACCATCAAGACGGCGGAGGGGCAGTAGCGCAGCAGTTTCCAGTCGGAAGGGGTCAGCAGGGCTTTCTTCAGCGGGCTGTCGGGGCGGTGCTGTTTGATCACCAGGCCGCAGCCTTCGGCCTGTTGCACGCCGATGATGGTCTCATGCAGGGTCTTGTCCCAGGCCTGCTCGGCCGTGGCGCTATAGCCGTCATCATGCAACTGGCTCTTGAGCAGGCTGAGCAGGGCGCTGTGGTCCTGTTTGGGGTCGCACATCAGCAGGTGCAGGTGCGCATCCGTGACGCCGGCGATCAGCTTGGCGCGGTTGAGGGCCAGGCTGTGGGCGTGGTCGGGGTCGAGTATCACCAGGATGCTGCGGATGGCTTGCATGGTCGGGGTGCTCCGGGGAAGGCTGAAGGCGACTTGCTACAACTATAGTTGCAGTCTGCCGACTGCGACCTTGATGCATATCAAGGGCGACGGCTGGCGATCTGCCCCGGGGCCCGTATAATCGGCGGCCTCGTCCTGCCTGATCCCCGGTTTTGTGAGTCCCATGTCGACTATTCCCGTGTTGCACCCCTGCCAAGCCTTTCCTGTGACGGGAGCTTTCCTGTGAATCTGCCGGAAATCCACGAATTCCTCGGCTGCCCAACCCCGCAAGGCTGGGTGCAGGCGGCGCTGGCGGATCAGGAAACCCTGCTGATCGACCACAAGAACTGCGAGTTCAAGGCGGCCAGCACCGCCTTGAGCCTGATCGCCAAGTACCATTCCCATGTCGACCTGATCAACCTGATGTCGCGCCTGGCCCGGGAAGAGCTGGTGCACCACGAACAGGTCATGCGCCTGATGAAACGGCGCAAGATCGAGCTGCGGCAGTTGTCCGCCGGTCGTTATGCCTCAGGGCTGCGCAAGGCGGTCCGTAGTCATGAACCGGTCAAGCTGGTGGACACCCTGGTGGTTGGCGCCTTTATCGAGGCACGCAGCTGCGAGCGCTTCGAAGCGCTGGTGCCGCACCTGGACGAGGAGCTGGGCAAGTTCTACTTCGGCTTGCTCAAGAGCGAGGCCCGGCATTTCCAGGGTTACCTGAAACTGGCCTACCAGTACGGCGACGCCGAGGACATCGACAGGGTCATCGAGCGGGTGCGGGCGGTCGAACAGGAACTGATCGAGTCGCCCGACGGCGAATTCCGCTTCCACAGCGGTGTCCCGGCCTTTACCGGCGCTTAAGTACGGACCAGCTTTTCCAGCGCCGCGTCCGCCAGGAACGACGAGCGGCTCTTGATCCGGTGGTCGCGTACGTAACGGTCGATACGCTGGATCACAAAGCCGGGAAGGGTGACGTTGACCTTCTCGGTCTTGCCCAGATAGGGCGAGATATCGATTTCCAGCATGCCCCAGCCCATGTCCGCGAACTCGGGATTTTTCCGATGGGTGAAGGAGGGCGATGGCGTCGGCACGGGCTGGCCGTTCGAAACGATCTCCTCGAGCAGGATGTGGGCGATTTCCAGGGCGGCATTATAGGCCTCCTCGAAGGTATCGCCGGCGGTCACGGCCCCTGGAATATCCGGAATCTGGATGCCGATGGCGGTGTGTTCATCACCCCATTCGATGGCGATGGGATATTGCATGATGGTCTCCTGACTGAGCGGGTTCATAGCAAGCCCGCCCGTTTTCTGATGCTTCTGATGGTCCCGGGCGGCAGATCCTTCTTAGGATGTGGCACGGGGATCGAGTGGGGGCTGCTGGGGTGGACAAATACATGATGACTGCCCCTGATTCGTTGCAGCGTCCAGCCCGCGGCCTCCAGTTCGGCGATCAAATCCCTGCTTTTCACCTGTGACTCCTTGTCAGGTATGTCAGGGAAGCCTAGTCGCCCCACTATCAGACATCGAATTCAAAGGTGTGTCTAGAGTTATCTATTCCGTCCTCGGCCTTTTATCGGGAAAATAAAAAGCCTGCTAACTAATGTTTTGACATTAGCTGCCTAAGCAGTAATATCTCACCAACTCTCTGCCTAAGCAGCTTTTGGTGGCCTCATGAAGCATTTCACCCCGGACGACTTTCACAACTGCCACCTCGGCTTGCTCCTGGGGCGTGCCGCGTTGCTCAAGGACCGGATCATTGACACCCATATGGTGCCGTACGGCATCACCGCCGCGCAGTTCAAGGTGCTGATCATCATGGCCCAGTTCGGCGTCGATACCCCGGCCGAGCTGTGCCGCCATCTGTCCCTGGACAGCGGTTCGATGACCCGCATGCTCGATCGCCTGGAGCAGAAAGAACTGCTCGCCCGTCGGCGCTCGGAGGGTGATCGGCGCCAGGTCCAACTGGTGCTCACGGCCCAGGGGCAGGTCCTCGCCGACCGTTTGCCGGAAATCGGTGCCGATGCGATGAACGAGCTGGCGGGAGCTGTCACCGAGCAAGAGCTGCGGACTCTGGAGAGCATCCTGAAGAAAATTTTGCTGGCGGCCGGGGACTCGATCACCCTGCTGCGGGTGGGTGAAAAAAATGAGCAGTAAAACCCTGCATACCGGCTTCAGCCTGGTGTTCCTGTCGATGCTCCTGGCCGGTTGCGCCAGCTACAGCGGCCTGCACACCGAAGGCGTCAGCCTCGAGGCGAAAAACCTCAAGGCCGCACAATCCCTCAAGGGCGTGACCCTGTCACCGGCGGCCTGGCCGAAAAACGACTGGTGGAAAAGCCTCGGCGATCCGCAACTCGATGGTCTGATCCGCGAAGCCTTGCATGACAGCCCCGATATGCAGGTCGCCAGTGCACGGGCGCACCAAGCCAGCGCAGCGGCCTATGCCGCCGATGCGGCGCGGTTGCCGACCCTTGATGCCAGCGGCAGTGTCAGCCGTTCGCGTCTGGCACGGGATCAGGACCCCAGCGGTCGCGGCGGGGTCTACGACACCGTGCGCAAGCTCGGTGTCAGCTTCAACTACAGCTTCGACCTCTGGGGCGGCCAGCGTGACGCCTGGGAAGCCGCTCTGGGTCAGGCGCGTGCCGCCGAAGTTGACCGCCAGGCCGCGCAGTTGACCCTCGCCGCCGACGTGGCGCGGGCCTACAGCAACCTGGGGCAGGCGCATATCGTCTACGACCTGGCCAATGATGACCTGCAGCGCACCCACAAACTGCTGGACCTGGGCAAACGCCGGCTGAGCTCCGGGATTGACAGCCACTACCAGTACCAGCAGACCGAAAGCCTGGCCGCCAGTGCCGAGGAACAGGTGATCGACGCCGGGAAAAAACTGCAAAGCGCCAAGGTCGCCCTGGCTGTACTGTTGGGCAAGGGGCCGGATCGCGGTAATGAAATTGCCCGACCGAAGATTCTCCAGCCGAGCGCCGTGGCCTTGCCGTCGGTACTCCCGGCGGAACTGCTGGGACGGCGTCCTGACCTGGTGGCCGCACGCTGGCGCGTCGAGGCCGCGAGCAAGGACATTGCCGCCGGCAAGACCCGCTTCTATCCCAATCTCAACCTGAGTGCCGCCGCCGGTGGTGAGTCGCTGCTGGGTGACGCCCTGTTCGGCTCCCCCAGCCGCTTCTTCAGCATTGCCCCGACCGTCTCGCTGCCGATCTTCGACGGCGGTCGACTGCGCGCCGGTCTCGACGCCAAGGACGCCGACTACGACCTGGCGGTGGCGCAGTACAACAAGAGCCTGGTCCAGGCCCTGGGCGATGTCAGCGACACCCTCCAGCAGTTGCGCGCCCTCGGCCAGCAGATCGTGGCCCAGCAACACGCGGCGGATATCGCCCAGGACTCCTACAACACCGTGTTGCAGCGTTATGGCGCCGGCATCGGCAACTACCTGGACGTGCTCACCATCGAGCAGACCCTGTTGCAGGCCCAGCGTCAACTGGCGGACCTGAATGCCCAGCAGATCGATTTTTCCATCCAGTTGATGCAGGCCCTGGGCGGTGGTTTCCAGGCTGACAATATCGCCTCGAGCGCCCCCCGCCCCTCGGCTCAGACTTATTAATTCAAGGTACCTGCCATGGCCACTGAAACGAACGCAACTGAAACAACCCGGGACGCTGGCAATTCCCGCAAGCGCAAGGTCATGCTGACCGGTCTTACCCTGCTGGTGATCCTGGGCGGGCTGGGGGTCTGGGGCTGGTACGAGGTCTACGGGCGCTGGAATGAAAGCACCGACGACGCCTACGTCAACGGCAACGTGGTGGAAGTCACGCCGCTGGCCACTGGCACCGTGGTCAGCATCGGTGCCGATGATGGCGACCTGGTGCACGCCGGCCAGGTGCTGGTGAACTTCGATCCGAGCGACGCCAAGATCGGCTTGCAAAGCGCCGAGGCCAACTTGGCCAAGGCTGTGCGCCAGGTCCGTGGCTTGTATAGCAATGTCGATGGCATGCGGGCCCAGGTCGCTGAACAGAAGGCGGCGGTGCAGAAGGCCCAGGAAAACTTCACCCGTCGCAAGAACCTGGCGGCCGGTGGCGCGATTTCCCAGGAAGAGCTGTCCCATGCCCGTGACGACCTGACCTCCGCCCAGAGCGCACTGAGCAACGTCCAGCATCAACTCAATAGCAGCAATGCCCTGGTGGACGACACCGTGGTGTCCAATCACCCGGATGTCAAAGCCGCGGCCGCGCAACTGCGCCAGGCATATCTGGCCAACGCGCGGACCACCCTGATTGCGCCGGTCACCGGTTATGTCGCCAAGCGCACCGTGCAATTGGGCCAGCGGGTGCAACCGGGTGCCGCGCTGATGGCGGTGATTCCCCTGGATCAGCTATGGATCGATGCCAACTTCAAGGAAACCCAACTGCGTGATATGCGCATCGGCCAGCCCGTGGACATCGAGGCCGACCTGTATGGCAGTTCGGTGAAATTCAGCGGCACCATCGACAGCCTCGGCGCCGGTACCGGCAGTGCCTTTGCCCTGCTGCCGGCGCAGAACGCCACCGGCAACTGGATCAAGATCGTCCAGCGGGTGCCGGTGCGCATTCACATCAATGCCGAAGAGCTGGCCAAGCACCCGCTACGGGTCGGCCTGTCGACCCAGGTCGAAGTCAATCTGCATGATCAGAGCGGTCCGGTGTTGGCCCAGCAGCCGCCACAAAAGGCTTCGTTCAGCACCGATGTGTATGGGCAGCAACTGGCCGATGCCGATGCGGAGATTACCCGCCTGATCCATGAAAACAGCGCTATCGCGACGAAAACCGTGCAACGCTGAGTCGCCAATCCAGCCGCGACCCGAACGTCGCGGCACCTGCCTCGTTTCCAAGGATTCGCGATGAGCTCGAACGCATCTTTCACACCGCCCAGCCTGTTGCTCAGTACCATCGGCCTGTCGCTGGCGACCTTCATGCAGGTGCTCGACACCACCATCGCCAACGTGGCCTTGCCGACCATTTCCGGCAACCTGGGGGTGAGTTCGGAGCAGGGCACCTGGGTCATCACCTCCTTTGCCGTGAGCAATGCCATTGCCTTGCCGCTGACCGGCTGGCTGAGTCGGCGCTTTGGCGAGGTGAAACTGTTTATCTGGGCGACGATTCTCTTTGTAATGGCATCGTTCCTCTGCGGTATTTCCACCTCGATGCCTGAGCTGGTGGGCTTTCGTGTGCTGCAAGGGCTGGTCGCCGGGCCGTTGTACCCGATGACCCAGACACTGCTGATTGCGGTCTATCCACCGGCCAAGCGCGGCATGGCCCTGGCGCTATTGGCGATGGTCACGGTGGTCGCGCCGATAGCCGGGCCGATTCTTGGCGGCTGGATCACCGACAGCTACAGCTGGCCGTGGATCTTCTTTATCAATGTGCCTATCGGCGTATTCGCGGCCATGGTGGTCCGTCAGCAACTCAAGGCCCGACCGGTGGAGATCAGTCGCCAGCCGATGGACTATGTCGGCTTGCTGACCCTGATCATTGGTGTGGGCGCCTTGCAGGTGATTCTCGACAAGGGCAATGACCTGGACTGGTTCGAGTCGAACTTCATCGTGATCGGTGCGGTCATCTCGGCGATTGCCCTGTCGGTGTTCGTGATCTGGGAAATGACGGACAAGCATCCGGTGGTCAATCTGCGCCTGTTCGCCTACCGCAATTTCCGCATCGGCACCATTGTGCTGGTCCTTGGCTACGCCGGGTTCTTCGGTATCAACCTGATCCTGCCGCAGTGGCTGCAGACCCAGATGGGCTACACCGCGACCTGGGCCGGGTTGGCAGTGGCGCCAATCGGGATCCTGCCGGTGTTGATGTCGCCTTTCGTCGGTAAATATGCCAACAAGGTCGACCTGCGCTTGCTCGCCGGCCTGGCGTTCCTGGCGATCGGCCTGAGCTGCTTCATGCGCGCCGGTTTCACCAACGAGGTGGACTTCCAGCATGTCGCCATGGTGCAACTGTTCATGGGGATCGGCGTGGCGTTGTTCTTCATGCCGACCTTGAGCATCCTGATGTCGGACCTGCCGCCGAGCCAGATCGCCGATGGTGCCGGCCTGGCCACCTTCCTGCGTACGCTGGGGGGGAGCTTCGCGGCCTCGCTGACGACCTGGATCTGGATTCGCCGGGCGGACCAGCACCATGCTTACCTGAGTGAAAGCATCACTCCCTTCGACCCGGCGACCCGTGATGCCCTGGGCAATCTCGGCGGGGCGGGCAGCCGGGCTTATGCCCAGTTGGATCAGGTGCTCACCAGCCAGGCCTACATGCTCTCGACCGTGGATTACTTCACGCTGCTGGGCTGGGGTTTTATGGCCTTGATGCTGTTGGTATGGCTGGCCAAGCCGCCGTTCGCGGCGAAGGCCGGGCCGGCGGCGGCCGGGCACTGACGGCTAGCTACCGATGTGGCGAGGAGTAAGCCCCAATGTCTTTCAGTTAGGGGCGAACACGATCCCTGTGGGAGTGGAGCTTGCCCGCGAAGCTTTTAGCGGCCTCAAGGGCCTCTTCGCGGGCAAGCACCGTTCCCACAGTGGTGTGGCGTTTTCAATATGCCATGCCGCTGAATGAACGGCATTGGGGGCAGGCCCCTTCGTCACACGGGATTCTGTTGTCAGGCTGGCGGGGTGAAATCAAACGCTGCCAGCTGGAAACCCTGCTCATCCACCTGCAAGGCCCAGCCCTGGCGATCCCAATCCCCCAGCACAATCCGTTTCGCGGCTTGCGTACCGAGCTGCAACTTGTGAATGGCCGGTCGATGGGTGTGGCCGTGGATCAGGGTTTGCACGCCATGCTGCTGCATGACCTGCACCACCTCATCCGGTGTCACATCAACAATGTCATTGGCTTTCATCCGCGTCTGCGTTCGGCTTTCACTGCGCAGTTTGCGCGCCAGCTTGTGGCGAGTGTGTAGTGGCAGGTGCCGAAGGATGAACAAGGTGATGGGGTTGCGCAGATAGCGACGCAGGCGCATATAGGCCTCGTCCCGAGTGCACAGGCTGTCGCCGTGCATCAGCAGCACCGGCTCGTCATTCATCCGCACCACGCTCGGGTCCTTGAGCAGGGTCGCACCGGCTTCTTTGCAAAAAGCCTTGCCGAGCAGGAAGTCGCGATTGCCGTGCATCAGGAAAACCTGCGTGCCACTGTCACTCAATGCGCGCAAGGCTGCGCAGATCGAGCGTTGAAAGGGGGTCATGGCATCGTCGCCGATCCAGACTTCGAAAAAATCGCCCAGGATGTACAGTGCTTGTGCCGAACGGGCGCGTCCGGCGAGGAAATCCAGAAACGCCCGGGTGATGTCCGGGCGCTCCTCTTCCAGATGCAAATCTGAAATCAGCAATATCACTCAATGATCTCGGCTTTCTCGATGATCACGTCTTCTGCTGGTACGTCCTGGTGGCCGGCCTTCATGGTGGTGGCCACGCCTTTGATCTTGTCGACCACTTCAGTCCCGGAAACCACTTTGGCGAATACCGCGTAGCCCCAGCCCTGGACAGTCTTGGCGCTGTGGTTCAGGAAGCTGTTGTCGGTGACATTGATGAAGAACTGCGCGGAGGCCGAATGCGGCTCCATGGTACGGGCCATGGCGACGCTGTACTTCTCGTTCGGCAGACCGTTGTCGGCTTCGTTCTGGATGCTTGGGCGCTTGTCTTTCTTTTCTTTCATGCCAGGCTCGAAACCGCCGCCCTGGATCATGAAGTTGCCGATCACACGGTGGAAAACGGTGTTTTCGTAGTGGCCGGCGTTGACGTACTCAATGAAGTTGGCCACGGTGATCGGGGCTTTCTCGGCATTCAGTTCCAGGACGATTTCGCCGTGGTTGGTGGTCAGTTTGACTTGGGTCATCTTGGCTACTCTTTGAAGGAATTCGTGGGCTTCGGAGCGCGGGTGGCGCCCGCGGGTCCGAACCTGTCTGGCATAAAGCAGCCAGGTTGCGCAGTTTAGCGTGAGGCGCGGGAATTTCGAGGCGGTTTTTTATTCTCGGACTATTAATAGCCGCCGTTTTCGGCGCGCCACTGTCGGCTGCCTGATCGCATCGGCTATGATACCCGTTTTGATTGATCAGGCCGCCCCCGGCCGCGCATCCGCAAGCCCAAGGATCCTATGAGCAAGCCCACTGTCGACCCTACCTCGAACGCCAAGACCGGACCGGCTGTCCCGGTCAACTTCCTGCGCCCGATCATTCAGGCCGACCTGGACTCGGGCAAGCACACCCGGATCGTGACGCGCTTCCCGCCTGAGCCCAACGGCTACCTGCACATCGGCCACGCCAAGTCGATCTGCGTGAACTTCGGCCTGGCCCAGGAGTTCGGTGGCGTCACGCACCTGCGTTTCGACGACACCAACCCGGCCAAGGAAGACCAGGAATACATCGACGCCATCGAAAGCGACGTCAAGTGGCTGGGTTTCGAATGGTCCGGCGAAGTGCGCTATGCCTCGCAGTATTTCGACCAGTTGCACGACTGGGCGGTGGAGTTGATCAAGGCCGGCAAGGCCTATGTCGACGACCTGACCCCCGAGCAGGCCAAGGAATACCGAGGCAGCCTGACCGAGCCGGGCAAGAACAGCCCGTTCCGCGAGCGTTCGGTGGCAGAGAACCTCGACTGGTTCGCACGCATGCGCGCCGGTGAGTTCCCGGACGGTGCCCGGGTGTTGCGGGCCAAGATCGACATGGCTTCGCCGAACATGAACCTGCGCGACCCGATCATGTATCGCATCCGCCACGCGCATCACCACCAGACCGGCGACAAGTGGTGCATCTACCCGAACTACGACTTTACCCATGGTCAATCGGATGCCATCGAAGGCATCACTCATTCGATCTGCACCCTGGAGTTCGAAAGCCATCGTCCGCTGTATGAGTGGTTCCTCGACAACCTGTCCGTGCCGGCGCATCCACGTCAGTATGAGTTCAGCCGTCTGAACCTGAACTACACCATCACCAGCAAGCGCAAGCTCAAGCAACTGGTGGACGAGAAGCACGTCAACGGTTGGGACGACCCACGCATGTCGACGCTCTCGGGCTTCCGTCGTCGTGGCTACACGCCGAAATCCATCCGCAACTTCTGCGAAATGGTCGGCACCAACCGTTCCGATGGTGTGGTGGACTTCGGCATGCTGGAGTTCAGCATCCGTGACGACCTCGATCACAGCGCACCGCGGGCCATGTGCGTGCTGCGTCCGTTGAAAGTCGTGATCACCAACTATCCGGAAGGCCAGGTCGAGAACCTCGAACTGCCGCGCCACCCGAAAGAAGACATGGGCGTGCGCGCATTGCCGTTCGCCCGTGAGATCTACATTGATCGCGACGACTTCATGGAAGAGCCGCCCAAGGGCTACAAGCGCCTGGAGCCTGCCGGTGAAGTGCGCCTGCGCGGCAGCTACGTGATCCGTGCCGACGAAGCGATCAAGGATGCCGACGGCAATATCGTCGAGCTGCGCTGCTCCTACGACCCGCAGACCCTGGGCAAGAACCCCGAGGGCCGCAAGGTCAAGGGCGTGATCCACTGGGTGCCGGCGGCGGCCAGCGTCGAGTGCGAAGTGCGCCTGTACGATCGCCTGTTCCGTTCGGCCAACCCCGAGAAAGCCGAAGACAGCGCCAGTTTCCTGGACAACATCAACCCTGACTCGCTGCAAGTGCTCACCGGTTGTCGTGCTGAACCCTCGCTGGGCAATGCACAGCCGGAAGACCGTTTCCAGTTCGAGCGTGAAGGTTACTTCTGCGCGGATATCAAGGACTCGAAACCCGGTGCTCCGGTATTCAACCGTACCGTGACCTTGCGTGATTCGTGGGGCCAGTGATTCTTTAAGGAAGCCGTTGTGCTAACGATCTACAACACGCTCAGCAAGAGCAAAGAAGTCTTCAAGCCCCTGGATGGCAACAAGGTGCGCATGTATGTCTGCGGGATGACCGTGTATGACTACTGCCACCTGGGCCATGGTCGCAGCATGGTTGCCTTCGACCTGGTGACCCGCTGGTTGCGTTTCAGCGGGTACGACCTGACGTATGTGCGCAATATCACCGACATCGACGACAAGATCATCAATCGGGCCAACGAGAACGGCGAATCGTTCGACGTGCTGACCGAGCGCATGATTGTGGCGATGCACGAGGACGAGGCGCGCCTGAATATCCTCAAGCCGGACATGGAGCCGCGGGCCACGGACCATATCCCGGGCATGCTGGCCATGATCCAGACCCTGATCGACAAGGGGTATGCCTATGCGCCGGGCAATGGCGACGTGTACTACCGCGTCGCCAAGTTCATGGGCTATGGCAAGTTGTCGCGCAAGAAAATCGAAGACCTGCGCATCGGTGCGCGAATCGAAGTCGATGAAGCCAAGCAGGATCCGCTGGATTTCGTCCTGTGGAAAGGCGCCAAGCCCGGCGAGCCGAGCTGGGCGTCACCGTGGGGCGCCGGGCGTCCTGGCTGGCACATCGAATGCTCGGTGATGTCCACCTGCTGCCTGGGCGAGACCTTCGATATCCATGGCGGCGGCAGCGACCTCGAGTTTCCGCACCATGAAAACGAAATCGCCCAGAGCGAGGCGGCCACCGGCAAGACCTACGCCAATGCCTGGATGCATTGCGGCATGATTCGCATCAATGGCGAGAAGATGTCCAAGTCATTGAACAACTTCTTCACCATTCGCGATGTGCTGGACAAGTATCACCCGGAAGTCGTGCGTTACCTGCTGGTGTCGAGCCACTACCGCAGTGCCATCAACTATTCGGAAGGCAATCTCAAGGATGCGAAGGGCGCCCTGGAGCGTTTCTACCATGCGTTGAAGGGCCTGCCGGATGTAGCGGCGGCCGGTGGCGAGGCGTTCGTCGAGCGTTTCACTCGGGTGATGAACGACGACTTCGGTACGCCGGAAGCCTGCGCGGTGCTGTTCGAGATGGTGCGCGAGATCAACCGCCTGCGCGAGAGCGATCTCGCGGCGGCGGCCGGTCTGGCGGCACGCCTGAAAGAACTGGCCAGCGTGCTCGGTGTCCTGCAGTTGGAAGCTGATGACTTCCTGCAGGCAGGTGCCGAAGGTCGGGTCGATGCGGCTGAAGTCGAAGTGCTTATCCAGGCGCGGCTGGCAGCACGAGCGAACAAGGACTGGGCGGAATCCGACCGTATCCGCGACCGGATCACCGCCATGGGCGTGGTGCTGGAAGACGGCAAGGGTGGGACGACCTGGCGCCTGGCGGACTGAGCCGGGTTCCTGTGAAAACAAAAAACCGCCAGT
>NZ_JALLIX010000052.1 GCF_023242365.1 Pseudomonas sp. MWU13-2100
AGGCAAGCTCCGCTCCCACAGGATTCCCGTTGTGCCATAGATGAGTGGTCGAATACAGAACTTGTGGGGGCGGAGCTTGTGGATCGCCGCCCCGCCGCGAAGAGTCCCCAAGACTACTAAAAGCTTTGCTGGCAATCGAGCTACAGGTTTCGGCGTTTTCCAATCAGCGCCGATCCGCCACCACCCCGATCAACACCAGTACCACCAACAACACCGGCGCCAGGCTGTAGTTGTTGAACTGGCTCAAGCCGCGTACCACCCAGGGCGTGGCATAGATCAACGCCGCGCCGCTGCCGATCATGCACAGCAGGGCCAGCAGCGGTACGCGCAAGGCGCCGGCGATGCTGCCCAGACGTTGATCGATCCAACCCTTGATGTCCGCGCCAAACAGCACCAGCAGGCAGCCCACCAGCGCCAGGGCGATTTCCGACAGGTTGCTGCGGCTCCAGCGCGATACCGTGGCGAGCAGGTCGAGTACCAGGTCCATGGGGTTTCCTTAGGTCAAAAAGTATTGCAGCAGGTCGTTGAGAAACAGCTGCCCACGGGCCGTGGCCGCCAGGCGTGACGGTTCGACCTGCAACAGGCCACTTTGTTCGGCCTCGGCGCGTGCTTCGTGCAAGCTGTCGAGACTAAGCCCGGTACGTTGCGCAAACAAGACAGCGTCGACACCCTCGGTCAGGCGCAGGGCGTTCATCAGGAATTCGAACGGCAGCTCTTCGTTGAGCAGGGCTTTCTCCCCGGCCTGGAAGGCCTTGGCCGGGTTCAGGTAGTCCTTTGGCAGGCGGGTCTTCCAGGTCCGGACGATACGCCCGTCCGGGTGGCTGAGCTTGCCATGGGCGCCGGCACCGATGCCGATGAAATCACCGAAGCTCCAGTAATTGAGGTTGTGCCGCGCTGCCCGCCCGGGCTGGGCATAGGCCGAGACTTCGTACTGGGCGTAGCCGTGCTCGGCCAGCAGCGCCTGACCGGCTTCCTGGATATCCCATAGGGTGTCGTCTTCCGGCAGCGTCGGCGGCTGGTTCCAGAACACCGTGTTCGGCTCAAGGGTGAGCTGATACCAGGACAGATGCGTGGGCTTCAAGGCAATGGCCTGGCGAAGATCGCCCAAGGCATCCTCCAGGGACTGGTCCGGCAAACCGTGCATCAGGTCAAGATTGAAGTTGTCGAAGCCGGCCTGGCGCGCCATGTCCGCCGCCCGCACGGCTTCGCCGCCGGTATGGATGCGGCCGAGGGCCTTGAGCTTGTCTTCCTGGAAACTCTGGATACCGATGGACAGCCGATTGATCCCCAACTGGCGATAGGCGACGAATTTTTCCTGCTCGAAGGTCCCAGGGTTGGCTTCCAGGGTGATTTCGATATCGCCGGCAAACGGGATACGCGCTTCGACGCCCTTGAGCAGGCGCCCCAGCGCCTGGGCGCTGAACAGGCTGGGCGTGCCACCACCGAAGAAGATCGAACTCAGCTCACGGCCATACACCGCGTGCAGGTCCTGGTCGAGGTCGGCCAGCAGCGCGTCGACATACTCCTCTTCCGGCAGCACCGGGCTGGCAGTGTGGGAATTGAAGTCGCAATACGGGCATTTGCGCACGCACCAGGGAATATGGATGTACAGCGCCAGAGGCGGCAACTGCGACATGCCCGCCCTGGGTGTTGGTGCGCTGCCGTGGATCAGCGGCAGCGCGGAGTCGGGCTGGGTCATTTCAGGCCCAGGCGCTGGCGCAACAGGGCCATGGCGCGGGCGCGGTGGCTGAGCTGGTTCTTTTCGACCGGACCCAGTTCGGCGCTGGAGCAGTCACGCTCCGGCACCCAGAACAGCGGGTCGTAGCCAAAACCGTGCTCGCCGCTGGCGGCGGTGAGGATGCGCCCGTGCCACAGGCCTTCGCAGAGGATCGGCAGCGGGTCGTCGGCATGCCGAACCAGGGCCAGCACGCAGACGAACTGCGCGCCGCGCTCGGCGCTGGGGACGTCCTTCAAGGCGTCGAGCAGCTTGGCATTGTTCGCCGCATCGCCCCGGCCATCGGCATAACGGGCCGAATAGATCCCCGGCGCGCCGCCGAGAAAGTCCACCGCCAGCCCCGAGTCGTCGGCCAGTGCCGGCAGGCCGGAAATGCGTGAGGCATTGCGGGCTTTCAGAATGGCGTTTTCGACAAACGACAGACCGGTTTCGTCCGGCTCGACGCTGCTGAACTCACCGATCGAGCGCAATTGCACCGACCCGCCCAGCATGGCCTGGAGTTCTTTGAGTTTGCCGACGTTATGGCTGGCCAGTACCAGTTGGGTGAAATTCATCATTCGCCTGGGAAAAGTTCCTGATTGAAGCTGAAAGTGTGGGTGTCACCGGCGGTGGTGACGGTAATCTCGAAAATACGGTCTTCCGCCTGCGGCACGGGGTACTGCGCCAGGTAGTAGACGAAGCCCTGCTCGGTGATCTGCTTGAAGTTCAGTGTGACGCTCTTGCCGGTCAGGTCCTTCACATTGCCGCTGACCTGCGCGACCAGCGGCTTGTTGGCCTTGGACACCGAGACGTTGATCACGCCCTGGTTCTTGCTGCGCACCAGCTCCACGCTCCGGGCGACGTCCGGTTGGATATAGGTGGAGTTGAAGGTGTTGTAGTGCACGGTGATGTCACCGAACACTTCCTGGCGCTCGCCCTTGATGGCATCGGCGGCCATGGCCGTGACACCGAGACAGGCCGCCACTAGAAACACAATTGAACGCAGCATGATCGTTCTCCTCGAGACAGTGCGGTTTATACCGCGACCTGATGATCGGTGAGACCTGGGCCGCTGACGCGATAAATGCCGATCTCTCCCAATAGATTAGGCCATAGCTTACTGGCCCACCCGTGGCGGTGCTGTTGATCCACGGCAAGCCGGTTGATGACCTTGGCGGTCCGTTCGCGGCACAGCGCCTCGAAGTCCTCGAAGGTGCAGAAGTGGATGTTCGGTGTGTTGTACCAGGTGTACGGGAGGAATTCAGACACTGGCATCCGCCCCTTGCTCGCCAGGTACCAGCGGCAGCGCCAGTGACCGAAGTTGGGGAAGGTGATGATGCACTGGCGCCCGACCCGGAGCATTTCGTCGAGGATCTTGTCCGGGTAGTGCACGGCTTGCAGGGCCTGGGTCATGACCACGATATCGAAGCTGTTGCTGGCAAAGTTGCCCAGGCCCTTGTCCAGGTCCTGCTCGATGACGTTGATGCCCTTGGCCACGCAGGTGGCGATGTTGTCCGGGTCGTTTTCCAGGCCGTAGCCGCTGACCTGCTTGTGGTCGCGCAGCCAGGCCAGCAGTTCGCCGTCGCCGCAGCCGAGGTCGAGCACGCGGCTGCCGGCGGGGATCCAGTCTTGGATGATTTCCAGGTCGGCTCTCATGGCGTCCTCACAGCGTTATTCGGTTCATGTAGTTGCCGAACGCCTGCAAGTAACGCGGGATCGGGATCAGGAAGGCATCGTGGCCTTGCGGGGCGTCGATTTCCAGGTAGCAGACGTTCTTGCGCGCGGCCATCAGCGCATCGACGATTTCCCGCGAGCGGGCCGGCGAGAAACGCCAGTCGGTGGTGAAGGACATCACGCAGAAGCTGGCCGTGGCACCGGCGAAGGTTCGCGCCAGGTCGTCGTTGAAGTTGGCCGCCGGGTCGAAGTAGTCCAGGGCCTTGGTCATCAGCAGGTAGGTGTTGGCGTCGAAACGCCCGGAAAATTCCTCGCCCTGGTAACGCAGGTAGCTCTCGACCTGGAACTCAACGCTGTGGAAGTCGTAGTTGAGCTTCTCGCTCTTGAGGCCACGGCCGAATTTCTCGCCCATGGAGTCATCGGACAGGTAGGTGATGTGTCCGACCATGCGCGCCAGCATCAGGCCGCGCTTGGGGATCACGCCGTGTTCCTGGAAGGAGCCGCCGTGGAATTCCGGATCGGTGAGGATCGCCTGGCGCGCCACTTCGTTGAAGGCGATGTTCTGCGCCGACAACTTGGGGGCCGAGGCGATGGCGACGCAATGGCGCACGCGGTCGGGGTAGGTGATGCTCCATTGCATGGCCTGCATGCCGCCCAGGCTGCCGCCGATCACCGCGGCCCACTGGCCGATGCCCAGGCGGTCGGCGAGGTGGGCCTGGCTGTGGACCCAGTCTTCCACGGTCAGCACCGGGAAATCGGCGCCGAACGGCTTGCCGGTCTCGGGGTTGAGGCTGCTCGGGCCGGTGGAGCCGTTGCAGCCGCCGAGGTTGTTCAGGCTGACGACGAAGAACTTGTCGGTGTCGATGGGCTTGCCCGGGCCGATGCAGCTGTCCCACCAGCCGGGCTTGCGCTCGTCGGGGCTGTGGAAACCGGCGGCGTGGTGATGGCCGGAAAGGGCATGGCAGATCAGCACGGCGTTGCTTGCCGCGGGATTGAGGGTGCCGTAGGTTTCGTAGATCAGGTCGTAGGCTGGCAGGGAACGGCCACAGGCCAGGGCCAGGGGCTCGCTGAAATGTGCCGTTTGCGGCACGACCAGCCCGACGGAATCGTGGGGAAAGACAGTGGACATCGACCCTGCTCACGCTTGAATGAGGCGTAAGTCTAATGAGCGGGGGGAGCAGCGGCAAGCAAAGGCCGGACTGGAATCTATTTGATCAAGCATGCGGCCTATTGGCGAGCAGGGCTTGTGTGGGAGCGGAGCTTGCCCGCGAAGGGGCCCTTGAGCCCGTAAAAGCTTCGCGGCGGTGCGGCGATCCGACAAGCTCCGCTCCCACAATAAGCGCTGTGCCGGCAGCAGCTTTGCTTGCGCCGCAAGCACCGCCCCTACACTGATCAGATCAAGCGGAACAGTACTTCCGGCATGCCGCTCATGACCGCAAGCGGTGGAATCACGTAGCTCTGGATCAACTGGATCACCAGGAACGCCAGGATCGGCGAGATATCCAGGCCGCCGAGGTTCGGCACGATCTTGCGGAATGGCGCCAGGGCCGGTTCGCTGATCTGAAATACCAACTCGGCCGCCGGGCTATGGCTGCCGGGCGCGACCCAGGAGAGGATCACGCTGATGATCATGGCGAAGAAGAACACCTTGAGGAACAGCGAGGTGATGCCGATGACCGCCCAGATCAGCAGGTAGGCGATATTGCCGGTGACGCCGTAGCTGAGCAGCAGGATCACCGCCATCAGCAGCATCTGCACGATAATCGCCAGCACCAGCGAGGACATATCCAGGCCGAACATGCTCGGAATGATCCGGCGCAGCGGCTTGAGCAACGGCTGGGTGGCCTTGACGGTGAACTGGCAGAGCGGGTTGTAGAAGTTGGCCCGGACCAGTTGCAGGATGAAACGCAGCAGAATCACCAACAGGTAAAGGCTGCCCAGGGTTTGAATGACAAAAATGGCAGCGCTATTGAATGCAAACATTAAGTGTTCCCTCGAGGGTTACTGACCGAGTTGCTCGGCCATTTCGGCCGAACGATGGGCGGCGGCGCCGAGCGCCTTTTCTACCAGGGCTTCGAAGCCGCCGGCCTGGAAGGTCTTGATCGCGGCTTCCGTGGTGCCGGCCGGCGACGTCACGCGACGGCGCAGCTCGGCGGCCTCGACATCACTGGAGACGGCCATGTGGGCGGCGCCCAGGGCGGTCTGCAGGGTCAGTTGGCTGGCGATGTCACGCGGCAGGCCGAGTTTCTCGCCGGCGGCGGTCATGGCTTCGATCAGCAGGAAGAAGTACGCCGGACCGCTGCCGGACACCGCGGTAACCGCGTCCAGTTGCTGCTCTTCGTCCAGCCAGAAGGCGCTGCCGACCGCCGACAGCAGGGTGTGCGCCTGTTGGCGCTGTTCGGCGGACACCTGAGCGGTGGCGAACAGGCCGCTGACGCCCTGGCGCAGCAGCGCCGGGGTGTTCGGCATGCAGCGCACGATCGGCTGCTCGCCCAGCCAGCGGTTCATGCTGGCGCAGGTGATCCCGGCGGCAATCGACACCACCAACTGATTGGGTTTCAGGCTGGGGCGCAAGGCTTCGCATACGGCTTTCATGGCCTGGGGCTTGACCGCCAGCACCACCACGTCAGCCCCGAGGATGGCCTCGGCGTTGTCGGCGAATACTTCGATAGCGTGTTCGGCCTGGACCCGCGCGCGGGTCTCGGCCCCGGGATCGCTGGCGCGAATCAGCGCGGCGTCCAGGCCCTCGGCGCGCAGGCCGCCGATCAGGCTCGCCGCCATGTTGCCGGCACCGATGAAAGTGATTCGATTCTTGCTCATGCTCATGACGGATCCTTGAAACGAGTGTGTGAGGCCATTTCAGGCCTGGCCATAATCGCGGGCGCCAAACAGCGCGGTACCGATCCGCACCCAGGTGGCGCCTTGGGCAATGGCCGACTCGAGATCGTGGCTCATGCCCATGGAAAGTGTGTCGAGCGGCAGGTTGAGGCTGTCTTGCAAGGTCCGCACGGTGGCGAACGCGGCGTCTTGTTCGGCACGCTCTTCGGTGGGTTCGGGGATCGCCATCAGTCCGCGCAGCTTCAGGTTCGGCAAGGCGCTGATGGCCGCGGCGAGTGCCGGCAGGTCGGCCGGGGTACAGCCGGACTTGCTGGCCTCGCCGCTGACGTTGACCTGGATGCAGATATTCAGCGGCGGCAGGTCAGCCGGGCGTTGTTCGGACAGGCGTTGTGCGATTTTCAGGCGATCCACGGAGTGCACCCAATCGAAATGCTCGGCAATGGCGCGAGTCTTGTTCGATTGAATGGGGCCGATGAAGTGCCAGCACAAGGGCAGGTCGGTCAATTCCACCTGTTTGCCGAGGGCTTCCTGCAAGTAATTCTCGCCGAAGTCCCGCAGACCCGCCGCATAGGCTTCGCGCACGGCGGCGGCGGGTTTGGTCTTGCTCACGGCGAGCAAGCCGATACTGGCGCCGTCGCGGCCGGCAGCCTGTGCGGCGGCGGCGATGCGGGCTGCAACGACGGTGATGTTGTCTGCTATCGTGGTCATTCAAATTCGCCAGCAGGTCAAAAGTCTGCGGCATTCTACCTGTATTGGGATTGGGGAGCCTCATGGATATCACCGAGCTGCTGGCCTTTAGCGCCAAACAGGGCGCGTCGGACTTGCACCTCTCGGCGGGCCTGCCGCCGATGATCCGGGTCGACGGCGATGTACGGCGGATCAACCTGCCGGCGCTGGATCACAAGCAGGTCCACGACCTGATCTACGACATCATGAACGACCGCCAGCGCAAGGACTACGAGGAGTTCCTGGAGACCGACTTCTCCTTCGAGGTGCCGGGCGTGGCGCGCTTCCGGGTCAACGCCTTCAACCATAACCGGGGTTCGGGCGCGGTGTTCCGCACCATTCCCTCGAAAGTCCTGACCATGAGCGACCTGGGCATGGGCGAGGTGTTCCGCAAGATCACCGAGGTGCCGCGCGGGCTGGTGCTGGTGACCGGGCCGACCGGTTCGGGCAAGTCGACCACCCTGGCGGCGATGATCGACCACCTGAACAACAATAAACATCACCATATCCTGACCATCGAGGACCCGATCGAGTTCGTCCACGAATCGAAGAAGTGCCTGGTCAACCAGCGCGAAGTGCACCGCGATACCCAGAGTTTCGCCGCGGCCCTGCGTTCGGCCCTGCGTGAGGACCCGGACGTGATCCTGGTGGGCGAGATGCGCGACCTGGAAACCATCCGCCTGGCCCTGACCGCCGCGGAAACCGGTCACCTGGTGTTCGGCACGCTGCACACCACCTCGGCGGCCAAGACCATCGACCGGGTGGTCGACGTGTTTCCGGCGCAGGAGAAGTCCATGGTCCGCTCGATGCTCTCCGAATCCCTGCAGGCGGTGGTTTCCCAGAGCCTGTTGAAGAAGGTGGGCGGCGGGCGCATCGCCGCCCACGAGATCATGCTCGGCACCCCGGCGATCCGGAACCTGATCCGCGAGGACAAGGTGGCGCAGATGTATTCCTCGATCCAGACCGGCGGCTCGCTGGGCATGCAGACCCTGGACATGTGCCTCAAGGACCTGCTGAGCAAGGGCCTGATCACCCGGGATAACGCCCGGGAAAAAGCCAAGATCCCGGACAACTTCTGACGCGAGCCCCACGAGCTTCTACGCTGTCACACAGGTGTGTGCCTGATTCGACGCGGAGAAGCTCATGGAGTTCGAGAAACTGCTGCGCCTGATGGTCGAGAAGGGCGGTTCCGACCTGTTTATCACCCCGGGCCTGCCGCCTTCGCTGAAGCTCAATGGCCAGATCCTGCCGGTGAACCACGCAGCGTTGACCCAGGAGCAGGCCCAGGAGGCGGTGTTCGGGCTGATGAACGAACGCCAGAAGCTGGATTTCACCCACCTGCACGAATGTAATTTTGCCATTCATCCCAAGGGCATCGGCCGCTTCCGGGTCAGCGCCTTCTACCAGCGCAGTCAGCCGGGCATGGTGTTGCGGCGCATCGAAACGCGGATTCCCGAACTGACGGAACTGAAGCTGCCGCCGATCATCGAGCAACTGGCATTGCTCAAGCGCGGGTTGGTGATGGTGGTCGGGGCGACCGGGACCGGCAAGTCGACGACCCTGGCGGCGATGATCGGCCACCGCAACCGGCAAGGCAGTGGCCATATTGTCACGGTCGAGGACCCCATCGAGTTCGTCCACGAACACCAGAACTGCATCATTACCCAGCGCGAAGTGGGCATTGACACCGATTCCTACGAGGTGGCGCTGAAAAACACCCTGCGCCAGGCCCCGGACCTGATCATGATCGGTGAAGTGCGTACCCGGGAAACCATGGGGCATGCGCTGGCTTTCGCGGAAACCGGGCACCTGTGCCTGGCGACCCTGCACGCGCCGAATGCCGACCAGGCGCTGGAGCGGATCATCAACTTCTTTCCCGTGGACCGTCATCCGCAGATCTGGATGGAGCTGTCACTCAACCTGCGGGCGATTGTTGCCCAGCAACTGATTCCGAGCCGCGATGGCAAGGGCCGGCGCGTGGTGGTGGAGGTGTTGCTGAATACGCCGTTGATGGCCGATCTGATTCGCAAGGGCGAGATCAAGGCCCTCAAGCCGTTGATGAAACGCTCGACCGAACAGGGTATGCAGACCTTGGACCAGGCGTTGTATGCCTTGTATCAGGAGGGCGCGATCAGCTACCGCGATGCGCTGGCATACGCCGACTCGGCCAATGACTTGCGGCTGATGATCAAGCTGGAGAAGGGCGCGGGTGGCGAGGGGGCGGATAGCTTGAGCCTGGGGCCGGCCTAGGAGTCTTGTGGTGGCTGTTCTGCCGTATTCGCGGGCAAGCTCCGCTCCCACACTAGATTCGGGTCGTGCCTGTGTCTTGTGTACGACTGAAAACCTGTGGGAGCCGGGTGGATCCAAACTTTGAGATTGACTCGGTCATTGTGGGAGTGGAGCCTGTCGGATCAACGCTCCCGCATGATGGCCCGGATGTACCCAGGTCTTGAGTTCGACACGGACATTGTGGGAGCGGAGCCTGTCGGATCAACGCTCCCGCATGATGGCCAGGGTGTACCCAGGTCTTGAGTTCGACACGGACATCGTGGGAGTGAAGCCTGTCGGATCAACGCTCCCGCATGATGGCCCGGGTGTACCCAGGCCTTGAGTTCGACACGGACATCGTGGAAGTGAAGCCTGTCGGATCAACGCTCCCGCATGATGGCCCGGGTGTACCCAGGCCTTGAGTTCGACACGGACATTGTGGGAGCGGAGCTTGCCCGCGAAGAGGCCCTCGAGAGCGCCTAAAGCTTCACAGGCGCCCCACCAGTCCGATCAGCGCTGCACAACCCGCATATGATTCTGCTCTTTCGGGATCACCCGCTTGGCAATCACATAATGGCTGTCCCAGTACGGCTTCTTCAGGGTATCGATGGTCACTGACTTGCCGCGCCGCGGTGCATGGATGAACCGGTCGTTGCCCAGGTAGATGGCTACGTGGTTGACCTTGCGGCTCTTGAGGGTGAAGAACAACAGGTCGCCAGGCTTGAGGTCCTTGCGCGCGACTTTCTGCCCGTGGCCGGCGGCCATGGCATTGGACGTACGCGGCAGGTCACTGGCAGCTACACCGTTGAAGGCATACTTGACCAGGCCGCTGCAATCGAAGCCCTTGCTCGGGCTGCTGCCGCCCCAGCGATACGGCGTCCCCAGCACGTTCACCGCACGGCTGAGCACGGCGCTGCTCTGCTTGGCGTTCGGTGCCGCCGGATTGATGGCCGCCACGGTATTATGATGAGCTTTGCCATGGCTGCTGTGCTTGCCCGGGCGCTTGACCACAGGTGCGGTCAGATCGGTAGCATGGGCAACGGAAGCCGGTGATTTGGCAGTGTGACCGTTGACGGAAGGAAGACGTTGCTCACGGTTGGTGGCGTGGGCGGCCAGTGGCACTAATAGGCAGATGGTTAGCCATGTCTTGAAAAAAGGTCGCATTCGGCAAGGCTCTAAATAGGTAATCGCGCAACTTTATAACAGCTTTTTGGTCACTTCTGGGCCCGTTTGTCGAATCAATACAGGGGGTTGAAGTGGCCCGCAGCTGCGCAAACCGACCCATGGGTCACGTGAAAGTCAGGCCCCGCAAGGCTTTCAGCGATTTCTGGTAAGGGTTTGTTACATGTTTTGAGACAGTAAAAAAGTCACACGAAATTACGAAATATTTATCTATCGGGCTCGGAGACGGCGTTGATGAACACCTATCGGCAGGACGGCACACCAGCGAATACCCACAACGTTTTACTCGGGTATTTACTGTGGATTTTTGGTTTTACCGGTTCACACCGCTTCTATTACGGCAAGCCGATCACCGGGACGATCTGGTTTTTTACCTTCGGGGTATTCGGGATCGGTTGGCTGATCGACCTGTTCCTGATTCCGAGCATGGACCGCGAGGCGGACCTGCGTTTCACTGCGGGTCCGCTGGACTACAACGTCGCCTGGTTGCTGCTGACGTTCCTGGGGCTGCTCGGTGTGCACCGGATGTACATGGGCAAGTGGCTGACCGGGCTGCTTTACCTGGTGACGGGCGGGTTGCTGGGGTTGGGCGTGCTGTATGACTTCTGGACGCTGAATGACCAGGTGTCGCTGAGGAACAGCGGGCGGGGCTGAATCAGAAAGTTTGAAGTCGAGCGCGGTCCTGTGGCGAGCGGGCTTGCCCGCGCTGGGGCGCGAAGCGGCCCTGAAACCAGAAACCTCGGTACATCAGGTTGACCGAGGTGATCGGTTTTACGACTGCTTCGCAGCCGAACGCGGGCAAGCCCGCTCGCCACAGTTATAGCCATCCCACAATTACAGGTGGGGATCAGGCCTGGTGCGTGATCCGCCCATCCATCAGCGTATAACGCACGCTTCCCGGCAATGCATGGCCGAGGAACGGGCAGTTCTCGCCCTTGGACAACCAGTGCTCACCGGCCACGGTCGAGGTGTTCGGATCGAACAGCACCAGATCCGCCGCCGCGCCCACCGCCAGCTTGCCCGCCGGCAGGCGCAAGGCCTCGGCAGGACCGGCGCTCAGGCGTTTGAGCAGGGTCGGCAGGTCCAGCAGGCCATCTTCCACCAGACTCAACGCCAGCGGCAGCAACAGCTCGACGCTGCTGATGCCCGGCTCGGTCTCGCCGAACGGCGCCAGCTTGGCATCGCGCTCATGGGGTTGGTGATGGCTGGAGATGGCGCTCACCACCCCGGATTTCACCGCCGCGCGCAAACCGTCGCGGTCGGCGCGGGTGCGTAGCGGCGGTTGCACGTGATAGAGGCTGGAGAAGTCGATCAGCGCTTCATCGGTCAGGATCAACTGGTACAAGGCCACATCGGCGGTCACTGGCAAGCCACGGGCCTGGGCCTGGGCGATCAGGGCCACGCCACGAGCGCTGGTCAGTTGGCTGAAGTGCGCACGCACGCCACTCTGTTCCACCAGCAGCAGGTCCCGGGCCAGGGCCACGGTCTCGGCGGTTTCCGGAATCCCCGGCAGGCCGAGGAAGCTGGCGGTAGGACCTTCGTGGGCCAGGCCGCCATGGGCGAGGTCATGGTCCTGGGAGTGGAAAATCACCGTCAGGTCGAAAGTCGCCGCATATTCCAGCGCCCGACACAGGGTGCGGGTGTTGCGGAAGCTCTCCAGGCCATTGCCGAAGGCTACGCAACCGGCGTCGCGCAAGGCCACCAGTTCGGCCAGTTGCTCGCCTTCCAGGCCTTTGCTCAGGGCGCCGATGGGGAACACCTTGGTGTTGCCGGCTTCGCGGGCGCGGTCGAGGATCAGTTCGGCCACCGCCGAAGTGTCCAGCACCGGCTTGGTCTTCGGCGGGCAGCACAGGCTGGTGACGCCACCGGCCGCGGCCGCGCGGGTTTCGCTGGCGATATTGCCCTTGCGGCTGTAGCCCGGCTCGCGCAGGGAAACGTTCAGGTCCACCAGCCCGGGAGCGGCCACCAGCCCTTTGGCATCGATGACTTCGACGGCGGCGAAACCCGCCGGGGCGGCGCCGATGGCAACAAGCTTGCCGGCTTCCAGGTGCAGGTCGGTCACTTGATCCAGGCCGCTGCTCGGATCGATGACGCGGGCGCCGAGTATGCTGAGTTTCACTGGGCGTTCTCCTGGTCGAGTTGGCGCTGGGCGGTCTGCCCGCTCATGGCCATGGACAGCACGGCCATGCGTACGGCGATGCCGTAGGTCACTTGGTTGAGGATCACCGAGTGGGAACCGTCGGCCACCGCCGATTCGATTTCCACGCCACGGTTGATCGGGCCCGGATGCATGACAATGGCATCCGGCTTGGCGCCGGCCAGGCGCGCGGTGGTCAGGCCGAACAGACGGTAGAACTCGCCTTCGCTGGGCAGCAGGCCGCCGGTCATGCGTTCACGCTGCAGGCGCAGCATGATCACCACGTCGACATCCTTCAGGCCTGCGGCCAGGTCGGTGTAGACCTTCACCCCGTATTGCTCGATGCCGATCGGCAGCAAGGTCTTCGGTGCGATCACGCGGATATCCGGGCAACCCAGGGTCTTGAGCGCCAGCATGTTCGAACGGGCCACCCGCGAGTGCAGGATATCGCCGACGATGGCCACCGAGAGGTTCTCGAAGCTGCCCTTGTGCCGGCGGATGGTCAGCATGTCGAGCATGCCCTGGGTCGGGTGCGCGTGGCGGCCGTCGCCGCCGTTGATGATCGCCACCTGCGGGCAGACGTGCTCGGCGATGAAATGCGCGGCGCCGGAGTCGCCGTGACGCACGACGAACATGTCGGCGGCCATGGCCTCGAGGTTGCGCAGGGTGTCGAGCAGGGTTTCGCCCTTGCTCGCCGAGGAGGTGGACACGTTCAGGGTGATCACGTCCGCCGACAGCCGCTGGGCGGCCATTTCAAAGGTGGTGCGGGTACGGGTCGAGTTCTCGAAGAACACGTTGCACACGGTCTTGCCGCGCAGCAGCGGGACTTTCTTTACCGCCCGGGCGCCGACTTCGAGGAAGGAGTCGGCGGTGTCGAGGATTTCGGTCAGCAGCTCGCGGCGCAGGCCGTCGAGCGAGAGGAAGTGGCGCAGCTGGCCCTGATCATTGAGCTGCAGGGGGCGCTTGGCGTCTAGAGGCGTCATCGCAAAGGACTCTTTTTTAAGTGCTTAAAGGGCCAGGTCTTGAAGTTCAAGTTGGAGCGGCGCGGGGCCGGACAATTTTACCCGTTCCGTAGGCGCCAGCGACAGTGTCGCGCCGACTACATCGGGACGGATCGGCAATTCGGCGGCATCGAGGTCCAGCAGGCTGACCAGCGTCACGCTGGCCGGGCGGCCGTAGTCGAAGAGTTCGTTGAGGGCGGCGCGGATGGTTCGCCCGCTCATCAGTACGTCGTCGATCAGCACCAGGTGCTGGCCTTCGATCTCGAACGGCAGCTCGGACGGGCGCACCTGCGGGTGCAGGCCGTTCTGGCTGAAGTCGTCGCGGTAGAAGGACACATCCAGGGTGCCCAGGGGCGACGCGCTGCCGAGGGCCTTGAGCAGCGCCTGGGCCACCCACACGCCGCCGGTACGGATGCCGATGAAGCGCGGCTCGGCAATGGCGCGTTTGCTCAGGTGGGCATTGAGATCGACGGCCATCTGGCTGATCAGGTCGGCGGGATTGGGCAGGCTCATGGTTGCTCCTTCAAGGGCCCTTGCGGGGAATCAAGGCGAGGGTGAGACGTTCGGGCGCCGCCGCTGTTCAGGGCTCGGCGGGCGTCGGGTGTTCTTCGATCCAACTTTGCAGCAGCAGCTTGGCGGCGATGGCGTCCACCGGGTTGTCGCGATAGGTGCCTTTCTGGCCGCCACGGGCCATGCGTTCGCCCTTGGCTTCGAAGGTGGTCAGGCGTTCGTCCTGGGTGAAAAACGGCAGGTTGTAGCGACCGTTGAGCCGGCGGGCGAATTTTTCCGCCCGGGCGCACATGTCGCTGGGGGTGCCGTCCATGTTCAGCGGCAGGCCGACCACCACGGCGTCGGGTTTCCATTCCTTTATCAGAGCTTCGACCTGGTTCCAGTCGGGAATGCCGTTCTGCGCTTTCAGCGTGCAGAGCTCGCGGGCTTGCCCGGTGATCATCTGGCCGACGGCGACGCCGATCTGTTTGGTGCCGTAGTCGAAACCCAGCAACAGGCGGATGGCGGCCATCAGGCGTGGCCCGCCTGGCTGGTGAGCAGGCTGAGATTGATGCCCAGGTGCGCGGCGGCGGCGGCCAGGCGTGCGTCGCTGTCGGTCTCGAAGAGGATGTCGGCGGAGAACGGGCAGGTCAGCCAGGCGTTGTCGGCCAGTTCCGCTTCCAGTTGCCCGGCTTCCCAGCCGGCATAGCCCAAGGCGATCAGGCTGCGCGGCGGACCGTCGCCGTCGGCAATGGCGAACAGCACGTCCTGGGACGTGGACAGCGCCAGGCCTTCCAGCTCGACGGTGGCCTGGTAGGTCTTGCCGATCGGGTGCAGGACAAAACCGCGGTCGGTCTGCACCGGGCCGCCGGTATAGATCGGCACATGCTGGCAAAGGGTTGGCGGCTCGATGTCCGGGCGCAACTGTTCGAGGATATCGGCCAGGCTCAACGCTTGCGGACGGTTGATCACCAGCCCCATGGCACCGTTCGCGCTGTGCTCGACTATATAAGTGACGGTCTGCGCGAAATTCGGGTCGGCCATGTGCGGCATGGCGATCAGGAAGTGATGCTTGAGGTACGTCGGGGTGAGGTTTTTCATGAGCCCTAGTGTGGCCGTGGGCGGGCGACCTGACAAGCGGATCAAGCGCTTGATGCGGCACGCTTGCACTTCGGGCGCGGAACCTGTGGGAGCGGAGCTTGTCGGATCGCCGCACCGCCGCGAAGCTTTTAGCGATCTCGAGGGCGCCTTCGCGGGCAAGCTCCGCTCCCACAGGTTCGAGGCCTGCCAGGGGAATTCAATCGGATGCGGTCAATTACTGGAAAGCTTGTCGCCCCGGGCGAAGCGCCAGGTACGGATGATCTCCAGGCGGTCGATGTCCGACAGATCGCCGGTAAACGGCGCGAACGGGGCCGCCAGGCGCACGATACGTTGCGCCGCCTGGTCCAGCAGTGGCTGTCCGGAGGACTCCAGCACCAGCACTTCATAGAGCGAGCCGTCATGATTGATCGAGACCATCATGCGTAAATTGCCGTAGATCTGCTGGCGCCGGGCTTCCTCGGGGTAATTGAGGTTGCCGATGCGTTCGACCTTCTTGCGCCAGTCTTCCTTGTACCAGGCGCCCTTGTCGCGCATGGTCGAGGCCGCGCTCAAGCGTTGGATTCGCGGTCGCTTGGCGTAGAGCTGCTGTTCCTTGGCCAGTTCCGCTTCGAGGCTGGCAATGTCGCTGGTCAGCTGCGAGCTGTCGAACGTCGGCGCCGCTGGCTGAGGCGCGGCCTCGGTCTTGATCTGTTCATGCTTGATCACGGCTTTCTTCGGCTTCGGCGCCACCGTGGTGACCACCGCCTTCGGCGCCGCTTCTGTCACTTCCTGCCTGGCCGGCGGCGGTGGGGTGACCTGGTTGATGCTGTTGTCCTGGAACGGCGCGACCTCGGTGGTCTTGGGAGTCGCCTTTTTATCCAGGGTGCCGCTGCCTTGTTGGTTGTCCTGAGCGAGGAAGTCGGCCTTTTCCGGTGGCTTCTCGCTTTTGAAGGTGGACAGGGTGATTTCCAGGGTCTTGCTGATCTGCTTGGGCTCGATGACGCTGAAGCCCACGCCGAGGAGCAGCGCCAGGTGGATCAGCGCCGCCAGGAAAAGCGTGAAGCCAAGCCGATCCGCCGGGCGTACGCCGGCGCGGGAAAGTTCGGGAGGCAGATCGGCGGGAAGCGTCATGACCAGGAAACCAACATCGCACGTATCGAGAGCCCGGCATGATAACGCAATGTTGGTTTTTTCTCGGCAGTTCTACATCAACGGGCTTGCAGCTTGCGCTCAATGGCATCCATCAGCAGGCCGCCGATGTCAGTGCCGAAGGCGTTGTCGATCTCGCGGATGCAGGTCGGGCTGGTGACGTTGATTTCCGTCAGGTGCTCGCCGATCACGTCCAGGCCGACGAACAGCAGGCCTTTTTCCCGCAAGGTCGGGCCGACCTGGGCGGCTATCCAGCGATCGCGCTCGGTCAGCGGACGGGCTTCGCCACGGCCGCCGGCCGCCAGGTTGCCACGGGTTTCACCCGCTGCGGGGATCCGCGCCAGGCAATACGGCACCGGCTCGCCGTCGACCATCAGGATGCGCTTGTCGCCGTCCTTGATCCCCGGCAGATAGGCCTGGGCCATGATCTGCTGGCTGCCCAGGGCGGTCAGGGTCTCGAGGATCACCGACAGGTTCGGGTCGCCGACCCGGTGGCGGAAGATCGAGGTGCCGCCCATGCCGTCCAGCGGCTTGAGGATCACGTCACCGTGCTTGGCGGCAAACTCGCGCAACACATCGGCGCGACGGCTGACCAGGGTGGCGGGCGTGCACTGCGGGAACTGGGTGGCAAACAGCTTTTCGTTGCAGTCGCGCAGACTCTGCGGCTTGTTGACCACCAGCACCCCGGCGCGCTCGGCCTGTTCCAGCAAGTAGGTGGAATAGACGAACTCCATGTCGAAGGGCGGATCCTTGCGCATCAGGATCACGTCCAGATCGCTCAAGGCCGTGTCGGTCTCGGCTTCCAGTTCGAACCAGTGCTCGGGGTTGGCGAACACTTTCAACGGACGCATGCGCGCCCGTGCCACGCCGGCGTCCTGGTACAGATCCTGCTGTTCCATGTAGAACAGGGTCCAGCCGCGCGCCTGGGCGGCCAGCAACATCGCCAGGGAGCTATCCTTTTTATAGGAAATGTTGGCGATGGGGTCCATGACAATCCCGAGACGAACGCTCATGGGCTATATCCTCTGTGGGCCGTGATGGCCGAAATGGCTTGAAAAAGTGGCGTCAGAGTGGCGCTACACCGATTCCCGGTCAAGGAAAAACCGCCTGTCCGGGTGGGGCCGGGGGCGGTTGATAGATTGCATCTTGAGACTGTGCTAAAAAGGCTCGCATGCCGCTCGAAGCGCTTACACATCAAGGGCTTCGCGCCTGAAAAGCGCTTAAATGCAGTCAATCGAGTCGCTGTGGCGATGGTAGAGCAGATATGGAACAGCATTCCACAGCCTTGAAAGTGATGGTCATCGACGACTCCAAGACGATTCGCCGAACCGCCGAGACGCTGTTGAAACATGTGGGTTGCGAGGTGATCACGGCCATTGACGGCTTCGATGCGCTGGCCAAGATCGCCGATCATCATCCGGGTATCATCTTCGTCGATATCATGATGCCGCGCCTGGATGGCTACCAGACCTGCGCCTTGATCAAGAACAATCGTGCGTTCAAGTCCACGCCGGTGATCATGCTGTCCTCCAAGGACGGTCTGTTCGACAAGGCCAAGGGGCGTATCGTCGGTTCCGATCAGTTTTTGACCAAGCCGTTCAGCAAGGAAGAACTGCTGGCTGCGATCAAGGCCCATGTGCCCGGGTTCGCGGCGGTAGAACAAGCACATTGACGGTCGGCCGCCTGGCCGCCCGCCTTATAAGCAGTGGGGAACACCATGGCACGTATCCTGATCGTCGATGATTCGCCGACTGAAATGTACAAATTGACCAGCATGCTGGAAAAGCACGGTCATGAGGTGCTCAAGGCCGAAAACGGTGCCGACGGCGTGGCCCTGGCCCGCCAGGAAAAGCCCGACGCGGTGTTGATGGACATCGTCATGCCGGGCCTCAATGGCTTCCAGGCCACTCGGCAACTGACCAAGGACAGTGAAACCAGCCATATCCCGGTGATCATCATCACCACCAAGGATCAGGAAACCGACAAGGTCTGGGGCACGCGCCAGGGCGCTCGCGACTACCTGACCAAGCCGGTTGAAGAAGACACCCTGATCAAGACCCTGAACAGCGTTCTCGCCGGCTGACGGCCCGCGCCATGAGCCCGTCGCAGACCGCCTTCCAGCTGCTGCTGGAAATCGACCAGCGCTGTCGCCTGTTGGCGGCTGACCTGCCGTCGCAACAGGCCCGCCAGGACACCTGGAGCGGTATCGGCTTTCGTCTCGGCGAGCACTGGTATGTGGCGCCCATGGGCGAAGTCGGCGAAGTCTTGCATGAGCCGCGCCACACCCTGTTGCCGGGGGTCAAGCCCTGGGTCAAGGGCGTGGCCAACCTGCGCGGGCGCTTGCTGCCGATCATGGACCTGTGTGGGTTTTTCGGCCATGAGCTTTCCGTATTGCGCAAACAGCGACGGGTGCTGGTGGTGGAATACAAAGATGTGTTCGCCGGCCTGATGGTTGACGAGGTGGCCGGCTTGCAACATTTTCCCCTCGGCAGCCAGCAGGGGCTTGCGCTGCCGCCGCCGGATGCGGCGGTGGCGCCCTTTGTCCAGGGTCGTTTCGAGCGTGAGCGCAGTTGGTGGGTGTTCAGCCCGTTTGCCCTGGCGCAGGCGCCGGGGTTTCTGGATGTGGCCTTACAGGCAGGGGCCTGATCGATGACAAATGCTAAAACTGGAAAGCCCTTGGAGGCATCGCGCAGTCGTTCGCAGATCATCGTGCTGTTTATCGCCCTGATCGTGTTCATCATGCTGCTGTTCGCCAACTTCGCCTACCTGAACACCCAGTCCACCTACGACAAGCAATACATCAGCCATGCCGGAGAGCTGCGGGTGCTGTCCCAGCGCATCGCCAAGAACGCCACGGAAGCGGCGTCCGGCAAGGCCGCGGCGTTCAAGCTGCTGAGCGATGCGCGCAACGATTTCGCCCAGCGCTGGGGTTACCTGAAGAAAGGCGACCCGGCCACCGGCCTGCCCGCCGCGCCGCCCGCCGTACGTACGGAAATGCACGCCGTGCAGCAGGACTGGGAAAACCTGCTGCGCAACACCGACGCCATCCTCGCCAGCGAACAGACCGTGCTGTCGTTGCATCAGGTGGCGGCGACCCTGGCCGAAACCGTGCCGCAGTTGCAGGTCGAGTACGAAAAGGTCGTGGAGATCCTCCTGCAACGCGGTGCCCCGGCGGCCCAGGTGGCCATGGCCCAGCGCCAGTCGTTGCTCGCCGAGCGCATCCTCGGGGCGGTGAACACGGTGCTGGCCGGTGACGAAACCTCGTCCCAGGCCGCCGATGCCTTCGGTCGCGACGCCGCCCGTTTCGGCCAGGTCCTCAACGGCATGTTGCAGGGCAATGCGGCCCTGAAAATCACCCAGGTCGAAGACAAGGACGCCCGCACCCGCCTGGGGGATATCGCCGAGCTGTTCGAATTCGTCTCCGGCTCGGTGGATGAAATCCTCGAAACCTCGCCACAGTTGTTCCAGGTCCGCGAGTCGGCGGGCAATATCTTCAGCCTGTCGCAAACCCTGCTGGACGAAGCCTCGCACCTGGCCAACGGTTTTGAAAACCTCGCCGGCGAACGCTCCCTGGACACTATCGGTGGTTATGTCCTCGGCCTGCTGGCCCTGGCCTCGATCATCCTGATCGGCCTGGTGATGGTCCGCGAGACCAACCGGCAACTGCACGAGACCGCCGAGAAGAACGAGCGCAACCAGCACGCGATCATGCGCCTGCTGGATGAAATCGAGGATCTGGCCGACGGTGATCTGACCGTGACTGCCTCGGTCACCGAAGACTTCACCGGGACCATTGCCGACTCCATCAATTATTCCGTCGACCAGTTGCGCGATCTGGTGGCCACCATCAACCTCACCGCCGGCCAGGTCGCCGCCGCCGTGCAGGAAACCCAGGCCACCGCGATGCAACTGGCCGAGGCCTCCGAGCACCAGGCCCAGCAGATTTCCGAGGCCTCCACCGCCATCAGCGACATGGCCGAGTCGATTGACCAGGTGTCGGCCAACGCCGCCGAGTCCTCGGCGGTGGCCGAGCGCTCGGTGGAGATCGCCAACAAGGGCAACGAGGTGGTGCACAACACCATTCATGGCATGGACAATATTCGCGAACAGATCCAGGACACCGCCAAGCGGATCAAGCGACTGGGCGAGTCTTCTCAGGAGATCGGCGATATTGTCAGTCTGATCGACGATATTGCCGATCAGACCAATATCCTCGCCCTCAACGCGGCGATCCAGGCGTCCATGGCCGGCGATGCCGGGCGCGGTTTCGCGGTGGTGGCCGATGAGGTCCAGCGCCTGGCGGAACGTTCGTCGGCGGCGACCCGGCAGATCGAGACCCTGGTGCGGGCGATCCAGACCGACACCAACGAGGCGGTGATCTCCATGGAACAGACCACCACCGAAGTGGTGCGTGGCGCCCGCCTGGCCCAGGATGCCGGGGTGGCCCTGGAAGAAATCGAAGGGGTGTCCAAGACGCTGGCGGCGTTGATCCAGAGCATCTCCAACGCGGCCCAGCAACAGACCACGTCGGCGGGGCAGATTTCGCTGACCATGAACGTGATCCAGCAGATCACCACCCAGACCTCGTCGGGCTCGACCGCCACCGCCGACAGTATCGGCAACCTGGCGAAAATGGCCAGCCAACTACGGCGCTCGGTCTCCGGCTTTACCCTGCCCGCGGCGCAAGATGCGCGTGAAACCCGTTAGTGGAGTCGTCATGAGCGATCAGCACGACTATGTGGCCCTCGAATGGGTCAAGGGCGAAATCGCCGATACCCTGAAGCAGGCACGCCAGGCCCTGGATGCGTACGATGAACCGACGCATTCGGCCCAGGACATCGCCGAATGCCTGGAATGCATTCACCAGGTCCATGGCAGCTTGCAGATGGTCGAGTTCTACGGCGCCGCCCTGCTCGCCGAAGAAACCGAAGCCCTGGCCCTGGCCGTGGAACAAGGGCGGGTGGTCGATCTGCCGGAAGCGCTGAAATTGCTGCGCCAGGCCCTGGGCCAGATGCCACTGTACCTGGACCGGGTCCACAGTGCGCGCCGCGATCTGCCGTTGGTGGTACTGCCGCTGCTCAACGACTTGCGCAGCGCCCGCGGTGAAAGCCTGTTGTCGGAAACCAGCCTGTTCAGCCCGACTCTGCCGGAGCTGTCGCCGCTGGACGAGGCCGGCCTCGCCCGATTGACCCCGCCGGAACTGCCGGCCTTGCTGCGCAAGTTGCGGCAAATGTTGCAGACCGCCCTGGTCGGCTTGCTCCGCGAGCAGGACGACGAGACCAATCTCGGCTACATGGCCAAGGTCTTCGCCCGCCTTGAAAACCTCTGCCTGGAGGCGCCGCTGGGGGCGCTCTGGCAAGTCGAGTCGGCGCTGGTCGAGGGCATGCTCGCCGGCGTCATCGCCAACAGCCCGGCCCTGCGCAGCCTGCTCAAGGACTCCGACAAGGAGCTCAAGCGCCTGCTGGAGCAGGGCATCGCCGGGATCAATCAGTCGGCACCGGAAGAATTGCTCAAAAGCCTGCTGTTCTATATCGCCAAGGCGCGGCAACCGACGGCGCAGATGCTCGTCCTGAAAGAACGTTATGGCCTCGATGAGGCCCTTCCAGATACGGCGGTGGTCAACGAAGAACGGGCGCGCCTGGCCGGCCCGGACCGTGATGCCATGCGTTCGGTGGTGGCGGCGCTGTGCGAGGAGTTGGTGCGGGTCAAGGAGCGCCTGGACTTGTTCGTGCGCGGCGACCGCCAGCACACCGACGAACTGTCCAGTCTGCTGGCGCCCCTGCGGCAGATCGCCGATACCCTGGCGGTGCTCGGCTTCGGCCAGCCGCGCAAGGTCATCATCGACCAGACGGCGGTGGTCCTGGGCCTGGTCCAGGGCCAGCGCGAGCCGAATGACGCGGTGCTGATGGACGTTGCCGGGGCCTTGCTCTATGTCGAGGCGACCCTGGCCGGGATGATCGGCACCGTGGAACCGGAAAGTCGCGAAGAAAGCCGCCTGCCGACCACCGACCTGACCCAGATCCACCAGTTGGTGGTCAAGGAGTCGCGGATCTGCCTGCAGCAGGCCAAGGACCTGATCATCGAGTACATCGATGCCGACTGGGACCGCGAGCGCCTGTTGCCCCTGCCCGAGTTGCTGACCCAGGTCCGGGGCGCTTTGTCGATGATTCCCCTCGGTCGGGCCGCAAGCCTGCTGGAAACCTGTAATCGCTATATCCACGATCACCTGTTGAACGGTCCGCAACCGCCGTCCTGGCAGCAGCTCGATCGCCTGGCCGATGCGCTGACGAGTATCGAGTACTACCTCGAACGCCTCGGCGAAGACCACGAGGCGCCGGGTGAACGGGTGCTGGACATGGCCGAGGAAAGTCTCGACGCACTGGGGTATACGCCTGTCGAGCAGGACGTGCCGGTGCTCGAGGATGTCCTGAGCCCCAACGAAGCCCAAGTGATGCAGGACTTACAGGTGCTGGACAACGCGCAGGTGGTGCAGTCCCTGGCCGATGTCCTGGCCAGCCCCGTGTCCGCCCTCAACCCGCCGGCCCGCCAGGTCCCGGGCAGCTTGCTGCCACCACCGGGCGACGAGGCAGCGGTGGACGATGAATTGCGTGAGGTCTTCCTGGAAGAGTGCGCGGAAGTGCTTGATGTACTGCGCGAATACTTGCCGCGTTGGGCGCTGAATACCGAGAGCAAGTCGGCCCTGACCGAGTTGCGCCGCGCTTTCCACACGCTCAAGGGCAGCGGCCGGATGGTGCGGGCGCTGGTGCTCGGCGAACTGGCCTGGGCCGTGGAAAACTTGCTCAATCGCGTGCTCGAACACAGCGTCGAGGCCGACGCGCCAGTCCACCAGTTGCTCGACGATGTGCTGCAGGTGTTGCCGGAACTGGTCAGTGAATTTGCCGAACAGGCCCAGCGTCAGCGCGACGATATCGACCTGTTGGCCGCCCGCGCCCATGAGCTGGCGGGTTCGGCTGAGGTCGGGGGCGGGGAAGCGCGAGAGACAGACGAGGAGGCCATCGATCGGCAGTTGCTGGATATTTTCCGCAACGAGGCCGAGACGCACCTGGACAGCCTCAACCATTTCCTCGAACAGGCCACCGAACACCTGCCGCTGGCGGCCAGCGACGAATTGCAAAGGGCCTTGCACACCCTCAAGGGCAGCGCCTATGTGGCGGGCGTGCGGCCGATTGCCGAACTGGCGGCGCCGTTCTACCACCTGGTGCGTGAGTTCAAGGCCCACCTGTTGCCACTGGACCTGGACGAGGTCGAGTTGCTGCTGGAGGCCGAGGTCCTGTTGCACCAGGGCTTGAAGCAACTGGCGGACGATCCGCTGGCGGCCATCGACGGCGCCCCGGAGCTGATCCGGCGTGCCGAGGCGCTGCTCGCGGCCCGGCTGGAGTCCCTGCTCAGCGTGGCCAGCGGCACCAAGCGCGACCCGCAATTGATCAACAACTTCCTCGCCCAGGGCATGGATATCCTGCTCGATGCGGAGAACCTGCTGTTGCGCTGGCAACAGCACCCCGGCGAGCGCCAGGAGCTCGACCAACTGCTCGACGAACTGACCACCCTCGGCCAGGGCGCCCACAGTGCCGACCTGCACCCGGTGGACGAACTCTGCGAAGCCTTGCTCGACCTGTACGGCGCGGTGGAAGAAAGCAGCCTGGCGGTCAGCGAGCGGTTTTTCCATGAGGCGCAGAATGCCCATGAAGCGCTGATCAACATGTTCGACGAGCTGGCCGCCGGCCAGGAAATCAAGGCGCAGCCGGAACGACTCCGAGCCTTGCGCGAGCTGCTCGACGAGGCCCTCGACCCCTCCGCCACCGGCTTGATCAAGACTGACGGCAGCCGCGCCTTGAGCATTGCCGAGCTGGGCGCCGCCACCGCCGAAGCGAGCCTGGCTCTCGATGGAGTGGACCTCGACGATGAGATCGTGGTGATCTTTCTCGAAGAGGCCGCGGATATCCTCGACAGTGCCGGGCTGGCCTTGCAGCGTTGGCTCGACGAGCCGGATAACGCCGCGCCGCTGCTGTCCCTGCAACGGGACCTGCACACCCTCAAGGGTGGCGCGCGGATGGCCGAGATCGGCCCGGTGGGCGATCTGGCCCACGAGCTGGAAAATCTCTACGAAGGCCTGGTGGACCGACGCTTCAGCCATTCTCCCGAGCTGGCGCTGCTGTTGCAGAAAAGCCATGACCGCCTGGCGATCCTGCTCGAGCAACTCCAGGGGCACCAGCCCCTGGGCGATCCGAGTGCGCTGATCGAGAGTCTGCGCCTGTTCCGTCAGGGCAGCAGCGCGCCGCAGGAGGTGAGCGAGGCCGCCGAAGCGTCAGCGTCCGTTACCGGCAACGACCCGGAGTTGTTGGAGATCTTCCTCGAAGAAGGCTTCGATATCCTCGAAAGCTCCGGCGCGGCCTTGCTGCGCTGGCAGGCCGAGCCGGCGAATCGGCAGGACGTGGAAACCCTGCTGCGCGACCTGCACACCCTCAAGGGCAGTGCGCGCATGGTGGAAATCGCGCCGATCGGTGACTTGGCCCATGAGCTGGAGTTTCTCTACGAAGGGTTGTCGGCGGGGCTGCTGCAACCGAGTGCCGAACTGTTCGGCTTGTTGCAGGCCGGCCATGACCGGCTGGCGCAGATGCTCGACGCGGTGCGCGCCGAACAGCCGGTGCTGCCCGCCGATGCGCTGATCCAGGATATCCAGGCGTTTGGCCGGCAGTCGCCGGTCAATCTACCGGTCGCGGCCCCGGTTGCCGCGCCGGCCGCGGCCAAGCCCGAGGTGCCGACGGTGACCGAGGCCGAGCGGGCGGCCCAGGATATGGTCAAGGTCTCGGCGGACGTGCTCGAAGACCTGGTCAACCTGGCCGGTGAAACTTCGATCTTCCGTGGCCGTATCGAACAGCAGGTCAACGACGCCAGGATCGCGCTCAACGAGATGGAGACCACCATCGAGCGTATGCGTGACCAGCTGCGGCGTCTCGACACGGAGACCCAGGGGCGGATTCTCAGCCGCCAGCAGGTGGAAGCCGAGCGCCTGGGTTATGAAGAATTCGACCCGTTGGAAATGGACCGGCATTCGCAGTTGCAGCAATTGTCGCGGGCCTTGTTCGAGTCTGCTTCCGACCTGCTCGACCTCAAGGAGACCCTGGCCGGGCGCAACCAGGATGCGGAAAACCTGTTGGCACAACAGGCGCGGGTCAACACCCAGTTGCAGGAAGGTCTGATGCGCACGCGCATGGTGCCGTTCGAGCGCCTGGTGCCGCGCCTCAAGCGCATCGTCCGGCAGGTGGCGGGGGAGTTGGGCAAGGAGGTCGATTTCGTCGTCGGCAATGCCGAGGGCGAGATGGACCGCAATGTGCTGGAACGCATGGTCGCCCCCCTGGAGCATATGTTGCGCAATGCCGTCGACCACGGCCTGGAAAATGCCGAGGGCCGGCGTGCCGCCGGCAAGCCGGAGCAGGGGCTGATCACCCTGGACCTGTCCCACGAAGGCGGCGACATCGTCTTCGATATTCGCGACGACGGCGCCGGGGTGCCGCTCGAAGCGGTGCGGCGCAAGGCGATCAAGCGCGGCCTGTTGGAGCCGGACATGCCGATCAGCGACCGCGACGTGTTGCAGTTCATCCTCCAGCCGGGCTTTTCCACGGCGGAGAAGATCACCCAGATTTCCGGACGCGGCGTGGGCATGGACGTGGTCCACGAAGAGGTGCGGCAATTGGGCGGCAGCATGCGCATCGATTCCATCCCGGGGCAGGGCGTGCACTTCCAGATCCGCCTGCCGTTCAGCGTCTCGGTGAACCGTGCGTTGATGGTGCAGTGCGCCGACGAGCAATATGCGGTGCCGTTGAACACCGTCGAAGGGCTGGTGCGGGTGCTGCCGGGTGAGCTGGAAAGTTATTACCAACTGGATCCGCCGCGTTACGAGTACGCCGGACAGACCTACGAACTGCGTTATCTCGGTGAGCTGTTGCAAACCGTGGGCAAACCGAAGTTGCTCGGCCAGAACCTGGCGTTGCCGGTGTTGCTGGTGCATTGCAACGACCAGCGCATGGCGTTGCAAGTGGATGCCCTGGCCGGTTCGCGGGAAATCGTGGTGAAGAACCTCGGGCCGCAGTTCGCCGCGGTACCGGGGCTATCGGGAGCGACCATCCTGGGTGACGGTCGCGTGGTGTTGATTCTCGATTTGATCGCCCATGTGCGCAACGCCCTGGCGCGGCCGCCGGTGCAGTCCCTGTCCAGTGCTGGCGGCGTGGATGCCACGCCGGTGCGTCCGACCCTGGTCATGGTGGTGGACGACTCGGTCACCGTGCGCAAGGTCACCAGTCGCCTGCTGGAGCGCAACGGCATGAACGTGCTGACGGCCAAGGATGGGGTGGATGCCATGATGTTGCTGGAGGAGCACACCCCGGACCTGATGCTGCTGGACATTGAAATGCCGCGCATGGACGGTTTCGAAGTGGCGACACGGATCCGCAACGATGCTCGGCTCAAGGATCTGCCGATCATCATGATCACCTCGCGTACCGGGCAGAAACACCGCGACCGGGCCATGGCCATTGGCGTCAACGAATACCTGGGCAAGCCGTACCAGGAGTCGGCGTTGCTGGAGAGCATCGCCTATTGGAGCCCGCTTCATGCATGAGCACAGCACCAGCAGCCTGACGGGGCTGATGCTGCCGTTGGCGGACCGTTACCTGCTGCTGCCCAACGTCGCGGTGGCGGAGTTGATCGACTACCAGCGTGGCGAGCCGGCCAGTGATGCGCCGCCGTGGTATTTGCGGCAGGTGACCTGGCGTAATCAGCAATTGCCGCTGATCAGCTTCGAGGCGGCCTGCGGCTGTCCGCTGGCGGTGGGCGATCGGGCACGGATCGTGGTGCTCAATGCCCTGGGCGGGCGCCCGGAGTTGAAGTTCATCGCGCTGGTGATCCAGGGGATCCCGCGTTCGTACAAGCTCGACAGCCAGCTGAGTTTTGTCGATGTGCCGCTGTACCGGTTGGAGAAGGCGGCGGTGCAGGTCGGCGAGTGGGTGGCAAAGGTACCGGACCTGCTGGGGTTGGAGCAGTTGGTACTGGAGTCCGGGTTGGCCTGACAACCCGGACTCTGGCATAACGGCTGCCGGTCCTTCGCGAGCAAGCCGTTCAGGCGGAGGTTTGGGATCTCTGCTCATACTGAAAGGAAAGTCGCTGGACTCGGATGTTGTCAATGTCCACCTTGCGGGACGTTTCGAAATCTGCCCCGCCTCGCGTACCGATCCAGACTTGTTTCGAACCGTCCGCGAAAAGCTTGCCGATAAAGCCCCACGTTACGTGATGCCACTTGTTGAGCTCAGTGTCAGGCTGCGTCCAATTATTGACCCATTGCCTTGTGGTCTCCGTGGTAACCGTGATCGCGATCTGTTCCGCTTCACCCGGTTCCAGTGGGTGAATGCGATAATCGAACGTTACGTGATACTGTGCTTTCCTCTCCTCTCCGTCCTGAATAGCAAACTCTTTAAAAAGGGATGGCTGAATTCCCGTCGCGCTCCCCCGTTCCTTTTCCAGCTTGCCGGACCAGAACGTATTCGAACCTTTTTCGGTCTTGAGCTCTCCGGCGGGTCGAATTCCCGGGCCATTTTTCCAGCCGTTCCAATTACCTTCTTTGAAATCGGTAAAATCATCCAGGTTTTTCATGTTTGTTTCTCCGGTCACAGGCGCTTTTGATCCTGCCCGTGGAGCCGGACATTGGAGGTCGCAGCGCAACTTTCAGTAGAAACTGGAGACGGTCGTTTGCCTACTGTCAGAACTGACAGGGTGAAGCGGTTGGCCGACAAGCGGTTTGTATTGGAGTCCGGGCTGGTCTGATAAGCGCCGTGGGCAGTCCGAGCGTTTGCGTAACGGCCGCTGGCCTCTTCGCGGGCAAGCTCCGCTCCCACCGTTTTTTGCGTCGTACACTGAACTTGCGTATTACCCGAATATTGTGGGAGCGGAGCTTGCCCGCGAAGAAGGCGGCCCGGACGCCAGAAATCTCACGGGTGTGCTACCTCTCGCTTATTCAACAATAACCATTACCCCAAGCGTAACGATCTGCCGCTGGGCTTGATTGATGCCCGGGCGATTCACTCCTACTGTCTACTCCACGAAAGCGAACCCGTGGAGTGAGCATGACAACAATATCCCCCGACTCGCGCTGGACGCGGCGGCGCACCGAGAAGCAGCGCCGTCTCGAGCAGGTGCGAGCCCTCGCCGATGGCGTGGTGTTGCCGACCGACAAGATCGTCGCCGCCCTCGAAGTCCTGATCATGCCTGGCGACCGGGTGGTGCTGGAGGGCAATAACCAGAAGCAGGCGGATTTCCTCTCCCGGTCCCTGGTAAAAGCCGATCCGGCCAAGCTCCACGATTTGCACATGATCATGCCCAGTGTCGGTCGCGCCGAGCACCTGGACCTGTTCGAACGTGGCATCGCCCGCAAGCTCGACTTCTCCTTCGCCGGCACCCAGAGCCTGCGCATCAGCCAGTTGCTGGAAGACGGCCTGCTGGAAATCGGCGCGATTCACACCTACATCGAACTCTATGCGCGCCTGGTGGTGGACCTGATCCCCAACGTGGTACTCAGCGCCGGCTTCATGGCAGACCGCGCCGGCAATATCTACACCGGAGCCAGCACCGAAGACACCCCGGCATTGATCGAGCCGGCGGCTTTCAGCGACGGGATCGTGATCGTCCAGGTCAATCAACTGGTCGATGATGTCAGCGAGTTGCCCCGGGTGGATATTCCCGCGTCCTGGGTCGACTTCGTGGTGGTGGCCGACAAACCTTTCTATATCGAGCCGCTGTTCACCCGCGACCCGCGTCATATCAAGCCAGTGCATGTGCTGATGGCAATGATGGCGATTCGCGGGATCTACGAAAAACACAATGTGCAGTCCCTCAACCACGGGATTGGTTTCAACACCGCGGCCATCGAGCTGATCCTGCCGACCTACGGTGAGTCCCTGGGCCTGAAGGGCAAGATCTGCCGCAACTGGACGCTCAACCCGCACCCGACGCTGATTCCCGCCATCGAAAGCGGCTGGGTCGAAAGCGTGCATTGCTTCGGCACTGAGCTGGGTATGGAAAACTATATCGCGGCCCGCCCGGATGTGTTCTTCACCGGGCGCGACGGTTCGATGCGTTCGAACCGGATGTTCTGCCAATTGGCCGGGCAGTATGCGGTTGACCTGTTTATCGGCGCGACCTTGCAGGTCGACGGTGACGGTCATTCGTCTACCGTCACCCGTGGCCGCCTGGCCGGTTTCGGCGGGGCGCCGAACATGGGCCATGACCCGCGCGGTCGCCGGCATGGCACTGCGGCCTGGCTGGATATGCGCCTGGATACCAGCGATGCGCCCGAAGCCTTGCTCGAACGCGGCAAGAAGCTGGTGGTACAGATGGTCGAGACCTTCCAGGAGGGCGGAAAACCGACCTTCGTCGAAACCCTCGATGCCGTGGAAGTGGCCAGGAAAAGCGGGATGCCGTTGGCGCCGATCATGATCTACGGTGACGACGTCACCCATTTGCTCACCGAAGAGGGCATCGCCTACCTGTACAAGGCCCGCTCCCTGGAAGAGCGTCAGGCAATGATCGCCGCCGTAGCCGGTGTCACGGCTATCGGTTTGCGGCATAACCCCAAGGACACCCTGCGGATGCGTCGCGAAGGCCTGATCGCCTTGCCCGAAGACTTGGGTATCCGGCGCACCGATGCCAGTCGCGAATTGCTGGCGGCCAAGAGCGTGGCCGACCTGGTGGAATGGTCGGGAGGCCTCTACAACCCGCCCGCCAAATTCAGGAGCTGGTAAATGCACGCCTTCAATCTGCAAGCCCAACCCCTGTCCCTGGCCGAGCGCCTGGCGGACTTCGCGGTGGAAGCATTGATCGACGAAGCCGACCTGTCGCCCAAGCCGGCGTTGGTGGATCGCCGTGGCAACGGTGCCCATACCGACCTGCACCTGGGCCTGATGCATGCTTCGGCGTTGTCGCTGTGGCCGATGTTCAAGGAGATGGCCGATGCTGCTATCGCCAGCCAAGAGCGGACATTGTGGCGATGGGGCTTGCCCCCCTGTGAAGTGCTATCTGAAAAGCACAAGAGTGCCTGTGGGAGCGGAGCTTGCCCGCGAAGCTTTTGGCGACCCCAGGGATCCTTTCGCGGGCAAGCTCCGCTCCCACAAAGTGGGCGTTCAGCCGTCCGACACGGCGCCTTGTCACCGGCAACCGCTATCGACCTGTCGTTGCGTGAAGCCCTGGGCCGCATCGGTCGCGAAGGCGAGCTGGCGATGCTGCAGACCACTGGCGGGGTGAACACCCATCGCGGGGCGATCTGGGCCTTGGGGTTGTTGGTAGCCGCAGCCGCACTGGACCCAAGCGCCATCAGTGCCAATACCCTGACCCTGCGCGCCGCCCGCCTGGCCTTGCTGGAAGACCGCTACGCCCCCCGCACCGCCAGCCACGGCAGCCAGGTCGCCCAACGCTACGGCGTGCGCGGTGCTCGCGAAGAGGCACAACTGGGCTTTCCGGCGGTGACCCGCCTCGGCCTGCCGCAACTCAAACGCAGCCGGCTTGCCGGCCACGGCGAACAGAACGCCCGGCTGGATGCCTTGCTCGCAATCATGACCGACCTGGCTGACACCTGCGTGCTCTACCGCGCCGGCGTGCCGGGTTTGCAGGCCATGCAACAGGGCGCCCGCGCCGTGCTGGAAGCGGGCGGCAGTGCCAGCCTGGCCGGCCGCCGCTGCCTGCATGAATTGGATCAACAGCTGTTGGCGATGAACGCTTCACCGGGAGGCGCGGCGGATCTGCTTGCCGCCTGCCTGCTGATCGACCGCCTCGAACAGGAAGCCTTGTGATGGAAAAGTTGTCCTTTGAATTCCCCGCCGGGCAACCGCCCAAAGGCCGCGCACTGGTGGGCTGCGTCGGCTCGGGTGACCTGGAAGTGTTGCTGGAGCCCGGTCCTCCCGGCATCTTGTCGATCCAGGTGACCACCTCGGTAAACGGCAGCGCTTCGCGCTGGCAGCACCTGTTCGAGCGCCTGTTCGACGGCCAGTTGCCGCCGGCATTGGCCATCGATATCCACGATTTCGGCGCCACCCCCGGTGTGGTCCGGCTGCGTCTGGAACAAGGTTTCGAGGAGATCGGCCATGACTGACAGCCAGCGTTTGTTGCACAAGCACAGCTTCGTCGAACTTGGCGCCCGCCAGCGTGCGCGGGCCCTGCTCGACCGCGACAGTTTCCGCGAATTGCTCGACCCCTTCGCCCGGGTCATGTCGCCCTGGCTCGAACGCCAGGGCGTGGTGCCCCAGGCCGACGACGGCGTGGTGATCGCCAAGGGCAGCATCGATGGTTTGCCGGTGGTGATCGCCGCCATCGAAGGCGCGTTCCAGGGCGGCAGCCTCGGTGAAGTGGGCGGCGCGAAAATCGCCGGTGCGCTGGAGCTGGCGGCTGAAGACAACCGCAATGGCATTCCGACCCGCGCCGTGTTGCTGCTGGAAACGGGCGGCGTGCGCTTGCAGGAGGCCAATCTGGGGCTGGCGGCCATCGCCGATATCCATGCGGCGATTGTCGACCTGCGCCGTTATCAGCCGGTGATCGGCGTGGTGGCCGGGAGCGTCGGCTGTTTTGGCGGCATGTCTATCGCGGCGGCACTGTGCAGTTATCTGCTGGTGACCCAGGAAGCCCGTCTGGGCCTCAACGGCCCCCAGGTGATCGAGCAGGAGGCGGGGCTGGACGAGTACGACTCCCGTGACCGGCCGTTTATCTGGAGTCTGACCGGCGGCGAGCAGCGTTTCGCCAGCGGACTGGTGGATCGTTACGTGGCCGACGATGTGGCTTCGATCCGGCAGCAGATCGCCGAGTTGCTGGAGGCCGGTTTGCCCGACGTACAGCGCAGTCGGCAGGCGGACTGGTATCTGCAACGGCTCGCTGAACTGGATGCCGAACCGCAAATCGACCCGGCCACGGTACGCCGTCTTTTCCAAGGAGATCGCCCATGAGCGCTTATTCCCTGCGTGGTTTGCACTGGTTCCAGGCACTCGCGGCGAACGCTGTTGAAGTCCGCGGCCTGCCGCCTTCATTGAAAGTTGCCGACAGCCAACTCGGCGTTCAGCCGGTGCGCTTTCTGGCGGTGGTGGCTGATCCGGCCAACCGCTTTGTCCGTGCCCGCAACGGCGAGGTCGGATTGCTGGAAGGTTGGGGCCTGGCCAAGGCCGTGGACGAGGTGATCGAGGCCGACAGCGGCCGTGCCGAGAAGCGCGCCTTGATCGCCATTGTCGATGTGCCGAGCCAGGCTTACGGCCGTCGTGAAGAGGCCCTGGGGATTCACCAGGCCCTGGCCGGTGCGGCGGACAGTTATGCGCGCGCCCGCCTGGCGGGGCATGCGGTGATTGCACTGTTGGTGGGCAAGGCGATGTCCGGGGCGTTTCTCGCCCATGGTTATCAGGCCAATCGGCTGATCGCCCTGCGTGACCCTGGAGTGATGGTGCATGCCATGGGCAAGGCCTCGGCGGCGCGGGTGACCTTGCGCAGTCTCGATGAACTGGAGGCCCTTGCCGCCAGCGTGCCGCCAATGGCCTATGACATTGATAGCTACGCCAGTCTCGGCCTGCTCTGGAAAACCCTGGGCGTGGAGCAGATCGAGCAGCCTACGGCGGCCGACCTGGCGCAAGTGGAAGACTGTCTGGTTGAAGCCATCCACGATGTGGCCGCCAAGGGCACGGGCTTGAGTGGGCGCCTGGGCGCGAGCAATCGCGCGGCGTCGAGCCGGGTCCGGCAATTGTTGCGCGAACAGTGGTGAGCCGTGATGCGCGTTGAGGACGACTTCCGGCCCCACGACCTGCTCTGGGGGCTGACCCCGGCGCAGTTGCCGAAAGAGGCGCCGGACTGGGTGGCCGAGGCATTGGCTCTCGGTCAGCCGGTGGTGGTGCGCCGGGCGCTGACGGCGCCGGATCAGGTGCCGGTGGGCGTGCGCGGGGCCTTGCGTGGGCAGCGTTTCGCCACGCTGATGCCAAGGGTACTGGTCGAACGTTGTGTGCGGCCCGAGGCCCTTGTCGACATTGAAATCTGTGCACAGGACTGGCCGGCCTTGCAGGCGTTGCATTACCTGCGGCCGTTGTTGAATGCGTCGGGGCTGGTGTGGGGGGTTAGCGGCAGTGCCGGTTTCGAGTTGGCCACTGGCTTGCCAACCCTGCATCAACAGAGCGACCTGGATCTGATTCTGCGGACGCCGCAAACGCTGTCGCGCCGTCAGGCCAATGGTTTGTTGCTGCAACTCGACAACCCGTTCTGCCGCGTCGACCTGCAACTGCAAATCCCGTCAGGTGCCTTGGCGCTTGTGGAGTGGGCGGGCACGGCGCGGCGGGTCCTGCTCAAGCAGGCCAGCGGTGTTCGGTTGGTGCTCGATCCCTGGGATATCCGGGAGCGAGTGGTATGAGCAGCCTGCTGGTGTTTCCCGGCCAGGGTGCGCAACAGCCCGGCATGCTACATCGCCTGGCCGATGCCGCGATCGTTCGTGGCTGCCTGCACGAGGCGAGTGATGTGCTGGGCGAGGACGTCGGGTTGCTGGATACGCCGCAAGCCCTGGCCTCGACCCGGGCGGTCCAGCTTTGCCTGCTGATCGCCGGTGTGGCCTGTGCCCGGCTGTTGCTGGAAGACAGCGCGCCGCCGGCTTATGTCGCCGGCTTGTCCATCGGTGCCTACCCGGCGGCGGTCCTGGCCGAGACGCTGACTTTCAGCGATGCCCTGCGCCTGGTCAGCCTGCGCGGCGAGTTGATGCAGCAGGCTTATCCACAGGGTTACGGCATGACCGCCCTGATCGGGTTGGAACTGGCGGCTGTGGATAAGTTATTGGCCCAGGTGCACAGCGAACGTACACCGGTGTATCTGGCGAATATCAACGCCGATAACCAATGCGTGATCGCCGGGAGCGACGCGGCAATGAACGTCCTGGTGGCCCTGATGCAAAAGGACGGCGTGGCCCGGCGCCTGGCGGTCAGCGTGCCTTCCCACTGTCCACTGCTGGACGAACCGGCCCGGGTACTGGCCGCCGCTTTCGCCACGGTGCCGATGCAGGCACCGCGGTTGGGTTACCTCAGCGGCAGCAGTGCGCGACTGCTGCGTAGCGCTGAACAGATCCGCGATGACCTGGCGTTCAACATGCGCCGCGTCGTCGATTGGCGCGGCACCGTGCAAAGCGCCTACGAGCGGGGTGCCCGCCTGCAGATCGAACTGCCTCCGGGGTCGGTCCTGACCGGCCTGGCGCGCCGGGTATTCGAGCAAGGCACCGTCATTGCGTTCGACGGTGCCCGCCTGGACACCCTCAAGGCGCTGTTGGATGAGGAGGGACGCCGTCACCGATAAACACCGGCTGCTGCTTCGAAGGACAAAAACAACAACTTCGACAATGCAATGTGAGGACAACAAGAATGATTATCTACGGTGTGGCGTTGCTGGCGATCTGTACGCTGGCAGGGGTGATTCTGGGAGACATGCTGGGCGTGTTGCTGGGTGTGAAGTCCAATGTCGGCGGGGTCGGGATCGCGATGATCCTGTTGATCTGTGTCCGTTTGTGGATGCACAAGCGTGGCGGCCTGACCAGGGATTGCGAGATGGGCGTCGGTTTCTGGGGCGCCATGTACATTCCGGTGGTGGTGGCCATGGCGGCCAACCAGAACGTGGTCGCGGCGCTGCATGGCGGGCCATTGGCACTGCTGGCGGCGATCGGTTCGGTGCTGGTCTGCGGCTGCGCTATTGCCCTGATCAGCCGGACCCATAAAGGCGAGCCGTTGCCGGATGAGCCGGTCGCGCTTGCACCGACCTCCACCGTTGCGGGAGGTCGCTGATATGTGGGATCTCATTGGCAAGGACCTGGGACAGAATGGGCTGATCACCGCATTTGCCGGTGTGGGCGTGGTGATGTGGGTGTCAGTGGTGTTGTCCAAGCGCCTGACCTATGGCCGGATCCACGGTTCGGCGATTGCCATCGCGATCGGCCTGCTGCTGGCGTGGATCGGCGGCACATTGACCGGCGGGCAGAAAGGCCTGGCGGATGTGGCGCTGTTTTCCGGTGTCGGCTTGATGGGCGGGGCGATGCTGCGGGATTTTGCCATCGTCGCAACGGCCTTCGAGGTCCAGGCGACCGAGGCGAAGAAGGCCGGGTTGGTCGGCGCGTTGGCCTTGCTGTTGGGTACCCTGCTGCCGTTCATTGTCGGGGCAAGCATGGCCTGGGCTTTTGGTTATCGTGATGCGGTGAGTATCACCACCATTGGCGCCGGGGCAGTGACTTATATCGTCGGGCCGGTGACCGGGGCGGCGATTGGCGCGAGTTCCGAGGTGGTGGCGCTGTCGATTGCGACGGGCTTGATCAAGGCGATCCTGGTGATGGTCGGCACGCCGGTGGCGGCGCGCTGGATGGGCCTGGACAACCCGCGTTCGGCGATGGTGTTCGGTGGTTTGGCGGGGACGGTCAGTGGGGTGACCGCGGGGCTTGCGGCGACGGATCGGCGGCTGGTGCCCTATGGTGCGCTGACGGCGACTTTCCATACCGGATTGGGCTGTCTGCTGGGGCCTTCGGTGCTGTTCTTTGTCGTGCGTGGGCTGGTGGGCTGATCCTGATAGTGCGGCGCCTGTTCTGACGCCTTCGCGGGCAAGCTCCGCTCCCACAATGTCCGGGCCGGTTTGTGTCAGGGAAAGATGTGTTGCCTGTCATATCGCTTTCGCGGGCAAGCTCCGCTCCCACAATGTCCACTGAGGACGAAGGTTGAGCGCACGACTCATAACTTGTGGGAGCGGAGCTTGCCCGCGAAGAGGCCCTTGAGACCACCGAAAATGCATGATCGAACCTGCTCATGGGCAGCTCAGGTCAACCTGTTGGCATACATCCGACACTCTGCCAACAGCGCCAACAAATTGGGATCACGCTCCTTGGCCTTCAGAAACACCACCCCGATATGCTGTTGCAGGCGGTAGCGCGCCTGCAATGGGATCAGCTTCACCCGGTTCTCATACACCGCCGCAATCCGCCCCGGCAGCAAGGCGTAACCGACGCCGGAGCTGACCATGCTCAACAGCGTGAAGATATCGTTGACCTGCATCGCCACCTTCGGCTCGAATCCCGCCTGCTCGAACACCCGATTACCGTCCCGGTGCGTGGCGAAACCCTGGGTCAAGGTAATAAAAGTCATGTCCTTCAGGTCCGCCAAGTCAACTTCGTCCTGTTGGGACAGTGGTGAGTCGGCGGGCGTCGCCAGGAAAATATCATCGGAAAACAGCGGCAGCTGCTCGCAGTCGGAGTCGTTGGTTGTCTCATCCAGCGACACCAGAATCGCGTCCACTTCCATGTTCTTGAGCTTGTACAGCAGGTCGAAGTTCGAGCCCAGGATCAGGTCGATATTGAGTTCGCTGCGACGGATCTTCAGGCCCATGATCAGTTGCGGCACGGTTTTCACCGTCAGCGAGTAGAGTGATCCGAGCTTGAAGCGCTCGGCGGAGAAGCCGGCGGCCTCGCGGGTCATGCGGACAGTCTCCAGCACATCCTGGATCAGCTTCTGCGCGCGCTCTTCCAGCACATAGGCACTTTCCAGCGGCGTCAGGTTGCGCCCTTCGTGCTTGAACAACGGGCAGCGCAGGGCGCTTTCCAGGGAGTGGATGGCCCGGTGCACGCTGACGTTGCTGGTCTGCAACTCGGCTGCCGCCCGCGCGAGGTTGCCGGTACGCATGAAGGCCAGGAACACCTCCAGCTTTTTCAGGGTCAGCTCTTCGTCGATCAGCATGGCGTGGGCTCTTTTTCGAATGCCCCGATTGTGCCCAAGTCCCGGGGTTTTGGCTGGGGCTTTTTTCAGAACCAGTTGGCGCCCAGGGTGCGACTCAGCAAGCCAAGCGCGACGCCGACGATGATCGGCCAGAGGGTATTGACCCGACTGAAATAGACCACGGCGGCGTTGATCCGGTTCATCTGGGGCTCGGTGTAGCGGTGGATATCGCCCAGGGCCACGATGTTGCCGCCGATGGCCATCAAGGAGCAGGGCGGGGTGTGTATTGTTGTCCGGCGCAAACCTTTCCGGACATTTCATTTTATGTGTGGGCAGGTCTTTTTTTCTTAACTTATGGAGCGATATATATAGAAGGCGGGGTGCTTTGTTTTTTATCGGAAGGTAACGCTACAAAGCGCCTTCCTGGCGGTACCACGCCAAGACCCTTGTGCTTTTGTCCGCCAGGCCTGAGCCTTGCGCGCAGTTGTATCGATCAAGCGAGGTAAGTAGCAGATGTATCACGGGGAACGACTCAACGCCTGGACCCATCTGGTAGGGGCCGTATTGGCGTGTATCGGGGCGATCTGGTTGTTGGTGGTGGCGAGCCTGGACGGCAGCCCCTGGAAGATTGTCAGCGTAACGATCTATGGCGTGACCCTGTTGTTGCTGTACAGCGCGTCGACGGTTTATCACAGCGTGCGCGGGCGGGCCAAGGTGATCATGCAGAAGGTCGATCATCTGTCGATCTACCTGTTGATTGCCGGCAGCTATACGCCGTTCTGCCTGGTGACATTACGTGGCCCCTGGGGCTGGACGCTGTTCGGGATCGTCTGGGGCCTGGCGGTGATCGGCATGCTGCAGGAGATCAAGCCGCGTTCCGAAGCGCGGATCCTGTCCATCGTGATCTACGCGGTGATGGGCTGGATCGTGCTGGTGGCGGTCAAGCCGCTGATCGCTGCGCTGGGTACGGCGGGGTTTGTCTGGCTGGCGGCAGGTGGGGCGCTGTACACCTTGGGGATTATCTTTTTTGCCCTGGACTATCGGCTGCGGCATGCCCATGGGATCTGGCATCTGTTCGTGATTGCCGGCAGCGTGCTGCACTTCGTGGCGATTTCCTGGTACGTGATCTGAGTTATCCATCACTCAAGGTCGAGCGCGGGCCTCTGTGGGAGCCGGCTTGCCGGCGATGAGGCCAGTGACCTTGCATCGCCTGATCGGCGCCATCGCCGGCAAGCCGGCTCTCACAGGGTGTGCGCTGTGTCAGGAAGTGCGTGGGGTCAGAAATCGCCCCACAACTGCTGGGCCACGGCCAAGGCCACCACCGGCGCGGTTTCGGTACGCAATACCCGTGGGCCAAGGCGTGCCGCTAGATAACCGGCTTGCGCGGCCTGGGCCACTTCGTTGTCTGATAACCCACCTTCCGGCCCGATCAGGAACGCCAGCGTCCCCGGTTTGGGATGACTGGTCAGCGGCTCGGCCACCGGGTGCAGCACCAGCCTGAGTTCGGCTTCGGTCTGTTTCACCCACTCGGCCAGTAACAGCGGCGGATGAATCACCGGAAGCGTCGAGCGACCGCACTGTTCGCAGGCGCTGATCGCGATCTGCCGCCAATGGGCCAGACGCTTGTCGGCGCGCTCGTCCTTGAGACGGACTTCGCAGCGCTCGCTGACGATCGGGGTGATTTCACTCACGCCCAGTTCGGTGGCCTTCTGGATCGCCCAGTCCATCCGCTCGCCCCGGGACAGGCCCTGGCCGAGGTGGATGCGCAGGGGGGAATCGGTCTGCCCGGCGAAGCGTTCGGCCAGTTGCACGCGCACGCGCTTCTTGCCGACCTCCAGCAAGGTGCCGAGGAATTCCGTGCCCGAACCGTCGAACACTTGCAGGGCATCACCTTCGGCCATGCGCAGCACGCGGCCGATGTAGTGGGCCTGGGCCTCGGGCAGTTCGTGTTCGCCAAGGCCCAGGGGGGCGTCGATAAAGAAGCGGGACAGTCTCATCTGAAGTCTCTGCTGAAAATCGTATTTGCTCAGGCGGATGATATCTCTGTGGCGAACGGGCTTGCCCGCGCTGGGGCGCGAAGCTCCCCCTAAAACCAGCGAACTCGGTCTATCAGATGGACCAAGATATCCGGTTTTACGACTGCTTCGCAGTCGAGCGCGGGCAAGCCCGCTCGCCACAGGTCTTTATCATTGTCCTCTAGCCCGGATCACGGAAATCCGGATGGAAATTGCCCGGCACCGCCACGCTGACACCCGTGCGGGTAGCGATATCGATCCCTTCGCTGGCGACTTCAGCGAGGAAGTCGATCTGCTCCGGCGTTATGACATACGGCGGCAGGAAATACACCACGCTGCCCAGCGGCCGCAGCAAGGCGCCGCGCTCCAGTGCATGCTGGAAGACCTTCAGGCCACGGCGCTCCTGCCATGGATAGGCGGTCTTGCTCGCCTTGTCCTGGACCATCTCGATCGCCAGGGTCATACCCGTCTGGCGGACCTCCGCGACATGCGGATGGTCCACCAGGTGCGCGGTCGAGCTGGCCATGCGCCGGGCCAGGGCCTTGTTGTTCTCGATGACGTTGTCCTGCTCGAAGATATCCAGGGTCGCCAAGGCCGCCGCGCAGGCCAGTGGGTTTCCGGTGTAGCTGTGGGAGTGCAGGAACGCCCGCAGGGTCGGATAGTCGTCGTAGAAGGCGCTGTAGACATCCTCGGTGGTCAGGCACGCCGCCAGCGGCAGGTAGCCGCCGGTCAGGGCCTTGGACAGGCACAGGAAATCCGGGCGGATACCGGCCAGCTCGCAGGCGAACATGCTCCCGGTACGGCCGAAGCCCACGGCGATTTCATCATGGATCAGATGCACGCCATAACGGTCGCAGGCCTCGCGCAGCAGCTTGAGGTAGACCGGATGGTACATGCGCATGCCGCCGGCGCCCTGGATCAGCGGCTCGACGATCACCGCGGCGACGCTGGCGTGGTTTTGCGCCAGGGTCTGTTCCATGACCAGGAACATGTTGCGCGAATGCTCTTCCCAGCTCATGCCTTGCGGACGCAGGTAGCAATCCGGGCTGGGCACCTTGATGGTGTCCAGCAGCAGGGCCTTGTAGGTCTCGGTGAACAATGGCACATCGCCCACCGACATCGCCGCGACGGTCTCGCCGTGATAGCTGTTGGTCAGGGTGACATAACGCTTCTTGTCCGGTAGGCCGCGGTTGAGCCAGTAATGAAAGCTCATCTTCAGCGCGACTTCGATGCACGACGAACCGTTGTCGGCATAGAAGCAGCGGGTCAGCCCTTCGGGCGTCATCTTCACCAGGCGCTCGGACAATTCGATAACCGGCTGATGGCTGAACCCGGCGAGGATGACATGCTCAAGCTGATCGACCTGATCCTTGATCCGCTGGCCGATACGCGGGTTGCAGTGACCGAACACATTGACCCACCAGGAACTGACCGCGTCGAGGTAGCGCTTGCCGTCGAAATCCTCCAGCCAGACGCCTTCGCCGCGCTTGATGGGGATCATCGGCAGTTGCTCGTGATCTTTCATCTGGGTGCAGGGATGCCAGACCACCGCGAGGTCGCGTTGCATCCACTGGTTATTCAGGCTCATTTCCACTCTCCGGCAGGCAGTCCGCGACGCAGGCGGACACACAATCGCGCAAGCCTATGCAATGCGAGGCCGCAGGACAACCCATGGCAGGGCAGTCACCTCCCTGTGGCGGCGAATAAAAGGTCGCGCCCGGGTGTTCACCATAGCAATCGACCTTAATATTTTCTTAACCCGTTCGTTTCAGACTGATGATCGTATTTTTCGATATTTCAAAGCGAAATTTTCCGCTTTAATTCGATAGGTAAACCATTAGTCTTGGGCGCATCACTTACAGGATTCCGGCAATGCAGCTACGCAATTCATCCTCTCGCTACGGTGCTGTCAGTATCTTCCTGCATTGGGGCGTCGCCTTGGTGGTGTTCGGTCTTTTTGCGCTGGGCTTGTGGATGGTCGGGCTCGACTACTACAGCGAGTGGCGCAAGGCGGCTCCGGACCTGCATAAAAGTATCGGCCTGACCCTGTTCGCGGTCATGGTGTTGCGGCTGATCTGGCGTTTTATCAGCCCGCCGCCGCCGTCACCGGCCAATCATGGTCGACTGACCCGCCTGGGTGCCAAGTTTGGTCATGCGTTCCTCTATCTCGGCCTGTTTGCCCTGATGTTTTCCGGGTACCTGATTTCCACCGCCGAAGGTGTCGGGATTCCGGTATTCAACCTGTTCGATGTACCTGCCTTGATTTCCAGCATTCCCGATCAGGCGGATGTGGCCGGCAGTGTGCATTTGTTCCTGGCCTGGACGGTGGTGATCTTTGCGGTTCTCCATGGTCTGGCTGCTCTGAAACACCACTTTATCGACCGTGATGCGACGCTGATCCGCATGCTGGGTCGCAAAGCCTGATGTTCAACCTCGACTCAAAAGGAATAGAAGTATGTTGAAAAAGACACTCGCCGCTCTGGCAATCGGTTCTGCACTGTTTGTTGCCGGTCAGGCGATGGCTGCGGATTACGTGATCGACAAGGAAGGCCAGCACGCTTTCGTCGACTTCAAGATCAGCCACCTGGGCTACAGCTTCATCACCGGTACCTTCAAGGACCTGGACGGCAAGTTCAGCTTTGATGCGGCCAAGCCTGAAGACAGCAAGATCGAAGTCAACGTGCGTACCGCCAGCGTGTTCACCAACCACGCCGAGCGTGACAAGCACATCTCCAGCAAGGACTTCCTGGACGTTGCCAAGTTTGCCGATGCCAAGTTCGTCTCCACCAGCGTCAAATCCACTGGCAAGAATGCCGATGGCAAGGACACGGCTGACGTGACGGGCGACCTGACCCTGCACGGCGTGACCAAGTCGATCGTGGTCAAGGCCACCTTCCTGGGTGAGGGCAAGGACCCATGGGGCGGCTACCGTGCTGGTTTCGAAGGCGTAGCGCACATCAAGCGTTCGGACTTTGGCAAGATGATGGATTTGGGTCCAGCGTCTGATGCGGTAGAGCTGTACGTCACGTTTGAGGGTGTGAAAGCGAAGTAATGCTGGGGCTGTAGGAGCAGCCGGTCGACGCTCGATTGCCCGCGAAGCTTTTGGCGGCTTCAAGGTCCCCTTCGCGAGCAAGCTCTGCTCCCACAGTGACCGTGTTGACCGCACTTACGAGTCAAGGGTCAAGATGGTCTCCGCAGTACCGACCCC
>NZ_JALLIX010000053.1 GCF_023242365.1 Pseudomonas sp. MWU13-2100
ATGGCCATAAAAAAGCCGCGAATCAACGCGGCTTCTTTGATTCCGGCAACGCTTACACGTTGAAACGGAAGTGCATCACATCACCGTCTTTAACGATGTATTCCTTGCCTTCCAGACGCCATTTACCGGCTTCCTTGGTCCCGGCTTCGCCCTTGTACTGGATGAAGTCGTTGTAGGCGATCACTTCAGCGCGGATAAAGCCTTTCTCGAAGTCGGTGTGGATCACGCCAGCAGCTTGCGGGGCGGTGGCGCCGACACGCACGGTCCAGGCGCGGACTTCTTCGACACCGGCGGTGAAGTAGGTCTGCAGGTGGAGCATTTCGTAGCCGGCGCGGATCACGCGGTTCAAGCCAGGTTCTTCAAGGCCCAGGGCTTCGAGGAACATGTCCTTCTCCTCGCCGTCTTCCAGCTCGGCGATTTCCGCTTCGATCTTGTTGCACACCGGTACCACGACCGCGCCTTCTTCCTCGGCAATGGCCTTGACCACGTCCAGTAGCGGGTTGTTCTCGAAGCCGTCTTCAGCGACGTTGGCGATGTACATCACCGGCTTGGTGGTCAGCAGGTGGAAACCACGGATCACCGCTTTCTCGTCGTCGCTCATGCTCTTCATCAGGCTGCGCGCCGGCTTGCCTTCGGTGAAGTGGGCGATCAACTGCTCCAGCAGGCCCTTCTGCACCACGGCGTCCTTGTCACCACCCTTGGCGTTGCGCGTGACTTTCTGCAGTTGCTTCTCGCAGCTGTCGAGGTCGGCGAAGATCAGTTCCAGGTCGATGATCTCGATGTCGCGCTTGGGGTCGACGCTGTTGGAGACGTGAATCACGTTCTCGTCTTCGAAGCAGCGGACCACGTGGGCGATGGCATCGGTCTCGCGGATGTTGGCAAGGAACTTGTTGCCCAGGCCTTCACCCTTCGAAGCACCGGCGACGAGCCCGGCGATGTCGACGAACTCCATGGTGGTCGGCAGGATGCGCTTGGGCTTGACGATCTCGGCCAGGGCTTGCAGGCGCGGGTCGGGCATCGGCACGATGCCGCTGTTCGGCTCGATGGTGCAGAAGGGGAAGTTCTCCGCCGCGATACCGGATTTGGTCAGGGCGTTGAACAGGGTGGATTTGCCGACGTTGGGCAGGCCGACGATGCCGCAATTGAATCCCATGGTGTTTCCCCTCGGATAAGAGTCAGGCCTTCTGGCTGTGCAGGTTTTTCATCGCGCGGTTCCATTCCCCGGCGAGGATATCCGGCAGCACGCCGAGGGCAAAATCGATGCTGGCATCGAGTTTTTCCTGTTCGGCGCGTGGCGCACGACCCAGGACAAAATTTGAAACCATACTGGCAACGCCCGGGTGGCCAATGCCAAGCCGCAGGCGGTGAAAGGTATTCTGGTTGCCGAGCTGCGCGATGATGTCGCGCAGGCCGTTGTGCCCGCCGTGTCCGCCACCCTGTTTAAGCTTGGCGACGCCGGGAGGCAAGTCCAGTTCGTCGTGGGCCACCAGGATTTCTTCAGGCGTGATGCGGAAGAATCCAGCCAATGCCGATACGGCCTGGCCGCTACGGTTCATGTAGGTGGTGGGGATCAACAGGCGAACATCCTGACCCTGGTGACTGAAGCGCCCGGTCAGGCCGAAATATTTGCGATCGGCCACCAGGTTGACACCTTGGGCGTGGGCGATGCGTTCAACAAAAAGGGCCCCCGCGTTATGCCGGGTCTGTTCGTATTCGGTGCCTGGATTTCCCAGGCCAACGATCAGTTTGATGGCAGTCACGACAGGGGCCCTTCCTAGGAGTTGTGGATAACATCGCGGCTATTGAGGTCGCGGCGAAAGTGGACGAAACGCGCTCATTTACATGATGCAAACTTCGCGATCCCGCCCGCTTTACTCGCTACTTGCCAGCTCGCGATGTTTCCATGACTCCAACGTTACGGAGTAAATATTACTCGGCAGCGTCAGCTTCCGGTGCAACACGTGGCGCGTGAACGTTGGCAACAGCCAGGTCGTTACCGTGAGCCAGTGCAACGAACTCAACGCCTTTTGGCGCTTTGAGGTCCGACAGGTGAACGATCGAACCGACTTCGGCGTCAGCCAGGTCGACTTCGATGAACTCAGGCAGATCTTTCGGCAGGCAGCTGACTTCTACTTCAGCCACAACGTGGGAGATCTCGCCGCCTTTCTTGATCGCTGCGGCTTCGTTGACGAAGTGCACCGGTACGTGAGCGGACAGTTTCTGACCGGCAACCACGCGGACGAAGTCAGCGTGCAGCACGTGGCCTTTGGACGGGTGACGTTGCAGCGCCTTGATGATCACGTTTTGCTTGGCGCCGCCAACGTTCAGCTCGATGATGTGGCTGTAAGCCGCTTCGTTTTCGAGCAGTTTGGCAACTTCCTTGGCCAGCATGCTGATGGATTCAGGGGCTTTTTCGCCACCGTAAACTACAGCTGGAACCAGGCTTGCGAGACGACGCAGGCGGCGGCTCGCACCTTTCCCCAGGTCGGAACGCACTTCAGCATTCAGGGTAAATTCGTTCATGTTGACTCTCCAAATTAACCACATCCACCTTAGCGTTTGCGACCAGCGCTAAAGGCGGTATGGGCAAAAAAGCCCCGCCCCAACAGGTGTTGGGGCGGGGCGCTTTTCGTCAGCGAGAGATCCGAAAGGGCAGGGCCCTTAGCGGAACATCGCGCTGATCGATTCTTCGTTGCTGATGCGGCGAACCGCTTCGGCGACTACCGGTGCGATATCCAGTTGACGGATACGCGCACAGGCTTGTGCTGCAGCGGACAGCGGGATGGTGTTGGTCACCACCAGCTCGTCCAGCACGGAATTTTCAATGTTCTCGATCGCACGACCCGACAGCACAGGGTGTGTGCAGTAGGCAAAGACCTTGGCAGCGCCATGTTCCTTGAGGGCTTTCGCCGCGTGGCACAGGGTGCCGGCGGTGTCGACCATGTCATCGACGAGAATACAGGTGCGGCCTTCGACGTCACCGATGATGTGCATCACTTCGGAGTGGTTGGCCTTCTCACGACGTTTGTCGATGATGCCCAGATCCACGCCCAGCGACTTGGCAACAGCCCGTGCACGCACGACGCCACCAATGTCCGGAGACACGATCATCAGATTTTCGAAGCGTTGGTCTTCGATGTCATCCACCAGCACGGGGGAGCCGTAGATGTTATCTACCGGAATATCGAAGAAGCCCTGGATCTGGTCTGCGTGCAGGTCAACCGTGAGAACACGGTCGATGCCGACGACGGTGAGCATGTCAGCGACGACTTTCGCGCTGATAGCCACACGCGCGGAACGCGGACGGCGATCCTGGCGGGCATAACCAAAGTAAGGGATCACCGCAGTGATTCGAGTGGCTGAGGAACGGCGGAAGGCATCAGCCATCACGACGAGTTCCATCAGGTTATCGTTGGTCGGAGCGCAAGTCGGCTGAATGATGAAGACGTCTTTACCGCGGACGTTTTCATTGATCTCAGCGGTAATTTCGCCGTCGGAAAACTTGCCGACAGAGATGTCACCGAGTGGGATATGCAGCTGACGTACGACACGTCGAGCCAGATCGGGGTTGGCGTTCCCCGTAAAGACCATCATCTTGGACACGCGCAGTACCTGAAGGCTGAGGGTAACCTGGATGAGTATAGGAAAATGGCAGGGGCGGCTGGATTCGAACCAACGCATGGCAGGATCAAAACCTGCTGCCTTACCGCTTGGCGACGCCCCTGTATCTGTTGCAACGAGTACCCAGTACTCGATTCCTAGAGCAGACTCTGCAGCTTGCGATGCAACATCGAAACGTTGCTTCCCTTTGCCACAAACCCTGTTTGGGTCTCTGTAAGAAGGGCCGAGACTTTATCAGCTTCAGCTTTGTTTGGGAAGGCCCCAAACACACAACTTCCAGTTCCGGTTAACTTTGCTTCGGTAAATTTACCTAACAAATTCAAAGCGTTACGTACCTCTGGATAACGCCTTGCGACAACCGGCAAGCAGTCATTACGACTGTTTCCCTTGGGAACGGGGCGCACTTTAATGGGCGCGGAGTCACGTGTCAACAGCGGATCGGAAAAAATTTCTGCTGTACTTACAGAGACTTGCGGAACGAGCACGACATACCAGGGTTCTTCGGGGTCAACCGGGGTGAGTTTTTCCCCCACGCCCTCGGCGAAAGCCGCGTGGCCACGAACGAAAACCGGCACGTCGGCGCCCAGTGTCAGGCCCAGCGCGGCCAGGCGATCTTCGTCCCAGCCCAGTTGCCAGAGGTGGTTGAGGCCGAGCAGGGTGGTCGCGGCATTCGAACTGCCGCCGCCGATGCCGCCGCCCATGGGCAGGATTTTTTCGATCCAGATATCCACGCCCAACGAGCAGCCCGATTGCTCCTGGAGTTTTTTTGCGGCGCGCACGATCAGGTTGCTGTCGTGGGGCACGTCTTCGAATTCGGTGTGCAACTGGATCACGCCGTCGTCACGCACGGCAAAGCTCAGTTCGTCGCCGTAGTCGAGAAACTGAAACAGCGTCTGCAATTCGTGATAACCGTCGGCGCGGCGACCGAGGATATGCAGCATCAGGTTGAGCTTGGCCGGCGAGGGCAGTGTCAGGCGGGCAGCGCTCATCTCACTGCCCCAGCTGGCGCGGTTGCCAGTCCTTGATCACCAGGGTCACGTCGAGGTCGCGGCCGTGCAGCTTGAGGCGCTCGGGTAACCAGTAGCCGTTCTGCTCGCTGTAGCTCAGGTACTCGACCTGCCAACCATCCTGTTCCAGGCTGGCCAGGCGGCTGTCGTTGTCCAGGCTCAGGCGGCTCTTGCTGTCCGGCGCGGGGAGGCCACGGACCCACCAGACCAGATGGGACACCGGCAGCTCCCAGCCCAATTGCTCCTGAAGCAGGGCCTCGGGGCTGGTGGCGGCATAGCGGCCCTGGTTGGCGACCTCCAGGGTCACCTGCCCGGGACGCCCGGTCAGACGGGCCGCGCCGCGCCCCAGCGGGCCGGACAGACGGATATCGTAGTAGTCCTGGCGTTGCAGCCAGAACAGGGTGCCGCTACCGGAGTCCTTGGGCGCGCGGATACCGACCTTGCCATTGATCTGCCAGCCATCGAGGCTGCTCAATTGCTGTTTGTGTTTGGCCCAGAGGGCCGGGTCGCCGTGGCCTTCGACGGACTCACGGGCGCCGAAGCCCGCGCAACCGGCGAGCAGGGCGATCAGGCTGAAAACAACGAGGTGGCGCAAAAACATAAGCTTAAAGAGTCTCGGAACCGGTCAGGCGCTTGATGGTGCTGCGCAGGAGTGGGCTGTCGGGCTGGTCCTTGAGGAACTTGCCCCAGATTTGTTTGGCTTCGCGTTGCTTGCCGTTGTTCCACAGGACTTCGCCCAGGTGCGCGGCGACTTCCTGGTCGGGGAAGCGTTCCAGGGCCTGGCGCAGCAGGCGTTCGGCTTCGTCGAGGTTGCCCAGGCGGAAGTTCACCCAGCCGAGGCTGTCGAGCACGGCCGGATCTTCCGGGTTCAACTGGTGCGCCTTCTCGATCAGTTCCTTGGCTTCGGCATAGCGGGTGGTGCGGTCCGACAGGGTGTAGCCGAGGGCGTTCAACGCCATGGCATTGTCCGGTTCGCGCTTGAGGATGGCGCGCAGGTCTTTCTCCATCTGTGCCAGGTCGTCACGCTTTTCCGCTTGCATGGCGCGGGTGTAAAGCAGGTTCAGGTCGTCCGGGTACTGCAACAGGGCTTGTTGCAGGACGCTCCAGGCGCGATCGCCCTGATGGTTGGCTTCGAGTATCTCGGCCTCGATCAGGTAAAGCTGGATCGCGTAGTCCGGCTGCTCGTCGCGGGCCGTCTTGAGTTTGCTCGAGGCCTCGGCGCCACGCCCGGTGGTGACCAGGATATCGGTCTGGCGCAGTTGCGCCGGCAGGTAATCGTTGCCCGGTCCGACTTGCCCGTATTCATCCAGGGCGGTCTGCAGGTCGTTGTGTTCTTCGGCGATGCGGCCCAGGTTCAGGTGCGCCGAGTCGACATGGCTGTCGCGGGCGATCAGTTCCTCCAGGTAACCCTTGGCTTCGTCCCAGGCCTTGGCCTCAAGGCAGACGAGGGCCAGGGAGAAACGCAGTTCGTCATCTTCCGGGTATTGCTGCACCAGGCTGGAGAACTGGGTCTTGGCGTCGGCCATGCGATCCTGTTCCACCAGCATGCGCGCATAAGTCAGGCGCAGGCGCTTGTCGTCCGGGTACTGCTTGATGCTTTTTTCCAGGATCGGCAAGGCTTCCTTGCCGCGGTTCAGCGCTTGCAGCAAGCGTGCGCGCAGCAGGATCGGGGCGATTTCGCCTTCTTCCGGCGGGTTTTTTTCCAGCAGTGCCAAGGCGGCCTGGGTATCGCCGTCCTGTTGCAGCAACAGCGCCTTGCCGAAAATCAGCTGGCTGTTCTTTGGATGCTTGACCAGCAGGCGGTCGAAACTTTTCTTCAGGCCGTTGCGGGTGTCCTGATCGGTATCGGCGGCTGACAGGGCAAGGAAGTCGAAATGGGTGTCGCCCTTGCCTTGCAGGACCTTCTCCATATAGACCATGGCGTCGTCATAACGCCCGCTGCGGGCCAGCTGGATGGCGGCCGCGCGTTGTGCCTCGAGGTCGGTCGGGGCGTTTTTCGCCCAGATCAGCGAGGTATCGAGGGCGGCCTGATCGGCGCCCAGGTACTCGGCAATGCGGAAGGCCCGCTCGGAAATCCCCGGATCCTGGGTGTTGATCGCCTGGGTCACGTAGTTATCCAGCGCGATATCGAAACGATTTCGCTGCCCGGCCAGCTCCGCGCTCAACAGGCTGAACACCGTATCTTCGGTGAACGAGCTGTAGACCTTGGGCTTTTCCGGGGCCGGAGTGGTGTCTTCAGTCGGCGGCGTACGCCCCGGCGACACGGGTGCCAAGGCCTGGCAGCCGCTGAGGAAGACAAAAGCGAGGAGCAACGCGGAGGATCTATTCATATAGGAGAAGGACGACTTACCTGCGGGTCGGGGCATCATGACACAAGCGGCGGGCAGAACCATACCCGAGACGCTCACCAGACACTTATAGCAACGTTACATTAGGACAATAGTCGGCAGTGGTTGTTCTGAATCAGTCGAAGGTGGACAATTGTCGGCTTCTCGACATCATCAGCGACCCTGAATGGCCTTCCTCGCACTCGGCATCAACCACAAGACGGCGTCCGTAGACGTGCGCGAGCGCGTGGCTTTTACCCCCGAGCAATTGGTGGAGGCCCTGCAGCAACTGTGCCGCCTCACTGACAGCCGTGAAGCCGCGATCCTCTCCACCTGCAATCGCAGTGAACTGTATATCGAGCAGGAGCACCTCACGTCGGACACGGTGTTGCGCTGGCTGGCCGATTATCACCACCTGAGCCTCGAAGACCTGCGGGCCTGTGCCTATGTGCACGAGGACGATGCCGCCGTTCGTCATATGATGCGCGTGGCCTCGGGCCTGGATTCGCTGGTGTTGGGCGAACCGCAGATTCTCGGCCAGATGAAGTCGGCCTATGCCGTGGCGCGGGAGGCGGGAACCATAGGTCCGTTGCTCGGACGCCTGTTCCAGGCCACGTTCAGCGCCGCCAAGCAGGTGCGTACCGACACCGCTATCGGCGAGAACCCGGTGTCGGTGGCCTTTGCCGCCGTCAGCCTGGCGAAACAGATTTTCAGCGATCTGCAGCGCAGCAGCGCGTTGCTGATCGGCGCCGGCGAAACCATCACCCTGGTCGCCCGCCACCTGCATGAGCAGGGCGTCAAGCGTATCGTGGTGGCCAACCGGACCCTGGAGCGGGCCAAGATCCTCGCCGAAGAGTTCGGTGCCCACGCGGTATTGTTGTCCGACATCCCCCAGGAGCTGGTGCACAGCGATATCGTCATCAGTTCCACCGCCAGCCAGTTGCCGATCCTCGGCAAGGGCGCGGTGGAAAGCGCCTTGAAGCTGCGCAAGCACAAGCCGATCTTCATGGTGGACATCGCCGTACCCCGGGATATCGAGCCGGAAGTCGGCGAGTTGGACGACGTTTACCTCTATAGCGTTGACGATCTCCACGAAGTGGTCGCCGAGAACCTCAAGAGCCGCCAGGGTGCCGCACAAGCCGCCGAGGAACTGGTGAGCAGCGGCGTCAACGACTTCATGGCACGCCTGCGCGAGCTCGCCGCGGTGGATGTGTTGCGCGCCTACCGCCAGCAGAGCGAGCGCCTGCGCGACGAAGAATTGCTCAAGGCCCAGCGTCTGCTGGCCAACGGCGGCAGCGCCGAAGAGGTGCTGATGCAACTGGCCCGTGGCCTGACCAACAAATTGATGCATGCGCCCAGCGTGCAACTGAAAAAGTTGTCCGCCGAAGGCCGCCTCGATGCGCTGGCCATGGCCCAGGAACTCTTTGCCCTCGGTGAGGGCTCATCGGATAGCTTTTCGGATAAGAAACCGCAATGAAAGCGTCACTGCTCAATAAGCTGGACATCCTCCAGGACCGTTTCGAGGAACTGACCGCCTTGCTCGGCGATGGCGAAGTCATTTCCGATCAGAACAAGTTCCGCGCCTATTCCAAGGAGTACGCCGAAGTCGAACCGATTGTCACGGCCTACAAGCAGGTGTCGAAGGTGCAGTCCGACCTGGAAGGCGCCCAGGCGCTGCTCAAGGACAGCGACCCGGACATGCGCGAAATGGCGGTCGAGGAAGTCCGCGAGGCCAAGGAGCAACTGGTCGAACTGGAGGGCAACCTGCAACGCATGTTGTTGCCCAAGGACCCCAACGATGGCCGCAACGTGTTTCTCGAAATCCGCGCCGGCACCGGCGGCGACGAGGCGGCGATCTTTTCCGGCGACCTGTTCCGCATGTATTCGCGTTATGCCGAGCGGCGTGGTTGGCGCCTGGAGATCCTCTCGGAAAACGTCGGCGAACATGGCGGCTATAAAGAAGTCATTGCCCGGGTCGAAGGCGACAATGTCTACGGCAAGCTGAAATTCGAATCCGGTGCCCACCGCGTCCAGCGCGTCCCGGCCACCGAGTCCCAGGGCCGCATCCATACCTCGGCCTGCACGGTCGCGGTGTTGCCCGAGCCGGATGAACAGGAAGCCATCGAGATCAACCCGGCGGACCTGCGCATCGACACCTACCGTTCCTCCGGCGCCGGTGGCCAACACGTCAACAAGACCGACTCGGCGATCCGCATCACCCACTTGCCTTCGGGAATAGTGGTCGAATGCCAGGAAGAGCGTTCCCAGCACAAGAACCGCGCGCGGGCGATGTCCTGGCTGTCGGCCAAGCTCAATGACCAGCAGACCAGCGCCGCGGCCAATGCCATCGCCAGTGAGCGTAAGCTGTTGGTGGGTTCGGGCGATCGCTCCGAACGTATCCGTACCTACAACTTCCCCCAGGGCCGGGTCACCGACCACCGTGTCAACCTGACCCTGTACTCCCTGGATGAAGTCCTGGCCGGCGGGGTGGAAGCCGTTATCGAACCGCTGTTGGCCGAATACCAGGCCGATCAACTGGCCGCCTTGGGTGATTGAATGACCATTATTGCCAGTCTGCTACGCGCCGCCGAACTGCCTGACTCGCCGACCGCGCGCCTGGACGCCGAACTGCTGTTGGCGGCGGCCCTGGGCAAATCCCGCAGTTACCTGCACACCTGGCCGGAGAAGATCGTCAGCAGCGAGACCGCGCTGGCCTTTTCCGACTTCCTGCTGCGCCGCCGTGGTGGCGAGCCGGTGGCCTATATTCTCGGTCAACAGGGGTTCTGGAAGCTGGACCTGGAAGTGGCGCCGCATACTCTGATTCCGCGTCCGGACACCGAACTGCTGGTGGAAGCCGCCCTTGAGCTGCTGCCGGCGACCCCGGCCCGGGTGCTCGACCTGGGCACCGGCAGCGGCGCGATCGCACTGGCGTTGGCCAATGAGCGTCCGGCCTGGCAAGTCACGGCGGTGGACCGCGTGCCGGAAGCGGTGGCCCTGGCTGAACGCAATCGCCAGCGCCTGGGGCTGAACAATGCCACGGTGCTGAGCAGCCATTGGTTCAGCGCCCTGGACGGCCAGCGTTTTCAATTGATCATCAGCAACCCGCCGTACATTGCTTCGAGCGACCCGCATCTGGCCCTGGGCGATGTGCGTTTCGAACCGGCCAGCGCCCTGGTGGCCGGTGCCGATGGCCTGGACGACCTGCGCCTGATCATCGCCCAGGCACCCAAGCACCTGGAGGCCGCTGGCTGGTTGATGCTCGAACACGGTTACGACCAGGCTGAAGCGGTCCGCGAGCTGCTCGCGGCGCAAGGTTTCAGCGAGGTTCACAGCCGCACCGACCTGGGCGGCCATCAACGCATCAGTCTGGGGCGCCTATCGTGCTGAGTGATCAGGAGCTGTTGCGCTATAGCCGGCAGATCCTGTTGCAACAGGTCGATATCGACGGCCAGTTGCGTCTGAAAAACAGCCGGGTGCTGATCGTCGGTCTTGGTGGCCTCGGCGCCCCGGTGGCGCTTTACCTGGCGGCTGCCGGGGTCGGTGAACTGCATCTGGCGGACTTCGATACGGTCGAGTTGACCAACCTGCAACGCCAGATCATCCATGACACCGCCAGCATCGGTTCGAGCAAGGTCGATTCGGCGCTGCGGCGGCTGGCGGCGATCAATCCTGAAGTGACCCTGGTCGCCCATCGCCAGGCCCTCGACGCCGACTCCCTCGGCCTTGCGGTGGCGGCGGTGGACCTGGTGCTCGATTGCAGCGACAACTTCAGCACCCGCGAGGCGGTCAACGCCGCCTGTGTCGCCGCCGGCAAGCCGTTGGTCAGCGGCGCGGCGATTCGTCTCGAAGGGCAACTCTCGGTATTCGACCCGCGTCGCCCGGAAAGCCCTTGCTACCACTGCTTGTACGGACACGGCAGCGAAGCCGAACTGACCTGCAGTGAAGCCGGCGTCATCGGTCCGCTGGTGGGTCTGGTCGGTAGTCTGCAAGCCCTGGAAGCCTTGAAGTTGCTGGCCGGTTTCGGCGAGCCGCTGGTGGGCCGCTTGCTGCTGATCGATGCCCTGGGTACAAAGTTCCGTGAGCTGCGGGTCAAGCGCGATCCGCAATGCCACGTCTGTGGAGGTGGCGATGCGTGATGCGCCGGTCGCGGTAATCGACTCTGGCGTCGGCGGCTTGTCGGTGCTCAAGGAGATCCAGGCCCTGTTGCCCAATGAGTCGCTGTTCTATGTCGCCGACTGCGGGCATATCCCCTACGGCGAAAAAAGCCCGGAGTACATTCGCCAGCGCTGCGCGGTGATCTCCGACTTCTGTCGCGAGCAAGGCGCCAAGGCGCTGGTGATTGCCTGTAATACCGCCACCGTGGCCGCAGCCGCCGATTTGCGCCAGCGTTACCCGGACTGGCCGCTGGTGGCCATGGAGCCGGCGGTCAAACCCGCGGCGGCGGCCACCCGCAGCGGTGTGGTCGGCGTGCTGGCGACCACCGGGACCTTGCAAAGCGCCAAGTTCGCCGCCTTGCTCGACCGTTTTGCCAACGATGTGCGGGTGATCACCCAGCCTTGTCCCGGGCTGGTGGAAATGATCGAAGACGGCGATTTGCACAGCGACGCCCTGCGCCAGTTGCTGCGCAGCTATGTCGACCCTTTGCTGGCGGCGGGCTGCGACACCATTATCCTCGGCTGCACCCACTATCCCTTCCTCAAGCCGCTGTTGCTGGAGATGATTCCGGCATCCATCAGCCTGATCGACACCGGTGCCGCCGTGGCCCGGCAGCTCCAACGGCTGCTGGAAGCGCGCGATCTGCTGTCCGCGGGACCGGCGCGCGATGCGCAGTTCTGGACCAGTGCCGATCCGGATCATTTCAGGAAAGTTCTGCCGATGCTCTGGCAGAAGTCCGGGATTGTGCAAAGCTTCAAAGGGTAAACGTCGTCTTAGAACGGCGAATCCTCGTGAACTCAGGTTTGACGCCAGGCTCCTCTTGCGGGGAGCTGTTGGGTCGCGCCTGAAAGGCATTGGAAATAGGATATTTCTCATGAAGCGAATGTTCTGCTTGGCTGCGCTTGCGGCCGTCACCCTGGGGTATGGCGCCATGGCGCAAGCGAGCGGCGTCGAATTCTCCGTTGGCCAGACCAGCGACTCGACCCGCAGCTATCGCCTGGGCCTGCAATCGAACTGGGACAAGAGCTGGCTGCAAAGCGATGTGGGTCGCCTTACCGGTTACTGGAGCGCTGCCTACACCTACTGGGAAGGCGACAAGCGCCCGAGCAATCACAGCCTGTCGTTCTCTCCTGTGTTCGTCTACGAGTTTTCCGGGGCATCGATCAAGCCCTATATCGAGGCGGGGATCGGTGTCGCGCTGTTTGCCCACACCGAAGTGGAAGGCAACAAGCTGGGCTCGGCCTTCCTCTTCGAGGACCGCGTGGGCTTCGGCCTGCGCTTCGCCGGCGGACAGGAAGTGGGTGTTCGCGCCTCCCACTACTCCAACGCCGGTATCCGCACGCCGAACGAAGGCATCGAAAGCTACGCCCTGCACTACACGATGCCGTTGTAATAGCCGTTCGCCGAGTGTCAGCCGCCTTCGCTGCGGCGTTTGAGGCTGGCCAGGGCGGCAAAAACATCCTCGTCAGCGATGGGGCTGCGGTCGATCCGGATCAGGCTCCAGTCGCCACTGTCGCCGATCTTTTCCAGCGCTTCGTCGGTTCCCATATAGCCCCACAGCGCACTGTGGTTGCTGGCGCGGTAGCGGCGCGGGAAGTGTTCCTGCAGCGCCTGGCGTGTTGCATCTGCGGCAGCCAACCGTTGCACGCAGGCCTTGAGGTCGCTGACACCATTGCACACGGTCAATGCCGGCTTTGACTCCGGTACGTACAACAGCAGCGTTCCCTGCCGTGGATCGCCGAGGATCAGCACATCGTCGGCGGGGTAGCCGTTGATGTTGAGCCGGTGCACCGCGACTTGCCGTTTGCCCTGGGACGAACGGTCTTGCTCGGGGCCGGGCAGCAATTGCAGCATCATCTGGCAGGCGCTGTCGGCGTAGCCACTGCTGTGCAGGCGTGCGCGCTGGACCTCCAGGCGGTATTGCGCGCGCAAGAAATCACCATAGAACTTCTCGTTGCCGGGCAGCCCCTCGGCGGGATGAGCGCTCCAGAATCCCGCCGAACGCCCGCCGAACTTCTGATACTGGGCGTTCAGATAGACGCTCATGGCCGCCAGGGTCGCGGCGGCTTCCTGGATCTTCTCGCGCTGCGGGCTGGGGAGGATGACCAGTGCTTCCCATGGCAGCGGGATCTGGTAAAGCTCCTGGCCGTGATCTTCGCCGTCCACGGGAATGGCCACGAAACTGCCGTCGGCGGGTCGATAGTAAATACCGCGGCCCGGGTGATCGGGGGGCGACAGGTCTTCGATGTGCACCGAGGCGTCCAGTCGTTGTCGACCCTGCAGTGCTTGCAAGTGCTGCACCAGCGCGCCGACGTTCTCGTAATCCCCTGCACCCAGCGTCACCAGCGTGTACCGGCCGGCGGCCAGATCCAGCCGGTACGCCTCGTTGGCCCGGTTGACCACATACACGCTCGCCTTGTCCTCGACCTGCACCACCACGCCCCCGATCGTCAGCCGGCCGGCCTCGAGCCGGATATCCTCCGGGCGACTCAGGTGATCGCTGTGCAGCACCCAGGTGCTGGGCTGCGAGGTGGCGCGGCTGGACAGATTGAGCCGGGCGCCCTCGTTCAGATAAAGGTCATATTGGCTGCCCTGGCCTTCGATGTCATAGCTCAGGTATTGGCCCAGCTCGCCCAGTGTATCCATGACCAGAGGCGGCGCCTCAAGCCCCAGGCTGACCCGGATGCGCGTGGGGTGGTAGCGAGGCAGCAGTTTTTCCGCGACCTTCTGGAACACCGCGACCCATTCGGCCTCGATGAACCGGCCCTGGGTCTTTTGTTCGAGCACCTTGAACAGCTGCAATTGCGCGTCATTGCGCTGGGTGGCACCGACCAGCCAGGCGTATTGCGGCAGGTAGCTGTGCTCGGGCGTGGCCGGTAGATAAAGGGCACGGGCCGTGTCCGAAGCGGGTAGCGCCATTTGCCTGGGAAGTTCCAGTACCTGGCCGACATCAATCGCCTGGCGTTCATCGACTATCACTTGGGGATCGCCCGAATGCGAATTGTCGACGGCGTAGATCTTCGGGCTGCCCAGATAGACCTGGCCGTTGCGCTGATCCAGATGGGTGACGATCACCGGACCGCTCAACTGCAGGATATGGGTTTCAGGATCCTCGATATAACCGCTGCGATAGGCCTGGATCTCCCGGGTGAAGTGTTCGCCCGTGGCGAGGACCTTGTGGGCCTTGGCAAAGAACACCGACACCAGGCTGCTGACGCCCAGGCCCAGGCCGGCCAGGGGGATCGACAGCGGTCCGAGGAATTCGGCGCCCTCGGCGAAACCGGCCAGTACCGTGCCCAGCGCGAGGCTGTCGAGCCCCACGTTGCTGCCATAGACGGCCTTGTCCTCGGCGGTCCGGGCATGGGCGAGCAGGTAGCTGTCGAGCCCCAGGCTGGCCAGGACCAGCAGGGCACTGCCGGCGGCCAACAGTCCGCCCAGGGTCAGCGTCTTGCCCCCCAGGGTGATACCTTGGCCGGCTTTGTCCAGCAGGCGGATCGTCTCCGTGCCCAGGTGTCCGGCATCCTTCAAGCCGAGGTAAATGGCCTGGGCCAGTATTTTCGCATCGACCGCCACGCCGATGACCACCAGGGCCAGCTGGGTTTGGAACTGCACCTGGACCGCGTTGGCCAGCTCCGCTGACAAAGAGGAGTGCTTGCCACTATTGAGCAGCAACAGCGCGAAGCCGGTATTCAGGCTGTTCAGGCCATCGAGCTGAGCCAGGCTATGGACCACTTCATGGTGGGTAGCCCCCGGACGTGGCCGCAGTTGACCGTTCTCGAACGCGAAGTGTTGCTGGACCGCGCTGATGGTTGCACGGATGCGTGTCGAGAGCCTGGCCAGGGCGCTGGATTTCTCCAGTGCCAGGTGCTGGCGCGGCGTGTCGTCCGGGCCGATGAGGGCCACCGTGTAACCGTTGCTGGTGGATTCGATGGATTGCAGATCGGGGACCCGACCGGACACAGGCTCAGCGGCGCCGAGCGTTTGCCACTCTTGTTGCGCGGCCTGGCCCAGGGCGGCGAACTCGTCGCGTTGTGTCCGGGATTGCTCGGCAATGGAAGGCCGGGGCCGGCGTACATCGCCGCCGAGGCCCGGGGCGTCCATGAGTTGCCAGGTACCCTCGGCACGGCGTTGCACTTCATAGGTCACGCGCCTGAAACCGTCGATGGCATGGACGATCCGGATCCGATTGCCGAAACTGCGGACCTCGTAGTGCAGGCCTTCGTAGACGATGTATAGCTTGCCGTCCGGGCTCTGATAGAAGCCTCGCGCATCCGGTCCCGAGAGTGCCGGTGTCGAACCGTCGGACAGCTCGTACCCTCTCAGATAGGCCGGTTGTGGGCGTGTCGGGGTGGCGCTTGCGGCTTGTGCCGAAGTGCTCGCAAGCTCCTCGCTCAGCGCCATGTCCAGCCGCAGCAGGCTGCCGAGAGCCTGACGCGGATCGGCGAGCGCGCGTCGAACCCTGGCTTGGTCAAAGCTGGCACTGGTCAGCCGTCGCCACATATTGGCGGCCACTCGGCCCGAGCGTTGCCTGAGCAAGTTGAACAGCCTGGGGGTATCGAGCAGCAGTTTGAGCCGGGCATTGGCGAGCGCGGCCGATTGAAACTGGTGCGAATTCCATGAATAAGTCTGGACTTCGAATGGGATCAGCATGGACCTGATGTCCTGGGGGCCCATGTGCACCGCCAGTGCCTGCAGTTGCTGTCGATGTTCAAGAAGTTGGTACACCACTTCATCGCTCAGTGACCTGATCGTGTCGGCGTTGTCGAGCAGGTTGATCCGGACGATGCCCGCGTCCGCGCAACGGGCGATCAGGCGCAATCTGGTCGTTGAAATGTGTGGATCGCGCAGCAGGTTGGCGATTTGATTGACGTTGAGTCCCTCGCCCATGGGCGGGGTCAAGGTTGCCGAGCTGAAAATGATGTCGAGCCGCTCAAGCAGGGCCGGGAAGCGCTCGATCACCGCCCTCAGCAAGTCACGTCGCGCGGTGATCTGATTGCCCGCGTACTGGGTTGCGTATTGGCGCAACTGGGCGGCTGTCACCCCATACTCCAGCGTCATATGCCGGATGTTGTGATCAAACAGGAAGGTCCGATCGACCAGGTAGTCGATGTCCGCCACTTGTGAGGGCCCCACCAGCAGTGTCTCCAACAGTGCCCTGCGGTTGGCGCGGTCGACCAGCAGGGACAATGTCGGCCGCGGCGCCGCGTCAATGTAACCATCGATGATCTGGCGTATTTCCGCAGGTAGCGCGCGCAGCCCATGGGTCTCATAGACGCTATTGAATACTTGATCGACAGCGTTGCCGAGCCTCGGCAAGTGGGACGGCAAGGTCGCATCCAGGTAACGGATGGCCGGCTGGAAGAGGCCGTACGGGTTGGGCGTGCCCTTGAGGATGGCCGTCAACTCCCGATAGACGTCATCGCCCAGCCAGATATTCAGTTCCGTGCAATGCTCAAGCGCCCGGGCATAGAGGGGCAAATACTCGGCCGTCACGAAGGGCACGACCTGTGGATTGCGTTCGATATGATCGGCGACCGCATTGCGCAGGCGTTCGACCGTGAACGTGGCGGCCTCATGCCCTTGGTTCAGTGCCTGGGCCACGGCATGAAAGAAGCTGTCTTCACCGGCGGGGACGTCCACCGAGTTGCCATTGAGGCGGACGCGGTAATGATTCGGGCTGGATCGGTACAGCACCACATCATGGCGGGCGCTGAACATATCCGGGTTCACCCGGTATCCATAGGTGTCTTCGCGCAGCCCCGGTCGGTAGCGTACCGACCAACCAAACCCCGGTTCGCGGGAGTCGATAATCACCAGGTTACTGCCCTGCGGCCAGTCCGGCAGGTTGGTCATGAGGGGCGGCACGATGTCCATGACCTGTGGGTTCCAGGACCCCAGGCGAACCAGGCCGGCGATTGCCGAAGGCCGTTGCGGCGCACCGCCCAGCAGTCGCAGGCGCGGGGCGCCGAACCCGCCATTCGCGGCCTGAGGTGTGAGCGCAGCTTTCCAGGGCGGCGGCTCGGACGTGAACGCTGGGAGCGTTTGCGGCGCCGGGACGGTAGTGAGTCCGGTGGCGTCGTGGAGACTCTGTCGGGCCTGTTCGATCAGCCTGTCATGTTGTACTTCGTAGAGCCCCTGGTGCAGGTTGCCGGGTATGGGGATCAGTTGGACGCGGCCACCGTTTCCGGGTTTCAGCAAGCGGGCTGCTGCATTGCTCAATGGGCTCAGCCGGGCGGCAAAATAGTCTGTCCAGGCGGGCTCCAGGACGCGGCGCTCCAGTTGGTGGAGTTGGTCGAATGCTTCAAGGCTGCCGCAATCGGGAGAGTCCGGGGTATACAGGACGACGCCAGTGTCGCTCGGATCCGCGCTGGTGATCGCCAGCACGCCGCCATTGACGATCTGCCTATTGCCCTGAGTGTCCTGGGGATGCGCGGGCAAGCCCAGGACGTTGGCGATGATGGCGTGGCCGCCGATCGTGGGCCGGCTGGTCGGGTCCGGATAGTCGAGCAGCACCTCGATCCACTGTCGACGGCGTGCATCGATTCGGCCGTGGAGCCGGGCTTCCAGGGCCGCCAGTTGCAGCCTGGCGGCATTGGCGAATTGCCAGGTGCCGGCGATCGCCTGCGCCGCCTTGGTCAAGGCCAGTGCCAGCGCCAGTTGGCCGATTTTCACCTGCCAGGCCAATGTCAGGTAGCGTTGCCAGTCAGGCCGGCCGGCCCCCTTGAAGGTCTGCTGCCAGGTCTTGTATTCCAGTGCTTGTGAACGATCGTTCTCTCGAGGGCCGGTATCGAGGAGGTCGCGCAGGTCGGCGGCGGCCTTGATGCGCGCCAGCAGTGCCGCTGGCGTGTCCGGCTCGTGGTCGGCAAAGGCATCGGTCACCCGTTGTCGCTGGAGGCTGCGCAGTGCCCGGACCTGCCAGTCGAAGAGTCCTTCACTCTTGTCATCACTGGCGCTAAAACGCTGGGCGATGGCTTGCCCGATCCGCGCTTGCAGCGTGGTGTGCAGGTGCTTGAGCGAGACAAAGGTTTCGAGACCGGCCTCCAGGGTGTACAGAACGACCCGTCCCAGATCACTCTTGATGTCGACCGTTGTCTTGCCCTTGAAGTACTTCGGGTCTGGATTGCGCCCCTGCAGGACGGCACCGTCGCGACTGCTGATCACGTAAGCGCCTGGCCATGGCGTCGTCTCCGAGGCGTTCTCCTGCAGGAAGGCAATGCCGTATACCCCGGGTCGATAGACCGTGGGCAGCACCGGCAGTGCGCTCTCCCGTTGGGCGCGTGTGGGATGGTTCAGCACCTGGTCGATCAGTTGCCTGTCGTCGGCGGCCAGTGTCCCATCGAAGCTGCGCAGTTGCGCTTCGATCCTGAGCTGCGTCTTCAAGGTCAGCGCGAGCCATTGATCGGCGGGGCGGCCAGCGGTGGCGCAATGGGCTTGCGTCCAGAACTGTTCCAGTCGTGCCAGATAACTCGCCTGCAGATGGCGTATCTGCTCGAGCGTATGGGGCGGCGCATTCCTGTCGTGGCTGGCCGGGAGCGGCTCCGGCAGCGCGTTGAGTAAAGCCGTTACTTGCGCATTGGCGGTCTTGAGCGCCAGCAACTGGCGCGACTGGAGCTGTGCCGTGTCGTTCGTTGTCGCAGTTCCGTCGGCTGCGCAAGGAGGGGAATGACTGGGAGTGGACGAGAAAAGGGGCGAGGGCGTGTTCATGGGGCAGTGGTCTCAGGGTCCGGGGGGCAACTATCGAGTTGCCCGCTGCTTGTGACGCGTTCGTCGCAAGTGTGGATTGAGTGGGTTCACCGGATATATGGGACGTGTCCTTGACTCGCGGATGAAAGCGCCCTGATTCGCTCCCCCGCTTTCGGCCTTCGCTTTGACTCAGCGATACGCTGTGGCGATCCCTCGGCGTTCTTCCAGGCAGTCCTGCGAGCCGGTTTCGAATTCCCGGCAGATCAGCGGACGTTTCTCGTAGATGGTGCAGCGCATGGTGTCGCGATCCAGCGCCGCGCACCAGCCGTCGTCCAGGCGCAGCATCACCTCACCGCCCCAATCGTCGATGTCGATGTAGCGTTCGGGGACACCGGTATCGCTGATCAACAGCACCTCGAGCCGACAGCAGCAGGCCGCGCAGGTGGAGCAGGTGATCGCCGGTTCGGCGAGGTGGGTCAGGGGAATCGTGGTCATGGGCGCCAGTGTATGCCAGCGCCATGGCCGCTGTATGCCTGAACGGACAGCCCGGCGATAGCCGGGTATCACAAGGCTGGGCCGCACTCTGTGTTTACTCCCCGGAACCCGCGCTCGGTCCTGACCGACGGCGGTTGAGCCCCGGCTCATTTTTCCGATTTGAAGGGAGTCAGATATGACGGATGCAATTACACCGCCGCGCCCAACGCTCGAACAGTCGATCGACGCGGTCAAGGCGCTTTTCGCCGACCCGCCGGCCTTGCGCGACGTGGCCTTGTCGATCGTTCAGGAACGCTTTTTTACCCGTTGGGAGCCGCAGCGCAACGCTTCGCACCTGGTTGTCGGAGCGCCGCGATGGTCGGAGCATGAGGGCAAAAGGGTCTTTGCCGGTTACCGATACAGCGCATTGATCGACCTCGTGCTCAAGCATTTCACCACGGGCGTCGCGCCGGTTTTCAGCTCTGAGCACGTATTGGAGATCCGCCGCGACGTGCCCGGTACCTGGTACCGGTATTGGGTGGATGCGGCGGCGACCCAGGTCATGATCAGAGAGTGGGGCGAGGCCCTCCTTGAGTTCTTCAAGCAGGCCTTGGTCGACTACTGGAACGAAGAGGACCGGCAAGGCAACAGCCGCTTTCAGCGGCTCTGCGCAGTGCTGACGCGGATTGTCATGGTTGGCAGTGAACACTATCGCGACTTCCTGACGGTTGATCTGGAAAAGCCCGACAGGCAGTTCGCGCTCTACGGTATGCGTGCCGTGAGCAAAGACCCGTGGGGCGGGCGTTATCCCGAGGCCTTGCCGCTGCTGATCGCCCGGCGCAAGGAACACGGTATCGAGCAGATGCCCCTGGTGTTCAATCTGTCCTGGGGACTGTTCAGGGCCGCTTCCACGGACCTGGGACAGTTGGTGCCGTTGTTCATGAGTACCCGGGCCAATGGTCGCGATATCGAGTATCGCGAGCACCTGCTTTGGAAGCAGGACGATCCGCCCGAGCAAATGGAGCGGACCGTGGCCAGCCTCGGCGAGGCCTTGCTGGACAATCAGCTCCAGGAGATCGCTCTGATCGGACGCGATCCCCAGTGGACGGTCGAGGACTACCAGCGCCGGCTCGATGCGATCACCCGCCCCGATACCTGGTTTTTCGCACCGGTGCCCAAGCAACCTCGTCAGGTACTCGAGTTGCCCGAGGAACTGCAGGCCCTGGGCGATGCCTTGCCGCATTGGTTGCTGGCGGCTCGTGCCGAGGACATCGCGGCCTATCGTGCCTGGCTGGAAAAGCTCGCCGAGGTCCAGCGCGGTTCGGGCGGCAAGACCTTTCTCGACGGTATCGGCGACCTGCCGGGCTTCGCCGCCAAGGCCCTGCGGAAAAAAATGCGCGAGGATCATCCGCAAGTGCTGGAGATCGCCGACCCCGATGATATCCACCTGGAGTTCGAGGCTACGACCGCTGTGGCTGTGCCCAGTGTTGGCGCGGCGGGTGGCGCGCTGGGAAGTGTGGGCACGGTGCGGATGAGCCTGACCGAGTTTGCCCTGGAGAATCTCGGCGGTTTCCGGCATACGAAGATGCGTATCAATATCCGCCGTTGCGCGCTCGAAGCGCCGGTTCCGGCCTGGATGACCGCGGATTACATCAAGCGCCTGGTGACCTTCGTCGATGTCGGGCGGACCTACCTGGAGCTGCTCGAGTCCACGCTGATCGACGATGCCGACGAGGCACCACGTCGGGAGAAACTCTTCAGTGCGCAACTGCGGGTGCAATTGCCCATGGCGGCATTGGAACTCAAGATCCGTGGCGAAGCGGACTTTGATGAGACCGGATACCGTTATGTCGAGGCGGTGATGCAGGGCGAGGCGGCCAGGCAATGGGTAGACGGCCAGCAGATCGTCCTGCGCCCCCTGGCCTTCAAGACTGAAGCCGATATGCCGGCCGATGTCGTGGCGTCGATGTTCACTATCGGGCCGAAGGACACCCGCCATGGCCCGGTCATTCTCTATCGTCCGCTGCTCGCCAAGGCCGGCCCGCGGGCGTCGGTCTTCCAGGCGTTGCAGGCGGCGCCGGACAAGGCCTTCTGTCCTCGCGACAACGATGCCCGTCCCACCCCAGCCGCCGAGCCGCTACGGCAATATCCGAGCTTCGCCGCGCTGTTCGAAGCGATCAAACACCCTGGCCCGTTGCAGGAGGGCGTGCTGACCTGGATGAGTGATCAAGCCCGGCGCACCTATGACAATGGCGGCTTTGTCGAGCCGCATCGGGTTCGCTCGGTCGAGGATGGTTTTGCCGTGCTGTTGCCGGAGGCGCGGACCACGCTCTGTGACGAGGAGGTCGAGGGCGATTATCTGCGGCATCTGTTTGCCTCCACCGCCAGGACCCTGATCGCCCTGGCGGATCGCCAGTCGGTGTCCAACGCCGAACTACGTTGGGCGACCTTGAAGGAGGGCGCCTGGCTGTTGTTCAACATTGTCCTGATGTTTATCCGTGGCCCGGCGGCGGTGGCCGGCTGGATTTTCGCCGTGGTTGCCAGCGTCGAGTCCGACTTGCGGCGTTTGCAGGAAAAGGATCCCGCAGCCAAGGCCAATGCCTGGGCCGACCTGCTGATCAATATGGCGTTTATCCTCGGGCATCGCCTGAGCCATCTCGAGGCCCCCGTCGAAGTCCAGCACAGGATCCCGACACACGAGGGCTACCGGGCACAGACCCGGGCGACCATCAGCGAAGGACCGGACAAGCCGATACCGATGAATCTGGAAAACCCTGTGGCACCAGGCCAGACATCCTCGCGCAGGAATATCGTTGATTGGGCGATGATGCGCTACCCCCTGTCCTCGCCTGACTGGCGGGCCTTGGGCGAAGTGATTGCATCCGGCGAGTATCAGGGGTTGATCCACTTGAAGGAGGGCAAGCAACTGGCGGCACGCCTAGGCGGCTGGGTGTTTGCCGTGGTCACCGATGGCGAGGGCGGTGTGCGAGTGGTCTCGCCCGACGGTCTGGAGCAAGGCTTCTATTTGAAAAACGTCGGTGAGGGCCGCTGGTTGCCGGACCTGAGGCTGCGCCTGCGCGGCGGCTCCGGGCGTGCCGGACGTGAGACGGTCAAGCAATTGCAGGCCAAAAACGCCGCGGCGGCCAAGGCCTTGGCCGAGCGCCACCAGATCATCGAAACCGACGGCAAGCTGGCGATGCGCAGGGCTTCCCTGGCCCGGCTCGACCTGCAGCGCAAAGAGGCGGGGGATTACTCCGAAGCCGTACGCAGCGAGGCCCGACAACGTTTTATCCAGGAGGCGCGAAAAGCCTTCGACCTGACGGGGCAGAGCATCACCTTGCGCGAAGAGGAGGCCCGGCTCAAGCCGGTTGCCAAATGGAAGGAGGCCGTGTGCGCGTTTCTCGGCGTGCAGCTCGGCGGCTGTCGGGAACTGGTGGACGTGCTGTCCAGGGTCCGCGAGCAAGCGCGTCCATCTGCCGAAGATATCGACTTGGCGAAGGCGACCAATGCCGGACCAGGTTCGGCCTTGTATGAACGCTCGCTGGCGTATCACATGAGGAAGGTCAGGACCAACGACGAAATGCTGGGCTGGCATAAACTGGAAAAGCAGATGAACGAGCGCCTGGACGAGTTTCCCGGCCTGGGGAGCAAGGTTCGCGACAAGGTCAATGCGCAGACCAAGGGGGCCCTGACCTTGCTGGATACGCATTCGTCACAACTGCATACCTTGCGCTGGTTGAGTCTCCACGAACTGGAGCGCGGCGAGCAGAGCTATCCCTCGCTGAGGGATAAAACCCAGGAGGCGGCCATGGCCAGCCGCTCGCGGGTCAACCTGGAGCTGGACATGGAAATCTCCGCCAGGCGCCGCCGTCGCGTGCTCAATACCTGTATCGAAAATTATGAATCGAGCCTGCAAGTCATCGAGTTCTGGCGGCACTTGCAGCCGGAGGCTACGTCCGTGGTCTATACCGACCGTCTGCTCGGACTGATCGGGCAACTGCGCGAGGAGGCCATGGAGGCCTTGAGCGAACTGCTCGACGAGCAGGCCAGCGACATTACCGCGCAGGAGGAGCTTGAGAAAACGCCCGGGCTTATCCAGACCCGTGGCTCCAGGGGGGGGATCTACCTGGGGAAAGTCAGGCCGCCGAGCCCGGGTCAGACCCGGGAGGTGGTCGAGATCGCCGACGGGGAGGATGTCCTGCTGTTCCAGGAAAGCGACGAGGGGACATATTGGGAGGAAATCAAGGCGCCCGAGCCAGCCGCGCCAGTGACGGCGGCCAGACCGCAGATCGGCCTCAAACGTTTGCTCGCGGATGCCGAGGGGCAGATGCAGGCGGCCAATCGGGAGTTGCGCGATGCCCGGGCGGAATTGGCCAAGGCGCTCGACAGGGCCGAGCGCTTGAAGCAGCCGATCAGGGATCCGGTGTTTCTCCAGGATGTGCTGGAGAGCGAGTCGAAAAAGCTCGAGCGCCTGGTCAATCAACTCGAGGAGCGCCTGGCGTCGGTCGACGCGCCGGTCGAGCGGGTCAATGTCCAGACACAGGTGGGCAAGCTGCGCGCCTTGGCCCTGGAACTGGTCAATGAAGGGCTGCTGATTCGGGTCGAGGCCACCAAGGCGAGCATGCCGGACATGGCGCGGGTCGATTTTCTCCGGCGCCAGGGCGTGATCGAAATCAGGAAGAACGGGCCGCGCAGTCTGCTCAAGTCCCGCGACTATCTGCAGGAGTATCTGATCCTCGACAAGGCGGCAACGGGCAAGAAGGGCGGGTTGCTCTGGGTTGCGCATTTCCACTATGAGGGCCTGGCCACCTTCGATGATGGTTTCGAACTGGGCGCGGCGCACCTGAAAACCCGCAATGAGCGCTTTCTCGGCCCCAAGGCCCAGGAGCGCGCCGAAAGTGAACGTTTCGAGCTGATCCGCAGAGGGCGCCCGGGCCGCGCCCAGGCGGCTGTCGATATCTGGCGCAGCGCGATCAGCCTGCCCATGGCCCGTCGGTTCTTTTTCAGTGCGCCCGAGGTGGAGGCGGCCCTGGTGGAGCAACTGAAAAGGTTGTAGTGGAGCGTGGGACGCGTAGCTCAAGCATCGAAGCGCCCGAGCAGCGGCTGGGGCTGCGCCGCCGGTTTGGCCAGCAGCAACTGGGCAGTGCCGATGCTGCGCTCGAGGAAGCCGCCCTCGCAGTAGCACAGGTAGAACTCCCACAGGCGCAGGAAATAGTCGTCGTAGCCCAGTTCGCCCAGGCGCCCATGGGCGCGGCGGAAGTTCTCGTGCCACAGGCGCAGGGTCCGTGCGTAATGCAGGCCGAAGTCCTCCATGTGCAGCAGGTTCATATCGGTTTCGCGGCTGACTACCTCGAGCATCTTCTGCACGCTGGGCAAGGCACCGCCGGGGAAGATATAGCGCTGGATGAAGTCGACGTTGTTCTTCGCCTGCTCATAGCGCTGCTCGCGGATGGTGATGGCTTGCAGCAGCATCAGGCCGTTGCTCTTGAGCAGGTGCGCGCATTGCTGGAAGTAGTGGGCGAGAAACTGATGGCCGACCGCCTCGATCATTTCGATGGACACCAGCTTGTCGTACTGGCCCGTGAGGTCGCGGTAGTCTTCGAGCAGCAACGTGACCTGGTCTTGCAGACCCAGGGCGTCAATGCGTTGTCGGGTGTAAGCGAACTGTTCCCGGGACAGTGTGGTGGTGGTGACCTTGCAACCGTAATGCTGCGCGGCATGGATCGCCATGCTGCCCCAACCGGTGCCGATCTCCAGCAAGTGGTCGTCCGGTTGCAGGTCGAGCTTGCGGCAGATGCGTTCCAGCTTGTTCAACTGGGCCTGTTCCAGGCTGTCGTCGGCCCTGAGGAACTGGGCGGCGGAATACATCATGGTCGGGTCGAGGAACTGCTCGAACAGCTCGTTGCCGAGGTCGTAATGCGCTTCGATATTTTTCCGCGAGCCTTTGCGGGTGTTGCGGTTGAGCCAGTGCAGACCCTGGATGAACGGCCGCCCGAGTCGCGCCAGGCCACTCTCCATGGCGTCGAGCACGTCCAGGTTGCTGACAAACACCCGGACTACCGCGGTCAGGTCCGGGCTGCTCCAGTAGCCATGGATAAACGCTTCTCCGGCGCCGATGGAGCCGTTGCCGGCGACCATGCCCCAGACCGCCGGGTCCTGAATATGGATCTCCCCTTGCAGGCCGGCGTCGGCCTGGCCGAACAGTTGCCGTTCGCTGTCTTCGACCACCAGCAACTGGCCATGACGCAGCTGGTTCAGCTGGCGCAGCACCCCCCGGCGCAACACGGCGGTGGACAGGCTGTTGGCGCTGAACCGATGGGGCCTGGTCACCAGGCTAGAACTTTTCATGGCGTTGCTCATGGTGTCGCTCCTCGGTTTGCGTCGCGGCAAGGCTGAAGGCGCCGTCGGCGGCCTGGTGGGAGAAGATCGGGGTGCGTTTGAAAAACAGGCGCAGGGCTTGCCAGTAGATCGCCAGGCAGGTCTTGGCGGTCATCCAGGGAAAACGCCGCAGGTAGCGGTGCAGGCTGGCGCGATCGAGGACTTCGCGTTGCAGGCTGAGGGTTGCGTCGAAGACCTTGAGGTCGCCCTGCCAGTCGGCCATGTGCACGCCGAGTCGTTCGGCGGGCGGGCTGAAACTCATGCGGTATTCCAGGTCCCGGGGCAGGAACGGCGAGACATGGAACGCCTTGGCCACGCTGACGTGCTGGTGGCCGCTGCCTTCGGCGGGCAGCACATAGTGGTAGTGCTCGCCCCAGGGGGTGTTGGTGACCTCGCAGAGAATGGCCAGCAGTTGCCCGTCGATGTCATGGCAGTAGAAGAAACTCACCGGGTTGAACGCCAGGCCCCAGCTGCGCGCCTGGGTCAGCAAGCGGATCGGGCCTTGCGGGGTTTGCCCGAGGGCCTCGCCGACCTGTTGGCGGACCGCATCGATCAGGCGCACGCCCTGGCGCGTAAAGCGGCGCAGGTAATCGGTTTCGCGAAAGGCGAAGGGCGCCAGGCGCTGGCTGCCGGCCAGTGGCGACAGTCCGAGTACCGCGTCCTGTTCGTCGAGGTCCAGGTACAGCAGGCCGATCCGGTAACGGAATGCATGGGCGCGTGGCGAAAAGCGCCGGTGGCTGATCCAGCCGCTGTACAGGGCGCTGTTCACAGGGACTCACCAAAGGCCGCGCTGACCCGCAGGGCGCTGGTCACACCGTCTTCGTGGAAACCGTTGGCCCAATAAGCGCCGCAATAGTAGGTATGTTGATTGCCATATAACTCTTCCCAACGATTTTGCGCGGCGACGGCCGTCAGGCTGTACTGCGGGTGGGCATAGGTGTAGCGGGCGAGGATCTTCAGCGGATCGATCTGCGCGCCCTGGTTGAGGCTGACACAGAAGGTGGTGTCGCTCTCGATACCCTGCAGGATGTTCATGTTGTAGGTGACGGCGGCCAGGCGCTGGCCTTCGTCACCGAGGCGATAGTTCCAACTGGCCCAGGCCAGCCGGCGATCCGGCAGCAGGCGGCTGTCGGTATGCAGCACCACCTCGTTTTCCGCGTAGGGCAGGGCGCCGAGGATCTGCCGTTCGGCCTCGCTGGGGGCGGCGAGCAGGCGTAGTGCCTGGTCACTGTGGCAAGCGAAGATCACCTTGTCGAAGCGCTCGCTGCCGGCGGCACTGTGGATTGTGACACCACGTTCATCGCGTTCGACCCGGCTCACCGGGCACTTGAGACGGATGTGCTGGCGAAATCCGGCGACCAGTGGCTCGATGTACTGGCGCGAACCGCCGTCGATCACCCGCCATTGCGGGCGATTGCTCACCGACAACAGGCCATGGTTCTTGAAGAAGCGTACGAACAACTGCAGCGGGAAACCGAGCATATCGGCCAGCGACATTGACCAGATCGCCGCGCCCATGGGCACGATGTAGTGCTGGATAAAGCGCTGGCCGTAGCCGCCGCGGTGCAGGTAATCGCCGAGGGTGGTGTGGCTGGCGATGCGTTGCTGTTCGAGGTCGTCGAGGGCTTGGCGATTGAAACGCAGGATGTCGCGCAGCATGCCCCAGAACCCTGGCGACCAAAGATTACGCCGCTGGGCGAACAGGCTGTTGAGGTTGTTGCCGTTGTATTCCAGGTTCGTGGCCGGGTCGCGTACCGAGAAACTCATTTCGGTGGCTTTGTAGCTCACGCCCAGAGTATTCAGCAGGCGGATGAAGTTCGGGTAGGTCCAGTCGTTGAACACGATGAATCCAGTGTCCACGGCATGGCGCCGGCCATTGACCGTCACATCCACGGTATGGGTGTGGCCGCCAATCCAGTCGGCGGCTTCGAACAGGCTGATCTGGTGCCGGCGACTCAGCAGATAGCCGCAGGTCAGCCCCGAGATGCCGCTGCCGATCAGGGCGATTTTCATGGTTTGCCCTTGTTGTGGTCGGAGCCGCGGGCCATGCGTTTGCCGATGGCCAGTTGCAGCCGTTTGGACAAGCGCGAGAGGGGCCAGAGCCCGGCCATGAACAGCGCTGGAAAGGCAATTTCCAGGGGCCGTTGCTTGAGCTTTTCGCAGATGTAGTTGGCGGCTTTTTCGGCCGACCAGCTCAGCGGCATGGGAAAGTCGTTTTTCTGGGTCAGCGGGGTGTCGACAAAACCGGGGCTGACCACGGTGACGGTGATCCCTTCATGCGCCAGGTCGATGCGCAGGGATTCGAACAGGTAGCGCATCCCGGCCTTTGACGCGCCGTAGGCTTCGGCCCGGGGCAGCGGCAGGAAGGTGACTGAACTGGCGATACCCACCAGATGCGGTTGCTGGCCGGCACGCAGCAGCGGCAAGGCGGCCTCGATGCAATAACTGCTGGCCAGCAGGTTGGTGCGTACCACCCGCTCGATGATCGAGGCATCGAAGGCCTGGGCGTCGACATATTCACAGGTGCCGGCGTTGAGAATCACTGTATCCAGGGCGCCCCAGGCCCGGGTGATGCATTCGCCGATTTCGCGGACCTGCTGGCTGTCGGTCAGGTCGCCGGGTACCAACAGCAGTTGCCCGGGATAGCGTTCATCCAGGGCTTGCAGCGGCTCGATACTTCGGGCACTGACAGCCAGGTGCGCACCGGCCTTGAGCAGGACTTCGGCGATGGCCGCGCCGATGCCGCTGCTGGCCCCCGTGAGCCAGATGCGTCGTGGAGGTGTAATGCTCATCCCAGTCTCCTTTTCAACCAGGCCGTTGCCTGGCCCAGTAGCGGCACATGGTCATACAGCAAGGCCCCGGCATCGAAGTAATCGCGATGCCGATAGACTTTGTCGAACCACAACAGATGCGAACAACCGTCGACGTGAATAGGCCGTCCCCTGGCCAGTCTGGGATGACGATAGCTCATGTGCCAGCGCAGATAACCTTCGCCTTCACGGACGTGATCGAGGCCGTGAATGTCGTATTGCAGCTCGCTGATCGAGGCGTACAGCTGTGCGAAATAACGCTGCAGCTGCGCCAGGCCGCTGATCTCGTGGAGAGGATCGGTGAACAGCACTTCGTCGCTGTAGAGTTCGCCGAGGCGCGGCAGATTGTCCTTGTCCAGCAGGACGAATTGCCGGGCGAAATGGTCGAGGAACTCACTCATGGGCACCTCCCGCCTCCCGCCGTTGTGGCAGGTTCCTGAAGGCGGCGAGGGCGCGGTCGCGGCTGCGGCCCAGGTCGACCATGGGCTGTGGATAACTTGCCAGGCCGAACAGGCCGCCGAGTGCCGCCGGGTTGTGCACAGCCTTGTTGTCCAGGCCGGCCAACTCCGGTAGCCAGTGTTTGATGAACAGCCCTTCGCGATCGAATTTTTCCGATTGGCTCAGCGGGTTGAAAATCCGGAAGTAGGGCGCTGCGTCGGTGCCGGTGGACGCGCTCCATTGCCAGCCGCCGTTGTTGGCCGCCAGGTCGCCGTCGATCAGGTGGCGCATGAAGAAACGTTCGCCTTCGCGCCAGTCGATCAGCAGGTTCTTGGTCAGGAACATCGCCACCACCATGCGCAGGCGGTTGTGCATCCAGCCGGTTTCGAGCAGTTGGCGCATGGCCGCGTCGATGATCGGCAGGCCGGTGCGTGCCTCCTGCCAGGCCGCCAGTTCTTCCGGCACCTGGCGCCAGGCCAGGGCTTCGGTTTCCGGGCGGAAGGCGCGCTGCTTCGAGACCCGTGGATAGCCCACCAGGATATGTTTGTAGAACTCGCGCCAGAGCAGTTCGTTGATCCAGGTGACGGCGCCGATGCTGCCGCTTTCGAACTCGCCCTGGTTGCTCTGCAGCGCCGCGTGCAGGCACTGGCGCGGCGAGATCACCCCGGCGGCGAGGTAGGCGGACAGTTGGCTGGTGCCGGGCTTGGCCGGGAAATCCCGCTCGCTCTGGTAATAGTCGATCTGCTGTTCGGCGAAGATTGTCAGGCGCCGCCGGGCTTCGTCCTCGCCGGCGGGCCAGAGGTCGCGCAGGGCTTGGCCGGGGGGCGCGAACCCTGCGATTTCGGCGGGCACCGGATCGGCTTCGAACGCCAGCGCCGTCTGGGCCTTGGGGGGGGCGATCAGGCGTGGCAGAGCGCCGTGCAGGCGGCTGTAGCAGACCTTGCGGAACTGGCTGAAAACCTGGAAGTAGGTGCCGGTGCGGGTCAATACGCTACCGGGCTTGAAGAGCAGTTGATCCAGGTGGCTATGGAAACCGATGCCCTGCATTTCGAGTGCGCGGGCCACCGCCTGATCGCGGCGGCTTTCGTGAACGCCATACTCTTCGTTGACGTGCACGGCATCGATCTTCAGCGACTGGCACAGGCTGCCCAGCACCTCGGGCACCTGGTCCCAGGTGTGGGCATGACGAATCAGCAGCGGGATATTCAGGGCCGCCAGGGCCTTGCTCAGGACCTGCAGGTTGCGCAGCCAGAAATCGACCTTGCATGGGGCATCGTCGTGCAGCCGCCATTGCCCGGGCGTCACCAGGTAAACGGCGACCGTCGGCCCTTGCCCGGCGGCTGCGGCCAGTGCGGTATTGTCATGCAGGCGCAGATCGGTGCGCAGCCAGAGCAGTTGCATAGCCATTCCTTGTGTCATGGGCGAGGGCGTTAGATCAGTCCGAGCCGGGTCAGGCTCTGGTAGGCGGACACCGGGTCTTCGGCCAGGGTCATGTCAGCGCTCTCCTGGGTACTTACGGACAACTCGGCGAAATGGATGCATACCGTCGGTCCGGCAATCAGCACTGGGCAATGGATACCGCCCAGCAGCCTGGGCAGGGCCGCCAGGTTCATGGCCTTGCTCGAATACAGCAGCACCGCGCGGCTTTTCAGGTGCTCGGTGGCCAGGGCCAGTTCGTTGGGCGGCAAGGGCCAGTCGAAGACTTCCACCGGGCAGTCGGCGCTGCTCACCAGCCAGGCGGTCAGCCACAGGTGCGGCTCCATTGCCAGGTCGGAATGGTTGACCAGCAGGACCGGCGCACCCTTGAGTTGCCGGTTGTTGTGATAGACCCGCGCCCCCAGCTTGCTGCGCAGCCAGGTGTAGAAGAATGTCCGCTCCATCTGCCCGCCGAACTGGCCCCGCCAGCGTTGCTCGAGGTCCGCCAGCAGCGGCAGCAGCAACTGCTCGCACAAGGTTCGCGGTGGGTACAGCGACATGGCCTGGTTGAAACGGTCGTCGACCTGGCGCTCGGCCAATTGGCTGATGGCCTGGACCAGGTCCTGGCGCAGGGCCTGCCAATCGTTGGTGGCCGGCTCGGCGGGGGGCGGGCCGCTGTCGAGCAGTTGCTTGATCTGGCTGACCGCGACGCCGCGATTGAGCCAAGTGACAATGGCCTGGATACGTTGCACGTGTTCGGCGCAAAACAGCCGATGGCCCTTGGGCGTACGGTGCGGCACCACCAGGCCATAGCGGCGTTCCCAGGCCCTCAGGGTCACGGCGTTGACGCCGGTTTGCCGGGCCACTTCGCGAATGGGCAGCCAGCCCTGTTCCAGTGCGCTGGCGTAATCGACGGGCGCTTCCAGAGAGTCGCTCATATCAGATGGCATTTCGCAGGCTGAGGTTTTCCGGGTGCGGTTGCAGGTACACCTGGCGGGCGATATAGAGATCGGGGTGCTGGCGGAAGTGGTGCTTGAGCAGGGTCAATGGCACCACCAGTGGCACGATGCCCTGGTGGTACTGACCGATGACCTGCAGCACTTCCTGTTTGTCTTCGGCGCTGATGGATTGCTTCAGGTAGCCGGTGAGGTGTTGCAGGACATTGGTGTGGGTGCGGCGGGTCGCGCATTTTTTCAGGGCGGCCATCAATTGGCTGAAATAGCGTGGCCCTACGGTTTCGGCATCGGTGTTGCCCATGCTGCCCAGCAACTTGCCGAGCGCCTTGTACTGCAACGGGTTGTGCGCCATCAGCAGGTATTTGTAGCCGGCGTGGAACTCGGTCAGGCCGCGTCGCGTGAGGCCGGCTTGGCGCAGGTCCTGCCAGGCCGCGTAGGCGAAGACCCGGGTCAGGAAGTTTTCCCGCAAGACCGCATCGTTCAGCCGGCCATCCTCTTCCACCGGCAAGTCGGGGTGTTGCGCGCAAAACGCCTGGGCGTAAATGCCGCGTCCGTCTTCGGCGGGCCTGCCGTCGTCCTGGTAGACCTTGACCCGCTCCAGCCCGCAGGACGGTGACTTCTGCATGAAGATATAGCCGCAGATATCCGTGAGTTCGCTGGCCATCCGCTCGCCATACTCGGCCAGCGGCTGGGTCACGTCGGTCTCGGCGTGGACACTGCCCACGGCCCGGGGTTGCTCTGGGTCACCCACCAGGCGAATCGGCTCGCGGGGAATGCCCAGGCCAATGGCCGCTTCCGGGCACAACGGAATGAAATCGAAGTATTCGTTGAGGGTGCGGCTGCACAGTCGCGATTCCTTGTGCCCGCCGTTGTAGCGCACCTCAAGGCCCATCAAGCAGGCGCTGATGGCGATTCTGGGCTTGCGCGGCAACTCAGTGGCGACGGGCATGGAAGACCTCGAGAGAAATACTTGTACAGGCAATTGTGCTTGTACAACTAAATGCCATCATAGGTCCTATCTTGTACAAGTCAAATTATTTGTACAGGATTTTCGGGGGCTTATTGCCAGCCCATTCTCCAGGTATCGGTATCTTTCAGGTGGGCCCAGCTGATGCGTTGGTTGCGTTGACTCATCACCGCTTGCAGCTCGACTTCGAACACGCGGTCTTGTTCATCGCGAAACAGTTCGGTCACCAGGAAATGTTTCTCCCGGTTCAGGGGGCGGGCTGCCGTCCATTTCGACAGCAGCAGCTTGTTCGGGTTGATGCGGTTCAACCCAGGTGCTCCATCAGTCTCCGGGCCGCTTCCTGGCCGCTGAGCCAGGCGCCTTCGACGCGTCCGGAGAGGCACCAGTCGCCACACACGTAGAGGCCCAGGTCGGCATCGGCCAGCGCCCCCCATTCCCGTGCGCCGGCCGGTCGGGCATAGAGCCAGCGGTGGGCGAGGGTGAAGACCGGGGCCGGCATGCTGGCGTGCAGCAACTCGGCAAAGGCACCGTGCAACTGCTCGATCACGGCTTCCTTGGACAGGTCCAGGTGCTGCTTGCTCCAGGTGCTGGTGGCGTGCAGAACCCAGGTATCAAGGTGGCTGTCGCGCGCCGGCTTGCTGCGGTTGCGGGCCAGCCAGTCGAGCGGGCTGTCCTGCACGAAGCAGCCTTCCATCGGTGTGTCCAGCGGCGTGTCGAAGGCCAGGGCGATGGCCCAGGTCGGCTCCATCTGCACCCCGGCGGCGGCCCCGGCGAGTTTCGGCGCGGAGGCCAGCAGGGCGGTGGCCTGGGGCGCGGGCGTGGCGATGATGACCTGGCTGAACGGGCCGTGGGTGTAGCCTTCGGCATCCTGCAGGTGCCAATGCTGTTCGCCGTGGAACACCTCGGTGATCCGGCAACTGAAATGCGCCTGGAGTTTACCGAGCAAGCCACGGGTAATCGCGCTCATGCGTGGCGTGCCGACCCAGCGGGTCTGCTCGTCCGGCGACAGGCTCAATTGGCCGTTCTGGAAGTTGTAGAGCTGCGGGTCCCATTCGGCGACCCAGCCTTCAGCCTGCCAGCGCTGGACTTCCTTGACGAAGCGGCGGTCGCGGGCGGTGAAGTACTGCGCGCCCAGGTCCAGCGCACCGGCATCGCTGCGTTTGCTGGACATGCGCCCGCCGCTGCCACGGCTCTTGTCGAAAATTTCGATGCAATGCCCGGCATCGTGCAATGCCCGGGCGGCCGAGAGTCCGGCGATGCCGGCACCGATTATTGCGATGGGTACAGTCATGGGTGGGCCTCGTTACCTGTAAGCACAGACTACGCCGTCAGCAAAACCTGTACAATCTTGTTTTTTGGTATAAGTTGCGACCTGCCTGTCGGTTCACTCTGTCCTATTGTTAAAACATATTTCGGTCGAGAGAAAAAAGAGCCCTGTTCTAAAAATAGACTAACGCTCTCGACAAAACGTTACGCGAGGACGCACTCATGCACATATTGCTGACCGGCGGTACTGGTTTGATCGGGCGCCAACTGTGCGCGTACTGGTCGACGCAGGGACATCGGCTGACGGTGTGGAGCCGTCGCCCCGAGCAGGTGGCGCGTTTGTGCGGCGCCCAGGTGCGGGGTGTACGGCATCTCGAGGAACTGGCCGGCGAGCCGCTGGACGCGGTGATCAACCTGGCCGGCGCGCCGATTGCCGACCGGCTCTGGACCCACAAGCGCAAGGCCCTGCTCTGGAGCAGCCGGATCCAGCTGACCGAAACCCTGCTGGCCTGGCTGGAGGGGCGTGAGCAGCGTCCCGCGGTATTGATTTCCGGTTCCGCGGTGGGCTGGTACGGCGATGGTGGTGAGCGTGAGTTGACCGAGGATTCGCCGCCGGTGAGCGAGGATTTCGCCAGCCGCCTGTCGATTGCCTGGGAAGAAACCGCGCAGCGCGCCGAGGCCTTGGGGATTCGCGTGGTGCTGGTGCGCACTGGCTTGGTGCTGGCGGCCGAGGGCGGCTTTTTGTCGCGCCTGCTGCTGCCGTTCAAACTGGGGCTGGGGGGGCCGATTGGCAACGGTCGGCAATGGATGCCGTGGATTCATGTGCGCGATCAAATCGCCGCGATTGATTTTCTTCTGCATCGCAGTGATGCCCACGGTCCCTATAATGCCTGCGCGCCAAAGCCGGTGCGCAACAAGACGTTCGCCAAGGCGCTGGGCAAGGTCCTGCATCGCCCGGCGCTGATTCCGCTGCCGGCCTTTGTCCTGCGCCTGGGCCTGGGTGAGCTGGCGTTGTTGCTGCTCGGCGGCCAACGTGTGACACCGGCGCGGTTGTTGGCGGCGGGATTTGTTTTTCAGTTTAACGATCTACCCGCGGCCCTCGACGATCTCTCGGGCCGCCTCTGAAATAGGACGTTGCATGACCGATCACGCCTTGCTTCTGGTCAACCTGGGTTCTCCGGCCTCCACTTCGGTCGCCGATGTGCGCAGCTACCTCAATCAATTCCTGATGGATCCCTATGTGATCGACCTGCCCTGGCCGGTCCGGCGCTTGCTGGTGTCGTTGATCCTGATCAAGCGCCCGGAGCAGTCGGCGCACGCCTATGCCTCGATCTGGTGGGAGGAGGGCTCGCCGCTGGTGGTACTCAGTCGTCGCTTGCAGCAGCAGATGACCACGCAGTGGACCCAGGGCCCGGTGGAGCTGGCGATGCGTTACGGCGAGCCTTCGCTTGAGACGGTACTGATCCGCCTGGCCAGGCAAGGCATTCGCAAGGTGACCCTGGCGCCGCTGTATCCGCAGTTCGCCGACAGCACCGTGACCACGGTGATCGAGGAAGCCCGGCGGGTGGTGCGCGAGCGCAAGCTCGACGTGCAGTTCTCCATCCTGCAACCCTTCTACGACCAGCCGGAATACCTCGAGGCCCTGGTGGCCAGTGCCAGGCCGTATCTGGACGAGGGCTTCGATCATTTGCTGTTGAGTTTCCATGGTTTGCCGGAGCGGCACCTGACCAAGCTCGATGCCAGCGGCAGCCATTGCTTCAAGGATGCCGATTGCTGCAAGAACGCCTCGCCGGCGGTGCTCGCTACCTGCTACCGCGCTCAGTGTCTACGCGCGGCGGCGGGGTTTGCCGAGCGCATGGGGTTGGCCGACGGGCAGTGGTCGGTGTCGTTCCAGTCGCGCTTGGGCCGGGCGAAGTGGATCGAACCCTATACCGAGGCGCGGTTGGATGAGTTGGCCAAGGCCGGGGTGAAGAAGCTGCTGGTGATGTGCCCGGCGTTTGTCGCCGATTGCATCGAGACGCTGGAGGAGATCGGTGATCGCGGGCGCGAGCAGTTTGTCGCCGCGGGGGGCAAGGAGTTGGTGCTGGTGCCGTGCCTGAACGATGAACCGCAGTGGGCGGCGGCGCTGAATACCCTGTGCGAGCGGGCGCCGCTGGCCTTATAGATTTAACGTCTGGTGCATTTTTGTGGCAGGTGGGCTTGTGTGGCGAGCGGGCAAGCCCGCTCGCCAAAAGGGGGGCATCCGCGCCCTGTGGGGAGCAAGCGTGAGCCTTACAACAACGGCTCGTCGGCCTTCTTGTTCTTCCAACCATCATTGCCCGGCAACAGCAGGTTCAGCGCAATCGCCACCACGGCGCACAGCGCGATACCCTTGAGGCCGAAGTCGTCCGGCCCGGTACCGGTTCCCACCAGCACGCCGCCGATACCGAACACCAGGGTCACCGAAACAATCACCAGGTTGCGCGCCTCGCCCAGGTCGATCTTGTGGCGGATCAGGGTATTCATCCCCACTGCCGCGATCGAGCCGAACAGCAGGCAAAGAATCCCGCCCATCACTGGCACCGGAATGCTCTGCAACAACGCGCCGAACTTGCCGATAAACGCCAGGCTGATGGCAAAGATCGCCGCCCAGGTCATGATTTTCGGGTTGTAGTTCTTGGTCAGCATCACCGCGCCGGTCACTTCGGCATAGGTGGTGTTGGGCGGACCGCCGAACAGGCCGGCCGCAGTGGTGGCGATACCGTCACCGAGCAGGGTGCGGTGCAGGCCCGGCTTCTTCAGGTAGTCGCGACCGGTCACGCTGCCCACCGCGATCACCCCGCCGATATGCTCGATGGCCGGTGCCAGCGCCACCGGGACAATGAACAGGATCGCCTGCCAGTTGAACTCCGGTGCCGTGAAGTGCGGCAGGGCGAACCAGGGCGCGGCGGCGATCTTCGCCGTGTCGACCACGCCGAAATAGAACGACATGGCAAACCCCACCAGGACCCCGGAGATGATCGGCACCAGGCGGAAAATGCCCTTGCCGAACACGGCCACGATCAGGGTGGTCAGCAGTGCCGGCATCGAGATCAGCATGGCGGTCTGGTAGTGAATCAGTTCGGAACCGTCACCGGCCTTGCCCATCGCCATGTTCGCGGCAATCGGCGCCATGGCCAGGCCGATGGAGATGATCACCGGGCCGATCACCACCGGCGGCAGCAGCCGGTCGATGAAACCGGTGCCCTTGATCTTCACCGCCAGGCCGAGGAAGGTGTAGACGAAGCCGGCCGCCATCACCCCACCCATGGTCGCCGCCAGGCCGAACTGGCCCTTGGCGAGGATGATCGGGGTGATAAAGGCAAAGCTCGAGGCCAGGAACACCGGCACCTGACGCCCGGTCACCAGCTGGAACAAGAGAGTTCCCAGGCCCGCCGTGAACAGCGCGACGTTCGGGTCGAGGCCGGTAATCAGCGGCATCAACACCAGGGCGCCAAAGGCCACGAAAAGCATTTGCGCGCCCGACAGCACCGTGCGCCAGAGCGGGTCGTTGAACTCATCCTGCATGTCAGGCGTCCTTCTGCTTGGTGCCGAAGATCTTGTCACCGGCATCGCCCAGGCCCGGAATGATGTAGCCGTGTTCGTTGAGTTTCTCGTCGACGGACGCGGTGTAGATGGTCACGTCCGGGTGCGCTTTCTCGACCGCGGCGATCCCTTCCGGCGCCGCCACCAGGACCATCGCGCGGATGTCCTTGCAGCCGGCTTTCTTCAGCAGATTGATGGTCGCGACCATCGAACCGCCGGTGGCGAGCATCGGGTCGATGATCATCGCCAGGCGCTCGTCGATTTCCGGTACCAGCTTTTCCAGGTAGGTGTGGGCTTCGAGGGTTTCCTCGTTGCGGGCCACGCCCACGGCGCTGACCTTGGCGCCCGGGATCAGGCTGAGCACGCCTTCGAGCATGCCGATACCGGCACGCAGGATCGGCACCACGGTGATCTTCTTGCCGGCGATCTTCTCGACCTGGACGGTGCCGCACCAGCCCTGGATATCGTAGGTTTCCAGGGGCAGGTCCTTGGTCGCTTCGTAGGTCAGCAACGCTCCGACTTCCTGAGCGAGCTCACGGAAGTTCTTCGTGCTAATGTCAGCGCGGCGCATCAGGCCGAGCTTGTGGCGGATCAGCGGGTGGCGGATCTCACGGATGGGCATGGGAATAGGCTCCGGCGGCGGGCAAAAAACGGCTTAGATTAATCTATCCGCAGTTGATGTCCTATAGATCAGCCGTACGTTAGTCCAGAAACCCTTGATCTGGTCGCGCGGGGTGCGTACCTTTGCCCGCTTTTCTTACATAAGCCCCCTTTTGGAGAGCGCCATGTCCGCTGATCTCGAGCATATCCGTCAAGTCATGCGCGAAGCCGACTGCCTGTACACCAACGCTGAAGTCGAAGCGGCCATCGCCCGTGTCGGCGCGCAGATCAACGCCGAACTGGCCGAGAGCAACCCGGTGCTGTTCTGCGTGATGAACGGCGGCCTGATCTTCTGCGGCAAGCTGATGACCCACCTGAACTTCCCGTTGGAGGCTTCGTACCTGCACGCGACCCGCTACCGCAATGAAACCAGCGGTGGCGAACTGTTCTGGAAAGCCAAGCCGGAAGTCTCGTTCATCGACCGCGATGTGCTGATCATCGACGACATCCTCGACGAAGGGCACACCCTGGGCGCGATCATCGATTTCTGCAAGCACGCCGGTGCTCGCCGGGTGCACACCGCGGTGCTGATCGACAAGGACCACGACCGCAAGGCCCGTCCGGACCTGAAGGCAGACTACGTCGGCCTGCCGTGCATCGACCGCTACATCTTCGGCTACGGCATGGATTACAAGGGCTACTGGCGCAACGCCGCCGGCATCTACGCCGTCAAGGGGATGTAAGGGATGAGTACGCCGAGCTTTCTCGATGCAACCTTGTTCGCCGAACTGGCCGATAAGGCCATGGCGAGCCCCCGTGGTCGGGTTCATCACAACTTCCACCAGATGGACGAGCCTTGCCATCGCCTGGCTGTCGGATTGCAACCCAGTACCTATATAGCCCCACACCGACACCTGAGTGCCGACAAGGCGGAAACCTTGCTGGTGCTCAAGGGCCGCCTGGGCCTGTTGGTGTTCGATGAGGCGGGTCAGTTGCTGACCCAGCGCGTGTTGCAGGCGGGCGGTGAATGCTCGGGTGTCGACCTGCCGGCCGGGGTGTTTCATGGCCTGGTGGTCCTCGAAGCGGACAGCGTGATGTTCGAATGCAAGGCCGGTCCTTATCGTCCGGTGGGCGACGGCGAGTTGGCCGACTGGGCGCCGCGTGAAGGTGATGCCGAAGTGCCTGCGTACCAGGCCTGGATGCGCGCGCAGTTCGATTGAGCGCATGCCTATGGACGGGCACAAGGGCGGCTTTGCCGTATCATCAGTCACCTGACGACAGGCAACGGGTTCCCAGGACATGCTGGCCATCTTTCTCGGTATCTTGACCATCACCGCGCCGGTCTTCGCCATGTTGTTCCTGGGCGTGCTGCTCAAGCGCGTGGGCTGGATCAACGACAGCTTTATCCACACGGCTTCGGCGCTGGTGTTCAACGTCACCATGCCGGCGCTGCTGTTCCTTGGCATCCTCCATGCCGACCTGCATGCAGCGTTGCAGCCCAAGGTGCTGGGCTATTTTGCCCTGGCCACCCTGGTCGGCTTTGCCGGCTGCTGGGGTTGGGCGATCTGGCGCTGTCCCGAAATCGATCGCGGGATCTATACCCAGGGTGCCTTTCGCGGTAACAACGGAGTGATCGGTTTGGCCCTGGCCGCCAGCATGTATGGCAGCTATGGGCTTTCCCTGGGGGCGATTCTCGCGGCGCTGGTGATCCTGTTCTACAACACCCTGTCGACTATTGTCCTGGCGGTGTACAGCCCGGTGATCAAGTCCGATCCCTGGAGCATTCTCAAGAATGTGCTGAGCAATCCGCTGATCCTCAGCGTGCTCGCGGCAGCGCCTTTTGCCTATTTCCAGATCGGCTTGCCCGGCTGGCTGGAGACCTCCGGCAATTACCTGGCGCAGATGACCCTGCCGCTGGCACTGATCTGTATTGGCGGCACCCTGTCCCTGGCGGCATTGCGCAAAAGCGGTGACTTGGCGTTGAGCGCGAGCCTGGTGAAGATGGTCGGCATACCCCTGCTGTCGACGCTGGGTGCCTGGCTCTGTGGTTTTCGCGGGGCGGAGCTGGGGATTCTGTTCCTGTACTTCGGCAGCCCGACGGCCGCGGCCAGCTTCGTCATGGCCCGGGCAGCCAACGGCAATCACGAACTGGCGGCGGCGATTATCGTGATCACCACCCTGATGGCGGCGATCACCACCAATATCGGCATCTTTGTCTTGCAATGGGGCGGTTGGATCTGACGTTGTTTTGTGGGCAACCCTAATGCCTGTCAGTCAAGGGCAATCTTCAGTCTGACCGATATTTGTGGCGAGCGGGCTTGCCCGCGCTGGGCCGCGAAGCGGCCCTAAAACCAGCAAATCCGATGTGTCAGGTAGACCGAGGTGGTCGGTTTTGCGACTGCTGCGCAGCCGAGCGCGGGCAAGCCCGCTCGCCACAGTCCGCGATCAGTCAGTCGGCCTTCTGGTAGGCATCGATCACTTCCTGGGCGGCACGGAACGCATCGATGGCCGCCGGCACCCCGGCATACACCGCGCAATGCAGCAGCGCCTCGCGAATCTCCTCCACCGTGCAGCCGTTGTTCAAGGCGCCGCGCACATGGCCTTTGAGTTCCTGCGGGCACTTGAGCGCCGTCAGCGCCGCCAGGGTGATCAGGCTGCGGGTCTTCAGCGGCAACCCTCCGCGATTCCAGACACTGCCCCAGGCGTGTTCATTGACGAAGTCCTGCAACGGCTGGCTGAATTCGCTGGCATTGCCCAGGGCGCGGTCGACGAACGCATCGCCCATGACCTGACGACGCATCTCGACACCGGGTTTCTTCTGATCGGTCATTGCAGCAGCTCCTATGAGTGTTGGCGACGCCAGGCCCTGAATGTACTGAACAACAAGTACGCCAGGAGCGCCGGCAGGATGAAAAGCAGCATCATGCGTTCCAGTTTGTCGGCCATCGGCATGCCGGTGGTGAACCACACTACATGCAGGCCGTAGGCCAGGTACAAACCCAGGAACAACAGGCCCTCGGCACGGGTGATGCGGTAGCCGGAATAGAATACCGGCCAGCACAGCATGGCCACACCGAGCATCACCGGCAGGTCGAAGGCCAGGGCGTTGGGCGACACTGACAGCGGCGTGGGGGCGAGCAGCGCGGTGAGGCCGAGCACCCCCAGCAGGTTGAACAGGTTGCCGCCGATCACATTGCCCACGGCGATATCCCGTTGCCCGCGAACAGCGGCGATCAAGGAGGTGGCCAGCTGCGGTAGCGAGGTGCCGACCGCGACCACGGTCAGGCCGATGATGCGTTCGGACAGGCCCAGTTCGGTGGCTACGTCCACGGCGGCGTCCAGCAGCAGGTGCCCAGCCATCACCAGCAGCGTCAGGCCCAAGCCCATCCACGCGAGGCTGCTCAGCCAGGGCGCGGATCGGTGTGTGGCGGTGGTCGCTGGCGTGATGATGTGGTGGTGGTGGTGGTGGTGGTGGTGGTGGTGGTGGTGGTGGGACTGGCGCAGCAGCAGGCCGAGGTACAGCGCGAAGGCGCCCAGCATCACCAGGCCGTCGAGGCGTCCGAGTTTTTCATTGAACGCCAGGGCGAAGACCAGGAGGTTGGCGAAGATCATCAGCGGGATATCCAGGCGGATCAGTTGGCGCGAAACCCGCAATGGGATGATCAACGCCGAGAGGCCGAGGGTGACCAGGGTATTGAAGATATTGCCGCCGATCACACTGCCCACCGCGATATCGGCGTTCTCGGCTGCGGCCGCCTGCACGCTGACTGCCAATTGTGGCGCGCTGCTGCCGAAGGCGACGATGGTCAGGCCGATCAGCAGAGGCCTGACCGCCAGGCTCGCGGCCAGGCGCACGGCTGCGCGCACCAGCAGTTCGGCGCCGACGATCAGCAACAACAGGCCGCTGCTCAGTTGAATCAGGCTCAGCCAGGGAAGGGTGGTCAATCCGAAAATGGCAGGGGCTCCAGCGGTCAGTCGTCGAGGCTTTGGATGCGTACGCGGGCGGTACCGCCTCGCAGCATACCCAGTTGGGCGGCCGCTTCGCGTGAAAGATCGATCAGTCGCCCTCGGGTATGGGGGCCGCGATCATTGATGCGCACTATGACCGATTTGTCGTTGGTCAGGTTGGTGACTTTCACCCGGGTGCCGAAGGGCAACTGGCGGTGGGCGGCGGTCAGGCCGTGTTGGTCGAAGGGTTCGCCGCTGGCGGTGCGTTTGCCCTGGTGCTTGGCGCCGTAATACGAGGCCATGCCGGTTTCGTCGTAGCCGCGCGGATTGATGTCGTGGCTGGCGCAGCCGGCCAGCAGGCTGAGGAGGGCAAGGGCGGCGAGCAGGCGCTTCATCGGATGTCCTCTAATCGTTGGCCTGTGAGGCTTCCAGTGGTCTTGAGGAGCGCATCGCTGGCAAGCCAGGCTCCTACAGGATTGTATCGTACGCAAATCCCGTGTCCGACGCAGGACCAGTGGGAGCGGAGCTTGCCCGCGAAGCTTCTGGCGGTCTTGAGGAGCGCATCGCTGGCAAGTCAGGCTCCTACAGGATTGTATCGTACGCAAATCCTC
>NZ_JALLIX010000054.1 GCF_023242365.1 Pseudomonas sp. MWU13-2100
ACCCACGGCGCACGCCACTCCCTGTGGGAGCGGAGCTTGCCCGCGAAGAGGCCCTGCCAGACAACAGAAGACTCAACGCACCACCCGGCCAGTACAGTGACACTCGAACAAAAATGCCCCGGTCTCTCGACCGGGGCATTTCCTGGATGCAGCTTATCTATAGAAACCCGTACAACCCTTAGTGAGCAACCGCCCCACTCGCCCCCAAACCGGTCTGCGAACGCACGAACTGCGGGAAGAACAGCGCCCGCTCGTTATCGGCCGCCGTCGACTTGTCGGTAATGGAGAAGAACCAGATCCCGACGAACGCAATGGCCATCGAGAACAGCGCCGGATACTCATACGGGAAGATAGCCTTCTCGTGATGCATGATCTGCACCCAGATGGTTGGCCCCAGGATCATCAGCCCTACCGCACTGACCAGGCCCATCCAGCCGCCGATCATCGCGCCACGGGTGGTCAGCTTCTTCCAGTACATGGAAAGCAGCAGCACCGGGAAGTTGCAGCTGGCAGCAATCGAGAACGCCAGGCCGACCATGAACGCGATGTTCTGGCTTTCGAACAGGATGCCGAGGCCGATCGCCAACACGCCGAGGGCGATGGTGGTGATCTTCGAGACACGGATCTCATCCTTTTCGTTGGCCTTGCCCTTCTTGATCACGCTGGCATACAGGTCATGGGACACCGCCGAGGCACCGGCCAGGGTCAGACCGGCCACCACCGCGAGGATGGTGGCAAAGGCCACCGCCGAGATAAAGCCAAGGAAGAGGTTGCCGCCGACCGCGTTGGCCAGGTGCACCGCCGCCATGTTGCTACCGCCAAGCAACGCACCCGCGGCATCCTTGAACGCCGGGTTGGTGCTGACCAGCAGGATCGCGCCAAAACCGATGATAAAGGTCAGAATGTAGAAGTAGCCGATGAAACCGGTGGCATACAACACGCTCTTGCGCGCTTCCTTCGCATCACTCACGGTGAAGAAGCGCATCAGGATGTGTGGCAGGCCGGCAGTACCGAACATCAGCGCCAGCCCCAACGAGAAGGCCGAGACCGGATCCTTCACCAGGCCACCAGGGCTCATGATCGCCTCACCCTTGGGGTGAACCTTGATCGCTTCGGAAAACAGCACGTTGAAGTCGAAGTTGACGTGCTTCATCACCATCAGCGCCATGAACGAGGCACCGGACAGCAACAGCACCGCCTTGATGATCTGTACCCAGGTGGTCGCCAGCATGCCGCCGAACAGCACATAGAGGCACATCAGGATCCCCACCAGGATCACCGCCACGTAGTAGTCCAGGCCGAACAGCAGCTGGATCAGCTTGCCGGCGCCGACCATCTGGGCGATCAGGTAGAAGGACACCACCACCAGCGACCCGCAGGCCGACAGAGAGCGGATCTGGGCCTGCCCGAGGCGATAGGACGCCACATCGGCAAAGGTGTACTTGCCCAGGTTGCGCAGGCGCTCGGCGATCAGGAACAGAATGATCGGCCAGCCCACCAGGAAGCCGATGGAGTAGATCAGGCCATCATAGCCCGAGGTGTAGACCAGCGCGGAAATCCCCAGGAAGGACGCCGCCGACATGTAGTCACCGGCGATCGCCAGGCCGTTCTGCAAACCGGTGATCTTGCCGCCCGCCGCGTAGTAGTCGGCGGCCGACTTGTTGCGCTTGGAGGCCCAGTAGGTGATGCACAGGGTGGCGCCGACGAACACCACGAACATCGCGATGGCCGACACATTGAGAGGTTGCTTGTGCACTTCGCCGGTCAGGGCGTCAGCCGCCAGGACCAGGGGCGCGAAGGCCGAGCCGGCCAATACTGCCAATAGACGCCGGATCATTGTTGGGCCTCCTTGAGAATCGCCTTGTTCAGGTCGTCGAATTCGCCATTGGCGCGACGCACATAGATGGCCGTCAGGACGAACGCCGAAACGATCAGTCCGACACCCAACGGGATACCCCAGGTGATGGAAGAGCCAGGACTGAGCTTGGCGCCCAGAATCTGCGGCCCGTAGGCGATCAACAGAATGAAAGCCGAGTAAAGCCCAAGCATGATCGCCGACAGTGTCCAGGCGAAGCGTTCCCGTTTCCTGACCAGCTCCTTGAAGCGGGGGCTGTTTTGAATCGAGAGGTAAATGCTGTCGTTCATTGTTTTTATCCTCGCAGCACAGATGAGATGAAACGTTTTTCACTTTAGGCGGCTGGGGAAGCGAAACCAGACGACCTTAGTATTAGAACGACATTACCGTTTCGCCAGTTCTTGTCTGAAAGACCCTTTGCATGAGCTGGCCTGCCGGCGATGGCGGCAGGATGAACGCAGCAAGGCTCAGGGGCCTCATCGCCGGCAAGCCGGCTCCCACGGAGACTAGACGCAAAAAAGCCGCATGACACGGAGTCATGCGGCTTTTCGGTGGGACTATGCTGGCAGGTGGGTTACTTGGTCCACTCGGCTACGCGATCCGGATGCTTGGCAACCCAATCCTTGGCCGCAGCATCCGGCTTGGCACCATCCTGGATGGCCAGCATGACTTCGCCGATCTCATCCTTGGAGGCCCACTGGAACTTCTTCAGGAACGCCGCCACTTCCGGCGCTTTCTTGTCCAGCTCCTTGCTGCCGATGCTGTCGACGGTTTCAGCCGCGCCATAGACGCCTTTCGGGTCATCCAGGAAGCGCAGCTTCCACTTGGCGAACATCCAGTGCGGCACCCAACCGGTCACGACAATGGATTCGTGTTTCTTCTCGGCCCGGGCCAATTCAGAAATCATCGCCGCACCCGAACTGGCTTGCAGCTTGTAGTCCAGACCGTAATCCTTGATCGCCTGGTCGGTCTTGAGCATCACGCCTGAACCCGCGTCGATGCCGACGATCTTGTTCTTGTAGGTGGCGTCACCCTTCAGGTCAGCGATGGATTTGGCCGTGACATACTCCGGTACGATCAGGCCGATCTTGGCGTCCTTGAAGTTGGGGCCATAGTCGACCACCTTATCCTTGTTCTTGGCCCAATATTCACCGTGGGTCACCGGCAGCCAAGCCGAGAGCATGGCATCAAGCTTGCCCGTGGCAACGCCCTGCCACATGATCCCGGTCGCCACGGCCTCCAGCTTCACGTCATAGCCCAACTTCTGTTTGATCACCTCGGCCGCGACATTGGTGGTCGCAACACTGTCGGACCAACCATCGACATAACCGATGGTCACTTCCTTGCCAGCAGCACTTACCATGGTAGAGCTGATCGCCAGCGCCAGAACCGCACCAGCGCCTAAGAGTCGTCGCATCTTCATCATTACTTCCCCGAAATGCTGCACCCGACGACTGCCGGGCGACGTCAACGTATTGTTATAGTGCATGGCGCCCCCATCACGCCTCACCCGTAAACCCGTACGATCATCAGCGGAGTTCTGACGCCCCGATCATCAACCTGCCTCGCCCATCGACCTGCTCTGACAGCGACCTCAAGACAACGAGAAACGACATCAGAACGCCAGCAATCGGAGGCTTGGGAAATCCCCTCATTTTATTGCGCTCGAACTTTGCATGACAAAATACTGCTGGGGCCCTGGGACGGGGGAAATCCGGGTAATATGCGCGGCTTTGTTCCCATACGGCCCGACCATGTCCGCCACTGCCCGTTTCCCGCTCCAGCCTTATCTGTTCGCCTGCCTGCTCGGGCTTCTTGCACTCGGTGGCTTCTGGTATGGCCTCGGCCAGCCGGTGATCCTGCCCGATGCGGCGACCCCGACCCACAAGCTGCAATGCGCCTCCTATACCCCGTTCGCCAAGGACCAATCGCCCTTCGACCAGCCGTTCACCCCGCGCCTGGAACGCATGGACGCCGACCTGGCACTGCTGGCAACGCGCTTCGAGTGCATTCGCACCTACTCCATGACCGGCCTCGAGGCCCTGCCGGATCTGGCGCGCAAGCACGGCTTGAAGATGATGATCGGCGCCTGGGTCAGCAGTGACCCGCTGGCCACCGAGAAGGAAGTCGACGCCCTGATCGCCTCGGCCAACGCCAACGCCGATGTGGTCAGTGCGGTAATCGTCGGTAACGAAGCCCTGCTGCGCAAGGAGGTCACCGGCGACCGACTGGTCAAGCTGATCCACAAGGTCAAGGCCAACGTGAAGCAACCGGTGACCTACGCCGATGTCTGGGAGTTCTGGCTCAAGCATCCGCAGGTCGCCCCGGCCGTGGACTTCCTGACCATTCATCTGCTGCCGTACTGGGAAGATGAGCCTGCCGGTATCGACCGCGCCCTCGAACATGTCGCCCAGGTACGCGAAATATTCGGCAAGCGGTTCGCGCCCAAGGACATCCTGATCGGTGAAACCGGCTGGCCGAGCGAAGGCCGCCAGCGCGAAACCGCCCTGCCGAGCCGGGTCAACGAAGCGAAGTTCATTCGCGGCTTTGTCAGCCTGGCCGAGCAGAACGGCTGGCACTACAACCTGATCGAGGCATTCGACCAACCGTGGAAACGCGGTAGCGAAGGCGCGGTCGGCGGCTACTGGGGGCTGTTCGATGCCGACCGCCAGGACAAGGCCGTGTTGGCCGGGCCGGTTTCGAACCTGCCGCAATGGCCGCGTTGGCTGGGCTTCGGCGGGCTGATTTTCCTGGGTACCTTGCTGCTGGCCGGGCGAGCCCGCAGCACGCGGGCGGCGCTGTTGTTGCCACTGCTGGGGGCGCTGGCCGGCTGTTCCATCGGTGCCTGGGGCGAGTTGGCGCGGGTGACCAGCCGATTTACCGGTGAGTGGATCTGGGCCGGCTTGCTGGTGGTGTTGAACCTGCTGGTGCTGGCGTATGCGGCGCTGGCCCTGGGTAGCCAGGCGGGCTGGCGCGTCGGCCTGTTCAGATTGCTGGAGCGACGCGCCGGCTGGCTGCTGGCGGGGGCGGGCTTTGCCGCGGCGGTGATGATGCTGGAGTTGGTGTTCGATCCACGTTATCGCAGCTTCCCGAGCGCGGCCTTGCTCTTGCCGGCGCTGGTATTCCTGGTGCGTCCGGTGCGCGGTCCGCGTCGGGAGCTGGGACTGCTGGCACTGATCATCGGCGCCGGTATTGCTCCGCAGCTGTATCGCGAGGGCCTGGCAAACCAGCAGGCTTGGGGTTGGGCGCTGGTCAGCGTGCTGATGGTGGCCGCGCTGTGGCGCGCCAGGCGTCAAATGTCCTTTCAGATTTGAGATCGCCTTAACTGGCGGACACTGAATCACGCGGTGCCCGCACCAACCGCAACCCGGCAATCACCAGCGCAAACACCGCCAACGTGGTGTTGTACAGCGCCAGCGCCGGAAATCCGGCCAACAGCGCCAGTACCGCCAAGCCCCGCCCCAAACGTCCCGGCACCACAAAAGCCAGCAACGCCGCGACCAACGCCGTCCAGCCCAGGGCCTTGAAGTGGATCAACCACCCCAGGCTGGAACGCGCCTGGCACTGCCAGCGCGACGCCTCATCCAGGCACAGCCCGACCCACTGCCCGTCCTCCATCAATCCATAACGCACGCCATAACTGGCAGCCAGCCACAACAGCAGGAGAACAAGCAGTAGAACCAGCGGTAAACGGCGAGACATGGACAACTCCGATAAGCGAAAACGGCGCCCAGCATAATCGCCAGAAGCGCCTATGCAAGCGCTCGCCACACATAACTGTTCGGCAAACTGCGGCAACGTGTATCGTTGCCGGGCAATTACCCGTCGCAACCCCATCTAAAATGCTTTTTTTAGCGTCGGGACATGGCACTTCGGCAGTACCCCAGTGGTCATAGCCTGCGAACCTCATTCAGTGCTTTCCTTCAAAGGGATGTAGTCATGCTCCGTTCTCTGCGCCTCGCTGCCTTTATCGGCGGTCTCATTCTGAGTGCGTCCGCCCTGGCAGTCGATGTCGATGCCGCCAGCTATGGCTACCCGTTGACCAACCCGTTCGAAGCGACTATCGCCACCACGCCGCCGGCGCTGCGACCGAAACTGCCCGACGACGACAGCATCCACCAGGCCGACTACAGCCTAAAGCTGCGCCCCGAGCGCGACTTCATCCTCCCGGACAATTTCTGGGCGGTGAAGAAACTCACCTACCGCCTGGCCCGGCAGGATCACCCGGCGCCACTGATTTTCCTGATTTCCGGCACCGGCGCACGCTATGACAGCAGCATCAACGAGTACCTGAAGAAGCTCTATTACCAGGCCGGCTACCACGTCGTGCAGTTGTCGTCGCCCACCAGCTTCGACTTCATGAGCGCCGCCTCGCGCTTCGCCACCCCCGGCATCAGCCAGGAAGACGCCGAGGACATGTACCGGGTCATGCAGGCCGTACGCGCCCAGCACCCGAAACTGCCGGTCACCGAGTACTACCTCACCGGCTACAGCCTCGGCGCCCTCGACGCGGCGTTTGTCAGCAAACTGGATGAAACCCGGCGCAGCTTCAACTTCAAGAAAGTCCTGCTGCTCAACCCGCCGGTCAACCTCTACACCTCGGTGACCAACCTGGACAAGCTGGTGCAGACCGAGGTCAAGGGCATCAACAACACCACCACCTTCTATGAACTGGTGCTGGCCAAGCTGACCCGCTACTTCCAGCAGAAGGGCTACATCGACCTCAACGATGCCCTGCTCTACGACTTCCAACACTCCAAGCAACACCTGACCAATGAACAGATGGCCATGTTGATCGGCACCACCTTCCGCTTTTCCGCGGCCGACATCGCCTTCACCTCGGACCTGATCAACCGCCGCGGCCTGATCACACCGCCGAAGTACCCGATCAGCGAGGGCACCAGCCTGACGCCGATGTTCAAGCGCGCCCTGCAATGCGATTTCGACTGTTACCTGACCGAACAGGTGATCCCGATGTGGCGCGCCCGTAGCGACGGCGGCAGCCTGCTGCAATTGATCGACCAGGTCAGTCTCTACGCACTCAAGGACTACCTGCACGACAGCCCGAAAATCGCCGTGATGCACAACGCCGACGACGTCATCCTCGGCCCTGGCGACCTCGGATTCCTGCGCAAAACCTTTGGCGATCGCCTGACGGTCTACCCCCATGGCGGCCACTGCGGCAACCTCAATTACCGCGTCAACGCCGACGCCATGCTGGAGTTCTTCCGTGGCTAAATCTCTTTTGTTGATCGCAGCCTTGCTCTGCGCAACCCCTGCCCTGGCCGACAACAGCAAGGCCCACGACCCCGTGGTAACGGACCCGGATGGCTTCACCGAGCCGTTGAAAAAGCTCAAGTTCAATCCGGGCCTGGACCAGCGTGAATTCGAGCGTTCGACCCTCAACGCCCTGAGCGTCTACGACCCGCTGGAGTCCTGGAACCGCCGGGTCTACCACTTCAACTACCGCTTCGACGAGTGGGTGTTCCTGCCGGCGGTCAACGGCTACCGCTACGTCACGCCGACCTTCCTGCGCGAGGGCGTGAGCCACTTCTTCAGCAACCTGGGAGATGTCTCCAACCTGCTCAACAGCTTGTTCCAGTTCAAGGGCAAGCGGGCACTGGAAACCACCGGACGCCTGCTGCTCAACACCACCATCGGCGTTGCCGGCCTGTGGGACCCGGCGACCAAGATGGGCCTGCCACGGCAGACCGAAGACTTCGGCCAGACCCTGGGCTTCTACGGCGTACCGGGCGGGGCGTACCTGGTGCTGCCGTTCTTCGGGCCATCGAACCTGCGTGACACCGGCGGCCTGGTGTTCGACTTTGCCGCCGAATCGCAGATCAACTTCCTCAACGTCTCGCAGGTCAGCTCCGACCATCCGGAGATCTACCTGCTGGAGGCCATCGACAAGCGTTACACCACCAGCTTCCGTTATGGCCAGTTGAACTCGCCGTTCGAATACGAGAAAGTCCGTTACGTGTACACCGAGGCCCGCAAATTGCAGATCGCCGAATAAGCCCGGAGACTACAGGTGCCGGGCTTGCCGCGCTGCCGGTCTGCTGAGACAACGGATTCTTTAAAACGCCACAAAACCTGTAGGAGCCCGGCTTGCCGGCGATGAGATCCTTAAGTCTTGCATCGCCCTTACGGCCGCCATCGCTGGCAAGCCGGGCTCCTACAAGATCCGGGGTGTTCTCAGGTCAGCACCGACGCCGCCTGCGCCACCATCGAAACCTGCGGCAACCCCAGGAACCGACACAACTCCTCGCGCTTGGCCAGGGCATCGCGACGCCCCAGCTCGATCAATTCGCTGCAATAGGACGCCTCGAACAGCAGGTAACTCAACACCCCGGCCCCGCTGGTCCGGGTCGCCCCCGGACCACGCAGGAAAAAGCGCAACGCCGCCGGCAACTCATGGCGATGGCGCGCGGCGATTTCATCGATCGGCTGACTCGGCGCAATCACCAGCACATCCACCGGCGCCAAACCCAGGCTGCGCGGCTGCGGCGGCACCATCCGACTGAACTGGTTCAAACGCTGCAACAGCTCGATATCGCTTTCCAGGCTGTCAATGAACGTGCTGTTGAGCATATGCCCACCAATCTGCGCCAGGCTCGGCTGCTGCCCGCTATAGGTCCGCTCAGCGCCGGCATCGACACCCCGCAGGTTGCCACTGACGCCCACCACCAGCACCCGGGTAGCCCCCAGGTGCAACGCCGGGCTGATCGGAGCGGACTGGCGCACCGCACCGTCACCGAAATACTCCTCGCCCAATTTGACCGGGGCGAACAGCAGCGGGATCGCCGAACTGGCCAGCAGGTGCTCGACGGTCAGTCGGGTCGGCATGCCGACTCGCCGGTGACGCAACCAGGAATCGATGGCCCCCTTGCCCTGATAGAAGGTCACCGCCTGGCCTGACTCATAGCCAAACGCGGTGATCGCCACCGCGTGCAGTTGCTGTTGCTCAATGGCGTGGTCGATACCCGGCAGATGCAGCTTGTCACTGAGCAGGTCACGCAAGGGTGAACTGTCGAGCAGCGCCACCGGTACCTGCGCGCCCAGCCCCAGCAGGCTATGACTGACAAAGCGGCTGGCCTGGCGGATCACTCCCGGCCAGTCGCTACGCAGCACCAGATGGCTGCGAAAACCCTGCCAGAACGCGGTCAGGCGTTCGATCGCCGCGGTGAAATCCATCGCCCCGCTGGCCAGACTGACCGCATTGATGGCACCCGCCGAGGTCCCGACGATCACCGGAAACGGGTTGGCCGCCCCCGCCGGCAGCAGCTCGGCAATCGCCGCCAACACACCCACCTGGTAAGCCGCGCGCGCGCCCCCTCCGGAAAGAATCAGACCGGTGACCGGTTCAGCTGGGCTCATCGCGACACTCCATCAATCAGGTAACATCCTGATACACCACCGCCCCCCCTGTCGCAACACCCGGGTGGGTTTATCCGCGTTTCGGGTAGAGCTTGGGTTCACCCGGCGGCCGACTCTTGAAGCGGCGATGAGCCCAGAGATATTGCTCCGGGCATTCCCGCAACGCCACCTCGACCCATTGGTTGATCCGCAGGCAGTCGGCCTCTTCGGTTTCCCCCGGGAAATCCACAAGCGGCGGATGAATCACCAACCGATAACCGCTGCCGTCGGCCAGGCGCTCCTGGGTGAACGGTACCACCAACGCCTTGCCCAGGCGGGCGAACTTGCTGGTGGCGGTGACGGTGGCCGCCTGGATGCCGAACAACGGCACGAATACGCTCTGCTTGATGCCGTAGTCCTGGTCCGGCGCGTACCAGATCGCCCGACCGGCACGCAGCAACTTGAGCATGCCACGCACATCGTCGCGCTCGACTGCCAGGGAATCGAGGTTGTGCCGTTCACGGCCACGGCGCTGGATAAAATCGAACAGCGCATTACTGTGCTCGCGGTACATGCCGTCGATGGTGTGGCGCTGACCGAGCAAGGCCGCGCCGATCTCCAGGGTGGTGAAATGCAGGGCCATCAGGATCACGCCCTTGCCTTCGCGCTGGGCCTGCTGCAGGTGTTCGAGGCCCTCGATATGGGCCAGGCGCGCGAGACGCGGCTTGGACCACCACCAGCTCATGGCCATTTCGAAGAAGGCGATCCCGGTGGATGCGAGGTTTTTCCTCAACAGCTGCTCGCGCTCGGCGTCGGACAACGCCGGGAAACACAATTGCAGATTGCGCGCGGCGATCGTCCGTCGGTCGGCGGACACCCGATACATCACGGCGCCGAGAAAACGCCCCAGCAGCAACAAGAACCCATAGGGCAACTGGACAATCAGCCACAGCAAGCCCAACCCCAGCCATAGCAGCCAGTAACGGGGATGAAGAAAAGCAGCTCGAAAACGCGGGCGATCCATGGGTGATTCCGGACAGACAACAAGGCCGCGCATTCTACAACGGTTCGCGGCGGCTTGCGGCCCGAGGGCGTTCTCGTTATAAGTCTCGGCACTTTTAGTGACAAGCTGCGTTATCCCGACCATGAGCCAAACCGAACTGCTAGACCAGGATCCCGTGTTTCAGCTGAAGGGCAGCATGCTCGCCATCACGGTGCTGGAACTGGCGCAGAACAACCTCGACGCCCTCGATCGGCAACTGGCGGCCAAGGTCGCCCAGGCCCCGAACTTCTTCAGCAACACCCCGCTGGTGCTGGCGCTGGACAAACTGCCGGACGGCCAGGGTCCCATCGACCTGCCCGGGCTGATGCGCGTCTGCCGCCAGCACGGCCTGCGCACCCTGGCGATCCGCGCCAACCGCATCGAAGACATTGCCGCCGCGATTGCCATTGACCTGCCGGTGCTGCCGCCGTCCGGCGCCCGCGAACGACCGGTCGACCCGACCGAAGGCCTGGAAAAGAAAAAACCGGAAAAACCACCAGAGCCTACTATCAAACCGACGAAAATCATCACCTCACCAGTCCGTGGTGGCCAGCAGGTCTATGCCCAGGGTGGCGACCTGGTGGTCATCGCTTCCGTCAGCCCCGGCGCGGAACTTCTGGCCGATGGCAACATCCATGTTTATGGCCCCATGCGCGGTCGCGCCCTGGCCGGCATCAAGGGTGACACCAAAGCACGGATTTTCTGCCAGCAACTGAGCGCCGAGTTGGTCTCGATTGCAGGCCAGTACAAGGTTTCCGAAGATTTGCGCCGCGATCCCTTGTGGGGCGCCGGCGTTCAAGTCAGCTTGTCCGGGGACGTGTTGAACATCATCCGGCTTTAACGGATACTTGCCGCCATTTCCAAAATGTCTCCTTCTCGTAGCGAAAACAGCTCGAACGACGTGGGAAATCGCGAAAGGTAAGAATAACCCGAGGCTCTTCAGACTTTTCCTCGATTTCCAACCGACGCTACACGGCTACAGTTATTTTTTAGTGACATTCTTCAGGGGCTGAAAGTCCTTTATTCCTTAGGGGTGATACACCTTGGCCAAGATTCTCGTGGTTACATCCGGCAAGGGTGGTGTGGGTAAGACCACCACCAGCGCCGCCATCGGTACCGGCCTCGCGCTGCGGGGCCACAAGACAGTGATCGTCGACTTCGACGTCGGCCTGCGTAACCTCGACCTGATCATGGGCTGTGAGCGTCGCGTGGTGTATGACTTCGTCAACGTCGTCCAGGGCGAAGCCAACCTGCAGCAAGCCCTGATCAAGGACAAGCGCCTGGAAAACCTCTACGTGCTGGCCGCCAGCCAGACCCGGGACAAGGACGCGCTGACCAAGGAAGGCGTGGAAAAGGTCCTGATGGCCCTCAAGGAGGATTTCGAGTTCGTCGTCTGCGATTCCCCGGCGGGTATCGAGACCGGTGCCCATCTGGCCATGTACTTCGCCGACGAAGCCATCGTCGTGACCAACCCCGAAGTGTCCTCGGTGCGTGACTCCGACCGTATGCTCGGCCTGCTGGCGAGCAAATCGCGCCGCGCCGAGAACAACGAAGAGCCGATCAAGGAACACCTGCTGCTGACCCGCTACAACCCCGAGCGCGTCAGCAACGGCGAGATGCTCGGCGTCGAAGACGTCAAGGACATCCTCGCGGTGACCCTGCTGGGCGTGATCCCCGAATCCCAGGCGGTGCTCAAGGCCTCCAACCAGGGTGTGCCGGTGATTCTCGACGACCAGAGCGATGCCGGCCAGGCCTACAGCGACGCGGTCGACCGCCTGCTGGGCAAGACCGTGGAACATCGCTTCCTCGATGTGAAGAAGAAAGGACTCTTCGAGCGCCTGTTTGGAGGCAACTAAGCAATGAACCTTTTTGACTTCTTTCGTGCCAGCAAAAAAGTAAGCACCGCGTCGGTCGCGAAAGAGCGTCTGCAGATCATCGTGGCGCACGAACGCGGCCAACGCAGCACCCCGGATTACCTGCCGGCCTTGCAAAAGGAACTGGTGGAAGTCATCCGCAAGTACGTCAATATCGGGTCCGACGACGTGCATGTGGCGCTGGAAAACCAGGGCAGCTGCTCGATCCTGGAACTCAATATCACCCTGCCCGATCGTTGATCGATCCGGCCGGAGCCACGGCGGCCCGGAGCCTGTGCTTTTTGTAGGAGCAGAGCTTGCTCGCGAAAGCGGTCAATCAGTCGTCACTTGAGTCGACTGTGAAATCCATTCGCGAGCCAAGCTCTGCTCCTGCAGGAAGGCGCGGGCTCCGGGCCGCCGTTGGCGTTTGTTACGAGACTGTTTTAATGCCGCTGTCCAATATCCACATCCTCCATCAGGACGCCGCCGTACTGGTGGTGAACAAGCCAACCTTGTTGCTCTCCGTCCCGGGCCGGGCCGATGACAACAAGGACTGTCTGATTACCCGCCTGCAGGAGAACGGCTACCCCGAAGCCCGTATCGTCCACCGACTGGACTGGGAAACCTCCGGGATCATCCTGCTGGCCCGCGATCCGGACAGCCACCGCGAACTGTCGCGACAGTTCCACGACCGGGAAACCGAAAAAGCCTACACCGCACTCTGCTGGGGCCAACCGGAACTGGACAGCGGCAGCATCGACCTGCCCCTGCGCTACGACCCGCCGACCAAGCCACGCCACGTGGTCGACCACGAGTTCGGCAAACACGCGTTGACCTACTGGAAAATCCTGGAGCGTTGCGGCGACTGGTGTCGCGTGGAACTGACCCCGATCACCGGGCGTTCGCACCAGTTGCGTGTGCACATGCTGTCCATCGGCCACCCCCTGCTGGGCGATGGTTTGTATGCCCATCCACAGGCCCTGGCCGCCTGGCCACGGCTGTGCCTGCACGCCAGCATGCTGAGCTTCACTCACCCGCAAAGCGGCGAACGCCTGCGCTTCGAGTGCCCGGCCCCGTTCTGAAACCCTAGCCTCCCTTCCCTGGGAACGGCATCGGGGCAAGCCCTGCTTCGGCGCCCCGGCACACATTTTCGGTAGTGCCCCGGCCCCTGTAGGCGCTGGTTTGCCGGCGATGGGGCCCGTGAGGGCGATGCAAACCTCAAGGCTCTCATCGCCGGCAAGCCGGCTCCTACAAGATACGGTAAACTTCCGGCACTGCTGTCTGGAGCTATTTATGCGCGAAGAGTTGAACCAAGGCCTGATCGACTTCCTCAAGGCCTCCCCTACCCCGTTCCATGCCACTTCCAGCCTGGTTCAGCGCCTGGAAGCGGCGGGTTACCAGCGTCTCGACGAGCGCGAGACCTGGCACACCGAGGCCAACGGTCGCTACTACGTCACCCGCAATGACTCTTCGATTGTCGCCATCAAGCTCGGCCGGGCCTCGCCGTTGCTCGGCGGCATCCGCCTGGTCGGCGCCCACACCGACAGCCCGTGTCTGCGGGTCAAGCCGCAGCCGGAACTGCAACGTCAGGGCTTCTGGCAACTGGGGGTCGAAGTCTACGGCGGCGCCCTGCTCGCCCCCTGGTTCGACCGCGACCTGTCACTGGCCGGACGCGTGACCTTCCGCCGCGACGGCAAGGTCGAAAGCCAACTGATCGACTTCAAGCTGCCCATCGCCACCATCCCCAACCTGGCGATCCACCTCAACCGCGAGGCCAACCAGGGCTGGGCGATCAATGCGCAGAACGAACTGCCGCCGATCCTCGCCCAGTTTGCCGGCGATGAGCGAGTGGACTTCCGTGCCGTGCTCACCGAACAGTTGGCCCGCGAGCACGGCCTCAACGCCGACGTGGTGCTGGATTACGAGCTGAGCTTCTACGACACCCAGGCCGCCGCGGTCATCGGCCTGAACGGCGACTTTATCGCCGGCGCGCGCCTGGACAACCTGCTGTCCTGCTACGCCGGCCTGCAGGCGCTGCTCACCGCCGACAGCGAGGAAACCTGCGTACTGGTCTGCAACGACCATGAAGAAGTCGGTTCCTGCTCCGCCTGCGGTGCCGACGGCCCGATGCTGGAACAGACTTTGCGCCGCCTGCTGCCGGAAGGTGATGAGTTCGTGCGGACCATCCAGAAATCCCTGTTGGTCTCGGCGGACAATGCCCACGGCGTGCATCCCAACTATGCCGACAAGCATGATGCCAACCATGGTCCGAAGCTCAATGCCGGCCCGGTGATCAAGGTCAACAGCAACCAGCGCTACGCCACCAACAGCGAAACCGCCGGGTTCTTCCGCCACCTGTGCATGGCCGAGGAAGTGCCGGTGCAGAGCTTCGTGGTGCGCAGCGACATGGGTTGCGGCTCGACCATCGGCCCGATCACCGCCAGCCATCTGGGGGTGCGCACGGTGGACATCGGCCTGCCGACCTTCGCCATGCACTCGATCCGCGAACTGGCCGGCAGCCACGACCTCGCGCACCTGGTGAAAGTCTTGAGCGCGTTCTACGCCAGCCGCGAGCTGCCCTGATCGCTCGACCTGGCGCCCCCTGTGGCGAGCGGGCTTGCCCGCGCTGGGTTGCGCAGCAACCCAAAAAACCCGCGACCGCGTCATATCAGGTATATCGCGGTGACCGGTCTTAGGGGGGGCTTCGCCCCCCAGCGCGGGCAAGCCCGCTCGCCACACAGCCTCACTCACGATCTCATTCACCTCCTGTATTTCTTCTAATACACATCCACCCCTCCCCCCGCCAAACCGACCTAGACTCAAGGTATTCCCCTCGACCAGGTCGTCGCCATGATCACACCCTTCGCTTTCCACACCATGCTCATTCCCATCGTGGGCGGTATGTTGATGTTGGCCATCGGCTTCAACTTTCGCGAGCGCAACGCCGGGGTCCTGTTGATCTGGGTCGGCATGCTGTTCATCCTCGCCACCGTGGTCTACAAGATCCTCGCCCAACTGAGCGATTAAATGCATTGCCCCCACGCCTGACGTACACTTCGTCGACCCGTATCATCCATGGTTGACTGCCCAGTGTTTGCCCGCCTCCTCGCCTTGCCCGCCGTTTTCTTCATCTGCCTGATGACACTCCTGCCGCTGGTCAGCGCTGACGCGGCCGGCCTGCCGAGTCTCCTGGCCAGCGCGGAAAAAACCCAACCGGCCCCCAGCGAACCCCTGGCGCAATCGCTGGATGAAGTGATCAAGAATCTGGAAAACGACCAGCAGCGCAGCAAGTTGCTGAGTGATCTGAAGAAGCTGCGCGACAGCACCAGGAAAGCCCAACCGGCCACCCAGGAAGGCGTGCTGGGGCTGATCGGCAGCACTCTCTCCGGCTTCGAAAAGCAGTTCTCCGGGGACGACAGCCCGATCAATCGCTGGTCGGAAGAATTCGACCTGGCCAAGGGCGAACTGATGGACCTGATGCTACCGGCCAGCGAATGGCTGCCGATGGTCTTTGCCTTCGCCCTGATCCTCGCACTCTGGAGTTTCCTCGCCTGGGCCATGATCTGGCTCGGGCGCCAGGTCCGCCTGCGCTTCGGCCTCAGCGAAGAACTGCCGCAACACCCACGTACCGTCGACCTGCTGCGTTTCGCCCTGCGCAAGCTCGGGCCCTGGCTGATCGCCCTGATCATCACCGTCTACATGAGCTACGCCCTGCCCTCGTCCCTGGGCAAGAACCTGGCGATGGTGCTGGCCTATGCCCTGGTGGTCGGCACCTGCTTCTCGGCCATCTGCGTGATCGCCTTCTCCGTGCTCGACGGCCAGCATCGCCATCAGGCCCTGTATATCCTCCGCCGTCGAGCATTCCGACCGCTGTGGCTGATCGGCAGCTTCGCCGCCTTTGGCGAGGCCCTCAGCGACCCACGGATGATCGCCAGCCTCGGCGGCCACCTGGCCCATACCGCCGCGACCTTCGCCAATGTCATGGCGGCGCTGTCCAGCGGACTGTTCATCATGCGCTTCCGCCGGCCCATCGCCCACCTGATCCGCAACCAGCCGCTGTCCCGGCGCCTGAACCGCCGCGCCCTGAGCGACACCCTGTCGATCCTCGGCACCTTCTGGTTCGTCCCGGCACTGATCCTGGTGGTGATCTCGTTGTTCGCCACCTTCCTCTCCGCCGGTGACACCAGCACCGCCCTGCGCCAGTCGCTGATCTGCACCGTGCTGGTGGTATTGTGCATGGTGATCAACGGGCTGGTGCGCCGCCACGCCCTCAAGCCCCATCGCGGCCACAAGCGCCACGCCCTGTACTCCGAGCGCCTGACCAACTTCGGCTACACCCTGGCGCACCTGCTGGTGTGGTTGGTGTTTATCGAACTGGGTCTGCGGGTCTGGGGCATGTCGCTGTTCCGCTTCACCGAGGGTGAAGGGCATGATGTCAGCGTCAAGCTGTTCAGCCTCGGCGGCACGCTGATCTTCGCCTGGCTGGTGTGGATTCTCAGCGACACCGCCGTGCACCACGCCCTGACCCGCTCGCGCAAGGGCCTGGCGAATGCCCGGGCGCAGACCATGATGCCGCTGATCCGCAACGTACTGTTCGTGGCCATTTTCATCATCGCGCTGATCGTCGCCCTGGCGAACATGGGCATGAACGTCACGCCATTGCTGGCCGGTGCCGGCGTGATCGGCCTGGCGATCGGTTTCGGTGCGCAGTCGCTGGTGGCGGACCTGATCACCGGCCTGTTCATCATCATCGAGGACTCGCTGGCCATCGACGACTACGTCGATGTCGGCGGCCACCTCGGCACGGTGGAGGGGCTGACCATCCGCACGGTGCGCTTGCGAGACATCGACGGGATCGTCCACACCATTCCGTTCAGCGAGATCAAGAGCATCAAGAACTACTCGAGGGAGTTCGGCTACGCGATCTTCCGGGTGGCGATCCCGTACAACATGGCCATCGACAACGCGATCAAGCTGATGCGCGATGTCGGCCAGAAGATGCGCACCGATCCGCTGCAACGGCGCAATATCTGGTCGCCGCTGGAGATCCAGGGGGTGGAGAGTTTCGAGTCCGGCAGCGCGATCCTGCGCGCCCGCTTCAAGACCGCGCCGATCAAGCAGTGGGAGGTTTCACGGGCCTTCAACCTGGCGCTCAAACGCACCATGGACGAAGCCGGGCTGGACCTGGCGACGCCGCGGTTGAGTGTGCAGGTGGTGACTACCGGGAGCGGTCCGGAAACGGAACTGCCGCCCAAATCCTGAAACCACCACAGAAATCTTGAAGGCACAGCTGTAATCTTGAGCGTTCAGTTGAAATCCCGAGCACACAACTGAAATCCTGAGTACTCAGTTGAAATCCTGAGCACACAACTGAAATCCTGAGTACTCAGTTGAAATCCTGAGCACACAACTGAAATCCTGAGTACTCAGTTGAAATCTTGAGCACACAACTGAAATCCTGAGTACTCAGTTGAAATCTTGAGCACACAACTGAAATCCTGAGTACTCAGTTGAAATCCTGAGCACACAACTGAAATCCTGAGTACTCAGTTGAAATCCTGAGCACACAACTGAACCTGTGGGAGCGGAGCTTGCCCGCGAAGGGGACCGTAAGATCGCTAAAAGCTTCGCGGGCAAGCTCCGCTCCCACACAAGCTCCACTCCCACCCTGGCTCCACTCCCACACAAGCCCGCCCGCCTGCGGGCTAGACCACATCCACCCCGACATGAATCGCATCATGGCGCCAGAACTCCAGATCGCAGTCAATCAGCCGCCCATGCTGGTCATAGTTGACCCGGGCAATCCGCAACCCCGGGCTACCCACTGACACTCGCAACGCCGCCGCAGCCTCCACCTGCAAGGAAGTCGGCACGATCTCGAACCTGACCCGCCCGTAATGCAGGTCGTAATGCCGCGCATACAGCTCGGTGATCGACTGGTTCAAATCGAACTCCAGAATCCCCGGGAAGTACTGCGGATTCAGGTAATGCTCGACATACAGCACCAGTCGCTCGTCGATCCGGCGTGCCCGGCAGATCTGGATCACGCTGGACAACGCCGGCAGTTGCAACCAGTCACACACCGCCGCTGACGCCGGTTGCAAGCGCGCCGAAATCACCTGGGTCGACGGTACCCGCCCCTGGGCGCTGACCATTGCGTGAAAGTGGCTACGCTGCATCAGGTTATAGGCCAGGCGCGGCGGTGAAATAAACCAGCCGCGACGCTCCTCGCGATAGATCAACCCCTGGGCCTCCAGTTGCAACAAGGCCTCCCGCACGGTGATCCGGGTGGTACCGAACAACTCACTGAGTTTGCGCTCGGCGGGCAATTTGCTCCCCGGTGGCAACAAGCCGTGTCCGATCTGCTCATACAGGGCCTGACCGATGGCTTTCACCGCCTTTGGTGCCTCATCACGCATCAACGTTACCTATCTGGACTAGACCAGCACTGTTTCAGGGCAGAAGCGCAGTAGATCACGGCTTCCGTGGGTTGCCTCAAGCCTAGGCAATACAGATGACTGATATGTGACAAAGCGACGAAACGGTGCATATGGACGCTCGTTCCACTAGGATCAATCCCTTTAATATCAGACAGTTAACAATGGTCTACGCTTAACTCGACAGCCATGAAGACTGCCGCAAAAAAACCTTGCAGGACTGATGCCGACATCAAAGTGTCATCCAGCAAGCTTAAATTGGCTCAGGTATTGCTGACCTAGACCAATAACGATCCAAACCACCGCACTACCTCGATAAAAATCGCCGCGTTGAAAACGCCCAAAGGAGCTTCGGATGAAACAGCTTTTCCTGGCATCACTGTTAGGCTCGACCATTGCCCTGTGCACCTCGGCCATGGCTGCTGGCACCGATTTGAAAGCACTGGAAACCGCCGCCAAGCAAGAAGGCGCCGTGAACAGCGTCGGCATGCCCGATGACTGGGCGAACTGGGCCGGCACCTGGAAAGACCTGAGCGACAAGTACGGCCTCAAGCACATCGACACCGACATGAGCTCGGCCCAGGAAGTGGCCAAGTTCGCGGCTGAGAAAGACAACGCCAGCGCCGACATCGGCGACGTCGGTGCCGCTTTCGGCCCGATCGCGGTCAAGCAGGGCGTGACCCAACCGTACAAGCCCAGCACCTGGGAACAGGTTCCGGCCTGGGCAAAGGACAAGGACGGCAACTGGGCGCTGGCCTACACCGGTACCATCGCTTTCATCGTCAACAAGAAGCTGCTGCACGGTTCCGACGCCCCGAAAAGCTGGGCTGACCTCAAGACCGGTAAATACAAGGTCTCCATCGGTGACGTGAGCACCGCTGCCCAGGCCGCCAACGGTGTATTGGCCGCTGCCCTGGCCAACGGTGGCGACGAGAAGAACATCCAGCCAGCACTGCTGATGTTTGCCGAGATCGCCAAGCAGGGTCGCCTGTCGCTCGCCAACCCGACCATCGCCACCATGGAAAAGGGTGAAGTCGAAGTGGGTGTGGTCTGGGACTTCAACGGCCTGAGCTACAAGGCCAAGATGACCAACCCGGATGACTATGTGGTGCTGATCCCATCGGACGGTTCGGTGATCTCCGGCTACACCACCATCATCAACAAATACGCCAAGCACCCGAACGCGGCCAAGCTGGCGCGTGAGTACATCTTCAGCGACGCCGGCCAGATCAACCTGGCGCGCGGCAACGCCCGTCCGATCCGTGCCGAGCACCTGACCCTGCCGGAAGACGTGAAAGCCAAGCTGCTGCCTAACGAGCAGTACAAGAAAGTCACGCCGATCAAGGATGCCGATGCCTGGGAGAAGACTTCCAAGGCGCTGCCACAGAAGTGGCAGGAAGAAGTCATCATCAACATGCAATAACGCCATCTCCCCTGTGGGAGCCGGATTCATCCGCGAAGGGGTCCTCAAGGCCGCCAAAAGCTTCGCGGATAAATCCGGCTCCCACAGCGGCTTGACTGATCGTTAGGCTTTTATCCCAGATGGAGACCCGGCTTATGCAGCACAACGTTATCCTGGTCGTGCTCGATGGCCTGAACTACGAGGTCGCCCGCCATGCCATGGGCCATCTCCAGGCTTACGCAGGCGCAGGACGCGCGGCGCTGTACAAACTGGAATGCGAGCTGCCCTCGCTCTCAAGACCGCTCTACGAATGCATTCTTACCGGTGTGGCTCCGATCAGCAGCGGCATCGTGCACAACCACGTCGCGCGACTGTCCAACCAGCGCAGCGTGTTCCATTACGCCCGCGACGCCGGCCTGACCACCGCGGCGGCGGCCTATCACTGGGTCAGCGAGCTGTACAACCGCACGCCCTTCGTCGCCGCCCGTGACCGTCACACCCGGGACGACAACCTGGCGATCCAGCACGGCCATTTCTACTGGGTCGACCACTACCCCGATTCCCACCTGTTCGCCGATGCCGAAAGCCTGCGCCTGCAGCACGCGCCGAACTTCCTGCTGGTGCACCCGATGAACATCGACGACGCCGGCCACAAGCACGGCCTCGACACCGCGCAATATCGCAACAGCGCGCGTTCGGCCGACATCATCCTCGCCGACTACCTGCAAGGCTGGCTCGACGCCGGCTACCAGGTGCTGGTGACCGCCGACCACGGCATGAACAACGACCGCTCGCACAATGGCCTGCTGGCCGAAGAACGCGAAGTGCCACTGTTCGTCCTCGGCGCTGCCTTCAGTTTCAATCCCGACGCCACGCCCCGGCAGACACAGCTCTGCGGCACGATCTGCGAACTGCTCGGCGTTCCCCATGACAAACCTGTATGCCGGGAGTTGTTGAAGTGAATTCACTCACCCGTGGCAAATGGCTGGCGGTGCTCTGCCTGGTGCCCTTTGCCCTGTTCTTTATCGTGTTCGAGATCGCGCCGCTGGTGTGGGTGCTGATCAACAGCCTGCAATCGGAAGACGACGGCTGGGGCCTGGCCAACTTCAGCAAGATCTTCAGCTCCAAGTTCTACCTCCAGGCAATCCAGTACAGCCTGGAAATCAGCTTCTGGTCCAGCATGTCCGGCATGCTCATCGCCGTGCTCGGGGCCTACTCCCTGCGCCGGGTCGACTCGCGCCTGCGGGACTTCGTCAACGCCTTCGCCAACATGACCAGCAACTTCGCCGGCGTGCCGCTGGCCTTCGCCTTCATCATCCTGCTGGGTTTCAACGGCACCATCACCATCATGTTGAAACAGGCCGGGATCATTCAGGATTTCAACCTGTACTCGAAAACCGGCCTGATCATCCTCTACACCTACTTCCAGATTCCCCTCGGTGTGTTGCTGCTCTACCCGGCCTTCGACGCCCTGCGCGAAGACTGGCGCGAGTCCGCCGCGTTGCTCGGTGCCGACGGCTGGCAGTTCTGGCGACATATCGGCCTGCCAGTGCTGACCCCGGCGTTGCTCGGGACCTTCGTGATCCTGTTGGCCAACGCCCTCGGCGCCTACGCCACGGTGTATGCCCTGACCACCGGCAACTTCAACGTGTTGCCGATCCGTATCGCCGCCATGGTCTCCGGCGACATCAGCCTCGACCCGAACATGGCCAGCGCGCTGGCGGTGGTGCTGGTGGGCCTGATGACCTTCGTGACCGTGATCCACCAGTGGTTGTTGAAGAGGAGCTACCATGTCTCGCGCTGAACCCGGCTCCGCCGCCCTGTACCACCGCGCGGTGGTCTACCTGCTGTTCCTGATTCTGCTGCTGCCGCTGGCCGGCACCCTGGTGTACTCGATGGCCAGCAGTTGGTCGGCGACCATCCTGCCCAGCGGTTTCACTTTCAAGTGGTACCTGCAACTGTGGAGCGATCCGCGCTTCCTCAATGCCTTCGGCCAGTCGCTGATCGTCTGCGTCGGCTCGCTGGTGTTGTCGGTGGTGCTGATCCTGCCGCTGCTGTTCGTGGTCCACTACCACTTCCCCCGGCTCGACGCGCTGATGAACATCCTGATCCTGCTGCCCTTCGCGGTGCCGCCGGTGGTGTCCTCGGTGGGGCTGCTGCAGCTGTACGGTTCCGGACCATTCGCGATGGTCGGCACGCCGTGGATCCTGATCGGCTGCTACTTCACCGTGGCCTTGCCGTTCATGTACCGGGCGATCACCAACAACCTGCAAGCCATCAACCTGCGCGACCTGATGGACGCCGCCCACCTGCTCGGTGCCAGCACCTGGCAGGCGGCGTTCCTGGTGGTGCTGCCGAACCTGCGCAAGGGCCTGATGGTCGCGTTGCTGCTGTCGTTCTCCTTCCTGTTCGGCGAGTTCGTGTTCGCCAACATCCTGGTCGGTACCCGCTATGAAACCCTGCAGGTGTACCTGAACAACATGCGCAACAGCAGCGGCCACTTCACCAGTGCCCTGGTGATCTCCTACTTTCTTTTCGTGCTGGTGCTCACTTGGGTTGCCAACCGCTTGAACAAGGACAAAAGCCAATGAGCTTCATCAGTGTCCAGAACCTGAAAAAAACCTACGCCGGCACCACGGTGTTCAGCGACATCAACTGCGAGATCGCCAAGGGTGAATTCGTCACCCTGCTCGGCCCGTCCGGTTGCGGCAAATCCACCCTGCTGCGCTGCATCGCCGGCCTGACCCCGGTGGACAGCGGCAAGATCCTCCTCGACGGCCAGGACATCGTCCCGCTGAGCCCGCAGAAACGCGCGATCGGCATGGTGTTCCAGAGCTACGCGCTGTTCCCCAACATGACCGTGGAGCAGAACGTCGCCTTTGGCCTGAAGATGCAGAAGGTCAATGCCGACGACAGCCACAAGCGCGTCATCGAGGCCCTCAAGCTGGTGGAACTGCACGACTTTGCCGCGCGCTACCCGCATCAACTCTCCGGCGGCCAATGCCAGCGCGTGGCCCTGGCCCGCTCGCTGGTGACCCGCCCGCGCCTGTTGCTGCTCGATGAGCCGCTGTCGGCCCTGGATGCGCGGATTCGCAAACACCTGCGCGAACAGATCCGGGCAATCCAGCGCGAACTGGGCCTGACCACGATTTTCGTCACCCATGACCAGGAAGAAGCCCTGACCATGAGTGACCGGATCTTCCTGATGAACCAGGGCAAGATCGTCCAGAGCGGCGATGCCGAATCGCTCTATACCGCGCCGGTCGACGTGTTTGCCGCCGGCTTTATCGGCAACTACAACCTGCTCGATGCCGATGCGGCCAGCCGTCTGTTGCAGCGCCCGATCAACAGCCGCATCGCCATTCGTCCGGAAGCCATCGAGCTGCGGGCCGAGGGTGAGCTGGACGCGCTGATCCGCGGTCACAGCCTGTTGGGCAACGTTATCCGGTATCGGATCGAGGCCCGCGGCGTGGAATTGGTGGTGGACGTGCTCAATCGCTCGGCCGCCGACCTGCACCCCGAAGGCCGGCGTTTGTCGCTGTCTATCGATCCCAGTGCGCTATGTGAGGTAGCCTGATGTCCTTGGAGCGTTTGAAGAGAGAGCGGTACTGATGGCCTTGGCAATTTTTGATCTGGACGACACCCTGATCCACGGTGACTGCGCCACGCTCTGGAGCGAGCAGATGGTTCGCCTGGGTTGGGTCGACCCGGAGACGTTCATGCAGCGCAACAACGAGCTGATGGACGCCTACAGCCGGGGCGAACTGGCCATGGAAGACTACATGCTGTTCAGCCTGGAGCCGATGGCCGGGCGCACCCCGGAAGAAATCGCGCACCTGGTAGAGCCCTGGGTCGAGGATGTGATCGAGCCGCTGATCTACAGCGATGCGTGCAAGGCCATTGCCGCCCACCGTGCGGCAGGTGACCGGATCCTGGTGATCTCGGCGTCCGGTATTCACCTGGTCAAGGCGATCGCCGATCGCGTTGGCATCGACGAAGTACTGGGCATCGACCTCGATGTACTGCACGGCGTCTACACCGGCCATACCGTCGGCACCCTGACCTACCGCGAAGGCAAGATCGTGCGCTTGCTGGAATGGCTGGATGCCGAAGGTGAGAATCTGGAAGGCGCGAGTTTCTATTCGGACTCACGCAACGACCTGCCGTTGTTGCTCAAGGTTGACTACCCGAATGTGGTCAACCCGGACCCGGTGCTGCGCGAGCAGGCGGAAAAGGCCGGTTGGCCGGTGCATCACTGGAAATAGGCGCTCCTTGTGAGTGCAGGCCTGGGTGGGAAGGAGCTTATGTGGGAGCGGAGCTTGCCCGCGAAGGGGGCCGCGAGATCGCTAAAAGCTTCGCGGGCAAGCTCGGCTCCCACAGTATATCCATCAAGCCCAGTTCCCACGGCAATACGCATCGGGGAAAGGTAGCGGCTCAGCCCAGCGCCGCGTCGATCGCCAGCACCAGCTTCCCCGCCACCTGATTACTCGCCAGCGCTTCAAACGCCGCCTCGGCATCCTTGATCGGGAAGACCTTGGCCAACTGCGGGCTCAAGCGCTTCTCGGCAAACAATGGCCAGACATGCTCACCCAGGTCACGCAACAGATCGGCCTTGAACTGATCGTCGCGGCTGCGCAAGGTCGAGCCCAGCAACTGGATCCGTTTGGCGAGGATCTTCGCCAGGTCCAACTGGGTTTCGCGCCCGCCCATCAGGCCGATCAGCACCCACCGCCCGTCAGCTGACAAAAGTTTCACGTTCAGCGCGGCGTAGTTCGCGCCCACCGGATCGAGGATCACATCGAAGGGCCCGAAGTCGCTCAAACCCTCGATATCGTCACCCCGCACCACCCCACCCTGGGCCCCCAGCGCCTCGCAATAGGCCAGCCGCTCGGCCGAACCGACACTCACCCAGCAGGGGTTGCCGAAGGCCTTGCACAGCTGGATCGCCGCCGAACCGACACCACTGGCACCGGCGTGCAACAGCACTTTTTCACCCGGTTTAAGCCCGGCCAACTGGAACAGATTCAACCAGGCCGTGGCATAGACCTCAGGCAGCGCCGCCGCCTCCAGCAAGCTCAGGCCTTCCGGCACCGGCAGCACATGCCGCCCGTCGACCACCACTTCCTCGGCCATGCCGCCGCCGGCCAGCAGTGCGCAGACACGGTCGCCGACCTGCCAGGACGCCCCCGGCCCGACTTCGCTGATCACCCCGGAACACTCCAGTCCCAGGACCTGGCTGGCCCCGGGCGGCGGCGGATAGAGCCCGGCTTTTTGCAACAAATCGGCGCGGTTGAGCCCTGCGGCCGCCACCCGGATCCGAACCTGCCCCACGTCGCACGTCGGACTCGGCTCTTCAACCCACTCCACTTGACCTTCAACGCCTTGCAATGCTTTCACAGTGCCTCCATAGTGAGTCTGGACTGAGCCCGTAGCTGTAGCGCCGGGCTTTTTGCATTATGCGACCGGCCCGAGGCTTGTACGAAAACTCGCAAACGCAGTTTTGGTACGCAGCCCCACGGAACCGGCGACTTTAAAGACGGCCTAATATGCGTTATCAATTGCCCCCGCGTCGAATCAGCATGAAGCATCTGTTCCCCAGCACCGCACTCGCTCTTTTCATTGGCCTTGGCATTTCCACGTTCTCGGCCAATACGTTCGCAGCCAATAGCTGGGACAATCTTCAGCCTGACCGCGACGAGGTGATTGCCAGCCTGAACGTCGTCGAGTTGCTCAAGCGTAATCACTACAGCAAGCCGCCGCTGGACAAGGCTCGCTCGGTGATCATCTATGAGAGCTATCTCAAGCTGCTCGACCCGTCGCGCAGTTATTTCCTGGCCAGCGACATCGCCGAATTCGACAAATGGAAAACCCAATTTGACGACTTCCTCAAGAGCGGCGACCTGAATGCCGGGTTCACCATCTACAAGCGCTACCTGGACCGGGTCAAATCGCGTCTGGACTTCAGCCTTGCCGAGTTGAGCAAGGGCGTCGACAAGATGGATTTCACCACCCAGGAAACCTTGCTGATCGATCGCAAGGACGCCCCGTGGCTGAAGACCACCGCCGAGCTCGACGACCTGTGGCGCAAACGCGTCAAGGACGAAGTGCTGCGCCTGAAGATCGCCGGCAAGGATCCCAAGGCGATCCAGGACCTGCTGGTCAAGCGCTACAAGAACCAGCTGGCGCGCCTCGACCAGACCCGCTCCGAAGATATCTTCCAGGCCTATATCAACACCTTTGCGATGTCCTACGACCCGCACACCAACTATCTGTCTCCGGATAGCGCGGAAAACTTCGACATCAACATGAGCCTGTCCCTGGAGGGCATCGGCGCCGTGCTGCAGAGCGACAATGACCTGGTCAAGGTCGTGCGCCTGGTGCCGTCGGGCCCGGCGGACAAGACCAAGCAGGTCGCGCCGGCCGACAAGATCATCGGTGTCGCCCAGGGTGACAAGGAAATGGTCGACGTGATCGGCTGGCGCCTGGACGAAGTGGTCAAGCTGATCCGCGGGCCGAAAGGTTCGGTGGTACGCCTGGAAGTGATTCCGGCCAGCAATGCGCCAAACGACCAGACCAGCAAGATCGTCTCCATCACCCGCGAATCGGTGAAGCTGGAAGACCAGGCGGCGAGCAAGTCGATCCTGCACCTCAAGCAGGATGGCAAGGAATACAAGCTCGGGGTGATCGATATCCCTGCCTTCTACCTGGACTTCAAGGCGTTCCGCGCCGGCGATCCGGACTACAAGAGCACCACCCGCGACGTGAAGAAACTGCTCGGCGAGTTGCAGAAGGAAGGCGTCGACGGCGTGGTCATCGACCTGCGCAACAACGGCGGCGGTTCCCTGCAGGAAGCCACCGAGCTGACCAGCCTGTTTATCGACAAGGGTCCGACCGTGCTGGTGCGTAACGCCGAAGGCAAGGTCGACGTGCTCGAGGACGAAAGCCCGGGCGCCTTCTACAAAGGTCCGATGGCGTTGCTGGTCAACCGCTTGTCCGCGTCGGCTTCGGAGATCTTCGCCGGCGCCATGCAGGACTACCACCGCGCGTTGATCATCGGCGGACAGACCTTCGGCAAAGGCACCGTGCAGACCATCCAGCCGCTCAACCATGGCGAGCTGAAACTGACGTTGGCGAAGTTCTACCGGGTTTCCGGGCAGAGCACCCAGCATCAGGGCGTGCTGCCGGACGTGAATTTCCCGTCGATCATCGACACCAAGGAAATCGGCGAAAGCGCGCTGCCGGAAGCCATGCCATGGGACACCATCCGGCCTTCGATCAAGCCGGCGATGGATCCGTTCAAACCGTTCCTGTCCCAGCTCAAGGCTGACCACGAGGCGCGCGCGTCCAAGGATGCGGAGTTCATCTTCATTCGCGACAAGCTGGCCCTGGCCGAGAAGCTGATGAAGGAAAAAACCGTGAGCCTGAACGAGGCCGAGCGTCGTGCCCAGCGCACCGACATCGACGCCAAGCAACTGGCCATGGAGAACGCCCGTCGCAAGGCCAAGGGCGAAGACCCGCTCAAGGAATTGAAGAAAGAAGACGAGGACGCCTTGCCGCCAGATCCGGACAAGAAAACCAAGCCGGAAGACGACGCCTACCTGAGCGAAACCGGGCGTATTCTGCTGGACTACCTGCGTTTGAACACGGCGGTGGCGAAACATTGAAAGATGATGGCGATTTAATGCGAAGGCGCTTCTGAGCGTCATCAAATAGTCATCATTCTGTCGTGAAATAAAGGACTGGGCATGGCTCTTGTAAAAGAGTCGGGCCCGGTCCTTTTTTTATCGACCGAGACAGCCATGACCATGACCGAACAGCTGAACGCCCTGAGTTCAATCCTGGCTCAGAATGGTCTGCACAGCTTGTTCCAACCGATCATCTCGCTGTCCGAACGACGGATCATCGGCTATGAGGCCCTCAGTCGCGGCCCGTCCAACAGTCCGCTGCACTCGCCTATCAACCTGTTCGCCGTGGCCCGCCAGGCCGGTCGCCTCAGCGAGCTGGAAATGCTCTGCCGCCTCAGCGCCTGCCGACGTTTCAGCGAACAGAAACTGCCGGGCAAGCTCTTTCTCAATGTATCGCCGGAATCCTTGCTGGAACCGACCCACCAACCCGGGCGCACACTGCAGCTGTTGCAGGACTTCGGCATCGACCCGAGCAATGTGGTGATCGAGCTCACCGAGCAGACCCCGACCGACGATTTCCAACTGCTGCAAAACGCCCTGCATCACTATCGCGCCATGGGTTTCTCCATCGCCCTGGACGACCTGGGGGCCGGCTATTCGAGCTTGCGCCTGTGGTCGGAGCTGCGCCCGGACTATGTGAAGATCGACCGGCACTTTATCGACGGCATTCACCAGGACGGGCTCAAGCGCGAATTCGTCGGCTCGATCCTGCAAATCGCCAAGGCCTCACGGGCCCTGGTGATCGCCGAAGGCATCGAGCTGCCGGAGGAGCTGGCGGTGCTCACCGAGATGGGCGTCGACCTGGTCCAGGGCTACCTGCTCTGCCGGCCCCAGGAACAGCCGCCACAGGAAGCACGCACGCTGTTGCCCAAGCTCGAGGCGACCTCATTGGCCCTCAACGAAGAGGCCGGCGACCTCAGTGCCCTGCTCAGCGTACAACCGGCGGTGGCCCTGAGCACCTCGACGGCGGATGTGCTGGAAGCCTTCCGCCGCCAGGCCAATCTCAACTCGCTGGCGGTGCTGGATGGGCACAATCACCCGTGCGGTATCGTCCACCGGCATTCGCTCTCGGAGGCCCTGCTCAAGCCCTTCGCCACCGAGCTGTTTGCCCGCAAGCCGATCAGTCGGCTGATGAGCGATGACTTCCTGGCGGTCGAGTCGAGCCAGTCCTTGCAGCAGGTCAGCCGCTTGCTCACCAGCCGGGCCCGGCAGCGGATCGAAGAAGACTTCATCATCACCCAGAACGGCCAGTACCTGGGCCTGGGCCGGGTCATCGATGTATTGAAACTGATTACCGAACTGAAGATCCAGCAAGCCCGCTATGCCAATCCGCTGACCCTGCTGCCGGGTAATGTGCCGATCCAGCAATGCCTGACCCGGCTGCTGCAACAGGCGCGCGAATCGGTGATCTGCTATGTGGATATCGACAGTTTCAAGCCGTTCAACGATATCTACGGCTACGGTCGTGGGGATGAGGTGCTGCTGTGCCTGGCGCAGTGTTTGAACGACCGCGTCGACCCGAGCCGGGATTTCGTCGGGCATATCGGCGGCGATGATTTCCTGCTGGTACTGGGTGAAGAGGATTGGCGCAAACGTCTGAATCAGTTGCTGGAGGACTTCCAGAACCAGTGCCGGCGCTTCTACCGCGCCGAGCACCTGGAGGCCGGCTGCTTCATCGCCTCGAACCGCCAGGGTCAGCGCCAGGAGTTCCCACTGCTGTCACTGTCCATCGGCGTGGTGCACCTGAAGCCCGAATCCTGTGGGCGACTGGATGCCGCGCAGTTGGCCGAGCTGGCCTCCCAGGCCAAGCATCACGCGAAAAATGTGCCGGGCTACAGCATTCATGTGATCGACAGCGAGACGATCATCGCCCCGGCGGCTGACTTGCAGACGGCTCCGACCTGGGCCAAGCCCTAAGTCGCCTCCGGCTCACGCGATCCACCTTGTGGCGAGCGGGCTTGCCCGCGCTCGACTGCGAAGCAGTCGCAAAACCAGAGTCCCGGGTACTTCTGATACACCGCGTATGCAGGTTTCAGGGGCGCTTCGCCCCCCCCAGCGCGGGCAAGCCCGCTCACCACAGGGGGGCGTGCTCGTCTCAAATACCTTTAGGGTCAGGCCTCGGCCGACTCGGGGTAATCGTACTCGAACACCCGCACCACTTCCGAAGCATGCCAGGACGCCGCGGCCACGCCGTCGGACGGGCCGGAAAAACGCCCCAACCGCTCGACACACTCGAAGAAACCGGTACGTGGCAAACGGCTCGCGCCCTGACTGATCACCAGCGAACTGCGCAACGGCTGTTCGGCCTTGGCATCCAGGGCCGCCAGGTGCTCCAGGGCCGCCGTCAGGGTTTGCATGGCCGGGCTGGGCAACTGCAAGCGCTCCAGCAAGGCACGATAGGTCAACAGATGCCGCTGGCGACGCGCCTGGTCAAGCTCACCCAGCAGCCCATCCCAGTGCTGACGACTGATGCGCACGCTCACGATGCATCCCTCCAACCCGCCACACCCAATTCCCAGGCCAGACTGCGACGAATCGCGGCGTCGGGCTCACGCTCACCGCTTTCGATCATCCCCAGGTACGAAGGGCTGATGCCCACCGTGCGTGCCAGGGCCTCCAGCGCCAGGCCCTTGGCTTCGCGCAGGCTGCGCAACTGCTCGAAGGCCGGCAAGGTATCAGCCGGCGGCGCCGGGCTTGCTGGGGGAGATTGAGGAGCTTGCTGGCTGCTCAAACCGGCAGCCTGGAGTAACGTTTGATACTGAACCCAAGGTAGAACCGCATATTCCGGTTCTCCGTCACGTGTAATTATTTGAAGATCCATCACCATACCCCGTAGGACTTTTACACATAGCGAGTCGGCGCTTTCCTTGTAGCTTAATCTTAACAGCCACCAAGGTCGCTAGGGTGTGTGTTCTTCAAGGGAATGGATCGAGATCAATTCTTTTCGTGACGTTGCAGCTGCAACTGCTCGGGCGTGTCCGGCAAATGCTCGATCGCCCGCAGTTGTTGCGGCGCCTGGCGTTCGAGCCAGCGGCGCAAAGCCGTCAGCTCCTGGTCCAGGCTATTCATCACCCAGGCCAGTAGCGCGATGTCGTCGAGCATGCCCAACACCGGACAGCGACGCCAGGTTATCCACACAACTTGTGGATAACCTTGTGAACAGAGCCACTTTTCAACGCTGAAAGCCCCGCTTTACAAGGGCCCAGCTCAGATCGGGCGTTTTTTACTCACTGAAAAAAAGCCATTATTTCATTGACTTGGCGTCAGTCTACGATTAGGCCGGCTAGCTGAATATTAAGACTATACCGACCTATAGATGTTCGTTTTCTTACAGCGTGTCTTGTTCAGAAACGACAACGCCCCGAAAACGGGGCGTTGTCATGAGCCGGCGCCTTATTTTTTGGCGGCGGCATCTTCCTTGGCGGGATCCTTGGCGGGATCCTTGATGGCCAGCAGTTCCAGGTCGAAGACCAGAACCGAGTTGGCCGGGATTGCCGGGCTTGGGCTTTGTGCACCGTAGGCCAGGTCGCTCGGGATATACAGCTTGTACTTCTCGCCGACGTGCATCAGTTGCAGGCCTTCGACCCAACCTGGAATCACGCCGCTGACCGGCAGGTCGATCGGGCTGCCGCGATCCACGGAGCTGTCGAAAGTAGTGCCGTTGGTCAGCTTGCCGGTGTAGTGAACAGTGACTACGTCGGTCGGCTTGGGCTGAGGACCGTCGGCTTTCTTGACGACTTCATACTGCAGGCCGGAAGCGGTAGTGACGACACCTGGCTTCTTGGCGTTTTCTTCGAGGAATTTCTTGCCGGCAGCCGCCGACTCTTCGCTCAACTTGGCCATGCGCTCTTCAGCGCGCTTCTGCAGGGCGGCAAAGGCTTCGACCAGTTCGTCGTCCTTGAGCTTCTGCGGCTTCTTGCCGACGGCATCTTCGATACCCTGGGCCACGGCCTTGGAATCGAGGTCGTCCATGCCTTCCTGGGCCAGGCTCTTGCCCATGTTCAGGCCGATACCGTAGGAGGCTTTTTGCGCCGGGGTTTTCAGCTCTACGCTGGAATGCGAGTCGCAACCCGCGAGTACCAGGCCTACCAGGGCTACCGCCGCCGCCAACCGATGCTGTTTCATGCTATTTCCTTGTTCATGCGCCTAAAGGGCAATCGTATAAAGCCGCGAGCTTATCAGGCCGCCACGACCAATGGCTACCGGCATGAGAGCGGCAAACAGCCAATAAGTTCAGGTGTTTGAGCCATTTTACAAAACCCTGACAGTCTGCTTACGTCTGCATGGAGATGGCCGCGGCGCCACGGGCCAGCAGTCACGGCCATCATGGCTACTTGATGCTAGGCAACGGCTCAGGCATAAGAAGGAAACAACTCGACAAGGATGGTTATCTTGCGCATTTTTTACCGTGTATTACTGGCAGTGATTCTCCTGTTTTGCCTCGGCATCGCGGTGATCCTGTACTACATCGTCAATCCGAAATTGCCGGTTTACGTACCGGCCCAGGTGCGCTACCTGGAGCAATGGAGCGAGGCCGACCGGCAAACCTACTACTACACCCCCCAGGGGACCCAGGTCAAAGGACTGCGTTATGACTGGTTCACGGCGCTGGAACTGCCGTTTTCCGAACAGCGCTTTGCCGAGCCCGCGTATCTGGCGCGGTTCGGCTTCCTGATCGACCCAAAGCGCAAGGCCAGCGCGAACAACCTCGGTAATCTGCCGGTGGGTTTCGCCCGCCACCAGAACCCCGGCAGCCACGAGCAGTACCTGGATATCACCTGCGCCGCCTGCCATACCGGCGAGTTGCGCTACCAAGGCCAGGCGCTGCGGATCGACGGCGGCTCGGCCCAGCATGTGCTGCCTTCCAGCGTACCGACGGTGCGCGGCGGCAGTTTCGGCCAGGCCATGGTGGCGAGCCTCGCCGCCACCTATTACAACCCCTGGAAGTTCAAGCGCTTTGCCCACAAGGTCCTGGGGGAGAACTATGACGCCCAGTACGATCAGTTGCGCGGGGACTTCAAGCAGTCGCTGGACACCTTCCTGAAGACCGCCTGGAACGATACCCATCGCGGCCTCTATCCGACCCAGGAAGGCCCGGGCCGTACCGACGCCTTCGGCCGAATCGCCAACGCCAGCTTCGGCGATGCCATTTCCGAGAAGAACTACCGTATCGCCAACGCCCCCGTGGATTACCCGCAGCTCTGGGATATCTGGACCTTCGACTGGGTGCAGTGGACCGCCTCGGCGCAGCAGCCCATGGCACGTAATATCGGTGAAGCGCTGGGAGTCGGTGCGACCCTGAATTTCTTCGACGGCAACGGCCAGCCGCTACAAGGGGCGGATCGCTACCCTTCCGGCGTGCGCGTGCGAGACCTGCAACGGATCGAGGAAACCCTCAAGCACCTGCAACCACCGCACTGGCCGGAGGATCTGTTCGGCAAGGTCGACCTGGTGCTGGCCGCCAAGGGCCGCGGGCTGTTCGCGGAGAACTGCGCCGGCTGCCACGTGCCCCCCCTGACCGAGGAGAACGGTCGCCCGGTGAAACACCTGGTGTCCATCCCGGTCGCGACGATCGGCACCGACCCGAATACCGCCAATAACATCGCCGACAATCGCTACGACCTGAGCGCACTGCAATGGAACCCGGCCGAGCTGGCCAAACTGCCGGTGCAGTTGCACCCGACACCCGAGGCGCCGCTGGACCTGACGCAGTTGTCGGTGGCCAAGGGCCTGGCCTATGTCACCGCTTTCGTCGAAGAGCGCGCCTATCGCGAGGCCAAGGTCACGCCGGAAGAACGCCCGGCCATGGACGGCTTCGGCCTGCCCATCGGCGTACTCGAACAACGCGCCTACAAGGCCCGGCCGCTGGCCGGCGTATGGGCCACTCCGCCGTTCCTGCACAACGGCTCGGTGCCTACGCTGTATCAACTGCTCTCACCCCAGGACGAGCGCGCCAGCAGCTTCTATCGCGGCACCTTCGAATACGACCCGCGTCATCTCGGTTATCGCCAGGAGGCCTTTGCCAATGGATTCCTGTACGACACCCGAATCAGCGGCAACCACAACAGCGGCCACGAATTCCGCGCCGGCAAGCGTGGCAATGGTGTGATCGGTCGTTTGCTGCAGCCCGAAGAGCGCTGGGCCCTGCTCGAATACCTGAAAGTACTGGGCGGCCCGCTGGAGTCGCAACTGCCATGACCCCTCCCCCTCGCATTCACATCAAAAGGATGTCTACATGCTGACCCGACTCTGGCTGCGCCTCGGCGCCTTTCTGGGCAAGAGCCTGCTGACCCTGATCGGCCTCGGCCTGGTCGGCTGGGCCCTGGCCAGCGGCTGGTACGCCTGGCGCCACAGTGGCCCGGTGTCCGCCGAGGAGCAGATTCCGCCCGGCGAATCGGCCATGACCCAGGACATCATCCAGACTGCCGTGCGCATCGTCGACCAACATCGCGAGGGCACCCGTTACCTGCGCGATGCCCATGCCAAGGCCCACGGCTGCGTGAAGGCCGAGGTCCAGGTGCCGACTGATCTGAGCAACGACCTGCGCCAGGGCGTGTTTGCCGAACCGGGCAAGACCTGGCAGGCGCTGATCCGCCTGTCCAATGGCAACGCCTATCCGCAGTTCGACAGCATTCGCGATGCCCGGGGCATGGCGCTGAAGTTGCTCGATGTACCGGGCAAACAATTGCTGCCGGGACAACAGGGACGCAACGAACAGGATTTCGTGATGTTCAGTCATCCGAACTTCTTCGTCAGCGATGTCGCCGAGTACCAGCAGAACATCGGCGCCCAGGCGGACGGCAAACAGGTGCTGGCGTTTTTCCCGAGCTGGAAGCCGAGCACCTGGCAGGTGCGCCATCTGTTTATCGCCCTGGCGACCTTGGCACCGGCGCCGGCCAGTCCGACGCAGACCACCTATTTTTCGGTCTCACCGTACAAGTTCGGCAACGACAACGCCAAGTTCCGCGTGGCCCCAGATCCGCAGAGCTGCCCGGAATATGCCCTACCGAAACAGAATGAGGACCTGCCGAACTTCCTGCGCAGCGCCCTGGCCCAACAGTTATCCACAGACCGTGTGCCGGCCTGTTTCGTCTTGCAGATCCAGCGGCAGAATACCCATCTGTATATGCCGATCGAAGACACCAGCATCGAATGGAAGGAGAGCGATGCGCCGTTCCAGACCGTGGCGCGGATCCGGATTCCGGCCCAGGATTTCGATACGCTGGAACAGAATATCGCCTGTGACAACCAGTCGTTCAGCCCCTGGCACGGGCTGGAGGCGCACCGGCCGATTGGTGGGATCAACCGGCTGCGTAAAGCGGTGTATGACGCGGTCAGCGATTACCGGCATAGCCGCAACGCCGAGCAATGAAAGCTTCCCTGCTGACACGTCCCTGTGGCGAACGGGCTTGCCACAAATGGTGTTCGCCGGATGCCCTCTACAAACGCCAGACGACAAAAAGCCCGCACAAGGCGGGCTTTCTGTGATGACCTGGCGTTCAGTGCTCCAGATCATTTGAAGATGGCGCAGCGGACGGGACTCGAACCCGCGACCCCCGGCGTGACAGGCCGGTATTCTAACCGACTGAACTACCGCTGCGCGTAGCGTTGAAGCGAAATGGTGGGTGATGACGGGATCGAACCGCCGACCCTCTGCTTGTAAGGCAGATGCTCTCCCAGCTGAGCTAATCACCCTTTCGTTTCGGTGCCGGCGCATTATGCCACAAAAAAATCATAACGCACTGATTTAGATAATCTTTTTTCAGTACCTGGATTTTTCGCAGCCCGGACCGGAAAAAAACCCGGACAAGACCGGCGCAACCCGAAGGCCAGCGCCCTGCCGGACCTGGTCGCCAATACCTTATTTCAATGCGGCCGAAGGGCCGGCGCGCAAGCTTCCGGTTGCCGGAGCATGCCCGCGTACCGCCAGGATGACCACCAGCATGCCCAACCCGCACACCCCGGCGGTGATCACGAACGCGACGTTGTAACCACCGCCGTACTGGACCACCAGGCCGGTCAGGGACGGCGCAATGATGCCCGCGAGATTGGCCAGCAAATGAACAAAACCACCGGTACCGCCAACACGATTCTTCGGCACGATATCCTGGATCAGTGCCCAGCAGATCTGCGGGGTGACGAACAGGAAAATACTCGACACCGTGATGCTGGCGACCGCCATGCTCAACGACGACACCTGGGTGGTGATCATCACGCAGCCGGCCGCTACCCCAAGACCAACGATCAACACGCACTTGCGCGCCAGGATCACGTTACCCAGCCTCCTGGCCAATGCATCGGTGACAAAACCACCGCCCAGAAAACCCAAGGCCGCCCCCAGCCAGGGGATCACGGCAATGATGCTCATGCGCTTGATGTCCAGGTGCTGGAAGTCCATCAGGTAGCTGGGCAGCCAGGTCAGGAAGAAATACAGCACATAGTTGAAGCAGAAAAATGCGGTCGCAACGGCCAGCACCGGAGCGGAAAAAATGTAGCTGAGCAGGCTGCGGCCTTCCTGCACGCCTTCGACCAGGACCTCGGTACGGCTGACACGAATCAACTCGCGCTCAGCCTCCGATACCTTCGGGTGCTGCTCGGGCGTGTCCTTGAACATCAACAGCCAGGCCAGCAGCCACAGCGCTCCCAGCAGCGCAATTACCACGAACGATACGCGCCAGCCATAATTGAACGCCACCAGGCCGACAATCGGCCCGGCCAAAGCAGCGCCCAGTGGCTGGCCGCAGTTGGTGAACCCCAGCGCCCGCCCGGCCTCTTCCCGCGGGAACCAGTGGGTGATCGCCTTGTTGGTGGTGGTGCCCATCGGGCCCTCGCCCATGCCGAACAACACCCTGAAAATCAGCAGGTGGACATACCCGGTAATGACCGCAGTCAAACCACAGAACAACGACCAGACGCCCGCCGCCCAGGCGAAGACCTTTTTCGGGCCGTAGGTGTCAGCCGCCCAACCGCCGACAAAACACAGGGCGCAGTAGCCGATGAAAAAGCTGCTGAAGATAAAGCCCATCTGGGCATCGTCGATGTGCAGTTCGGTTTTCAACAGTGGCGCCACCACCGACAGTGCGGCGCGATCCAGGTAGTTGAGCATGCCGGCAAAAAACAGCAGCCCGGCGATTTTCCAGCGATAGTTGCCTTTCATTTTTTATGGCCTTTATTATTTTTGGAAGGTGACTGCGTTTGGCGGTTCAACTGATCAGCGCGTGGTCCGTGCAATAGGTCCGAAGCACCTCGACGTCAGGCACAAAGCCAAGGCCTGGCACGTCGGGTAGGCTCATACGTGGCTTGAAAGCGAGTTCGGGGTACAGCAGGCGTTCGAACTCGATGAAGGGGACTTCCAACGCCACGTCCGCCGGCAACAGCGTGCACAGGTGGGCGACAGCGAGCAGCCCGGGGCCGAAGTAGAAGCAATGGGGCACGACTCGGACAGCGTGTTCGCGGGCAATCGCAAAGATCTCCAGCATCGCGCTGATGCCCCCGACCTTGGCGACACTGGGCTGCAAGACATCCACCGCGCCTTGCTCGACCAGGGCGCGAATACCGTTCACCCCGGCGGCGTTTTCACCCGCGGAAATCGCCACGCCATGACAACGCACCTGAGCCAGGCCACTGACATCGTCGGGCGGCCAGACGGGCTCCTCCAGCCAACCGAGCTCAAGCACACGCAACTGCTCGGCCATGTCGCACGCCTGGGCACGGGTCCAGGGACAATTGACATCCACCATCAACTCGCCGACCGACACAGGCAACGCCGCACGGGCCGCCGCGATGGCCGCATAGGTGGTTTCATGCAGTTTGATCTTGGCAAAGCCCTGCTGCTGGGCGCGCTTGACCTGAGCAAACACTTCGTCGGGATCGCCGCCATAACTGACCAGGCTGGCATACAGCTCAAGCTCGCGCGGCGTGCCGCCCAGCAACTGATGCAGGGGCTGGCCGGCCACCTGCGCGGCCAGGTCCCACAAGGCGATGTCGATACCGGACAAGGCATACACCATCGGCCCGGTCGAGCCGAAACCATGCAAGGCGCGACGTGCGACTTCCAGGCTCTGTACGCGGTCAGCCAGCGCGGTACCGATGAACATCGGCGCCACCACCTCAGTCAATGCCCTGAAGGTCACCGGATTGGCGCCATGGCCAAAAGCCTCGCCCCAACCGCTCAGGCCCGTGTCGGTGGTGACCTTGAGCATCAGGCTTTCCATGCGCCGATGTCGTGGCGACGCGGCATTGAAGACATCGTCATCCCTGGCCGGCCCAAGGTTCTTGCGCTCGGTGGTGCCCGCGGAGAACGGAATGCTCAGGCGAATGATCTCGATACTGCGAATAATCACAGGCAGGTCTCCCAAAGCTTTTTTTGTTGATGTTATAAACTGGCGAGGCGCAGTGTTACGTTATCGTACAACATCAAGAAGACCAGAAGGAATGGATCATGCGAGTTATCCGAATAATGGAATCGGAAAGGCCAGCATTGGCGGACAGGTCAGGGTTGAGCACGTAGGAATCGAAAAGCGCGAGCCGGTGGCGTACTTGAATAAGCACTTGAAACCACGACGGATGAGGGTTCCGAAAGACATTCGGAAAAAAAAAGCCCGCACTAGGCGGGCTTTCTGTGATGACCTGGCGTTCAGTGGTCCAGATCATCGAATATGGCGCAGCGGACGGGACTCGAACCCGCGACCCCCGGCGTGACAGGCCGGTATTCTAACCGACTGAACTACCGCTGCGCGTAACACTGATCACGAATGGTGGGTGATGACGGGATCGAACCGCCGACCCTCTGCTTGTAAGGCAGATGCTCTCCCGGCTGAGCTAATCACCCTTCGCTTTCGGTGTGGCGCGCATTCTACGGAGCACGCCCCACTCTGGCAAGCACTTTTTTTAATATTTTTCTCAGGTCTTCCAAAGACTTAGCTGAGGGTTGGCCTATGGGGCCATGAAGAGAATAATGCCCTCCTTTGTATAAAGGAGAGATGCACCCCATGTGGTTCAAGAACCTGCTGATCTACCGCCTGACCCAAGATCTGCCTTTTGATGCCGAGGCGCTGGAGACCGCACTGGCGAGCAAGCCGGCCCGCCCCTGTGCAAGCCAGGAGTTGACCACTTACGGTTTCGTCGCGCCCTTCGGCAAAGGAGAAGACGCCCCGCTGGTGCATGTCAGCGGCGATTTCCTGCTGGTGGCCGCGCGCAAGGAAGAACGCATCCTGCCCGGTAGCGTGGTGCGTGATGCACTGAAGGAAAAGGTCGAGGAGATCGAAGCCGAACAGATGCGCAAGGTCTACAAGAAGGAGCGTGACCAGCTCAAGGATGAAATCATCCAGGCGTTCCTGCCGCGGGCGTTTATCCGTCGCTCATCGACCTTTGCCGCTATCGCGCCGAAACAGGGCCTGATCCTGGTCAACTCGGCCAGCCCGAAACGCGCCGAAGACCTGTTGTCGACCCTGCGTGAAGTGCTCGGCACGCTGCCGGTGCGTCCACTGACGGTGAAAACCGCGCCGAGCGCGATCATGACCGACTGGGTCAAGACCCAGGTGACCGCGGAGCATTTCTTCGTCCTCGACGAATGCGAGCTGCGTGACACCCATGAAGACGGCGGCATTGTGCGCTGCAAGCGCCAGGACCTGACCGGCGAGGAAATCCAGTTGCACCTGAGCACCGGCAAGGTGGTGACTCAGTTGTCCCTGGCCTGGCAGGACAAGCTGTCCTTTGTGCTCGACGACAAGATGGTGGTCAAGCGCCTGAAGTTCGAAGACCTGCTGCAGGATCAGGCCGAACAGGACGGCGGCGAAGAAGCCCTGGGCCAGTTGGATGCCAGCTTTACCTTGATGATGCTGACCTTCGGCGAGTTCCTGCCGCAGCTGTTCGAGGCCCTGGGTGGCGAGGAAATGCCGCAGGGTATCTGATCGCACGCGGTAAGCTCCGCTCCCACAGAGACCCGCTCGATCGATAAGGAAACTTGAAACCGAGCACGGTCTTGTGGCGAGCGGGCTTGCCCGCGCTGGGACGCGAAGCGGCCCTAAAACCGGCGAATGTGATCTATCAGGTAGACCGAGATAACCGGTTTACGGCTGCTTCGCAGCCGAGAGCGGCGGCGCGGCGTCCCGACAAACCCGCTCGCCACAAATTTCGGCCTGGCTTGAGATCGGGTGGTTGGGACAAGTTCGCTCAGCATCACACACATAACAAGGAAACCCCCATGCGCGCACTGGCCACACTCAGCCGCTTCGTCGGCAATACCTTCGCCTACTGGGTGCTGGTTTTCGCCGTGCTGGCGTTCCTCCAACCCAGCTGGTTCATCGCCTTGAAATTCGCCATCGTGCCGCTCCTCGGCCTGGTGATGTTCGGCATGGGCCTGACCCTCAAACTTGACGATTTCGCCGAAGTCGCCCGCCATCCCTGGCGCGTGGCCCTGGGCGTGATCGCCCACTTTATCATCATGCCCGGCGTCGCCTGGCTGCTCTGCCGGGCCTTCCAACTGCCGGCGGAAATCGCCGTCGGGGTGATCCTGGTCGGCTGCTGTCCCAGCGGCACCTCGTCCAATGTCATGACCTGGCTGGCCCGCGGCGACCTCGCGCTGTCGGTGGCCATCGCCGCCGTCACCACCCTGCTCGCCCCGCTGCTGACGCCCGCGCTGATCTGGCTGCTGGCCTCGGCCTGGTTGCCGGTATCGTTCGGCGAGCTGTTCTGGTCGATCCTGCAGGTGGTGCTGCTGCCGATTGTGCTCGGCGTCGTCGCCCAACGCCTGCTGGGCGAGCGGGTCCGCCATGCGGTGGAGTTCCTGCCGCTGGTGTCGGTGGTGAGCATCGTGATCATCGTCGCCGCCGTGGTCGCCGCCAGCCAGGCGAAGATCGCCGAATCCGGCCTGCTGATCATGATCGTGGTGATGCTGCACAACAGCTTCGGCTACCTGCTGGGTTACTTCACCGGGCGCCTGTTCAAGCTGCCACTGGCCCAGCGCAAGTCGCTGGCGCTGGAAGTCGGCATGCAAAACTCGGGGCTGGGTGCCGCCCTCGCCAGCGCACACTTCTCACCGCTGGCGGCGGTACCCAGCGCGCTGTTCAGTGTCTGGCACAATATTTCCGGCGCCCTGCTCTCGACCTGGTTCCGCCGCATGAGCGAAAAGCAGGACCGCGAACAAGCCGCTGACCGTGTCCTGGACTGAAGGAAACTTGATCCTCCGGACAGGAATGGGCACTATAGTGCGCAGCGCAGGGACGACCTTGCGGCTTGAGCGCAGTATCCATCCGGGGACGACCCCATCCATAGATGGAGGTTTTCATGTCCTGGATCATTCTGTTTTTCGCCGGTCTCTTCGAAGTCGGCTGGGCTGTTGGTCTCAAGTACACCGACGGCTTCAGCCGGCCGCTGCCCACTGCCCTCACCGTCGCGGCCATGGCCATCAGCCTCGGCCTGCTGGGCCTGGCCATGAAGGAATTGCCGCTGGGCACCGCCTATGCAATCTGGACCGGGGTCGGCGCGGTGGGCACGGTGATCGCCGGGATCATCTTGTTCGGCGAGTCCATGGCGTTGTTCCGGTTGGCGAGCGTGGCCTTGATCATTACCGGGCTGGTCGGCCTGAAGATCTCGGCCGCCTGACATGATCCCTTGTGGGAGCCGGCTTGCCGGCGATGAGGTCAGTGGGCTTTGCATTACCTGATCGGCCGCCATCGCCGGCAAGCCGGCTCCTTCAATCGCAAAAATGTGGGGCCCGAGGGGCCGCAAAAAGCTTCGCGGGCAAGCTCCGCTCCCACATCGGATATCCAGTCGTAAGCAAACTCTCGGCTAGACACACCATTGTGGGAGCAGGATTCATCCGCGAAGAGGCCCTCGATACCACCAAAAGCTTCG
>NZ_JALLIX010000055.1 GCF_023242365.1 Pseudomonas sp. MWU13-2100
GGTCAGTGAAACCGATCCGATCGGGACCACGGTGTTACCGGTAAAACGTGAGTGGCAACAGACCGATAGTGCGGCGAATGATAAATACAGCTACACCGTGAGCGAAATGAACCTGTTTGAAACGCCGCAAAGAGTCGAGCGCCTGACAAAACAGGGGCAGCCTGTCAGCGAGCAACTGTATCGCTATGATGGTCTTGGACGTACGGTCGAAGAGGTGGATGCCCTTGGGCGTAGTACCTCGTATCGCTACGATGCCTTCGATCGGATGATCGAGACCACCTTGCCCGGGGCCCCCGTGGCAGTAGTTAAGCGCGAGTATGCTCAACACAGTCGCGAAGACCTGCCGACCCTGATCAGTGTGAATGATCAGGTATTGGGCGAGCAGGCCTTCGATGGGCTTGGGCGGATGTACAGCGCCACTACCGGTGGGCGGGAACAGCGTTTTGCGTTCGACCCTGGGCAGTCCCAGCCCAAGAGCATGACCACCGCCAGCGGCCAGTTGATCGAGTACACGTATAAGCCGCAGCTAAGCGAGGAGCCCCTGCAGCGCCGGATTGTCGGTAGCAGCATCAGCGCCGATTATGTCTATGATCCGCACAACGCTCGTCTGCTCCATTGCCAGGAGTCCGGGCGGGAGCTCAATCGCACTTACTTCAGTACCGGAGAATTGAAAACCGAAGAGTGCAAGCAGGGCGAAGAACTCCATCGCATGACGTACCACTATAGCCTGCAAGGGCGCTTGCTCAGTTACACGGATGTCCTGTCGCAGTTGCAGAGCTACGAGTACTATACGTCCGGACGTTTGAAAACAACCACCCTGGGCACAACGACCTCGAACTTTCGTTATAACCGGCTCGGCTTGACCGAGCGTATCGAAACCGCCGATAGCCTGAGTGGGCAACGGGTGACGGTCAGCCTTGAATATGATGATTTTGGGCGTGAAGTCGTACGTACGTTCGATCTCGATGGCACTGTCCAGACATTGACCCAGGCCTACAATCTGGTCGATGGATTGGAGCACCGGGTTCTACGGGAAGGCGCTAGGGTGCTGCGGGATGAGACATACGGTTACGATGCACGTGATCGTCTGCAAAGCTATAGCTGCACCGGCAGCCAGCCGCCGATCGATCCTTTTGGAAAAGCCATTACCAGTCAGGCATTCCGCTTCGATGTCATGGACAACCTGACTCAGGTACTGACCAGCTTTGACGGAGGCAGTAATACCGCCCGCTATACCTATGATGATGTTGTTGATCCGGTGCAACTGCGTAAGGTGGTCAATAGCCATGCGGATTACCCCGAGAGCATCGACTTGGAGTACAACGCCGACGGTCATCTGATTCTGGATGAACAGGGGCGGACCCTCGATTACGACGCACTTGGGCGTTTGACCCAGGTCAGTGGCGGTGCCTCGGGCGCGGCTTATCACTATGATCCGCTCGATAAGCTCTACAGCAAAGATGGTGCGGGTGGAGCAGAACAGCGCTTTTACCAGGAGGGCGAGGTGGCCACTGTGCTGCACGGTGCCCAGAGCAGTAGCTTTGTGCGCGGTGACGAGCAACTGCTGGCCGAGCGTCAGGGTGAGACGGAGCACACTTTATTATTGGTCTGCGACGCCAGTAACAGCGTATCCAGTGAGTCGGCTGGCGGGGCGCCGAACGCGATCGCGTACACCGCCTATGGCCACCCCAGTGCGGCACGACCGATCACTAGTCGACTCGGCTTTAATGGTGAGCTGGCCGAAGTGAATACCGGATGGCAATTGCTGGGAAACGGCTACCGGGCTTATAACCCGGTACTGAAGCGGTTTCATAGTCCGGACTCGATGAGTCCGTTTGATCGGGGCGGGCTGAATAGCTATGCCTATGTGACCAGCCCGCCGAATGAAAGTGATCCGACTGGACATTTCGGTGGGTTCAATCTGTTTTCGCGGTTAGGGCGAAATCTAAGGCGCTGGTTTGGTTCGAAAGCCAGTAAGGGGGCTGCTGCGGCAGGGGCGAATGTACCAAACACGAATCCAGTGGGTGTAACGGAAATTGCGCCCAAAATGAAGTATCAAGTTACAGAAGCGGACTTGAAGGCGGCAAAGTATGTAAAAGATAGCACCTATAATAAGCTGACAGAACTGAGCAACTCGTATAGTCGCGCCAAGAAAGGTAGTTCAGTAGTTGTAATAGATGCCAGGCGTGATGCAATGAGGCTTGCTGATGAGTCGTATCAAAAGGCAGCGGTTGATTTTGATATGTTGTATAAGTCGTCGGTGCGTGGAGATGATATTCCGGATTCGGTTGCTAAGAGGCTGTCTGGATATAGATTGGAGTATTCTAAGTATCAAGTGCGGCGTGAGAATATCAGGAGAGGGAAAGATGTAAAATATCAAGAAGAATTAAATTGGAGGTTCAAAGATGGTAAGAAAAATAGAGACCCTAAACGATTTGAATACTAAGGGGGCGTCCCCAAGGGCCAGTCATTTTATAATTTGCTCCGAATGACTGGCTCGTGCCTTGGAGCGGCTCAGTCATGCAGTGATCAAACCTGATATTTGTGTCAGCAGGGAGGTCACGAGAGTCGGCAGACGTTGCGCGTGCAAGCTTCACCACCCTCAAGAAGTCGACTCCATGCCTCTGCGCCTGACTCTCTGCTGATTCAGTATCGCTAGGACTAGCAGGACCGATGGCTGATGGCTTGCCGTTGTGTCTTTTCCAAGGTGTGCAGGACGTAGCGTTGTTGGTCGATGGCCAGCAAGGTGGTGTCAGTTGTCGGGCCCTGGCGGCGTTGTTGTGCCAGCGCAGGTCTTGCTGCTGGAAGAGCGAGTGCTGGACCTAGCTCTGAATCTCGGTAGCCAAACGGGTTTCCAGGTAGAAATGCTGAGTGCTGGACTGTGCCGATGGCGTGAAATCGACCAGGCGATCCAGTGGGTCATAATGATAGCGGCGGAGCAGGGTGTCGCGGTTGGCTGGCATGGAGTGAAACTCCCTGAAAAGACTCGTCGACTCAGGTTCCTACTTTCACTCAATTGGCTAGTGTTGCCTACTAGCAGAACTGCTAGGTTCGTTGCCCCATATTGAACCGTGTATGCTGACCAATCACTAATTTTTACAATTTCTCAACGTTCAGCGTCTTGCCGCGCTCGAAGTCTGGGGTATAGTCCACCAGCCGCTCATATTGGCGACACGGGTTTGGCGACTCGTTGATAAATGCGCAAAGGCTCATTTAAAAAACGAGGCTTTACCCATGACTAGATACGTCCCCCTCACCGCCATCGACTGCCTGATCCCCAGCTTGCTGATCGATGCCGACAGCCCCACTGATGTGCTCCACGCCAACGCCGCCGCCCGCTTCCTGGCCGCGACGCAAATGCTCGAAGCCCTGGCCCGCATCGAATTGCATAACGCCAATGACATCGACTTCCAACATATCCTCCAGGTGCCGGCGATGGTCCTGCGCGACGGCTGCGACCTGATGGATGTACTGGGTTGGCGATTACGTGTCTGAGCATTGAAACAGGGCAACGTAACGCAACCTGTAGATGAGTGGCTTGCCTGCGAATATTCTCTCTAAGCGATACTTTGCCGGTCCAGTACCGCCGCGACCCGTTGGCTCACCCTGCTCAAGGCACCGCCGTTGTGATTTCAACCGGTTCCGAAATGAGGTTTCCTGAGTACCTGTAAGTCTGGAAGTGATACGTCACGCCCGACGGTAGTTTGCCGAGAACCGCAAAGTTCAGTATTGACGGAAACGTCGGAAAGCCGCTGACCGTGGTCATGCTGGGGAACAGGCGACCTTGGGGATCCGGATCCCATGTTGCCAAAACGGTGCCTTCACTGTTCCTCGAGATTCGGTATCCCGTTGGTTTTGGTAGTTGGTGTATGCCCAGGAAAGTAGTGATGGGAAGTGAAAAACGATTGGCGGAATCATAGGCTCGCAACTGGAACGTGTGATATCCGTTCGGCAGATCGGATAGCACTATTTGAGTGCCGGTGGTGGTCCTTGGATTGGCATTTTCCGTATTGAGCTCCTTGACCTCATAGCCGGCGGCGCCCGACGAGGCATTCCAGGCCAGTCGAATACTGTTGTTGCCGGGGCGAGGCAGGGCGTCCCAAAAATCTGTCGGCGTTGCGGCAACGGGAGATAACTCAGGCATGAAGTCTGCCACGGCCCCGGCCCGTTCCCGGATGACGCGGGCATTATCACTTATACCCGCTACCCCCGTTGGTTGGGCAAACCATGTACCACTGGGGCTGGAGTAGGCGTTGATGCGTGGGCAGACATTGGCGGCGCAGGTGGATGACATCATCGTCGAGAAGGGGAATCCGCCTGTCGATTTATGATAAGCGTGTGCGTAAGCGATCGGTCCCTCTGAGTTCTCATGGCCAGCCCCGATATTATGGCCGAGCTCGTGCCCGAAGGTATATTGCCCGGTGGCTGCTGATTCGCTCACGACAGCGAATGCATTGTCCCGGGTGGCTCGCAGGTAGGCTTTTCCCCTAAGAGCATTATTAACGACCAACATGACGACGCTGTCGGCCGCTCTTGCATCGCGTAGGGCGCGGACTTCAGCGTTGTTTTTCAAGTCCGCAAGCGAGTAGCCGAAACCCTCCTCGCCACTGCCTCGTTCATTGTAGTTGATCGGAAAGATACCGGCGGACTCAAAGCGTACGTCTATATTGCTATTGACCAATCCGTTGTTGGCTTCGGCGAGCATTGCGGCGGCGAGTCCTTGTGGGTCGGTGATCCATGGTCGTGCATTATTGGACATGACCAGCAGGACGCGAATCTTGGTATAAGCCCGCTCCGAGTGCGCCGTATTGCGTGCGGGGACAGGTGCCGACGATGATTGATCGATCTCGACGGTGTCATTGTCATCTGACGGGAAGCGGCTTTCATCCAGTTTGAAAATGGCATGCAACTGTCCGCCCAAGGGGACTATCCGGTAGAGCTCGGTAGCATAACGCACGGTACCGGTAATCATTGTGCCATTGACTGCCAGAGTGACATCACTGTCTTCGCTCTTGACCGGTGTAGTACTTTTGTCGGAGGCATTACGTAATTCTTTTACCTGGCCATGCCAAATCGCGATGTTGTCATTTTTATTTTTCTCTAGATGCAAATTGCCAATGCTGACGGTCAAGTCAGGAGTCAGGTTGAGCTCGATCAGTTGGGTCGATGGGGTAAGCGAAGAAATATCCGCCTGGGTGATGAGTGTTGAGACGATGCTGGGAGTTGATTTATTGTATTGCACTATCGCATTGGCCTCATTTGTCATGGGTTGATGGTCCGAGGTCGGTGCGAGTAGTTTGGAATCGGCAACAGCATTCTGAATGAACATGCTGGCAACAGTAGAAAGCCAGAATGTCGAATGGAAGATAAATCTGTTTGGCCTGGTGCTCATGACTGATGTCCTGCGGTAATGTTGTTGTATGTCATTACTTTTATTATGCTGTGCTGAAGTCAGGTGATGGTCTACTGTTAGAAGTGATAGGTGTTCAAGCGGATTTGAAATAATATTTATGATAAAACGCTATAAAACCGCCGGCTCCCACAGGGGGCGGGTTGACCATGGTGGCGCGGCACAGGGGTGGACGGCATCCAAGTGTTTTCAAGAACCTTTCACCCCAACCCCACCCGCCGCACATACTCCACCAACTCGCCGTTGTGCCGCAGCCCGAGCTTCTCCATCGCCGTGCGCTTCTGCCGGCTGATGGTCTTCTCGCTACGATTGAGACGTTCGGCGATTTCCCGCCCCGAGCAGGCCTGGCCGAACAGACGCAGCACTTCCAGCTCGCGCTGCGACAGCGGGCTATCGAGCAGGTCGCTGGTAGCATGGATTTTCAACAGCAGGGCAAAGCTGGGGCTCAGGTACTCGCGATCGGCACTCACGCGCTCGACCGCCACGCGCAACTCGTGCAGCGGACGATGCTTGTCGAACAGCCCGGCCACCCCCTGGTCGAGTATTGCGCGCAGCAGCGCCGGGCTGTTGATCATGGTCATCACCAGCACCTTGAGCCGTGGAAAGTGCCGGCGGATATAGCGGATCAGGGTGATGCCATCGGGAAAGCGCCCGTTGGGCATGGAAAAATCGGTAATCAGCAGGTCGCAGGGCTGGCGCTGCAAGTGCTCGATCAGCGCATCGCTGGTGTGGGCTTCATGCAGGTTCAGGTCCGTGTTGCGCTCGGCAAAAGTGATGGCCATTCGCGCACCTTGCAGCACGACGGGATGATCGTCGGCCAGGAGAATGTGTCGGGTCATGGCGCGGGAACCTTGGGGCGTCGGTCTGTCGATGGGGATAGCGATTCGAAAGGATGCCTGAGGGTCACAACCACCGAGTGCATAGCTCGTGTGACGATCAGGTCAGGACTGCGGATGTCACGCCGGCCAGCCGGCAGAGATGCTTGTCATAGCTGCACCAGGCCCATTTCCGCAGCCTTGCGCAAGGCGGCCCAGCGCGAGGACACCTTGAATTTGACGCGAATATTGGCGAAGTGATAGTTCACCGCCGATTCCGTGCATTCGAGGATTTGGGCAATCTCCCAGGAAGATTTGCCCATCACCGCCCACTCCATGACTTCCAACTCCTTGCGGGTCAGGCTGATACGCGGGCGGGGCTCGTGGGTTTGCGGTTCAGGGGGGACCACGGGCGGGGTGGTGGCGGTCGGTTTGGAAAGTGACGCGTGCATGGTGGAAACTCCCGCAAAAATGCGATTGAACAGATTCATCGGTTTTTTTGGCTGAGTTGCTCAGGCGCCCCAGGCGGAAAGTACCCCCAACGTCACTGTTGACTTCCGCAGGTCGCCCATGAAGTTATAAACAGAAAAAAGCGTTTTGGGACCTGTCAAAATTGACAGGTGGCGACTGTACTCGGCCGAGTGAGCTATTTCTGTAAGCCGATTCTTTTTGCTTTGTGGGCTGAAGGTAGAGTGCTTCCAATCGCGTCGATAAACGTAGAAATTCTTTATTTACAGTCAGTTAGTTCGCGGGACCACGCAGGTGTGTGCGGGTCGAATGGCGCTGAAGCCGGTAGGGAAAGTAGGAAAGGACGGTCGTCTTTTTTCTTGCCGTTGGTCGTTTTTATGGGGGGCGGGGGGAGTGGTGACCGCGGGACGGTCACCGTTGTCCTCAGGGTTTTTTCACCGGCGTCGGCAAGGTCACCAGCGATACGTAGTCGTTCCAGAATTTCTTCTGGTCGACGGCGAACACGATCCTGGCTTTCTGCGTTCCCACCGGCGGGTTCTTCTTGTAGCCCAGTGCGCGACCATAGTCCGGGCCGAAATGGGTGTCGACATCGATCCACATATCCCGGGATTCGGTGACGATCTCCGGCTGCGCGAGGAACAACGCCGGCAGGCTGTCCCAGGTAAAGCTGTGGTACCCGGGGTCCTTGGCGAACTGTGGGCCGAACACGCTCTTGTACAGCTGCGGCACCGCACCCTTGGCGGCGATCACTCGCTGGTAGACCGAAGCGTCGAAGGTGACTTTCTCGCAGACATCGTTGGGGAAGATCACGTGTTCGATCGGCGAGCGCAGGACGATCTTCGCCGCCTCCGGATCGAACCACCAGTTGAACTCCGCCGCCGGCGTGGTGTTGCCGGGAATCTCGATGGCGCCGCCCATGTACACGATGCGCTTGATCAGCGGCACGATATCCGGCGCCTGGCGGATCGCCAGGGCCAGGTTGGTCAGCGGGCCGATGGCCAGCAGGGTCACTTCATGGGGGTTCTTGCGCACGCTGTCGATAATGAACTGCGGCGCGGTTTCGCTGCGCAGCTGGGTGTGGGTCGCCAGGCCATCGGGCGGCGCGACCAGTTGCGCCGCCGAGGTCGGCCGCGGGTTCTTGAACGCCCCCGGCCAGCCGGCGCCGAACAGCGCCTGCTCCTGTGGGTAAGTGGCAAAGTCATGCAGCAGGGGATAGGCCGCGCCGGAGTAGACGCCGATCTCTTTTTCCACCCCCATGCGTTCCACCGCCTTGAGCGCGTCGACCTGTTCCTGGTCGACCCAGGCATTGCCGCTGACCAGGGTCATGCCCAGCAGGTCGATCTTCTTCTGCGCGTGCAACTGCGCCAGCATGATAAAGGCCTGGCCGTCGTCGTTGAGGACGTTGAAATCGGTGTCGAGAATGACTTTTTCCGCCGCTTGCAGCGAGCCGGCGGACAGGCCGACAGCCAGCGCCAGCGCGCAGCCCTTGAGAAAGCGTTGCATGGTGATGTGCCCCAATGAGTTGTGGTTGTCTTGCGCTGATCCAGCCTGCCTGCCGAGGCCCGCAAAGGCCATCGGCAGGTCAGTGGAGACTTAACGATTGACCAGTTTGGCCGGCAAGGCGATCACCAGGAAACTGCTCAGGATCAGGCAGCCGGCGAAGAACCAGAGGGCCCCGGCACTGCTGCCGGTAAGGTCGATGGCCACGCCCATCAGCGAGTTGCTGACCAGGCCGGCGATGTTCGCCAGCGAGCAGGCCAGGGCAAAGCCGGTGGCCGCCGCGGTACCCTTGAGGAAGGTCGCCGGCAGGCTGAAGAACACCGGCACCGCGCCGATGATCGCCGCCGAGGCAATGGCGAACAGGGCCACCGTCGCCACCACGTTGTGGGTGAAGAAGGTGCTGGCAGCCATGGCGGCGGCGCCGATGAAAAACGGCACGATGATGTGCCAGCGGCGTTCGCGATGCTTGTCCGAGCTGGCGCCGATCAGCAGCATGCCGAGCAATGCGGCGACACTCGGCAGGGCGGTGAGCACGCCGATATGGAAGGTGTCGGTGATCCCCGCGTTGCGGATGAAGGTCGGCATCCAGAAACCCATGGCGTAGGCGCTGAGCAGGATCGAGAAATCGATACCGCCGAGCATCCAGACCTTGAGGTTGAAGAAACCGTCGCGGAAATGCTGTTTGCTGTCGGGGCTGCTGGCCTCGTCGTTTTTCAGTTCGCTTTCGAGTACCGTCTTTTCCTCTTCATTGAGCCACTTGGCCTGGCGGAAGTGGTTCGGCAGTGCCCAGAAGGTCAGGATGCCGAGCAACACGCTGGGCACCGCTTCGATCAGGAACAGCCATTGCCAGCCGCGCAGCCCGCTGACTTGGTCGAAGTGACCCATGACCCAGCCCGACAAGGGACCGCCGATAACGCTGGAGAGCGGCAGGCCGATCATGAACAGGGCGATGATCCGCCCGCGCCGATGGGTCGGGAACCAGGTGGTCAGGTAGAACAGCACGCCCGGCAGGAAACCGGCCTCTGCGGCGCCGAGAAGGAAACGCAGGATGTAGAACTGGGTGGTGGAGGTGACCAGCAGGGTGCAGGCCGAGAGCAGGCCCCAGGTGATCATGATCCGCGCGATCCAGATTTTCGCCCCGACCTTTTCCAGCACCAGGTTGCTCGGTACTTCGAAGAGGATATAGCCGACGAAGAACAGCCCGGCACCGAGGCCGAAGGCGGTTTCGCTGAAGTGCAGCTGGTCGAGCATCTGCAGTTTGGCGAAGCCGATATTGATCCGGTCGAGGTACGCGGCCAGATAGCAGAAGCACAGGAACGGGATCAGCTTCCAGGTGATCTTGTGGTAAAGCGCTTGGGTTGGGTCGGCGACCGAGGTCGCGCTTGTCGCATTCGCAATGGGCATTGGTTGTCTCCTGGCGGTGACTTATGGTTTTTATACAGCCGCTTTTTTCCAGCACTCTGGAGCGCGGTAAAGGCGGCTTCCAAAGGCAGTGTCAGAAGACTGGGCGCCACGCTCCGCAGGGAGGCGACGCTCAGTTTTTTACGCGACCTTGCTCTGTGGCACGGTTCCGCGGTCAAGCTCCCTGGAACTTCGAGATCGCTTCCTGTTTGCTGACGACATCGCCGTACTTGCTGTCGATGTCGAACAGATTCGCTTCATGGGGCGCCGGATGGCGGTCGCCCACGCATTCGCGTACCACGATGGTCCTGAACCCGTGCTGCACGGCATCCACCGCCGTTGCGCGGATGCAGCCGCTGGTGGAGCAGCCGGCCAGTACCACGGTATCGATACCTTGGGTGTGCAACTGCGAGGCCAGGCTGGTGCCGAAAAACGCGCTGGCGTATTGCTTGCTGATCACCACTTCCGCCGGCAGCGGCAGCACCGCTGTGCAGAAGGCCGCCAGCGGATTGCCTTCGACCATGTCCTTCATCACCGGCGCCTTGCGCACCCAGATGCCACCATCGGCGAAATGCCCCGGATGGTAGCGAATATTGGTGTGCACCACCGTAATTCCATGACGGCGGGCGCAGTCCAGCAGCGCGACGCTTTCGGCCACGGCACTGACTACACCGGGGGCGAACAGTGGCGCGCCCTCGGTGGTGTAGCCCTGCATGAAGTCGATCATCAGCAGGGCCGGTTTCTGGCCGAAGCCGATCCGTTGGCCCCAGACGCCCTGGTAATTGTCATTGGCGCTTTGTTCGCTCATCGCAAGGCTCCTCGTTTAGTATGCGCCGGAGAGCAGGGCACCGGCTCCGGGCACGATCGGCTCCAGGTCCAGGGCCTTGAGCATGGCGTAGGTGGTGGCGATGGCGGCGGTCAGCACCGGCTTGCCGGTCTGTGCCTCGACCTTGGCCACCGCCGGCAGCGACTGCATCTGCACACAGGCCGAGAGCACGATCACATCGACGCCTTCCAGGTTCATGCCGGCGACGATGCCCGGCAGCTTGGCCGGGTCGTGACGGGCCACTTCGAGGTTGTCGGGGATTTCCAGGGCGCGCCAGTCGACGACCTCGAAACCTTCTTCGCGGATGTAGTTCACCACCAGTTCGGTCAGTGGTTTCATGTACGGCGCGACAATTGCGATGCGTTTGGCCCCCATGACTTTCAGGCCTTCGATCAGCGCTCCGGCGCTGGTGATCACCGGGGCGTTCGCGTCGTTGTCGGCGGTGGCCTTGCGCAGGCGGGCTTCGGACTGGCGGTGATAGCCCAGGCCCATGGCCATGATCGCCACCAGGCAGGCGTAGCCGAGTACATCGACCTTGGCGTCGGACAGCTCGACGGCGCAGCGGTCGGATTCACCGTCCATGGCCGCCAGTTCCTCCTTGCGGACCTGCTTCATGCGCATGCGGCTGGAGTGAAAGGTGAAGCGTTCTGGACGGATCGCCTGGCGCGCGTTGAGCATCGCCGGGATCTCGGTTTCCATGGTGGTGTTCGAGCTGGGTACGATCTGGCCGATGCGGTAGGGCTTGATCATGGTGGTCTCCTCAAGTCGATGATTCAGGTCACACATCACTCTGTAGGTGCAGGGCTTGTGTGGGGTGGAGCTTCTGTAGGGGCAGAGCCTTTGTGGAAGTGGAGCTTGTATGGGAGTGGAGCTTGTGTGAGAGCAGAGCTTGTATGGGAGTGGAGCTTGTGTGAGAGCAGAGCTTGTATGGGAGTGGAGCTTTTGTGGGAGCGGAGCTTGCCCGCGAAGGGGCCCTCAAGATCGCCAAAAGCTTCGCGGGCAAGCTCCGCTCCCACAGGTTCGATGAACCTCCAAGTCCAGCAACCTCTCCAGATCCAGCAGCCTCTCCAAGTCCAGCAACCTCTCCAGATCCAGCAGCCTCTCCAAGTCCAGCAACTTCTCCAGATCCAGCAGCCTCTCCAGGTCCAGTAACCCCCTCAGGTCCAGCAAGCCCCACAGCTTCACAGGTGTGTGTTCGATAGTGCATTTCAGGTCAGGCTCACGCCGAGGAAGTCGCCGAAGGCGGCGAAGAAACCGTCCAGGTCGTCCCAGGGAATCATGTGCCCGGCATTGGCCACGTGGGCAATCCGGATGCCCGGTTGCAGCTCACGGATTTCGGCTTCGTCCTCGGCCAGGATCACGCCGCCGCGACCGGCCACCAACAGCAACGCGGGGGCGCTGAGCTTGGGCAGGTCCCGGTGGAAGTCCACCGTATGGAAGTCGTTGAACGCCCTGACAATGGCCGGCTCATAGCAGGTGTGCAGCCATTCGGCGCGCAGTTGTAGTTGCTCCGGGGTCCAGCTGGCGCAGAAGGCGCGCATCGCCTCGGCGTCCATGCCGATCAGCGCCTGACGAATCGAGTCGACGTACCAGGGCAGCTTGCTCGGGTACTCGCGCCGACCCGGGCCGGACACCGGCGGGTCGATCAGTACCAGACTCTTGACCCCGATGGGGCTGAGCACGGCACTGCGCACGGCGAAGCGCGCGCCCATGGAGTGACCGACCAGGTGGTAGTGATCCAGGCCCAGGGCCGCGGCAAAGGCGCCGATATCGCCCGCGCAGACCTCGGCGCTGTAGTCCAGTTCCGGACCGCTGGAAGACAGACCGCGTCCGCGGACATCCAGTACATAGGTGTCGAAGTGCCGGCCGAAACGTTCGGCCACGAAGCCCCAGGTGATCGCCGGGCTGGTGATGCCGGGGATCAGGATCAGCGCCGGGCCCTGGCCGCCATAACGCAGGTAGTGTTGGCGAATGCCGTTGGCCTGGACGTTGCCGCCGTGGACGAAAGTGCTCACGCGGCCACCCCCGATTTCAGTGCCTCGGCGTAGAGGTCGTAGCCGTAGACCCAGGCCGGATCCTCCTGGGTACGCAGCCAGGTATTGGCGTTGGACACCGCCTGGACCCGCGAAGCGCGCTCCTTGCGGTTGGCTTCATAGAGTTCGAAGGCGCTGCGGTAGTCGCCGAGGCCGGTTTCCTGCAGACAGCGGGTGAGCATGGCGGCGTCTTCGATAGCCATGCCGGCACCCTGGGCCATGTGCGGTTTCATCGGGTGACAGGCATCGCCCAGCAGCACCAGGCGACCGCGGCTCCACAGTGGCAGCGGGTTGCGGTTGCGCAACGGCCATTTGGTCACGCTGTCGGTGGCTTCGATCAGCGCCTGCACGGTGGGGTGGTAGCCCTGGAAAGCTTCGAACATCTCTTCGCGGCTGCTGTCGACGAACGGGCCGTCGAAGTCCAGCTCCGGGTGCGGCACGCCGGTGACGTAGTAGTACTCGTCGCGCTTGCCGGTGGTGTAGTAGACCATCATGTGCCGGTCCTCGCTCCACCACTTGATGCAGTCCTCGAAGTCGAGGTCGTAGCGGGCCAGCTTGTCGCGGGTGATCAGTGCGCGGTGAGCGACCCAGCCGCTGTACAGCGGTGCTTCGTGACCCAGCAGTTCCTCGCGGATCTTCGAGTTGATGCCGTCGGCACCGATGACGATATCGGCGCTTGCCGTGGTGCCGTCGGTGAAGTTCAGGCGCACCTGGTCGCCGAGGTCTTCGATCTTCTCCAGGCGCTTGTTGAAGTGCAGGGTGCCGGGCTTGATCGTCGACATCTGCAAGGCATGCAGGTCGCCACGGTGCACGGTGACATAGGACGCGCCGTATTCCTTGCGCGCGAACTCACCCAGGGGAATGCGCGACAGGTAGTCGCCGCTCATGCCGTCGCGACTGAACCAGTGATCCGGGTGCGAGCCCATCTGGTCGAGCTGCTGCTCGATGCCCATGCGCCGGAAGATCTTCATGATATTCGGACCCATGTGGATCCCGGCGCCCAGGCGGGAAAACTCCGGGGCCTGCTCGTAGATCGACACGTCGAATCCGGCTTGTTGCAACAGCGTGGCGGCGGCGGCGCCACCCAGGCCCGCGCCGACGATGGCGATTTTTTGCGTGCTTGCCATGGGGCTTGCTCCTCGTTCCGAGTGTGGGGTGGTGGGTTTGGTTATCAGGTTTTTAAAGTGTATACGCTCTTTTTTTCAAAAGAGAAGATCCTCGATAAAAATTAAATTTTTACCGGTTTTCGCCATAAGTAACGCTGTGTAACCATATTTTATTGGTTGTGTGTGGGTTGGTAACGTTTTTATCTGCTGCTTGCAGAGCGCTTTTAATTCAGGTCTTATCGATATTAAGTGGCGTATACGCTATAAAAACGCACTAGACTGAAGCGTCGCGCCTCGACTTGGTGCAGCGCGAGCGAAGAGGAGAGAAGAAAATGCCGGTAAGTGATTGCGAACTGACGCAGATGTTTGAACACGTATTGAAACTGTCGAAAGTCGACTCGACCCAGAGTGTCGCGGTGCTCAAGAGTCATTACTCTGATTCGCGTACCGTGCGTTCGGCGATGGAGGCGGCGCAGCGCCTGGGGGCCAAGGTGTACGCGGTGGAGTTGCCGTCGTTCAACCATCCGACGGCCATGGGCAACGATATGACCGCTTACTGCGGCGACACCGCGCTGACCGGTAATATCGCCGCGCAGCGGGCGTTGGAAGCGGCGGATCTGATCGTCGATACCATGATGCTGCTGCACTCGCCGGAACAGGAGCAGATCCTCAAGACCGGCACGCGCATCCTGCTGGCGGTGGAACCGCCGGAAGTGCTGGCGCGGATGCTCCCCACCGAGGCGGACAAGGTGCGGGTGCTGGCGGCGGAGGAGTTGTTGAAGAAGGCCCGTTCGATTCATGTGACGTCTCGCGCCGGCAGCGATTTCCGCGCGGAGCTGGGGCAGTATCCGTCGGTGACCGAGTACGGTTTCGCCGATGAACCGGGGCGCTGGGATCATTGGCCGAGCGGCTTCCTGTTCTCCTGGCCGAACGAGGAAACGGCCGAGGGCGTGCTGGTGCTGGATGTCGGCGATATCCTGCTGCCGTTCAAGACCTACACCCGGGAGAAGATCACCCTGGAGATCGAAAAGGGTTTTATCACCTCGATCCACGGCGGTTTCGAGGCCGGGTACCTGCGCGACTACATGAAGTATTTCAACGACCCCGAGGTGTACGGCATCTCCCATATCGGCTGGGGCCTGCAACCACGGGCGCAGTGGACGGCGATGGGGCTGCATGACAAGAATGACGGCATGTGCATGGATGCCCGGGCGTTCTATGGCAATTTCCTGTTCTCCACCGGGCCGAATACCGAGGTCGGCGGGACGCGCAAGACGCCGTGCCATATGGACATTCCGTTGCGCCATTGCGATGTGTACCTGGATGACCAGGCGGTGGTGATCGGCGGTGATGTGGTGGCGCCGGAGGCGTCGCGGGCTCGCTGAGTCTGTGGGGGGGCAGCGAGGTTTCGGGTGGTCTTGCTGGCCTCTTCGCGAGCAAGCTCTGCTCCCACAAGTCTCGACCAGACTCTTGAGTGCGCTCAACTGCCTAGCGGCTCACTCCAATGAGTGCCCCTGCACACTTGAGTCTGCCCGACAACCTGTCCATCATGCCTGCCCATTCTCCCTCGCCTTTTCGAGCCCGCCGTGTCGGATATTCCTGATTCCAGCCCTTATGTTTTCTCTGAACAAGTCGGCCACCTGCTGCGCAAGGCCTATCAGCGGCATATGGCGATCTTCCAGCAGAATGTCGGTGACTCGCAGCTTACCGCCGTGCAGTTCGTCACCCTCTGCGCGGTGCGCGATCACGGTCCCAGCTCCCTGACCGAACTGGTCAAGGCCACCGCGGTGGACCAGGCGACCATTCGCGGCATCGTCGAGCGACTGAAGGCGCGTGAGCTGATCACCCTGGAGCCGGACCCGGAAGACCGGCGCAAGGTTATCGTCGGTTTGTCCGAGGCCGGCTGCCGACTGGTGCAGCAGACCGTACCCTGTGCGGCAAAGATCAGCGAACTGACCATGAGCAACCTCAATCCCGCCGAACAGGTTGCGGTGCTGTTCCTGCTGCGCAAGATGATCGACGACCGCGATGAATAACTGTGGCGAGCGGGCTTGCCCGCGTTGGGCTGCGAAGCAGCCCCAAAACCGGCGAATCCTGCGCATCAGGTAGACCGAGGTGGCCGGTTTGCGACTGCTGCGCGGCCGAGCGCGGGCAAGCCCGCTCGCCACCGATTCACCTTCCCATCTCTGCTTTTCAGGCTCTCGGAGGGGATCTTTTCTCTCTGGCACTTTTCTTGCTCTCATTTCATGTAGTAACCACTTCATAGAAAAAGTGTGTCGTCAGGGGACATCGTTCTCAACCCACGCTCTTTTCATGTAGTAATCACTTCATCAAATGAAGCGGGCGCAATCCATGACAACGCAGGAAATTACGCTGGCCCTTGAGGTCAACGGCCAACGCCATTCGGTCACGGCCATGGCCGACACCCCGCTGTTGCTGGTGCTGCGCAACGACCTGCGGCTCAACGGCCCCAAGTACGGCTGCGGCCTCGGCGAGTGCGGCGCGTGCACGGTGATCATCGACGGCGTGGCTGCGCGCTCCTGCGTGTTTCCCCTGGCCGGCGCCCTGGATCGGCAGATCGTCACCCTCGAAGGCCTCGGCAGCCGCGAGGCGCCGCACCCGGTGCAACAGGCCTTTATCGACGAGCAGGCGGCCCAGTGCGGCTACTGCCTGAACGGCATGATCATGACCGCCAAAGCCTTGCTCGACCGCATCCCGCACCCCAGCGAAGCGCAGATCCGCCAGGAGCTGTCGGCCAATCTCTGTCGCTGCGGCACCCATATCGAAATCCTTCGCGCGGTGCTGCGTGCCGCCCGTCCATTGCCTTGAACCAGGATCGACGACCATGAGCGACGCCATCCCAACCCGCGACCAATGGCTGGCCAAGACCGGTGTGCTGTTGGTCGTCGACGACATCCTGCCGCCCTCGGGGCCGGTGGCCAAGGGCGGCACGCCCGTGGTCAAACCCAAGGAGCAGGGGCTGTTTATCGCGGTCAACGACGATGGCCGGGTCTATGCCTTCAACGGCCATGTGGACCTGGGCACCGGCATTCGCACCTCGCTGGCGCAGATCGTCGCCGAAGAGCTGGACCTGGCGCTGGAGCAGGTGTGCATGGTGCTCGGCGATACCGAACGCGCGCCGAACCAGGGCGCGACTATTGCCAGCGCGACCCTGCAGATTTCCGCGATTCCCCTGCGCAATGCCGCCGCCGAAGCCCGGCGTTTCCTGCTGCAGCGCGCCGCCGCACGCTGGTCGCTGAGCGTGGAAGCGCTGCGGGTCGAACGCGGCATCGTCAAAGCCGCGGATGGCCGGGCTTTGAGCTACCGCGAACTGGTGGCGGGCGAGCATGACCAGTTGCGCATCAGCGGCAATGCGCCGCTCAAGCCGGTCGAAGACTATCGGTTGGTGGGCAAGGGCACGGCGCGGGTGGATATTCCGGCCAAGGCCACTGGCGAGCTGATCTACGTGCATGACATGCGCGTGCCGGACATGCTCCACGGTCGGGTCGTGCGTCCGCCTTATGCCGGTTTCGACAGCGGCGACTTTGTCGGCAACAGTCTGCTGGCGGTTGATGAGTCATCCATCGCGCATATCCCGGGGATCGTCGCGGTGGTGGTGATTCGCGACTTTATCGGGGTGGTCGCGTTGCGTGAAGAGCAGGCGGCGAAGGCGGCGCGGGAACTGCGGGTGCGCTGGAAGGACTGGACGCGGAAGCTGCCGGACCTGAGCGATGTCGAGCAGGCGATTCGCGACAATCCTAGGATCAAGCGCACGGTGCTGGATCAGGGCAACGTCGATGCGGCACTCGCCGCTGCCAGCCAGCGCATGCCGCGCACCTACCTCTGGCCTTATCAGATGCACGCCTCCATCGGTCCGTCCTGTGGCCTTGCGGATTATCACGAGGAGGGCATCCGGGTCTGGTCCGGTAGCCAGAATCCGCACCTGCTGCGGGCGGACCTGGCCTGGCTGCTGGAGTACCCGGAAGAACGTATCGAGATCATCCGCATGGAGGCTTCCGGCTGTTACGGCCGCAACTGCGCCGATGACGTTTGCGCCGACGCCCTGTTGTTGTCCCGCGCCGTGGGCAAGCCGGTGCGGGTGCAGCTGACCCGCGACCAGGAGCATGCCTGGGAACCCAAGGGCACGGCGCAACTGATGGACATTGATGGCGGGCTGAATGCCGACGGCAGCGTGGCCGCCTACGATTTCCAGACCAGCTACCCGTCCAACGGCGCGCCGACCCTCGCCTTGCTGCTGACCGGCCGGGTCGAGCCGGTGGCGGCGATGTTCGAAATGGGCGACCGCACTTCGATCCCGCCTTACGGCTATGAGCATATGCGGGTCAGCATCAACGACATGTCGCCGATTGTCCGCGCCTCGTGGATGCGCGGGGTATCGGCCTTGCCCAACACCTTTGCCCATGAGTCCTATATCGACGAGCTGGCTTTTGCCGCCGGGGTCGATCCGGTGGAGTATCGCCTGCGTTACCTGCCGGACCAGCGCGCCGTGGACCTGGTTAAATCCACCGCCGAGCGCGCCGCCTGGACCCCGCGCACCGCGCCGATGCAGACGCCGAATGAAGACCATCTGCTGCGCGGTCGCGGCTTTGCCTATGCGCGTTATATCCACAGCAAGTTTCCCGGTTTCGGCGCGGCGTGGGCGGCCTGGGTCGCCGATGTGGCGGTGGACCGGCAGACCGGCGATGTCTCGGTGACCCGGGTGGTGATCGGCCATGACTCGGGGATGATGATCAACCCCGACGGCGTGCGGCACCAGATTCACGGCAATGTGATCCAGTCCACCAGCCGGGTGCTCAAGGAGCGGGTGACCTTCGAGGAGTCGACGGTGTCGAGCAAGGAGTGGGGCGGTTATCCGATCCTGACCTTTCCCGAGGTGCCGCAGATCGATGTGCTGATGATGCCGCGCCAGAGCGAGCCGCCCATGGGCGCCGGCGAGTCGGCCTCGGTACCGAGCGCGGCGGCGATTGCCAATGCGATCTTCGATGCCACCGGGATCCGTTTCCGCGAGCTGCCGATTACCCCGGAGCGGGTGTTGCAGGCGCTCAATGCCGGGACCGCCGGGGACCCGCCGAAGTCGCCGCAGAAGCGTTCGAAATGGTTGTTCGGTTCGTTGTTCGCGGCTTTCGGCGCGCTGCTCGGCATGGCCGCCACGGCCTGGCCCTGGCATGGCGAGATCGCACCTATCGCACCGCCCGATGCTGGGACCTGGTCGACGGCGACGCTGGAGCGCGGGCGTTTGCTGGCGGCGGTCGGCGATTGCGCGGTGTGCCACACGGCGCCGGGCGGCGCGACCAATGCCGGCGGGCTGGCGATGGCGACGCCGTTCGGCACGCTGTACAGCAGCAATATCACCCCGGATGTGCAGACCGGCATCGGCAGTTGGTCGTATCCGGCGTTCGAGCGGGCGATGCGGGACGGGATCGGCCGCGACGGGCGCAATCTGTATCCGGCGTTTCCCTATACGGCGTTCCGCAATATCAACGATGCCGATATGCAGGCGCTGTACGCCTACCTGATGTCGCAGGCGCCGGTCAGCCAGGCGGCCAAGGCCAATGCGCTGGGTTTTCCGTTCAACCAGCGGCCGTTGATGGCCGGCTGGAATGCCTTGTTCCTGCGCAAGGGCGAAATCCAGGTGCAGTCGCAGCGTAGCGCGCAATGGAATCGCGGGGCTTACCTGGTCAATGGGTTGGGGCACTGCGCGGCCTGTCATTCGCCGCGCAATCTCTTCGGCGCGCAGAAGGGCGGGGCGGCGTTTCTGTCCGGGGCCATGGTCGACGGCTGGGAGGCGCCGGCATTGAACGGCCTGTCGAAGGCGCCGACGCCGTGGACCGAGGATCAGCTGTTCAGCTATCTGAGCAGCGGTTACTCCGATGCCCATGGCGTGGCGACGGGGCCGATGGGGCCGGTGGTCACCGAGCTGGCGAAATTGCCGAAGGAAGATGTGCGGGCGATGGCGGTGTACCTGGCTTCGCTGAACCAGGCGCAGGCCGAGGCACGGGTGGTGGAGCAGGTGACGCGGCCGGTCGCCGCTGCGCGGAAGGCAGTGCCCGAGGTGAAGTTGTCGCTGAGCAACGGCCAGCGGCTGTTCGAAGGTTCCTGCCAGGGTTGCCACGCCGATGGATTGGGACCGACGCTGTTCGGGGTCAGTCCGTCGCTGGCGAGCAACAGCAATGTGCACAGCGATGTCCCGGACAACCTGCTCAAGGTGATCCTGCAGGGGATCCAGAATCCGGCGACCCGGGACCTGGGCTATATGCCGGGGTTCAAGGACAGTTTGTCGGATACCCAGGTGGCGGAGTTGGCGGCGTATCTGCGCAGTCGGTTTGCCGGTGAGGCGTCGGTGTGGCAAGGGCTGGAAAAAACGGTGGCGCATGTACGCGCCAATCCCGGTACGCACTGATCAAATCTGGGGGGCGAGGGGATGTTTCTGGTGGATGCTGGAATATTGTGGCGAGTGGGCTTGCCCGCGCTCGGCTGCGAAGCAGCCGCAAAACCATGATCCCCGTTATATCTGATACACCGCGATGGCAGGTTTTAGGGGCGCTTCGCACCCCAACGCGGGCAAGCCCGCTCGCCACAATAATGTGTTCGCCTCAATGATTTTTGTGTGACAGAGGGCTACGGCAGGCGCAGCACCCCACGTACCACCAGGTCGCTGATAAACGCCAGCCAGTCCTGTTGCTGGCGTTTCTCGGCCAGCGGCTCGCCGAGGAACGAACTCAGGGTGTGCTGGTTGGAGTTATAGAAATAACACAGCGAGGCGATCATCAGGTACAGGTGCTTGATGTCCAGGTCCTCGCGAAAGATGCCTTTGGCCTGACCGGCTTCAAGGATCGGACGCAGCACGCCCACCGCTTCACCGGACAGTCGCCGCAGTTCGCCCGACTGCTGCGCATGGCGGCCCTGGTGCAGGTTCTCGATGCTCAGGATGGCGACGAATTCGGGGTGCTTGACGTAGTAGTTCCAGACGAATGCCACCAGGTCCCGCAAGGCTTGCAGTGGTTCCTCCAGGTTCAGCTTGAGCTTGCTTTCGGCTTTGTTGAACTGCTCGTAGATGTGTTCCAGTACGCAGATGAACAGGCGCTCCTTGCTGGCGAAGTAGTAGTAGAGCATGCGGTCGTTGGATTCGGCCTCGCGGGAAATGCTTTCGACCCGGCCACCGGAATAACCGTCGCGGGTGAACACCTTCACCGCCGCCTTGAGAATACGTGCGCGGGTCTGGTCGGCTTGCTGGGCTCTGATGCCGGTCTTCTTGTTCACGTCGGCATTCCTTCTTTGGGTCGGAAAGGGACGCGAATATAGCATGGGGCCGTTGCGCCGACGGTGACATGCAGTGAGGCTGATGCCAGTCTTGCGGGCCTCTTCGCGGATAAATCCGGCTCCCACAATGTTACGTCTGATGCAATATATGCGTGCCACGCAGGTACCGTGGGAGGCGGATTTCCAACAATGCCGCGTCTGACGCAACTTCTGCGTGCCACGCAGGTACCGTGGGAGGCGGATTTCCAACAATGCCGCATCTGACGCAACTTCTGCGTGCCACGCAGGTACTGTGGGAGGCGGATTTCCAACAATGCCGCATCTGACGCAACTTCTGCGTGCCACGTAGGTACTGTGGGAGGCGGATTTCCAACAATGCCGCGTCTGACGCAACTTCTGCGTGCCACGCAGGTACCGTGGGAGCCGGATTTATCCGCGAAGAGGCCCGCAAGACCGCCAAAAATCTTCGCCGACAAGCACCGCTCCCACACTTATCTTGTGCCTTTATCAGGCCTTGAGCGTCGCCATGTCGATCACGAAACGGTATTTTACGTCACCGGCGATCATGCGGCTGTAGGCCTCGTTGATCTGGCGGATGTCGAGCATTTCGATGTCGCAGCTGATGCCGTGCTCGGCGCAGAAATCCAGGACTTCCTGGGTTTCGGCAATCCCGCCGATCAGCGAGCCGGCCAGCACCCGGCGCTTGAGCACCAGTTTGGCGGCATGCAACGCCGGGTCCACCGGTTCGATCAGGCCCACCAGGATATGCACGCCATCGTAGGTCAGGGTGTCGAGGTAGGGGTTGAGGTCATGCTGCACCGGGATGGTGTCCAGCAGGAAATCGAAGCGCCCCGCCGCAGCCATCATCTGTGCCGCGTCGGTGGACACGATCACATGGTCGGCACCCTGGCGACGGGCTTCCTCGGCCTTGCTCGCCGAACGGGTGAACAGGGTGACTTCGGCGCCCATGGCCTTGGCGAACTTGATGCCCATATGGCCCAGGCCGCCCATGCCGAGAATCCCGACCTTGTCCCCCGGCTTGACGCCATAGTGCTTGAGCGGCGAGTAGGTGGTGATGCCGGCGCAGAGAATCGGCGCGGCGCTGGCCAGGTCGAGTTTTTCCGGAATGCGCACGACAAAGTGTTCGCTGACCACGATGCTGTCGGAATAACCGCCCATGGTGTTGCTGCCATCGACCCGATCAGGGGTGGCGTAGGTCAGCGTCGGGCCTTCGAGGCAATATTGTTCCAGGTCCGCGGAGCAGGCTTCGCAATGGCGGCAGGAGTCGACCATGCAGCCGACACCCACCAGGTCACCGACCTTGTGCCGGCTGACGCTGGCGCCGACGGCGGTGACCTTGCCGACGATTTCATGGCCAGGCATCAACGGGTAGACGGCAATGCCCCACTCGTTGCGCGCCTGGTGGATGTCGGAGTGACAAACGCCACAGTAGAGAATTTCGATGGCGACATCGTCAGGTCGCGGCGAGCGACGCTGGAAGGACATGGGGGCGAGGGGCGTGGTGGCGGATTGGGCGGCGTAACCGATGGCGGTATACATGAGAAACCTCGCAAAGCTGTGACGGTTGAGGCGAGCCATTCTCTGCGCCGGCTGCGGATACGGCCATGGCGATTCCTCCGCGTGTCTTGCCTATTCCTCCGGTATCGCGTTTTCGCCATTCGCCTGTGTCCCCGGACCTGCGAAGATGTTCCCATCCCTCTTTCCATGAAGTTTTTGCCATGCTGTTGACCCGTCACCTGGACGCCAATGCCCCCCTGGTTGCGCTGATCGAGCCTCTGGCCACTCGCGACGGCTTCGTCCCGACCCTGTTGCCGGGCGTGCAAGTGTTGCGCGTCGGCTGTGATGTGGCCCGGGGGCCGCAGATCTACGAGCCGAGCCTGATGATCATTGTCCAGGGCAGCAAGCTGGCCTACCTGGGGGTGCGAACCCTGGAATATGGCGCCGGACACTATCTGATCCAGGCCCTTTCGGTGCCCTTTGAGTGCGAGACCTTTGCCGGCAGTGATGGCGCGCCCCTGCTGGGGATTTCCGTGGCGATCGACCGGGCGGTGCTGGGCGAGCTGGTCTTGGCCATGGGCCTCAACCATGACAGCCCGGCGGCGGCCCAGACCCCGGAGTCGATGGCCTCGGTGGTGCTCGACGACAGCATGCGTGGTTGCGTCGAACGCTTGCTGCATTGCCTGCGGGACCCGCTGGAGTGTCGGGTCATGGGCGAGGCGCGGGTGCGCGAGTTGTTGTTCGCCGCCTTGCGCGGGCCGCAGTCGGAAGTGCTGCGGGCGCTGGTGGAGCAGCAGGGGCATTTTTCCCGGATCGCGGCGTCCCTGAGCCTTTTGCATGCCCATTACACCGACCCCTTGAACGTCGAGACCCTGGCCAGTTGCGCGAATATGAGCCTGTCGACCTTCCACGAGCATTTCAAGCGCGTCACCCTGCTGTCGCCGGTGCAATACCTCAAGCGCCTGCGCCTGCTCAAGGCGCAGCAATTGTTGCTGGCCGACGGCCTGGGCGTGGCGCAGGTCGCTCATCGCGTCGGTTATCAGAGCTCGTCGCAGTTCAGTCGCGAATACAAGCGCTATTTCGAACGCAGCCCCGGGGACGAACGGGCGGCTTGAAGCTGGCTTGACGCGCTGGCCGCCACCTCGCCGATCACCAGGATCGCCGGGCTCTTGAGTTCAAACGCCAGGGCATCTTCGTGCATGTTCGCCAGGTCGCTGCGGCATTCGCGTTGCTGGGGCAGCGAGGCGTTCTCGATCAGCGCCACCGGGGTACTGGCGGCGAGCCCGGCGGCGATCAGGCTGGCGCGGATTTCCGCCAGCTTGGCCACGCCCATGTAGACCACCAGGGTCGTGCCGCTTTGCGCCAGGGCGGTCCAGTCCAGCGGGCTGTCGTCCTGGGTATGGGCGGTGACGAAGCTCACGCCACGGGCCACGCCGCGCAAGGTCAGCGGGATGCCGAAATGGGTGGCCCCGGCCAGCCCGGCGGTGATGCCGTTGACCACTTCGACCTCGATCCCACGGGCCTGCAGCCAGTCGGCTTCTTCGCTGGCGCGGCCGAAGATGCACGGGTCGCCGCCCTTGAGGCGGACCACCGATTTGCCCTGGCGGGCATAACGCAGCATCAGCCGATGGATAAACGCCTGCGGCGTCGAACGGCAGCCACCGCGTTTGCCCACGGCGATCACCCGGGCGTCGGGGCAATGTTCGAGCACGGCGCGATTGACCAGGTCATCGACCATCACTACCTGGGCGCCGCGCAGGACTCGCGCTGCTTTCAGGGTCAAGAGTTCCGGGTCACCGGGACCGGCGCCAACCAACCAGACTTTGCCATGCATATTCAGTTCTCCAGGAGGTGTTCGCTTCAGCCGTGCAGTCGCCAGGCCAGCAGGATCAGGTTCAACAGCAGGGAGCCAAGGGCCAGGGCGCGCCAGACCTTGAGCGGCTCGCGTTCCAGCAAGGGCCGAGGGCGCGGCGCCGGCAAGTGCTCGGCCTGTTGCAGCGCCAGCAGCCATTCCTCGGCGGTTTCGTAGCGCTGCGCCGGGTCGCTGGCCAGGGCCTTGCCGAGGCTGTGTTCGAGCCAGTCGGGCAGGTCCGGGCGATAACGGCTGGCCGGTACCGGCGAGCCGAACCGGGGACGTTGGAAGGCTTCGATTTCGCCATAGGGGTAGTGCCCGGTCAGCAGGTAATACAGGCTGACGCCGACGCTATACAGATCTTGCGCCGCACTCGGTGGCGCGCCGCCGTAGGCTTCCGGGGCGATATAGCTGGGGGTGCCCGGTAATTCGCCATCGCGCTGGCGGTTCAGCCCGGGGCAGTAGGCCAGTCCGAAGTCCAGCACCCGCAGTTCGCCGTCGACCCCCAGCAGCAGGTTTTCCGGCTTGATATCACGGTGCAGGAGATTGCGCCGGTGCAGTTGGCCCACCGCCCGCAGCATTCGTAAAGCCAACTCCAGCCCCTGGTTGAGACCCAGTTGGCCATGAGCCTCGAAGTGTTCGGCGAGGGTCATTCCCGGGTATTCGCGCATCAGGTAATACAGGTGCTGGCGCTGCTCGGCGGGATGCACCTCGGGGAAGTGGCGGCCGGCCATGCGCCGCAGGAACCATTCTTCCAACAGCAGGCTCTGGGCGGCGGCCGTGTCGTCCTGACGCTGCGGCGGCAGGGTTTTCAGCAACCAGGACTGTTGCTGCGCATCGTGGACCCGGTACAGCAGTGACTGGCGGCTCTGTTTCAACAGGCCCTCGACCCGCCAGCCCTCGAACCACTGCCCCGGTTTCAGTGTCGGTGGCAGCGGCCATTGCTCGGCTTGCCCGAGCAGATCGTCGAGGTCGCTGTCGGCCAGTTCATCGATGCGCACCAGCACGGCACTGGCGTTGTCCTGGCTACCGGATTGATGCGCGGCCTCGACCAGGGTCCGGGTGGTGTCTTCCAGCGACAGATCGCGTTGCAGGATGCCGATGATCGAGGCGTCGCCGAGGGTGGCCCAGACACCGTCACTGAGGATCAGGAACTGTTCGTCCTGGCGCAACTCGCCTTCCAGGTAGTCGACCACCAGATGCTGTTCCAGGCCCAGCGCCCGTTTCAGCACATGCTGCATGCCGGCCTGGTCCCAGACGTGATCTTCGCTGATGCGCTGCAATTGCCCGGCAAACCAGCGATACACCCGGCAATCGCCGATATGCGCGAGGGTGAATGAACGCCCGCGCAGTACCAGCGCACTGAGGGTGGTCAACAGCGGCGACTGCCCGCCGTTGGCATGCAGCCAGCGATTCTGCGCCAGCAGCAGGCGGTCCAGGGCTTGCGACACGCCCCAGGTCGGCGGCGTGGCGTAATAGTCCAGGGCCAGGGCCTGCAAGGTCGAGCGCGCGGCCAGGCCGCCGTCGGCGCACTGGCTGACCCCGTCGGCCAGGGCGAACAGATAACCCTTGCTGGCGGCCAGGGCGGGCACCGGGATGACCAGGCGCGTGGCATCCTGGTTCTGTTCCCGCGGGCCGCTGGCGCTGGCTTCGGCATAACTGAGTTGCAGGCCCATGATCGACGATCAGACCCGGGCAGCGGAGAAAGCTGCCGAACCCCAGGTGGTTCTCCAGCGGCGCTTGACTCCGTAGAGGCCGAACCAGGCGATCAGACCCAGGCTGGCGAACAACCACAGGGCCAGTTGGTAGTCACCGGTACTCTGCTTGATCGCCCCCAGCCCGGCCGTGAGCAGGAAGCCGCCGATACCGCCGGCCATGCCGACCAGGCCGGTCATCACGCCGATTTCCTTGGTAAAACGCTGTGGTACCAGTTGGAATACCGCGCCGTTGCCCGCACCGAGGCCGAGCATGGCAATGACGAACAGCGCCAGGGCCGCCACTGAGCTGGACAGGTGGAAACCCACCGCGCCGATGCACAGGGTGGCAATGGCGTAGGTGCCGAGCAGGGCGCGAATCCCGCCGAAACGATCCGCCAGGGCGCCGCCCAACGGGCGCATCAGGCTGCCGGCGAACACGCAGGCGGCGGTGTAGTAGCCGGCGGTTTGCGGGTTGAGGCCGTACTGGTCATGGAAGTAACCGGGCAGGGCGCTGGCCAGGCCGATAAAGCCGCCGAAGGTGACGCTGTAGAAAAACATGAACCACCAGCTGTCACGGTCGCCGAGGGCGGCCAGGTAGTCGGCCATGGATTTGGCCTTGGCGCGGTTGGGGGCATTGCGCGCCATCAGGCTGAACAGCGTCAGGGTCAACACCAGGGGGATCAGGGCCAGGCCGAATACATTGACCCAACCGAAGGCGGCGGCCAGCAGCGGAGCGGCCAGGGCGGCGATCACGGTGCCCGAGTTGCCGGCCCCGGCGATGCCCATCGCTTTGCCTTGATGTTGCGGCGGGTACCACTGCGAAGCCAGGGGCAGGGCGACGGCGAAGGAGGCCCCGGCCATGCCCAGGCAGACGCCCAGCAACAAGGTCTGTTCATAGCTGTGGATACCCAGTTGCCAGGCCGCCAGCAGGGCCACGATCACAATCACCTGGCCGATGATGCCGGCGGTTTTCGGTGACAGTTGGTCGGCGAGCATGCCCATGATGAAGCGCAGGATGGCCCCGGCCAGGATCGGCGTGGCAACCATGAAACCGCGCTGTTGCGTGGTCAGTTGCAGGTCGGTGGCGATCTGTACCGCCAGCGGCCCGAGCAGGTACCAGACCATGAAGCTCAGGTCGAAATACAAGAACGCCGCGAACAGGGTCGGTGTGTGGCCGGCTTTCCAGAAACTGTTGTGCATCTAACACCTCATCTGCCAAAGGGGTCAACGAAGGCTGGGGGCTGCGGGCGGGTGATGTTCACCGGCTGCCTGTCCCGTTCACCGACGCCAAAAACGCAAAAACGCCGCATCCCTGCTCGTTTTCACGAAGGGAAATGCGACGTCTTTGTCGGGGGTGGGGCAGCCGCCGTTGGCTACCGGGTATTGTCAGAGCACTATGTGTGCCAGCTTTCAGTCCGAGTCCTTCCGGCGCTCAAGCTCGGCCTTTCGAGGGCGTTGCCGGCAGGTTGTCGGTAGGGGCCGGGAAGCTCGTGCCCCACAACGCAGCCCACTGACAGGGCCGTGCTGCGTTGCGGTGCGTCTCAGTCGAGCAGTTCGCTCATGGCGATCACCTGTTCGGCGACCTGGATCAGCTTCTGCTGCTTGCTCATGGCCTGGCGGCGCATCAGGGTATGGGCGGCGGCCTCGTCGCAGCCCTTCATTTTCATCAGCAGCCCCTTGGCCATTTCGATGCGCTTGCGCTCGGCGATCTGCTGATCGCGGGCCTGCAGTTGCGCGCGCAGGTGCTGGTCGCTTTCGAAGCGGGCCATGGCCACGTCCATGATCGGTTGCAGGCGTTCGGACTGGATACCTTCGACGATATAAGCGCTGACCCCGGCCTTGATCGCCTGGCGCATTACCGCGGGGTCGTGCTCGTCGGTAAACATGACGATCGGGCGCGGTTGGTCGCGGCTCAGCAGCACCACCTGTTCGAGCACGTCACGGCTGGGCGAGTCAGTGTCGATCAGCAGCACATCCGGGCGCACCGCCTCGACCCGCGCGGGCAGGTCGATGGTCAGGCCGGATTCGTCGATCACCTCGAAACCGGCTTCGCTCAAGGCCGTGCGCAGGCGCCCGAGTTTCTTCGAGGTATCGTTGATCAGCAGGATTTTCAGCATGACGGCCAGCTCCTGTCAGTGATCATTAAGGGCATGCAGGGCAAAACCGCGGGCATAGGCTTCCGGGTCGGAACCGTCCCAGAGCCGGCCATCGAGCAGTCTGCTGCTGCGCATCGGTGCGTTGGGTATGGGGATGTCCAGGGCGTTCGCGGCACGACGGTAGAGTTCGAGTTGCTGGACCTGGCGCGCCACGCCCAGGTAGTCCGGCGCTTCGCGCAGCAGGCCCCAGCGACGGAACTGGGTCATGAACCACATGCCGTCGCAGAGGTATGGATAGTTGGCTGCCCCGCGGGCATGGAAGCTCAGGGCATGGGGGTCTTGCCAGTGTCGGCCGAGGCCGTCGTCGTAGCGGCCCAGCAGGCGTGGCTCGATGCTCGCCAGGGGCGCGTCGAGGTAGTCGCTGCCGCTGAGCAATTGCGCGGTGCTGCGACGGTTTTCCTGGCTCTCTTCGATAAAGCGGCTGGCCTCCAGGACCGCCATCACCAGGGCTTGCGCGGTGTTGGGGTACTCTTCGACAAAGGCGCGGGTACAGGCCAGGACCTTTTCCGGATGATCCGGCCAGATCGCCTGGCTGGTGGTCAGGGTAAAACCCTGGCCCCGCTCGATGGCATGGGCGCCCCAGGGTTCGCCGACACAGAAACCGTCGATGCGTCCGGCTTGCAGGTGTCCGAGCATTTGCGGTGGCGGTACCACCACGCTGTTGACGTCTTCCAGCGGATGGATGCCCTGGCTGGCCAGCCAGTAATACAACCACATGGCGTGGGTGCCGGTAGGGTAGGTCTGGGCGAAGGTCAGTTTGGCCGGGCCATTGCGAACACGTTGTTGCAGGGCCTGGGCGCTGGTGACACCGGCTTCCTTGAGCGGTTGCGAGAGGTTGATGCTCTGACCGTTCTGGTTCAGGCCCATCAGCACCGCCATGTCGGTGGCCGGTGTACCGCTGATGCCCAGTTGGATGGCGTAGATCATTCCGTACAGGCCATGGGCGGCATCCAGTTCGCCGCTGACCAGCTTGTCGCTCAGGCCGGCCCAGGAGTTCTGGCGCTGCAGATTGAGGGTCAGGCCATAGGGTTGGGCGAAGCCCTGCGTGGCCGCGACCACCAGGGAGGCGCTGTCGCTCAGGGGCATATAACCGAGGTTGAGTACGTTCTTTTCCGGGGCATCGCTGCCTGCTACCCAGGCCAATGGGGACCTTGCCAAATCGTTGTGCATGCGCTGATTCCTGAAGCTGTGGGGCTGGCGCCTATCACAAGGCGGAGCAAGAGTTGTGCCGATAGCCGTGCCCCCTGTGGGAGCCGGCTTGCCGGCGATGACGTCCGGGTGAGCGCCGCCAGGCTCAAGGGCCCCATCGCCGGCAAGCCAGCTCCTGCAGTGACCGCGTATCTACAGTGACAAGTTGCCTCTCAATAGACATCACGCAGGTAGCGTCGATCCTTGCTCAGGGCGCTGACATACAAGCCCGCCGCGCCGGCGCTCATCCGCCCGTGGACCTGGACGATTTTCTTCAGCGCGGCATCGACGTCCTTGGCCATGCGGCCGGCATCGCCGCAGACATAGACGCTGGCGCCTTGCTCCAGCCAGCTCCAGAGCTGGGCGCCGGCTTCGAGCATGCGCTGCTGCACGTAGATCTTTTCAGTCTGGTCACGGGAGAACGCGGTGTCCAGGCGGCTCAGATGACCGCTGCGTAGCCAGGCCTCCAGCTCCTCGCGGTAGTAGAAGTCGCGGGCGGCGCGTTGCTCGCCGAAAAACAACCAGTTCTTGCCTTCGGCACCCTGGGCTTGGCGTTCCTGCAGGAAAGCGCGAAATGGCGCGATACCGGTGCCGGGGCCGATCATGATCAGCGGCGTGCGTGGGTCCTGCGGGACCCGGAAGTGCGTGGTGCGCTGGATAAACAGGCGTGCTCCGGTCGTGGCGGCCCGGTCGGCGAGAAAGGTCGAGCAGACTCCGCCACGGAGCTGTTCGCCATGCCGGTAGCGTACCGTGGACACCGTCAGGTGCACCTGGTTTGGGGTGACCTTCGCGCTGGAAGAAATCGAGTACAGACGCGGCTGCAAAGGCTTGAGCAGGCTGATCAACTGGTTGGCGCCGAGGCTGATCGGGAACTCGTGCAGCAGGTCGAGCAATTGCCGGCCCCAGAGCCAGTCCTTGAGCCGGGCCTGGTTGGCTTCCTCCTGCAATTCATCCAGCCAGGGGCTGGCGCAGAGCCCGCAGACCCGACGCAGGATCTCCGGGGTGATGCGGGTGATGTCCAGGTGCTCGAGCAGGGCCTCGCGCAGTGTCATCGGCGCCTTGTCCTTGAGCGTGACCGGGTTGTCGCCGTCCAGTTGCAGGATGTCCAGCAATTGGTCGACCGACTCCGGGCTGTTGCTCGGCCAGACGCCGAGGGCATCGCCGGCCTGGTAGGGGAAGTCCTGGTCGGCGAGGTCGAACACCAGGTGCCGGGTTTCCTTTTCCGCACCGGCGGCATTCAGCACCTGGTTGTGCAGGAGGCGGGCGTGCAACGGGTGATGACGGCTGTAGGGGCTGCCGATGTCGCTCGGGGCCGGCGGCGCCGTTGCGCCCACGGCAGCGCTGGCGGCGATTGCCGGGAGCGTGGTGGCGGGCACGGACGGGCCGCTGAGCGCCGTGCACAAGGTGCTGAGCCAGGGTTCGACAGCGTGCTGGGCATCTTGCTCGCACTCCAGGCGCGGCAGCAGGCGTTCAGCCCCGAGTTCGCTCAGGCGCTCGTCGAGCTTGCGGCCGAAGCCGCAGAACTGATCGTAGTTACTGTCGCCCAGGGCCAGCACGCTGTAGCGGCTTTGCGCCAGGGCCTGGTCCTGGGCGCCTTGCAGGGTCTGCCAGAAACCCGCGGCGTTGTCCGGCGGGTCGCCGTCGCCGAAGGTGCTGGTGACCAGCAGCACGCTGGCGGCGGCGCGCAGGTCGTCAAGACCGGCCTCGTCCATGGCCCGCAGGCGGGTTCGCTGGCCGGCGGCGTCCAGGCGCTTGGCACAGGCCTGGGCGAGCTCCTCGCTGTTACCGGTTTGCGAGGCCCAGAGCACCAGCCATTCGGCGGATGGGGCCTGGACCATGGCGGCGGCCTGCGGTTCTGGCAAGGTGCTCGCAGTGCGGGAAAACAGGCCGGCGAGCAGGCCATTGAGCAGCAAGCGCTTGTCCGCGTCAAAGGGCGCGCTGCCGGGCAGGGTGGGCACGCCCGGCACCTTGGCCTCGGCGCTGCGCAGGCCCAGCAGGTAGCCCTGCATATACAACTGCTCATCGGCGGCCAGGCTCAATTGCGCCGGGATATCGAGGTTGAGCAGGCGGGCGAAGGCGTTGATCTGCATGGGTGAAAGGCCCTCCGAGGCGACAGTCGAGGCGCCGGCCAGGGCAAGTTCGGGGACCGGCTGGCTGGGCGCCGGCGCCAGGGCCAACAGGTTGACCGCACAGAACTTGAACGCCGGCTGCAGCGACAGCGGGTCGATGGCGTCGCTGGTGACGGCATTGATCGCCAGGTCATCGCCGAACACATCGTTCCAGTGGAAGGGCGCAAAGCAGTTGCCTGGACGGACTCGGTCGGTGATCACCGCCGGGAGCACCGCGCGGCCACGCCGCGAACGGATCTGCACCGGGTCGCGTTCCTTGATGCCCAGGCGCGTGGCGTCGTCGGGATGAATTTCCACGAAGGGGCCGGGGTTGAGTTTGTTCAAGGTCGGCACCTTGCCGGTCTTGGTCAGGGTGTGCCATTGGTGCTGCACCCGCCCGGTATTGAGTACCAGGGGGAATTCCTCGTCGGGCATTTCCGCCGGCATCAGGTGCGGCCGGGCAAAAAACTGCGCCTTGCCGCTTTCGGTCGGGAAAGCGATCGCCGGTTGCTGGCCGTCCTGGTGGTATTTCAGCGTCTGGCTGAGGCCGTTGTTGAGGTAGCGGATCGGATTGCGCGTGGCCCCTTGCGCCTCGGCGCACGGCCATTGCAGCGGCTGCTCGCGCAGGCGGGCATAGCTGGCGCCGCGCAGGTCATAGCCGGTCTTGGGGTTCCAGGCCTGTTTGATCTCCTCGAACACGGCCTCGGCGCTGTCATAGGTAAAGGCCTCGGCATAACCCATTTCGCAGGCCACGCGGGCGATGATCTGCCAGTCCGGGAGGGTTTCACCGGGTGGCTGCACGGCCTGCTGCATCAGGGTCAGGTTGCGTTCGGAGTTGATCATCACGCCTTGCGCCTCGGCCCACAGGGCGCCGGGCAGGAGGATATCGGCGTAGCGGTTGGTTTCGCTATCCAGATAGGCGTCCTGACTGATCACCAGTTCGGCGGCCTGCAGTGCCTCGATGACGTTCTGCCGGTTGGGCACGCTGGCCACCGGGTTGGTGCAGATAATCCAGCAGGCCTTGATGCTGCCGGCGCGCATGGCCTCGAACATCGCCACGGTACCTTCGCCGGCTTCGGCCCGCAGGCTGCCGGGGGCCAGCCGCCATAGCTGTTCGATAAAGGCGCGGTCGCCGGCCACCAGCGCCGAGCGCTGGCCCGGCAGGCCGGGGCCCATGTAGCCCATCTCGCGTCCGCCCATGGCGTTGGGTTGTCCGGTCAGGGAGAACGGCCCGCTACCGGGACGGCACAAGCTGCCGGTGGCCAGGTGCAGGTTGCACAGCGCGTTGGTGTGCCAGGTGCCTTGTACGCTCTGGTTGAGGCCCATGGTCCAGCAGCTCATCCAGTTGGCGGCCTGGCCGATCCACTGCGCCGCCTGGTGCAGGTCGGCCTCGGCCAGGCCGGTCAGTTCGGCGACCCGGGCCGGCGGGTAGTCTTCGAGGAAGTCGGGCATCACTTCCCAGCCTTCGGTGAAGGCGGCGATAAAGTCGCGGTGGTCGTGGCCGTTTTTCACCAGCAGGTGCAGCAGGCCGTTGAGCAGGGCGAGGTCGGTGCCCGGCTTGATCTGCAGGAACAGGTCGGCCTTGTCGGCGGTGCCGGTGCGGCGCGGATCGACGACGATCAGCTTGGCCCCGGCCTTGACCCGATCGAGCAGGCGCAGGAACAGGACCGGGTGACAATCGGCCATGTTCGCGCCGATCACCAGGAACAGCTCGCTGTGCTCGAAGTCCTCATAGGAACCCGGCGGACCGTCGGCCCCCAGCGACAGCTTGTAGCCACTGCCGGCGCTGGCCATGCACAGGCGCGAGTTGGATTCGATATGCCGGCTGCGGATAAAGCCCTTGGTCAGTTTGTTGGCCAGGTACTGGGCTTCCAGGGACATCTGCCCGGACACATAGAGCGCCACGGCGTCAGGGCCATGACTGTCGATAATGCTCCGCAGGCGGCTGGCGGTGGCGCTGATGGCCTGGTCGATGCCGACCCGTGCCGGGTCGCGGTTGCGTTGCGAGCGCAGGAAAGCGTTTTCCATGCGCCCGGAATCGGCCACGGCCTGGCCGCAGGTACTGCCCTTGGTGCACAGGCGGCCGAAGTTGCTCGGGTGTTGCTTGTCGCCCGAAACCTTGACGATCAGGTTGTTCTCGACCTGCATGACGATGCCGCAACCTACGCCACAATAAGGACAGACGCTGCGCACGGTTTTGCTGGCCACCTGGGTATCGGTCATTGTGCGTCCTCGATGATGCGCCACGGGTTGGCAGCCGGGTCCGGCAGAAACGAAAAAAGGCGCCTGCGGCTCCACGTTATTCAACGGGAGCGGCACGGCGCCTTTGTCGTGACTGTTGCCTGGAAAGTGAAATAAGGTGCCATCGACGTTGATGGCCTATGCAAGCATTAGCAATGCCCGCGCCAACTATCACGGACGGGTCTGCACGGGTGGCTGGCAGAGTGGGGCGAACAGGGCCGGCATGCCATGCCCGGGCGTCTGGGGGCGGGCGGATGCGGGGCTGGCGGTGTGGCGCTGGAAGACGAAAACCGGCGTTGCAATGGGGCGTGCCGGGCGTTATTGCACTGTTTTGGCGCTTTTGTCTGGCCGGTCGATGCTCGATCACCGGTGAAGCTTCTGGCGTTCTCAGCGGCCCTTTCGCGGATAAATCCGGCTCCCACAAGCTCCCACCATCTCTGTGGGCGCGGTGCTTGCCCGCGAAGCTTTTGGCGGTCTCCAGAGCCCCCCGCGGCAGCCCGGCGTCCCGGTGAATTCGCTCCCACGGGGCGCGTGTTCGGCCTTGACGACAAGCCCCAGGGAAAGCCGCCGTGGCCGATATGGCACAAGCGATGCATAGCCTCTTGCACCTCACCGCGATGGCGCGAGTGGGATGCCCCGTCGATCAACGGCGATCGTTTGGCCACAACCGGCCCGGGTGAACATGACTGCGTCAGGCCCACGGGCCGGCAGCACGAACAGGCAAAGGCGCCTGGAACCTTTTGGTTCCGGGCGTTTTTTTTTGCCTTCGAAAAACCGGATTGGCTTTGACGGATGCTTCCTATGAACAGCTATTCAGCGACCTTGAATACCCGGCCAACGCTGGTGGTGATCGGCAACGGCATGGTGGGTCACCACTGCGTCGAGCAATTGGTCGAGCGCGGCGCCCTGGCGCAGTATCAGATTCATGTGTTCAGCGAAGAGCCGCAGCGTGCCTATGATCGCGTGCACTTGTCCGAATATTTCAGCGGCCGCGATGCGCAGGCCCTGGCCCTCGGCGATATCGCGTTGTACCAGACCCTCGGTGTGACCTTGCATCTGGGCCGCCCGGTATTGGAGATTGATCGCGAACGTCGCGAGGTGATCACCGCCGACGGTTGCCTGGCCTATGACAAGCTGGTGCTGGCCACCGGATCCTTCCCCTTCGTCCCACCGATCGAAGGCGCCGAAGGCGACTCGCGGCTGGTCTATCGGACCCTGGGCGATCTCGACCGCATTCGCGACGCGTCGAAAAATGCCCGGCGTGGCGTGGTGGTCGGCGGTGGCCTGTTGGGCCTGGAAGCGGCCAATGCCCTCAAGTCCCTGGGGCTGGAAGCGCATGTGGTGGAGTTCGCGCCACGGCTGATGCCGGTCCAACTGGATGAACAAGGCGGCCAGGCACTCAAGGACCAGATCGAGGCGCTGGGGGTCAGAGTACATCTGTCCCGTGGTACCCAGTCGATCAGCACCGGCAGTGAATATCGCTACCGGATGAACTTCGCCGGCGAGGATTTCCTCGAGGCCGACCTGATTGTGTTTTCCGCCGGTATCCGTCCCCAGGATGCGCTGGCCCGGCAGTCTGGCCTGGAGCTCGGCCCGCGTGGCGGGGTGGCTATCGACAGCCAGTGCGTCAGCAGCGACCCGGACATCTACGCCATCGGCGAGTGCGCGGCCTGGAACGGCGGCATCTTCGGCCTGGTCGCCCCGGGTTACCAGATGGCCCGCGCGGTCGCCACGCAACTCTGTGGCGAAGACAGCGAGCCGTTCATGGGCGCGGACATGTCGACCAAGCTCAAGTTGCTCGGTGTCGATGTCGGTTCCATTGGCGATGCCCATGGCGCCACACCAGGCTCACGCAGCTACCGCTTTATCGACGAGGCCAGCGCCAGCTACCGGCGCCTGGTGGTGTCCGCCGACGGCAAGCGTGCCCTCGGTGCGGTGCTGGTGGGTGACAACAGCTATTACGACACCTTGTTGCAGTACGTCAGCAATGGCATCGACCTGCCGGCCGATCCCGCCGGTCTGATCCTGCCATTGGGCGAAGCGGCACCGGCCCTGGGCGTGGACGCCTTGCCCGCGACCGCCACCGTGTGTTCCTGCCATAACGTCAGCAAAGGAGCGATCTGCTCGGCCATCGACGGCGGTTGCAGCGACCTCGCCGAACTCAAGTCCTGCACCCGCGCGGCCACCGGCTGCGGCGGTTGTAGCGCACTGCTCAAGCAGGTCTTCGAGCACGAGTTGAGCGCCCGTGGCGTCACGGTGGACAAGAGCCTGTGCGAGCATTTCGCCCATACTCGCCAAGAGCTGTACGCCATTGTCCGGGTCGAGCGCATCGAATCTTTCGACGCGCTGCTGGCGCGCCACGGCAAGGGCCATGTTGGCTGTGATATCTGCAAGCCGGCGGTGGGCTCGATCCTCGCTTCGTGCTGGAACCAGCCGATCATGGACCCGGCGTTGGTGCCGTTGCAGGACACCAATGACACCTTCATGGCCAACATGCAGAAAAACGGCACCTATTCGATCATCCCGCGTATCGCCGGCGGCGAGATCACCCCGGACAAACTGATTGCCCTGGGTGCGGTGGCGAAGAAGTACGATCTGTACACCAAGATCACCGGCGGCCAGCGGATCGACCTGTTCGGCGCCCAGTTGCACCAGTTGCCGCAGATCTGGGGCGAGTTGGTGGACGCTGGTTTCGAAACCGGTCACGGCTACGGCAAATCGCTGCGCACGGTGAAGTCCTGCGTCGGCAGCACCTGGTGCCGTTATGGCGTGCAGGACAGCGTCGCCATGGCCCTGCTGCTGGAGAACCGCTACAAGGGCGTGCGCGCGCCGCACAAGTTCAAGCTGGCGGTCTCCGGCTGCACCCGTGAATGCGCCGAGGCGCAGAGCAAGGACATTGGCGTGATCGCTACCGAGAAGGGCTGGAATCTCTACGTCGCCGGCAATGGTGGTATGCGCCCACGGCATGCCGAGCTGTTCGCCACCGATCTCGACGACGCGACGTTGCTCCGCTACATCGACCGTTTCCTGATGTTCTACATCCGCACCGCTGACCGTCTGCAGCGCACTTCGGTGTGGCGGGAAAGCCTGGAGGGCGGCCTCGACTATCTCAAGGCGGTGATCATTGACGACAGCCTGGGCCTGGCCGACGAGTTGGAGGCACAGATGAATCTGCTGATCGACCGTTACCAGTGCGAATGGGCCAACGCCCTGCAGGACCCGGAGAAGCTCAAGCGCTTCCGCACCTTCGTCAATGAAGCCGGCGGTGATCCTTCCATCCATTTTGTCCAAGAGCGTGGCCAGCGGCGTCCGGTCCGTGCCCACGAACTGCACCTGATCCCTGTCACCGAGGAGCTGAACTGATGAACATGACCACAGCGGTACGTAGCCAGAACGCCGTCGAATGGAAAACCCTGTGCGGCCGTGGTGACCTGGTGGCCGATTCCGGCGTGGTGGCCTGGCTCGACGGCGCCCAGGTGGCGCTGTTCCACCTGCCCCAGGGCGGCGCTGGTGAGCAGGTCTTTGCCATTGATAACCGTGATCCGAAGTCGGGGGCCAATGTGATCGGGCGCGGCATCGTCGGTACGCTGAAGGGCGAGTTGGTGATCGCCTCGCCTCTGTATAAACAGCACTTCCGTTTGACGGATGGCACCTGTATCGAGTACCCGGAGCAGCGCTTGCGGGTCTGGCCGGTGCGCTTGAATGGTGATCGGGTGGAGGTGGGGCTGGGCTGAAGTACAGCGCTATGGTGGGAGCAGGATTTACCGGAGTGCCGGACCGCCGCGAAGAGGCTCTTGATGCCGTCAAAAGCTTCGCGGGCAAGCTCCGCTCCCACAGTCTTGGGTCGTCTGCGAACGTTCGGTTTGCCCCGGAGATTGTGGGAGCCGGATTCATCCGCGAAGAGGGCCTCAAGGGCGTCAAAAGCTTCGCGGGCAAGCTCCGCTCCCACAGTCTTGGGTCGTGTGCGAACGTTCGGTTTGCCCCGGAGATTGTGGGAGCCGGATTCATCCGCGAAGAGGGCCTCAAGGGCGGCG